>NZ_SMBY01000030.1 GCF_004342665.1 Samsonia erythrinae | reverse complement strand
CCTGCCCGGCGCCGACATAATGTGTGTTACGCGTTGGCCGCGTTCAGCGGCTTTCGCGTAATGCCACATTATGTTGAATGACGAACGGCCAGCAACGATGCTTGCAGAGAGTGATGACGGTGAGCGCTGGCCGGGCGACATTTACCGCCGGGGCACCTTAGCTGAACAAGGCAGTAAGCCCGCAGGGACGAGGGCTTGCTGCCCTGCACCGTCCTGCGATGTTGAAGAGAAGGCGCTACTTTTGCGGGCTGTCCGGCTGCACAGTAGCGTCCGGCTTAGTCTCATCCGGTTTGCGTTTCCTTCGACGCCGGGGCTTCGGTTTCCGCTCTGCCGGATGCGTCTGTTCATGCACCTTCTGCAAGTGACCGATAGCGACCCGCGTGTAGATTTGTGTCGTCTCCAGCTTCTCATGGCCGAGTATTGCCTGGATGTGTCGCGTGTCCGCGCCGTTCTCCAGCATCTGCGTCGCCATCGAGTGCCGGAACACATGGCACGCCCCCGGTTTATCAAGGTGGCCCGTTTCCCGGATGGCTTTCCCCGCCATCTGCGTCAGCGTCACCCGCGCCAGTCCTTTTCCTTTGTGGCTGATAAACAGGTGGCCGCTGTCATAGCGTTTCGCCAGTTCAGGCCGCGCATGGTTCAGGTAGCGTACCAGCCACTTGCACGCCCGTTCACCCATCGGCACCACCCGGTCTTTATTCCCCTTGCCCTGACGCACCACCATCACTCCCCGGCTCAGGTCGATATCGCTCAGCATCAGGCTCACCGCTTCTGCACGCCTGACGCCGCTGCTCCACAGCACTTCCAGTATCACCCGGTTACGCAGCCCGATAACCGTGCCGCTCTCCATCGCCTGCAACACGTTGCACGTTTCCTCCACGCTCAGCACCTGTGCCGGCAGCCGCTTCTCTTCTTTCGGTAAGGTCAGCATTTCCGCCGGGTTGTACAGGATAACGTGACGCTTCAGTAGCCAGCGGAACAGCATCCGGATACCCGTCAGGCGGTTAAGCTGACTGCCCGCCGTTAACGGATGGCCGTCCGCCTTGCGGTAACCTCGCAGCCAGCGCTGATACCC
>NZ_SMBY01000029.1 GCF_004342665.1 Samsonia erythrinae | reverse complement strand
TCCTGTTGACCAGGAGAAGAGCCGCTAACGTAAACGGTTTTTTAGCGCGGGGCTGACGTGCGCGAACACGGCAACCCCGCTAACCACAAGCAACTGACAAGGAGTTGACTATGGCTGACGCGCATTCTACGCCAGACACCACCGTTTTTAAAATCTCGCAGCCGGAGCGCTATCTGCGCGTTGGCTACCGGCCCAACAAGGGCGATATCTCTACGCCCGCTATCAACATCAGCGGCAAGTGGCTGGATGAGGCGGGATTCACCACCGGCCTGCCGCTCAAGCTGCGCGTGATGCCGGGCTGCCTCGTCATTACCGCGCAGGATATCCGCGAACTGTGGTTCATGCTGCCGGGGTTGAGCAAGGTCCCGTTCGACGAGCGCGCTGCCGCCGAGTGGCTGAGTGCCTTTCCCGGCGGACTGGATCTGGCGGGGGTTACAGATGATAACTGACCGGTAATAAAAAAGCCGGAAGGATCTTTGCGATCACTTCCGGCTTTTTTATTCACTCAATGCATTAATCCATTCATTGAAATCATTTTCTGTATATAAATACTCTCTATCCGAAGATGGTAAATCTACAGCCCCTAATATTTCTAGATAGTTGGATACTATTGGATCTGATATTCTCAGAGAGTCATCGTTGTAAATATCAAACGCCCACTCAGACACAGATTTCCTGTCTTCACAGCCTGAAATAAGACCACGTATCTTATTGATTAAATCAATTTTTTCTGGAATTTTTCTCATGCATCACCTCCGCCCCATATATTTACCACTTGAATCAAATATATGATGATTCATCTCATGTGTTACGGGTTTGGGAGCAACACTTCTTACACGTCCAGAATTATCTACTGTTTCGTACCATGTCCTCTTATTACCACTGACAGGATCCCACTCTCTTACCAATCTGGCACCTTGCATTTCACCGGGCGTTCTTGATGGTTTTATTTCCCCATAAAAACGATAACGACCATTTTCAAGCTCTTTAACACCACCCGCCCCATATTTTTCACTCTGTCCGTAATAATCTTTTAGCTTTTGGTAGTTTGCTGCATTGTGGGCGTTATTACCTCGCTCCGGTGTTTTCTCTGGGCATCGGCTTAACCCCAGAGGATCAACCCACGTAATCGGATTTTGAACGTAAGCATATAGGTTCTCTCCCCCCGCTATCCCTATCGGGTCATAGGGACGATCCTGACGCCGTCGTACTTTTTAGCGCACTTAACCCCTTGAAGCAACACCCTTTTCAGACAGCGTTTTCGGCC
>NZ_SMBY01000028.1 GCF_004342665.1 Samsonia erythrinae | reverse complement strand
ATATGGTCGCGGCGGGTGCGCGTCTTGTCGCTCAGGAACGTGAGCTGTGACGCGAACGGGTTCACCACCTTTAACGGTTTCAGTAACCGCTGGGCATTCTGGTACAGTTCGGTCAGATAGCCTTTCTCGTTCTCCATCAGCAACCCGGCTAGCGTCTGCTTATGCCGCTGCAACGCGTGTATCGCTTCCGTCTGTTCGCGGGACTCGTTCACGGTGAGCACCAGACAGCGGTTTAACAGCTCTTCATCCACGTCGATGGCCGTGGTAGTCAGCATCAGCATCACCGGGCCTTTCACCGTATATTGCTTCGTCACCAGATTCCCTGTGGCATCATCCTTGCCCGTTGACGCTATCGTCAGTTCACCATCTGACTGCAACAGCTTCAGTGCATAGGCGGCTTGCCTGACCCCTTCTTCTTCCGCTATCGCCAGTATCTTGTGCTGTAAGTTCGTTTCCCCCAGATAGAACAGGCTCTGTCCCGTCATGGCCGAGTATTGCAGCCGCTCTTCCGGTGGGATGAGATTCAGCACCGCATCCATTAAGCTTGATTTGCCCGCCGCCGAACTGCTCTGGATTAACACCGCTAACGGCCTGTCCAGCTTGCGCGACACCGCCGCCAGATACCCCGCCACCAGGTTGGTTGATTCGCCGACCACGCCGCAGGCCGCAAGGTCATCGGTCAGTCGGCTAATCAGGTTCGGGTCACGCAGCAGCGCCAGTGCGTCCGCTTTGGCGTCGTCATCCAGTTCCGGCGTGGCGTCACTGGCGGTTTCGGGTTGGGCAAGGTGGTTTTCCAGCGCCAGCAGCACCCGTCCCAGACTGCGTTTAACATCACTTTCCGCCAACCCCAGCTCCGAGGCGGCCAGCCGCGCATAGCCTGCCCGGCTCCGCGCACTCATCATGTCCACGCTGTCCGCGAACACTACGCCGCTCTGCGTATCCAGCACCTGCGCGTTCACCTTCATCACGCCGCTGCACGCTTTCACTGATGCCATGCCCCGGATACGCCATTGCTGACCGGACAACGCTATCTCCAGCTCACCGTTCGGCAACGCTTCAACCACAACCCCGGCCGCTAAAGAGGAAGCAGGCTGAGACAGTTTTTCAGGTTGTGGCGCGGCTTTCCGTTGTGGCACAGCGGTGGTTTCTGGCTCGGATTCAACCCCGACCGCTTCCCCCATCGGTAACGCACCGTCAACCAGTAACCCGAACGCCGCTTCCGGCTCCGCCACCTGACACAGGTATTCATTCGCATCCATCCCAGCCGGGAACACCACCCGGAACGGCGTGATGCCGTCAGCGGCTAACACGGAAGCCAGTTTTTCCGCGCCTTCATCGCCTGCCGCGTCGTTATCGAACGCGATGAGCACCTGTTTTACCCCGTGGCGGATAACCGCCTGCCGCATCTCATCGGTAACGCCGTTTACCCCATAGGCTGCCGTCACGTTGCGATAACCCGCCACCCAGAACGACATCGCATCGATAAGCGATTCGCATAAGATGACCGATTTACTGGCAACCAGCGCCGGCTCGTTCCACACCCCGCCATGCGGCCCCGACAGATACAGGTGCAGCGGCGTGCCTCTGCGTAACTCACTGCTGACCTTGCGGCCATACAGCTCCCGTACCTGACCGTTAAGGTCGATAACCGGCACCACGAGCGACCCCGCCAGATGTTCATGCCCGGATGGCCGCATTATCCCCAGCGCCTGCAACTGGCTGCGGATGGCCGCGCCGTCTTTCAGTTTTTTCGGTGGCAGACGATACGCCAGCGTGCGGTTGGCGAACCCTAAACGGAACTGGGCGACTAACTCAGGATGGTTGAGGCGGCGCTTTTCCAGATAGGCGATGGCCTCCGGCGCATTGAGCAGCGTGTGGTGATAGAAGTCGATAACGCGTGTCAGTAACGCCTGCCTTTCCTGCTCATCGGCGATATCGGCAACAGGTGGCAACGGTGCTGCCGCTGGCACCACACCCAGCTCACCCCGCAGGCGGTCAACCGCCCGGTGCAGGCTTAACCCTTCCGTTTTCATCACCCAGTCCAGCACCGAGCCGCCTGCGTCGCAGCCGAAGCAGTGATACAGGTTCTTCTCCGGGCTGATAACGCAGGACGGGTTTTTCTCCTGATGGAACGGGCACAGCACCACATAGTCCTTGCCGCGCTTAAACACCTGCCGCCCCTGCGCACGCACCACCTCCACTAACGGCACGGCGGCTTTGAGGTGCTGCAACTCGGATTCGGGGAGGCGTGC
>NZ_SMBY01000027.1 GCF_004342665.1 Samsonia erythrinae | reverse complement strand
ACGATATCCGAGCGCTCGACCTCGATGTACTCGATAACCGCGCCACGGTGCGCCACCGTCTTCACGTCCCGCTGGTACTGATGCAGCAGCGCGATTGACTGGATAAGCGTCAGGTATTTCATATGGTCGCGGCGGGTGCGCGTCTTGTCGCTCAGGAACGTGAGCTGTGACGCGAACGGGTTCACCACCTTTAACGGTTTCAGTAACCGCTGGGCGTTCTGGTGCAACTCAGTCAGATAGCCTTTCTCGTTCTCCATCAGCAAGCCTGCCAGCGTCTGTTTATGGCGCTGCAAGGCATGGATAGCCTCGGTTTGCTCCCTGCTCTCATTCACCGTCAGCACCAGACAACGGTTCAGCAGCTCTTCATCCACATCGATGGCCGTGGTGGTTAACATCAGCATCACCGGGCCTTTTACCGTGTATTGTTTGGTGACGAGGTTTCCTGTGGCATCGTCCTTGCCCGTTGAAGCAATGGTCAGTTCCCCGTCACTCTGCAACAGCTTGAGCGCATACGCGGCCTGCCGTACACCTTCTTCTTCCGCTATCGCCAGTATCTTGTGTTGCAGGTTGGTTTCGCCCAGATAGAACAGGCTTTGTCCCGTCATGGCGCTGTACTGTAAGCGTTCTTCCGGTGGGATGAGGTTAAGAACGGCGTCCATCAGGGAGGATTTGCCCGCTGCCGAACTGCTCTGGATTAACACTGCTAACGGCCTGTCCAGCTTGCGCGACACTGCTGCTAAGTAACCCGCCACTAAGTTGGTCGATTCCCCCACCACGCCACAGGCGGCAAGGTCATCGGTCAGCCTGCCGATAAGGTTAGGGTCACGCAGCAACGCCAGCGCGTCGGCTTTCGCGGCATCGTCCAGTTCCGGCGCGGTGTTATCACCCGTTTCCGGCTGGCTCAGATGACTTTCCAGTGCCAGCAGTACACGACCTAAGTGCCGTTTGATGTCGCTTTCGGCCAGCCCCAGTTCACTGGCCGCCAACCGCGCATACCCTGCACGGCTCCGCGCACTCATCATGTCCACGCTGTCGGCGAACACCACGCCGCTTTCCGTATCCAGTACCTGCGCGTTCACCTTCATCACGCCGCTACCCGCTTTCACCGACGCCATGCCCCGGATGCGCCATTGCTGGCCGGACAGCGCTATCTCCAGCTCACCGTTCGGTAACACGTCAACCACCACGCCCGGCTCGGCAACCTGCGCCGTTTTTTCCGCCGCCACACCCGTCGCTAAGGATGTGGTCGGTTGCGGTGAAGCTTTCCGTTGTGGCACAGAGGGGGGTTCAGGCTCGGATTCAACCCCGACCGCCTCCCCCATCGGTAGCGCACCTTCCACGACGGCACGGAACGCCCGCTCCGGCTCTGAGACCTTGCACAGGTATTCATTCGCATCCATCCCGGCCGGGAACACGATACGGAACGGCGTGATGCCGTCAGCGGCTAACGCAGAAGCCAGTTTTACCGCGCCTTCATCGCCTGCCGCGTCGTTATCGAACGCGATAAGCACCTGCTTCACACCATGCCGGGTAAAGGCTTGCCGCATCTCATCGGTAAACCCGCTGACCCCATACGCCGCCGTCACGTTACGATAACCCGCTACCCAGAACGACATCGCATCGATAAGGGATTCACATAAGATAACGGACTTACTCGCCACTAATACTTGCTCGTTCCACACCCCGCCGTGTGGCCCCGGCAGATACAGGTGCAGCGGCGTGCCTCTGCGTAACTCACTGCTGACCTTGCGGCCATACAGTTCACGCACCTGACCGTTGATATCGATAACCGGAACGACTAATGACCCAGCCAGATGTTCATGCCCGGACGAGCGCATTATCCCCAGCGCCTGCAACTGACCCCGGATGGCCGCACCGTCTTTGAGTTTCTTCGGCAGCAGACGATACGCCAGCGTGCGGTTGGCGAACCCCAGCTTAAACGCAGCGACTAACTCAGGATGATTGAGGCGGCGCTTTTCCAGATAGGCGATGGCCTCCGGCGCATTCAGCAGCGTATGGTGATAGAAGTCGATAACGCGTGTCAGTAACGCCTGCCTTTCCTGCTCATCGGTGATATCGGCAACAGGTGGCAACGGCGCTGCCGCTGGCACCACACCCAGCTCACCGCGCAGGCGGTCAACCGCCCGGTGCAGGCTTAACCCTTCCGTTTTCATCACCCAGTCCAGCACCGAGCCGCCCGCATCGCAGCCGAAGCAGTGATACAGGTTCTTCTCCGGGCTGATAACACAGGACGGGTTTTTCTCCTGATGGAACGGGCAGAGCACTATCACGTCTTTACCGCGCTTAAACACCTGCCGCCCCTGCGCACGCACCACCTCCACTAACGGCACGGCGGCTTTGAGGTGCTGCAACTCGGATTCGGGGAGGCGTGC
>NZ_SMBY01000026.1 GCF_004342665.1 Samsonia erythrinae | reverse complement strand
GGCAACCTGTAACAGCCGCTCACCACAAGCAACTAACAGGAGTAGTTACTATGGCTAAGGCACATTCTAAGTCAGACGTCACCGTTAATAAAGCAACCAAAACAGAGCGTTACTACACCGTGGGATACGCGTCGCACAACGGCAAGCCTAACCCACCCTCCGCGATTAACCTCAAAGGCCGCTGGCTGGAAGAGTGTGGCTTTATCACCGGGATGCCCGTCACCGTCACGGTGGAGCGCGGCAGGATTATTATTGAGACGCAGATTAATCTGTAGCGGCTGACCAACTGCTAAAAATAATAAAGCCGGAAGGATCGTTGGATCACTTCCGGCTTTTTATAAATTATAAATAAATTTTAATTATCTTTCATTTCTAACAAACACCCAGCCTTTATAATAATTCAATTTACCTACAGGCTCACATGACTTAACTAAATTAATTTCCTGACTCTCCAAATCAGGACATGAGGCCATTATCTCACTTACAGCAACATCAATAATTTCATAATCATCATCATCAGGCTCAGTATCCAAATACCCATAAATTATGATTTTTTTATCAAAAAAATCATACGCTAATGCTCTAACATTTTTGTTAATATTACCTAACAGCGAATTAAATATTATTAATTTCAGATCATTCATTTCATAACCTACCTAAATTGTATCAGGCAACGCAGGAACGATGTGAGCACCATTTTTCCCGCTATGGATTATCCCCCATGATGTGGAAGTACTTGTACCATTCATATCTTTATGGGTACCGATCACATCACCAAAATCCACTTTAACTTTATTGTCGTTAATTACCCTAGAGGTATTAACATTTCCTGCATGGTAATTATCTAATAATTCTTGAGGTTTAGCCTCTATAACACTCTTACCATCAACATAGTTATTATGTCCTGGTATGTGTTTGCCTTGTGCGCCGTCATGAATTTTTGTTGAAATATTTGGCTTTTTAACTTCTGGCTTTTGGTTATTTTCAGGTGAGTTCGGCTGTTTACACCCAGATTCAGTCAACCCAAGCGGATCAACACGGGTCAGCGGATTATGCACATACCCTTGCGGCCTCAGCCCTCCCAACAGCCCTATCGGGTCATAGGGACGATCCTGATGCAGTCGTACTTTTTAGCGCACTTAACCTATTGATGCAACATGCTTTTTAAGTCACGTTTTTTGCCAGCGTAACAACGTTTTAACCCGAACATCCCGACGCGCACTTTTGCCCCCGGACACGCTACCGCCATGCTGTGACGTCCCTGTCTGCCTGCCCCACATCATAGCAGCGGCGCCAGCCGCTGCCATTACTCGTTTTGTTGCTGAACCGGGTTTTATCGCGGCGCGAGCCGTTCCGCAGCTTGCTGTGGGACGGTGAAGCGTCTGCCGGGTGCGGGCTGGCGAAGCCCGCAAGACAAGCCGTTAAGCAGGGAGGCCCCCGGCGGGGGCCGCACGGGGCGGAGATGGCGAGCACGGGAACGAGCAAGGAGCCTGTGACTGCGAGCCGGGCGCAGCCAGTGCAGCGGGGTCGGGGCGGGGGCGAGGTAAAGCCCTTCAGCGGAGGCCGTCAGGCCGACACCCCCCTGTTCTGTTGACGTTGATGTTTGCTGAAGGTTGACGCCGGAGTCTGCACCGCCAGGGAAGGCGGCCACACCGTGGATGCTGAAGAACAGGCGCGATATTCGTAGCAGAGGGCGCAGCCCTGTGCGCCACGCTGTGCCAGAGTACCGAACCCCGGCGGCCAGCCGCACACCATTGCCAAGGAAGACCGCAGCGCGCCCATCACCTGCCCGGCGCAGACATAATGTGTGTTGCGCGTTGGCCGCGTTCAGCGGCTTTCGCGTAATGCCACATTATGTTGAATGACGTTCGGCCAGCAACGTTAAGAGCAGAGTGTGATGGTGGTGAGTGCTGGCCGGGCGACATTTACCGCCGGAGTGCCTTAGCCGACCAAGGCAAGCGGTGCGCCATGGACGGCGCAGCGTTTGCCCTGCACCGTCCTGCGATGTTGAAGAGAGTGAGCTACTTTTTTACTGTGCCTGGTATTTCGCTGATACCTTGCGCGAGGTATGTAATATCCGCAGGATATGCACTTCGTTTATCTTTCGTTTCAGCGTATAGACAATGATGAACGGGAACTTTGTCAGCACCAGTTTTCTTCTCTCCCCAGACTTGCCTACATCGATGCCCGCTTCCGGCGTGGCTTCCAGCAGCGAGACAGCCGACTCGAACTTATCATCCGCTCCATTCGCCACATCCAGTCCAGCCTCTTTGTACAGGTAGCGATAAATACCTTCACGGTCTGCCATCGCCCGCTTTTCCCATCGTACCCTGAACGTCACAACTTACCCCGCACCGCCTGTGCTTTCAACGTAGCCATGCGGGCTTTCGCGTCCTCATTACTGATGAACTCACTTTCTCCCGCATCATAACGAGAGAACGCTTCCCGCACTTGTTCCTCAAGCCATTCATCACCGACGCTACGCTGATGCCGACGTTCTTCTTCTGCCAGTTCTTCTGCCCGCTGACGCATCAGCTCCGTCAGACTGACCTGTTGACGCTCAGCAGCCTGCATCGCCAGCCGTTTAATTTCCTCATCGATTCTGAAGTGGATGGTTCCCATCGTCGCCTCCCGTGGTGTCACTTGTGTTGTCACTCTACACTACTTATCCTGTTTTTTCCTCTTCTTCGGTTTCCGCTCTGCCGGATGGGTCTTCTCATGCACCTGTTTCAGATGACCGATAGCCACTTTCGTGTATATCTGCGTTGTCTCCAGCTTTTCATGGCCGAGTATCGCTTGTATGTGTCGTGTGTCCGCGCCGCGCTCCAGCATCTGTGTCGCCATCGAGTGACGGAACACATGGCAGGCTCCCGCCTTTTTCAGGTGCGCATCATCCCGTATCGCCCGGCCTGCCAGTATCGTCAGCGTTGACCGCGCCAGCCGTTTGCCCCATATCGTCACGAACAGATAGCCGCTGTCGTGCTT
>NZ_SMBY01000025.1:1392-3020 GCF_004342665.1 Samsonia erythrinae | reverse complement strand
AGTTCAGCAAATCAAACAAATCTTAAATTGAAGAGTTTGATCATGGCTCAGATTGAACGCTGGCGGCAGGCCTAACACATGCAAGTCGAGCGGCAGCGGGAAGTAGCTTGCTACTTTGCCGGCGAGCGGCGGACGGGTGAGTAATGTCTGGGAAACTGCCTGATGGCGGGGGATAACTACTGGAAACGGTAGCTAATACCGCATAATGTCTTCGGACCAAAGAGGGGGACCTTCGGGCCTCTTGCCATCGGATGTGCCCAGATGGGATTAGCTGGTAGGTGAGGTAACGGCTCACCTAGGCGACGATCCCTAGCTGGTCTGAGAGGATGACCAGCCACACTGGAACTGAGACACGGTCCAGACTCCTACGGGAGGCAGCAGTGGGGAATATTGCACAATGGGCGCAAGCCTGATGCAGCCATGCCGCGTGTGTGAAGAAGGCCTTCGGGTTGTAAAGCACTTTCAGCGGGGAGGAAGGGGATAAGGCGAATACCCTTATTCATTGACGTTACCCGCAGAAGAAGCACCGGCTAACTCCGTGCCAGCAGCCGCGGTAATACGGAGGGTGCAAGCGTTAATCGGAATGACTGGGCGTAAAGCGCACGCAGGCGGTCTGTTAAGTCAGATGTGAAATCCCCGGGCTTAACCTGGGAACTGCATTTGAAACTGGCAGGCTAGAGTCTTGTAGAGGGGGGTAGAATTCCAGGTGTAGCGGTGAAATGCGTAGAGATCTGGAGGAATACCGGTGGCGAAGGCGGCCCCCTGGACAAAGACTGACGCTCAGGTGCGAAAGCGTGGGGAGCAAACAGGATTAGATACCCTGGTAGTCCACGCTGTAAACGATGTCGATTTGGAGGCTGTGGTCTTGAACCGTGGCTTCCGGAGCTAACGCGTTAAATCGACCGCCTGGGGAGTACGGCCGCAAGGTTAAAACTCAAATGAATTGACGGGGGCCCGCACAAGCGGTGGAGCATGTGGTTTAATTCGATGCAACGCGAAGAACCTTACCTACTCTTGACATCCTCAGAAGAGACTGGAGACAGTCTTGTGCCTTCGGGAACTGAGAGACAGGTGCTGCATGGCTGTCGTCAGCTCGTGTTGTGAAATGTTGGGTTAAGTCCCGCAACGAGCGCAACCCTTATCCTTTGTTGCCAGCGATACGGTCGGGAACTCAAAGGAGACTGCCGGTGATAAACCGGAGGAAGGTGGGGATGACGTCAAGTCATCATGGCCCTTACGAGTAGGGCTACACACGTGCTACAATGGCGTATACAAAGAGAAGCGACCTCGCGAGAGCAAGCGGACCTCATAAAGTACGTCGTAGTCCGGATTGGAGTCTGCAACTCGACTCCATGAAGTCGGAATCGCTAGTAATCGTAGATCAGAATGCTACGGTGAATACGTTCCCGGGCCTTGTACACACCGCCCGTCACACCATGGGAGTGGGTTGCAAAAGAAGTAGGTAGCTTAACCTTCGGGGGGGCGCTTACCACTTTGTGATTCATGACTGGGGTGAAGTCGTAACAAGGTAACCGTAGGGGAACCTGCGGTTGGATCACCTCCTTACCAAGAAGATGTGGATTGAGTGCAGTGCTCACACAGATTGTCTGATGAAAATAACGAGCAAA
>NZ_SMBY01000025.1:0-1295 GCF_004342665.1 Samsonia erythrinae | reverse complement strand
ATTGCTCTTTAACAATCTGGAACAAGCTGAAAAATTGAAACAACGGATAATTGAAATGATTATTCGTGAGTCTCTCAAATAATCGCGGCGCGAGGGTGATTCGACAGAAACATCTTCGGGTTGTGAGGTTAAGCGACTAAGCGTACACGGTGGATGCCTAGGCAGTCAGAGGCGATGAAGGGCGTGCTAATCTGCGATAAGCGTCGGTAAGGTGATATGAACCGTTATACCCGACGATACCCGAATGGGGAAACCCAGTGTGTTTCGACACACTATCATGCAGTGAATACATAGCTGTATGAGGCGAACCGGGGGAACTGAAACATCTCAGTACCCCGAGGAAAAGAAATCAACCGAGATTCCCCCAGTAGCGGCGAGCGAACGGGGAGGAGCCCAGAACCAGAATCAGTTTGTGTGTTAGTGGAAGCGTCTGGAAAGTCGCACGACAGAGGGTGATAGTCCCGTACACAAAAATGCACAGGCTGTGAGTTCGATGAGTAGGGCGGGACACGTGTTATCCTGTCTGAAGATGGGGGGACCATCCTCCAAGGCTAAATACTCCTGACTGACCGATAGTGAACCAGTACCGTGAGGGAAAGGCGAAAAGAACCCCGGCGAGGGGAGTGAAACAGAACCTGAAACCGTGTACGTACAAGCAGTGGGAGCACCCTTTGGGGTGTGACTGCGTACCTTTTGTATAATGGGTCAGCGACTTATATTCTGTAGCAAGGTTAACCGAATAGGGGAGCCGCAGGGAAACCGAGTCTTAACTGGGCGTTAAGTTGCAGGGTATAGACCCGAAACCCGGTGATCTAGCCATGGGCAGGTTGAAGGTTGGGTAACACTAACTGGAGGACCGAACCGACTAATGTTGAAAAATTAGCGGATGACTTGTGGCTGGGGGTGAAAGGCCAATCAAACCGGGAGATAGCTGGTTCTCCCCGAAAGCTATTTAGGTAGCGCCTCGTGAACTCATCTTCGGGGGTAGAGCACTGTTTCGGCTAGGGGGTCATCCCGACTTACCAACCCGATGCAAACTGCGAATACCGAAGAATGTTATCACGGGAGACACACGGCGGGTGCTAACGTTCGTCGTGAAGAGGGAAACAACCCAGACCGCCAGCTAAGGTCCCAAAGTCATGGTTAAGTGGGAAACGATGTGGGAAGGCCCAGACAGCCAGGATGTTGGCTTAGAAGCAGCCATCATTTAAAGAAAGCGTAATAGCTCACTGGTCGAGTCGGCCTGCGCGGAAGATGTAACGGGGCTAAACCATGCACCGAAGCTGCGGCAGCGA
>NZ_SMBY01000024.1 GCF_004342665.1 Samsonia erythrinae | reverse complement strand
GGCCGCACCGCATCCAGATAGCGTTGTACCCAGACCAGCGCCCGCAGCCCCACTGGCACCACTCGGTCTTTGTTCCCCTTGCCCTGTCTGACGACCAGAACCCCGCGCCCCACGTCCACATCATCCAGCATCAGGTTTGCCAGTTCACTACGCCGTAGCCCGGTGCTCCACAGCATTTCCAGTACCGCACGGTTGCGCAGTCCGGTTAACGTCTCCGTGTCCTGCGCGGCCATTACCGCTTCGGTTTCCTCTTCGCTCAGTATCTGTGCCGGAAGCCGCTTCTCCGCTTTCGGCAACGTCATCTGTTCGGTGGGGTTGTACAGGATATGGTGGCGTTGCAGCAGCCAGCGGAACAGCATCTTGATAGCCGTCAGGCGGTTAAGCTGCCCACCCTGTGCCAGCGGTTTGCCGTCCGCCCTGCGGTAGCCGTGCAGATGCCGCTGATACGCTTCCAGCACTGCCAGACTCACCTGTGCTGCCTGCGTGATGCCCCGCTCTTCACACCACGTCACGAACGGCCGCAGCCGTTCACCGTAGGATTCGATTGTGCGCGGGCTGTGGTTCGTCGCGCTCAGGTGCGCAAGGTAAGCCATGGTGTACTGACGCAGCGTTTGGGACAGGCCGCTAAGGTAAAGGGCTTCGGGGCTGGGTGGTTTGGGTCGGGTCATGGCGGCGCGTCCTGTGGGGTGATGAGGAACCGTAAGGAAGAGAGCTACGGTACGATGGGTTTATTGTGTGCTGCCGGAACCGTGCTTTTGCCGTTAACCCGACCGGATGACGCAGAACCCTTGCCAGCACTGGCTTTAGCTACGATTAGCTTGTCCGACCGACTACCGACTGCACCCCGACCAGAAGCCGACCGCTTTGGGTTTACCCCCGACCGGACGGCATCATAGTGGTCTTTTCCTGTCATTTTTACCGTTTCCGGGGACGCTCCCGGCACATCGATAAGCCCGCACAGATGCGCGTTATCCGCCTGAGCATCGCCATCGAACAGCAGTTCATAACAGAACGTCAGACCTCGCTTGTGCAGCAGCAGGTATTCCAGTTCAACCAGCCGGGCAAGGTGGATTTTCAGTTGCGTATCGCCCCATTGCACCGCGTCCCGTAGCTGTTTGCGGGTAAAGTGATACTCCGCTTTCGGCTGGCCGCTCGTTTTTACCCAGCCCTGTATCAGCAGCAACAGCTTCCTTGTCTGTGGCGGCATCTCGTCCAGTGTGCGACCAAGGATTTCATGCGCTAACCGATTCGCCAGCACGATATCGGAACGCGCTACCTCGATGTATTCGATAACCTGCCCACGGTGCTCCACCGTCTTCACTTCCCGCTGGTACTGGTGCAGCAGCGCGATGCTCTGGATTAACGTCAGGTACTTCATATGGTCGCGGCGGGTGCGGGTCTTGTCGCTCAGGAACGTTAACTGACTGGCGAACGGGTTCACCACTTTTAACGGTTTCAGTAACCGCTGGGCATTCTGGTGCAGCTCGGTCAGATAGCCTTTCTCGTTCTCCATCAGCAGCCCTTCCAGCGTCTGCTTGTGGCGCTGCAAGGCATGGATAGCTTCGGTTTGTTCGCGGGATTCGTTCACGCTGAGCACCAGACAACGGTTTAACAGTTCTTCATCCACATCGATGGCCGTGGTGGTTAACATCAGCATCACCGGGCCTTTCACCGTGTACTGTTTCGTCACCAGATTGCCCGTCGCCTCGTCCTTACCGGTGCTGGCGATGGTCAGCTCCCCGTCACTCTGCAACAGCTTCAGCGCATAGGCCGCCTGCCGCACACCTTCCTCTTCCGCTATCGCCAGTATCTTGTGTTGCAGGTTCGTTTCCCCCAGATAGAACAGGCTCTGGCCTGTCATCGCCGAGTATTGCAGGCGTTCTTCCGGTGGTATCAGGTTCAGTACCGCATCCATCAGCGAGGATTTTCCCGCCGCGCTTGATGACTGGATAAGCACGGCCAGCGGCTTATCTAACTTACGGGAGACGGCGGCTAAGTAACCCGCCACTAGGTTTGTGGACTCACCGACCACACCACACGCCGCAAGGTCATCCGTCAGCCTGCTAATCAGGTTCGGGTCTTGCAGCAATGTCAGCGCGTCGGCTTTGGCGTCGTCATCCAGTTCCGGCGCGGTGTTATCACCCGTTTCCGGCTGGCTCAGATGACTTTCCAGTGCCAGCAGCACCCGCCCCAGACTGCGCTTAAGGTCGCTTTCCGCTAACCCTAACTCACTCGCGGCCAGCCGCACATAGCCTGCACGGCTCCGCGCACTCATCATGTCCACGCTGTCCGCGAACACCACGCCGCTTTCCGTATCCAGTACCTGTGCGTTCACTTTCATCGCGCCGCTGCCGATCCTGACCGACGCCATACCCCGGATGCGCCATTGCTGGCCGGACAGCGCTATCTCAAGCTCACCGTTCGGCAGGGCGTCAACCACAACCCCGGCAGCTAAAGAGGCGGCAGGTTGCGACGGTTTTTCAGGCTGTGGCACGGATTCAGGTTCAGCGCTGACCGCTTCCCCCATTGGCAACGCGCCGTCAACCAGTAACCCGAACGCCGCTTCCGGCTCCGCCACCTGACACAGATAGCCGTTCGCATCCATACCCGCCGGGAACACCACGCGGAACGGGGTGATGCCGTCAGCGGCTAACGCAGAAGCCAGTTTTACCGCGCCGTCATCGCCTGCCGCGTCGTTATCGAACGCGATTAGCACCTGTTTCACGCCATGGCGGATAAACGACTCGCGCATTTCTTCTGTGAACCCGTTCACCCCATAGGCGGCGGTGACGTTGCGATACCCCGCTACCCAGAACGACATCGCATCGATAAGCGATTCACATAAGATAACGGACTTACTCGCCACCAGTGCCTGCTCGTTCCAGACTCCACCGTGTGGCCCCGGCAGATACAGATGATTGGGCGTTCCCGCACGCAGACGGTCGCCCACCTTGCGGCCATATAACTCCCGCACCTGACCGTGCATATCGATAACCGGAACGACTAATGAACCCGCCAGATGTTCATGACCGGATGAACGCATCACGCCCAGCGCCTGCAACTGGCTGCGTACGGTTGCCCCGTCTTTTAGTTTGCTCGACGGCAGGCGATAGCCCAGCGTCCGGTTGGCGAACCCCAGGCGGAACTGCGCGACTAACTCAGGATGATTGAGGCGGCGCTTTTCCAGATAGGCGATGGCCTCTGGTGCATTGAGTAAGGTGTGATGATAAAACTCGGTAACACGATGCAGTAACGCCTGCCTTTCCTGCTCATTCGCGATATCCGCCACGGGCGGCAACGGCTCAGCGGCGGGCACGCTACCCAGTTCACGCCGCAGTTTATCGACCGCATGGGGCAGGCTGAGATTCTCCGTTTTCATCACCCAGTCCAGCACCGAGCCGCCTGCATCGCAGCCGAAGCAGTGATAGAGATTCTTGTCCGGCGAGATAACCATAGACGGGGTGTTCTCCTGATGGAACGGACACAGCACCACGAAGTCCTTGCCGCGCTTCACCACCTTTCTTCCCTGACCACGCACCACCTCAACCAGTGACACGGCGGCTTTCAGGTGCTGCAACTCGGATTCGGGGATGCGTGCCATAAACGGATTTCCTCTAAAAACCTGTCAATAGTAAAAGAGTATAAATAACTCCGTTGCAGAGTACTCTATTATAGAGTATTGTCAACTGAGTTATCAAAAACACGGGGTACTCTCATGGCAACGTTAACCAGACAACAGCTACAAGCCATGAACACTAAAGACGAGACATTCTTTAAGGAACTCGGAACGAGGATTGCACTGGCGCGTAAAGCCCAGCAACTGACTCAGCAGCAACTTGCTGAACAACTTGGCATCGCGCAGCAGACAATGGCGCACTATGAAGGCGGGAGACTCAAGGTTTCGGCGGCGTTGCTGCCACAACTGGCGCAGATCCTTAACCTGTCGCTGGATGAACTGCTTGGGCTGCCAGCACCGTACAGAAGCGGCAAGCGTGGCCCGGCCTCACGACTGGAGCAGCAGATCGAGATCATCAGCCAGTTACCACGCACGAAGCAGAAGCTGGTTTCTGAGATTTTAGATAATGTGATTGGCAAGGCAGAAGAGCAGTAAACGATAGCGCGACTGCTACAGGAGGCAACCTGTAACAGCCGCTCACCACAAGCAACTAACAGGAGTAGTTACTATGGCTAAGGCACATTCTAAGTCAGACGTCACCGTTAATAAAGCA
>NZ_SMBY01000023.1 GCF_004342665.1 Samsonia erythrinae | reverse complement strand
CCCACCTGACCCCATGCCGAACTCAGTAGTGAAACGCCGTAGCGCCGATGGTAGTGTGGGGTCTCCCCATGTGAGAGTAGGGAACTGCCAGGCATAAAACAAGTGGAAAGCCTCTGTCGTAAGATAGGGGCTTTTTGCTATGCGTGGAGTGCAGGGAAAGGGGCTGTTGTGTCTCTGTGGTAAAAGACCGCCAGTATCTTACGTAGATCGGGTAGACTATGTGATATCCGAATTAGTAGGTATTTTTATCATGGTGCCAAGCGTTATTTCATTGAAGTCTCATAATTCTTTCTCATTATCTGTTTCTGCATCTTGTCTTAGGGTAGCGGATACACAGGATAAATTGATTGAAGGATGGCGCGTTGCCAGTGCATCACAAGAGCCTGTCTTGTTGCTAGGGGAAGGGAGTAATGTTCTTTTTCTGGAAGATTTTTCAGGCACAGTTTTGTTAAATCGGCTCAAAGGTATAGATGTTCGAGAAGAAAGTGATGGCTGGTACCTTCATGTCGGTGCTGGTGAGAACTGGCATCAATTCGTTGAATATACACTCAAGCGTGGCATTGCTGGGTTAGAAAACCTGGCGTTAATTCCTGGATGTGTAGGATCCGCACCGATACAGAATATTGGCGCTTACGGCATTGAGCTACAACATGTTTGTGATTACGTTGAGTTGCTCGATTTGGCTAAAGGCAAAACCATACGCCTTACCGCTGAAGCGTGTAAATTCGGCTATCGTGAAAGCATATTTAAACATCAATATCGTTCTGGGTTTGCTATTACGGCCGTGGGGCTTTATCTGAAAAAAGAGTGGAGCCCCGTACTAAACTATGGCGACCTGGTAAAATTTGATCCCACAATCGTTACGCCGCAACAAATATTTGATTCCGTTTGTCATATGCGCCGAAGTAAACTTCCAGACCCTAAAACGATGGGTAATGCGGGAAGCTTTTTCAAAAATCCGATAATTACACAACAGCATGCTGAACAGATTTTACGGGAGTATCCGAATGCACCGCAGTACATGCAAGCTGATGGCAGCGTTAAATTGGCAGCTGGATGGTTAATCGATCAATGCAAGCTCAAAGGATTTCAGCTTGGTGGCGCTGCGGTTCACGAGAAACAGGCATTGGTTTTGATCAATAAAAATAACGCCAAAAGCTCGGATATTGTCGAATTAGCTCGCTATGTTCGTAATCAGGTTGCTGAGAAATTTTGTATATATTTGGAGCCTGAAGTCCGCTTCATTGCTGCTCAGGGAGAGGTCAATGCCATCGAGGTACTATCATGAAAGATATTACTGTTCCTCTTAAATTAATTAAGATTCTCTCTGATGGTGAATTTTATTCCGGTGAATTACTGGGTGAAATGATGGGGATGAGTCGAGCGGCGATTAATAAACATATTCAAACGATACGAGATTGGGGAATAGATGTATTTACCGTAACAGGTAAAGGATATTCTTTGCCGGCGCCTATGCAGTTATTAGATGAGGAAGTTATCCTCAAACATCTACCGGAAGGTGGAGTGACGGTTTTACCTGTCGTTGATTCTACTAATCAGTATATTTTAGAACGACTGGATACGTTATCCTCCGGTGATGCTTGTCTCGCTGAATATCAGCAATCGGGGCGTGGCCGCCGTGGGCGGCAATGGTTTTCACCTTTTGGGGCGAATTTATACTTATCGCTATATTGGCGCTTGGAACAAGGACCGGCAGCGGCAGTGGGCGTTAGTCTGGTTATTGGTATCGTAATGGCCGAAGTACTACATAAACTCGGTGCAGGGGGCGTACGAGTAAAATGGCCTAACGATCTCTATCTCAAGGACAGGAAACTGGCTGGTATTCTAGTTGAATTAACAGGGAAAACAGGCGATGCGGCTAATTTAGTGATTGGTGCCGGTGTGAATTTGTGTATGAGAGGGCCTACCGCAGATACAATTAATCAAGGCTGGATAAACCTTCAAGAAGCGGGTGTCACAATTAATCGTAATACACTTGCTGCAACACTGATTGCTGAATTGAGGGGGGCTTTAGCTGTTTTCGAACAGCAGGGACTAGACCCGTTCATTCCCAGATGGGAACGATTAGATAATTATTTTAACCGCCCGGTACGCTTAATTATTGGTAATCGTGAAATATATGGCATCGATCGAGGAGTTGATCGCCAGGGGGCATTACTATTAGAAAACGATGGCGTGATAACATCCTACATCGGCGGTGAGATATCACTTCGAGGGGCATAAAAAAAGGGGGGCGGCCCCCTAAAAATGTCATTTACTTTCTTAGTCGGACATATTCTACGGCGTGATTAGCGCTTTTTGTCATAATAAGGCTGGCCCTTTCTCGCGTAGGTAAAATATTCTCTTTTAGATTTAGGCCATTAATTTCTTTCCATAATTGTGATGCTATACCGATAGCTTCTTCTTCGGTCAACTTGGAATAATTATGGAAATACGAATTAGGATTTGAGAACGCGCCCTGTCTAAATTTCAGAAAACGATTTATGTACCAGGTTTGTAATAGTGTTTCTGGTGCATCGACATAAATAGAAAAATCCACAAAGTCGGAAACAAAAACTCTATGTGGATCATGGGGATAATCCATTCCGCTCTGTAAAACATTTAGCCCTTCCAAGATGAGAATATCAGGCTGTTCTAAGATTTGATGGTGATTAGGAACGATATCATACGTTAGGTGGGAATAAGTTGGAGCCGTCACATTGTGGGCTCCTGATTTGATATCAGAAACAAATTTCACCAGGCTGTGCATATCATAAGATTGCGGGAAGCCTTTTTTCTTCATCAGGTCGCGTTCTTTTAGCACCTTATTTGGATGAAGGAATCCATCGGTTGTTATCAATTCTACACTACGATGTTCTGGCCAGCGACTTAGCAGTGCCTGAAGTACACGGGCTGTGGTACTTTTTCCTACAGCAACACTGCCCGCAATACCAATGACGTAAGGAATTTTCTGGCCATCAGTGCCTAAAAATTGCTCAAGCACCGCCTGGCGGCGTAAATTAGAACTGATATAGAAATTAAGTAAACGTGACAATGGCAGATAAATTTCTGCGACTTCGTCTAACGAAAGATCCTCGTTAATCCCTTTGAGTTTAACGATCTCTTCTTCTGTCAGTGTTAACGGGACAGAATTGCGCAAAGCGGCCCATTGGTTGCGGTTGAACTGTAAGTATGGCGTAGCCAAAGATTGCTCTCTATTGCTCATAAGTCGTGTTCTGCCTGCTTAACAGGTAAGAAAAGGGACTTTTCGCTCAGCGAAGTAAAGTGGGCTATTAATATAGCCAACGCTATGCTCGTGGCGCCTTTTCTTTGTGTAATAAATTTTTGATAGCAGGCAGGTTAACACTTTGCAGATAGAAAAAAGAAGAAAAAATCCATTTAATACCCGATACTTCTGGGTCTGAGCATTGTATGTAGGCCCCACTAACGGGTTATACGTTATCTAAGCTATTCACTGCGAAAAGGCGTTTGTAATAGATGGCTGTTGGATGGTAGCAGCCGTCAGGCGTACAGGCGTAGTCTGGCAAATCTCCCAAATGAAGATACCCCAGAGCACGATAGAACATTTCTGCGGAGGAGCCTGTTTGAGTGTCTAAATAAAGCAGTCCCCTTTTCTGGAGGAACGCGCTTTTCTCTAATAACTGAATAAGCTGTCGGCCGATCCCTATTCGTCTGGCACGGCTATGAACCAATAATTTCTGAATTTCCGCTCTGTTCTTCCCATTTGCCTTTTGGCAGAGCTCTAACTGCACACTCCCGGTCACGCCTTCGGCATCATGCGCTATCCATAACATACGTTCACCGTTGGCTAAAGTTGTTTGCAAGCGATGAAAATATGTTACGGCTTCTTTGTACGATAACGGGGAGCAATAGCCAACAGAGGCGCCTTTTTCTACAGCATCTATCAGTAAATTGGCAAGTTCTTCATGGTAATGCGGTAAGGTTGTCGCATCGAGTTGAATTAATTTCATTCTATTTTTGCCTGTTCGATGAAAGTTTCTGGCTTTAAAAAAGCAAAATTCGTTCCAAATTTATTTCCTATAAAAATCATGCAAAACGCCATCGATCGGTACAATGCCTGCCCCAAAAAGGGGAAAAGTTCTATTTTTGTGCAACTAAATGCGGGCAAATTTAATGAATAATTACGCGTATCGCATTATAAATTGGTGGTTCTTTGCACTAATTCTTGCCGGGAATTGGGATTCATGGTCAAATTTGGATAAAATCTAGGCGATAGTGCATTTTACGCAATTTTTTTGTTGCATCGTTCGTTATGTCTACCTAGAATGCGCAGCACTTGAAGCCGGCTTAGCTCAGTAGGTAGAGCAACTGACTTGTAATCAGTAGGTCGCCAGTTCGATTCCGGCAGCCGGCACCATCAAGTACATAATCAGGTGGGGTTCCCGAGCGGCCAAAGGGAGCAGACTGTAAATCTGCCGTCACAGACTTCGAAGGTTCGAATCCTTCCCCCACCACCAAATTCAATCCTGGCGACAGGATGTTCGATGCGGTAGCAAGGTTTAACCGGGTCGATAAAATCGGGGTTTATAAATTTTTATTTCTCGGATTTTACAATCTACAGAAAAATCAGGTAGCCGAGTTCCAGGATGCGGGCATCGTATAATGGCTATTACCTCAGCCTTCCAAGCTGATGATGTGGGTTCGATTCCCACTGCCCGCTCCAAGATGTGCTGATATAGCTCAGTTGGTAGAGCGCACCCTTGGTAAGGGTGAGGTCGGCAGTTCGAATCTGCCTATCAGCACCACTTCCTTTTCCTCCTCCTGATTTTCTTTCTGTTAATGAATTCAGCAAGCTATTGCTTGGTTGATGTGGTGATACCACCGATTTATCCGTGTCTTAGAGGGACAATCGATGTCTAAAGAAAAATTTGAACGTACAAAACCGCACGTTAACGTCGGTACTATCGGCCACGTTGACCATGGTAAAACAACGCTGACCGCTGCAATC
>NZ_SMBY01000022.1 GCF_004342665.1 Samsonia erythrinae | reverse complement strand
GTGATCGATGCCACTGGTGCGGAGACATCAACGCCATAGTTGTGGTTGGTATCAGCCGTCGTCACATTGCCCGCCGCATCACGGGTGGTGACCGTCGCGGAGATCTCCCCGTTCGCCGCCAGCACCGCTCCCGGCACATTGACGCTCCAGCTCTCGCCGTCGGCATTGACCGTGGTCTGGTAAGACTCGCCGCCGATGGTAACCGTCACTGCATCACCGGCGCGGACGTCATCACCCACTTTACCGGTCACCGCAATAGTCTGGCCCGACTCGGCGGCGTTAATGACGTTGTCTGCGGTGACATTATCAATAGTAATAGAGGCCGTTGGTGCAGAGAAGTCCACGCCGTAAGTATGCTGCGCATCTGCGGTGGTGATATTGCCCGCCGTATCGCGGGTAGTGACCGTCGCGGAGATATCACTATTAGCTGCCAGCACCGAGCCCGGTACGTTAACGCTCCAGCTCTGACCGTCAGTATTCACGGTGGTCTGGTAGCTTTCACCACCGATGGTAACCGTGACTTCGTCACCGGCGCGGACGTCATCGCCCACCTTGCCAGTGACCGCAATAGTCTGGCCCGATTCAGCGGCGTTAATGACGTTGTCCGCGGTGACATTATCGATAGTAATAGACGCCGTTGGTGCAGAGACATCCACACCGTAAGCATGCTGCGCATCCGCAGTGGTGAGATTACCTGCCGCATCACGGGTAGTGACCGTCGCGGAGATATCCCCGTTCGCGGCCAGCACCGTGCCCGGCACACTGACGCTCCAGCTCTGGCCGTCGGCATTGACCGTGGTTTGGTAAGACTCGCCACCGATGGTAACCGTCACTGCATCACCGGCACGAACGTCATCGCCCACCCGACCGGTCACTGCAATGGTTTCGCCCGACTCGGCAGCGTTAATGACGTTGTCCGCGGTGACATTATCAATGGTGATAGACGCCACCGGTGCAGAGACGTCCACGCCGTAAGTATGCTGCGCATCTGCGGTGGTGAGATTGCCCGCTGCATCACGGGTGGTGACCGTCGCGCTGATATCACTATTGGCAGACAGCACCGCGCCCGGCACACTGACACTCCAGCTCAGGCCATCAGCATTCACCGTCGTCTGGTAGGTCTCGCCACCCACGGTCACGGTGATTGCATCGCCCGCTTTCACCTCATCACCGACCTTGCCGGTCACAGCAATGGTCTGACCCGACTCGGCGGCGTTAATGACGTTGTCCGCAGTGACGTTATCGATAGAGATAGACGCCGTTGGTGCAGAGACATCCACCCCGTAAGTATGCTGCGCATCTGCGCTGGTGATATTGCCCGCCGCATCACGGGTGGTGACCGTTGCAGAGATATCCCCGTTCGCCGCCAGCACCGATCCGGGCACACTGACACTCCAGCTCTCGCCGTCGGCATTGACCGTGGTCTGGTAGCTTTCACCACCGATGGTAACCGTGATTGCGTCACCGACGCGGACGTCATCGCCCACCCGACCGGTGACGGCAATAGTCTGGCCCGATTCGGCGGCGTTAATCACATTGTCCGCGGTGACATTATCAATAGAGATTGAGGCGACAGGCGCGGAGACATCCACACCGTAAGCATGCTGCGCATCCGCAGTGGTGAGATTACCTGCCGCATCACGGGTAGTGACCGTCGCGCTGATATCACTATTCGCGGCCAGCACCGATCCGGGCACACTGACGCTCCAGCTCAAGCCGTCGGCATTCACCGTGGTCTGGTAGGTTTCGCTGCCGACCGTAACCGTCACTGCATCACCGGCGCGGACGTCATCGCCCACCCGACCGGTGACCGCAATGGTCTGACTCGCTTCGGCGGCGTTAATGACGTTGTCCGCAGTGACGTTATCGATAGAGATAGACGCCGTTGGTGCAGAGACATCCACACCGTAAGTATGCTGCGCATCTGCGCTGGTGATATTGCCCGCCGCATCGTGGGTGATGACTGTCGCGCTGATATCAGTATTGGCGGACAGCACCGAGCCCGGCACACTGACACTCCAGCTCTCACCATCGGCATTCACCGTCGTCTGGTAGGTCTCGCCGCCGACCGTGACCGTCACTGCATCGCCCGCTTTCACCTCATCACCGACCTTGCCGGTGACCGCAATGCTCTGACCCGCTTCGGTGGCGTTAATGACATTATCCGCAGTGACATTATCGATAGTAATAGACGCCGTTGGTGTAGAGACATCCACACCATAAGCATGCTGCGCATTGGCAGTGGTGACATTACCCGCCGCATCGCGGGCGGTGACCGTTGCGGAGATCTCCCCGTTCGCCGCCAGCACCGTGCCCGGTACGTTGACGCTCCAGCTCAGACCATCGGCATTCACCGTGGTCTGGTAGGTCTCACCGCCGACCGTAACCGTGATTGCGTCACCGGCGCGGACGTCATCACCCACTTTACCGGTCACCGCAATGGTCTGGCCCGACTCGGCGGCGTTAATAACGTTGTCTGCTGTGACATTATCAATAGAGATTGAGGCGACAGGTGCGGAGACATCCACACCGTAAGTATGCTGTGCATTAGCGGTGGTGACATTGCCCGCTGCATCGTGGGTGATGACTGTCGCGCTGATATCAGTATTGGCGGCCAGCACCGTGCCCGGCACATTGACGCTCCAGCTCTCGCCGTCGGCATCGACTGTCGTCTGGTAAGTCTCGCCGCCGACCATGACCGTCACTGCATCACCGGCGCGGATGTCATCACCCACTTTACCGGTGACCGCAATGGTCTGACCGGACTCGGCGACGTTAATCACATTATCAGCAGTGACGTTATCGATAGTAATAGACGCCACCGGTGCTGAGACATCTACACCGTAAGCATGCTGTGCATTAGCGGTGGTGAGATTGCCTGCCGCATCGCGGGTGGTGACCGTCGCACTCACATCGCCGTTCACAGCCAGCACCGTGCCTGGTACGTTGACGCTCCAGCTCTGACCGTCGGCATTCACCGTGGTCTGATAGGTTTCGCTGCCCACGGTCACGGTGATTGCATCGCCCGCTTTCACCTCATCGCCCACTTTGCCGGTGACCGCGATGCTCTGCCCGGATTCGGCGGCGTTAATCACATTATCAGCAGTGACGTTATCGATAGTAATCGAGGCCACCGGTGCTGAGACATCCACACCGTAAGTATGCTGTGCATCCGCGGTGGTGATATTGCCCGCTGCATCGCGGGTGGTGACTGTCGCGCTGATATCACTATTAGCTGCCAGCACCGAACCGGATACATTGACGCTCCAGCTCTCGCTGTCGGCATCGACTGTCGTCTGGTAAGACTCGCCACCGATGGTAACCGTGACTTCGTCACCGGCGCGGACGTCATCGCCCACGAGACCGGTCACTGCAATGGTCTGACCCGACTCGGCAGCGTTTATCACATTATCCGAAGTGACGTTATCGATAGTAATAGACGCCACCGGTGCTGAGATATCAACGCCATAAGTGCGGTTGGTGTCAGCCGTCGTTACATTGCCTGCTGCATCACGGGTGGTGGCTGTCGCCGAGATATTGCCATTCACTGCCAGTACCGCGCCCGGTACGTTGACGCTCCAGCTCAGGCCGTCGGCATTGACTGTCGTCTGATAGGTCTCGCCACCGACCGTAACCGCCACTCCGTCACCAGCTTTCACCTCATCGCCCACCTTACCGGTGACCGCAATGCTCTGGCCCGACTCGGCGGCGTTAATCACATTATCCGCAGTGACGTTATCGATAGAGATAGAGGCCACTGGTGCGGAGATATCAACGCCATAGGTGTGGTTCGTGTCAGCCGTCGTCACATTGCCTGCTGCATCGTGGGTGATGACTGTCGCGCTGATATCAGTATTGGCGGACAGCACCGAGCCCGGCACACTGACGCTCCAGCTCTGACCGTCGGCATCGACCGTAGTCTGGTAGGTCTCGCCGCCGACCGTAACCGTCACTCCGTCACCAGCTTTCACCTCATCGCCCACCTTACCGGTGACCGCGATAGTCTGACCCGACTCGGCGGCGTTAATGACGTTGTCTGCTGTGACGTTATCGATAGTAATAGACGCCGTTGGTGCAGAGACATCCACACCGTAAGTATGCTGCGCATCTGCGGTGGTGAGATTACCTGCCTCATCGCGGGTGGTGACTGTCGCGCTAATATCAGTATTGGCGGCCAGCACCGAGCCGGGCACACTGACACTCCAGTTCTCACCGTCAGTATTCACGGTAGTCTGGTAGGTTTCGCTGCCGACCGTGACTGTCACTGCATCACCGGCGCGGACGTCATCACCCACTTTACCGGTGACGGCAATGCTCTGGCCCGCTTCGGTGGCGTTAATCACATTATCCGCGGTGACATTATCAATAGAGATTGAGGCGACAGGCGCGGAGACATCCACACCATAACCATGCTGCGCATTGGCAGTGGTGACATTACCCGCCGCATCGCGGGCGGTGACCGTTGCGGAGATCTCCCCGTTCGCCGCCAGCACCGTTCCCGGCACACTGACGCTCCAGCTCAGGCCGTCGGCATTCACCGTGGTCTGGTAAGACTCGCCACCGATGGTAACGGTTACTTCGTCACCGGCGCGGACGTCATCACCCACTTTACCGGTGACGGCAATGCTCTGGCCCGACTCGGCGGCGTTAATCACATTATCCGCAGTAACATTATCAATAGTGATCGAGGCCACTGGTGCGGAGACATCCACCCCGTAAGTATGCTGGGCATCCGCGGTGGTAACATTACCCGCTGCATCACGGGTGGTCACTGTCGCGGAGATATCACTATTGGCAGACAGCACCGTGCCCGGCACATTGACGCTCCAGCTCAGGCCGTCGGCATTGACCGTGGTCTGGTAGCTTTCACCACCGATGGTAACCGTGACTTCGTCACCGGCGCGGACGTCATCACCCACTTTACCGGTCACCGCAATGGTTCGCCCGGACTCGGCGGCATTAATCACATTATCTGCGGTAACATTATCAATAGTAATAGAGGCTACCGGCGCAGAGACATCCACGCCGTAAGTATGCTGTGCATTTGCGGTGGTGAGATTGCCTGCTGCATCACGGGTGGTGACTGTCGCGCTGATATCAGTATTGGCGGCCAGCACCGTGCCCGGCACACTGACACTCCAGCTCTCGCCGTCGGCATTGACCGTGGTCTGATAGCTTTCGCTGCCCACGGTCACGGTGATTGCATCGCCCGCTTTCACCTCATCACCGACCTTGCCGGTCACCGCAATGGTCTGGCCGGACTCAGCGGCGTTAATCACATTGTCCGCGGTGATATTATCGATAGAGATTGAGGCGGCAGGCGGCAGAGTATCGACGGTTATTGCATCACGCCCTCCCGAACCGGGATTACCAGCCGCATCGGTGTAGCTGCCATCGGGAATACTGACCTGAACATCGCCCTCAAAATTGGCCGCTGGCGTTAGCGTCGCCGTCCAGCGCGTGGGATCGCTGGGATCCTGTACCAGGTTCGTCACCGAACCGTTTGTTACGGTAATGTCGCTAAGATCAAAACCAACGGGGGGTTCGCTAAAAACAAAACGAAGCGTTCCATCATCCTCTATAGCGACAGTAACAGAAGGAGGTGTGATATCACCGCTATCACTTACCGTCATTAGCGACGTAGCTATCTCGTCACCATTCAGTACGGATGACTCGCTATCATTAAACGCCAGCGCCTCGGTGTCATATCCCATCGTGGCGACAACGACATCACCCGTTAAATCCAGGACCACCGCCGCATGGGAACCCCCGCCATCCCCCGCCTCACCGGTGTCATCGTTGCCTGCGGCGGTAGCCTCTAAAGCCTGAGTTGGGTCAATCCCTTGCGCAATGGCGTCTTGCATGGCGGTAACATCATCGGCAATATTCGAAGCGACCTGAGAAGCGTCGCCGTTCATATCACTCCAGCGGCTATCACGCCCCAAATCTAATGTTTTGCCGTCAGGGAGTGTGATTGAAACTGCGCCGTTAGCACCGGTCACTACCTCTTCACCGCGGTATACCCGATCGCCAGCCACCAACAGTCTCTGGCTACCATCAACCGCGACGATAAAAACCTGTCCGATAACGAATTTAATGACGCCAATCACACTGTTCAAATGATTTCTCCTTGATATCCAACATTATTTTAATAACGCTTGGGTATTATATTTAGACTAAATATTTAGATATCATCCTGATAGATTTGGTTGCTGTGCATCGTCCTGACATTTTATTTATTGAAAATAATGTCACTGGTTACCACATTACGTTCATGTGCGCTAAATGCTTGACTCAGTGACCGATATAATAAAAAATTAAGAATATTCTTTCCAGAACTTTACTCATTTTAGAGTAGCGGATTTTCTGCTATGCAGCGCATTTTTCAAAGAAAAATATAACTAATTGTTTTTATTAAAATAAAAAAGAAAAACTTCAACTGGGTATTAATATTCACGCTCGAAAACTTTAATAGGAATAATCACAAAAACTTTTGTGAAGGAAAACCGTTGATGATACATAGACTCCGCTTTGTTTTATTACCTTTTATTACTACTTTCATGACTACCGCCCATGCAGATACGCTTCAGGATGCGATAAAAAACACGCTATATACGCATCCCGAAGTTAGTGCATCTATTAATAGCCGTTTTTCTGCTGAGCATGATTTACGGGCCGCAAAAGGCGGGTATCTTCCTTCCGTTACGTTAAGTGCAGGTATTGGCCGCGAGGAAACGGATAGCCCCTCGACGCGCGCCAGCGCAGACAAACGCACGGAACTGAGCCGCAAAGAATCCGGCATTAATCTGACCCAAAACTTATTTGATGGTTTCGCGACGACCAGCGAAGTTGGCAGGCAACGCGCGACGGTCAATTCACGCGCCTTCAAAGTCTTAAATACCAGTGAAACAACGGCGTTAGATACCGTGCAGGTCTACTTTGATGTACTGCAACGTCAAGAATTTGTTCGGCTGGCAAAAACCAATCTTGCAAACCATGAGCGTATTTACGATCAAATAAAGCTACGCAGTGAGCAGGGCGTTGGGCGACTGGCCGACTTTGAGCAGGCGGAAGCGCGCCTTGCGCAAGCGCGTAACAATTTGCTGACAGAACAAACCAATTTGGATGATGCCAAAACCAACTATATGAGCGTCGTCGGTAAGGCGCCGGAAAATCTGGTGATGCCGGAGGTGTCGACGCTCAGGATCCCGGCCTCACTGGAAGAAGCACAGCGTATTATGCTGGCAAACAGCCCGGCGCTGAAGTCCGCCCAGTCGGATATTGAAGCGACAGAGCAACAATATGAAGCATCAAAATCAACATTTTATCCACGTTTCAACGTTGAGCTATCCCGCACGATGGATGACAACGTCGACGGGACGCGTGGCCACAACAACGAATGGCAAGCAATGCTGCGGATGCGCTACAATTTGTATGAAGGCGGTAGCAGTAAAGCCAGCATGGAGTCCAAAGCCTATCAGGTAAAGGAAGCACAGGATATTCGTAATAATACTCTGCGCCTGTTGAATGAAGAGCTGCGTCTGGCCTGGTCAGCATTAAGCAATTCACGTCAGCAGCTTCCCATTGCCGCTGAATATGCCGACCGCAGTATGAAAGTACGCACGGCCTATCAAAAGCAATTCAGTCTGGGGGAAAGGACGCTGCTGGATCTGCTGGATAGCGAAAATGAGCTGTTCACTGCGCAGCGTCGTCTGGTTGAAGTTCGTTTTATCTCCTTATATACCGAATATCGGATCGCATCACGCATAGGGGAACTGCTGAAGCGTCTGTCCATCCCAGCACCCGCTGCTGGCGCCAGCCTGACAGATGTGGCAACCAATACTGAGTTGCCAAGCCTTAATTAATATTCCAGTGGCCAGATAGCGGCGAATTGTGGTTTAAACGCGAGGGGATGACGTTGCGTAGAGGATCGTACAGTTAAATGAAGTTGCATTCAGCACAAGAGAGCGAGGGTTCTGAGGAGTCCCTTGTCCAGGAGTCGGGCGGCCATGAAAACAGCGACCCTCGAAGCCGTCATGACGATCCATTATTAGATTGTTTACTGATCCTCTGTGCGTTACAGGGAAAACCCGCCAGCCGTTCAACGCTTACCGCTGGACTACCCTTAGCCAATCAGCGGTTGTCCACGGAATTACTGCCAAGGGCCGCGGGCCGCGCAGGGCTTCAAGGCCGAGTGCTCAAGCGCTCGCTGAAGAATATTTCGGCAATGTCGCTCCCGGCTATGCTGTTGCTGCGGGAAGGCAGAGCTGCGATTCTGCTAGGCTGGAATGAAGATGGTAGCGCCCGCCTTATGCCCAGCGAAACAGAAGGTGGGGAAATTTCCTTAGAATACAATATGCTGCAACAGAACTATCTGGGGCTGGTGATGTTCGCCCAGCCTCGACATCAGTTCGAACGGCAAAACCCCTCACTGATTCCTCGAACCCGATCCTGGTTTAAGGACACGCTTAAGCTGTCGCGTTCACTTTATCTGGATGCCATTCTCGCCAGTTTGCTGGTGAATATTATTGCTCTGGCCACGCCGCTCTTTGTGATGAACGTCTACGATCGGGTTGTGCCTAATCAGGCAACGGCAACGCTGTGGGTGCTGACGATCGGCATCACCGGCGCCTTTGTCTTTGATTTGATACTCAAAACGCTGCGGGGAATTTGCCTGGACATGGCTGGCAAAAAGACCGATCTGATTATTTCAGCAACGCTATTTGAGCGAATTACCGGCATGTCGATGAAGGCTCGACCACCGAGAGTTGGCAGCTTCGCACAAAACATTCATGAATTTCAGTCGCTCAGGGACTTCCTCTCATCGCTGACGTTGACGACGCTGATTGATTTTCCCTTTACGCTTCTCTTGCTGCTGGTTATCGGTATCATCGGTGGCCCGCTGGTTTGGGTTTCGATACTCGCCTACCCGATTGCCCTGTTGGCAAGTTGGGCGCTGCAAAAACCCCTCACCGCCACGATTGAAAAAACAATGCACCTTGCCAGTGAGCGGCAGGCAACACTGATCGAGACGTTGAGCAATCTGGACGCCATAAAAGTCAATAACGCAGAAAGCGAACGACAGCACCTTTGGGAGCAGACAATTGGCAGCCTGAGCAAACTGGAAATGCGGGCCAAGGCACTGTCTTCATTGGCCGTAAATCTGACGCAATGGTTCCAGCAGTTTGCCGGGGTTGCGATAATTGTCGTCGGCGTATATATGCTGATTGACGGCAAACTCAGCATGGGTGGGCTTATCGCCTGTTATATGCTAAACGGGCGAGCGCTGATGCCGCTGGGCCAGTTATCGGGTCTGGTTAGCCGATACCAGCAGGCACGCCTGACGATGAAAACGACTGAGCAGATGATGCAACTGCCGCAGGAGCGTAGCGATAGCGAACATCCACTGAAACGGGAAAGCATCCGCGGCAGCATTGAATTCCGCGATGTGACGTTTAGTTATCCGGAGCAGAGAACCCATTCTCTGCAAGGTATCAGCCTGACGATCGCTCCCGGTGAGAAGGTGGGCATTATTGGCCGCAGCGGTTCAGGCAAAAGCTCGCTACAGAAACTCATCGTCAACCTCTATCAGCCTGACACCGGCAATATTCTGATCGATGGCGTTGATGCTCGCCAGTTGGATGTTAGTGATTTGCGCCACAACATCGGCTATGTACCTCAGGATATCCAGCTCTTCAGCGGCTCGCTGCGCGATAACCTTCTCAGTGGCGCACGCTACGTCGAAGACGAAGCCATGTTGCGGGCCACCGAGATTTCAGGCGTGAATGAGTTCGCTCGTTTGCACCCGGATGGCTACAACCTTCAGGTCGGCGAGCGAGGTCAACAACTTTCCGGCGGGCAGCGACAGGCTATTGCGATTGCCAGAGCGCTACTGCTCGATCCCCCGATTCTGGTGCTTGATGAACCTACCAGCTCGATGGATAACACCAGCGAAGACAGATTGAAGCAGGCGCTGGCGCCCGCCATTGCCGAAAAAACGCTTTTACTCGTTACCCACCGGGTATCCATGCTGGCGCTGGTCGATCGCTTAGTGATCATAGACAAAGGCAAAGTCATTGCGGATGGACCGAAAGCAATCGTAATGGATGCGTTGAAAAAGGGGCAGATCAATGCATCTCGATAAATACATCAAACAGATCAAAGGATATTTCGCCGGCGGAGATGAAGAAGGTCTGCAAACGATGCCAGAGGTCAGCCGGGCCATGGTTGAGGATTCCCCGCGTTCTATTCGACTTACGGTGTGGGCAATTGGCGCTTTTTTCCTGTTCTTTACCCTCTGGGCCGGCTTCGCAAATATTGACGAGGTCACCCGTGCAGACGGCAAAGCCGTCCCCTCTTCTCGTCTGCAAAAAATTCAGAATCTGGAAGGCGGCATTGTCACCGACGTGTTCATTCATGAAGGTCAGGTCGTCAATGCCGGCGATCCTCTGCTTCGTCTTGATGACACCCGTTTTGCCTCCAACGTGGGCGAAACGCAGGCCGATCGGCTTGCGCTACAGTCGCGAATTGCACGCCTGACAGCCGAGATCAACGATCGGGAACTGGCGCTTACCGAAGAAATCATGACGCAAGCACCTGAAATCGCAAACGGAGAAAAAGAACTTTATAACAGTCGCCGCCAGCAGCTCCACAATGAAATATCCGGGCTTGAAGAACAACTAATCCAGCGCCGTCAGGAACTGCGAGATTTCTCAGCCAAGGAAACGCAGTTTCGCAATAGTCTGGGACTACTCCAGCAAGAAATAAAAATGTCGGAACCGCTTATTGCAGAAGGCGCTATTTCTAAAGTTGAAGTGTTACGTCTGCGTCGTGCGGAAGTCGAAACGCGCGGTCAGCTCGAATCGGTCAGGCTTTCCATTCCCCGAGCGGAATCGGCGATTAAGGAAATTGAAAATAAAATAGAGGAAACGCGCAGCCGCTATAAGAGTGAAGCGTTATCCCAGCTAAGTGAAGCACAAACCAACCTGAATAAAATCGAGGCGACGGGGAAAGCGCTGGAAGACCGGGTAAACCGCACACTGGTCGTTTCCCCGGTCCGGGGAATTGTGCAGCAACTTCTGGTAAACACGATCGGCGGTGTCATTCAGCCAGGCAGCGATCTGGTGGAAATTGTGCCACTGGATGACCAACTGCTGGTTGAGGCGAGAATTCGTCCTCAGGATATCGCCTTTTTGCATCCAGGTCAGGATGCCATAATAAAACTGACGGCCTATGACTACACAATTTATGGCGGTTTAAAAGGTCAGTTGGAACAAATCAGCCCGGATACCGTAACGGATAAGGAAGGAAATAGTTTCTATATTATTCGCTTGCGAACAGATAAAAATTATTTAGGTTCAGCCGATAAACCTCTGCTCATCATTCCGGGTATGGTGGCATCTGTTGATATAATAACGGGGAAAAAAACCATCCTCAGTTATCTGTTAAAGCCGATCATTCGGGCAAAAGCAGAAGCGCTACGGGAAAGATAACCTGTTCTGACGTAACTCAGCGATCGTTAATATCATGGTAAATTTGTGTTTGGCTGCGCCCCATCGACTTAGCCTGATACATGGCAGAATCGGCATTAATCGCCAGCGTCAGAGAATCCGTACCATGCTCTGGGTATAACGCAATGCCGATACTACATGAGATATCGAGTTTTTTCCCTTCGATATCAAAAGGCTTATTTAGCGCATGATGGATTTTATCCGCAACATAAAGCGTATTATCAATTTCTTTAATGCCTTGAAGAAGAATAATAAATTCATCCCCGCTACGACGATATACCGTATCAGAATCTCTTACCGCACCACGCATACGCGTGGCGGCTTCTTTTAATAACAAATCGCCGACGGCATGACCGAATGTGTCGTTTATCTGCTTAAATTTATCAAGATCCAAAAACATCAGCGCAATCTTCCTTCCCGTCTGTTTAGATAACAGGATCGCCTGCTCCATTTGTTCAGCAAACGTAAGGCCATTCGCTAATGATGTTAATGAATCATAATGCGCCAGTTGACGATAATGTTCTTCGCTCCGGCGGAGCATATCGATTGCATGATATCGCTCTATGGCAACCGCGATCAGCTGTGCGGACTTCTCTATAGAGAAGATCTCATCATCGGTTGGCACATACACTTTGCGATGGTAAACACTTAAAACACCTAATATTTCTTTATTCTGGCCGACGATAGGTTCAGACCAGCAAGAGCGTAGCCCAGCATAAAGCGCAAGTCCTTTATATAAAGACCAGTAGGGGTGGGAAGAAATATCATCGACGATGACGCGTTTCCCGGTATAAGCCGCTGTCCCAAAAGAGGCCACACCATCGGCAATTTGCACATTGTGAATGGCGTTTTTATAAAAACCCGGCAAGCTCGGCGCAGAGCCCAGGGTCAGGCACTTCTTCTCTTTATCAACTAACAGTACGGAGCATACGATGCGGCCAGGATTTTTTTCCTCGACGCTAAAAATGATCGCATCCAGAATATCTTTCAGCGGCGCGCCACTGGATAACAGTTCCAGTGCCCGGTTGTAAGAATTATCATGATGTTCCTGAGATTTTCTTTCCGTGATATCTATCTTAATACCAACATACTGAGTCGTGTTACTCACTTTATTATATATTTTGGCGATATTGGCCTTCTCCCAATACAGCTGTCCGTTTTTGCGACGGTTGACAAATTCGCCACTCCAGACCTCACCTCTGTTTAGGGTAGACCATAGATCTTCATAGACGTTGGCGCTCGTCATACCGGAGTTTAATATATTCGTTTTTTTGCCGATAACTTCATCCGGCATATAGCCAGACATAGTAATAAATTGGCGATTCACGTAAATGATTTCACAACTTTCATCAGCGATCATAATTGAAGCAGGGCTATATTCCATCGCAAAGAAAGTCATATTGAGAAAATCTTGTTTTTTCTGCTCATTTCTAAACTTTTGTTTGACTTTTCTATTTTTTACAGAAGAAAACAACAATAGCAACAATAACAAGGTTATTATAATTTCATACACAATAACACTCTCCTCAGGCCCAAATGGTCCTGATCGTACATATCACAACGCGGATGACGGAAAATCCCGGTAACAAAACCCTATCCCGTCGATTTTCAGGATTGGCGCATTTCCGGAGAGCAGAAAGGATGAAAGAAAGAACTCGCCATAAAGCAGGCGCATTCAGAAACATAGCAACGTCGGCATAAAACCCTCGCAGATGGCTGTGCATAAATAAAAACTACAAATTCAAAAGAATACCCTAATTTAATGAAAGTGTTTTTTCGGGTTATAAGTTTCTCTAATGAAATGAAAGGATATTCCAAATGGTCTACAGGGATATATTCTGAACATCAATTTTTTGTAAGCAAATCAATTATACCAATAAGTATCACTATTTTAATCAGAAAAACCTATCGCAAAGTGATTTTCGATCGTTAACAGCAAACATTATATTTTTTTACCATTAAAAATCAAATAATTAAAAAAATAAAAAATTCATTAAAGTGAGCATTCAGTTAACCTGATGAAAAGCCCATAAAAATTTTTCATGTCATTTTTTTAAAATAAAATATCGATATAACAAATAAAATAAAAACTAAAAAACAAAAAATAACAACAATTAGAATTATATGTTTAAACCCAACATGCAGGATAACATTTTACCAATACATAATGAGTTCGATAATGAGAATACATTAGAAAATATAAAGAATAGAGAAGAGGAGGAACAGATGAAGAGAAATAACGAAAGCACCAAAAGAACAATCGGAGAAACGGTTATTCGTTAAAGCTCCAGCTTCAACGAATCAAAATTCTCAAACGGTTGGGGGCGAGAAAGGTAGTACCCCTGCGCGGCAAAGGCATGGGATGCCTGAACAATCGACCACTCTTCCTGAGTTTCGATTCCCTCAATCACCACATAATTGCAAAAACGTGACAGGAAAACGATCAACGCAGGAAAAACAGCCCGCCCCTCGTCACTTTGTTGCAGAAAAACAAAGAGTTCACGCGCCATCTTAATACAGTCATACTGAGCAAGCATTAATGATGAAAAATTCGCCATACCGCACCCGAAATCATCCAGCCACAATTTTTTTGTCTCAGGGAGCGTCGCCAATATCTCTTTCGGCAGCCCGCCCTGATTTTCAACCATCTCAAAACGAATCCATGGCATCGACGCTATCAGGCGCTTCGCTTCAAGATTATTTTGTAGCGCCAGTAGCGTCATGCCATCAATGTTGATGGAGGCGAAAAGTTCATCACGCGTAAATCGATAATGCCAGTGAGATAACAGCTGCAACTGCTCAATAATAATTAACAGTCGGGTTTCAACATCAATATTGGCGAAGTATTTTTCAGGAGAGATAAACTGTTGCGGCAAGGTTGGAGAAAAAACAGAAGTTAGTAACTCAATAGCCATTAATTTACCGGATGTTCGGTAAATAGGCTGAAATGTGTAGCGCCGTTGGCATTGATGCCAGTAATCAGCGCCTAATGGCTGCGCACTTCCCTGCTGAAAAAACTCTGCCCCAACCTGATTAACATGACCTTCCTGCTGCACTATAAGTTCCGCCATTAGTTATAGAAATTATATCATACGGACATATACCGTTATCGACACTCCGGATACAAACTTCATAGGCGATACCGATTAAATCAATGTCTATTGATAAGACAAAAAATAAACATATCAGTATCACAACTGAATTAATTTAATTTGTAAATCAGCAAATTAACACATAAAAGCATACAGACGCAGCGTGCCGATTGATAGAGTTTAAAGGATTCGCGTAAAACCAATTTAACGAACAGATGGCGATTTTACCCTGTAACTTCACTATTTATACAGACAATGGATAACGGATTGCAAGTCATCAAAAACGCATAAAACTCACTGATTCCTACGAAGAAATAAAAATCATCCAGTCAATCTATTATCCAAAAATGACAGTTAGTGATGTCTAAATGCGGCTCAACAGGTATAATTCGCGCCTGTTTGCAAGGTAGAAGAACATCATGGCGTTACTCATCACCCATAAATGTATCAATTGCGATATGTGCGAACCCGAGTGTCCTAATCAGGCCATATCCATGGGCATGGACATTTATGAAATCGATACCACCCGGTGCACCGAGTGCGTGGGCCATTACGACACGCCAACGTGCCAGAAGGTTTGCCCCATCGACAATACGATCGTCAAAGATCCAAACCATATTGAAGGCAATGAGCAACTATGGGAAAAGTTCGTGCTTCTACATCATGCGGACAGTCTGAGACTGTAATTTAAATTGTGTAATTGCCTGTTTTTGATATGTTCACGCCAATAGCGGAGACAGGCAGAATATGGACGAGAAGAAACTCAAAGCC
>NZ_SMBY01000021.1 GCF_004342665.1 Samsonia erythrinae | reverse complement strand
TCCTGTTGACCAGGAGAAGAGCCGCTAACGTAAACGGTTTTTTAGCGCGGGGCTGACGTGCGCGAACACGGCAACCCCGCTAACCACAAGCAACTAACAAGGAGTTGACTATGGCTGATGCGCATTCTACGCCAGATACCACCGTTTTTAAAATCTCGCAGCACGAACGCTTTACGCGGGTAGGCTATCGACCCATCAAAGGCAACCACGACACCCCCGCCATCAACATGGCTGGGCAGTGGCTGAAGGAGGCAGGATTCACCACCGGGCAATCACTGAAGCTGCGTATTATGCCGGGCTGCATTGTGATTACCACGCAGGATATCCGCGCTCTCTGGCAAGACCTGCACGCGCTGAGCATCGCGCCGTTTGATGAGGATGCCGTCACGTACTGGCTGAACCGTTTTCCGGGCGGGCTTAATCTGGCAGGGATAGAGAACGGGCGGTAAATTACCGCCACTGAGCGGCAGATAATAAGAAGCCGGAAGGATCGTTGCGATCGATTCCGGCTTTTATTATTTATTCGTAGACTTTTGCAGCCATTAATATATCTGCAAAAACTTTCCAGTTTGTATCTTTCGGTATAGGCTGGTTGGTATTTTCATAATATCCATCCATGTCTTCTATCCATGAGGCTACTGCTTCTAGATAAGATGATAAATCTTTATTTTCCCATTCATCGGGATTTTCTTTAAAATCTTTAGCCAAAGCAGATATAAGTTTAACAAGATCATCTTTACTACTAATCGGGAAAAATTCATCTAACATTTCATCCACCTATGATTTTCCTCACTCCATCCCCCATCTTAAGGATGATGCTTTTTCCATCGGTTCTTGTAGTCATTTTCCACATCTGACCTGCTATTTCTCTAGGAGTAGCCCATTGAACCGGTACTTTATCAAGGCCAGCAATTTTAAATGCAGCCAAACGCCGATGATCTAGTGTCCATATTTTCCCTGAAGGATCTTTCCATACTTTAATCGCAGGTAAATCCGATGCTTTCAATGAGCCATTAGATAGAGCTTTAGCATTATCTAAAACAGTATGAGCGCCCGTTTGATTTTTAATCGAGCTTTGCATGAAATGAATATCTTTAGGATTTAAACTACATCCCGCCAACCCCAATGGATCAACCCACGTAATTGGATTCGGCACATATCCGTAGTTATTATCTCCCCCCGCTATCCCTATCGGGTCAGGCGAGACGTAGCATCCGCCTGCCGGGTCGTAGTACCGAAAACGGTTATAGCATAGCCCGCTTTCGCTGTCACGGTACTGTCCGGCAAAGCCAAGACCCGGATCGAGGTTTTCAGTATTATCTGTATAACGCTGGCCCCATAAGTTAGCGCGGGGAGACTGCCAGCACAGTTCGCCTTGCTGGCTGAAGAGGGCCTGTGGTTCACCGTTCTGACCGCTGGTGACGAAGTCCGTCTCCCAACTGCCGTCCGTCTTCTGGCGCTGTTGCACCAGCAGTTCCCAGCCGTTATGCACCCAGTGGCGGCGGCTGATAAGCTGGTCTTCGCGGTAGTGGCGTACCTCGGCTATCTGGTCGCCGTCCCACCGGTAGCGGATATCGTCCTGCGTCTGCTCACAGCGTTTGCCGGTACGCCGTCCGAACGGGTCATAGCGGTAGAACCAGCGTTCGCCGCTGGGGGTATCGACGACTCTGAGCTGGTTGCGGCTGTCCCAGCGGTAGCGCCAGACCTGCGGGCGGTAGCCCGGCTGCACCACCTGCTTGCGTATCAGTCGTCCGGCGTTGTCGTACTGGTAGTGGGTGTCGTCGCGCTGAATCAGCCTGCCCGCCTGCCATTCGGTCAGTCTTGTTGCATCTTGTGGCAGACCGTTGCGGGTATAGCGATAGGTTTCGTCGGTGTCGACGGTGCGGCCTGCGCCACCGCGCAGAACGGACAGCACGCGTCCGGTGGCATCCAGACGATAACCGCGGGTTTCACGGTTGTGGCGAACGCCAGCCAGATTGCCGGCGCCATCGTACAGGTATTCCTTTGTCTGTGTGGCATGAAGGCGCCCGTCCTGCTGCTGACCGCTCATTTCACGGGTCAGCCAGCCCATCACGTCATATTCGCGGCGTTGGAGGAATGCACCGCCTGAGCGCGAGGACTCGCGTCCGGCGGCATCATGGACGAGGGTGAGCTCCGCGCCGTCCGGCAACGCTACCTGTTGCAATTCGCCCGCGGCGCTATAACCGAAGGTGGTGGTCAGCGCGTCGTCACGCTGGTCTTCCCGGGTCAGGGTGCGTGTCACCGTGTGTGCGGTATCGTCAAACTGTCGGGTGAGGAGGTCGCCGTTCAGCCACTCCTGCACCACCCGGTCACGGAGGTCATATTCCAGCCGGACGTGACTGGTGGCGGAGGTGATTTCGACAAGGCGGCCGGCGGCGTCATAGCGATAGTGCAGGGTATCGTCGGGCGCGGTTTCCCTGATGAGCAGCCCACGTCCGTCATAGAGAAAATGGCGGGTTTCGCCTTCGCCATTACGGACTGCGATGCAGTGGCCGTCTTCGTCATAAGTATAGTGAGTTTCGGTGCCGGCCATATCGCGCTCGCGGATGACCCGCGCATCGGCATCCAGCCACCACTGCCAGCGGCTGCCGTCTGGCGCGATAACGGCGACCAGTTGCTGGCTCTCTTTGTCGTACTCGTATTGCCAGGTACGGCCCTCGGCGTCAGTCCGTGAGGTGAGCAGGTCAAAGGGGCCGTAGGTTTGTCGCCAGACGGCGCCATTACCGTCCACATAGCTCAGCAGGTTGTTATGTTTGTCGTACTGACGCTGCTCTTCCTTCTCATCCGGGCGTATCAGTTGCTCCGGTAGCTTCCAGCTCGCCCGGCGGTAACCCAGACGGTATTGCGCACCGTCCGACCGTTGCCATCGCACCACTCTGTCCTGCTGGTCATAGCGAAGCTGCTGAGTGCGCCCCAGCGCATCGCTGGCGCTTAACAACCGTTGACGATGATCGTAACGTAGCCGCGCCTGAACCTCGCCAGACTGGTCGCTCACCTGCGTCAGCAGGCCATAGCGGTTCCAGGTGAACCGGACTTCGCTCGCATCCGGCCCCGTCAGTTTCTCCGGGTTGCCGGCCTCATCGAAGGCCCACTGCCAGATGCGTCCAAGTGGATCGGTGATGCCGCATAATCGCTGCGCCTCGTCGTAGTCATAGGCCCAGGTCTCGCCGCTGCCGTCGGTGAAGGTGCTCACCAGACCGCTATCGTCCAGATAGGTGAACGCAACCACCCGGCCTGCCGGAGAAATTTCGCGTAACAGGTTGCCGTTGTCGTCGTAGTCGTAGCGGGTGACGTGTCCCAACGGGGATTTTTCCCAACTCATCAGCGACAGTGCGTTGAACCCAAATTCGCTGCGCTGGCCTAATCCGTCGGTCATGACCACACGATCGTCAAGGTAGTCAAAATGTGCCGTCAGGTAGCCCTCGGCACAGGTGGTATAGACGCAGCGGCCTCGGTCATCATATTCGTAACGCGCCCATGTCTGATCGTTGTCATGCCAGCGCGTGAGTCGGTTTTCGTGGTCGTAGTCGTAAAACAGGTGATAGGCATGGGCGGCATCGGCTTCAATCAGCCGGCCCTGTTCGTCCTGTCGGTATTCAGCCAGCAGCGTTTTCTGCCCGGCATCAATACGCTGTATCTGGTACAGATACTCGCCTCGCCATACCAGCAACAGCTCGATGTCATCACTGTGGCGTATTTTGCGTAGATAGCCTTTGGGATCGCGGATCAGGGTTATGCGGTTATCGTGCGGATCGTGTATGGAAGACAGCAGGAATCGATCGCCCTGAGGCACGTCGAATTCGCGCCAGGTGAGGCTGTCACGATCCCACAGGCTAAAGCCGTTTGCCCGCCGGTACAGAGTAAAAGCCGGGTAGAGCGGACAAAATACGGACTGTACGTCCTGATGGAAGGTGAAATCGATGTCGTACCCCTGTGCCAGCGTGATGACGACGTGGGTATTCAGGCCGTCGCGGCTGACCTGCGCCGTTTCACTCCAGGAGTCATGCCATCCGCGTCCCAACAGACCGGTATGAGAGGACGAGGAGCGATATGCGCGCTTAAAAATCAGGGGGAGCGTCTGCCCCAGTTCAATATCCTGACGCATCTCGATCACATCCCCGCTGGGAATGTAGACCGGATCTTTCAGAAAGCCCCGGGCGGCTTCCTTTACGCGTGCCAGCCCTTTGTTATTTTTAAACCCTTTGCTGGCGCACCGAACCGCTTTTCGTAGCCCTGCCGCCGTTCTTAACGCCCCCATGCGAATGCCTTTGAGCACCGCGGTAGGGCCGCGCGTAAACAGCTTGCCCAGTCCTTTGAACATGCCTCGGCTGGGGGGAACCAGAAACTCCACTGCGATCAGTAACGCTTTTTCCCACCAGCTGAATTCGTCGCTGATCTCCAGACAGGTTTGCTGACCGGAGCCAAAAAAGACGGTTGAAGCGCCCTCTTTGATGGTGGCGCCACAGACGGTTTTATCGTCGATACGCGCGGCGGGTGAACCATTGACGTAGACGGTTTCGCTGCCTTGCGCAATCAACTGAGGCGAGTTGTGTTTGGTGCAGGCGACCGTGTCAACCTCGGCGCGGGAAATCGGTTGTTTCTCCGCAAACACCGTGCCTGAACCAGAAGAGACTGGCCCGAATGACGGGGCGCCACTGTCTACCATCGCGGAGACTTTACCGGATACGCTGCTGATCAGCCCTCCTAGCAGGCTGACGGCTCCAAATCCGGCGGCGAGTTTGACCGCCCCCACAACCAGCGCCGCCCCCATGCCGCCGGTCCCGACAACGGCGACGGCAATCGCGCCGGCAACGGCGGCGGCTGCGGCAAATGCCACGGCTGCCACAACCGCTCCCGCGATAGCCCCGGCCAGCGCGCCAAGAAAGCTTTTGTGCTTGATGGTTTTGCCCGGTGATGTCGGTGCTTTTCCCTGACCCGGTTGAGGGCGACCGGCTGGTGGTGTTGGACCTTTACCGGCGTGCATGGCGCCGACGCGGGCAACACGGTTCAGAATATCACTCAGCATGATGACTCCTTTCAGGAGGCGGCTTTAAACGTCTCTACCACCGCCAGCATTGCCGCTTTTTGCTCCGCACTCAGCTCACCCGCTACGGTGACGGTAAATGTCAACAATAGCTCCCCGCGTACCTGCATCACGACAACCTGATGCATCGGGCCTTCTGGCGACCGCCAGGTATATTCCAGCGCGTGTGCGGGTTGCTCATCCAGCGTCAGTGTCCAAATGCCGAGCTCTTTATACCCTTTCAGGTGAGTCGAAAACTGGGCCAATGTCTGCTGATAAACCGTTTCCGGCGTCAGACCGAAGTCAATCGGCGTTCGGTTGACCACCAGATTGATGGCATCCCCAGGCAGAACGAAAACATTCAGTGATTCATCGCGCCAGTCGGAGGGAATAGTCAACGTCCCTTCATTCATCTGATACATAGTCATCCTTAATTCAAATCGATACGGGTGCCATTCAGTGTCAGGTTATTCCCGACAATCTCAATATCCCCGCTGTGCTTGATGGAGATATAGCCAGCACCCGTACCAATTTGAATGCTGCCATCTTCGGCGTGGATAAAAATATTGTTCGTCACTCTCAGCGTTTCGTTATCTTCCACGACGGTGCTCCTGTTTTTCTTCACCACAACCGTCTGTTCTCCCTGGATCTCGGTAATCTGATCGGCAATGACGGAGACCGTCTGGTTTTGCTGCACGACCACGGTCTGATCGCGGCCAATGTTTTCGTTGTGATCCACATTGACCGATGTGCTGCGGTTATTCAGCACCAGGGTGTTCATGTCTTTCTGGGCATGAATAAACACTTCTTCCTGACCGGCCTGATCCTCAAAACGCAGTTCGTTGAACCCCGCGCCTTTGTGCGTGGAGGTTCGCAGCGAAGTGCGCGTCTTGTTGGCCGGCAGCGGATACGGCGACGGATTGGTGGCGTGGAACGTCCTACCTGTCACGATAGGCTGGTCCGGGTCGCCTTCGAGGAAGCTGACAATCACTTCATGGCCGATGCGCGGAATGGCGATCAGCCCGTACTGACCGCCCGCCCAGCCCTGACTCACCCGCACCCAGCAGGAGCTTTGGTCATCGCTGGAGCCATACCGGTCCCACGGAAATTGCAGCTTCACCCGGCCATATTCGTCGCAGTAAATCTCTTCGCCCGCCGGGCCGACCACGGTGGCGATCTGCGGACCGTCCACCATCGGTTTGTAAGGCATATCCGCTCGCCACGTGCTTTTCGCGCTGATAACCTCGAAACTGTTGCTATAGGTGGTCGGCTCGCCGCCGCTCTCTTCCTCCAGCGCCTGCGGCTGCTGCCCGCTGTGCGTTATAGCCACCAGTTGCCAGCCGGCGTTGAGTGTCGGATTGGGGTGTTCGGTGAGGGTAAAACTGCTGCCCGGCATCAGCATCGCGGCGTTGGATTCACCGGAACCCGTCATGGCATTCGCCCGCAGTGCCTCCAGCCGGTAGCCGGTAAAGGCCTTGCCGCTCGGGTCCTGCTTGAAACGGCCGGGGTAGTCGAAGTGCTGATAGGTTTCACGCTGGTGTGCCAACTCCCCGCTAATTTTGTTGTGCAGCAAACCGTAGGCGGGGGTTTTGAAGCTGTAGTCTTTCAGCGCGACCTCTGCCGTGCTGACCTGTTCGGCGTAACGGAAGCGGCGCACATAGTCACCTTCGCTCAGCCCCTGCGTAGCCAGATTGAAGAATAACTCAGGGCCTTTCACCAGCGCGCCCGCGTCGTCGGCAAACACCACCCGGTGCTTGCCTTCCTCGAACTCGTGGAAAAAGAACAGGCCTTCCTCGGCGGCCAATCGGGTGACGAAGGCCAAATCGCTTTCGCGGTACTGCACGCAGTATTCACGTTGGGCGTGGTCGTGACGCAGCGCAAAGGCGTAATCGGTGATGCCGGCCTCTTCCAGCAATGTGGCAATGATCAATTCCGGCTTCTGCGCCTGAAAGATGCGGGCATTGGTACGCAGCCCCAGCCGCCACAGCGCGGGGCGCACCTCAGCCTGATAGCGGGTGCGGCGAAAGCCGGTGTCGCCCTGGGCAAAGGCGCTGACAATCCCGCTCACCCGGCGTTTCAGTTCACCTTCGTACCACACCAGCAGTTCGCACGGTTGGTCGAGGACTGCGCCGAAATCGATACCCGGCAACGGACTGGCCAGGTTCAGCGACAGGGAAAACGGCTGGTTAAGCGCTTCGCTGAGCTGAAAATCCACCACGGCAAACGTCGATGCAGGCAATGCGCCGATCTTGACCGTGAACTGTAATCCTGTGCTGTTTGCCACGTTTTTTTCCTCGCTTCCCGTGATGAAAACCGCGTTGTCTGCACTCAGGTCTGCCTTCGCCAGACCTCAGCACAGCGCCATGCAGAAAACCCGGCACAAGGCCGGGTTGGATAGCGCTGGGTTACGCTTCGACCGGCGCACGCCAGTCGTCGGAGCCGGAAGTGCCGGCCACGGTGTGTTCCCAGTCGATTTTGCGGTAGGCCAGAGAGACTTCAACCAGCTGGGTGTAGTCCAGTTTGGACGGATCTTGACAGTGCGGCATCTGGCAGTCGATATCCACGATGGTGGCGTCGGTCAGGATGGTGGAGAAGAAGTGCTCCTGTTTGCCTTCTACCGAGGTGCGATACCATTTCAGGGTCACGGTCGGCAGCATTTCGCCGGTGGACAGCGCGTTATACAGCAGCGGCACGGCCTTGTTCAGCGCCACGGTGAACTTGAACGGCTTGTGCACGCGCTGGCCGGACGGCTGACCGGACTGCGGGTCGGTCGGTACGGTGACAACGTGTTTGAATTCCTGTACCAGCATTTCGTCTTCGTGGCCCTGCACGTAGATGTTGCCGACGGAGTCAGAGGTGAAGGCACCGGCGGTAATGTTGCCCTGCGTTTTTCCTTCGATGCTGATATAGCATGGAGTTGGCATAGTCTTGCTCCTTGTTGTTAAAACGGATGTGTAATTGCAATGTTTGTATAGCAATCCGCATGCCAATTTTTATATTATTGTTTTTATTAGTAATTTTTTTGTCCTGAATTCACCTTAAGTCAAATTTGAGCAAAAAATTGCGCAGACCTCGTGAAAAAACGGCATTTATTGCGCAAAAAGTGATTTATTCCAGAAAGTGAGAAAGAAGTTGCGCAGAATGCGCAGTTATGCTGAAAATTTGACTTAATGCCGTGAGATGGCAGTCTATTTGAGAGTTGTTGGCTATTAATAAGTGAATTAAAAAACATTACTACCGATTAAAATGTTAAAAAATAATTGCTAAATTAATGATTTCTTCCTGATGTAACGGGAGAGTAGGAGGATGACAGGCGCGTGAAGGATGGGGCAAAGGCTAACTTTACCCCATGTCTATTTAATGATGATCGGTTTGATGTGGTGATGTTTTGCCTTCCTGCAGGGCTTTTTCAACTTCTTCCGCCAGAATCGCGATACCGCGTTCGATTTTTTCCGGTTCCGGTACGTAGTTCATACGCATACACTGGTGGGCGTGTGGCCAATCCTGCTCCAGACCGGGGAAGAAGTAGTGGCCCGGCACCATGAGAACGCCGCGTTTTTTCAGACGCTGGTACAGTTGTTCCGTTGTGATGGGCAAATCTTTGAACCACAGCCACAGGAAGATTGCGCCTTCCGGTTTATGGATCAGGCACTGTTCGGGCGACAGATAACGACGAACGATCGCGATGGTTTCCGCCACGCGCTGCTGATAGAACGGGCGCACGACTTCATCTGACAAGCGCAGCAGATCGCCGCGTTGGATCATTTCATGCGCCAGCGCCGGGCCAATCGCCCCAGGGGATAGACTGATAATGCCGTTCATGTTGCCTATCGCCGCAATGATCTTTTCATCCGCAATTACGATACCGCAGCGCGATCCGGGCAGGCCCAGCTTAGACAGGCTCATACACAGGATGGTATTCGGGTTCCACAGCGGCGTGGCGTCGCTGAAGATGATGCCGGGAAAAGGCACGCCGTAGGCGTTATCAATCAGCAGGGGGATCTGATGCTGTTGTGCCAGCGCGTCCAGACGCATCAGTTCATCATCGGTGAGTACGTTACCGGTCGGATTGGTCGGACGGGAGACGCAAATCAGCCCGATATCATCGGTAATCGACAGATGATCGAAGTCCACATGATACTTAAACTGACCTTCGGGGAGTTGTTCTATCTGCGGACGAACGGAAATAAACATGTTTTCGTCCAGCCCCGAATCAGAATAGCCGATATATTCCGGCGCCAGCGGAAACAGCACCTTTTTCAGGTTACCGTCACGATGGCGACCGGCAAACAGATTGAATAAGTAGAAAAACGCACTCTGGCTGCCGTTTGTCAGTGCAATATTCTGTGGTCCAATCTGCCAGCCGAGTTCATTCCTTAGGAGTTCAGCCAGGGCGTTCAGCAGCGTATCTTTACCTTGCGGGCCGTCATAGTTGCATAGCGCTTCGGTTAATTTTCCTTGTTCCAGCATGTCCTGACACAGTTGCTGAAAGTAGCTGTCCATCGCCGGAATATGCGCTGGATTGCCGCCCCCGAGCATGATTGCGTCTGGTGTGCGCAGTCCTTCGTTCAGATCGTCCATTAACTGAGTAATGCCAGCATGGCGTGTAAATTTTTTGCCGAAAAGAGAAAAGTTCATCTTTTATTTTATCTATGGTCGGACACAGGTTAGCGGCAACCATAGCGCTTGCGCCAATAGGGTGCAATGTGGTCAAAAAACAATCATTAAAATGATTACTCTGTTATTTTTTGATAATTTGGAATAAATGTCTGGAAGCTGTGCGGTGCGTTTGTTGCTGAAACGGTGTCAGCTTTTGCCGATCAAGATCTCAATAATATAGAAATAAACAGTATCGTTTACAGAAGATAAGTGATTTTACTCAGAGAAATAGCCCAACAGCGCCGAATTTTTCTATCTGGTGATAGCTATCACATTTTGACCATCTCCTGATTTGTAGTCTTTAGTTCGCAATAGCTAAAACAATTCAGCAAAAAGGGTGGGTTAACATGAAAAAATTACTGGCTATGGGTATTACACTGGCGCTGACATCATGGCAGTTATCGGCGCAAACGTTTGTGCTGACGGATGCTGAAGGCAGCGTGGAAAAGGGAAACTGGAAAATCAGCAGTGATGTGTTGAAGGTCAAGAATGCGAACTTCAGCATTGAACAGAAAGTGCTGCACGGTGGGCGTCAGGAAGGCAGTAAGGTCATTACGATTACCAGTCAGGATGGGCTGAGTATTGCCCTCAGCCCGACGCGGGGGATGAACCTGCTGCGGGCGACAGGAAAAAATATCCGTCTGGGGTGGGATTCACCGGTGGATGAGGTCGTCAATCCCAATACGATCAATCTGGAAAGCCGCGGCGGACTGGGCTGGCTGGAAGGGTTTAATGAGATGATGGTGCGCTGCGGTTACGAATGGACCGGGCACCCGGTCGTCAGCGAGGGCATGGTCTACACGCTGCACGGTCGCGCCGGGAATACGCCGGCATCAAAAGTGATCGTGGAGGTTAGCGATAAAGCGCCGTATACCATTACGGTGCGGGGCCTGTTGAAAGAAAACAGCTTTAAAAAATCGAATCTGGAAACCTGGACCGAACTACGTTATGTCCCCGGCAGTGAGTCGTTTACCGTACATGATGTGCTGACCAATAAAGCGGATTACCCGCGCGACTACCAGATTCTCTATCACAGCAATTTCGGCAAGCCGATTCTGGAAGAAGGCGCTCGCTTTGTTGCACCGGTAAAAGAGATTTCCCCGTTTAATGATTATGCCAAAGCGGGTCTGGAAAACTGGCAAACCTATAGCGGGCCGACCAAAGATTACGACGAAATGGTCTTTAACGTTACGCCGTATACCGATTCAGAGGGCAAAACGCTGGCGGCGGTAGTGAATAAAGCGGGGGACAAAGGGGTTTCAATTGCGTTTGATACCCATCAGCTTCCGCAACTGACGCTGTGGAAAAATACGGATTTGGAAAAACAGGGTTACGTTACGGGGATCGAGCCCGGCACCAGTTACGCCTATCCGGTCACGATTGAGCGCGAACAAGGGAGAGTTAAAAAACTACAGCCGGGACAGAGTGCGACATTTGAGCTGACGTATAGCCTGCTCAGCAGTGCGGAAGCGGTACAGAAAATGGAGCAAAAAGTGAAAGCCATTCAGGGTGAGAATAAAACAACCCTGACGGAAAAACCGATTGCTATTGAATAACGCGCTTATTGGCCGACCCCCGCTTTTTGGGTGGTCGGCCTGCGCCATTTGCCTGTTTTATGTGTCACCACCATTGTGGTTCATGCCCATCCTGCGTCTTCAGCGCTGAAAAATGCCGTGGATTCGCCAATTCATCACGGTCCGCTTATCAGAATAGGATCACGCCTTTAATCAACTCACGGTTGTTTATCACCTCTTTTTCATAGACATCCGCCAGCGAGCTAAAGGGGTAACGATGTGTCAGCATCATTTCCGCAGTGAGCTTGCCTTCAGACATCAGCCGACCTACTTTGGCAAAGTCTTCCGGCGTGGCATTACGGCTGCCCATCATCGTCGTTTCTTTTTTGTGGAATTCAGGGTCAGAGAATTGCAAATCCCCTTTGAACAGCCCGACAAACACAATGCTGCCGCCGTGACGGATCAGGTTAACGGTATTGTTCATCGCGTGCTGGTTGCCTGTCGCGTCGATCACCTTTTCCGCCAGCGCACCGCCAAATTGGGCGCGCAGCTGTGTTTCAAAGTCTTCGGCTGATGGGTCGATGACCGGGAGCCCCAGATGGGCGCTGACATGTTCCCGGCGCGCTGGGCTGGTGTCCGCCACGACCACTTCTGCTCCGTCTGCTTTCGCGATTGCCGCCGCACCCAGACCAATGGGGCCGGCGCCGACGACCAGAATCTGTTCTCCTGGGCGAACAGCAGCGCGACGCACGGCGTGGGCGCTGATGGCATATGGCTCAATTAAGGCTGCCGCGTGAGGATCGATCCCCTCCGCCGACAATAAGTTCGTTGCCGGCACCGCCAGATACTCGCTGAACCCACCGTCCTGATGCACACCAATAACCGAAATTTTCTCGCAGCAATTGGGGCGGCCCTGCTTACAAGCCGGGCATTGCTGACAGGACACATAGGGGATCACCGCGACCTGTTGGCCTTTTTTAAATTGATGTATATTTTTTCCTGTTTCAATGACTTCACCACATATTTCATGGCCTAATACGCGTGGGTAGCTAAAAAAAGGCTGATTCCCTCCCCAGGCATGAATATCGGTGCCGCAGATCCCCACGGACTTAATTTTAATTAATACTTCCCCCTCATCAGGAATAGGAATTTCGCGCTTTTCCCATATTAATTTTTTTGGTTCCTGGCAAATCAAAGTATGCATTGTTGACATGGCTCTTCCCTCCGGTTTTTTGTTTTTCCAGATATTGATGAAAAAAACCAGCGATCAGAAACAGGTCGCGTAAATTGTGAATATGAGCGCATAAAAATGTTTTAAATCGGGTTTTAATGTTTGCCAAATAAAAATAAGGAGAGCAATGATGAGTCGTTCACAAAATTTACGTCACAATGTGATTAATCAGGTGATTGATGATATGGCTCGCGGTCATATTCCTTCCCCCTTGCCGTCGCAAAGCGCGCTGGCGGAAATGTACAACATCAGCCGGACAACGGTGCGCCACATCCTGGCGCATCTGCGTGATTGTGGTGTGCTGACGCAGGTTGGCAGCGATCATGTCATTGTGCGCAAACCGGCGCATCAAGACGGGTTCGCCTGTATCACCGCGTCAATGGCTGAACAAAACCGAATTTTTGAGCAGGCGTTTTTCACCATGATTAACCAGCGCCAGTTGCGCGCGGGTGAGACGTTCTCTGAGTTACAGCTCGCACGAACCGCTGGCGTCAGCCCGGTCGTGGTGCGGGAATACCTTTTAAAATTCGGGCGTTATAATCTGATTCAGAATGAAAAACGCGGGCAGTGGAGTATGAAAGAGTTCGATCAGGCCTATGCCGAGCAACTGTTCGAACTGCGGGAGATGCTGGAAACGCATGCGCTGCAACACTTTCTCAATCTGCCGGATGACGATCCCCGCTGGTTGCAGGCAAAAACCCTGCTGGAACACCACCGTATGCTCCGTGACAGCATCGGCAGCAGTTTTCGTATGTTCGCGCAGCTCGACCGGGATTTTCACGCGCTGTTGCTTTCTGCAGCGGATAATGTGTTTTTTAATCAATCACTTGAAATCATTTCTGTCATTTTCCACTTTCACTATCAGTGGGATGAAAGCGATCTCAAACAGCGCAATATTATCGCCATTGACGAGCACATGACCATCCTCAGCGCGCTGATCTGCCGTAGCGATTTGGATGCTACGCTGGCGCTGCGCAACCATTTGAATTCAGCCAAGCAATCCATGATCCGCTCAATTAATCAGACTGTACGAAACGGTAATTAAAAACGGATTAAAAACCACAAACCATTATCAGGAGCACGGTTTTATCAAAATAAAAACGCCTGAGAAATATCCCTTGCCTATGCTCACGACGAGTCGACTGCATAAAAAATAATTTGTGAGTGATGATAAGAATGTTCATCGCTTGTCGTTTAAAACCACTCTGCTCAACGTCGCGTGGAGTAGAGATAATTATAATATTTCAGGAGCCAGGCGTGGAAAAAGATAATATAACACTCGACCCGCGTTCTTCATTTGATACCCGTTCTTCCGTACCGCCAGAAGGGATAATTAAACGCAGTAGTCGAATTAAACGTATTCAAACTACAGCCATGATTCTTTTATTTCTTGCCGCTGTGATTAATTATCTCGATCGCAGCTCTCTTTCGGTGGCTAATTTAACCATTCGAGAGGAGCTTGGGCTGAGTGCGACGGAAATCGGCGCATTGCTGTCCGTTTTCTCTCTGGCATACGGTATTGCGCAACTTCCTTGCGGCCCGCTGTTGGATCGCAAAGGGCCGCGTCTCATGCTGGGGCTCGGCATGTTCTTCTGGTCGCTGTTCCAGGCGATATCTGGCATGGTACAAAACTTTACCCAATTCATACTGGTGCGCATCGGTATGGGGATTGGCGAAGCGCCGATGAACCCGTGCGGCGTGAAGGTGATAAACGACTGGTTTAACATCAAAGAACGCGGCCGCCCTATGGGGTTCTTTAATGCAGCATCCACCATTGGCGTCGCGATCAGCCCGCCGATTTTAGCGGCGATGATGCTGGTGATGGGCTGGCGGGGCATGTTTATCACCATCGGCTTGTTGGGTATTTTCCTCGCTATCGGTTGGTATATGCTCTACCGCAACCGCGAGCAGCTCGAACTGAGCGCCGATGAGCAAGCCTACCTGAATGCCGGGAGCGTAAACGTTCGCCGCGATCCGCTGAGCTTTGCAGAGTGGCGCAGCCTGTTCCGTAATCGCACCATGTGGGGCATGATGCTGGGTTTTAGCGGTATTAATTATACCGCCTGGCTGTATCTGGCCTGGCTGCCCGGATATTTGCAAACGTCTTATAATCTGGATTTAAAAAGCACGGGGCTGATGGCGGCGATCCCTTTCCTGTTTGGTGCCGCGGGGATGTTGCTGAACGGCTATGTCATGGACTGGCTGGTGAAAGGGGGAATGGCGCCCATCAAGAGTCGTAAGGTCTGTATCATTGCCGGAATGTTCTGCTCTGCGGCCTTTACCTTTGTCGTCCCGCATGCGTCCACATCAATGGAGGCCGTGTTGCTGATTGGTATGGCGCTGTTTTGTATCCACTTTGCCGGTACATCATGCTGGGGATTGATCCACGTTGCCGTCGCTTCGCGGATGACGGCTTCCGTCGGTAGTATTCAAAACTTTGCCAGCTTCATTTGCGCATCGTTTGCCCCCATTGTGACCGGCTTTATTTTGGATACCACACACTCTTTCCGTCTGGCGCTCATTATCTGTGGCTGTGTGACGATATTGGGTGCATTGGCTTATCTCTTTCTGGTACGCCAACCCATTAGCGACCCACGTAAGGATTAATCCTCCATCCATTATCGCCGCTCATCGGACTTTGTCAGCAAACTCCACCGGCTCACGTTCTGTGAGTCGGTTTTCTCCTTCTCGCTCTGATGTGCGATATCGTGAATAAAATAGCGACTATTTCCACTTTTCTGATATCGCGCAGAGCGGTAACGGTGGTATGACATAGTCGCCACTTCCTCTCACTTTCCCAGGCGTTTACTGAGGTTGGCGATTTTGCCGGGCTGTGCGGGAACGTCACGATAGCGCAGGACGAAAATTAACCGGGTAAAGAGGGCGTTATGAAAATACAGAGCATGAGATCAGGGAAAGGGGTGCTGTTGCTGAGCGCGATGGCGCTGCTGGCGAGTGGTGTCGCGCAGGCGGCGTCGGCCCCGGCGGTGGAGGCGAAAAACGGCATGGTGGTCAGTTCACAGCATCTGGCTTCGCAGGTTGGCGTCGATATCATGAAAATGGGCGGCAATGCGGTTGATGCCGCGGTCGCGGTGGGATATGCGCAGGCGGTGGTAAACCCCTGCTGTGGCAATATTGGCGGCGGCGGGTTTATGACGCTGCATCTGGCCAATGGCAAAGATACCTTTATCAACTTTCGCGAAACGGCGCCCGCGGCAGCCAGCGCCAATATGTATCTGAACGCGGACGGCAGTGTGAAAAAGGAAGCGAGCCTGTATGGCTATCTGGCCGCCGGCGTACCGGGAACGGTGCTGGGGCTGGACACCGCGCTGCAAAAGTACGGCAAATTGACGCGTGAACAGGTGATGGCGCCAGCGATTAAGCTGGCGCGTGACGGCTTTAAACTCACGCGGGCGGATACCGATATTCTGGATACGACCGTTAAACGCTTTAAAGCCGATCCTGAAGCGGCGCGCATTTTCCTGCGGCCTGACGGTAGTCCGTTACAGCCTGGGGATAGGCTGGTGCAAACCGATCTGGCGAACACGCTGGCGGCGATTGCCGCGAAAGGGCCGGACGCGTTCTACAAGGGGACGATCCCACACGCGGTGGAGAAGGCGGCGAAGCAGGGCGGCGGGATTCTGACGGCGGCTGATTTTGCTGATTATCGCATTACCGAAACGGCACCGATAACCTGTAACTACCGTGGTTATCAGTTTGTCTCTTCACCGCCGCCCAGCTCCGGCGGCGTCACGATGTGTGAAATTCTCAATATTGTCGAAGGTTACGACATTAAATCGACGGGCTTTAATTCAGCCGCCACCGTTCATGTGCTGACGGAAGCGATGCGTCATGCGTATATGGACCGCAACACGTACCTCGGCGATCCGGCGTTTGTGAATAATCCCGTCGAGCGCCTGCTGAGTAAGGATTACGCTGCTGAAATTCGCAAACAGATCGAACCGGAGAACGCGACGCCGTCAAAAAACGTGCAGCCGGGGATTGGTCCGCACGAGCGACCGGAAACGACGCATTACTCCATCGTGGATAATCAGGGTAATGCGGTGTCCACCACCTATACCGTTAACGGGCGTTTTGGCTCGGTGGTGATTGCGCCGGGGACGGGCTTTTTCCTCAATAATGAAATGGACGACTTTACGGTGAAAGTGGGCGAAAAGAACCTGTACGGCTTGGTACAAGGGGAGCGCAATTCGATCGCCCCCGGTAAGCGCCCACTTTCATCGATGAGCCCGTCGCTGGTGACGAAAGATGGTAAGGTTTTCATGGTGCTCGGTTCGCCCGGCGGTTCGCGCATTATCAGCATTACGCTGCAAACGGCGCTGAATATCATCGATCACGGTATGGCGCCGCAGGAAGCGGTAGACGCACCGCGCATCCATCATCAGTGGCTGCCGGACGAGGTGTATTACGAGCAGCGCGGGCTGTCTGCCGATACGCTGAACCTGCTGAAGCAGCGGGGCTACAAGATGGTAGAACAGACGCCCTGGGGCGCGGCGGAGCTGATTCTGGTCGGCTTACCGGGCGCGGCGGGCGTGACGCCTGCGAATTCAGGCAATGACTCGGCGGTATCCGGCAAGGTGCGTGAAGGTTACCTGTATGGTGCTAATGATGTTCGCCGTCCAGCGGGGGAGGCGATCGGGTATTGATTTTAAGGAACCTCAGGGGGGCTCCCCCTGATTTCAGCGAGTTAACGTCCTGCTACGACCAAGTCATCAGAGAAAAGATTGAGCTCATTTCTGCAATTCGTAGACTTTGAACGTATTCTCTCTATCAATACCGATCAGCTTATTTTCTCCTGCACGACGGAAGACGAAATCGTCTTTCTGGCCTCGTGGTATACGAATCAGACCATTATCGAGCTGCGCCTTAACCGAGGAGTTCCCTTTCATTTTTACCGTACCGTCTTGTGCGATAAACAACTCTGCTCCACCGCTGCGTGTGACATAGTTCTCTTTATGTGATCTACTATTTTGCGCAGCTATTTAGGTTAACATAAATTTATTTTTTCTATTCTCGAAAGTCCGCGAATTGCCACTGCATGGATCACAGGTGAAACACTGGTACAGCAATTAGCAAGAATATTAACATTATATTTTTTGGCTATTCCCGACAACGCAGTAAACAAAACACAGTTTTGCGTCATCATACCTACAATATCTATCTCATTAATATTATTACTATTCAAAACATTACCAAGATTAGTTTCATCAAATGAATCAGCATGTTTTTTTTGAATAATCACGGCGTTTTCTGTGAGTTCAGATATTGATGAAATAAGCTCAGTACCATAAGTTTTTTCTTCAAAAAATGCGGAGCCAAGAGGGGATACGTGCTGAATATATACTATCAAATCTCCATTTTTAATAGATTTTATTAATTTTTCTTTAATATTTTCTACTGTGTTATCTATATTCCATAACGGATATCGCCCATCTGTTAAGTAATCATTTTGTGCATCTATAACAATCAGTGCTTTCTTCATTTTATCTCTCTGTCTGTGGTCATTGATGACCCATTTTGTCAGATAAAAAGTGACATTTCTACTTTGCGGGATTAGGTGAAATTTTAAACTCACAATTGATCCTACCCACCATTAGTGGATACGCGACTAAGTGAGTAAACTCTCAGCCAGAGGTGATTACTCATGTCAAAACCAGTATCAACCAGTAAAACGCCCGAATTCCGCGATGAGGCCCTTAGCTGGCTGAACGGGATGAAGAGCTGGCCATCCTCCAAAAGGCCGCGACATACTTCGCGAAGCGCCTGAAATGAAGTATGTCTTTATCGAAAAGCATCGGGCCGAGTTCAGTATCAGAGCGATGTGTCGTGTGTTCCGAGTGGCCCGCAGCGGCTGGTATGTCTGGCGCTGGCGTCGTTGTCAGATAACCCCATGTCAGCAGTTCCGGCTCATTTGCGATGAGGCTGTCCGTAAGGCATTCGCTGAGGCAAAACAGCGCTATGGTGCGCCACGCCTTGCAGATGAGCTGCCGGTATCGGAAAACCTGCTGAAGCAGGACTTCATCGCCAGCGGCCCGAACCAGAAGTGGGCAGGCGATATCACGTATCTTCGCACGGACGAGGGCTGGCTGTATCTCGCGGAGGTCATTGACCTGTGGTCACGAGCCGTTATTGGCTGGTCGATGTCGTTACGAATGACGACGCAACTGGCCTGCGATGCATTACAGATGGCGCTCTGGAGACGTAAATGCCCAGAGAATGCCATTGTTCATACAGATAGAGGTGGGCAGTATTGTTCAGCGGACTATCAGGCGTTGCTGAAACGACATACGTTGCGTGGCAGTATGAGCGCCAAAGGTTGCTGTTACGATAACGCTTGTGTGGAAAGCTTCTTTCACACATTGAAAGTAGAATGTCTCCACGGGGAACACTTTGTCAGCAGGGAAGTGATGCGCTCAACGGTATTTAATTATATAGCGTGCGATTACAATCGCTGGCGACGCCACAGTGCCTGCGGCGGTCTCAGCCCGGAACAATTTGAAAACCAGAACCTCGCTTAGGGCTGTGTCCACATTACGTGGGTAGAGACTGTAATTTAAATTGTGTAATTGCCTGTTTTTGATATGTTCACTCCAACAGCGGAGACAGGCAGAATATGGACGAGAAGAAACTCAAAGCCCTTGCGGCAGAACTGGCTAAAGGTATTAAAACCGAGGCTGACCTCAATCAGTTTTCCCGTATGCTGACGAAATTAACCGTCGAAACGGCGCTCAATGCTGAACTGACTGACCATCTCGGGCATGAGAAAAATGCCCCAAAATCAGGTTCGAATACCCGCAATGGCTATTCATCTAAAACGCTGCTGTGCGATGACGGCGAGCTGGAAATCAACACGCCACGCGACCGTGAAAGCACGTTTGAAACGCAGTTAATCAAGAAAAATCAGACGCGTATCACGCAGATGGATAGCCAGATTTTATCTCTCTATGCCAGAGGCATGACCACGCGAGAAATCGTCGCCACGTTCAAAGAAATGTATGACGCTGATGTCTCTCCTACGCTGATATCCAAAGTGACCGATGCCGTTAAAGAACAGGTGGCAGAATGGCAAAATCGTCCACTAAACACACTGTATCCCATTGTTTATCTTGATTGTATTGTGGTGAAAGTCCGTCACAGCGGCAGCGTCATCAACAAGGCGGTATTCCTTGCGCTGGGCATCAACACCGACGGTCAAAAAGAACTGCTGGGCATGTGGCTGGCCGAAAATGAAGGGGCGAAGTTCTGGTTGAGCGTGCT
>NZ_SMBY01000020.1 GCF_004342665.1 Samsonia erythrinae | reverse complement strand
CCTTCAGAGTCAACGTTTATTTTAAAGCGTTTTCCCTTTCTTTACCGACCGACTTGTGAGTCACAGCGCCGTGTCGATGGAGGCGCATTATAGGGATCCGTTTTCGTTACACAACCCCTTTCTCGATCTTTTTTTTCATTCGCCTGTTTTTCACTCCTTTCGCTGAGATCTTGTTCGATCCACACCGTTTTTCCGTTGTCCACATATCATCATTGTCGATATCTTGTCTGGTAATATGAGTAATCGATATGTGATAAATAACTATGAGGCTGTCGATGAGTACAAAAAAACTCCGTCGTTATAACGGCGTTTCTCCCGTTCTAGGTGAAAGAGTCATGATCGATCACTCCAGCGTGGTCATTGGCAAGGTCACACTAGGCGATGATGTTGGTGTATGGCCCCTCGTTGCCATACGCGGTGATGTTAACTACATCACCATAGGCGCCAGAAGCAATATTCAGGACGGTTCCGTGCTCCATATCACACACTGTTCAGAGAAAAACCCTGAAGGCAATCCGCTGATTATTGGCGAAGACGTGACTGTCGGCCATAAAGCGATGCTGCATGGTTGCCAAATAGGAAATCGAGTTCTGGTCGGAATGGGGTCAATACTTCTAGACGGAGCCGTTGTTGAAGATGATGTCATGATCGGTGCCGGTAGCCTGGTTCCACCAGGAAAACGGCTGGAAAAGGGTCATCTATACCTCGGCAGTCCGGTCAAAAAAATCCGCCCACTGACACAAGAAGAAATAGAGGGGTTGATTTACTCGGCAAACAACTATGTACGTTGGAAAGACGAATATCTTGCTCAGGACAATGAGTAGTCACCTTCATCAACCCATTCTTCAGCAACGATCATTTTTTCGAATTCATCTTCGAGATCCCATCGATGTTCCCTGAACAGCGCCAGCCACTGTTCAGGGCTATCACCACCATAGCGATTCTGAAGCTGTTCGGCACTTATCAGGCATTCATGCTGAAAGCCATTGACTAAAACAGGAAAACGGATCGCCATTGCATTAACATCCCAGACTTCACGATCCGGAAATTGGATCGCCTGATTCACCGTTCAAGCTCCGATTTGAGCAAAGCAATTACGGGCTCCACATCTGGCATGATGCCGTTCCAAAGTTTAAACGCATGTGCCGCTTGCCCCACCAGCATACCTAAACCATCCGCATAGCGGGTTGCGCCATGCTGAGCGCACCATGTCAAAAAAGGCGTTAACCGAGGTAAATAAAACATGTCATAACAGCATGTCTCGGATGAAACAATCTCTGGTGGCAAATTCGGAATGCTGTCGTACATCCCAGAAGATGTAGCGTTAATAATCAGATCAAAAGACTGCCCATGCAGATCGTCGAGGGCAACCGCTTGAATGTCACCGATATCACAAAAGATCTTAGCGAGTGCGTCAGCCTTGGAAAACGTCCTATTTGTCAGTACAAGCGTGCACCCATAAGCTAGCAAAGGGTGAATAACCCCTCGTGCAGCACCGCCAGCACCAACCAACAACACCCGATCCAAAGGCTTCACCAGCGACAACCGTTGTAGATCGCTGAGCAAGCCGATGCCATCTGTATTATCACCAAACAGACGCCCATCACTCAGCGGCTTCAGTGTGTTGACCGCGCCAGCACGCGCCGCACACTCGCTACGCTCATCGGCTTCAGAAAAGGCACGCTCTTTAAAGGGGGCGGTAATGTTCGCCCCGCTGGCGCCTTCACGAAAAAATTGGTGCAACTCCTGCTCAAAGTTGTCCAAGGGGGCCAGCACACGCTGGTATGTCAATTTGACTCCCGTCTGCGCCGCAAACAACTCATGTATACGAGGCGATTTACTATGCGCAATCGGATTGCCAAAAACCGCAAAAGACCTCATTCCAGACACGTGACTCTCCTACTTGCCATTTATCCCTGACGGATCAGTTCGCCTGTTAGCACATCTCTGATTTCGGATGGGTTTGTTCTTCCGCCAACGTCGCCACGAAGCACAGGAAAACGATCGCCGAACTGTTGGAAAACGTCCTGAACTGAGCGGCCTGGCGGTTGACCGCTTAAATTAGCGCTCGTCGAAACCAATGGTTTACCATAGCGCTGACACAATGCGATAACCAATGGATGGTCGCTTACGCGCACTGCAAGGGAAGAAAATTGCCCCGTTAACCATTGCGGCGTTGTGGGTTTTGCTGGTAATACCCACGTCACCGGGCCTGGCCAGGTGGAAAACATCGTCGCCTTCTGCTCATCAGATAAGGCGTCGTCGTCAATATAAGGCGTCAGTTGGCTAAAATCCGCCGCAATCAGGATCAATCCCTTTTGCCAAGGTCGTTGCTTTAACGCCAGCAGGCGATTGACGGCCACTTCACTATCAGGATCGCATCCCAACCCAAATACCGCTTCAGTCGGGTAGGCAATAACCTGTTCATTGTGTAACGCCCGTAAAACGGGGATCATGAGTTCATCAGAGACATCATTCATTCTTATCAACTTCTACCGCTACCGGCTTTCCACAAAGCTTACTGGCACAAAATACCTTGGAACCGTGCGCCGTTTTTTTCTCAAATAACAGGGGGTAATGACAAAAAGCGCACTCACCCGCTATCGGTTTATGGTTTAACGTAAACTGGCAATCGGGGTAACGATCGCAAGAATGGAACACCTTGCCGTAACGGGACTTGCGCTGCAGGAGTATACCTTCATGGCACTGTGGACAGCGAATCGCCGTTTCGTCAGGACGATCGATAGCCTCAGTATGGTGGCATTCAGGGTAGTTGCCGCAGCCGATGAACATCCCGTAGCGCCCCTGCCGTAGCACCAGCGTCGACTGACAAAGCGGGCACAGTTGCCCCTCCAGCACTTTCACTACATGTCCGTCAGCCTGTGCTTTCAGTGGACGAATAAACTCGCATGCTGGGTACGCAGAGCAACCAAGAAACGGGCCAAGCCGACCAGAACGGATAACCAGCACTGACCCGCAATCTGGGCAGGTTTCCTGTTTTCTTTCGCTAAACAGTGCAGGCTTAGCCATTTAAAGCATTATCCTTTTGGCTATTGTACATAACCATCATTGACCTCAAAGAGGAGTTCCTCCATCTGCTGATAGGCATTCTCACAGCCCGGCACATTGAAAAGCACCATAAGAATGACCCACTTAAGATCTTCCAAATCAAATTCCTGTGTTTCCAGCGCCATCACGCGCTCAATCACTCTTTCCCGCGTTTCAAGATTCAGAACCTGGATCTGTTCAAGGAACAATAAAAAGCCGCGACATTCCGCATCAAGGCGTAGCGCCTCCTCTTCAGTGTAAATACGAATAGCCAAAGGGTCGCTCGCCAAATAAAGCGGCGCGGCCTGTCCCTCCTGAATATCGGCCAATTTTTCCAACCAACTCAGCGCGCTGTAGATATCATTACGATGGAATCCAGCGCGGGTGAGGTCATCAGTTAACGTATCCTGATCGACACGCATTTCAGTTTCATTGTGGATGTAAGTCTCAAACAAGTACATGAGTACGTCGAACATGGCCTGCCCTCCTCAATCGGACATAGCCGCCGGGTACTGCTGCGATCCATCCTGCTAACTCCAGTTCTAATAGCTTGGTGACTATTTCTGGCACAGGTTGACCGGCACGTTCAGCGACAACGTCAACAGGTGTAACCTCATCTCCTACGTTAGCCAACACATCGGCAAATGGCAATTCGCCATCCTCTTCCACAACAGAAATAGTTTGTCCGCTTTCCACCGGTAACCACTGTAATTCACCAACCAATTGCTCAAGAATATCCTTCGGATGAGTCACCAGGCTGGCCCCTTGCTGTATCAACGAGTGGGTGCCTTCCGTCATAGGATTGCCGATAGGCCCTGGTAACGCAAACACCTCCCGCCCCTGCTCCAGGGCATAACGAGCCGTCACCAGCGAACCACTACGGAGAGATGCTTCAACAACCAATACCCCCAGACCTAATCCACTGATAATACGATTCCGTCTGGGGAAGTTCGTCGGAAAAGGCGGCGTACTCAGAGGGAACTCAGAGACCAGCGCCCCACCCTCTCCACAAATGCGATCGGCTAGTTTCCAGTGCCGTTTAGGATAAACATTCGTCAACCCACTTCCCAACACGGCGATGGTTCTCCCCCTTGCATCCAAAGCCCCACGATGAGCAACTCCATCAATTCCCACCGCCAGCCCGCTTGTCACTGTAAGTTCATTCGCAGCAAGCTCCTGCGCAAAAAATCGCCCCCAGCGCTCACCATAAGCGCTGCTACTCCGGCTGCCAATAATCGCTATCTGTGACGATGCCAACAGAGCGGGATCGCCAGAAACAAAAAGCAACAGCGGAAAGTCACGAATATTGCGGAGCAGAAAAGGGTAACGCGCATCTTCACATGTCACAATGTGATGATTAGGCAGTGACAGCCAACTGAGCGTTTCCTCCAGAATTCTGGGATCATAGGTACAAAACTGTGTGATTTGAGCATTCGACAAACCGCATATGCTTAAGATGTCATGATCAAACGCATTCAGACCAATGAGCTTTCTGACCATAGCGCAACCACGCCTGGCGCCCAATTTTCGTACCCCTGTCATACGTAACCAGATTTCTGTTGATAGCATCCGCGTCCTTAATCTTCCGATATGTTCAGATAAGTGGTGCAATTCAGCGCCGATGCTGTCAATCAAGGCAGGAAATGTCTAGAATAGACGCTAAGACTCTCTCACTATTCAGATACAGATCTAAACATATATGTCAGTTTTGCAGGTACTACATTTTCCAGACGAGCGGCTCCGCATCACTGCGCAACCCGTAAAAGAAGTCAATGCGGATATCCAACGTATCGTGGATGATATGTTCGATACCATGTATGAAGAAGAAGGTATTGGTCTGGCCGCGACACAAGTCGATATCCATCAGCGTATCATTGTTATTGATGTCTCTGAAGAGCGGGATCAACGACTGGTGCTGATCAATCCTGAACTCATCGAAAAGAGCGGCGATACGGGTATCGAAGAAGGTTGTTTGTCGATCCCGGAAACCCGTGCGCTGGTGCCTCGTTCAGAGAACGTTAAAGTTCGCGCTCTGGATCGAGATGGTAAAACATTTGAGCTTGAAGCAACCGGCCTTCTTGCCATTTGTATTCAGCATGAAATGGATCATCTGGTTGGGAAATTGTTTATCGATTACCTTTCCCCATTGAAGCGCCAACGCATTCGCCAAAAACTGGAAAAACTGGCTAAGCAAAACAGCCGTGCTCAATAATTTTTATTTTGACAGGAAGCACCGTGTCCGATTCTCTACGCATCATCTTTGCCGGCACCCCTGATTTTGCGGCGCGTCATCTTGACGCGCTTTTGTCATCCAGACATCAGGTCGTTGGCGTCTTCACCCAACCTGACCGTCCGGCAGGCAGAGGCAACAAACTTAGCCCTAGTCCGGTAAAAATTCTGGCTGAGCAACACAATATTCCCGTGTTTCAACCCAACTCTCTGCGACCGGTAGAAAATCAGGGACTGGTTCAGGCGTTAGATGCCGATGTGATGGTCGTGGTCGCTTACGGCCTGATTCTGCCACAGCCCGTCCTGACGATGCCGCGCCTTGGCTGTATCAATGTCCACGGTTCTCTGCTACCCCTCTGGCGCGGTGCGGCGCCTATTCAGCGTGCATTGTGGGCAGGAGACCGTGAAACGGGCGTGACGATCATGCAAATGGACGTAGGGCTCGATACTGGCGCGATGCTGCACAAAATTGCGTGCCCGATTCTAGCGCAGGATACCAGCGCAACGTTATACGACAAACTTGCTGAACTGGGGCCACGCGGCTTATTGGAAACGCTGGCACAGCTTGCAAACGGTAGTGCTGTCGCAGAACCACAGAACGACGCCCTTGCCACCTATGCAGAAAAGCTCAGTAAAGAAGAAGCACGCCTTAACTGGCAGTTGTCCGCCGAACAGCTTGAACGCTGTATTCGCGCTTTTAATCCTTGGCCAGCCAGCTACTTCATCGTGAACGAGCAACCCGTGAAAGTTTGGAAAGCTGAAGTTATCGCCAGCGCGAACGGACCACTGCCGGGAACGATCGTACAAGCCGATAAACAAGGGATTCAGGTGGCAACGGCCAATGGCATCTTGAATATTCAGGAACTGCAACCTGCGGGCAAAAAAGTGATGAAAGCACAAGACCTACTTAACTCGCGCCGCGAATGGTTCATCCCCGGTAACAGGTTGGACTAATCTATTTCATACCGGTATTACTGCCGGTATATCCTCTCTCTTTTACGTATACGTCGTCGCTAATACATGAAAAGCTCATACAATCTACGTAGTATTGCCGCAAAAGTGGTGGGACAGGTTCTGGATCAAGGGCAGTCACTCAGTGCCTTATTACCTGTTCATCAGAGTGAAGTTTCCGAGAAAGATCGCGCACTTTTACAAGAGCTTTGCTTTGGCGTATTGCGCGTTTTACCTCAGTTGGAGTGGTGTATTCAGCAACTGATGGCAAAACCCCTGACGGGCAAACAACGCACGCTGCATTACCTCATCATGGTGGGTATTTATCAACTGTGCCATACGCGCATCCCACCGCACGCCGCTCTGGCGGAAACCGTTGAAGGGGCCGTCGCGTTAAAACGGCCTCAGCTTAAGGGGCTGATTAATGGCGTATTGCGTCAATTCCAGCGCCATCAGGAAGAGTTGATTCAGCGTGAGGCCAATCGCTCAAGCCACTACCAACACCCAGGTTGGCTATTGGCACGTATTCAACATGCCTATCCCGACTGCTGGCAAAGCATTATTGAGGCGAATAACCAACGTCCTCCAATGTGGCTGCGTGTGAATCGCTTGCACCATACGCGTGAAAATTATTTAACCTTACTGGCGCAAGAGGGGATCGAGGCGTTTACGCATCCTGAGCACACCGATGCGATACGACTCGCTTCACCTTGTGCCGTCGATCGACTACCCGGTTTCGCCCAAGGCTGGGTCACGGTACAAGACGCCTCCGCTCAGAGTTGCGTCTACTGGCTCGCTCCTCAGGATGGCGAGCAAATCCTCGATCTTTGTGCCGCTCCCGGTGGTAAAACAACGCATATTTTGGAAGCCGCACCAAAATCTCATGTTCTCGCTGTCGATATTGATGAAACCCGATTAAGCCGGGTAAAAGAAAACTTACTGCGGTTACAGATGAATGCAGAGGTAAAACAAGGGGATGGACGTTACCCTGACTTATGGTGTGAAGGACGCAGCTTTGATCGCATCCTGCTGGACGCGCCCTGTTCCGCCACCGGCGTTATTCGCCGTCATCCAGATATAAAGTGGCTACGCCGCGACAGTGATATTGATGAACTGGTTTCGCTGCAAAAAGAGATTCTTGATGCCGTTTGGCCCCATCTCAAAGCCGGGGGTACGCTGGTCTATGCAACTTGTTCCGTTCTGCCACAGGAAAACAATCAGCAAATCGCTCATTTCCTGTCCCGCCACACAGATGCAGCGCTGGTTGATACAGGTACAAAAACAAATCCGGGAATACAGATACTTCCACACAACGACGGTGGCGATGGCTTCTTTTACGCGAAACTGGTAAAAAACGGAGATTAAACCCGGTATTGTCTGCAACAGGTCGCAACCAATAAACGGCATGGCTTACTATGAAAATTATTATTCTTGGCGCAGGCCAGGTCGGTGGGACTCTGGCGGAAAACCTGGCTGGTGAAAATAATGACATCACGGTTGTCGATATCGATGCAAATCGACTACGCCAACTTCAGGATAAGTTCGATCTGCGTGTCGTTACCGGCTACGCTTCGCATCCGCGTGTACTGCGAGACGCCGGCGCGGAAGATGCGGATATGCTTGTCGCCGTCACCAACTCCGACGAGACAAACATGGTGGCCTGCCAGATCGCTTATTCTCTTTTTAAAACGCCAAACCGGATCGCACGCATCCGGGCCGCTGAATACATTCGCGAGTCAGAACAGCTCTTTTTACCCGAAGCCGTTCCCATCGACTATCTCATCTCCCCTGAACAACTGGTAATCGATAACATTTACAAACTTATCGAGTACCCTGGTGCACTTCAGGTTGTCAACTTTGCCGAAGGTAAAGTCAGTATTGCGGCGGTCAACGCCTATTATGGCGGCCCGCTGGTCGGTAACGCCCTTTCCTCGCTCCGCGAACATATTCCTCATGTCGATACCCGAGTGGCTGCGATATTCCGTCATGATCGTCCGATTCGCCCACAGGGCTCAACAATCATTGAAGCTGGAGATGAAGTCTTTTTTGTCGCGGCTTCCCAGCATATCCGGGCAGTGATGAGCGAATTACAGCGCCTTGAGAAACCCTATAGACGAATCATGATTGTCGGCGGCGGTAACGTCGGTGCAGGGTTAGCTCAGCGGTTAGAAAAGGACTACAGCATTAAGTTGATAGAACGAAATGCAGAACGCGCGGCAGAATTAGCTGAGTTATTGCAAAATACGGTGGTATTCCACGGAGATGCTTCGGATCAGGAGTTACTGGCCGAAGAGCACATCGAACAGATTGATGTTTTCATCGCAATTACCAACGACGATGAAGCAAACATCATGTCAGCCATGCTGGCAAAACGGATGGGCGCCAAAAAAGTGATGGTCCTCATCCAACGCCGCGCCTATGTTGATTTGGTGCAAGGGAGCGTCATTGATGTTGCCATCTCCCCACAGCAAGCGACAATTTCTGCGCTACTTAGTCATGTACGCAAAGCGGATATCGTTAGCGTCTCCTCCTTACGCAGGGGCGTGGCTGAAGCAATAGAAGCCATTGCGCACGGCGATGAAGGCACATCAAAAGTTGTCGGCAGAACCATAGAGGATATTAAACTTCCCCCCGGGACCACTATCGGCGCAATTGTTCGTGGTGACGAGGTCATTATTGCCAACGCCAATAGCAAGATTGAGCAGGGTGACCACGTTATCATGTTCCTTACCGACAAAAAATTTGTGCCGGATGTCGAACGGCTATTTCAACCAAGCCCCTTCTTTCTATAATGTAACAACAGGTTTATCCGTCATTGATAACCTGGTAAAGATATTGTTATTGGTTAGTATTAATTTATATTTTCGGCAAGGAGAGTGGATATGAGTATCATCAAAGAATTCAGAGAGTTTGCCATGCGCGGCAATGTTGTCGACTTGGCGGTGGGGGTCATTATCGGTGCCGCTTTCGGCAAAATAGTCTCTTCTCTGGTGTCAGATATTATTATGCCACCACTCGGACTTTTGATTGGTGGTGTGGATTTTAAACAATTTAGTCTCGTTCTTCGTGATGCACAGGGAGATATCCCAGCTGTTGTTATGAATTATGGCGTCTTCATTCAGAATATTTTTGACTTTATCATTGTCGCATTCGCGATTTTCATGGCAATTAAGCTCATGAATAAACTTCGCCGTAACCAAGAAGATACGCCTGATGCGCCGCCAAAACCCAGTGCGGAAGAAAAACTGCTCGCTGAAATTCGCGACCTGCTCAAAGAGCAACAGACCAAGCACGAATAATTTACTTTTGTTAAGCAGGAAGTAAAAAGGCCAGTGGTAAAAAATCATTTGATTGCTTACCACTGGCCTCCCAACCACCTTTCTTCACATGTTTCTCTTTTCTACGATAACTTCCTTTTCCTTTAGCATTCACTTCAATTCGTTGGCGAAACAGCGGGTCACGCAACAATGCCTCGATAGCATTATCCTGAATTTCCCCGCGCTTATGACGGTATGTAGTCATAGTCACTCCTAAAAGGGTTCGACGAGCCTATCTTTATCAAAAAGACGAGCAAAGTATATAACTGAAATGAAAAGATGAGAACAAATGGGATGGGAAATAAATATCTACACTCTTTTATTCAGTTGCGCCGAATACTCGCCATGCAAGAAGTGAGTATTAACACCTTTCTGCTGCAACCGGATTTCCAACATACGCAAACGCCGGGATGCCTCTTCATATGCAGGTGAATCGCGGGTTATTGATGCAAGAAGCTCTGTGAGTTGTAAAGCCTCTTTCCTTTCCAAAAGCTCAGCAGGTAAACAGCCTGCATTTTTAAGCAACCGATAGGCAACTCTTAACTCTTGTGGCACAGCACTATCGTCATCAAGAACTAATGGATTCCCCGCACCGGGAAGATTGTCAAAAATACCGTCTTCCTGAGCTTTAGTAATCTGTTTTTCCACTAACTCATCAATTAACCACATGGCAGCCTCTTACCGATTTTCTGCATGAGGAGGGATCATTGATTTCAGATATAAAAAAACCGGGTTTCCCCGGTTTTTTTACGCTATTGCAGATTACTCCGCAGTAGCAACTTCTTCTGTCTGAGACACTGAGCGATCAACAAGCTCGATGTATGCCATCGGCGCATTGTCACCTGCACGGAAGCCACACTTCAGAATACGAGTGTAACCACCGGCACGGCTCGCGAAACGCGGGCCCAGTTCATTAAACAGTTTTGCCACGATCTCGTTATCACGAGTACGGGCGAATGCCAGACGACGATTAGCAACGCTGTCGGTCTTGGCAAGAGTAATCAGCGGTTCAACAACGCGACGCAGCTCTTTCGCTTTCGGCAGGGTCGTCTTGATGATTTCATGACGAACCAAAGAACTAGCCATGTTACGGAACATAGCCTGACGATGGCTGCTGTTACGGTTCAGTTGACGACCACTCTTACGATGGCGCATGACCTTATCCTTCTCAGTAAAACCTTAACCTGTGATCTGGTTACTCATCAGCAATGCTTGCTGGTGGCCAGTTTTCCAGGCGCATGCCCAGAGACAAACCACGTGAAGCCAGTACGTCTTTAATCTCGGTAAGAGATTTTTTACCCAGGTTAGGCGTTTTAAGTAGCTCAACCTCAGTACGTTGTACCAGATCACCGATGTAGTGGATAGCTTCTGCCTTAAGGCAGTTAGCAGAGCGGACAGTCAATTCCAGATCGTCAACAGGGCGCAGCAGGATCGGATCGAACTCTGGTTTCTCTTCTTTCACTTCCGGCTGACGAACATCACGTAAGTCAACAAAAGCTTCAAGTTGTTCAGCCAGAATGGTGGCCGCACGACGGATCGCCTCTTCAGGATCGATCGTACCGTTGGTTTCCATTTCGATGACCAGCTTATCCAGGTCAGTACGCTGTTCTACACGCGCCGCTTCAACATTGTAGGCAATACGCTCTACAGGGCTGTAGCAAGCATCAACTAACAGACGACCGATCGGGCGCTCATCTTCTTCCGTATGAATACGGGCAGATGCCGGCACATAACCACGACCACGCTGAACCTTGATACGCATACTAATAGATGCGTTTTCATCAGTCAGGTGGCAGATCAAATGCTGTGGCTTGACGATTTCGACATCACCATCATGGACGATGTCGGCTGCAGTCACAGGGCCAATGCCAGATTTATTCAGGGTAAGGATAACTTCATCTTTGCCTTGAACTCTCACCGCCAGCCCTTTCAGGTTGAGCAGGATTTCCAGGATATCTTCCTGTACGCCTTCTTTGGTGCTGTACTCATGCAGTACACCATCAATCTCAACCTCGGTCACCGCGCAACCTGGCATGGATGAAAGCAGAATACGGCGCAGTGCGTTGCCAAGAGTATGGCCAAAGCCACGCTCTAATGGCTCAAGGGTCACCTTGGCGTGCGTCGAACTCACTTGCTCGATATCAACCAGGCGCGGTTTTAGAAACTCTGTCACAGAACCCTGCATTGTGTCCTCTCTTTGGTACTAAGCTTTACTTGGAGTAAAGCTCGACGATCAGGTGTTCATTAATGTCCGCAGACAGATCGGTACGTTCAGGAATACGCTTGAACACACCTTCCATCTTGGCAGCATCAACTTCCAGCCAAGTTGGCTTTTCACGCTGTTCAGCCAGCTCCAGAGCGGCCTTAACGCGAGATTGCTTTTTCGCTTTCTCACGGATGCTGACTACGTCATTCGGGGATACCTGATAAGAAGCGATGTTAACAACGCGACCGTTTACCATGATAGCTTTGTGGCTGACCATCTGACGTGCTTCTGCACGAGTGGCGCCAAAGCCCATACGATAAACAACGTTATCCAGACGACCTTCCAGCAACTGGAGCAGATTTGCACCTGTGTTGCCTTTCAGACGAGCGGCTTCTTTATAATAGTTACGGAACTGACGCTCCAGAACACCGTAGATACGGCGAACTTTTTGCTTTTCACGCAACTGTACACCATAGTCAGACAGACGCGGTTTACGCGCACCATGCTGGCCAGGAGCTTGTTCAATTTTACACTTGGAATCGATCGCACGAACACCAGACTTCAGAAACAGGTCGGTGCCTTCACGACGGCTCAGCTTGAGCTTAGGACCCAAATATCTTGCCATTTTCTTTCTCCAACAATCCTAAAAGCGGCGTTATACGCGGCGCTTTTTCGGCGGACGACAACCGTTATGAGGGATCGGAGTCACATCAGTAATATTAGTGATGCGGAAACCAGCCGCGTTCAACGCGCGGATAGTAGACTCACGACCAGGACCAGGTCCTTTAACCATAACTTCCAGGTTCTTAATACCGTATTCTTTCACTGCTTCAGCACAGCGCTCTGCTGCAACCTGAGCGGCGAATGGCGTAGATTTACGAGAACCACGGAAACCGGAACCACCGGCAGTTGCCCAACCCAGCGCATTACCCTGACGATCAGTAATGGTTACGATGGTGTTGTTGAAAGAAGCATGGATATGAGCCACACCGTCAGAGACTTGCTTTCTTACACGCTTACGTGCACGAATAGGTGCCTTTGCCATTATTCAATCACCCCGATTATTTCTTGATCGGTTTGCGCGGACCCTTACGGGTACGGGCGTTAGTCTTGGTACGCTGACCGCGAACCGGGAGACCACGACGATGACGCAAACCACGATAGCAGCCAAGGTCCATCAGACGCTTGATGCTCAGGGTAACTTCACGACGCAGGTCACCTTCGACAACAAACTTGGCAACTTCGTCACGCAGCTTATCGATTTGCTCTTCAGACAGCTCACTGATCTTAACATGTTCAGCAATTCCCGTAGCAGCACAAATAGCCTGCGAACGAGTTTTACCGATACCGAAGATCGACGTTAACGCGATAACGGTATGTTTATGATCAGGAATGTTAATGCCTGCTATACGGGCCACTATGCACTCCTACAATTTTATACAGCAACACCATTCTGAAAAGCCCGTTTTCAGGATACTCAAATAATGTTGCAGATACAGACAAAAGATTGGCTGGCTAATCTAGCCAGCTCAACCCAACTTTGCAAGAAAAATATGCGAGATAATCAGCCTTGACGCTGTTTATGCTTCGGTTCGGCACTGCAGATTACACGAACGACACCGTTACGCTTAACAATCTTGCAGTTACGACATAATTTCTTGACGGAAGCACGAACTTTCATTTTTACTCTCCGTAACTTCTCAAGCGCACCTGATTAACGGTTATAACCTTTCAGGTTTGCTTTCTTCAATGCAGACTCGTACTGACTCGACATCATCAGAGTTTGCACTTGAGCCATAAAGTCCATGATGACGACAACAACGATCAATAATGATGTACCGCCAAAATAGAAAGGTACTTTCATTGCGTCGCGCATGAACTCCGGGATCAGGCAGATAAACGTAATATACATCGCACCGACTAATGTCAGACGGGTCATCACTTTATCGATATATTTCGCCGTTTGCTCTCCCGGACGAATTCCTGGCACGAATGCACCGGACTTCTTCAGGTTATCTGCTGTTTCACGCGGGTTGAACACCAACGCTGTGTAGAAGAAACAGAAGAAGATGATTGCAGATGCATAGAGTAACACATAAAGCGGACTTCCGGGCTGCAACGCCATAGAAATTGTTGTCAGCCAACTCCAGCCCGTACCGCCCCCAAACCAAGATGCAATCGTAGCAGGGAACAGAATAATGCTGGATGCGAAAATCGCGGGAATAACCCCAGCCATATTCACTTTTAGTGGTAAATGCGTACTCTGTGCTGCATAAACACGACGACCTTGTTGACGTTTTGCGTAATTAACAACGATACGGCGTTGACCACGCTCAATGAAAACAACGAAGAAGGTTACTGCAAACACCAGCACTGCAACCAACAGCAACAGGAGGAAGTGCAGATCGCCTTGCCGCGCTTGCTCGATGGTATGACCAATGGCCGGCGGTAACCCCGCAACAATACCAGCGAAGATTATGATCGAGATACCGTTGCCGATACCCCGTTCTGTAATCTGTTCACCCAGCCACATCAGGAACATCGTCCCCGTGACCAGACTGACAACAGCGGTAAAATAGAAAGCAAAGCCTGGATTAATTACCAAGCCCTGCATTCCAGGCATATTCGGTAAACCGGTAGCAATACCGATCGACTGGAATATCGCCAATACCAAGGTACCGTAGCGGGTGTACTGACTAATCTTGCGACGGCCAGCCTCCCCTTCTTTCTTTATCTCTGCTAACGCTGGGTGAACCACCGTTAGCAACTGGATAATAATTGATGCCGAAATATACGGCATAATACCCAAAGCAAAGATAGAAGCACGGCTGAGTGCACCACCAGAGAACATGTTGAACATTTCAATGATGGTGCCTCGCTGCTGTTCAAGCAATTTGGCAAGCACAGTGGCATCAATACCAGGAATCGGAATAAAAGAGCCAATACGGAAAACAATCAGCGCACCGATAACAAACAATAGTCTGCGCTTCAGTTCACCAACTCCGCCTTTAGCACTCTGAAAATCTAACCCTGGTTGTTTAGCCATCTGCTACTTATTCCTCAATTTTACCGCCAGCAGCTTCGACAGCAGCACGAGCACCTTTAGTGACACGCAGACCACGAATCGTTACCGGACGAGCAACTTCACCAGAAAGAATCACTTTCGCAAATTCAATCTGAATGCCAATAACATTAGCGGCTTTCAGCGTATTCAGGTCAACAACGTCGCCTTCTACTTTAGCCAGATCGGACAGACGAACTTCTGCCGTGATCATCGCTTTGCGAGAAGTAAAACCGAATTTCGGCAGACGACGGTATAAAGGCATCTGGCCGCCTTCAAAACCACGACGTACGCCACCGCCAGAACGAGACTTCTGACCTTTGTGACCACGACCGCCGGTTTTACCCAGGCCAGAACCGATACCACGACCTAAACGCTTCGGTGCGTGTTTAGCACCTTCGGCCGGAGACAGAGTATTTAAACGCATCTGTTACTCCTCCACTTTAACCATGTAGGAAACCGCGTTGACCATACCACGAACAGCAGGAGTATCCTCGCGCTCAACGGTATGACCAATACGACGCAGACCCAGGCCAAGCAGTGTCGCCTTGTGTTTCGGCAGACGACCGATTGCACTACGGGTTTGAGTGATTTTAATAGTCTTTGCCATGGTCAGTTACCCCAGAATTTCTTCAACGGATTTACCACGCTTGGCAGCGACCATTTCCGGGGACTTCATATTAGCCAAACCATCAATTGTTGCACGAACCACGTTGATCGGGTTAGTGGAACCATAGGCTTTAGCTAATACGTTGTGAACCCCTGCGACTTCCAAAACAGCGCGCATTGCACCGCCGGCGATAATACCGGTACCTTCGGAAGCCGGCTGCATGAACACACGAGACCCCGTGTGAGCACCTTTAACCGGGTGCTGCAGGGTGCCGTTGTTCAGCGCGACATTCATCATATTGCGACGGGCTTTTTCCATCGCTTTCTGGATCGCTGCTGGAACTTCGCGCGCTTTACCGTAGCCAAAACCTACGCGACCATTGCCATCACCCACTACAGTCAGTGCGGTGAAGCTGAAAATACGGCCACCTTTAACGGTTTTAGATACGCGATTTACCGCGATCAGCTTTTCCTGCAGTTCGCCAGCTTGTTTCTCGATGTGAGCCATCTTACACCTCTACCTTAGAACTGAAGGCCAGCTTCACGGGCAGCATCTGCCAGTGCCTGGACTCGACCATGATATTGGAAACCGGAACGGTCAAAAGAGACATCTTTGATGCCCTTTTCCAACGCGCGTTCTGCAATAGCTTTACCTACTGCGGTTGCTGCGTCTTTGTTACCGGTAGACTTCAGTTGTTCAGCGATAGCTTTTTCTACAGTAGAAGCGGCTACCAGGACTTCAGAACCGTTCGGTGCGATGACCTGCGCATAAATATGGCGTGGAGTACGATGTACCACCAGACGCGTCGCACCCAGTTCCTGGAGCTTACGGCGTGCGCGGGTCGCACGACGGATACGAGCTGCTTTCTTATCCATAGTGTTACCTTACTTCTTCTTAGCCTCTTTGGTACGCACGACTTCGTCGGCGTAACGGACACCCTTGCCTTTGTAAGGCTCAGGACGACGGTAGGCGCGTAATTCCGCAGCAACCTGACCAATAACCTGCTTATCAGCACCTTTCAGTACGATTTCAGTTTGGCTTGGGCATTCTGCAGTAATACCTGCCGGCAGTGCATGCTCTACAGGGTGTGAAAACCCAAGAGACAAGTTCACCACATTGCCTTTAACAGCAGCACGGTAACCAACACCAACCAGTTGCAGCTTCTTAGTGAAGCCTTCGGTAACACCGATAACCATTGCGTTCAACAGAGCGCGAGTGGTGCCCGCTTGGGCCCATCCATCAACGAAACCGTCGCGCGGAGCGAAAGTCAGAACGTTGTCAGCCTGTTTAACTTCAACAGCATCATGGATCTTACGACTCAGTTCGCCGTTTTTACCCTTAATCGAAATAACCTGACCGTTGAGTTTTACCTCTACGCCGGCAGGAATGACGACGGGTGCTTTTGCAACACGAGACATTCTTTCCCCCGATTAAGCTACGTAGCAGATAATCTCGCCACCAAGACCAGCCTGGCGAGCTGCACGATCAGTCATAACACCTTTAGAGGTAGAAACAACCGCAATACCTAAACCCGCCATTACTTTCGGCAGCTCATCTTTTTTCTTATAGATGCGCAGACTTGGGCGGCTGATACGTTGGATACTTTCTACCACAGCTTTGCCCTGGAAATACTTCAACGTAATTTCCAGTTCAGGCTTGGTGTCGCCTTCGATTTTATAATCTTCAATATAACCTTCTTCCTTCAGCACGTTGGCGATTGCCACTTTCAGCTTGGAGGAAGGCATGGTGACCGCAACTTTGTTCGCGGCTTGACCGTTACGGATACGGGTCAGCATATCCGCGATCGGATCTTGCATGCTCATCTGTCTTTACTCCCGTGATTCAATTGGTGACAATTACCAGCTAGCCTTTTTCAAGCCAGGTACTTCACCGCGCATGGCGGCTTCACGTAGCTTAATACGGCTCAACCCGAACTTGCCCACATAACCATGTGGACGGCCAGTTTGACGGCAGCGTTTACGCTGACGAGACGGGCTGGAATCACGCGGCAGAGTCTGCAACTTAAGAACCGCATCCCAACGATCTTCGTCGGATGAGTTCACACCTGAGATGATAGCTTTTAATTCCTCGCGTTTAGCGCGGTATTTTTCAGCCAGTTTCACACGAACAACTTCGCGTGCTTTCATGGATTGCTTAGCCATTAGTAACCCTACCTTACTTGCGGAACGGGAAGTTAAAGGCGGCCAACAGCGCACGGCCTTCATCATCGGATTTCGCAGTAGTGGTAATGGTAATATCCAAACCACGAACGCGATCGACTTTGTCATAGTCGATTTCTGGGAAGATGATCTGCTCACGCACGCCCATGCTGTAGTTACCACGACCATCGAAAGACTTAGCGGACAGGCCACGGAAGTCACGAATACGCGGTACAGCAATGGAAATCAGACGCTCAAGGAACTCCCACATGCGTTCGCCACGCAGAGTTACTTTACAGCCGATCGGATAGCCCTGACGGATTTTGAAGCCTGCAACAGATTTGCGTGCTTTGGTGATCAACGGTTTTTGACCGGAGATTGCTGCCAGATCGGCTGCTGCGTTATCCAGCAGTTTCTTGTCAGCGATCGCTTCACCAACACCCATATTCAGGGTGATCTTCTCGACCCGAGGGACTTGCATGACAGAATTGTAGTTAAACTCAGTCATGAGTTTTTTAACTACTTCGTCTTTGTAGTAATCATGCAGTTTCGCCATCGTACTACTCCAAATTACTTGATAGTTTCGCTGTTAGACTTGAAGAAACGGACTTTCTTGCCGTCTTCGAATCTAAAGCCTACACGGTCAGCCTTACCAGTTGCCGCATTGAAGATTGCAACGTTAGAAACCTGAATTGCCGCTTCTTTTTCAACGATGCCGCCTGGTTGATTCAGAGCCGGAACCGGCTTCTGGTGTTTCTTAACCAGGTTGATACCTTCAACAATGACCTTACTAGCTGACAGGACATTTTTTACTTTACCGCGCTTACCTTTATCTTTACCGGTTAACACGATAACTTCGTCATCACGACGGATTTTCGCTGCCATGATTCGCTCCTTAGAGTACTTCTGGTGCCAGAGAGATAATTTTCATGAACTTCTCATTACGCAGTTCACGAGTTACCGGCCCAAAAATACGCGTGCCGATTGGCTGCTCGCTGTTATTGTTTAAAATAACGCATGCATTACCATCGAAGCGAATGACAGAACCGTCCGGGCGACGAACACCCTTCTTGGTGCGCACCACTACCGCTTTCAGCACATCGCCTTTCTTCACCTTACCGCGAGGAATTGCTTCCTTGATGGTAATTTTGATGATATCGCCGACGCCTGCGTAGCGACGGTGCGAGCCACCTAGAACCTTGATACACATTACGCGACGTGCACCGGAATTATCGGCCACATTCAGCATAGTCTGTTCTTGGATCATTTTAGTGCTCCGCTAATGTCAACTACTACTTTAGGACCCTTTCAGGCCATCAAATACCCCATAATTGAGGGCGCAGCATTATAGCACTGCTTCCTTGCTATGGGTAGAAAAAATAAACGGCCCTTTGCAGAGCCGTTTATCATAAAGAGAAGAGCGCTACTTTATTACAGAATCGCTTTCTCTACAACGCGAACCAGCGTCCAAGATTTAGTTTTGGACAGCGGACGGCATTCGCGGATTTCAACCACGTCGCCGATTCCACATTCATTGTTCTCGTCGTGTACGTGCAGCTTAGTCGTACGTCTGATGAATTTACCGTAAAGCGGATGTTTCACGAAACGTTCAATCGCAACAACGATGGATTTCTCCATTTTGTCGCTAACGACGCGGCCTTGCAGAGTACGGATTTTATCGGTCATTACGCACCCGCCTTCTGAGTCAGTAAAGTCTTAACACGTGCAACATTACGACGCACTTGTTTCAACAGGTGAGTTTGTTGCAACTGCCCACTTGCCGCCTGCATACGCAGATTGAATTGCTCACGCAGCAATCCGAGCAGTTCAGTGTTCAACTCTTCAACACTTTTTTCACGCAGCTCATTTGCTTTCATTACATCACCGTCTTAGTTACAAAGGTGGTTTTGATAGGCAGTTTCGCTGCTGCCAGTTGGAATGCCTCACGGGCTAACTCTTCCGGCACACCGTCCATTTCGTACAGGACTTTACCTGGCTGAATCAAGGCAACCCAATACTCTACGTTACCTTTACCTTTACCCATACGAACTTCAAGCGGTTTCTCGGTGATCGGTTTGTCCGGGAATACACGGATCCAGATCTTACCTTGACGCTTAACAGCACGGGTCATGGCACGACGTGCAGCTTCGATTTGACGAGCAGTCAGGCGACCGCGGCCAACAGCTTTCAGACCGAAAGTGCCGAAGCTAACATCCGTACCTTGCGCCAGACCACGATTGCGGCCCTTGTGCACCTTACGGAATTTTGTACGCTTTGGTTGTAACATCAGCGACTCTCCTTACTTGCGGCCTTTACGCTGCTGCTTTTTAGGTTGAGCAGCCGGTTTTTCCGGTTGTTCAACGGCAGCCATACCACCCAGGATCTCACCTTTGAAGATCCACACTTTCACACCGATAACACCATAAGTGGTGTGCGCTTCGGAAGTGTTGTAGTCGATATCCGCACGCAGCGTATGCAACGGAACACGACCTTCACGGTACCATTCGGTACGCGCGATTTCAGCGCCGCCCAGACGGCCGCTTACTTCAACTTTGATACCTTTAGCGCCAAGACGCATAGCGTTCTGTACCGCACGCTTCATCGCACGACGGAACATCACACGACGCTCCAGCTGAGAAGTGATGCTGTCAGCAACCAGTTTTGCGTCCAGTTCAGGCTTACGAACTTCAGCGATGTTGATCTGTGCAGGAACGCCAGCGATATCCGCGACGACCTTACGCAGTTTTTCAACATCTTCACCTTTTTTACCGATCACGATGCCCGGGCGAGCAGTGTGGATAGTCACACGAATGCTTTTTGCCGGACGTTCGATAACGATACGAGAAACGGAAGCCTTCTCCAGTTCCTTCGTCAGGTATTTACGAACTTTAAAATCGCTATCCAGGTTGTCAGCGAATTCTTTGGTATTCGCATACCAAGTAGAATTCCAAGGTTTGACAATACCCAGGCGAATACCATTAGGATGTACTTTCTGACCCATTGCTAGTCTCCAGAGTCTCAGCGATCGGACACAACCACAGTAATGTGGCTGGTACGCTTCAGGATGCGATCCGCACGACCTTTGGCACGCGGCATAATGCGCTTCATGCTCGGGCCTTCGTCAACGAAGATTTTCGCAACTTTCAGATCATCAATGTCAGCGCCATCGTTGTGTTCTGCGTTAGCAATAGCAGACTCCAGCACTTTTTTAACCAGACCAGCAGCTTTCTTGTTGGTGTAGGTCAGAATATCCAGAGCTTGCGACACTTTCTTACCGCGGATCAGGTCTGCCACCAGGCGAACCTTTTGAGCAGAAGAACGAGCGTGGCGATGTTTAGCGATAGTTTCCATCTCTTCCTCCTACCTTAGCGCTTCTTGGCCTTTTTATCGGCCGCATGGCCGCGATAAGTACGAGTCGGCGCGAATTCACCCAGTTTGTGACCGACCATTTCATCGGAAACAAACACCGGAACGTGCTGACGACCATTATGGACAGCGATGGTCAAACCGATCATGTTTGGAAAGATCGTTGAACGACGGGACCAAGTGCGCAAAGGCTTCTTGTCACCGCTTTCCACCGCTTTCTCTACCTTCTTCAGCAAGTGCAGGTCAATAAATGGACCTTTCTTGAGAGAACGTGGCATGGTTTATCCTCTAAGATTATTTAGTACGGCGACGTACGATAAATTTATCAGTACGCTTGTTGCTGCGGGTCTTCTTACCTTTGGTCTGAACGCCCCACGGACTTACCGGGTGCTTACCAAAGTTACGACCTTCACCACCACCGTGCGGGTGGTCGACCGGGTTCATTGCCGTACCGCGAACGGTAGGACGAACACCACGCCAGCGTGCAGCACCTGCTTTACCCAGAACGCGCAGCATATGCTCAGCGTTGCCAACTTCGCCCAGCGTTGCGCGGCAGTCGGATTCGACTTTACGCATTTCGCCAGAACGCAGACGCAGGGTAACGTAAGAACCGTCACGTGCAACGATTTGAGCGTAGCCGCCCGCAGAACGAGCCAGTTGGCCGCCCTTACCAGGTTTCATTTCTACGTTGTGAACCGTTGAACCGACAGGAATGTTACGCATCGGCAGGGTGTTACCCGTTTTAATTGCAGCATCAACGCCAGATTGAATCTGGTCGCCGGCTTTCAGGCCTTTCGGCGCCAGGATATAACGACGTTCGCCGTCTTTGTACAGAACCAAGGCGATATTCGCGGAACGGTTCGGATCATACTCCAGACGCTCAACAACAGCAGGAATACCATCTTTGTTGCGTTTAAAGTCAACCAGACGATATTGCTGCTTGTGACCACCACCGATGTGACGAGTGGTGATGCGGCCATTGTTGTTACGGCCACCGGATTTGCTGTTCTTTTCCAGCAGCGGGGCATAAGGTTTGCCCTTGTGCAGCTCAGGGTTAACCACTTTAACAACGTGGCGACGACCCGGAGATGTCGGTTTACATTTAACAACTGCCATTGTCTTTCTCCTCCGACTTACTCAGCGCCGCCGATGAAGTCCAGATTCTGGCCTTCTTTCAGGGTGACGTAAGCTTTTTTCCAGTCGCTGCGACGACCAATACGCTGTCCGTGACGCTTAACTTTGCCCTTAACGACCAGAGTATTTACGTCTTTAACTTCTACTTCGAACAGCTTCTCTACAGCAGCAACGATCTCTGCTTTAGTCGCATCTTTAGCTACTTTGAGAACGATGGTGTTCGTTTTTTCCATCGCGGTAGATGCTTTTTCAGATACGTGCGGCGCGCGCAGTACTTTCAGCAGACGTTCTTCACGGATCATGCCAGCATCTCCTCAACTTGCTTAACTGCATCAGCAGTCATAACGACTTTGTCGAAGGCGATCAGGCTAACTGGGTCGATTGCAGCCGCATCACGCACGTCAACCTTGTACAGGTTGCGGGCAGCCAGGAACAGATTCTCATCCAGTTCGCCGGTGATGATCAGCACGTCATCCAGTGCCATTTCTTTCAGTTTCTGTGCCAGCAGCTTAGTTTTAGGCGCTTCAACAGAGAACTTCTCGACAACGATCAGACGATCTTGACGTACCAGTTCGGACAGGATGCTTTTCAGCGCGCCGCGGTACATCTTTTTGTTAACTTTCTGACTATGATCCTGAGGCTTAGCAGCAAAGGTCACACCACCGGAACGCCAGATCGGGCTCTTGATAGAACCAGAACGCGCACGGCCAGTACCTTTCTGACGCCACGGTTTTTTACCGGAACCAGTTACTTCAGCACGGGTCTTCTGGGCGCGAGTACCTTGACGGGCACCTGCTGCATAAGCAACAACAACCTGGTGTACCAGCGCTTCGTTGAAATCACGACCGAAGGTAGTTTCGGAAACAGTCAGCGCGCTTTGCGCGTCTTTCAATACTAATTCCATTGCTATCTCCTCACGCCTTCACAGCTGGTTTAACGATCAGGTCGCTACCGGTTGCTCCCGGTACTGCACCCTTAACCAGCAGCAGGTTGCGCTCAGCGTCAACACGCACTACGTCCAGGCTCTGAACAGTGACACGTTCGTTACCCAGTTGGCCTGCCATTTTCTTGCCTTTGAACACTTTGCCCGGAGTCTGGTTCTGACCGATAGAACCCGGAACGCGGTGGGACAAGGAGTTACCATGAGTCGCATCCTGAGTACGGAAGTTCCAGCGTTTAACTGTGCCGGCAAAACCTTTACCTTTAGATGTACCAGTAACGTCTACTTTTTTAACGTCTGCGAAAATTTCAACACTGATGCTCTGACCTACAGTGAACTCCTCGCCTTCGGACAGACGGAACTCACGCAGGACACGGCCAGCTTCTACGCCAGCTTTAGCAAAGTGACCAGCTTCTGGTTTGGTAACGCGGTTTGCTTTTTTAGCACCGGTCGTTACTTGCACAGCGCGGTAACCATCGTTAGCCAGATCTTTAACCTGAGTAACGCGGTTTGCTTCAATTTCGATAACGGTTACAGGGATAGAAACGCCTTCTTCAGTGAAGATACGAGTCATACCCACTTTCTTACCGACTAAACCAATCATTGTTTCAACCTCTCAATCGCTCAATGACCTGATTAACCCAGGCTGATCTGCACGTCTACACCGGCAGCCAGATCCAGACGCATCAGAGCATCAACGGTTTTCTCGGTTGGCTCAACGATGTCAACCAGACGCTTGTGAGTGCGGATCTCATACTGATCGCGCGCATCTTTGTTGACGTGCGGAGAGATCAGAACGGTAAAGCGCTCTTTGCGGGTCGGCAGCGGGATCGGACCACGGACTTGCGCACCAGTGCGCTTAGCAGTCTCGACGATTTCCGCGGTTGATTGATCGATCAGACGATGATCAAACGCTTTCAGGCGGATACGGATTCTTTGGTTCTGCATGAGACCAGAGCTCCAATTATTTATAAACGTAAATAATTACTCCTCACACCCATTTCGATTGATGGGGGAGTGTAATCGTCAGTACATAACCCCCATATCGGGAGTATTGTCGAGGTCAATAAACAGAACATGACCACCTGATTCAGTTCGAATCAGGCTTACCTTGTTTTGGTAAGCTCGCGCATTATACGCAAATTAGCAGGGGAAGCAACTAGCAGAATGAAATGATTTTAAGATGGCGACCAGAGCAAGGTGAATTGCCCCGGCCATATTTAGCCATAACCCTATGCAGGTGATGACGCTACTCAGATTTCAATTGCGCCTGAAGATAGTTCTGTATACCAAGACGAGAAAGCAGCTCCAACTCCGTTTCCAGCCAATCAATGTGCCCTTCTTCATCGGCAAGAATTTCTATCATCAAATCCCGACTGACATAATCATGCACTGAGTCGGCGTAAGCGATCGCTTCACGCAGATCCTTTGCGCCATCCAGTTCAAGTTGAAGGTCGGAGCGAAAGATTTCTTCAACATCTTCGCCGATATTCAACTTCCCCAAATCCTGTAAATTCGGGACGCCTTCAAGAAATAAAATTCGTTCAATATAGCGATCGGCGTGCTTCATTTCGTCAATAGACTCATGATATTCGTGATCGTTAAGACGGGTTAAGCCCCAGTTTTTAAACATCCGGGCATGAAGAAAATATTGGTTGATCGCGACGAGTTCGTTGCCCAATAACTTATTCAGATATGTAATGACTTTTTTATCGCCTTTCATGACATGCTCCTCCGCTCCAGTTCTTAAAGTGTAGAACCGGCCAGCAGAGAGTCAAAAAAACGACCCTACATTTTATGCTACTTCATACATATCAAGAATTTTAGCCTGCTCTTCCTCAAAAATAACGCGCGTCTGACGAATACATTTACCGCAGTCTGTCCCGATAGGAACCAGTTTGCGTAACTGCTGCATAGATTGAGGTTGATGCTGATGGATAGCGCTACGGATAACTTTGTCAGAAATCGCATTACACAAACAAACATACATACCTGAATAACTCATCGTTATAGTAGGTTTCCCCACTATTTACCTTTGGAACGAAGCAAACGGGAGTTGAAGCCGTTTACAGCGTTTTTTTGACCAGCCCGCATAGTGTAAATGGGAATTATTTTTATTTCAATTTACAATTACTCATCCAGATATAAAAAATCGCCGGGAACGATTTTCAACGTCGTTCACGGCGACCTGAGAGATGCCAGATAGAGGCAAATGTGCATTAAAAAAGGCACCGAAGTGCCTTTTATGCATCGAGTCTATCAGCGATTAAGCGATAACTTTAGCAACAACGCCCGCGCCTACTGTACGGCCGCCTTCACGGATGGCGAAACGCAAACCGTCGTCCATCGCAA
>NZ_SMBY01000019.1 GCF_004342665.1 Samsonia erythrinae | reverse complement strand
ACCCGTGAGCACATCCTGCTGGGTCGTCAGGTTGGCGTTCCGTACATCATCGTGTTCCTGAACAAATGCGACATGGTTGATGACGAAGAACTGCTAGAACTGGTTGAGATGGAAGTCCGTGAACTGCTGTCTCAGTACGACTTCCCGGGGGATGACACGCCGGTGGTTCGTGGTTCCGCACTGAAAGCGCTGGAAGGCGATGCAGAGTGGGAAGCGAAAATCATCGAACTGGCAGAGCACCTGGATAACTACATCCCAGAGCCAGAGCGTGCGATTGACAAGCCATTCCTGCTGCCGATCGAAGACGTATTCTCCATCTCCGGTCGTGGTACCGTGGTAACCGGTCGTGTAGAGCGCGGTATCATCAAAGTGGGTGAAGAAGTTGAAATCGTGGGTATCAAAGATACCGCGAAATCTACCTGTACCGGCGTTGAAATGTTCCGCAAACTGCTGGACGAAGGCCGTGCCGGTGAGAACGTCGGTGTTCTGCTGCGTGGTATCAAACGTGAAGAAATCGAACGTGGTCAGGTCCTGGCGAAGCCGGGTTCAATCAAGCCGCACACCCAGTTCGAATCTGAAGTGTATATTCTGTCCAAAGACGAAGGTGGCCGTCATACACCGTTCTTCAAAGGCTATCGTCCGCAGTTCTACTTCCGTACAACGGACGTAACGGGCACCATCGAACTGCCGGAAGGCGTAGAGATGGTGATGCCGGGCGACAACATCAAAATGGTTGTTACCCTGATTCACCCGATTGCGATGGACGACGGTTTGCGTTTCGCCATCCGTGAAGGCGGCCGTACAGTAGGCGCGGGCGTTGTTGCTAAAGTTATCGCTTAATCGCTGATAATATTTGACGCAACAGGCGATAAGAGGGCATCATTTGATGCCCTTTTTCTACGCTGTCATGGTAGAACCTATCTCATCAGCGATTGTAGGGTATAATCATTGGTGAGATGGGCTCTGTGGATACGGCGTAAATACCGAATTCTCTGTTTTACAGAACATCTTTCGGTTTGGTTGCCCCGCGGTTGCGGGGCAAAGTTATTTGTCTGAATCATTGTGACAGGTTGGTTTATGAGTGCGAATACCGAAGCTCAGGATAGCGGGCGTGGCCTGGAAGTGATTAAGTGGCTGGTAGTGGCAGCCTTACTGATCGTTGCGATTGTTGGTAATTCTATTTATCGCGAAATCAGCCTTCCTCTGCGTGCATTGGCCGTTGTTATTCTGATCGCCTCCGCCGGTGGTGTGGCTCTGTTGACCACAAAAGGCAAGGCGACTGTAGCGTTTGCCCGCGAAGCGCGTACCGAAGTGCGCAAAGTCATTTGGCCAACTCGTCAGGAAACGTTACACACCACGCTAATCGTTGCCGCGGTGACTGCCGTGATGTCACTGATTTTGTGGGGACTGGATGGCATTCTGGTCCGTTTAGTCTCGTTTATCACTGGCCTGAGGTTCTAAGATGTCTGAAGCTCCAAAAAAACGTTGGTACGTCGTTCAGGCGTTTTCTGGTTTTGAAGGCCGCGTAGCTCAATCGTTACGTGAGCATATTAAGCTCCATAATATGGAAGAGCTATTTGGCGAAGTCATGGTTCCTACTGAAGAAGTGGTTGAAATCCGTGGCGGCCAGCGTCGTAAAAGCGAACGGAAGTTCTTCCCAGGCTATGTTCTGGTGCAAATGGTGATGGAAGATGCCAGCTGGCACCTTGTGCGTAGCGTTCCCCGTGTTATGGGGTTCATCGGCGGTACTTCTGATCGTCCTGCACCCATCAGCGACAAAGAAGTGGATGCGATCATGAATCGTCTTCAACAGGTTGGTGATAAGCCTCGTCCGAAAACCTTGTTTGAGCCGGGTGAGATGGTTCGCGTTAACGATGGGCCGTTTGCCGATTTTAATGGTGTCGTCGAAGAAGTGGACTATGAGAAGAGCCGTCTGAAAGTGTCTGTTTCTATTTTTGGGCGTGCAACGCCTGTAGAATTGGACTTTAGCCAGGTCGAAAAAGGCTGATTGGCTGACGATTTCTGCTGAAAATAGCTGCTTGCCTATGGCGCGAAATTAATCTACAATTTCGCGCCTTTTGTTTTTCAGCGGCCTTACATGGCGTCTGAAACGTAATACAAACCACGGGGAGCCTTACGGCGATATTACCCAATCGAGGAAAAGCTCAATGGCCAAGAAAGTACAAGCCTATGTCAAGCTGCAGGTTGCAGCTGGTATGGCTAACCCGAGTCCACCGGTAGGTCCGGCTCTGGGTCAGCAAGGTGTGAACATCATGGAATTCTGTAAAGCGTTCAATGCTAAAACTGAAAGCATTGAAAAAGGCTTACCGATTCCGGTTGTTATTACCGTTTATTCTGACCGTTCTTTCACCTTCGTTACCAAAACGCCTCCTGCAGCTGTTCTGCTGAAGAAAGCCGCGGGTATCAAATCTGGTTCCGGCAAGCCGAACAAAGATAAAGTGGGTAAAGTAACGAGCGCTCAGATTCGTGAAATCGCAGAAACTAAAGCTGCGGACATGACGGGTTCCGACGTAGAGGCCATGGTGCGCTCTATCGAAGGTACTGCTCGTTCCATGGGCCTGGTAGTGGAGGATTAATAGATGGCTAAGCTGACCAAGCGCATGCGCGTGATCCGTGACAAAGTTGATGCAACTAAACAGTATGACATTAACGAAGCCGTTGCTCTGCTCAAAGAGCTGGCCACTGCTAAATTCGTAGAAAGCGTTGACGTTGCCGTTAACCTCGGCATTGATGCTCGTAAATCTGACCAAAACGTTCGTGGCGCAACTGTTCTGCCTCATGGCACCGGTCGTTCTGTTCGCGTAGCTGTCTTTACCCAAGGTGCAAATGCTGAAGCGGCTAAAGCTGCTGGTGCAGAGTTCGTTGGCATGGAAGATCTGGCTGAACAGATTAAAAAAGGTGAAATGGGCTTTGACGTTGTTATTGCTTCTCCTGATGCAATGCGCGTTGTTGGCCAGTTGGGTCAGGTTCTGGGGCCGCGTGGCCTGATGCCGAACCCGAAAGTGGGTACTGTAACGCCTAACGTTGCTGAAGCGGTTAAGAATGCTAAAGCGGGCCAGGTTCGTTACCGTAATGACAAAAACGGTATCATCCATTCCACTATCGGTAAGGTTGATTTCGAGTCTAACCAATTAAAAGAAAACCTGGAAGCGCTGCTGGTTGCGCTGAAAAAAGCGAAACCTGCTCAGGCAAAAGGCGTGTACATCAAGAAGGTTAGCCTGTCTACGACTATGGGCGCAGGCGTTGCGATTGACCAGAACGGTTTGAACGCGGCGGCTAACTAATCGCTTTTGTTCCGCTTTACTCGGGCGTGAGATTTACCTATAATTTTACGCCCGTTGCCTTAGGAATAGGGCAACGCCAGAATTTTCGGTTGGAGCCTGGCCTATCCAGGCCTCCGTCCAAGACCGCAGGTGTTTCGCGAGAAACTTAATTTTCCTGCGTAGACGGTGACAGAGCCTAAATAACGTTTTTCTTTTTTATAAAGAATAATTTTTACTGGATTCTGCTCACCGTGTTTCAACGCCCATCGCTAATTTTGGCGATGGGTGAAGTGAGTTCCGGAGAGTTTCTCCGGCTAAATCCAGGAGCAAAAGCTAATGGCATTAAATCTTCAAGACAAACAAGCGATTGTTGCTGAAGTCAGCGAAGTGGCCAAAGGTGCGCTGTCTGCGGTTGTTGCGGATTCCCGTGGCGTTACCGTTGATAAAATGACCGAACTGCGTAAAGCAGGTCGTGAAGCTGGCGTGTATATGCGTGTTGTTCGTAACACCTTGCTGCGCCGTGCTGTTGAAGGTACTTCATTTGAATGCCTGAAAGACACGTTTGTTGGTCCGACCCTGATTGCATATTCTCTGGAACACCCGGGCGCTGCCGCTCGTTTGTTCAAGGAGTTCGCGAAAGCGAATGCAAAATTCGAGGTCAAAGCTGCAGCCTTTGAAGGCGAGCTGATCCCGGCGGCTCAAATTGACCGTCTGGCAACGCTGCCGACTTACGAAGAAGCACTGGCACGTCTGATGTCGACCATGAAAGAAGCCGCTGCCGGCAAACTGGTCCGCACTCTGGCTGCTGTTCGCGATGCAAAAGAAGCGGCGTAATTGCGCTTTCTTTTCTAACGCACTTGCTAACGTATAAACTATTTCTGATTCTTAGGAACAATTGTTATGTCTATCACTAAAGATCAAATTCTGGAAGCAGTAGCAGCTATGTCTGTAATGGATGTTGTTGAGCTGGTTTCCGCTATGGAAGAAAAATTCGGTGTTTCTGCTGCTGCTGCTGTCGCTGTTGCTGCTGGCCCGGCTGCTGATGCTGCTGAAGAAAAAACTGAATTCGATGTTGTGCTGAAAGCTATCGGTGCTAACAAAGTTGCTGTGATCAAAGCCGTTCGTGGCGCAACCGGTCTGGGCCTGAAAGAAGCCAAAGATCTGGTTGAATCTGCTCCGGCAGCGCTGAAAGAAGGCGTGAGCAAAGACGACGCTGAAGCACTGAAGAAAGCATTGGAAGAAGCTGGCGCAGAAGTTGAAGTTAAATAAGCCAATCTTCCAGATAGCAGCCTGATTAACCAGGCTGATGGCTGGTGACTTTTTAGTCACCAGCCTTTTTGCGCTATAGGGTGTCAATGGGTTTTCACACTATTTAGCCATTGATTTCCCAAATATTTTTTTCTATTGACGACTTAATATACTGCTTTCCAGCTGGGCTCCCTGCCTGAGCAAGGGCAATGAAATGGTTTAAGAGTAATAGAAAGACGTATTGCGGAAAGTTCTCCATTTTCCGACCAAGATAAATAGTGTTGCATGAACTGTCCTTCTTAGGGCAGACAGAGTGGTTCGACTTGTCAGCTAGCTGAGGAACCCTATGGTTTACTCCTATACCGAGAAAAAACGCATTCGTAAGGATTTTGGTAAACGTCCGCAAGTGTTGGACATACCTTATCTCCTTTCTATCCAACTTGACTCGTTCCAGAAGTTTATCGAGCAAGATCCGGAAGGTCAGTACGGACTGGAAGCCGCATTCCGTTCTGTTTTCCCCATACAAAGCTATAGCGGTAATTCAGAGCTGCAATACGTTAGCTATCGCTTGGGCGAACCGGTTTTTGACGTTAAAGAATGTCAAATCCGTGGTGTAACGTTCTCTGCGCCGCTACGCGTGAAACTGCGTCTGGTGATCTACGAGCGTGAAGCGCCTGAAGGCACCGTTAAAGACATCAAAGAACAAGAAGTTTACATGGGCGAAATTCCGCTCATGACCGATAACGGTACCTTTGTGATCAACGGCACTGAGCGTGTCATCGTGTCTCAGTTGCACCGTAGCCCGGGTGTGTTCTTCGATAGCGACAAAGGTAAAACTCACTCTTCAGGTAAGGTGCTCTATAACGCACGTATCATTCCTTACCGCGGCTCTTGGTTGGATTTCGAGTTCGATCCGAAGGACAATTTGTTTGTCCGTATCGACCGCCGTCGTAAACTGCCTGCGACCATTATTCTGCGTGCGTTGGGCTACTCGACCGAACAGATCCTCGATCTCTTCTTCGATAAAGTTGTCTATGAAATTAATGGCAACAAATTGCAGATGGATCTGGTTCCTGAGCGCCTGCGTGGTGAAACCGCTTCGTTTGATATTGAAGCGAATGGCAAGGTCTATATTGAAAAAGGCCGCCGGATCACAGCACGCCATATTCGTCAGTTAGAGAAAGACGGTATTGAGCGTATTGAAGTGCCGGTTGAATATATCTCCGGCAAAGTGCTGTCTAAAGATTATATCGATGAGAGCACGGGTGAACTGATCGGCGCAGCGAATATGGAGCTGTCGCTGGATCTGCTGGCGAAGCTGAGCCAGTCTGGTCACAAACGTATTGAGACCCTGTTTACCAACGATTTGGACCATGGTCCGTACATGTCTGAAACCTTGCGCGTCGATCCGTCAAGCGATCGCCTGAGCGCGCTGGTTGAAATCTACCGCATGATGCGTCCTGGCGAGCCGCCGACGCGTGAAGCCGCAGAAACGCTGTTCGAGAACTTGTTCTTCTCTGAAGACCGCTACGATTTGTCAGCGGTTGGACGCATGAAGTTCAACCGTTCTTTGATGCGTGATGAAATTGAAGGTTCCGGGATCCTGAGCAAAGACGACATCATCGAAGTGATGAAGAAGCTCATTGATATCCGTAACGGTAAAGGCGAAGTGGATGATATCGACCACCTCGGCAACCGTCGTATCCGTTCTGTCGGTGAAATGGCGGAAAACCAATTCCGCGTGGGTCTGGTACGTGTAGAACGCGCGGTGAAAGAACGTCTGTCTCTGGGCGATCTCGATACGCTGATGCCGCAAGACATGATCAACGCGAAGCCTATCTCGGCTGCCGTGAAAGAGTTCTTCGGTTCCAGCCAGCTGTCGCAGTTTATGGATCAGAACAACCCGCTGTCTGAGATTACGCACAAGCGTCGTATCTCTGCATTGGGCCCCGGTGGTCTGACGCGTGAGCGCGCCGGCTTTGAGGTTCGTGACGTACACCCAACCCATTATGGTCGCGTTTGTCCTATTGAAACGCCGGAAGGTCCGAACATCGGTCTGATCAACTCCCTGTCCGTTTATGCGCAAACCAACGAATACGGTTTCCTTGAAACCCCATATCGTCGTGTGCGCGATAACGTGGTGACGGATGAGATCCATTACCTGTCTGCGATTGAAGAAGGCAACTTCGTTATCGCGCAGGCGAACACTAATTTGGACGAAGAAGGTCGTTTCATCGACGAACTGGTTACCTGCCGTAACAAAGGCGAGTCCAGCTTATTCAGCCGCGATCAGGTTGAATATATGGACGTTTCCACGCAGCAGGTGGTTTCCGTTGGTGCGTCACTGATTCCGTTCCTGGAGCACGATGATGCCAACCGCGCCTTGATGGGTGCGAACATGCAACGTCAGGCTGTGCCGACACTGCGCGCTGATAAGCCGCTGGTGGGGACCGGTATGGAACGCGCGGTTGCGGTTGACTCCGGTGTTACCGCCGTTGCCAAACGTGGCGGTACAGTACAGTACGTGGATGCGTCCCGTATTGTCATCCGCGTTAATGACGATGAAATGTATCCGGGCGAAGCTGGGATCGACATTTATAACCTGACCAAATATACCCGTTCTAACCAGAATACCTGCATCAGCCAGATGCCTTGCGTGTCTCTGGGGGAACCGGTAGAACGTGGCGATGTTCTTGCTGATGGCCCGTCCACCGATCTGGGTGAACTGGCGCTGGGTCAGAACATGCGCGTGGCATTCATGCCGTGGAATGGTTACAACTTCGAAGACTCTATCCTCGTTTCTGAGCGCGTTGTCCAGGAAGATCGTTTCACCACTATCCACATTCAGGAACTGGCCTGTGTGTCTCGTGACACCAAGTTGGGGCCAGAAGAGATCACCGCTGACATCCCGAACGTGGGTGAAGCGGCGCTTTCCAAGCTGGATGAGTCCGGTATTGTTTACATCGGTGCGGAAGTAACCGGTGGCGATATTCTGGTTGGTAAGGTGACGCCGAAAGGCGAAACTCAGCTGACTCCGGAAGAGAAACTGTTGCGTGCAATCTTCGGTGAGAAAGCGTCTGACGTAAAAGACTCTTCTCTGCGTGTGCCAAACGGCGTTTCCGGTACGGTTATCGACGTGCAGGTCTTTACCCGCGATGGCGTGGAAAAAGATAAACGTGCGCTGGAAATCGAAGAAATGCAGCTCAAGCAGGCTAAGAAAGACCTGACTGAAGAGTTGCAGATTCTGGAAGCGGGTCTGTTTGCTCGTATCCATGCTGTGCTGGTTTCCGGCGGCGTTGAAGCCGACAAACTGGATAAATTGCCGCGTGAGCGTTGGCTGGAGCTGGGTCTGACTGATGAAGAGAAACAGAATCAGTTGGAGCAGCTGGCTGAACAGTACGATGAGCTGAAGCATGAGTTTGAGAAAAAACTCGAAGCCAAACGCCGTAAAATCACTCAGGGCGATGATCTGGCACCGGGCGTGCTGAAAATCGTCAAGGTTTATCTGGCTGTTAAACGTCAGATTCAACCGGGTGACAAGATGGCGGGTCGTCACGGGAACAAAGGTGTTATCTCCAAGATCAATCCGATTGAAGATATGCCTTACGATGAAAACGGCGTACCGGTCGACATCGTACTGAACCCGCTGGGCGTACCTTCGCGTATGAACATTGGACAGATTCTGGAAACCCATCTGGGGATGGCTGCGAAAGGTATCGGCGACAAAATTAACGCCATGCTTAAGCAGCACGAAGAAGTGGCCAAGCTGCGCGAATTCATCCAGAAAGCTTACGATCTGGGTGACGATGTGCGCCAGAAAGTCGACCTGAGTACTTTCTCTGACGAAGAAGTGATGCGTCTGGCTGAGAACCTGAAGAAAGGTATGCCTATTGCCACGCCGGTATTCGACGGTGCAAAAGAGAAAGAAATCAAGGAACTGTTGCAGATGGGCGGTATCCCTACCTCCGGTCAGATTACCCTGTACGATGGACGTACCGGTGAAAAATTTGAGCGTCAGGTTACCGTGGGCTACATGTACATGCTGAAGCTGAACCACTTGGTTGACGATAAGATGCACGCTCGTTCCACCGGTTCTTACAGTCTGGTGACTCAGCAACCGCTGGGTGGTAAGGCGCAGTTCGGTGGTCAACGCTTCGGTGAGATGGAAGTGTGGGCGCTGGAAGCTTATGGTGCAGCTTATACCCTGCAAGAAATGTTGACCGTTAAGTCTGATGACGTAAACGGCCGTACCAAGATGTATAAGAACATCGTGGATGGCAACCATCAGATGGAACCAGGCATGCCGGAATCCTTCAACGTGTTGTTGAAAGAAATCCGCTCGCTGGGTATCAACATCGAGCTGGAAGAAGAGTAATCCCAGCTCGTTGTATTGCTGGCATTCGTCATAGGGGGGCCTGAACCTTGTTTAACTACCGGGTTCAGGCACCTGGCAGGTCTAACTCCGACAGGAGCCAATCCGTGAAAGACTTATTAAAGTTTCTGAAAGCGCAAACTAAAACCGAAGAGTTTGATGCGATCAAAATTGCTCTGGCTTCGCCAGACATGATTCGTTCGTGGTCTTTTGGTGAAGTGAAAAAGCCAGAAACCATCAACTACCGTACGTTCAAACCTGAGCGTGACGGCCTTTTTTGTGCCCGTATCTTTGGGCCGGTAAAAGATTATGAGTGCTTGTGCGGCAAGTATAAGCGCCTGAAGCATCGTGGCGTTATTTGTGAGAAGTGCGGTGTTGAAGTCACCCAAACTAAAGTACGCCGTGAGCGTATGGGCCACATCGAGCTGGCTTCTCCAACTGCGCACATCTGGTTCCTGAAATCGCTGCCATCTCGTATTGGTTTGCTGCTGGATATGCCGCTGCGTGATATCGAACGTGTTCTGTACTTCGAATCTTATGTTGTGGTTGAAGGCGGTATGACCAACCTTGAGCGTCGTCAGATCCTGACTGAAGAGCAGTATCTGGACGCGCTGGAAGAGTTCGGTGATGAGTTCGATGCGAAAATGGGCGCCGAAGCGATCCAGGCATTGCTGAAAAACATGGATCTGGAGCAGGAGTGCGAGCAGCTGCGTGAAGAGCTGAACGAAACCAACTCTGAAACCAAACGTAAGAAGCTGACGAAACGCATCAAACTGCTGGAAGCATTTGTACAATCCGGTAATAAGCCGGAGTGGATGATCCTGACCGTTCTGCCGGTTCTGCCGCCGGATTTGCGTCCGCTGGTTCCGCTGGATGGCGGCCGTTTTGCAACGTCCGACCTGAACGATCTGTATCGTCGCGTGATTAACCGTAACAACCGTCTGAAGCGCCTGTTGGATCTGGCTGCGCCCGATATCATCGTACGTAACGAAAAACGTATGTTGCAGGAAGCGGTCGATGCCCTGCTGGATAACGGCCGTCGCGGTCGTGCGATCACTGGCTCCAACAAACGTCCGCTGAAATCTTTGGCCGACATGATCAAAGGTAAACAGGGTCGTTTCCGTCAGAACCTGCTCGGTAAGCGCGTTGACTACTCCGGTCGTTCCGTTATCACCGTAGGTCCATACCTGCGTCTGCATCAGTGCGGTCTGCCGAAGAAAATGGCGCTGGAGCTGTTCAAACCGTTTATCTACGGCAAGCTGGAACTGCGTGGCCTGGCCACCACCATCAAAGCCGCGAAGAAAATGGTTGAGCGTGAAGAGGCTGTCGTTTGGGATATTCTGGACGAAGTGATTCGCGAACACCCGGTATTACTGAACCGTGCGCCAACGCTGCACCGTTTGGGGATTCAGGCGTTTGAACCGGTACTGATCGAAGGTAAGGCAATCCAACTGCACCCGCTGGTTTGTGCGGCTTATAACGCCGACTTCGATGGTGACCAGATGGCTGTACACGTACCGCTGACGCTGGAAGCCCAGTTGGAAGCGCGTGCGTTGATGATGTCTACCAACAACATTCTGTCGCCAGCGAACGGCGAGCCGATCATCGTTCCTTCTCAGGACGTTGTTTTGGGTCTGTACTACATGACCCGTGACAAAGTGAACGGCAAAGGCGAAGGTATGGTGCTGACCGGCCCGAAAGAAGCGGAACGCATCTATCGTGCGGGTCTGGCCGAGCTGCACGCGCGCGTTAAAGTGCGCATTACCGAGCATGAGAAAAATGCTCAGGGTGAGTGGACACAGAAAACCAGCCTGATCGACACCACGGTTGGCCGTGCGATTCTGTGGATGATTGTGCCGAAAGGTCTGCCTTATTCCATCGTCAATCAGGCGCTGGGTAAGAAAGCGATCTCTAAAATGCTGAACACCTGCTACCGCGTATTAGGTCTGAAGCCGACGGTCATTTTCGCTGACCAGATCATGTATACCGGTTTTGCCTATGCGGCACGTTCTGGTTCTTCTGTTGGTATTGACGACATGGTCATTCCGGCGAAGAAAGTGGAAATCATCGGCGAAGCGGAAGCGGAAGTTGCTGAGATTCAGGAACAGTTCCAGTCAGGTCTGGTTACGGCGGGCGAGCGTTACAACAAAGTCATCGATATCTGGGCAGCGGCGAACGAGCGCGTTGCGAAGGCGATGATGGAAAACCTGTCTACAGAAACCGTGATTAACCGTAACGGCGAAGAAGAGAAACAAGTTTCCTTCAACAGCATCTTTATGATGGCCGACTCCGGTGCGCGTGGTTCTGCGGCTCAGATTCGTCAGTTGGCCGGTATGCGTGGTCTGATGGCGAAGCCGGATGGCTCCATCATCGAAACGCCAATTACCGCGAACTTCCGTGAAGGTTTGAACGTACTTCAGTACTTCATTTCAACCCACGGTGCGCGTAAAGGTCTGGCGGATACGGCGCTGAAAACGGCAAACTCCGGTTATCTGACGCGTCGTCTGGTTGACGTTGCACAAGATCTGGTGGTGACCGAAGACGATTGTGGTACCCATGAAGGTATCATGATGACGCCGGTTATCGAAGGCGGCGACGTTAAAGAACCGCTGCGTGAGCGCGTATTGGGCCGTGTGACGGCTGAAGATGTGCTTAAACCGGGTACGGCGGACATTCTGGTACCGCGTAACACGCTGCTGAACGAGCAGTGGTGTGACGTATTGGAAGAGAACTCCGTTGACGCCGTTAAAGTCCGTTCTGTTGTAAGTTGCGAAACCGACTTCGGCGTGTGTGCTAAGTGCTATGGTCGCGATCTGGCGCGTGGTCACATCATCAACAAAGGTGAGGCCATCGGGGTTATCGCTGCACAGTCCATCGGTGAACCGGGTACACAGCTGACCATGCGTACGTTCCACATCGGTGGTGCGGCGTCGCGTGCGGCGGCAGAATCCAGCATTCAGGTGAAAAACAAAGGTAGTCTGAAGCTGAGTAACGCGAAGTTCGTTGTTAACAGTAACGGTAAGCTGGTGATTACATCGCGTAACACCGAACTGAAACTGATCGACGAATTTGGCCGTACTAAAGAAAGCTATAAAGTGCCTTACGGCGCGGTAATGGGCAAAGGGGATGGGGCAGACGTTAGCGGCGGCGATACCGTTGCTAACTGGGATCCACATACCATGCCGGTTATCACCGAAGTGAGCGGGAATATTCGCTTCACCGATATGATCGATGGTCAGACGATTACGCGTCAGACCGACGAACTGACCGGTTTGTCTTCTATCGTCGTGCTGGATAGTGCGGAGCGTACCGGTAGCGGTAAAGATCTGCGTCCGGCGCTGAAGATTGTTGATGACAACGGCGAAGACGTCCTGATCCCCGGTACGGATATGCCAGCCCAGTACTTCCTGCCGGGCAAAGCGATCGTTCAGTTGGAAGATGGCGTGAAGATCAGCGCGGGTGACACACTGGCGCGTATTCCGCAGGAATCTGGCGGTACCAAGGATATCACCGGTGGTCTGCCGCGTGTTGCCGACCTGTTCGAAGCCCGTCGTCCGAAAGAGCCGGCGATTCTGGCGGAGATCAGCGGTATTATCTCCTTCGGTAAAGAAACCAAAGGCAAACGCCGTCTGGTTATCACGCCGCTGGATGGCAGCGATCCATACGAAGAGATGATCCCGAAATGGCGTCAGCTCAACGTGTTCGAAGGTGAACGTGTAGAACGTGGTGACGTCGTTTCCGACGGCCCTGAGTCTCCGCACGATATCCTGCGTCTGCGTGGCGTACATGCGGTAACGCGTTATATCACGAACGAAGTTCAGGAAGTTTACCGTCTGCAAGGCGTGAAGATTAACGATAAACACATTGAGGTTATCGTTCGTCAGATGTTGCGTAAAGGCACCATCATGAACGCAGGTAGCACGGAGTTCCTGGAAGGCGAGCAGGCGGAAGTGTCGCGTATCAAGATTGCCAACCGGCAGTTGGAAGCGGACGGCAAGATCCCGGCAACGTTCAGCCGCGATCTGCTGGGTATCACCAAAGCTTCTCTGGCAACCGAGTCCTTCATCTCCGCGGCGTCGTTCCAGGAAACGACACGCGTACTGACCGAAGCGGCTGTCGCTGGCAAACGTGATGAACTGCGTGGCCTGAAAGAGAACGTGATCGTCGGTCGTCTGATCCCGGCGGGTACCGGTTATGCGTACCATCAGGATCGTATGCGTCGCCGTCAGGCGGGTGAAGCGCCTGTCGTGCCTCAAGTGAGCGCCGATGAAGCTTCAGCTAACCTGGCCGAGTTGCTGAATGCTGGCTTTGGTAGCAGCGACGACGAGTAAGCCTTTTACCGCGTGAGTAAGCGATAAATAGTGAAAGCCCCGGCTGTTGTGGTCGGGGCTTTTTTTATGGTGGATGTTCTACGGATGGTGCTGACAAGTCATCGCAAGCGACGTTAAAAATTGATGGAAGGCGTCCTGCCTTCCACCCTACGGGCCAACGCGATGCGTTGTTAAAAAACGCTCCCGGCGTTTTATATCTTCCTGAAATTTTTTGTTGTACAGTAGTGTAAAGTAAATAGAACGGAACCAGCATGAATACTTCAACGACGCCAACATTCTCACCGCCCAGCGGTTCCTTATCTCACCAGAATGGTTCTCCCTATTCTGAGGAACCCATTAAAATACAGTCGGTAAGCGATTCTCAGCATCGGGCAAAGCGCGCAGCCTGGGGGAGTTTTGTTGGGGCCGTAGTCGATTGGTATGATTTTTTACTGTACGGAATTGTTGCCGCTCTTGTGTTTAATACCGAATTTTTTCCACAAGTCAGCCCGACAATGGGGACGCTGGCGGCGTTTGGTACATTTGGCGTCGGCTTTTTGTTTCGTCCCTTAGGCGGCATGGTGTTTGGGCACTTCGGTGACAAACTGGGCCGTAAGCGGATGTTAATGATTACGGTCTGGATGATGGGCATTTCCACCGCGTTGATTGGGGTATTGCCATCATTTGATGCCATTGGCTGGTGGGCGCCGGTTCTGTTGGTGACGCTACGGGCGATACAGGGGTTTGCCGTCGGCGGCGAGTGGGGTGGCGCGGCATTGTTGGCGGTAGAGAACGCGCCGAAGAAGAAGAAAGCGTTTTACAGCAGCGGTGTGCAGGTCGGTTTTGGCGTTGGACTGTTGCTGGCGACGGGAACGGTGTCACTGGTCAGCAACCTGACCACGAATGATGAATTTATCCACTGGGGCTGGCGGTTGCCGTTCTTATTCAGCCTGATTCTGGTCGCTATTGCCTGGTGGGTGCGCAATGGCATGGATGAATCTCAGGAGTTTGAGGCCAATAAGGCTCTGGAGGAAAGAGCGAACAAACTGCGTTCATTCCCGATTATGGATGCGCTGCGCCAGCATCCAAAAGCATTTTTGTTGATTATTGCGCTGCGGCTTGGTGAATTGCTGACGATGTACATCGTCACCGCATTCGCACTTAACTATTCGACGACCCATCTTGGGCTATCGCGGGATATTTTCCTGAATATCGGGTTGCTGGTGGGGGCGATCAGCTGCGTATCGATCCCTTTCTTCGCTTATATGGCGGACAGCTTTGGTCGCCGTCGTATTTATGTGACTGGCGCATTGATTGGGACGGCGAGCGCGGTTCCCTTCTTCGTTGCGCTGGAAAGCCATAACACCTTGATGATTCTCTTCTTTGCCATCATGCTGGCAAACATGGCCCACGACATGATCGTCAGCGTTCAGCAGCCAATGTTTACAGAACTGTTTGGCACGACGTATCGCTATAGCGGGGCTGGCGTGGGGTATCAGGTTGCCAGCGTGGTTGGCGGTGGGTTTACGCCGTTTATTGCTGTGCTGCTGGTCGAATTTATGGATGGCTCATGGCACGCCGTAGCCGCCTATCTTGCCGTAGGTTGTCTGGTGTCCGCATTGGTTGGATTACGGATGAAGCCTCAGGTTTCTGAGTAAACGATAGACCGATACGGGGAATGAGCTCCGAATCGGTCTGTTATTCGCCCTTTTTACACCTGCTACCAACGGTCGATGTCATGGCGAGTGAGCCCGATATCGTTAAGAGTTTCATCGCTCATCCTGCTCAGTATTTTCCGCGTCTGAACTCGCGCTCTCCAGGCTTTCCACAGACGATACGGCAAAATAAGCATCAGCCAAAACGGTGACTGTCGGAACGGTTTTTGCGATCGATTCTCATGAAATTCCATATTTCCCCCTCGCCAGTGAACGATTGCTATGATGGGGCGAAAGGTATTTTCAATACAGATGCAGAAAATTCATTTTTTTAGCATACAGATTGTGTTATATTGCGTCTGAATAGTGATTTTTATCTCAATCTGTACTGGTTTCTGCGGTGAATTTTGAATAAGGGCGATACTGATGACGCGTTACCAACACCTTGCGGAGCTGTTAGCGCAACGGATCGAACAAGGGTTATACCAGAGTGGGGAGCGCCTGCCTTCTGTACGGGCACTGAGTATAGAACATGGTGTGAGCATCAGTACCGTGCAGCAGGCCTACCATCTGCTGGAAATCCGACAGTTGATTATGCCGCAGCCGCGTTCGGGATATTTTGTCGCGCCGCGTAAAGCCACGCCGCCAGTGCCTGCGTTGACGCGCCCTGTTCAGCGTCCGGTCGACGTTACCCAATGGAGCTCCGTGCTGGAGCTATTTAATTCCCGCCTCAGCGCCACGGTGTGTAACCTGGGTGGAGGGATGCCCGATGTGAGTCAGTCATCGCTTAAACCGCTGTGGAGATCCATGAGTCGGTTGTGCCAGCGTCAGGATCCACGTTTATTGAACTATGGCGATATGTATGGTGCCAGCGAACTGCGTGAACAGGTTGCGAGGTTGGCGCTGGATAGCGGCTGTCAACTGACCGAAGACGACATTGTGATTACTACCGGATGTCAGGAAGCACTATTTGTTGCGGTGCGCTCGATCTGTCAGTCGGGCGATATCGTTGCTGTCGAGTCACCGACGTTCCCTGGCACATTGCAGCTGCTACGGGGTTTGGGGATCAAGGTCATCGAGATTCCGACGGATGCCATCTCGGGGATCAGTCTGGAAGCATTAGCGTTGGCGTTGGAACAGTGGCCTATCAAGACACTATTGCTCGTGCCGAACTGTAATAATCCACTGGGCTTTTTCATGCCGGAGCCGCGTAAAAAGGTGTTGCTGACGTTGGCGCAACAGTACGATTTGGCGATTATTGAAGATGATGCTTACGGCGAACTGGCATACGACTACCCGCGTCCGAGAACGTTAAAATCCTTCGATAGTGATGGGCGCGTCCTGTTATGCAGTTCGTTTTCCAAAACGATTGCGCCGGGTCTGCGTGTCGGCTGGATTGCGCCGGGACGCTATTTGGAACGCGTGTTGCATATGAAATATATCAGCACCGGCTACACCGTTAATCATACGCAGCTAGCCGCCGCCGAGTTCATCGCTCAAGGGTATTACCAACCGCATATGCGGCGTATGCGCACGATTTATAAAGCCAACATGGATATGTTTACCTGTCAGGTCAGAGAACATTTTCCCTGCGATATCTGCGTCAGCCGTCCTCAGGGCGGATTTCTATTGTGGGTTGAATTTCCTGAGTCGTTTGATGCTTTGCGTCTTAATGCTGCGGTACGTCTTTCCGGGATCCAGATTGCAGCAGGCTCACTCTTTTCGGCGGCGGGAAAATACCGCAACTGTATGCGCATGAACTACGCTTTACCGCTCACAGAAGAAACGCAACATGTTTTATCGGTGGTGGGGAAGGCCGCGCAGCAACTGCTTGATGAGATGTAGCTCCTCTATTGGTGAGATAAGATTCTGCTCCTTCAGGCCTCACTACGGCGTATTTTGCGGGAAGGGCCGATACGGGTAAGGATAAGCCCCGTATCGGCGGGTTGATGTGCAGAACCGATAAAGGGCAAACGGCTCCGGTCGGCAGGCGCCATCGTGTGCTTGCCAACGATGTGACTCTATCCTCTGCTGACGATCGTGACGATGGGCCGTATGTCATGTTGCGCGGCGCTATCATGAGAATATCGCTTTCCGTGTCAGTCTCATTTTGGCCTGCGAGCTGTATCTCAAATCTGCGTATCACTCATGTCGATCCCTTAAGATCCGAGGTACGAGGGCTGCCACGGTGCGAGGTGTCCCTGCGGGAACCTCATCACCGTGTTTTCCTCTCACTTTACGCTAAGTGACCAATATCAGGCGTATCGCCGTCTTATCTGCCCAAATAACCGTCCCAGTCTTTCCACACGGGCTGAAGGCCGGCGCGAATGATGGCCTGCGCCACCTCTTCAGGACGCCGTGAATCGTGCGGTGAAAACTGTTCCAGTTCGGGGTGATCGTCGGCATAGCCACCCGGCTGAGTTTTGGAAAATGCGCTGACGTTGTTAATCGCGATAGGAATCGCATGATCGCGAAAGAAAGGCGATTCACGCGTGGAGAGTGACAGTTCAATATCCGGCGCCAGCAATCGGAATGCACAAATCACCTGCATAAGCTGGGCTTCATCCATTAACGAGGCCGGTTCAATACCGCCGGCACACGGACGAAGGCGCGGGAACGAGATCGAATAGCGGCTCTGCCAGTAGTGCTGCTGTAAATGCAACAGGTGCTCCGCCACCATGTAGCAGTCGGTTCGCCAGCTATTCGACAGGCCGATTAACGCACCCAGCCCGATCTTATCGATCCCCGCCCGGCCAAGCCGATCCGGGGTGGCGAGTCGCCAGTGGAAATCCTGTTTTTGTCCTTTGAGATGGTGCAACTGGTAGGTGGTCGGATGGTAGGTTTCCTGATAGACCATCACGCCATCCAGCCCCAGCGCCTTCAACTCGGCATACTCGTCCTGCGATAAGGGCTGAACTTCAATCATCAACGAACTGAAAAGCGGTCGGATTAGCGGAAAGACGTGACGAAAATAATCCATGCCCACTTTGCGCTGGTGTTCGCCAGTGACAAGCAGCAGGTGTTCAAACCCAAGTGCCTTGATCGCGGCGCATTCCCGTAGGATCTCAGTCTCATCCAGCGTTTTCCGTTTGATGTGGTTGCTCATCGAAAAGCCGCAGTAGGTGCAGTCATTAGAGCACAGATTGGACAGATACAGCGGCACATAGAAACCCACCGTATTGCCGAAACGCTGCCGGGTGAGCTGCTGCGCACGCTGGGCCAGCGGCTCCAGATAGCCACTGGCGGTCGGTGAAATCAGCGCCATGAAATCGTCGCGCGTCAGGTGTGGCGTCGTCAGCGCTCGTTCAACGTCGCGTGCGGTTTTCGTGTTGATACGCAGCGTCAGGTCATCCCAGTCGAGCGATTCCCAGACGGTTTGAAAATCAACGTTCATCACTCTGCCCCTTCCGTTTGTCGATGCAGGAAACCGGTGAGCGGGCTGGTGGCGCTGGCGACAAACTGCTTATTGCCCAGCCCGGACTGACGGGCAAGCACGCCGGCGTCGACAGCCAGCCGGAAAGCGTGCGCCATCGAAACAGGATCGTGGGCAACGGCGATGGCCGTGTTGACCAGTACGGCATCGGCACCGATTTCGAGCGCTTCCGCGGCATGGCTTGGAGCGCCAATGCCGGCATCGACAATCACCGGAACGCGCGTCTGTTCGATGATGATGCGCAGGAAATCCCGCGTTTGCAGACCCTGATTGGAGCCGATCGGCGCACCCAGTGGCATGACCGCCGCGCAGCCGACGTCTTCCAGCCGTTTGCACAACACCGGATCGGCGCCGCAGTAAGGCAGTACCGTGAATCCCTCTTTAACCAACTGCTCGGCGGCCTTCAGCGTTTCGATCGGGTCGGGCAGCAGGTATTTCACATCCGGGTGAATTTCCAGCTTCAGCCAGTGGGTGCCCAGCGCTTCGCGCGCCAGTCTGGCGGCAAAAACGGCTTCGTCCGCGGTTTTGGCGCCTGAGGTATTCGGCAACAGTTTGATGCCAAGCTGGCGTAGTGGGGCGAGAATAGCGTCGTTACCGCTTTTCAGGTCAACGCGTTTCATCGCCATGGTGATGAGCTGCGAACCGGAAGCCTCAAGTGCCGCCAGCATCAGTTCTGGCGTGGCGAATTTCCCGGTGCCGGTCAGCAGCCGTGAAGTTAATGTCGTATCGGCAATGTGCAGCATGTCATCCTCCCGCGATTGCCTGAAAAAGCACAATGTCATCACCGTCTTGTACCTGATGCTGTGACCAGGTAGCGTGCGGGATAATGGTTTGGTTAATCGCCAGCGCGGTGCCGGGCTGGCGCCGGTTTATCAGGTTCAACAGCGCTTCAACCGTGATAGGCTCAGGGAATTCAAAAGGCTCATCATTCAGCGTGATTTTCATGCTGAGCCTCCGCATACCGGACAATGGGGCGCTCGTGCCAGTTGGAGCGTGTTCCAGCTTTGCTGCTTGCCGTTAAACATTCTCAGTTTGCCATTCAGTGCAGACGGCATACCCGCGAGCAGTTTGATCGCCTCCAGCGCCTGAAGCGTGCCGATCACCCCGACCACCGGACCAAGTACGCCTGCGGTGCGACAGTTACGCTGCGGCTCGGTGGCGTCAGGGTACAGGCAGGCGTAACAGCCATAGTCATACGGTGGGGTTAACACCAATAACTGACCGCTGAAACCGACGGCACTGCCGCTGATTAGCGGCTTACCTGCGCGAATGCTGGCGGCGTTAACCGCGTGGCGAGTGCTCATGTTGTCACTGCAATCCAGTACCAGATCGGCATGGCTAACGGCACGGTGTAGCGCCTTGCCGCTTAACCTTTCGGTGAGCGCAATCGTTTCTGATTGTGGGTTGAGCGCCTGAAGTTGGCGCTGTGCCAATACGGCTTTGGGTTCATCGGTATCGCGGGTGCGATACAGGATCTGGCGCTGTAGGTTGCTGATGTGCAACCTGTCATCATCGGCGAGCAGCAGTGTGCCGACGCCTGCCGCCGCCAGATAAAGCGAAGCGGGCGCCCCTAACCCACCCAATCCAACCAGCAGGACGCGAGCCGCCTTGAGTTTTTCCTGACCTTCCGGGCCAATGTCCTCCAGCATCAACTGGCGACTGTAGCGCATAAATTCGCTATCGCTCAGTCCGGTAGGCGTAGAGTGGTGAGTCGTTACCATGTCATGCCTCCCGTCCTTCAATCATTCTGAGCAGCGTCGCGGTGGCCTGCCGCCAGTCTGCGGCCTGCGTGATGGCGCTGACGACGGCAATACTGCCAACGCCTGTCGCCAGCACGTCAGGCACCTTATCGATGCTGATGCCGCCGATGGCAACGGTGGAAAAGCGGCCTTGTAGATCGGTTATGTGGCGCGCGAGTTCGGCTAGCCCCTGCGGTGCGGATGGCATGTCCTTGGTTTGCGTCGGGAAAATATGTCCCAGCGCGATATAAGAGGGGTTAATCGCCACCGCTCGCGCCAGTTCATCGTCATCATGTGTCGAAATGCCCAGACGCAGGCCGGCGTTTTTAATCGCGGCCAAATCGGCGGTATCCAGATCTTCCTGACCCAGATGTACACCATAAGCCTGATGTTTTATCGCCAGCTTCCAGTAGTCGTTGATGAAAAGCCGCGCCTGATAGCGACGACCCAATGCGATCGCCCGGATCACATCGGCTTCAGCGTGTTCATCCGGCAGATCTTTGATCCGTAACTGGATCGTTTTCACCCCGACATTGAGTAGCCGTTCAATCCACTCCACGCTATCGACGACGGGATAGAGCCCCAATTGCTGCGCCGTTGGAGCAAAAGGCGTCGAATCCGTCATTTGGTTTCCTCGGCTTGCAGGCTGGTGGCGCTGTGATAAAGCTCGCTGCCGCGAGAACGAAATTCTTGCGACATTCGCGCCATACCCACTTCGATCGGTTTGGCTTCCGCTTCCTGCTTCGCAGCGTAATCGCGGACTTCCTGTGAGATTTTCATCGAGCAAAATTTCGGACCGCACATCGAGCAGAAGTGAGCGACTTTACCGGACTCCTGCGGCAGCGTTTCATCGTGGTAGGCGCGTGCCGTTTGCGGATCGAGCGCCAGATTGAACTGATCTTCCCAGCGGAATTCGAAACGTGCCTTCGACATGGCGTTATCGCGGATTTGCGCGCCGGGGTGACCTTTCGCCAGATCGGCTGCGTGAGCGGCGATCTTGTAGGTAATCAATCCCTGTTTGACGTCTTCTTTGTTCGGCAGACCGAGATGCTCTTTCGGCGTGACGTAACAAAGCATCGCGCAGCCGAACCAGCCGATCATGGCGGCGCCGATGCCGGAGGTGAAGTGATCGTAACCCGGCGCGATATCGGTGGTGAGCGGACCGAGCGTATAGAACGGCGCTTCGTGGCAGTGCTCCAGTTCTTCGGTCATATTGCGACGGATCATCTGCATGGGAACGTGACCGGGACCTTCGATCATCACCTGTACGTCATATTCCCAGGCGATTTGGGTCAGTTCGCCGAGCGTATGCAACTCGGCGAACTGGGCTTCATCGTTGGCGTCCTGAATCGAGCCGGGGCGTAGTCCGTCACCCAGCGACAGCGCGACGTCATAAGCGGCGCAGATTTCACAGATTTCGCGGAAATGTTCGTACAGGAAACTCTCTTTATGATGCGACAGGCACCATTTCGCCATAATGGAGCCCCCGCGTGAGACGATACCGGTCAGGCGTTTGGCCGTCATCGGCACATAGCGCAATAGTACGCCCGCGTGGATAGTAAAATAGTCTACGCCCTGTTCCGCCTGTTCCAGCAGCGTATCGCGGAACATGTCCCAGTTCAGGTTTTCCGCCACGCCATTTACTTTTTCCAGCGCCTGATAGATTGGGACTGTGCCGATCGGCACGGGGCTGTTGCGCAGGATCCATTCGCGGGTTTCGTGAATATAGCGTCCGGTTGATAAATCCATCACCGTATCCGCGCCCCAGCGGGTAGACCAAACCAGCTTCTCCACTTCTTCTTCGATGGAGGAGGTCACCGCGGAGTTGCCGATATTGGCGTTAACCTTCACCAGAAAATTTCTGCCGATAATCATGGGCTCTGATTCGGGGTGATTGATGTTGGACGGAATAATGGCGCGCCCGGCGGCGACCTCCTGACGGACGAACTCCGGCGTGATGTTTTCCGGCAGATGGGCGCCGAAACTTTGCCCCGGGTGCTGCTGGAGCAGTACATCGCCGCGAATGCGCTCGCGTCCCATATTTTCGCGGATGGCGATGAACTCCATCTCCGGGGTAATGATGCCCTGTCGCGCATAGTGGAGCTGGGTCACCCGTTTACCGGCTTTAGCGCGTAAAGGATGCGGTAAGTGCTCAAAGCGCAGATGATCAAGACCGGCATCCGCCAGACGCTGCTGGGTAAAATCGGAACTGACGCCGGGCAACGCTTCGGTGTCATTGCGTTCTGCAATCCACCGGGCGCGTAATTTCGTTAACCCTATGCGCACATCGGGCTGCGCGGCGGGGTCGCCATAAGGCCCTGACGTATCGTAAACCGGAATCGGTTCATTGGGTTCGTATTGGGGGTTGTCTTTACTGCCGCCGAGCAATGTCGGGCTGAGCTGAATTTCTCGCATCGGCACGCGGATGTCGTCGCGTGAACCGGCGAGGTAAATACGTTTGGAATGAGGGAAGGCGGTTCCCTGTAAGGTATCGATAAACAGCTGGGCGGCGGCACGTTGCTCGCGACGGCCCGGTTTAGACGATGTGGATAACGCTGGTTCTGTAGACATAGCAAGTTCCTTCATGCGTACAAGGGAAGATTGCTTGTCTGGAGCCCGGAGGGAGTAATAGTGATATTGAGCGGCAGGTGCGTGAAAATACCCAGCCATTGGCTCAATGAGGCGAATTACTCTTGTTCCCTTCGCAGGTATTAACCCGATCAGGTTCCGCGGATCCCGAATTAACGGTCTCAGCCTGTGCGCTTATGGATCTCGCGAAAGCGAAACACACGCGCCGCTAGGCACTCCGACAAGATGTGCCCGTCGTTAAACGGGCGATTAAAGCTCACACACTGTATGACGGTAAATATGGGATGTCAAAGCGTGTCGGTTTATCTGTGACAATGGAAACACTATGGCGATTGGCTTAATTGTCGTACACCAGACGGATCATATTGTCTTCTAACGTAAAGCGCTCTTCTAACGCTTCGCCGACGCTGGACAGCGCCTGCTGGAATTCGAGACAGTTATCATGGTCGATGGCGGCGGCCAGATGGCTGTCGTAAAACGCCATGATGTGCTGCGTGTTATTTTGCAAGGCGAGGTCGAGCTGGGTGGAGCGTGACAGGGTTTGTTCACTGTGTGTCGCGGCTTCATGCAGCATTTTTTCGTATAAATGAAAATGGCCGGTAGACAGATAATCCACCAAATTCTGACAAAAATTGTCCAGCGCCTCTTCGTCCAGCAGAGAGAGCACGTCTTTATTCGGCTTGATGCCAACCAGATGATAATAAGCGACCAGAAGCTGTTTGCGCGCTTGTAGCCATTGGTCGATTAACGCATTATTGCCACCAACGTATTCAGTCAGACTTTGTAACTGGTTTAGCATTGTTGACTCCGTGGACGGTAAGAAATAACTGAAATGCCAGTTATAAAACTTATGTAATCACTTTGAATGTAAAATGCCAGTGAAGTGGCTGTGGAGCAATAAAAAGATATGGAACAGACGCTAAAAGGTGATGAAGCGGGTTGGTGGGTTGTCAGCGATGCAGGGCAAATCTGGCTGCCTCAGGGGGCGTTACCGAACGGAACGGCGACGGCGTGGGCGTTACAAGGGAAAACAGCCCGGCAAATTGGCGAGTGGCAGGGGAAACCAGTCTGGCTGGTTTGCCACAACCAGAATGCCGATATGACGTCAGTCCGTCAGTTGATCGATCAGGATGCCGGGTTATTCCAACTGGCGGGGAGAGGTGTACAACTGGCGGAATTTTATCGCTCTCATCGTTTTTGCGGCTACTGCGGGCATGAAATGGTGCGGAGTAAAACCGAGCTGGCGTGTTTGTGTCACCACTGCAAAGAGCGCTATTACCCGCAGATTGCGCCGTGCATTATCGTCGCGATCCGTCGCGGCGCTGAGATTTTGCTGGCGCAGCACAATCGTCACCGCGGCAACATGTATACCGTGCTGGCCGGGTTTGTGGAAGTGGGGGAAACGTTGGAACAAACGGTCGCGCGTGAGGTTATGGAAGAAAGCCAAATCCAGATAAAAAACCTGCGCTACGTGAGTTCGCAACCCTGGCCGTTCCCCCATTCCCTGATGATGGCATTTATGGCTGACTATGCCAGCGGAGAAATCCGGCACGATCCGAAAGAGCTGCGTGACGCAGGCTGGTTCCGCTATGACCAGCTGCCGTTATTACCTCCGCCGGGCACTGTGGCCCGTCGGCTGATTGAGGATACGGTGGTGTTGTGTCGCGCCTATCACGAGAATGGCGACTGACGTGGTATTATTCACGTCATTGCGTACCGGCTGCATTGCGTCATAAGGCGTTCGTTTTATCACGCATCCGCTTCATAAAATCCGTCCGGCAGTGGAACTGCCTTGAGGCTGAAAGGAAAAGAACATGACCAACCTGAAAAACGATCGCTACCTGCGGGCGTTGTTGCGCCAACCCGTTGATGTCACGCCCGTGTGGATGATGCGCCAGGCGGGGCGCTATTTGCCGGAATATAAGGCGACGCGCGCTCAGGCCGGTGATTTTATGTCGCTGTGTAAAAATGCTGAACTGGCTTGCGAAGTCACGTTACAGCCGTTGCGGCGTTATGCGCTGGATGCCGCCATCCTCTTTTCCGATATCCTCACCATTCCGGACGCTATGGGGCTGGGGCTCTATTTTGAAGCGGGGGAGGGGCCATGTTTCCATTCTCCCATTTCGTCTCACGCGGATGTCGTTAAGCTGCCGATCCCCGATCCTGAACAGGAACTCGGCTACGTGATGAACGCTGTGCGAACAATTCGTAAGAACCTCGCCGGTGAAGTGCCGCTTATTGGTTTTTCCGGTAGTCCGTGGACGTTGGCAACCTATATGGTCGAAGGCGGAAGCAGCAAGGCGTTTACCGTTATCAAGAAGATGCTGTTTGCGGAACCCAAGACCTTGCACCTGTTGCTGGATAAGCTGGCTGATAGCGTTATTCTCTATCTCAATGCGCAGATTCGCGCGGGTGCGCAGGCGGTAATGGTATTCGATACCTGGGGTGGCGCGCTGAGCGGACGGGACTACAAAGAATTCTCCCTGCATTACATGCATAAAATTGTTGATGGCTTACAGCGTGAGAATGAAGGCCGCCGTGTGCCGGTGACGCTCTTTACCAAAGGCGGAGGACAGTGGCTTGAGGCGATGGCGGAAACCGGTTGTGACGCGCTGGGGTTGGACTGGACGAGCGATATTGCCGATGCGCGCCGCCGCGTGGGCGATAAAGTGGCGCTACAGGGAAATATGGACCCGTCAATGTTGTACGCCGATCCGGTACGGATAGAACAGGAAGTGTCGTCTATTCTGGCTGGGTTTGGGCATGGCAACGGGCATGTTTTTAATCTGGGCCACGGTATTCATCAGGATGTGCCGCCTGAGCACGCCGGCGTGTTTGTCGAGGCTGTTCATCGGCTGTCCCGCGCTTATCATGCATGATTCATCGGAGGTGGTGTGATTGATACACAACGGCTGCGGGCAGAGCAACTGGCCCGCGCCTCTGAAATCATTCGAGACGATGATTTACCGTTCGAACAGCCTGCGTTCGTCGCGGGCGCGGATGTCGGGTTTGAACAAGACGGTTCAGTCACTCGCGCCGTGATTGCAATAATGCGCTATCCTTCTCTGGAACTGGTTGAGTACAAAATCGCGCGTATCAGCACGACGATGCCTTATATTCCGGGCTTTCTTTCGTTTCGTGAATGCCCAGGGTTGCTCGCCGCGTGGGCGATGGTGGAACACAAACCGGACCTGCTGTTTGTGGACGGGCACGGCGTTTCACATCCCCGTCGGCTCGGCGTGGCCAGCCATTTCGGCCTGTTGGTTGATGTCCCGACGATTGGCGTGGCGAAAAGCCGTCTTTGTGGCCGGTTTGAACCGTTGGCGGAAAGCGTAGGCAGTCAGCAGCCGCTGTTGGATAAGGACGAGCAGATTGGCTGGGTATGGCGTAGTAAAGCGCGCTGTAATCCGCTGTTTGTCGCGACGGGACATCGGGTGAGTCAGGATAGCGCGTTACGTTGGGTGCAACATTGTATGCGTGGCTACCGCTTGCCGGAACCGACCCGCTGGGCTGATGCCATCGCATCGAATCGTCCCGCGTTTTTGCGCTGGCAACGGCAGCAAACGGCAGACTTATTGTCGTAAAACTTTTAGGAATTCAGGCATAGGGCGGCGCTGTGATTTCAGGTACACTGCCGCTTGCTGTTGTTAATGAGATAAAAATGTTACGTAACCCTATTCATTTACGTTTGGAAAAGCTGGCAAGCTGGCAGCATGTCACCTTTATGGCATGCCTTTGTGAACGTATGTATCTAAATTACTACGAATTTTGCCGTCAGACAGAATTCGGTGACGCGATGGTTTATCGTCGCATTCTCGATCTTGTGTGGGAAACGCTGGTTGTTAAAGATGCGAAGGTCAACTTCGATAGCCAGTTGGAAAAGTTGGAAGAGGCTGTCCCTGCGGCGGAAGATTACGATCTTTACGGTGTTTATCCGGCCATTGATGCGTGTATTGCGCTGGGTGAGCTGATTCATTCGCGTTTGAGCGGTGAAACGCTGGAACATGCGATTGCAATCAGCGAGGCCTCTATCCGCACCGTCGCCATGCTGGAAATGACGCAGGCGGGTAAAGAAATGACGGATGAAGAGCTGAATGCGCTGCCCGTCATTGAAGAAGAATGGGACATCCAATGGGAAATTTTTCGCCTGTTGGCGGCCTGTGAAGAGCGAGACATCGATCTGATTAAAGGATTGCGCGCCGATCTTCGTGAGGCCGGAAGTAGTAACATCGGGATAAATTTGCACCAATAACGCAATAAAACGTGATTTGAGGCCTGAAATGGCTTGTCTTAAGGCTTCACATTCGCACCCTGTCTGGTCTACATTTGGGGGGCGTAAAAAAAGTGGCTGTCGGTGCGTGTATGCAGGAGAGTGCTACTACACCCGAAACCGGGAGATGGCATATCCGTCGCACTCGATGCTTAGCAAGCGATAAACACACTGTAAGGATAACTTATGAATAAGACTCAACTGATTGATGTAATTGCAGACAAAGCTGACCTGTCAAAAGCTCAGGCTAAAGCGGCACTGGAATCAACTCTGGCGGCAATTACCGAGTCTCTGAAAGAAGGTGATGCAGTACAATTAGTTGGTTTTGGTACGTTTAAAGTCAACCATCGTAATGAGCGCACGGGCCGCAACCCACAAACCGGTAAAGAAATCAAAATTGCTGCTGCCAACGTGCCAGCGTTTGTTTCCGGCAAGGCTCTGAAAGACGCTGTCAAATAAGATCATGTTGGTTAAGAGTTTAAGCAGGGGGACGATTTCGTCCCTTTTGCTTTTACGACGCTGGTGTGGCTTAGGCATTGTGCTGGCTGCGGTGGTGGCTTGCAGCAGTCGTAGCGCGCCGCCGGCGTTTTTCGCCAGCGGCTACATTGCCGATCAGGGGGCTGTGCGTTTGTGGCGCAAGGATGATGCGCAGAATATGACGGCGTTGACCACCGTGTACAACCCGCTTCGGGGCAATGGCGTGGTGGTGACCCGCTACGTGTTCCAGCGGGATACGCTGCGTGAGATTCAGCGTAATCAGCTCGGTACGCCGAAAGAAGAGATACGTTTACGCTTTGCAGAGGATGGAACCGTCAGCTTTATGCAGCGACAGCTTGCCGAAAGGCGTGAATTGGTTTCCGATGATGATGTCGCGCTCTACCAGTTTAACGCAAAACGCATGCTGGAACTGAGTGATGTGCTGCGCGCTGGCAATGTGGTGTTAAAGCAAGGGAAATGGCTGGAAGGGCAGGTACAGTCTTGTGACGGTATGATGGTTCGCCCTGACTTTGATCGTGATTCGCGTGAATGGATCGCACAGCAAAAAACGCACGCTGCGCGTCCATTAAACGTCGCCTGGCTGGAAGCGCCGGAAGGGACACAGCTATTACTGGTGGTGGAAGAGGATGTCTGCCAGTGGGAACCTCACTAACCGCCTGCGATAAAAAAACCCGGATTGCGCCGGGCTTCATTATGAGCGGTCATTGCCTGTCAAATCGTGGCTTATCAGCCTTGCTCGCGCTCGATAGCACGGTAACCAATATCTGTTCGACAGAACATGCCTTGCCACTGAATCCCTGAAGCTAATTCGTAAGCGCGTTTTTGCGCGTCAGCAACATTGTGGCCCAATGCGGTGACGCACAGTATGCGACCGCCGTTTGTCACCACATCAATACCGTTCAGTTTTGTACCGGCATGGAAGACTTTACCATCTTCGGCATCCTGCTGTGGTAAACCGGAAATCACATCACCCGTATTGTAGTCAGCCGGGTAGCCGCCGGCGGCCAATACCACGCCCAGTGACGGACGTTCATCCCAGACAGAATCTTTCTGATCCAGCGTGCCGTCGCAGGCGGCCATACACAGCTCCACCAGATCGGAGCGCAGACGCAGCATGATGGGCTGCGTTTCAGGATCGCCGAAGCGACAGTTGAATTCGATCACTTTTGGCTGACCATCGGCAGAAATCATCAGTCCCGCGTACAGGAAACCGACGTAAGTATTCCCTTCTGCCGCCATACCCTTCACGGTCGGCCAAATCACCTGATCCATCACGCGCTGGTGGACGTCATCGGTCACGACCGGCGCTGGGGAATAAGCCCCCATCCCTCCGGTATTCGGGCCGGTATCTTTATCGCCAACGCGTTTATGATCCTGACTGGTGGCCATCGGCAGCACGTTCTTGCCGTCTACCATGACGATGAAGCTGGCTTCTTCGCCATCAAGAAACTCTTCCACCACGATACGATGCCCGGCATCGCCGAATGCGTTACCAGCCAACATATCCTGAATGGCGTTTTCCGCTTCCTGCAACGTCATGGCGACAATGACGCCCTTACCGGCAGCCAATCCGTCCGCCTTGATGACGATAGGTGCGCCTTTGCTGCGTACATAAGCCAGCGCAGGTTCAACGTCGGTGAAGTTTTGGTATTCCGCCGTCGGGATGTTGTGGCGCGCGAGGAAATCTTTAGTGAAGGCTTTTGAGCCTTCTAGCTGTGCCGCAGCCTGCGTTGGGCCAAAGATTTTTAGGCCTGCGCTCTGAAACGCGTCCACAACACCGATCACTAGCGGGGCTTCCGGGCCAACGATCGTCAAATCAATGCGGTTTTCCTGTGCGAAAGCGAGTAACGCGGGAATGTCGGTTGCTGCGATATTGACGTTGGTCAGCGCAGGTTCAAGCGCGGTGCCTGCGTTGCCCGGCGCAACATAAACCCGTTTCGCCAGCGGTGACTGTGCGGCTTTCCAGGCCAGAGCGTGTTCGCGTCCACCATTACCAATGATTAAAATGTTCATTTCGGTCAAGCTCCAGAATTAATGGCGGAAATGGCGCATGTCGGTAAAGATCATGGCAATACCGTGTTCGTTGGCGGCGGCTATGACTTCATCGTCACGAATGGACCCGCCCGGTTGGATCACGCAGGTAATGCCAACGGCAGCGGCGGCATCAATACCATCGCGGAAGGGGAAGAATGCATCAGACGCCATCGCGGAGCCTTTGACCTCCAGCCCTTCATCGCCCGCTTTGATGCCGGCGATTTTCGCGGAGTAAACGCGGCTCATTTGACCGGCGCCAATGCCGATGGTCATATTGTCACGAGCGTATACAATCGCGTTGGATTTTACGAATTTTGCCACTTTCCAGCAGAAGAGCGCATCGCGTAATTCCTGTTCGCTTGGCTGGCGTTCGGTCACGACGCGCAGTTGAGACGCATCGACCATACCCAGATCGCGGTCTTGTACCAGCAAACCGCCGTTGACGCGTTTGAAATCCAGACCCGGAACGCGTTGCTGCCAGTTGCCGCTGGTCAGGACACGCACGTTTTGTTTGGTCGCGGTAATCTTCAATGCGGCTTCACTGGCGGATGGCGCAATAATCACTTCGACAAACTGACGGCTGATGATGGCCTGTGCCGTTTCTTCATCCAGCTCACGGTTAAAAGCAATAATGCCACCGAATGCAGAGGTCGGGTCGGTTTTATACGCACGTTCGTAGGCATCAAGAATGGAACCGCCAATCGCTACGCCGCACGGATTGGCATGTTTAACGATCACGCAGGTCGGTTCGGCAAATTCTTTCACACATTCCAACGCCGCATCGGTATCGGCGATGTTGTTATACGACAGCGCTTTTCCCTGTAACTGCGTAGACGTCGCGACGGAAGCTTCGTGAATATTCTCTTCTATATAGAAAGCGGCTTGCTGATGGCTGTTCTCGCCGTAACGCATGTCCTGCTTTTTAATGTAGTTCAGGTTCAGCGTGCGTGGGAAATGGCCGGATGGTTTATCGGTTTCACCATGATAAGGCGGAACCAATGTGCCAAAGTAGTTGGCAATCATGCTGTCGTAAGCGGCAGTGTGCTCAAAGGCTTTAATGGCTAAATCGAAGCGAGTGTCGTAGGTCAATGACCCCTCGTTGGCGTCGATTTCATTAATAATGGCGCTGTAGTCGCTGCTCTTGACCACGATAGCCACATCTTTATGGTTCTTGGCGGCAGAGCGCACCATCGTCGGGCCGCCGATATCGATATTCTCAACCGCATCTTCCAACGTGCAATTTTCGCGTGCGACGGTTTGAGCAAAAGGATAGAGGTTCACAACTACCATATCGATAGGCTTGATGTCATGCTGCGCCATGATCGCTTCATCCTGATCGCGACGTCCCAGAATGCCGCCGTGCACCTTCGGGTGCAGGGTCTTTACACGCCCATCCATCATTTCCGGGAAACCGGTATAGTCAGAAACCTCGGTCACGGCTAAGCCGGCATCAGCCAGTAAACGGGCGGTTCCTCCGGTTGAAAGAAGCTCGACGCCTCGGTGGGAAAGCGCTTGAGCAAATTCGACAATACCTGCTTTGTCAGAAACGCTGAGCAGAGCGCGGCGAATTGGACGACATTGTTGCATGATGATGTTATCCCCTGCATTTGGGTAGTCAGTCAAAGAAACGGTATGTGAATATCGCCTTTGTTGCCGCAATAATGGCGAGTAAAGGGAAATATTCAGTTAGCGTTCGTAAAATACGATGATTTTTAACGGGGATGAATTGTAGCGAAAACGTTTGCGTGATGCTCGTCAAATTTTGATTGGAATTCATTCTGTGGATAAGTTTGTGCAAAAACGGGTATAAGACGGGGTTTTGCTGTGGAATTCAGCAAACAGTCATTTTTCTTTAAAATACCTATTGCGGCCTGCGGAGAAGTCCCTATAATGCGCCTCCACTGACACGGCAACAGCGGCTTACGCGGTTGTGGCGACAGGAAAAAGATTTCATAAAGCAGTCAGCAATGACTTGACTTTAAAGCGGATTAGCATAGACTATGCGGCCCGCGCCACGGAAGATGTGGCACTG
>NZ_SMBY01000018.1 GCF_004342665.1 Samsonia erythrinae | reverse complement strand
GTCGTCAGACAGGGCAAGGGGAACAAAGACCGAGTGGTGCCAGTGGGGCTGCGGGCGCTGGTCTGGGTACAACGCTATCTGGATGCGGTGCGGCCACGGCTGACGACGAAGCACGACAGCGGCTATCTGTTCGTGACGATATGGGGCAAACGGCTGGCGCGGTCAACGCTGACGATACTGGCAGGCCGGGCGATACGGGATGACGCGCACCTGAAAAAAGCCGGGGCGTGCCATGTGTTCCGTCACTCGATGGCGACACAGATGCTGGAGCGCGGCGCGGACACACGACACATACAAGCGATACTCGGCCATGAGAAGCTGGAAACCACGCAGGTCTACACGCGGGTTGCTATCGGTCATCTGAAAGCGGTGCATGAGAAGACGCACCCGGCAGAGCGGAAACCGAAGTCACGCCGAAAGAAAACAACGCGAGCCGCCCCTGACAAGGGGTAAAAGAATGAGTATGATTAAATCCTACTTGGCGGAGAAAGGGGTTACCAATGAGAACGACACAGCAGATGAGCATCACGTTGCCGAATGAGATGGCGGCACTGGTCAAAGCGCGTGTTGCCAGCGGCGAATATGCATCGGAAAGCGAAGTTATCCGAGAAGGACTTCGGGCACTGCTGGCGCGTGATAATGCGGTGGAGAAGTGGTTGCAGGAGCAGGTTGTTCCGGCATGGAATGCGCTGCAACGGGGTGAAACGGACAGCCTCAGCGGTAACGACATAAGAAACAGACTGAAAGCCGAGCATAAGAAGGCGACTGGAGAGTCATAATGGAGTATCAGGTGGTGTTCGCACCCGAGGCGGAAGATCAACTGGCGGCGTTGTATGGTTATATCGCGGAGGCGGCGACACCGAATACGGCGCTGAGCTACACGGAAAGCGTGGTTGATTACTGTGAGTCACTGGCGCTGTTCCCGGAGAGGGGAAACACCCGTAATGACCTTCTGGCGGGGCTTCGCGTGACGAACTACCGTAAAAGAACGGTCATTGCCTTTATGGTGGAAGAAGACAAAAGGACGGTAACGGTGCTGGGCATCTGGCACGGTGGTCAGGACTATGAAAGCGACCTGCTGACGGATGATGCTGACTGAACGCAGACAGTCACAAAAAGTAGCTCACTCTCTTCAACATCGCAGGACGGTGCCGGGCAAACGCTGCGCCGTCCATGGCGCACCGCTTGCCTTATGTGGCTAAGGCGCTCCGGCGGTAAATGTCGCCCGGCCAGCGCTCACCGCCATCACTCTCTGCAAGCATGGTTGCTGGCCGTTCGTCATTCAACATAATGTGGCATTACGCGAAAGCCGCTGAACGCGGCCAACGCGTAACGAACATTATGTCGGCGCCGTTCAACGCAAGGGCGCGCTGCGGTCTTCCTTGGCAATGGTGTGCGGCTGGCCGCCGGGGTTCGGTACTCTGGCACAGCGTGGCGCACAGGGCTGCGCCCTCTGCTGTCGGCCCCGATGTTCCTTCCCTGGCTCTCACGGTGTGGCCGCCGTCCCTGGCGGCGCTGGCCACAAAGTCAGTCTTCGGCCAACATCAACAGAAAAGGGGTTGTCGGCCTGACGGCCTCCGCTTAACGGCTTCACCTCGCCCCCGCCCCGACCCCGCTGCACTGGCTGCGCCCGGCTCGCAGTCGCGTGGCTCCTTGCTCGTTCCCGTGCTCGCCATCTCCGCCCCGTGCGGCCCCCGCCGGGGGCCTCCCTGCTTAACGGCTTGTCTTGCGGGCTTCGCCAGCCCGCACCCGGCAGACGCTTCACCGTCCCACAGGCAAGCTGCGGAACGGCTCGCGCCACGATAAACTCCGGTTCAGTAGTAAAACGAGTAATGGCAGCGGCTGACGCCGCTGCTATGATGTGGCTTATGCAGACAGGGAAGTCACAGCGTGGCGGTAGCGTGTCCGGGGGTAAAAGTGCGCGTCGGGATGTTCGGGTTACGGGCGTGTTAATATGGCCGAAAACGCATTCTAAAAAGGCCGTTACTTCAATAGGTTGAGTGCACTAAAAAGTACGACTGCACCGGAGTTGTCCCTATGATCCGATAGGTTTAAGAGGTGGTATCCGACCTCAAGCTTATGTAAGCAATCCCTTAGAATGGGTTGACCCGCTGGGGTTGACTGGGTGTCCTGATCCTGAGAAACCTGATGAATACGTAGACCTTGCTACACCTAAGCGTCGGCAGCATATTCTTGATGGGGATGCTACTGGTGGAGGGCATCGACCAGGAACAGGCATACCTGGGAAAAGTGAATTTCCGCAAGGATGGTCTGATGATAAAATTATGCATAATATATCTGACATAGCCACAGATCCTTCGCTTACGCCTACAGTAGGTAGAGGGGGAAGGTTGGTAACTAATGGAACTAGGGATGGAATAGATATAAGAGTCATTCAAGAAAAAAATGGTGATATTGTTTCTGGTTTCCCAACTAACGTGCCAAGGAATCCACGCTAATGAAAGCTGATTATCAAGAAATAGAACTTGTTTTTTCTAATTTAATGAAATCACTAGATGGTTTTTTTGTTCCAGAGGAGTTGTTGGAAATTAAAGAGTTTATTGATTATGGTGAATATGGATTAGCTTTAGAAACAACAATTGATATTGTCTTCGAAGAGAGGAAGTTAATTACTAATGACTCTTTTAATTTAATAATGAAGTTATCCAGTCTTATGCACATAGATAAAAATATTACTAGTGATCGTCTAAAAGAGTTCATTATTTAAAAAAGCCGGAAGTGATCTGACGATCCTTCCGGCTTTTTTATTTTATTAGCGGTCAGGTTAACCGTTACAAATTAATCTGCGTCTCAATAATAATCCTGCCTCTTTCCACAGTGACGGTCACGGGCATCCCGGTGATAAAGCCCGACTCTTCCAGCCGGCGGCCGGCGGGTTGGCGTTGTCAGAATAAAAATATATTTTTATCACGTTGTTATTTTTTATAAAAATGAGTTTGTCATGAAAAGATATATTAAATTTTTAGAAATTCCATTCGTGTTGAGTCTGCCATTAGCCGTAATGGGAGAAGAGCCGCAATGGCTTGAAAGTGTGTTTGTGAATCAGGATAAAAGCTCCCTGAACGAAAGCCTGACGTTTTGCCCGTCAGGGTAGGCGCTTTATGATTTTGTGAATGCGGCTTATGTTGTGGAAGGAAAAGATGATAATCGCGTTATCACTCTGTATTCCAACGGCGCTTTCACTATTAAAGTCTCTGATAACGGCAATGAATTATTACCGGGCGGCGAGTTTACCAAAACATGGTTGACCAAGAGTAGCCTAAAACGTGACCCGAACCAAAAATATGAGTGTAAGCCACGATTTTGATAAGCATAAATATCATTACCGTTATTAAGTAATGCAAAAAGCCGGAAGCGATCTCACGATCTTTCCGGCTTTTTCTTCTACAGAGCCTTATCAGTCAGTAACGCCACTTTGCAGGCTTTCGAGACGCGCTCAAGGTATGCATGGACATTCGGACCGAACTGCACATCTTTAACGATCGTAAGTGAAAGTAAGATAGGGAACAGAATAAAATCCGTGGTGGAAATCGTATTGATGTTGTTCAGACGAGGTTCCAGCATGGCGAGCTTCTTTTCTACGTCTGCGATGAGCTCGGGTGTTTTCGCTATCAGCGCATCCAGATCGCCGAAGGCTTTTTCTTCGCGCTGAATGTAAGCATTACGCGCTTCTGGCGTGGATAGCTCTTTGAAATCGGTTTGCGTGAAGCGAGGGACTGCAAGGTTAAACACGGTACTGGATGCGGATTTACACCAGGCCTCAATGTCATCATCCACGGGCTTGTCTGCAATTAAGGGCGCTTTCTTGCTGTCGACATAGCGGACAATATCCATGCTTTCCGGCATGAAGCTACCGTCTTCTTTCTGGAGGATAGGGACAACTTTACGGCCCACCATACGCGTTGGTGTGTCAATATCATTTTCCATAATGACAGATTGCTCAAATGGCAGATCCTTCAGGCCGAAAATCATTCTTGCTCTGACGCAGAAAGGGCAGTGTTCGTAGATGAAAAGTTTCATATATTGTCTCTTATGTTTTGAAAACGCCAAAAAATGGCTAACCCTGTGATGGCAATCGTTTTATAGAGTAATACCGGATACGCATGACGGTAAATAGAATGACGTATCGCTCATGTTGTTTTACAACCGACAGATTAACCTTACCTGCGAATGACAATACTATACATAAGGCTTGCTATAGTCTTTTCATCCCTTGTCAATACCTCGCATCCTCGTGAGTGTTGTGTTAACCATCCCTGTCATTGAATGACCTTGCCCGCTTAAACGCGGGTTTTTTTTGCCTGTATGTCGACAGGCAGGCACAGTACTTGTTCCCCACGGAGTAGGTATCAGGTTGGTAATGAACGACTTGTTAGTTAGATCCACATCAACGATTTGATATAAATCTTTTTGATTAATGGATGGGGTGGGCGATCTCCAGCATGCCATTAATGATGAATTGCACACCCATGCAAACCAGCAGGAATCCCATTAGCCGTGAAATGGCTTCAATGCCGCTTTTTCCGAGTAGGCGCATAATCAGGCCTGAGCTTTTCAGGCTAAGCCAGACGATCAGGCTAATCAATATAAAGGTAATGATAGGGGCGACGGTAATGACCCATGGCGTAATATCGACCCCGCTTTTAATCTGTGAGGCTGTACTGATAAGGAGGGCGATCGTACCCGGCCCTGCTGTGCTAGGCATCGCTAATGGAACAAAGGCGATGTTGACCTCATTGGCAGAAAAGCTTTCGTTAATCTCTTCTTTTTTGCTTTTAACTTCAAGCGAGTGTTCTGGATATTGCTGGGGGAATAGCATACGAAAACCAATAAATGCCACGATAAGCCCGCCGGCAATGCGCAGCCCGGGAATGGAAATGCCAAATGTGTTCATAACCACCTGACCGGCATAGTACGCGACGGTCATGATAATGAAGACATAGAGTGAAGCCTGAAAGATCTGACGATTTCTTTCTCCTTGGCTCATATTGCCGGACATGGCTAAAAATACCGCTACTGTCGTCAATGGGTTCGCAAGCGGCAGGATCAATACCAGACCAATGCCAATGGTTTGAATCAATTCCAGCATTCTACGTTCCTTTTGTAAGAGTATTACGTCAGTACAAGACTACGGGCTGTGATGCCCTGCGCGACAGCATAGGGAACGGATAAGTTAGGCCAACTCATCCTCGGCTAATTTTTTAAAACGATAGAGCGTTTTTGTCAGCATATCACGAGAAAACAGATCAAACATTTGGCCGATTTTTTTCCCAATTAATCCTCCCGGCGGGTTGTACCGGATCGTCAGTGTGACTACCGTTTCCGTTCCCACTGGCCGAAAATACAGCTGACCTTCATTAGGCACCCGAGCCCCTTCCAGCGATCGCCAATGGATATACTCTCCCGGCTTTTCGTCAATAATGCGGGCTTGCCACTCAATCAGCGCGCCAATCGGCGTATTAATGCGCCAATTAGAATCGGTGTGATTCAGTATGTCGATGCTAGCGAAATGCCCCATCAGAATCGGCAACGTTTCTGGTTTGCGCCAGAGTGCAAACAGGCGTTCTGCCGGACTATTGATGGTAATACTGCTGCTGATTTCATTGGCATAACTACCATTTTTAGCTGCTGTTTTCTTTAAAAAAGAGGGAAACACCCGTCATCCTCCCTACTGGATTGTTACCCCTTTATGGGCAGGTGTACGACATTCTGACTGATATTAATCGGCGAAGCAAAGTTGATAAAACCCAGTGATAGCGTCGAGGTAAGCTATCACAGCAATAGTCGGATTTTTTGCCTCCCTAATGTTAAGTTAATGTTCGTTTAGTACTGTAAGAGTCAGACTGTAGCCGAATGACGTGCCGTAAAACACCAGGGTTTTCTATAATGATAATCGCAGTACTCGCCCACTATTTTTAGTGGGCTTTTTTTATTGCTGCCTTCATCTATCAGGTTTGTTTTTATATGATTTAACCTCAATCAATAAGGGTTAATCAGTTAATGCCTACGGAGGTGTAATAAAGTGGCGCGCATGGGTTTACCTGCTAATCATTCACTTTATAGCTCGATTACCCATAATATTAAAAAGGTCTTTTCCTTTTTCTATATTTCATACTTGAATTTATTCTGGCTTGGATAACAACACGATGATTTTTAGACGGGTCACGTATCTTAAAGAAAAAATGATGGTGATATTTCTTTCTTTGCTATGCGCTTCGCATCTCCCTTGGCGGAGCGTCTTTTTCGAGGAAAAGTGTTACCCTGACTGGACGATCCTTGTTTAAGATGAGACGGCGATGATGGAAGCTGACATTTTGCGATTAAGTTCTCTGGTGGGAGAAAAACTGAAAGTGCAGGGGGCCACGTTAACGTGTGCCGAATCCTGTACAGGTGGTGGGTTGGCTAAGTCGATTACCGATATCGCGGGTTGCTCCAGCTGGTTTAATTATGGCTTTGTGACATATAGCAATCTCGCTAAGCAGCGATTGGTGAATGTTGGTTCAGAGACATTGGAACGGTATGGTGCCGTGAGTGAAGAAGTCGTCACTGAGATGGCCGCAGGTGCTTTGCATGCCGCCGATGCCGATTTTGCCGTATCAGTAAGTGGTATTGCCGGGCCGGACGGGGGAACGGAAGAGAAACCTGTTGGTACGGTATGGTTTGGTTTTACCGACAAACAGGGCCGATCACTTACCCGCAAAATGCAGTTCAGCGGAGACAGAAATGCAGTACGTCTGCAATCCATCCATTTTGCGCTACAAACGCTGCTGGATGCGTTTCTGAAAAAATAATCTTGATGCTGTATGTGTATACAGTATACTGTCAGTAATTAACCAGCAATTCATGATTAAGCAGCCGCGTAGAGACACCCGCTTTACGCCGCATGACAGGAGTAGAAATGGCTATTGATGAGAACAAACAAAAGGCACTAGCAGCAGCACTGGGCCAGATCGAGAAGCAATTTGGTAAAGGTTCTATCATGCGGTTGGGCGAGGATCGCTCAATGGATGTTGAGACTATTTCTACCGGTTCTCTGTCCCTTGATATTGCACTTGGCGCCGGTGGTTTACCCATGGGGCGTATCGTTGAAATTTATGGCCCGGAATCTTCCGGTAAAACAACGCTGACCTTACAGGTTATTGCCGCTGCTCAGCGTGAAGGCAAGACCTGCGCATTTATCGACGCGGAGCATGCGCTGGATCCGATTTATGCGAAAAAACTCGGCGTCGATATCGATAACCTGCTGTGTTCTCAACCGGATACCGGTGAACAAGCGCTGGAGATTTGTGATGCTTTAACGCGTTCTGGCGCCGTCGATGTGATCATTGTTGACTCTGTTGCGGCGCTGACGCCGAAAGCGGAAATTGAAGGTGAGATCGGTGATTCCCATATGGGGCTGGCTGCACGCATGATGAGCCAGGCAATGCGTAAACTGGCGGGTAACCTGAAGCAGGCGAATACGTTGCTGATCTTTATCAACCAGATCCGTATGAAAATTGGCGTGATGTTCGGTAACCCTGAGACCACGACTGGCGGTAACGCATTGAAGTTCTACGCTTCTGTCCGTCTGGATATTCGCCGCACGGGGTCGATCAAGGATGGCGAGGAAGTGGTGGGGAATGAAACGCGCGTTAAGGTCGTGAAGAACAAAGTGGCTGCGCCATTCAAGCAGGCTGAGTTCCAGATTCTGTATGGTGAAGGTATTAATATCCACGGTGAGCTGGTTGATCTGGGGGTGAAACACAAGCTGATCGAGAAGGCAGGGGCTTGGTATAGCTATAACGGTGACAAGATTGGCCAGGGTAAAGCGAACGCTTGTAATTTCTTGAAAGAAAATCCGACCATTGCTGCAGAACTGGATAAGAAATTGCGTGAGATGCTGCTGCACAAAGGCAATGATCAGGCATCTGCTGCTGCGGGCGACAGCCATGATGAAGATGAATTCGTGGGGGAAGGTAACGAGTTCTAATGGCGGCTGATCCCATTGTAACAATGTATTTTGCCGAATACGTAGATGAATAAGCCATTACGCTATGCGATGAATGTGCTTTCTGTACGCGACCATAGTGAAGCCGAAATACGCCGCAAACTTGCGGCGTATGTGTATAAATTAGATCGCACAGAAGACGGAGCCGACCCGCGTACCGCGACAGAGGACGTGGAAGCGGCCATTGCTTATTGCAAGGAATTCGGGTGGCTGGACGATGCGCGTTTTGTGCGTCGTTATATCAGCAGTCGGAGCCGTAAAGGTTACGGTGCCCAGCGAATACGAATGGAACTGAGTCAAAAAGGCGTCAATCAGCCATTACTTGGCGCAGCATTAAACGAGAGTGATATTGATTGGTGCGCGCTGGCGAAATCTGTTGCGGAACGAAAGTTTGGGTCCCCCCTGTCTGATGACTGGAAAGATAAAGCTAAACATCAGCGCTATTTGCTTTATCGTGGCTTCTTCCATGAAGAAATTCAGTCAATTTATACAAAATTTTCAGATTGAACGCATACGGGATTTTACTTCCCCTCGAAGAAAATTTATCTTATCCCCACTTTTTTTGTTCGTGAGTTGCACGGTCGCGTCAGTATCCTGAGCCAACCTTGCCCGCGATCTGTTCTTCTAGCTTGATTCCAGGACAATTATGAGCAAGAGCACCGCTGAGATCCGTCAAGCGTTTCTCGATTTTTTCCACAGTAAGGGACACCAGGTTGTTGATAGCAGCTCTCTGGTGCCGAACAACGATCCGACACTGTTATTTACCAATGCGGGTATGAACCAGTTCAAAGATGTGTTCCTCGGGCTGGATAAACGTAGCTACGTCCGGGCAACGACGGCACAGCGCTGTGTACGTGCTGGCGGTAAACATAATGACCTGGAAAACGTAGGTTATACCGCTCGTCATCATACCTTCTTTGAAATGCTGGGCAATTTCAGCTTCGGTGACTATTTCAAGCATGATGCCATCCGTTATGCATGGGAACTGTTGACGTCTCCTAAATGGTTCAACCTGCCAAAAGAACAACTGTGGGTCACGGTATACGCGACGGATGATGAAGCCTACGATATTTGGGCCAATGATGTCGGCGTGCCACACGAGAGAATTATTCGCATCGGAGATAACAAAGGCGGACCTTACGCCTCGGATAATTTCTGGCAAATGGGCGAAACGGGACCTTGTGGCCCATGTACCGAGATTTTTTACGATCATGGCGAACATATCGCCGGTGGCCCCCCGGGAAGCCCTGATGAAGATGGCGATCGCTATATCGAAATCTGGAATCTGGTCTTTATGCAGTTCAACCGTCAGTCTGACGGCACCATGTTGCCATTACCAAAACCTTCTGTTGATACCGGTATGGGGCTGGAACGTGTTGCTGCTGTGTTACAGCATGTCAATTCAAACTATGAAATTGATTTGTTCAAAACGTTGATTGCCGCGGTGGCAAAAGCCGTCGGTACGACCGATTTAGATAACAAATCATTGCGGGTTATCGCCGATCATATTCGCTCCTGTGCATTCCTGATTGCGGATGGGGTGACGCCGTCTAATGAAAACCGTGGTTACGTCCTGCGCCGTATCATTCGTCGCGCTGTGCGTCACGGGAATATGCTGGGCGCTACAGAAGCTTTCTTCTATAAACTGGTTGCGCCGCTGATTGACGTCATGGGGCCTGCTGCTGAAGAGTTGAAGAAGCACCAAACGGTGGTTGAGCAGGCGCTGAAAATGGAAGAAGAGCAGTTTGCTCGTACGCTGGAACGAGGCCTTTCTCTGCTTGACGACGAAATCAAAAACCTGAAAGGGGATACGCTGGACGGTGAGACGGCTTTCCGTCTGTATGACACCTATGGCTTCCCTGTCGATCTCACGGCAGATGTTTGCCGCGAGCGGGGTCTGAAAGTGGATGAAGAAGGCTTTGAGGCCGCGATGAAGGCACAACGTCAGCGAGCACGTGATGCGAGCGGCTTTGGCATTAATTACGACAGCCTCATCCGTGTGGAAGAGAGCACGCGATTCTGCGGCTATGAACAAACCCAACGTCACGCGAAAGTCGTTGCGCTTTATCATAATGGAAACGCGGTTGATCAGGTCGTGGCGGGCGATGACGCCGTGGTCATTCTGAACGAAACGCCGTTCTATGGTGAATCCGGTGGTCAGGTTGGCGATCGGGGGGAGCTAAGCAATGGCGTCGCCAGCTTCACTGTGCAGGATACCCAGAAATATGGTCAGGCCATTGGTCATATCGGCAAGCTGACGCAGGGATCGTTGCGCGTCAATGATAGCGTTGATGCACTGGTCGATAGCCAGCGTCGCGATCGCATCCGCCTGAACCACTCTGCAACGCATTTGCTGCATGCTGCGCTGCGTCAGGTTCTGGGCGAGCATGTCGCACAGAAAGGTTCTCTGGTTAACGACAACTATCTGCGTTTTGACTTCTCGCACACGGAAGCGATGAAAGCAGAGCAAATTCGTCAGGTTGAAGATATCGTCAACGCACAAATTCGCCGTAATCTTACCGTACAGACTGACGTGATGGCCTTGGAAGAGGCGAAAGCGAAAGGGGCAATGGCGCTGTTCGGTGAGAAGTATGACGAGCACGTCCGTGTTCTGACGATGGGCGATTTCTCTATCGAGCTTTGTGGCGGTACGCATGCAAGCCGTACCGGGGATATTGGCCTATTCCAGATTGTGTCTGAATCAGGTACTGCCGCAGGCGTGCGTCGTATTGAAGCGATCACCGGTGAAAATGCGTTGTCTGCACTGCATCGTCAGAGTGATGTCCTGCAAGATGTCGCGCAACTGCTGAAAGGGGATAGCCACAATCTGGTGGATAAGGTACGCTCTGTTTTGGATCGTAACCGTGTGTTAGAGAAAGAACTGCAGCAGTTGAAAGCGCAGCAGGCAGCGCAAGAAAGTTTTTCACTGACCAGTAAAGCTAAAGAGATTAACGGTGTGAAGCTGCTTGTCACACAGTTGGATAATGTGGATCCTAAACTATTGCGTACCATGGTTGACGATCTTAAGAACCAGCTCGGGTCGGCCATTATCGTTCTGGGAACAACGGCGGAAGGCAAAGTCAGTTTGATCTCCGGCGTAACGAAGGATCTGACTGGTCGCGTAAAAGCGGGTGAACTGATCGGATTTGTTGCCCAGCAGGTGGGGGGCAAAGGCGGTGGCCGTCCGGATATGGCTCAGGCTGGCGGCTCCGATACGTCCGCACTGCCTGCCGCATTAGCCAGCGTTGAATCATGGGTTGCTGGCAAGCTATAAGGCTGATAACGTTTTTCGTGTCATCCAACAAAACGCCATAACTTGCTGGTTGTGGCGTTTTTGTCTGTGGGAAAGGATCCGGCACACAGGGTAGACAGTGTCTAACCTTAAGATATTCTTAAGTATGTATGCTTGAGACGCTTGTCTTGATAACAAAAGCACAAGCTACCGATATCGACTAAACTAACACATAGTGGCGAACCACGGTGCGATGGTGGCGGTTATACCATCGTCTAGGTTTACGTTTTCACAGCACATGATGGATAATGGCCGGGAGACAGAGAGACCCGACTCTTTATAATCTTTCAAGGAGCAAAGAATGCTTATTTTGACTCGTCGAGTTGGCGAAACCCTCATGATTGGCGATGAGGTAACGGTTACCGTATTAGGAGTGAAAGGCAACCAGGTGCGTATTGGTGTTAATGCACCAAAAGAGGTTTCTGTCCACCGTGAAGAGATCTATCAGCGTATTCAGGCCGAAAAATCTCAACCAACGTCATATTGATTGACAATGCGTCTCGTGTTCGCGGGACGCAATTGTTATTGTCTGCTTTTCTTCCACCTGTCTATCAATGCGTTTTCTTTGCTTTCCCCACGGCAAGGTAACCGTCTGTTTTTCTGCTGATAAAACAGACTTTTTGTTGTGAAAGTGCGCGCCTTGGGTGCGAATTGTTCAAACAAACAGAAGTTGGGAAAAATTGTTTGACTTATAAGTCCGGGAAAGTAATATGTGCGCCACGCAGTACCGGTGAGCACTAACAAGAGGTTCTTGATAGCGTCGCAGGTAATGTAAGGTGAGGTGGCCGAGAGGCTGAAGGCGCTCCCCTGCTAAGGGAGTATGCGGTCAAAAGCTGCATCGAGGGTTCGAATCCCTCCCTCACCGCCATTTATTTGCATCCGTAGCTCAGCTGGATAGAGTACTCGGCTACGAACCGAGCGGTCGGAGGTTCGAATCCTCCCGGATGCACCATATCCTGTTATGGATAGCGTAGTTGTTTTACTCTTAAGCCAGCTAAGCTGGGGTATAGGGTAAAAAGGAAGGGGTTGCTATGCGTTGTGTCTCGCAAGGCGAGACAAAGCTGGGTTCCTCCTGATTGATGTAACGCTTCAACGAGGCGTGTCGTACCGAAAGTGAATTTTTTCGTAGATAAAGAAAATGCATCCGTAGCTCAGCTGGATAGAGTACTCGGCTACGAACCGAGCGGTCGGAGGTTCGAATCCTCCCGGATGCACCATACTTCGATATGGATAAGGTTGTTATTTTGCTCTTATAGTCGGTAGTATCGTTTATAAGAACAAGGAAATGAGCGTTGCTTAGCAACGGTTACCAAGGTGAAGCATCACCAGGTTAACTTGTTTTCTCAAATGCGCCATTCTGAATATCTCCGTTTAATTGCTCACCTTGTATTTTCTGCACCACACTCTGCATCCGTAGCTCAGCTGGATAGAGTACTCGGCTACGAACCGAGCGGTCGGAGGTTCGAATCCTCCCGGATGCACCATATTTCGATTTAAATAACGTTATTGTTTTGTTCTTGTTGTTTTTACCCTTGTTTACAAGAACAGAAAGGCAAAGACGTTGCTTATTCAGTGTTCCGAAAGGCGAAGCTGGGCAAAATCATCCCCCCTAACACTTCACATGATTTCCATTATTCTCTTGCCTATATTTAAACGGCGGTGACTGTCTTTTTCTGTATTGGCGTCGAGCGGCGTCTTTCTAGGTACGCGGTATGAGTCGGTTCTATCCGCCCCGCTTTACTCAGGAAACTCAAGAATAAAGGATAGTTGTCCTACTACTTAGGAAGTAATTTACTGTTTATTCTAAGGTTATTGAGTAAGCGACAACGTTTCCACTTTGCGATAAAGTAAGCTTTCTTTTCAGTGATCATGGAGCAACGATGTACGATCGCTATCAAGGGCTAATCTTTGATATGGATGGCACCATTCTTGATACCGAGCCGACACACCATCAAGCATGGGAGTTGGTTCTTGCCCGATATGGGATGAGATATGATGCCGATGCCATGACAGCATTGAATGGGTCACCTACATGGCGCATTGCGCAGCATATTATCGATAGCCACCAGGCCGATATTGATCCTCACCAGCTGGCCGCAGAAAAGACAGCCATTGCCGAAAGCATGTTGCTGGATACTGTAAAACCACTGCCGCTGATTGATGTGGTTAAGCAATATCATGGGCAACGTCCTATGGCGGTAGGGACTGGCAGTACGCATGCTATGGCCGACAAGCTGCTAATGCAGTTGGGACTGCATAAGTATTTTGATGCAATCGTGGGCGCCGATGATGTTACTCATCATAAGCCTTTCCCTGATACTTTTTTGCGTTGTGCGCGATTGATTTCTGTCGCTCCTGAGCATTGTCTTGTGTTTGAAGATGCAGACTATGGCATTGAAGCTGCGAAGCGCGCGAATATGGCAGTGATTGACGTCCGTACATGGTGAGTGAATTCTGGGCTGTTTGTTCTCTTTTTGGGAGTAGCCTGCTCAGTGCAACACTGCTGCCCGGTAGTTCTGAAGTACTGCTGGTCACCTTATTGCTTACTGACGTCGCGCAACCTTGCCTGTTGATCGTTGTGGCAACAGTAGGAAATTCGCTCGGCGGGTTAATAAATATTTTTATAGGACGCTTGCTCCCTCAGCCAAAGCAACAATCTGGATATACGGTGGCCATGCGCTGGCTACAGCGTTATGGCCCTGCTGCGCTGTTATTTAGCTGGGTACCCGTGATTGGCGATTTACTGTGCGTGATCGCGGGGTGGTTGCGCATGCCCTGGGCCAAATCGGCTATTTTTATAAGCGTCGGAAAAGCGCTGAGATATCTCGTTCTGACCGGTATAACGCTACAGGGGATGGTATGGTGGCCTTAGTCAGATGGTAATGAAAACTGGTGGGTGCGACTGAGTTTCAATTATGCTTATAACCATTACATTTAACAACGGGAGGTCGAATTGATCCCGGACATTTCAGAAGCACTTTCCTGGCTGGAAAAACATCCACTAGCGGTGAATGGCATTCAGCGTGGGATTGAACGTGAAACATTGCGTGTGACAGCAAACGGACATCTTGCTACCACGGGGCACCCTGAGATATTGGGGGCCGCGTTGACACATCCTTGGATTACAACTGATTTCGCCGAGGCATTACTGGAATTTATTACGCCGGTCGACAACAATATCGATCACCTGCTGGCGTTTTTACGTGATATTCATCGTCATGTTTCCCGTAATCTGGGAGATGAGTTGATGTGGCCGCTGAGTATGCCGTGCTATATCACCAACGAACAGAATATAGCGCTGGCGCAGTATGGATCATCGAACATCGGGCGTTTCAAAACGCTTTATCGCGAGGGGCTGAAGAACCGTTATGGCGCCTTGATGCAGACGATTTCCGGCGTCCATTATAATTTTTCTCTTCCGCTATCCTTTTGGCAGGCGCGTGAAGGGGTGACTGATGCTGAAAGCGGAAAGCGCGTCATCTCGGCAGGATACTTCAGACTGATACGCAACTATTACCGTTTTGGTTGGGTGATCCCTTATCTGTTTGGCGCTTCTCCGGCGATCTGCTCGTCTTTCCTTAACGGACGAGAAACAACCCTACCGTTTGAACGTACAGAAAAAGGAATGCTTTACCTGCCTTATGCGACCTCTCTGCGGCTTAGTGATTTAGGCTATACCAATAAATCACAGAGCAATCTGGGGATTACCTTCAACGATCTGGATTCTTATGTTGCCGCCTTAAAGCGTGCAATAAACACGCCGTCTAAGGAATATGCTCAGCTTGGTATGAAGAAAGATGGCCGCTACCTGCAATTGAATACGAATGTCTTACAGATTGAGAACGAGCTTTATGCGCCTATTCGTCCCAAGCGCGTGACGCGCCTGGGAGAAACCCCATCTGACGCATTGCTGCGTGGGGGAGTCGAATATATTGAAGTGCGCTCGCTGGATATCAATCCATTCTCTCCGACAGGCGTGAGCGCAAGTCAGGTGCGTTTTCTGGATTTGTTTCTGATATGGTGTGCGTTGGCGGATGCGCCGGAAATGAGTGCAGATGAGCTATTGTGCACGCGTAAGAATTGGAACCGAGTGATTCTGGAAGGCCGTAAGCCCGGAAAAACGGTGGGAATGCGTTGCGAAACCATCCAGTTACCGATTGCAGAGGTGGGGAAATCTCTGTTTGCCGATTTGCGTCGCGTTGCGGAAGTCCTGGACGCGGAAAACAATCAATCGCACTATCAGCAGGTATGTGATGAGTTGCTTGTGGGGTTTGAGGATCCAGAAGCCACATTCTCAGGGCGTCTGCTGGCATTGATGAAGCAAGAGGGCAGTGCTCGCGTAGGGCTTGAATTGGCCGAAACGTATCGCAAGCAGCTCAGCAGCGAGCCGCTAGAGGTCTTGACCAGTGCGCAACTGGCTGCTGCGGGTGAGCACTCCTGGCAGCATCAGCGTCAGATTGAGTCTGAGGATTCAATGAATTTTGACGACTACCTGGCTACACATTAAAAAGAAAAGGCCACAGAAACTGTGGCCAAACAAACATCTCTAATAGGGATGATAATAAATGCGCGTCTTTCAGTTAAGTCAGACTTGCATAAAAAGGAAAAGTTTCCCGGAAACGAGAAAAAGTGCATTTTTTCTGTGAGGAGGTGGCATATGCCATTACTAGATAGCTTTACCGTTGACCATACTCGTATGGCTGCACCCGCCGTCCGGGTCGCAAAAACCATGAAAACCCCTCATGGCGATAATATTACGGTATTTGATCTGCGCTTCTGCCGTCCAAATATCGAAGTCATGCCGGAACGCGGTATTCATACGCTGGAACACCTGTTTGCTGGCTTTATGCGCGACCATTTAAATGGCGATGACGTGGAAATTATCGATATTTCTCCGATGGGATGTCGTACCGGTTTCTATATGAGCCTGATCGGTACGCCGGATGAGCAACGGGTTGCCGATGCCTGGAAGGCGGCGATGGGGGATGTACTGAAAGTAACCGATCAGCGTAAAATTCCTGAACTGAATGAATACCAGTGTGGCACTTATGAGATGCACTCACTGAAAGAAGCGCAGGAGATCGCTCAGCATATTGTGGATCATGAGATTGGCATTAACCAAAATGACGATCTGGCGCTGCCGAAAGAGAAGCTGTCGGAGTTACATATTTAGTACATGACATCAGATGTGTGCGGAGATGGAGACGATGCGCACGCAGACAAAAAAGAGAGCCGAAGGAGGCTCTCTTTTTTGTGGCTCTTCAAGCTCAGAATGCGAGAAAGTGCTGTATGACCCGGCTGCCAAAATAGGCAAGCGTCAGCATCAGTGCGCCAACCTGACTGAACCAAACGACACGGCGCCCTCGCCACCCTTCATGATAATGCCCCCACAGCAGCAGGATGTAGATGAACCAGGCGAACAGAGAGAATACCGCTTTGTGTAGATTCTCTTTGTTATCGATCAGATTGTCCATATAGAACAGCCCGGTACAAAGCGTCAGCGTAAGTAGAATGACGCCAATCTGGGTAATATGGAACATTTTACGTTCGATACCCATCAGCGGCGGCATATCTGCGGCAAATCCCAACTTTTTGTTCTTGAGCAGATAATCAAGCCAGGCAAGTTGCAGGGCGTACAGTGCGGCAATCAGCAGTGTCGCGTAGGAGAAAAGCGCCAGGCCAATGTGGAGCATTAACCCCGGTGAGGCTTCCAGATGCGTAATAAACTCTCCGGGCATAAAACTGGCAAAGGCCAGATTGATCAGCGCGAAGGTATAAACAATAGGGAGAATAAACCAGCCGCGATCGCGCGAGGCAACAATCGTCATGACCGTACAGATGATGAGGCTAACAAGCGAACCGATGTTCAGCAGACTCAGGTTTTGACCAAACTGAACATCGAAGATGCGTTGATAGAGCGCCACCGCATGACAGATAAGCGCAGCGCTGGCAGAGAGTATCGCCAGCCGACGATATGCACTGTTCTTGCGCAGCAGACTGGGGATAATCAGTCCGAGGCTGAGAGAGTAGGCGGCGAGCGCCACAATAGCGAAAACAGACATATAATAGGTTATTGAATATCAACTTGGTAAAATGAAGAATCAGTATAGCGTTAGTCGCTGTAGGCACCAACAGTTCTCCGTCGGCAGCGCTGAGATCGTCCCCGCTTTTGTGTATAATCTCTTCCATTCGCGTCGCGCATGGCGGCCTGTCCTACGTTGAGCATGAGATATGTTTGAAAATTTAACCGATCGACTCTCGCGCACATTGCGCAATATCAGCGGCCGCGGGCGGTTGACTGAAGACAACATTAAAGAAACGCTGCGTGAAGTTCGTATGGCGCTGCTGGAAGCTGACGTGGCGTTACCGGTAGTACGTGATTTTATCAATCGCGTGAAAGAGCGGGCTGTGGGACATGAAGTTAATAAGAGCCTGACGCCGGGGCAAGAATTCGTCAAAATCGTTAAAAACGAGCTTGTCAGCGCAATGGGGGACGTTAACGCCGAGCTGAACCTTGCCGCTCAACCGCCAGCGGTTGTGCTGATGGCCGGTTTACAAGGCGCGGGTAAAACAACCAGCGTCGGTAAGCTCGGTAAATTTCTGAGAGAAAAACAGAAAAAGAAAGTGCTGGTCGTTTCTGCCGACGTCTATCGCCCTGCGGCGATTAAACAGTTGGAAACGCTGGCACAGCAGGTTGACGTGGATTTCTTTCCGTCTGATGCGCAGGAAAAGCCGCTTGCTATCGTCGAACGCGCGCTGCAACACGCTAAGCTGAAGTTTTACGATGTCCTGCTGGTCGATACCGCGGGCCGCCTCCATGTTGATGAGGCGATGATGGACGAAATCAAGCAGGTTCATGCGGCGATTAAGCCGATAGAAACGCTGTTTGTTGTGGATGCCATGACGGGGCAGGATGCGGCGAATACAGCGAAAGCCTTCAATGAGGCGCTGCCGCTAACCGGTGTCATCCTGACCAAAATTGATGGCGATGCGCGTGGTGGTGCAGCCTTATCTATTCGTCATATTACCGGCAAGCCGATTAAATTTCTCGGTGTGGGTGAGAAAACCGATGCGCTTGAGCCGTTTTACCCTGAACGCGTCGCGTCGCGTATTCTTGGTATGGGCGATGTGCTTTCACTGATTGAAGATATCGAAAGCAAAGTTGATCGCTCACAGGCCGAGAAGCTGGCGAAGAAGTTGAAAAAAGGCGATGGATTCGATTTAACCGATTTCCTGGATCAGCTCAAGCAGATGCGCAACATGGGCGGTATGGCGAGCATGATGAGCAAAATGCCCGGCATGGGCCAACTGCCTGATAATGTGAAATCGCAAATGGATGACAAAGTGCTGGTGCGCATGGAGGCGATCATAAATTCGATGACGCTTCAGGAACGAGCCAAGCCTGAGATTATCAAAGGGTCGCGTAAACGTCGTATTGCGATGGGATCCGGCATGCAGGTGCAGGATGTGAACCGTCTTCTCAAGCAGTTCGATGATATGCAGAGAATGATGAAGAAGATGAAAAACGGCGGTTTGGCGAAAATGATGCGCGGTATGAAGGGGATGATGCCACCGGGTTTTCCGGGGCGTTAAGCGCTGAAAATGGGTATCAAAGAGAAAGTCTTCGCGAGATTACGCGCTTTAGATTGCTTTTTACGCCAAAATGAGTAAAATTTTCGGGCTTTTTATATGACATACTGGGCTCCGTTCCTCGATGGGGCCCAGTTGTTTTATTCACTAAAGAGGATGTTATGGTAACAATTCGTTTGGCACGTGGCGGCGCGAAAAAACGCCCGTTCTATCAAGTAGTCGTGACCGATAGCCGCAATGCGCGTGACGGTCGTTTCATTGAGCGCGTGGGCTTCTTCAACCCAATCGCATCTGGTCAAGCAGAAGCTCTGCGTCTGGATCTGGACCGTATCGAGCATTGGGTTGGTCTGGGTGCTACTGTGTCTGATCGCGTTTCTTCGCTGATCAAAGACGCTAAAAAAGCAGCGTAATCTGTCGCGGTGGTAACTATGAGCAATCGACTCAGCCCTAAACCTCCCGTTAACCCGATTGTGATGGGGAAAATTGGATCGGCGTATGGCATCCGAGGTTGGCTCAGAGTGTTTTCATCCACCGAAGATGCCGAGAGTATTTTTAATTATCAACCTTGGTTCATTCAGAGTAAAAGCGGTTGGCAGCTTGTCGAGATCGACAGTTGGAAGTATCACAATCAGGATCTGATCATTAAAGTGAAAGGTGTTGATGATCGTGATGCGGCTAATCTACTGACTAATGGTGAGATTGTTGTAGATTCGTCACAACTGCCTGAATTGGACGAAGGGGATTATTACTGGAAGGATCTTATTGGCTGTCGGGTCGTGACCGTAACCGGTTATGAGTTGGGTAAAATCGTTGACATGATGGAAACTGGCTCAAACGACGTGATGGTAGTAAAGGCCAACCTGAAAGATGCCTTCGGAGTCAAGGAGCGGCTGGTTCCGTTCCTCACTGAACAGGTTGTTAAACGCGTAGACCTTTCTGCTCAAACCATTGAAGTAGATTGGGACCCTGGTTTTTGAACTCTGAATTGAACAGTAGTACCCAGTGGAACGAGACTATGTGGATTGGGGTGATTAGCCTGTTTCCAGAGATGTTCCGGGCGATTACTGATTATGGAGTCACTGGCCGGGCAGTTAAAAATGGCCTGCTGAACGTACAGTATTGGAGTCCTCGTGATTTCACTTACGATCGGCATCGCACCGTGGACGACCGACCTTATGGCGGTGGCCCCGGAATGTTGATGATGGTGCAACCCTTACGGGATGCGATCCACGCAGCAAAAGCAGCGGCAGGCGAAGGCGCGAGAGTGATTTATCTGTCACCTCAGGGCCGTAAATTAGATCAGCAAGGCGTACGTCAACTAGCCACGAACCAGAAGATGATTCTGGTCTGTGGACGGTATGAGGGGATTGATGAGCGCGTAATCAAAACCGAGATCGATGAAGAATGGTCAGTAGGGGATTACGTACTCAGTGGTGGAGAACTGCCGGCAATGACCCTGATTGACTCCGTTGCCCGCTTTATACCGGGCGTTCTGGGACATCAGGCTTCAGCAGAAGAAGATTCTTTTGCCGATGGATTGTTGGATTGTCCTCATTTCACACGTCCTGAAGTGCTGGAAGGCATGGCGGTTCCGGCAGTGTTACTGTCAGGCAACCATGCGGAAATACGTCGCTGGCGATTGAAGCAGTCGCTGGGCCGAACCTGGCTTAGAAGACCTGAACTTCTGAAAAGCCTAGCTCTGACTGACGAGCAAGCAAAGTTGCTGGCTGAATTCCAACGTGAATATCAGTCTGATCAACAAGAGTATTAGGGGGTTACGCCGGTTTTTCCGACGAGCCCAACTATCAGTTTACCTAGGGTAAGAGACATATTATGAGCAACATTATTAAGCAAATCGAACAAGAGCAGATGAAGCAGGACGTACCTGCATTTCGTCCGGGTGATACCGTAGAAGTGAAGGTATGGGTTGTTGAAGGTAGTAAAAAACGTCTGCAGGCATTCGAGGGCGTGGTTATCGCTATTCGTAACCGCGGTCTGCATTCTGCATTCACTGTTCGTAAGATTTCTAACGGCGAAGGCGTAGAGCGTGTATTCCAGACTCACTCTCCTGTTGTTGACAGCATCGCTGTTAAACGTCGTGGTGCCGTGCGTAAAGCCAAACTTTACTATCTGCGTGAGCGTACTGGTAAGTCTGCTCGTATTAAAGAGCGTCTTAACTAAGATAGCGCTTTCGCAACATCCGAAAGTTGTTATAAATAGAGGGCTTAGCCGAAGGCTAAGCCCTTTTTTTATGCTCAATGGCGACAATCTGTCTACAGAGAATGGCGTTTAATTCTCGTTTCCTGCTGCAACACAAATGTGTTGCTTCTATGTCTTACGGACTGCGACTAATTTTTGTAGCAAAAAGCCCACCAACTTCGGTGGGCTGAGCTTTCCCTGATGTCATTGCTATTATTTTGCCTCAGTACCATGATGACATCAGATGTGGCTATTTTATAAACGTTTATACAGATCGATTTTCAAATATTGATCGGTTACAGCGATCAAATTATCGCGCTAAATGCCGTTTTCTGTCTGGTTTAGCATGACCTACGTGCAATAACCGTTGGGAACATGCGCATGTGGTCATCGGTAAACTGAATATCCTCGAACCCGGCCTGCTCCAATTGGCGTTGCGTCTGCTTGTGCGTGCGAAAGGCAGTCCATGTGGCCCCAATAATGCGTGAGAACAGTACATATTGAAGTGACAGCAGCTTTGGATCGGTGTTTGTCCAAGGTGAATTTTGCGATAGCGCTGGAGGCGGTGTCATAAAACTGGTAATTAGTGTACCTCCTGGCTTCAGGTTAGAATGAAATACGCGATAAAGTTCGGTCACTTTGTCATCATCCTGCTCATAAACGTTGAGTCCATTGCTGGTGATGACATCGGCTTTTCTTTCCAAATTCATTGACCACGCATCAGAGAGGACTAACGACAGCTGCTTTTCCAATCCTTGCTGTCTGGCGAGATCGCCGGCGGCGGCTAATGCATCTTTATCCAGATCGATTCCTATTAACGCCACATCCCGATGCCGGGTGTACTTTAGCGTTAACAAGTCCGCCATAACGCCACAGGGGACGGAGACCATGATGGCATTTGGGCGTAAGCGTTCTTGAAGCAAACGTTGGAAAATACCAAATCGTTCGCGTGTCGCCAAAACGTTAGGTAACTGTGTATAGATGATTTCTTCGAGCGGATTAACATAAGGGCGTGGCTGATGCGTGATGACATCATGCGTCCAGCGTGCGTTTAAACCACGGTGTTTGAGCAAAAATTGGCCTAACGCTAATTCGGAGAAATCATCCAGAATCGCCAGCTGTTCTTCTATCGAGGCACCGGGAAGTGCGCCGTCCTGAAGAATTTTGTTTCTTATCTCAGCGACTCGTTCACGATGTTCACCGAATGAAGGGGAGTGCGATAAGATTTCTGGATTGTTATTCTCAGGTTGTTTATCAGGTTTGTTTGACTCGGACATATAAGCGCTCCATGGCATCCATTGAAACTAGACATAATTAAGATAATTATCAGAAAAATATGTTTTTTCAGTATCCCTACATTCGCTTATTAATGACTCAATATTGCTCTATCGCAGAGCGATAATAGCGGTAAATGATGTCTGACGTATTTCCGTGAGAGTACTCTATTCAGTGAGATTGTTACCATGTGTGATGCGCCACTGTTTACCGCCTGCACGACCCTGTCGCAGAGGCGCATTTGCCCGTCAGGGCTGGCTCTGTTGCCATTGGGTTCGTAGCGTCTCTGCTTCTTCAACGGCATCACAGCTTGCTGGAAAATGTTTCCCCGCTCGTCCCCATTCGCGAATGTTGTCTTCGCGGCATAACGTTGATTGCCCGGCCTGATAGCCGCGCAAGTAAGTATCACGTTCGACTTGTGGATTACCAAACCACTCTTGCAGAGTGCTATCGTCCTTCACGACCATGCCGGAGATCGCATCCTGATAACCCGCCTCATACCAGAACCCCGGGTCATTTGCGGTGTGTTGCGATGGGGTGTTGTGACAGGCTGACATTAAAAGAATTACAGCCAAGATATAACTGTATTTCATCATTAAACCTTCATTATTTTCGGCTATCAGTCAGAATGGGCATCACATCAGGTAATACCCAGTTTTTCTTTCAATAGCTTAAGGTAACGACGGCTGACAGGAATGTGTTTTCCTGTATGTGTCAGGACTTCTGCCGCGCCATTTTCCATCAGCTGAATTTCTTTGAGTTGCTCAGTGTTGACCATATATTGACGATGGCAACGGACGAAAGGCGTTTTCTCTTCTAATGTTTTCAGTGAAAGCTGGGTGTAGCCAGATTGACTAACGCCAACAACGTGTACGCCACTGAGCTCTGAGCAAAGATACTCGACCTCCTCGACCTTGAGCAAAAAAATACGATTATGCCCGTTACAGGGAATATGGCGAAGTGAAGGCTCTGCGATTATCTGTACATTTTTGTTTACGGATGCGCCGCGACGCAAGCGATTTAATGTTTTATTTAGTCGCTGTGCATCCAGTGGTTTTAGCAAATAGTCAAAAGCGTGTTCTTCAAACGCCCTTACCGCATATTCATCATAGGCAGTGACGAAGACGACGTAAGGCATATTTTCCGGATCCAACATCGCGACTAACTCTAATCCGCTGACCTTTGGCATCTGTATATCCAGAAAAATCACATCAGGTTGCAGCCTGTGGATAGCCGGTATTGCTTCCAGCGCGTTGCTACATTGCGCAACGATGGCGATATCAGCTTCGTTCTCTAGCAGCAGGCTGAGCTCTTCACGTGCCAGTTGTTCGTCATCAATGATTATGGCTTTCAGCATTTTCCCCCCTTGTCGGCATGATTCTACCATTATTCACATCATGTGTTGGAATGGTCCCAAGACGGAATAACCATCGTCCCGATATCGTTTTTCAGGAAACATTTAGCATGGTAATTTTTTATTTACACAAGATGGATTGAAATGTTTACATATCCTGTTATGGTGTAAACATTACACGCGGGTTTTACTGACGGGCGTGCCCATTCGAATATTTCTGGAACAGGCTTATGCAAAAAGATTCACTCAATAACATTAATATCAGTGCCGAACAGGTTTTGATCACTCCCGATGAATTGAAAGCTAAATTTCCGCTTAGTGACGTGGAGCAGGGCAATATTGCGCACGCGAGATCTACGATTGCGGATATCATTCACGGCCGCGATGATCGGCTGCTGATCGTCTGTGGACCTTGTTCTATCCATGATACCGATGCAGCGCTGGAATATGCACGCCGACTACAGTCGCTCGCCGCCGAATTACACGATCGTCTCTATATCGTTATGCGCGTTTATTTTGAAAAACCGCGTACAACGGTGGGCTGGAAAGGCCTTATCAACGATCCGTACATGGATGGTTCCTTTGATGTGGAAGCCGGTCTGCACATCGCCCGTGAGCTGCTGCTCAAACTGGTGAATATGGGATTACCGCTGGCGACGGAAGCGCTTGATCCAAACAGTCCGCAGTATCTGGGCGATCTGTTTAGCTGGTCTGCTATCGGCGCGCGTACGACGGAATCGCAGACGCATCGTGAGATGGCTTCAGGTCTGTCAATGCCGGTCGGGTTTAAAAACGGCACTGATGGCAGTTTGGGAACCGCGATCAATGCGATGAGAGCCGCTGCGATGCCACATCGTTTCGTTGGTATTAATCAGTCAGGGCAAGTCTGTCTGTTGCAAACGCAAGGTAATTTGGATGGTCACGTCATTTTGCGTGGCGGTAAAAAGCCCAACTACAGCGCAGAGGATGTTGCTGAGTGTGAAAAACAGATGCAGGATGCAGGCTTGAAACCTGCGCTGATGATAGATTGTAGCCACGGTAATTCAAATAAAGATTATCGTCGTCAGCCGCTTGTTGTTGAATCGGTGGTTGAACAAATCAAGGCGGGGAACCGTTCCATTATCGGGCTGATGCTGGAAAGCCATCTTAATGAAGGGTGTCAGTCTTCAGAACAGCCGCGTTCCGATATGCGCTACGGTGTATCAGTCACGGATGCCTGTATCGGTTGGGAAGGTACGGAGACGTTACTGCGTTCCCTTCATCAGGAACTGAGCGCCGTGCGAGTGAAACAGTCAGGAGAGTAACAAATTATGGTAGCTGAACTGACCGCATTACGTGATCAGATAGATGAGGTAGATAAGGCGCTTGTCGCACTGTTGTCACGTCGGTTGCGTTTAGTGGCGGAAGTCGGAGAAGTGAAAAGCCGCTATGGCTTACCTATCTATGCGCCGGAGCGTGAAGCGGCCATGCTCAGCTCACGTCGCAAAGAGGCGGAGTCGATGGGGGTTCCACCGGATCTGATCGAAGATATCCTGCGGCGCGCCATGCGTGAATCCTATACCAGTGAAAACGATAAAGGCTTTAAAACACTGTGCCCACAGCTGCGGCCGGTAGTCATCATTGGCGGCCGTGGTCAAATGGGCCGCTTGTTTGAAAAAATGCTGACGTTATCGGGATATCAGGTAAAAATCCTGGAACAGGATGACTGGCCACGGGCAGAAGCGATGTTATCTGATGCAGGTATGGTCATTGTCAGCGTGCCGATTCATATCACCGAGCAGGTTATTGCCCGCCTGCCCGCTTTGCCGGATGACTGTATTCTGGTCGATCTGGCATCAGTGAAAAATGGTCCGCTTCAGGCGATGCTTGCGGCGCATAGCGGCCCGGTTCTCGGTTTACATCCGATGTTTGGACCAGACAGCGGTAGCCTTGCTAAGCAGGTTGTTGTCTATTGCGATGGTCGGCAGCCGGAAGCCTACCAGTGGTTGCTGGAACAAATTCAGGTATGGGGCGCGCGTCTGCACCGTATTAGCGCGGTCGAGCACGATCAAAACATGATGTTCATTCAGGCGCTACGTCACTTTGCGACATTCGCTTATGGCCTGCATTTGGCGGAAGAAAATGTCCAGCTTGAACAGCTGTTGGCGCTGTCGTCGCCAATTTATCGTCTGGAACTGATCATGGTTGGGCGGCTGTTTGCGCAGGATCCACAGCTTTATGCCGATATTATTATGTCTTCACAGAATAATCTGTCGTTGATTAAGCGTTACTACAAACGTTTCGGAGAAGCGATTGAGTTACTGGAACAGGCGGATAAAGCGGCATTTATTCGCAGCTTCAAGAAAGTGGAGCACTGGTTTGGTGACTATGCTACGCGTTTTCAGGCGGAAAGCCGGGCGCTCTTACGTCAGGCAAATGATATTCGTCAATAAACCTGTCCGATGGCGGATTGTGAATAAGAAGCCATCCCGTTTCCGGGATGGCTTTGGACATCATTCGTTTACATCTACCGGCACGACATTTTCACTGGGATAGCAGCCTAGGACTTTTAACGAGCGGGTAATTGGCGCTAACCCTTTTAGCGCTTTCTGCATCGCGTCACTGCGCAGGTTCGCCTGAACGTCAAGATAAAACATCTCTTCCCACGGGTTGCCGTTGATCGGTCTGGATTCCAGTTTTGTCATGATAATACCGTTATCACGCAATACCAAAAGCGCTTCAACCAATGCACCTGACTGTTGTCCGGTTGCCATAATGAGCGTGGTTTTTGCCGGGACTTGTTCAGTCACGTCAATAGGTTTACGTGCTAATACAATGAAGCGAGTAATGTTTTGCGACTGATTGGCCAGATCGTGTTCCAGCACCTGTAACTGATAGAGCTGACCGCCCGCCTCGCTACCGAGCGCCGCGGCTTTGGGGGAGTTTAACGCCGCGACTTTTTCCATTGCGGCTGCCGTGCTTTCACAATATTCAATCTTCCAGTGTGGAAAACGGTTGATGAAATGGCTGCACTGCTGAAACGGTTGTGGGTGGCTATAAACGGTCTCGATCTCTGCCAGTGACGTATTCGTCGCCACCAGAACGCAGTGATCAATGGGATTAGTTAACTCACCGACGATAGATAATCCCGTATGTTGCAGCAGGTCATAGACATCGTTGATTGAACCGGAGCTGGTGTTTTCAATCGGTAGAACGGCATAGTCCGCTTGCCCGGTTTCCACCATGTTGAAGATATCCTGAAACTTCTGGCAACCACACTCAATAAGCTGCTCGAAGTGTCGTGCGGCATATTGGCGAGCGGCGAGATGGGAGTAAGAGCCTTTCGGGCCAAGAAATGCAACGCGGGCAGAGTGCGATGCCGTTTGATTTAGATGCTGTTGTAAGAGCGCTTGCTGCGTCAGAACCGAGTCTTCAATGATAAGTTGGAACAGGCGAGTAATATAATGACCGTCAAGATGGTGTTTTTTACCCACAGCGGTCAGTTTATCCAGTAAATCGCGTTCGCGCTCTTTGTCGCGGATGGGGCGATGCGAATGTAATTTACTACGGGCAACCTCTAACGCCAGCTCCCTTCTTTGCGCCAGCAATGTAATTAATTGCAGGTCCAATGCGCTGATTCGCTCCCTTAATGCCAATAATGAAGTGTCTGTCATGATGCCGTTACCTGTCTTATGTTCTTATAAAAAAAGCCTCCAGGTCAGGAGGCTTTATTGTTCGTCTTCGTATTCTTACCCTTACGACGAATCGCCTCCCGAATCAGGGGAAGGTAAAAAAGAATACGAAGAAAAACGGTTTGTTGCTCATATTCGCTCGGTTGATCATACAGATATCCACGTTTTGAACAGGTAAAGTACCTGTTGGCTTTTCATCCTGTCAATACCCAATAGTCCGTCACAAGATTAAGTCTCTATACCTCATTGACATTTTAGGGCGTGAGCTGAAGCATTCGCATAACAAAAACGCGCCCTCAGGCGCGTCAGATGGAGATAAAAAGAACAGCAATTATTCTTCCTGGGTCAATTGCAGATTGACGTCCTTGACACCCGTTGCCGCACGTCTTGATTCACCTTTATGTTGGAGTTTGTCCAACTGGCGTTCGAGTTTGGTAATCAGTTCATTAATGGCGGCGTACATATCGTCATGTTTAGCGCTGGCAACCAGCGGGCCATTCGGCGTGCTGATAGTGGCGTCGGCCACAAACCCCTGTGGTTCTTTTGACAAAATGATGTGGGGGTTGATGAGGTGAGTTTGCCACTTCTCCAGTTTGGAAAGACGGTCTTCGACATGTTGACGAATTGCGGGGGTGATATCCATTTGCTTACTGGTAATATTAATAGTCATATAAACTTACCTCTCTGCCTATGTCCGTCTTCGATAATTTCAGCATACCGTGAGTGGCGATAAAAATCGTGATTATGATCACTTTTTTTTGTCACTTTTTGTCAATAAAACGTGATTTGTGAGGCGTCATCGGGAATAGAAGAGAAGGGCTTGAGAGCGACTTTGACATGTGCCATTATTGATGAGATGTGTTGAAGTTATTACGCTGTTGTTGGTTCCCCTCTACCTGTTCTCCCTTCATCAAAACATATCGAATCATAAAAAACGGCAACCGAAGCTGCCGTGATTATTCTTATGCGATTTTATTTAGGCCGGGTTAGCGGCGATGATTTTAGCGACCTTTTCCGCCTGAGCGGCCAGCTGTAGCTCGCGGTAGGCATTTTCCATCAGCGGCAGGGCTTCTTTTGTCGCCTGAGTATCCGGGTAATCCCGCAGCATCTGCTCAACGCGATTAACGACTGCCACATAAGCTCCACGTTTCGTGTAGTATTGCGCGACAGAGAGTTCATACTTAGCCAGACGCTCTTTGAGGTAAACCAAACGCTTGTTTGCGTCGGTGGCGTATTGGCTGTTCGGATACCCTTGAATGAGCCTGCTAAAATCCCGGAATGCAGTGCGGGCATACTGCGGATCGCGATCGGAACGATCAACACCGAAGAAGCCTTGTAATGCGCTATTATCCAGCGCCATGTCGGTAAGACCGCGCATGTACAGGACATAATCCACGTTTGGATGAGTCGGGTTGAGTCGCAGGAAGCGGTCAATAGAAGCCTGGGCCAATGGCAGCTCTGCGGATTTGTAATAGGCGTAGATCAAATCCAACTGCACTTGCTGCGAATAAGGGCCAAAAGGATAACGGTTATCCAATGCTTCCAACTGCGTGATGGCTGCTTTAAAGTTGCCGTCTTGGAGTTTCTGTTGAGCATTGGCATAGATTTCAGATGGTGGGCTATCAGGAACCGCATCTTTGGAATTGCTGGAGCAACCAGCCAGCGCCAGGCTCAACGTGGCGGCAGCCACCAGATATTTCATACGCGTCATGACGTTTTGATTATCCTCAGAATGTTATTCCGGGAGACTGTCCGTTAAGCTCCCGATTTAGACCAGCTACAATAGTACATTATTTTAAACGGCGTCGCCGTCAAAACCCAACGTTAACGAAGAAGCTGCATAATATGGCACAACAAGTACAACTCACCGCAACGGTGGCCGAGTCTCAACTCGGACAACGTTTAGATCAGGCTTTGGCCGAATTGTTCCCTGATTATTCACGATCCCGTATAAAAGAGTGGATTTTGGAGGATCGGGTACAGATTAACGGCAATGTCATCAATAAGCCAAAAGAGAAAGTACTTGGCGGCGAATTGGTTGCGATTGATGCGCTGATTGAGGAAGAAGCTCGCTGGGAAGCACAGGCTATCGAGCTGGATATCGTGTATGAGGATCAGGATATTCTGGTAATCAACAAGCCTAGAGGGCTGGTCGTTCACCCCGGCGCTGGCAACCCTGATGGGACGGTACTGAACGCTTTGTTACATTATTATCCTGAAATCGCGGATGTTCCCCGTGCCGGGATCGTACATCGGCTGGACAAAGATACCACTGGCTTAATGGTGGTCGCGAAAACCGTCCCCGCACAGACGCATCTGGTTGAAGCGTTGCAGGCGCGTGAAATCACCCGTGAATACGAAGCTGTGGCCATTGGTAGCATGACCGCGGGGGGCGTGGTTGAAGAACCTATCGCCCGTCACGCCACCAAGCGTACCCATATGGCGGTGCATCCAATGGGCAAGCCTGCCGTGACGCATTACCGCATCATGGAACATTTCCGAGCCCATACCCGCTTGAGGCTGCGTCTGGAAACAGGGCGGACCCATCAGATTCGTGTGCATATGGCGCATATTAATCATCCACTGGTCGGCGATCCTTTATATGGTGGTCGTCCTCGACCTCCCAAAGGCGCCTCGGAGGATTTCATCGAGATGCTGCGCGGATTTGACCGACAGGCTCTCCATGCCACAATGCTGCGTCTCTACCATCCTGTTAGCGGCGTACTCATGGAGTGGCATGCTGCGCTGCCGCAAGATATGGTTGATCTGATTGAAGCATTGAAAGCAGATACCGCGGCATCCCAGGAAAGATTGGATTGGTGATTTATTCAATACGTTAGATGCTGATTTTTTAAGGTGACGAGTGATGCTGATTTACCCTGACTGGCCTTTGCCCACAAGTGTGAAATCTTGCAGTACGACGCGTATTGGTGGCGTCAGTGCGGCACCTTATGATGCGCTGAATGTGGGAAGTCATGTGGGGGATGAGACAACGCATGTCAGCGCCAATCGGCAAATGCTGGTGGACATGGCCGGTCTTCCTGCCATGCCGCATTGGTTAGAACAGGTCCATGGCACTGATGTGGTTCGCCTTGGTCGGACGTTTTCGCCATCCGTTTGCGGTGATGCGGCCTATACTGATGAGAAGGGGCAGGTCTGCACGGTGATGACCGCTGACTGCCTGCCGGTGTTGTTTTGTGCAAACAGCGGCGATGAAGTCGCCGCAGCGCATGCCGGCTGGCGGGGATTGCTCGCAGGCGTACTGGAAGAAACGTTAGACTGCTTCCGTGCGAAACCCTCGCAAATTATGGCGTGGCTGGGGCCGGCTATTGGCCCGAACGCTTTTGAGGTCGGTCCTGAAGTTAGGGATGCATTTGTTCGACATGATGCGGCAATGGCATCTGCTTTCAGACCTGAAGGCACGAAATTTTTCGCCGATATCTACCAACTGGCTAGCCTGCGATTACGTGCGGCAGGGGTGTCGCAAGTTTTTGGCGGAAATTGCTGTACAGTGAGCGATTCTCAAAAATTTTTCTCTTATCGGCGTGATGGCGTGACTGGCCGTATGGCAAGTTTAATCTGGCTGATATAACCTATTGAATTAAGACGATCCAGAACACGTAACATTTAAATCCCATCACGACTGGCAAAATAACCTTGAAATTTTTGAGGGATGACCTCACTTAATCTCCAGTAGCAATTTTGAACAGTACATGGGAGGAGTTATGCGTTTGGATCGTCTTACCAACAAATTCCAACTTGCTCTCGCTGATGCCCAGTCTCTCGCCCTTGGGCGCGATCACCAGTTTATTGAACCACTCCACGTGATGAGCGCTTTGCTCCGTCAGGATGGGGGAACTGTTGGTCCACTTCTGACTGTCGCGGGAGCCAATGTTAACCACCTGAATGCGGAAATCGATCGGGCCATAGCCCGTTTGCCTCAGGTCGAAGGCACGGACGGCGATGTTCAACCCTCGGGCGACTTAGTCCGGGTTTTGAATCTGTGCGACAAATTGGCGCAAAAGCGTGGCGATACTTTTATCTCTTCAGAACTTTTCGTTCTTGCGGCCCTGGAGTCTCGTGGCGCATTGAGTGATTTACTGAAGAAAAGTGGTGTTACGCAGCAAGGCGTTGCCAACGCCATCGATCAAGTGAGAGGAGGAGAACAAGTGAACGATCAAGGGGCTGAAGATCAGCGCCAGGCATTAAAGAAATTCACTATTGACCTCACTGAGCGTGCAGAGCAAGGCAAACTTGACCCGGTGATCGGGCGTGATGAGGAGATTCGCCGCACGATTCAGGTTCTTCAGCGCCGAACCAAAAATAACCCGGTGCTAATTGGTGAGCCTGGCGTGGGTAAAACCGCGATAGTGGAAGGGTTGGCACAGCGCATTGTTAACGGTGAAGTGCCCGAAGGCCTGAAAAACAAGCGGGTTCTTTCTCTGGATATGGGCGCGCTGGTGGCGGGAGCAAAATATCGCGGTGAGTTTGAAGAGCGACTGAAAGGTGTGCTCAACGATTTGGCTAAACAGGAAGGCAACGTCATTCTGTTTATTGATGAACTTCATACGATGGTAGGGGCGGGTAAAGCCGACGGCGCGATGGATGCCGGCAACATGTTAAAGCCTGCCTTGGCGCGTGGTGAATTGCATTGCGTCGGCGCGACCACGTTGGATGAATACCGGCAATATATTGAAAAGGATGCCGCGCTTGAACGCCGTTTCCAGAAGGTCTATGTCGCCGAGCCTACCGTTGAAGACACGATTGCGATTTTGCGTGGGCTAAAAGAACGTTATGAATTGCATCATCATGTGCAAATTACTGACCCGGCGATTGTTGCCGCGGCGATGCTGTCTCATCGCTATATCGCCGATCGACAGCTGCCTGATAAAGCGATTGACCTGATTGATGAAGCGGCTTCGAGTATCCGTATCCAAATTGATTCGAAGCCGGAACCTCTGGACCGGCTTGAGCGACGCATTATCCAGTTAAAGCTGGAGCAGCAGGCGCTAAAAAAAGAATCAGATGAAGCCAGCCAGAAACGGCTAGAGCTGTTGAATACGGAACTGGAGCAAAGAGAGCGCGAGTATTCGCAGTTAGAGGAAGAATGGAAAGCGGAAAAAGCGTCACTTACGGGTACGCAGAATATTAAAGCCGCTTTGGAACAGGCCAAGATTGCGCTGGAGCAGGCGCGGCGCCAGGGCGACCTGGGAAAAATGTCGGAGCTGCAATACGGTAAAATTCCAGAACTGGAGAAACAGCTCACGGCAGCCACGCAACAGGAAGGGAAAACGATGCATCTGTTGCGTAATCGCGTTACGGATGCCGAAATCGCCGAGGTTCTTGCGCGTTGGACGGGCATCCCCGTTTCCCGCATGTTGGAAAGCGAAAGAGAAAAATTACTGCGAATGGAGGATGAACTCCATCAGCGAGTGATCGGCCAGAACGAAGCTGTCGAGGCGGTAGCGAATTCTATCCGCCGTAGCCGGGCCGGGTTATCTGACCCGAATCGCCCAATTGGCTCGTTTCTGTTTCTTGGGCCGACAGGGGTTGGGAAAACGGAGCTTTGCAAGACGTTGGCGACGTTCCTGTTCGACAGCGATGATGCCATGGTTCGTATTGATATGTCAGAATTTATGGAGAAACACTCCGTTTCCCGTTTGGTCGGCGCCCCTCCTGGATATGTTGGTTATGAAGAAGGGGGATATCTGACAGAAGCGGTACGTCGTCGTCCTTATTCCGTCATTTTGCTCGATGAGATCGAAAAAGCGCACCCTGATGTGTTCAATATTCTGCTTCAGGTATTGGATGATGGTCGTCTCACAGATGGTCAGGGCAGAACGGTCGATTTCCGTAATACCGTTGTCATCATGACGTCAAACCTGGGATCTGACCTTATTCAGGAACGTTTTGGCGAACGAAGTTATACCGAGATGAGAGACATGGTTCTTGAAGTCGTCAGCCACAGCTTCCGCCCTGAGTTCATTAACCGTATCGATGAAGTTGTAGTATTCCACCCGCTGGGAAGGGCTCATATTACGTCGATCGCGCAAATCCAGTTGCACAGATTGTATAAGCGTCTTGAAGAGCGTGGTTATAGCGTCACGATCACGGATGCGGCTTTAGATATGCTTGGGGAAGTCGGCTTTGATCCTGTTTACGGTGCGCGTCCGCTTAAGAGAGCGATACAGCAACTGATCGAGAATCCACTTGCCCAGCAGATACTGGGGGGGAAATTGATACCCGGTAAACCGATCACATTAGATGTTGAAGGTGAACAGATAGTCGCACGGCAATAGCCATGAGAGTGAAACAGTAAACGATAAAACGGGAGGGTCCGTTAATGGATACTCCCGTTTTCGTGCGTTGAGTTCAGATTATAGTCGTTATTTGTATGTAAAATATTCGGAATAGTGTTTTTTGGCTTGTTTTTGAACGGTTGAAAAATTATTTGCATTTAGCGCTTGTCAGGCGGCGAGAAGTCCCTATAATGCGCCTCCACTGACACGGCAACAGCGGCTTACGCGGTTGTGGCGGCAGGAAAA
>NZ_SMBY01000017.1 GCF_004342665.1 Samsonia erythrinae | reverse complement strand
GGCAACCTGTAACAGCCGCTCACCACAAGCAACTAACAGGAGTAGTTACTATGGCTAAGGCACATTCTAAGTCAGACGTCACCGTTAATAAAGCAGCCAAAACAGAGCGTTACTATACCGTGGGATACGCGTCGCACAACGGTAAGCCCAACCCGCCCTCCGCCATCAACCTTAAAGGCCGCTGGCTGGAGGAGTCGGGGTTCATCACCGGAATGCCCGTCACCGTCACGGTGGAGCGCGGCAGGATTATTATTGAGACGCAGATTAATCTGTAGCGGCTGACCAACTGCTAAAAATAAAAATCCGGAAGGATCGTGTGATCGCTTCCGGCTTTTTATCATAGCGAATTAATTATCAAGGTACACTGAAGGCCCCATAAATTGAATATGCTTGCATTTTAATGATAGTTTAAATCCATCGCTAACAAAATTGACATACCTTACACCATTAATAATCTCAATATTTGCTGAAGCATTTATTTTTGTTAATATACCTATTATTTCTAAATCACTAACTTTTCCACAATTAATTCCACACCTACACTTATTGTACCTCCCCCATTTAGGTGGAGCTTGGTCTGGAAGTTGATCAAGCAAATCAAAATTTATGATTACAGAAGGACCATCTCTATTTATAGAGATATCAAATAAATCAACATTAGATATTTTTACCGAGCCGGAAAAAACTTTATTTAGTAGATAGGTCCCATCCAGTTCATTCCAGTTAATTATTTTACTTTCAGAATCCATAATGGCCTCTCGTACCAGGAACCTTACCTGTCCTTGTGTTAGTGCTTGGTCGAACATTAAAGTGTGGCCCCTGATCACCGACACCATTTTCACCATAATAATGTCCGGCAGAATGATCCTGAATTATTATTTTAGAACCATCTTCTCGAGAGAATTGATATTCTCTCGTCCAAATCGGCTTACCATCTGCCCCCAATACTGATTCGCCATCTGAATCAGTCATTCGAACTTGGTTGTACTGTCCCATTTGGCCAGTTTTCTCATTAAACACCTTGTCAGGCTGTTGGCTCATTGGTATACCGGCATCACGTTTAGCCCCTCTAAACGCCTCATTCCTTGATTTAAAGTCCGGCTGTTTACACCCCGACTCAGTCAACCCCAGTGGATCAACCCACTCCAGCGGATTATGAACGTAGGCTTGAGGTCGGATACCCCCCAACAGCCCTATCGGGTCCGGCGACAGGTACTGTCCGCTCTCCGCATCATAATAACGATGCCGGTTGTAGTAAAGCCCCGTTTCTGCGTCATACAACTGCCCCTGATAGCGCAGTTCACAGTACACTTCCTCGTTCGCCGCATCCCCCAGATAACGCCGCAGCGGGATAGGCCGCCGCTCTTCCCGGTGTGCGCCCCACAGCGCCTGTTCACCGCGCCAGCGAACTTCACCCTCCTCGCTGCACAGCTCCCGCGCCGTCCCCGTCAGGTCCGTCACGATGTAGTGCAGTTGCGTGCTCCCGCCCCGCGCCTCCACCTGCGCCAGCGGTCTGAAGCTCCCCGGCTCATACACCCACTGCACTTCCCGCGCCGCTGAACCGTCCGCAAGGTACTGCTGCTGGCCGATTAGCTGGTCGCCGTCCCACCGGTACGCCACCCGCGCTACCGCCTGCGCCGAGGGGAGTTGTCCCTCACGCACCTTGTTCATTCGGCGACCAAACGCGTCGTAACGATAACGCCACCGCGTTCCGTCCGGCAGGCTCACCCGCACCAGACGGTCCTGCACGTCCCACTCAAGGCGCGTTTCCTTCGGCCTGAACCCCGGACGCGCTTCACGTTTCACCGCCAGACGCCCGCAGTCGTCATACCGGTACTGCGTATAACCCCGTTCGACCACCCGGCCCGCCGCATCGTACCTTGCCGATGCCTGCACCACCGCGTCCTGCGCCTTCAGCGTTTCCACCGGCCCCGGCGCTATCTGCGACACCTCGCACAGGTTCTGCTCGCTGTCGTAACCAAACAGCCGCGCCTGACGCCGCCGTCCCGCATCACGGCGCTCCGCCGTCACCTGACCCGCCCCGTTCAGCCGAAACGCCTGTTCCCCCCAGTGGCTGTCGCTGATGCCCGTCAGACGGTCCAGCACATCGTACTGGTAACGGCGCTCCAGCACGTCATTCACCCGCCCGTCCGCCCCTTCCAGCGCCTGACACTGTAACAGCCCCGTCGGGCTCCATTCATGCCGTAATGCAAACCCGCTGCCGTTGCTGCGCCGCTGCTCTTCCCCCGCCGCCGTATGGCTGAACTGCAACGGCTGGTGTGAACCAATCCCCAGCGACGACAGTCGTCCCGACTGCCACGCCAGTTGCAGCGGCGCCAGAATCCCCGCCACCACCGCACGCTGACCGCCCGCGTCGTAACCACTCTGCACCGCCTCGCCGTTCACCGTTTCCGACGTCACCTGCCCCGCCCGGTTATAGGCGTACTCCACCACCGCATCCGGGCTGGCGGCTTTGATTAACCGCCCCGCCGCGTCATACGTCAGTTCAGTGATGCCCTCGACGTCCCCGTCCGCCTTTCGCGCGGTGATACGCATTATCCGCCCTGCCGCATCATGCTCATAGTGCAGCGCGCTGCCATCCGGCGCCGTGCGCTGCACCAGACGGTCTGCCACATCGTACTGATACCGGTACACCCGACCGTCGTAATGCCGCTCTTCACTCAGTCGTCCGCTGTGGTCAAAGCCGTACGTCCAGTCTCGTCCCTGACTGTTCGTCACCCCGGCGAACTCCGCTTCCGCGTTATAGTGGTAGCGTACCGTCGCCCCCAGCGGGTCCGTCGCTTCCAGCAGGTTATCGAACGCACCATAGCGGAACTGGTAACGCTGGCCCAGCGCATCCGTCACCGCCGTCAGGTTTCCTTCCACATCGTAACCAAACCGCGTCTCGCTGCCGTCTTCATACACCACTTTTGACGGCGACTCGCGCACGCCGTCATACTCCCAGCGCCGAACCTGTACACCCGCCTCATGCCTGATATGCCGCTCCGTCAGGCGGTCAAAATCGTCGTACAGAAACATCACCGGGGGCGCATTATCCCGCTCAAGGCGGGTCAGCAGGCCACGACGATTATAGTGGTAACGCTGTAATACGCCGTCCGGGCCAATCACCGTCGCCAGTTGTCCCGACGCATGATAGCGGTACAGCCATTCGCGCCCTTCCGGGTCGTTCACCTCCACCACCTGCCCGGCGGCATTACGCTGGTAACGCCACTCGCTACCCAATGGATCGGTATAGGCCAGCAACTGCCCGTTGTCGTCATAAGTGTATTGATGCGTCGCGCCGTCAGGCAGGGTAACGTTGGTCACCTGTCCCCAGTCATTACGCTGATACACCGTGCGACCACCCAACGGGTCGGTCTCCGCCATCAGTTGGTTATCCACCCACTCGAACCGGGTTTCACCACCATCGGGTGTACGCTTTAATAGAATATTATTACGCTCATCACGCACATAACTGAAGACTCCGCCAAACCCGCTGTGGTAATGGCTGGTCAGGTAATCATCGTCATATTCAAAGTGCCCCGGCCAGTAGCCTTCCGAGGTTCTGTCCCGTATTACACGACCTTTTTTATCGTAGTCGTGTTCAACCCAGGTCGAACCTAAATCCGACCAGCGCAGCAGCCAGCCTTCCGGCGAGTAACGATAATCAAAGTTTCGCCCCTCATCCGCCCGTACGCTCAGCAAATATCCGTTCTTGTCATAGGTATAGTTAACCAGTTTTCTCAAAGGGTTGCGATGAGCATCACATAACGTTAAACAAGTGATATGTTGGCGACGAGTTTCCACATGAATCAAGCGGTTATCCGGCAAAGCTACCCAACGTAACACGCCAAACTCCCAAATCAGCGAAATCTGGTTATTCTGACGATCTTCTATGGATGTTAGGCATAATTCCTTCCCTCTAGCATGCTCAAACCGATAGTGCAAACCACCGTCATCTTGCAAAATCAACCGTCCCTGTTGGCGGGTCAATCGCCACTGCGGGTTAGACGGTGAACGAGCACATTCCCCCTCAACAGGCAAAACAAATATCGCCTGATTGAACTCACCGTCAATTAATGTCACCACACCTTCTTCAAGTGTCAGGCTAATATCCCAGTTACTACGCCATAATGATCCTAATAAACCAGGTCTTCGCTCACCACCAGACCGGTAATAGCGTTTCATCGCCAGCGGTAAAATACCTGCTAGTTGAAAATCAGTACGCCACTCCACCATAAACCCTGTAGCCATATCGACGGGTTCACCTTTACTTTGGCATTTATTTGATGTAGAGCAGTTTTTTCCATCTGCGATGCTAGCCGTAGATGACGTATGGCCGGGCGTGCCATCAACGTCTGATGGAGTTTTATCCGCTACCTTAATTTCAGGTTTTGTCGCTTTTCCTAGACCTACAGCTGACCCGGGTTTTTTGGTAATAATTTTCCCAATAAACGTATTAACTTTCAGGATGATTTCATCAACAATTTCTTTAAATTTATCAATGAGTTTTTTAATGACATCACAAATCGCAGAAAAACTATCTTTTGCAAATGCAATAATCCAACTTTTTGCTGAACTTGTGGCATTGTTTACCGTCAGTTCAATAGCCGTAATGATTTTATTGAGCAGAACTATAGCTTCTTTAGCTTCTTTATTAATTTTTTCGGCGAAGTCCATTAACCATCGAACAATATTACCATTAGATAGATTTCTGATTTCACGAACAGCCAGTTGAACGGCTTGATTATCCAACGCATTTTTTTCTAATGCTTTCATTGCGCGGAAAACAGATTTACCTGCAATTTTTAGCGCATGCCCAGGACCTGGAATAACACCTACAATATTCAGTGCGCCTTCAGCAAGGAAGTAGTTATCCTCCAGATTATCTGGTTTTTTATAGGCGGCCCAACACCACTCACCAATAAAATAAACATCGGGTGCCTGACCAACCACGGGTATAAAACCGAGAATAATTTGACAAAGTAGCAAAACTGCTGTTTCTGTTGTCTGATCGGCGACCTCTGCCGACAAGCTATGATGAATTTTATTAATTGCCCGCTTAAATTCACGATCCCCTGCATTAATCTGCTTTTTTAATGTCTGAAAACGGTCATAGGCTAGTTGATATTTATCTTCGACACTAGAAAAAAATCGTCCACTCCATGTACTATCATCAACATTAACTTCATCATAACGTTCACTGTCCTCAACGTCGTACGCTACAATCCCTTTTTCATGCAGTAGTAAATAAAGGGTAAAATACTCTCCTGCTAGCGCAGCATACGCGGGATTGGCTTGAAGTACTGGATTATTTTCTACTGTATAAGGGGCATCAAACTCATCAGAGCCTTCCTGAATATCAAGTTGATAAGTACTGCACGCCATATTTTGGACTTTAAAGTACCCATTTTCATCCGTTTGCCCATCCGTTTTATTCCCTTTGCTATCGGTTAAAACAAAAGGAGCATTTGGTACAGGATCTCCTGACGAGTAGACATATTGAACAAAGGTTTCACACTGACATTCTTTACACCCACCTTGAATGATTTTATCCGTTGAAAACTCTCTTTCCGCAGCGGCACTACTTTGGTGTAATGATTCCTGTTTATCCTGACTCATGAAATGACGTCCTTTTTTATTTTATGCTTCATCCAGATGGTCAATGGCTGCCTGATACAGGCGATCCATGCGGCTTTGCGTGCCGATGTATTCCGGCTGTACCAGAATGTTTTGTGCCCAAGCCTGATGAATGAATTCCGGTGAGAGTTCCGTCGATAATGCCAGCCAGCGTACGATATCGCGGTCGTTGTTAAAGCCGTTGATCTTCGCCTGTTCCGCCTGCTGATGAGTAAATGTCCATAGCGCATCGTCAGGCGAGTGTTGCCAACGGGTGTGATAAGTACGCAGATGCGCCATATAACGTTCCAAATGATGATATTCGGAAGGTGCCATAATCGCCTGCCACTGTTCCTCACTTAATTGACGCGGTAGGGTATCTGGTATCGTATGCGGTTCACGGGCGGTGAGATTTAAAGCGCGCACGCTTCCGTCTGGCGAAATATCGCAAAAGCTGGCTATCGGGCCATAGAGCGCACAGGCTTCTGGTGCGGAACTGGCGGATAACAATTGTTTCACCACCTGCCAGTCGCTCATGCGCAGAATGGCATTCTCTCCGGACGGTGAGGCGACCAGGCTCCATTGCCGTAGGTGCTTCGTGACCTCAATCAGTTGATCGAGCGGAGAATATGCTTGCATAAACCACGCCAGCTGCAACCCCATTCCCCAGCCGGGCTGGGTGACAAGGTGTTCTTTCACCTGTGACCAGTTGGCGGCGTGTACCGGGATGCAATAGGGCGATACCGAAGCATGCACGCGCCCTGCTTCTCCCCAGTACAAGCGCGTCTGCTCCAGGCTTCCTCCCCAGCGTTCGGCCAGCCAGGGGACGGCATCATTCATCGCGGCTTCAGCAATCACAAAACAACCGCCCTGCGCGATACGCGTTTGCCACATAGTGTCCTCTTCCGGCAGCAGTTCAAGAAAAGGTTGCGATAGACTCACAGCGTGACCTCCGTTATGTCAGGTAGCTCTCCCCGCATCCAACCGGGGCGGTGATAATGAATGCGCACACTGTCAATACGCTCAGGTTCAGATTTAAAAATCCGCAGACTGTCCGCAATTGAATAGTGTTCAGTGAGATGAATAAATAGCGGATGTAAATAGAATTCACTGCCAAGTACCCAGCGGTGAGCCGACCAGGCTTCACATTCCGCTTCACTGGCGTTGGGATAATATTGCTTCGCTAATGCAATACCGTTAATAAAACTCGCTTTGACTATGTCGATATCCAACGGAAAAACACATTTCGCGCTGACAAAAAGAAAGAGTTCATTCGCTAAGCGGTGTAATCGATTGTCATTAGCGAGAAGATAATATTGATAATGCGTTAAATGAATTTGGTACGTTTTATCAATCTTGTGCTTATTTTCATCTTTAACGTCTCGCAGCGCGAATAGCTGATATTCTCCACGTTCGCTCTTTACCAGAGGCAAATACAGATGATTAAGCGGACCAAGGAAATCGATTTGCGCGGCATGGTCCAGAGTTGACAACCAGACCGATAAAACCTCTGGCGCATAGCTGCGAAACAGCGCTCGCGTGCCATCGGGCCAGATGCAGAAAATTCGCTGCTGCCAAAAATCAACAACCTGTTGTAATGTCAGTGCGCCATGCATGAGGACCACGCCGCCATGCCGCGCCGGCTGCGTATCCATCAGCCAGTGCAATAATGTTTCTCCCGGCTTTCCTTCTTCAATTTTTACCACGATAGGCGCCCATTGCTGCCAGTTTTCGGCCTCTTCGCCAAAACGCAACGGCTGCCATATATCCTCTGCCACCGGTTGAAAGGCCTGCCAATAGTCGGGTAATGCGGGATAACTTAGCGGTGAGATAATCGCATACAAAGGCACATCAAACTGGCTGATTTCAAACAGGGTATAACCGTTTGTCACCATTGCTATTTGCCTGTCTATAAATGAGATAATTTTTAATACGATGCACGTGTATTCATCGCCACAGCAACGACCCGATAATCATGCGGATTGTCGGGTAGGAAAGTGCTATTTATGTTTAGGCACGTAATGAATAATAAAAAGACGAATCGAAAAGAAATTACAGCGGCAGCGCTTTTTCCCGGCGCTCCCTGACTTCTGCCGGCGACAGCGGTGGGAATGTCACGCCGCGATCCAGCAGCAGCTGTTTTACCTTCAGCGCCCAGGGATAATGGGGCGATTTAGTGGACATAAGGGATAAACTGTCTTCAACGGTAAACGCGAGATTACTGCCTGTTTCATCATGAATATTGCTATCTGCGCCCTGTTCTATCAGCCAATAGACGATTTCATATTTATTCAGATAAGCCGCATAGTGAGCACTATTTCTCTTAGAACCATCGAGTAAATTCAAATCAGCGCCCCGCTCTACAAGCAGTTTGATATCGGCCCAACGCTCCTCACCAATAGCACTGAATATTGCCGGTTGGCCACGACGCCCAATCGTATTCGGATCGCCACCTGCATCGAGAATAATGCGCAGCCAGTCTGGATCTTTGGCACCCGCCACGGAATTGACCGCACTATCGCCAAATCCATCTTTATAATTCGGGTCGACACCCAGTTTCAGCGCCAGTTGAACCGCTTTTTTATCCTGCGTCTCATAAATCAACCACAGCAGCGGCGTAACACCTTCTTTCCCGTGAATATTCAGGTTAACGCCCTGTGACAGCTGATGACGAGCTGTTGCCCCATCCCCTTTTTGAATACGCTGTAATACCGCCACCACGGGGGGCTCAAAAAGTTCACTCGCCTGCATACTGTGTCCTCCTGCCTGACAGGCGGTCAATAGTGGCAGGCTGACCAGCAGCCGATGCCACCATCTCAAAAGGTCTCTCCTTTTTCCCGACGCTCCCTGACTTCTGCCGGCGACAGCGGCGGGAATGTCACACCGCGATCCAGCAGCAACTGTTTTACCTTCAGCGCCCAGGGATAATGGGGCGATTTAGGGGACATAAGGGATAAACTGTCTTCAACGGTAAACGCGAGATTGCTGCCCGTCTCATCGTAAATATTGATATCTGCGCCCTGTTCTATCAGCCAATAGACGATTTCATATTTATTCAGATAAGCCGCATAGTGAGCACTGTTCACTTTGGAACTGTCAACTAAGTCCAAATCAGCGCCCCACTCTACAAGCAGTTTGATATCGGCCCAACGTTCCTCACCAATAGCACTGAATATTGCTGGCTGATCGAGGCGTCCAATCGCATTCGGATCGCCCCCCGCATCCAGAATAATGCGCAGCCAGTCAGGATCCTTCACTCCAGATACCCGGTTCACCGCACTATCGCCAGAGCCATCTTTATAATTCGGGTCTGCCCCTAGTTTCAGCGCCAGCTTGACCGCTTTTTTATCCTGCGTCCCATAAATCAGCCATAGCAGCGGCGTAATACCTTCCTTTCCCTGAATATTCAGGTTAACGCCCTGCGACAGCTGATGACGAGCTGCTGATTCATCACCTTTTTGAATGCTTTCCAGCACCGCCACCACGGGGGGCTCAAAAAGTTCACTCGCCTGCATACTGTGTCCTCCTGCCTGACAGGCGCTTAAAAATCCCAACGTGATGACGCACAACCATTTTATCCCCGCCGACCATTGCATTATTTTCCCCTGAATGTATTGGTTATCTGCCTGATATCGTCCTTTTTCTGGCTCTCGATCCCGGAAATAACCTGATCCATACCGTGACGCGCAAGCGGTGAACCGCCAACCGCCGGCAGCCCCATCATTTTTCCACTAGCTTTCGGCAGCGCCCCACCGAGTAGCGTTGCCGCACCAATAACTCCACCAATGGCCGCGCCGGTAGATCCCCCCACCAATGCGCCCGCCCCTGATAATAATCCGGGAATCAAGGCCTTGCCATAGGTTTGCGCCATGGTTAGTACCTCACCATCCACCGCCTGCGTGGTGATCAGCGAGGCGGTTTTTGCCAAATCAGCTCCGCCAGCACGCTGCACGGTATTAGTGTGCAGCCCCGCCGCATTAAAGGTATAGCCCGTTAATCCCGTGGCGCCAACGCTAGCCGATGCCAAACCGCCCCCCAATGAATGCCCGACAATGACCGGTGGTGTAGAAAGGACTTTTTTTACCCGTTTTGCCAAATACATGGCCTGATTATATTGAGACGTCTCCAGCCCCATGGATTGTCCCGCATTGGTTAACCAGTCTTTAGCCCCCGTCACCGCATTATTGGTTCCCCGGTAAGCCAGCATCGTTTCGCCGTTAATGGCTGATTTAAACAACGCAGAACCAAACCCTGAATCAGGGTCCATAAATTTTGCATCTTTAAGGCCAGGTAACTGGCTCGTATCCAGAATATCCAGCCCAACCGGTGCCTTAGGCAACTTATCAAGCACGCCGCGTCGGAATTCATCTACCGGATAAACATACTGAGCCGCCTCGGCGCGTAAGATACTGTCATTATTAAACGCCAGACGCTTTGCCGCATCGACTAATCCCGGCAGCGTTGCCGCTTCAGTAGCTAGCTTAGCACGCGCCAGATAGCGCGCTTGACGCTGAGCGATAGTGAGCATGTCATCAAGAACGGGCAGCTCGGCGGCCGAAGCCCATTCCATTAACGTCGGCAACAGCATCGGCGTCAATGCCAACAGAGGCGCGCGATTTTTTGCCGCCTGCTCGGCACACGATTTTACCGGGGACTGATAAGGCGAGTCGCCGATGATGACATTCCCACTGCCAGCGGCGACCGAGCCGCCGCAACCGATCGCATCACCAATACGCGCCGCCAGTTTTCCGTTGATAATGACCGTACCGGACCCCGCGGATATCGCGCGATCGTGTACGCCGTGAGGCATATTCGGACAGGGGCAGGCGTGCAGCAACACCGCGTCGCCCTTGCGGGCCGCCGGTTTGCCATTGATGATGACATCACCGCTGCCTGCAATAATCGGGGTGGCAGGGAAACAGCCGTGACCCGCGCAGCTATCCCCTAAACGTGCAGCACCTGGCATGGTTCCTCCTTAACGTCTGTCTGGCGCATCCGGCAGCGTGGGCTTCGTGGGATCTTCTGGCGTAATCGATACCGGTGCGGTCCCGACGCCAGCCGCGCCGCCGTCGTTGATTTTCACAATCGTTCCGGAGATCGTAACGCCTGCGCTATCAATCTTGATAAAACCGCCAGGCGCTTTGATGGTCAGCGCCTGTCCCGCTTCCAGCACAATATCCGCCGCTTTCAGGTAGCTGTCCGTATTGACCAGAATCCGCTGGTGCGCGCCAATTAACGTCTCTTCAGAGCCGGACATGGTGGTCTGGCGACTCCCTTCAATACGGGTAATCTCACCCCCGCCAATGAAGCGCTTGAACGATGAACCGATCTTCTGAATAAAGTTCCGGCCAATTTCCTGGTGGTGATCCTGACCGATCTGTTCAAAATCATCCTTGCCTATCGTCCGGTGACGGTGGCGCTCGACACGCTGGAACTGATCCTGCGCCACGCTGAGGTGTTGATCGCGCCCTACGCTCTGTCGGTGGATGTTGTTGATGACGCCATCCATATCTTTCTGTGCATGATAATAAATCTGTTCGCGCGTCGCTTCATCCTCAAAGCGCAATTCATTGAAACCATTGCCTTTATGGGTATCGGTACGCAGCGTCGTGCGCGTTTTATGCGCCGGTAAAACATAGGGCGTCGGGTTGGTGGCATGGAAGGTCCTGCCCGTCACAATCGGCTGATCCGGGTCGCCTTCGAGGAAGCTCACAATCACTTCATGGCCGATGCGCGGAATGGCGATCAGCCCATACTGACCGCCCGCCCAGCCCTGACTCACCCGCACCCAGCACGAGCTCTGGTCGTTGCTGGCGCCGTAACGATCCCACGGGAATTGCAGCTTCACCCGCCCGAACTGGTCGCAATAAATCTCTTCACCCGCCGGGCCGACCACCGTGGCGATCTGCGGGCCATCCACCATCGGCTTGTAAGGCATAGCCGTGCGCCAGGTCGTTTTGCCGCTGATGACCTCGAAACTGTTGCTGTAGGTGGTCGGCTCGCCGCCGCTCTCCTCCTCCAGCGCCTGCGGCTGCTGCCCGACATGCGTCACGCTCACCGTCTGCCAGAGTGCGTTCAGCGCGGCATTGGGGTGTTCGGTAAGCTGGAACGTGCTGCCCGGCATCAGTCCCGCACAGTTCGATTCCCCTTCTCCCGTCATGGCGCCCGCGCGCAGCGCATCCAGCCGATAGCCGCTGAACGCCTTGCCGCTCGGGTCCTGTTTATAGCGCCCCGGGTAGTCGTAATGCTGATAGCTTTCGCGCTGGTGCTCCAGCTCGCCGCTCATCTTCTTGTGCGACAGCCCGTAAGCCGGCGTCCTGAAGCAGTAGTCTTTCAGCTCCACCTCCGCGGTGCTCACCCGCTCGGCGTAGTGGAAACGGCGCACGTATTCGCCTTCGCTCAGCCCCTGCGTGGCGAGATTGAAGAACAGCTCCGGGCCTTTGGTCAGAGCGCCCGCATCGTCGGCAAACACCACCCGGTGTTTGCCCTCCTCGTATTCGTGGAAGAAATACATCCCCTCTTCGGCGGCCAGCCGGGTGACAAACGCCAGGTCGCTTTCCCGGTACTGCACGCAGTATTCGCGTTGGGCGTGGTCATGACGCAGCGCAAAGGCGTAGTCGGTGATGCCGGCCTCCTCCAGCAGCGCGGCGATAATCGCCTGCGGTTGCTGCGCCTGAAAGATGCGGGCATTGGTGCGTAACCCTAAGCGCCACAGTGCCGGACGCACCTCCGCCTGATAGCGGGTACGGCGAAAACCGGTATTGCCCTGCGTGAAGGCGCTGACAATCCCGCTCACCCGGCGTTTCAGCTCTCCTTCGTACCACACCCGCAGCTCGCACGGCTGGTCCAGCACCGCGCCAAAATCCACATCCGGCAGCGCGCTGGCCAGACTCAGCGACAGACTGAAGGGTCGGTTCAGCCCCTCGTCCAGCCTGAAATCCACTACCGCGAAGGTGCTCTCGGGCAGCGAGCCCATCTTCACGGTGAACTGTAGTCCCGTACTGTTTGCCACCTGTCCTCTCCTTCTTGCTGTGCTGCGACCATGGCTACCGCACGTCCCCACTCCCCGGAGCGGTACGTCGCTATCCTGATAAATAAATTTGTTCAGCTGTGGTCTGGGTCTGCCCACATCACAGCCGCGCTGGCGAAACACGCAGAAAACCCGGCACAGGGCCGGGTTGGATAAAGCCTGAATTACGCTTCGACCGGCGCACGCCAGTCGTCGGAGCCGGAGGTGCCAGCCACGGTGTGCTCCCAGTCGATTTTGCGGTAGGCCAGAGAGACTTCAACCAGCTGGGTGTAGTCCAGTTTGGATGGGTCCTGACAGTGCGGCATCCGGCAGTCGATATCCACAATGGTGGCATCGGTCAGGATGGTGGAGAAGAAATGCTCCTGTTTGCCTTCCACCGAGGTGCGATACCATTTCAGGGTCACGGTCGGCAGCATTTCGCCGGTGGACAGCGCGTTATACAGCAGCGGCACGGCCTTGTTCAGCGCCACGGTGAACTTGAACGGCTTGTGCACGCGCTGGCCGGACGGCTGACCGGACTGCGGGTCGGTCGGTACGGTAACCACGTGTTTGAATTCCTGTACCAGCATTTCGTCTTCGTGGCCCTGCACGTAGATGTTGCCGACAGAGTCAGAGGTGAAGGCACCAGCGGTAATGTTGCCCTGCGTTTTTCCTTCGATGCTGATATAGCATGGAGTTGGCATAGTCTTGCTCCTTGTTGTTAAAACGGATGAATAATTGCGTTGATTACATAGCAACATTCATGCCAAAGCATAAATCATTGTTTTCATTGTGATTTTTCTTAACAAAAACCACACCTAAGTCAAATTTGAGCAAAAAATTGCGCAAACCTCGTGAAAAAACGGCATTTATTGCGTAAAAAGTGATTTATGCCAGAAAGTGAGCAAGAAATTGCGCAGAATGCGCAGTTATGCTGAAAGTTTGAGTTAAAGACAAAAAAACACAAACGATTTAACGTTCAAAATAATGAGCTTGATAGGTATAAACGATAAAACGTAGTCACCCTCTTCTTTTTGATAAGAGCAAGTGATGACTCACTTACATTCACCCGCTTATTTTGTGTCGCAAAGCCCCTCCGTCGCGAGGGCCACTGTAACCCCTCTTCCTCCCGAAAAGGTTGGTTTAAGATTGGCAAAAAATAAGCGGGTGAGGCCGTCGCCAAACCCGCTTGTTTGCTCCTGCGATATTCTTAATTTACGCAGAATCACTCTGTCTTACCGGATGACCAGTACATTGCCAGTCGTTGCCCCGCTTTAATTTCATCGGGCTGCATGATCGCCTCCAGATCGTCACGGGCGTGAATGGCTTCTTTCATCCCCTCCGTGGCCGCCATGGAATACCAGGCGTAAGCATGTATACGGTTGCGTGATGCGCCCAGCCCATCCTGACGCATCACGCCCATACGATACTGCGCCATGCGGTTTCCGTCATTTGCCGCCAGACGGTACTGCTTTATCGCCTCAACATAATCTTCTTTCCCACCCAGCCCCAGACGCAACATCTCGCCATAGGCGAATCGGGACTCGGTATCGCCCGCCGAGGCGGCTTTAGCATATTCTTCACGCGCACGCGTCAACTCGTTCGCCTTAAGCAACCGCTCTCCCAGTTCACGCTGTGCATGAACATACCCGGCAGAGGACGCGAGAACCAGATAGTGTTCGCGTTTCTCCTGGCTTGTCTGCATCTGGCTGAGCAAATAATACGCCTCGCCCGACCCGCCGGCGGCAGCTCGCTCCAGCCAGTAACGCATTTTTTGTTCATCCCACGGTAAGCGCTTACCTTCGCGGTACGCCTTAGCGAGCCATAGCTGCGCTTCGGCGTCACCAGATGACGCAGCTTTTTGATACCAGTGCAACGCATTCTCGCCGTCTTCGTGCCGGGCCATCCATAGTTGCGCCTGTGCCTGCCCCAGCGTTGCGGCACGGAAATACCAGCGTTCAGCCAGATCGCGGCGGATTGCCACGCCTTTCCCCTGTTCATAGCGCTGCGCCAGATGGTACTGCGCATCCCGATTATCTTGTTCAGACGCCTTTTGCAACCAAACTACTGATTCTTCATCCCCTCCGGCACGCGTCGCATACCACTGAGCCACCACCAACTGCGCGGGGGAATAGCCGTTATCCGCTGCGGATTCAAACGCATCCAGACAGCTCGCCACCAGTTTCCCCTGATGCTGAATCTGACAATCCATACCAAGCCGGTATCCCGCTTCGCCATTTCCCAACTTCGCGGAGGTTGTCCACCATTGGCGGGCAAAAGCGCGGTTTCTGGGCGCTCCTAATCCGGCCTGATACCAATCCCCAACCTGAAGCGCGGCGGCGGCCCGAATTTCCCGGCTACCGGAGAACCCAGACTGGTCCGCCGCTTTCTGCATCCACTGCATCGCTTCGGTATACTGCTCGCGCTTAGCCAGCGTCTTTGCCAGTTGATATTGTGCTTCACCGTTTCCCCGGTTCGCTGACGCCGCTAAGTCTGCTTCAGACAGCGACGTAACCGGCGCCTGACATGACGCCAGCCAGTACGCCGACAGGAATACCAATAATGTTCTGTATTTCATCATGTGCCCACTGCCCGTCGTTATTCATCACTGCCGTTTGCCAAACGGCGTTTACATCGTGCTCGTCAGTTCGCGGCATCGTCCTGCTGTAAACGATACAAACGAATATTGAAGGCGCGCAGCTCATCCTCCATACCGCGCAGCTCTGCGGACGTCAGCGGCTGGTTCTTCATCTTGCGCGCTTCGAGTTCACGCAATCGAATCCCAAGCGGCACATCCGCTATCAGATCCTTTTGCATGTCGTAGAGCTTTGATTTCAGGTAGGAAATCGTTACCGTCCGGTGCTGGCGCTCCAGATCCAGCAATTGCTGTAACGTGTCGCTGACTTTGGCGCGAGCCTGCTCATAGCCCCTCGTTTTCGGCTCATCGTCTTGCTGGCGTTCCAGATAACGCTGCCATTGGCGCGCCATCTCCTTCACAGCCAGCGAATCGGGATAGAGTTGTTGCATGACATTTTTCAACCCATCGCCGTATTGATACAGGTAAAACGGTGACACATTTTTTACCTGTTCCAACTGAGCCTGATAGCGATTGATCAATTCGCCTTCCATGCCCTGCAACGTCTGCTCGCCCAGCGCAATACGCACCTGACGAATATCGTTATGATCGGGCGCCGTCGGCAGCGTGTAGGTCGGCTGTTGCAGTAGCGCCAGCGCGTCTGCTTTCTGTCCCTGCCAATACTGCCAGCCCGTCACGGCGGCGACGGGCAGCGCACAGGTCAGCAGCCCGGCGACAAACCAGAACCAGGCGGGCTTTTGCTTTTTGTGCGCCTCTATTTTCAATACCGTCGGCTTCACTTGCCCTTTCTCCCGTCCGACAAGAATACTGCCCGCAGGCAATGCCGCCTGGCCGGTACCTGATGGCGCGCCACTTGGCGCTGCCGCATCGGGATCCCTATCTGATTGGAAGAACACCATGGGCGGAATCTGCATATCCTGCTTTTTCAATTCCTGATCGTCCGACACAATGACAATCTCGGTTTCATCAAAAAGGTGGGTATAGCCTTCGACAAAGTGCAGCAGATTCTCGACGCGTGGAATTCGGCTCAAGCCTGAGTTATGCAGCTTCTCACTCATCAGTTGCAGTGCGCGTTCGCAACGATAGACCAACCGCTTGTGTTCATGGCTAATGGCATATTGTCGAATAACCTCGCTGACACGGGCGATAAACCAGTCCAGCATTTCGATACGCGCCCGCTCCTGATGCACCGGCGGCCAGAGGTTATCCCACTGCGTTACGATCAGATTCGCCAAAAACTCACAGCTTTCCGTAAAACCGTTCAAACCGGCCAGACGTGAACGCGCCAGCGCGAAGTAAATGGCGGTCTGGAGATCGACCCCCTGTTTTTCGAAAATGGTGGTCGCCATGTCATGCACCAGCGTCCAATCGACCTCCGGGCGGGAAGCATGGCTCAGCTTATTAATTTCCGCCCGCAACGTATCAAACTCAGGCAAAATCCGTGGATCCCGGCCAACTTTCAGGGCCTGTTGTGCATCTTGCATGTCACATCATCCGGCAAGAGGGAGCCTGCACAGGCTCCCGAAGGTTAATTTAATAAAGTGAATCAGGCAGCGTGAATTGACTGAACAGACCACCGGCGAATGGATTATGGTTTGCATCGGTATAGACGCGATACGTCATCGCACCGTTCTCCAGCGAGAAGCGCACATCGAAGGTATTCTCATTCACCTGAGTCAGCTGGTCGCTATTGATTAACCGGAACATTGCCCACGGGCCGCTAAAACTTAAGCTGCGTGGCGAACGTTCACGATCGTTAGGCACCAGCGTCAGCTTACTCTCTGCGCCATCACGCATGCTGTTTGGCCACACCAGCGGCGTCTTGTTACGACGACCATGGCTGTACTCCAGCAGTTGCCCGTCGAGATTTAATACGCTGCGACGCTTGTTCGCCGTCAACTCCAGCGGCTCCAGAACAAAATGAACTTCCAGACTGCCCTGCGCATTAAACAGGGTCTGTCGGATACGGGCAGCACGCTCAAGCTGTTTCACCAGCTCAGCCTGCAATGGCGACGCCATGCCTTCTTCCAGCATGCCGCTTTCCATCATTGCTTTGAGATGCGTTTGATAGAAACTGTCCAGCGTCCCGCCAGCCATGAAGAACATTTCCATTTCCGATAGCGGCACGTCTTTGTCGGATGACGGGTTGAAAGGATAACGATCCGCCAGCTTCTCGTTGAAGGGGGTGACGACCTTATCCAGCCATTCCTCATTCAGTGACGACATCGCTAATCCAGTCACCAGGTTGGCGCTTTCCCCGGCGAGTTGCCCGACCCAGCGGTCCAGCGGCTCGGGAAGGCTGCGCGCGTATTGTTGTAAGGCGAACACCGGATCGGAAAACTTATTTCCCTGCCGGACCTGCACGGCTTTCAACGCCGCCTGCCCCGGATCGGTCGCGTTAACGATCTGATCGAGATAATGGTAGAGATCGGTCAGCTTCTGATTGACCTCTTGCACCAGCGGCCCCTGTTCGCCACGTCCGCTTAGCGCCGCGTTGATGGTCATAAACGGACGACCAATCCGCGTGTTGATATTCTGTGCCGTGTCGTTATTATCCTCGGCCAGCTTGCGGATACGCGTGTTATCGCTGACCGTGGTCAACACTCGCTGGAAGGGCTGATCGTTGCCGGTAATATCCGTGAGAATATCGAGCGCCTGTTCGGGCGTATCCAACGTCTTCACATCAATGTTCGCCAGCGCTTTCTGCCACTGGTTGATGTAATCCGTAATGTAGCGATCGTTCACCTGACGCAAAATTTCACGCCGATCCGCGTCGCTGAACTGTACCCGCTCGCGCTGTCCCAATACCCAGGCATCCAATGCCGTCAGCTCAAGCAGCGCTTTATCCTGCTTGAGGTAATAATCGCTAAAACCGGGATAGGTCAGCAGTCGCGGTACGCTCCCCGCTTTATCATTACGCAGAGAAAATACCGGATCAAACGTCGGCCCGACTTCATCACGGATAGCCAAATCAGGCGGGAGCACCTGCGTCGCTTTCATCACCAGACTCTGGTAAACGCGTTGATACATCGGCAGTTTGCTCAATTCACGTTGGGCCAACACAATCGGCTCTCTAAACGGGACAAACGTCTCGATCGCGACCGCGTCTTTCTGCTCACGCGCCTGATGCCAGTCGGTATGTTCGAGGGCATAATCCAGATGCTGCATCAGCTGTTCCTGCACATTGCCCTGTCCGGGGAATGCACGCTGCCAGCGCTGCGCCATAAACTGTTCGACCAGCGTTTTATTCCGCCCTGAGGCATCATCCAGCATGCGCATAACGCGCAGAATCGTCAGTTTTTGTTCGCTATTGGCCGGCGCCTGATTCAGATCCTCCAGCAACCCCTGCATCACCGCGGGCAAAAAGCGCTGACTCAACATTTGCAGGTAAGTACCTTCAACATAAGGCCCGATCTTATCTCCCTGATACAGGCCAAGGTCGGCCAGTAGCGGCGTGCGATCGTGATAATTACCAAAGGAGAGCGTCGCATCGCGAATCAGGTTCAGGCGCGGCAACTGCTGATAGCCGTAGCCCGGTTGCCCTTCCAGCTCGTTAGTACCGATGAATGCCTGCGCTTTCGTTAATACGTTACGCCCGGCTTCTTCATTCACCCGGTAGAAATGATGCCAGGTGCCTATCAGCGCCAAACTGGCGAGCAGCATGCAGCCAATACCGATGCTGAGACGACGTCGGCGATACAGGCTGTGTAAACGGTTTTCCCCCGCCAGACTGGCCTCCGGGAAAATCACCTCAGGGAAAAGGCGTTGAACGAAAAACGTATTCGATTCACCGCGCAACGCGGGGCTAATCGGTTCAGGGAGCTGATAACGACGGGAAGCCGACTGCGCAAAGGCATCAAAAGGCACCCCTTGTTGATACACGGAGCTAACGTAAACGCCCCGGATAAGGAACGCGCGATCTTCATCTGTGGCTAAGGTTTCCGTCAGCACATCAACGACGTAATCCTTCATCCCGGACAACTGGCGCACAAAGGAGAACAGCGAATTGCGCACGCTTCTGTCAGATTGCGTTAACAACATGTCTGGCAGATTGTCATTTAAATGCGCGACCCATTCATCCCAGAATCTCGCCAGCTCTTCCAACCAGTCTTTGCTATTGCTCGCCTGCGGGGTAAACGTCACGCCCAGCACCGCCTGGCGGGCTTCACGGTTCAGTTGGCGATAGACCTTGTCAAACCCGCTGAGCATATCCAGTCGGGTCAGCGCGACATACACCGGCAGGCGTGTATTGATGTTTGTCGAAATTTCCTGCAAACGGGCCCGCATGACCTGCGCATAGGCTTTGCGTTCCGCCACGCCGGACTGCGCCAGCCAGGAAATATCCAGTGTAAGAACCAGACCGTTAAGCGGCTGACGGCGGCGGTTTTCGCTTAACCACTGTAGCAGGTGTTGCCACAACCGGGCATGACGCTGGCCAAGTGAATCACCTTCCAGCTCAGGTTGGGCAAGCAGTTGCCCGCTGGGATCCCAAATCACCGCGGATTCCCCGACCCAACTGCTCACCAACTGGCCTGCCGCCACGTCCCGCAGCGCCGCATCCAGTTTCGGATTCAGTTTATTCGCCGGATTAGCGCGATGGATCAGGCTACTTTTGCCGCTCCCGGACAGACCAATCGTCAGATACCAGGGCATCGCATACAGCGCCTTCTTGCCCAACTGAGTCTGGAAAGCTTCCAGCCAGCGATCGAGAAAGGTCTGTTGGCTGTCGACGTACACCTGCAACGGATCGCGTTCGATCGCCTGATGTTCATGGCGCTCGGCGCGTACCTGCCGCACACGACGCCAGACGCGCCAGGCGCTATACGCGAAAGCAAGCCACAGCCAAACCAGCGTGAAGATCACACGGGCCCCGACGCTCTGCAAGGGGCGCACCTCGCCTACCGTCAAACGAGGCCCCAACCACCAGGCCAGAGCCAGCACGGCGATCCACAGTATCACGCCCACAAGCAGCCAGGAGAATTTCAGTGTAGGCAATGCCTTGCGTAGAAAGGTTTTGATTGTATTAAACATAAGTGACCATTCACTCCGAATGTCTTATTTTTTACGGGACGCCGCCAACCGCTCCACGCGGCTGACCATACCCGGTTCCCATTGCATCAGGCCCAACTGCTGACTTTCCTGCCACAGGTGCTGATAATGCTGTACCGCGAGCGATTTCATCCCTTCTTCAGCCAGCAAATCCGCCAGCACCAGTTCGGCATAAAAACGATCGCGTGGTTCTTTCAAACGACGCAGACGTTCATCCAATAGCGACAGCGCAGCGCCGATTCCCTTCTCATCCCGGCAGGCGGCGGCTTCCGTCGCCAAATCATCCTGCCGGACACTTTCGCCTCTGACAGGCTGACTGGATTGCAGCCACTGGCTGCACTTGCCGGTCAAAAATGGCGAACCATCACTGAACGCCAGTTCGCGCAGCGCCGGCAAACGCTGAAGAAACGCAGAAAGCTCTTCAGCAATGGCGCTGGCGACAGCGCTGTGCCCCAACCGCGTCGCCACCGAGGCGGAGAGCATATGGCCATCGAACCAATAAGGCGCCAGCACCAGACTCTGTTCTATGCGTTCCCACAGCGCTGAATCCGCCTGCGCCAGTGCGCTTTGGTATTCATCCACGCGATCGGGCGAGACGGACGCCAGTTGGGTTTTATTCCCTCGGGAAGACATGGGCGGCGTCAAAATGCCGGACCAGATAGCATGGCGTCGCAAACGGTATCCGATAGGGGAGTCAGGATGTCGCTCAACCAGCAGCGTCGCGACATTCAGTTGGGTCTGTCGCCAGCCGCGATCGTCGGAGGCATTAATCTCCACGGTGCCGACGGGCGTCGCTGAATGTGAATGCTCACTGTTCTCCCCCGCTCTGGATGCCCCTGCGCTGCTGGCTACCGGCGTTGGTTTCGCCGTTTGATTCGCCTGCTCCTGTTCCTGTTGGCGCTGTCTGACGCGCCTAAAGCTCTGCACCAGTTCATCCGTCAGCGCGGCCTTGTCGCTGGCCAGTTCACCCCAGCGCACCGCCAGTTGTTCCGCTAATCGATGCAACTGATCCAGTTCCGCGCCCGATGCGCTCTCGGCAAGACGAGGAATCGCCGCCTCAAAACGTCGGATTATCTGGATCATCAGTTTCTGCTTCTGGACCAGACTAACCGGCCAGGCGGTCAGCCAGTAACCTTCCAGCCAACAGTCCAGCAGCATCAACGCGGTGGCAAGCGGCGTCGCCTTCGCCGGATGCTGTAAGCAGCGCAATAGCTGCACCAGCACTCGCATATCTTTGGTTTTACTCTCCAGTAAAGTCAGGCAATTTTCCGCTACCGCGTTAAGATCGACCTGGCTATGCGCCAGCGACCCCAGCTTGACCAGCTCGGTTTCCACCTTTTCCCAAAGCGGGTCGTCGGCCTCAACCGCCGCGCGCAGCGCCTCATCTGGCAGTGACGTCAGCAGGCGTTGACACCAGGGGTGTGTATGCATAAGCGTCTCCTTACCAGCGACACTGCTGACGCAGCGGCGTTAATGCCTCGCCCAGCCCGGCCAGTTCAATACGCAATGCGTGACCATCAGCGCCGCTCAGCACCAGTTCGCGATGCCCTATCCAGCGCTTTAACGCGTCAATCGCTGGCAGACCTCGCCCTGACTCCAGCAGCAGCCCACGGTTACGAATAAACCAGTTGTCGGACACCGACACACCATCAAGCTGTGAAGAGACCGATTCGCCAGTCCAGGGTTGACGGAGAGTCAGACGCAAGTGGGTGATATTACTGGCACAGCTAATGACCAAGGTATTGCCATCGGCCAGCACGCGCGTGAGCGTCATATCCCCGCTTTCCGCTTCGCGCCCCAGTTGAAATGCCTGATCCGCCGTCGCGTTATCATTCTGTGGGGACAGCGTGCCGGAGCGTTCGGCTTCCCGGCCCAGCGCGTCATAGCAAGCCAGTCGGATCTCTGAAGCCTTCTCGCTACGACACTGTTCCCACAACGACTGCCAGGCAGGATCGGGGACAGCGGCGGTTGCCAACAGTAGGGGAGCCATCGTCAGAAACATTAATTTACCTCCAGCTTCTGGCATTTGTGGTCGAGTGTACGTTTAGGGATATTGAGGCTCTCAGCGACCAGCGCGCGATTGCCTTGAAACTGGCGCAGACGCGCCTCAATGACCGCGGCTTCGTACCGTTGCGTGGCGATCTTCAGATCGCGGATGTGCTGGTAACAATCCTGTTCCTCAACCGCACGGCCTGTCAGCCGGTCGCGCAGTTCCGGCGGCAGCGATGCCAGCGACAGCGCTTCGCCGTCCGGCGTATGCGCACAAGCCACTTCCAGCAGGTTGCGTAATTCCCTGACGTTGCCGGGAAAGTCATATCCCACCAGTTTCCGGAGGAAAATGCTGTTCAACGGCCCAAGACGTTTTTGTTGTTTATCCGCGAACTGACTCATGAAGTGCTCGCACAGCAGACGAATATCATCTGGTCGCTCGCGCAGCGGCATGACCTGCAACAGACACTGGCACAGACGATGATAGAGGTCCTGTCGAAATACCCCCTCTGACACCTGCTGTTCCAGCGGCTGATGCGTTGCGGCAATCAGGCGGAAGTCTGAATGCACTTCTTTATCCGCGCCGAGCGGGCGGAAACTATGCGTCTCCAGTACTCTTAACAGCTTGGCCTGCATGGACTGCGGCATATCGCCGACTTCATCTAAAAACAGGGTTCCACCGTTGGCCTGCTCTACCAGACCAATTTTGTTGCTTTGCGCGCCGGAGAACGCCCCTTTCTGATAGCCAAACAGCTCGCTTTCAATCAGGTTTTCCGGGATCGCCGCGCAGTTGATGGCGATAAAGGGTTTGTCGGCACGTTCGGAACACTGATGCAGCAGACGCGCCACCACATCTTTTCCCGATCCGGTTTCCCCCTGAATCAGGACGGAAAGGCGGTGGCTGGCCGCCTGATAAATCTGCTGATGCAGCGCTTTAATCACGGCTGACTGCCCCACCAACGTTGCTTCCACCCGTTTTTCCTGCTCGCGCCGGCTCTGCCCTTCGTCTTTGATCTGACGGAGCGAATGCCTTAACGCGATCTGTTCCCGCCGGGTAGACATCAGCTCACGCAATAACATCAGTTGACGGCAAAACACCTGCGCCAACTGCTCGCACTCGCCCTGTTGATGCAGCGTTTTCAGGCGTGCTGGGGTATCCAACAGCGCCAGCACCGCCAGCGGTTTGCCGTGCTCCGATAACAACGGCAATGCATGAAGACCGCAATCCGTTCCAGCGGCGAGCAACATTTGCCGGAACTCGCGGTGCTCGATGCGAGCGCCGCCATAGAGCGAATCCCAGGTCCGTATCTGGTTTTTATGCAGCACATACGCCAGAGGATGACTAAAGTCATCGACCCCCAAATTCAGCGCCACCGGCGTTTCTTGTACCCAACCCTTGCAGGCCAGTTGCCTGCCGCTGACGTCCACCATACCCAGTAGCATCCCTTGCGGTTGCCAGGCGGTCTGCATCGTCTCCAGCAGCCAGCCGCATAGGCTGGCTTCATCATGTTGCCGTGTGAGAGCTAACGCCAGTTCGAGGGCATGCTGCATACTCAGCCCTCCACCTCTGTCTGGAATTGGCCTTCTTCAACGCGGAAATGAATACGACTGACGGGTTCCCCCGCAGACAATCGTTGCAACAGCTGTAGCGAAACCGGCGGCAACAGCTCCCCATCGATCACCGATTCGAGCATGCGCGCCCCGTTTTCACTGCGATTCGCCAGCCGCAGAATCGCTTCCGCCACTTCATCGTCGATGACGACATCGGCGCCAAAGCGCTGCTGTAGCAAGGAAACCAGACGCGACAGTTTGCCCTGTACGATTTCCACCATAGTGTCATGCGCCAGAGGCAGATAAGGGATCACTTCCATGCGCGCCAGCAGCGCCGGTTTAAAGAACGCCGCCAGCTCAGGATAGAGCGCGTCCAGCAGCACATCAGGCTGTTCGGCGTAGTTTACGATCGTCTGGAACCCAAGGTTGGACGTCAGGAAAAATACGACGTTGCGACAGTCAATCACCCGGCCTTCACCGTCCGCCAGTTCACCTTTATCGAACGCCTGATAGAACAAATTCAGCACGTCCGGGTGCGCCTTCTCGACTTCATCCAGCAGCACCACGGAGTACGGTTTCTGGCGAATGGCCTCGGTCAGGACGCCGCCTTCGCCAAATCCGACATAGCCGGGAGGCGAACCAATCAGGCGTGAAACCGTGTGTTTTTCCTGATACTCAGACATATTGATGGTGGTCAGATAATTGCGTCCGCCGAACATCAGATCGGCAATCTGGACCACGGTTTCCGTTTTCCCCACGCCGCTTGGCCCCACGAGCAGGAAAGCGCCCAGCGGACGCCCTGGCCGACGGAGATCGGCCCGCGCGGTCAGCAGGTGTTTATGCAGGTGGGCAATCGCCAGTTGTTGACCTTTGATCGTTTCGCCCAGAAATTCAGGCAGCCGCGTGACAACATCCATTTCGCCTTGCGAAATCCGGTTAAGCGGCACCCCCGTCCACTCGGCGATCACCGCCGCGACCTGCGTTTTATCCACATGGGGAGACACCAGCACGGAAGCGTGTTGCAGCGCTTCTAACACTTGTTCGCAAGCGGCCAGCTCTGCCGCTGCCGCATCGGCATCAAAGTCATCTGCCTGCGCTTCATCCAGCAGCGCCGTTCGCAGCTCAATCACCCGCTGCACCTGTATTTTCTGCTGCTGCCAGTCGGCGTCCAACTGCGCCAGCTCTGCCGCGCCCGCCTCGCGGGCGTCGCGCAGTTCGGCTAATCGCGCCTCGGTATCGCCCAACCCGATACGCGCCTGACGTTCAAGCTGTGTAATTTCCATCTCTTGTTGGCGCAGACGGGTCTGAAGCTGGCTGACGGCACGCGGCGGCGTCGTCAGGTTGATTGCCACACGGGCGCTGGCGGTATCCAGCACGTCTATCGCCTTATCGGGCAGTTGACGACCGGAAATATAGCGGGCCGACAACTGCGCCGCCGCCTGAAGCGCATCTTCATCAATCAGAACGCCATGCGCTTTTTCATAGATACTACGCAGCCCACGCAAGATCACCGTCGCCTCTTCGGCATTCGGCTCACCCACTTTGACAAGCTGGAAGCGGCGGGAAAGCGCTGCGTCCTTCTCAACATACTTTTTGTATTCGCTCCAGGTCGTTGCCGCGATGGTGCGCAACTCGCCGCGCGCCAGCGCAGGCTTGAGCAGGTTGGAAACGTCCAACCCGCCCGCCTGATTCCCGGCGCCGATTAACGTATGCGCTTCATCGATAAACAGAATGATGGGGCGTGGCGCCTCCTTCACTTCCTGCATGACGCCCTTGAAGCGTTTCTCAAATTCCCCTTTGACCGACGCGCCAGCCTGCATCGCCCCCAGATCGAGCGTGAGCAGTTCCACATCGCGTAATCTTTCCGGCACGTCTCCGGCCACAATACGCAGCGCCAACCCTTCGATCAGCGCGCTTTTCCCCACCCCGGCTTCCCCCACGACAATCGGGTTATTTTTACGACGGCGAGAGAGGATATCGATCATCAAATCGATTTCGTGGTCGCGGCACAGCACGGGATCCAACTGTCCCTGCCGGGCGGACTCCGTCACGTTTTGGGTATAGCGCGATAGCTGCGTGGTCGCCGCAGCGGCCTGTTCCGGCGTGGCGGACGATACGGCAACATCGGTTTCTACCGAATCCTTCACCCACTCATCAAACTGCTGTCGTAACAGCTCACGGTTAATCTGCGCCAGCGGACGGGATATCGCACCGGCCAGATAGCGGTTTGGCGTCATCAACAACACCAGCAATAACACGCCGCTGCGCAGGCGGGCGTGTTGGAACTCGGCGGAGGCCAACAGCCAGCTATCCTGTATCCACTCCACCAGCAGCGGAGAAAATGACGGGTATCCGGCATCAAACCCTTTATCCACAGAAGAAGGTAACAGCAGCGAAGAGAGTTCATCCACATCCACATCCGCGCGCTTGAGAATTTGGCGCACGTCGCATAGCGGCGTCTCCAGCATTTTCATCAGTAGGTGCTCAATGCGGATTTCCGCGCCCTGATGTTGAATACAGAGCGCCGCGGCTTCCTCCAGCATATGGCGGCATACGGGGTTGAGTCGTTCAACCAATGTCGGCAGTTCAATTCGGATCACGGTGTGGCTCCTGTTATTGTAATAATTCGCCCAGTTGACGCAGAACGTCTTGGGTCTGATGAGTTAACTGATAGCGATACAGGCCGAATACGGCCGCCAGAATCACACACGCGCCGATAAACAGCGTGCGTAAAGAAACCTGTTTGCGCAGTTGATAGCGCGAAGCCTGCTGTCCCAGATTCATATGGAACGCCATCGGTGAAGCCGCGGGTTCAGGGCGCAGCGTGTCATGTAATTTCCTGACAATGCGCTCTAACTCCTCACGCCCTTGCGCCATCACCCGATAGCGCCCTTCAAACCCCAGACAAAGGCAGAGATAGATAAACTCAAGGATGTCCCGATAATGAACCGGATCGTCCAACAGTTTCTCCAGCAGAACAAAAACCTTTTCGCCGCCCCACGTTTCATTGTGAAAACGCGTGAGCAGGGAGTGCGCCGACCACACACTTTGTCCGCCCCATTCGCGCCCCATCACGGCTTCATCAATGAAGGTACACAGGATGTAGCGGAAGGACAGAATCACACCATTTTCATAGCCATGAGAATGCAGTTCCTGCTCGATAGCCTGAATTTCGGACACCACGCGCTGATAGAGATCTTCCACCCCTTCATAGGCGGAGAGCTGGCGAACTCGTTCCACCATGCCCAGCAGGGGCGTAACCGCATCAATCATCGGATTAATGCTCTGCCCGCGCAGGCGAAACCAGTAGTCAGAATCCATATCCAACTGCCGGGCGTGGTCAAAAAGCAGATCGCCCAGCCGATCGTTTTTAATAACGTCGATACTCATCTTTTCCTCTCCTTACTACTGGCCGCGAATGGCCCAGAGCTGCATATCCAGCTCGGGGAACTCGCCGGCAATGTGGAACGCCAGCGTGTTGCCAGACACCAGCACTTGCCATGAAGGGCTCTGCCTATCCAGTTGGAAGTAGCTGTAACCCGCATGATAAGGCAGCTGACGTGGCGCAACCGGCAGCGGCAATAGTGGGATACCCGGCAGTTGCAGGCTGATCAGTTCGCGGATCTTCTCGCTGGAAGCGATCTTCGTCTGTTGCAACAGCTGTTTACGCAAATGCTCCTGCGGCATACGCGCGCGCACCGCCAACACAAACTCGGCGCTGGTCATCAGTTCCGCATCCCCGACCATCGCCACCATCACGCCATACGGCTGTTTCTTCAGTTGAATAGAGACGGCCCGCGGCGACAGCACCGTGCCCAATGCCTGACGCAGCGCCATCATCAGCGGCTCAAAGCTGGCTTGCTGATGCTCATGTCGGTAAGCCGGGAACTCCGGCGGCAGGCGCGATTCATCGGTAAACGTCATCAGTTCGCCACAAAGCTCGACCAACGCTTCGTGCAGTCGTTCGGGGTGTAACGTGCCAAGCCGCGCCAAATGCGACAGCTTCGGCTGCGCGCGGTTGAGCAATTGCAGCATCATAAATTCCGCCACATCCGCCACGCCCTGCTGTCCCGGCGCGGCAATGCGCTGCGCCAGGCTGCGAGCCCGCTCGGCAACCAGACCCGCGGATTCGCCCAAAAAGCGCTTTAGGGTTGGGATCGCGGTGACGCTGATGCTGCATGGCATAAAATTAGGATCCAGAACCAATCCGCCGTCAGGGCGTTTATCCAGAATATTGGCGATGGCCAAAGAGGCATAGGCGCTGCGATCGTCGCGATCGAGCATCAGGCGCAGGCTGACTTTGCCAACCTCCAGAGACACAATGTCTCCGTTGTCGCTATGCAAATCACGCACGTCATGCCGGTGGGACTGCAAACGGCTGGCGATGCCCTGCCCCGGCTGCCCGACTTCACTGACGCCGTTCACCGCCAGCGGAAGCGCCAGATACACCTTCTGGTTTGCCAGCGCGACATCGGTGATCTCCAGCGGAAGCGGCAACGCGTCATCACCCGGAATATTGAACACGGTGCCGTCAGGCATCACGCCGCTGGCATTCACCAGCGCGATGCGGCCAAAATTGAGGTATTCCTCATTAATCGTCAGCGACTGCAAGCCATAGAAATAATCACTAAGAGCGCTGAGACGCGCATGCAGTGCGTAATCGGTGTGACGCTGCTGCTGCTGAAAATGCTGCGGCTTAATAAACAGGCCTTCCCGCCAGATAATGCGATTGCGACTCGACATAATTATTCTTCTTCTTGGTCTTTTTTGATTTCAACTTCATCCCGGCGCAGGTGCACGAGGATCTGATACGTTTGCCCGGTGTTCTTTACCTTGATCACCTTGCGCCATTCCGTACTTTCCGCATCCGCATAGCGCGCCACCACGCCGATGTAGTGCACCTTTTTATCCAGCGCTTCTGGCGGCAGATACTTAAACTGCCCCGGCAATAGCGTGTAGTCCTGATGATCGATGTAGTTCTTGGCTAACGCTTTTTCGATATCCGTCGCGATCTGGTCATAATCAGTCGCCAACAGACGCGAATCCTCCGCCAGCAGGATCAGTTGGAATTCGATGGGGGCTGCGTCACCGCTTTCATTCGGGTTCACATCCGGCTCCGCCAGCAGGCTAAAACCGACGGTGGAAGGCTGATGGCTGTTGCTGCCCACCTGAATATCGGGATTCATGGCAACCTTGCCCATCTTGCCCAACGTGGTGCACCCCGATAGCAGGAGCACCAGAGAACACCAGCACAGAACCCGACGCATCATTCCTGCTCCTGCTGCTGACGGACGGCCCGGTCATACGCCTGCGCGTATACCTGATGGAACAACTTCTCGAAGCCCTGCTGACGAGGTGAAGTCAGTTCACGGTAATAGTGCTGGTACATTTCCCATGCCCAACCGTCATCGGTCGCCATCGTCTCGCCACTGCGACGATAGTGCGCAAAACGCTGAATGAGCGCGGCGGGGGAAAACGCCTGAAGGATAGATTCCAGCGCTACGGCAATCGCCTGCTGGTTCGCCACATGGTGCACGCGCACATTGTTCAGCACTTCTTCCACGGCGGCTGGCGCAGAGAGGTGAACCGGGCTTTTCCCTTCCGCAAACAGGATTGATAGCGTCTCTGCATAGCCCAACCCCAGACGTAGCGGGTTATCTTCGATCGGGCGCAAGTGCGTATCCCCCAGCGCGCCTTGCGCGGTCTGCAATGCCAACAGGCCTTCAACCATTGCGCGCAGGCTTTTCCCCATTTCTTCCAGCATTTCACGCCATTGGGCGTCATCGCCAGGCTGAAGCGACTGCCCCAGTCCGCGCATCAACGGAGCCAGCGACAGATTGTCACTGTATCCCTCCAACGCTTCGCCCGCGTAGGGCGTATTAATGGTCGGTAACTCGACAAATTTCTGATCCATGGTGTCCTCAGCAGCAGAAAAAGAAGAAAGAGACGGTGTGAGCGATTCGCCGGTCGTCTCACCGTCTGACGGCAAGAGCGGCTGGCTTTGTTCTTTCTGTAGGGCCCACAGCGGGTCATTCAACGCCACCGCGGGATCGGTCAAATCCGTAGCGCGACTGTTTTTATCTTCACTTAGCCAGCCGCCCAGCACATCGTCCGTCCGTTGCCCTAATACCTGATCGATATCCTGTTCCGTCGTGGGATCGCCGATATATACCCCCAGCCGGAACGGCCCTATCGTCAGCTCGTCGCCGTGCGACAAAATCACTTTGCGATCGCGCCCGATCGGAGACAGCGAGCCGTTAATAAACGACTGCCCGCTCAGATCGCACAGACTGAAATAACCATCGGTCATTTCGATACGCGCATGCTCCGGCAGGACGGCCCCAAGACGATCCCGTAGTTGCCACTGATCTTTTTCCGATGCGCCCAGCGTGCCGCCACGGTGATCGAACTGATGTTGCACCTGAGAATTAATATCGAGCTGCTCACTGTTGAGCACAACCAACGTGAGTGGATGGGTTACGTTCACATTTACTCCTGCACACAAATCGTCACATAAGGATCCGTTGGCGGCTGCCCTAAAAAGCTGCTCCATCCCAAACGGCTACTCTGCTCACTTCCCAGGCTCAAGCCTTTGGCTTCGCCTTCGGCAAAACCAAGGCGCAGATCCCAAGCCAATTGATCGCGAAGGATGAAAGAGACAAAACGGACCAGCGGTTGAAAATTCTCGCCGTTAGGCAAAAAACTGAGAAAGCGATTAAAGCTGAGATTACCGACCCTAAGCAGAAATTTACCGGCACAGTCACTCACTTTATCGCCGATAACAAAATCACCGCCCAGCATCATGTTTCTTTTCCCTAAACGGTTCTGTTGCCCTTCATGAATAGGAACACGACGATGCTGCCAGGCCATCACGGTGACATCATCCAGGTCGAAGCAGTGGATAACCAGGCCCGCGACCACTTCCGGGGAACGACTGGGGCTCGCCAGCACGCCGGCATAAGAGAGCATCTTGGCGCGGTTAACCGGCAGGCTGTCGCGCACAGCGTCATTTCCTAACCCCACAAGCGCAAACATCAACCGGGAAAAACCATCCTCGCCATCATTCTGAAAGCGGACGTGGTAGCGATACTTACGCCATGCGCGGTGCAGCAGCGTGAGTAATCGGTGGTGAAAGAAATCGAGAAAAACGCCCAGCTTCTGCTCACCCTGTGCATATTCCCAGGCTAACTCCTCAAGGTAGTAGCCCGGCATCGGCGACTGACTCCCGTGGAGACCGAGAAACGCGACCTCGACTTCCTGACGCCCCTCGTCATCGCTGCCTATCTGTAAGATATCGCTGGGGTGAAAACCAATGGACGCCGTGGAACGAAAACGCAGACGCTCTTGTTCCGGCCGGAAGTCCAGTTCCTGTTCCAGATCCACGCCTTCCAGTTGGTTAAGCAGTTCCACCAGTTGGAAAAAGTTAAAGCGCGAAACATCCTGACGGAACGTTACATCATTGAGTGTTGACCTATCTGTACCGGCCATCGGTAGCGCTCCTTGTTATCAACGTTAACGACTTCCAACAGGTGGAAAGCGTTGACGCTGGCATACAGTGAAAAAAAGTGCGCCAGCACCGTACTAAACAGATACAGTTCTCCCTCGCTGGAAAACGCGGACTGCCGAACGGACAGGACCGATTTCAAACCGCGAACCGGCATGCCCTGAACCAGACGGTCGATGGGGGTCGTCTCGATAGACTCAATCCCCGCCAGCCGCTTACGGGACGCCTGCTCCGCCTGTTTATCGTGCAGCGCAGGAAAGTCATAGGTACGCAGGATTTGCACCAGCGCATCACGCCGCAACAGGGACACATAGTTTAAGGACAGATTGGAAATGAGCGTCCAATGCAGGCTGCCATCCATTGCGGGACGCAACGGTCGCGTTGGTCGCATCAAATTACGAAACGTCGCGAAAGACGGTGAATTCCCCGTCGGGACACAAATTGCGCCTACGGGCAACTGCGCCGCCCGCGATCGGTTAGTGCAGGTCAACGTTACGGAGATAGACTCATCCAAATCAATCACTTCACGTTCGTCGCCGCGGACAAAAGAGAGCATGTGATCAAAACCATTGCCGTCAACAGCTTCTCTTACCCGAATGCGGTAATAGAGCGCCAACCTTCCCTTCGCACGCTCGATTTGATGCTGAAAGCTCTCAAAAGGCTGATACCGTCTTGGGATCCCGCGGGAGCGTCCTGAATTCCCCTCGACCCAGCCTTCGACCTTATCCACGGAGAAAATTTCAAAGCTATCGGCGTTGCGGTAGCTGGCCTTCAGCGGGTAGTCCGTCTGGCGTCCGCTGAGGTTGATGGGCTCGCTATCGTGCTGGAAGAGATTGATTGCGGGCACGCAGTTGAGCATGAACGAATCAGGCCGGATCTTCAGTTCCGCCGGTAGCGGACGATCAAAACAGAAATGAAGACGAAACGTCGTGACCGTCATGGGTAAATCCGGCCATACCGCGCCGGCAAGCTGGAAAAAGAGGAAACTTTCCGGAAAACAGAAGTACTCTTGCAAGATGCGATAACCCGAATACACATTACCGGGATACGGTAGCAGCGCATCTTCCCGCTCAAATCCGACCGTTTTCAACACGCTGGCATCCTGACGAAAGCGCTGACCGTTCACTTCCAGTTCAATGTGCGATAGCTTGCTGGCAATCCAGAAATAAAGTTCGTAGGCCGTATAGGTATCGCCCCCCAGATAGAAACGCAGCTTGTCGAGTTGCAGGTCATTGAGCGATAGCGGACCGTGCAGCGCCATGTCCAGCGTGATCGTGGACAGATCGTTACCGCTCTGCACCTTGATGTCGCGGATATCCGCCGGATAAATCCAGGCGTCGTGACACGTCTGAAAATGGCACACGACATCATCAATCGGCAGGCTGTCAAGCTCGCAGCCGCGCGCCACAAACGCAGGTTGAGCTATCGCCCCCGGGAGTACCGAAAACTGCATAATCGTCATGCTCGGTACTGGACGCAGGTAGTTAGGCCAGAGCATCCCCAGCAAACCATGTGTCAGTTCAGGAAATTCATCCTCGATCTTCGCCCGCAGGCTTCCCGTCAAAAAGGCAAACCCCTCCAATAGACGCTCTACGTCTGGATCCGTGGTTTGTTCCGACAAAAATCGGGTAAGCTCAGGGTGCGCCCTGGAAAATTCACGTCCTTGCAGGCGTAAATAGGTCAGCTCATCCCTGAAAAAATGTTCCAGTGACATAATCAGATCATTCTGTAATGGCGGTGGCTATCCATGTGGATATTAAAAGAGGTCACTTGTTCCAGATCTTCCAGCCTGACATGCGCGGTGACCTGAAACGACATCTCCATTGGATTTGACAAATAATCCGATGCGCTGACATCTACATGTACAATTCGAGGTTCAAAGCGACAAATACACTGCCGGATCGCCTCCCGGATTTTCCCCCGGATATCCGCTCCGCCTTGCGTCGCGTCATTAAAATCAATGACGCCCAGCTCAGGCGCGCTACGACAATTTCCAGGCCGGGTATTGAGCACGTTGTCCAACTGACGCTTAACGGACTCGATCAGTGCTTCAACATCCGTTTCAGGGGAAGCGCGCTGCCCTTCCCCCCGGATGCGATCGAACAGGCTAGCCGCATTTCCCCTTTCCCAGGCAGAAAGAGACGGCATAGACCTTATTCCTTATCCAAACGCCCTACCAGCGACAGCTCAAAGTTCGCACCCATGTACTTAAAGTGCGGGCGCACAGACATGGAAACCTGATACCAGCCTGGTTCACCTTCCACATCCAGCACTTTGATTTGTGCGGCGCGCAGCGGGCGACGGCTACGAACATCTGCCGGCGGGTTTTCCTGATCGGCAATGTACTGTTTAATCCAGGTATTCAGCTCGCGTTCAAGATCCTGACGCTCTTTCCATGAGCCAATCTGCTCACGTTGAAGCACTTTGATGTAGTGCGCCAGACGGTTGATGATGAACATGTACGGCAACTGCGTGCCAAGCTTGTAGTTGGTTTCCGCTTCTTTACCTTCTTTGGTGTTCGGGAACACCTTCGGTTTTTGCACGGAATTCGCAGAGAAGAAGGCGGCATTATCGCTGTCTTTACGCATCGTCAGCGTGATAAAGCCCTCTTCAGCCATTTCATATTCACGGCGATCGGTGATCAGCACTTCCGTTGGGATCTTAGCCTGAAGCTGCCCCATTGCTTCATAAACATGCACGGGCAGATCGGTAATCGCACCACCACTCTGCGGACCAATGATGTTCGGACACCAACGGTATTTAGCGAAGCTGTCTGTCAACGCCGTCCCCATCAGATAGGCGGTGTTGCCCCACAGATAGTGTTCATGATCGGAACTGATGTCTTCCTTATAGTTGAAACCTTTAATCGGGTTTTCAACCGGGTCATAAGGTAGACGAGCCAGAAAACGCGGCGCCGTCAGCCCCAGGTAGCGACCATCTTCCGATTCACGCAGCGAACGCCATTTCGTGTAGGCCGGGCCTTCAAATACGGATTTCAGATCTTTAATCGAGGGGAGATCGGTAAAGCTGTCTACGCCAAAGAAGGTCGGCGCGACGGAAGAGATGAACGGTGCATGCGCCATGGCGCCAACGGCGCTGACATACTGCATCAGTTTGATGTCTGACGAACTTTGCGTCAGCGCATAATCGCCGATGACCGCCCCGATAGGCTGTCCACCAAATTGACCATAACCGCTGGAATAGACGTGTTTATAGAAACCAGACTGTGTGATTTCAGGTGCGAATTCGAAATCTTCCAACAGCTCTTCTTTTGTCGCATGCAACATCAGCAGTTTGATGTTTTCACGGAAATCGGTGCGATCAACCAGAAGCTTCAGAGAACGCCAGGAAGATTCCAGGTCCTGTAGCTCCTTGGCATGCAGAATGACGTCAACCTGCTTACTCAGCTTTTTATCCAGTTCGACGATCATACTATCGACCAGCGCTTTATTGACGGGCTCGGCCGCATTACCACTATCCAGAATATTCGCAACCAACGCGGCAATACCCTGTTTGGCAACGCTGTACCCTTCATCAACCGGGGTGATACGCGCTTGTGCCATGATGTCATCAAGCAACGATCCGGAGGTACCGGCAGCCCCAGCCTGGGCCTGTTTTTCAACTACTGACATATTCGTTTCCCTATTGCGTCAATAAATATCAATTATTCGGCGGGTTTCACCAGATCGAGCTCTTTTAAAAGCTGTTCTCTGGCCTCTTCGCTGGACAATAGATCCTGCAAACGATTACGGAATGAGGGAATATTACCGAGGGGGCCTTTCAGTGCGACCAGGGCCTCACGTAAATCAAGAAGTTTACGTAATTCAGGTACCTGTTGAGCAATACGATCGGGGGAGAAATCATTCAGGCCGCCAATGTTGAGCTTCACAGGTAAATCGCCCTGACTATTTTCATCAAGTCGATTCGGCACGTTGAAATTCAACTCCAGGTTGGCTTCTTTCATTACAGAGGTAAAGTTGTTCTTATCGATAGAAACGGTCTGACGTTCTTCGATCGGCGTTTCCTCTGCGCGCCCTTTCATATTTCCCACGACCATCAGCGTCAACGGTAATTCTATTTCCGCTTGCTGCCCCCCCGTGGCCGGGACATATTTGATATTAATACGTTCCTTTGGTGCGACTGATGCACCGTCAGTACCTTTTGCCATGTGTCTATACCAACGTAAGGGCAATCAAGCCCGGTGAAGTAAAGTCGAATCCTACCAAAGCCCCACATGGTTCATAAACCAGCGGTAATCCGGCAAACAAATAACGTATTTGTTTTTCGACCAGCGAAATGAAATAAACTTAAACCGTATTAAAACGAATCTAAAACATCATACTAAAACCGTAAGATCACGGTTTTTCGGTGCAAAATAGAGTCGCACCCAGAAGGAAATTTAAAAACATTTATGTTCACACTTGAATCATACACACAACATAAACGCCTGGTCAATGCTTATATAGCTTGATAACTAAGCGGAACCACTAAAAACAAAACCAAACAAAAACAACAAGATAAATGATTCCCTTTTCAAAATCCGCCTCATAACAACAGGAAAAGACATTGATTTATCAATCAAATGAGTACGAATATATTTTTTACCTTTTAATTTCGTTAAAAACGAAATAATTAACGAACTAACAAAAATAGATTATTATGAACACCCTATTAATTTTATTTTATCAAGTTAACTACGGCTATTTTTTTGCTTTCTCCAGAATAAATAACTAAGTAACGGAACTAAACTATTTTAGTGTTAAGTAATAGATCCTTATATAAAATGAAAATGATTGTTTTTAATGCAATTATTTAGAATTTAACACCATAAAAATACAAAAAATATGAATTTTATACCGAAAAGCACAAATTTTACCCATTCAATAGCAGAAAACCATCAAGCCGGCAGCAAAACGAGCTTTTAATAGACAATATCAGGTTAAAAAATAACATCCCTTTAGCAGCAGAATCTTCCAGAATATCGGTAAGCCCTGGGGCGTGTTGGAAAGAAAAATGAAATATCAGACGGGTTATTACGCAATAGATATATCTTCTTTACGATTAAAATATTCGATAAAATATTCCCCTTCGACATGGGAATATTCTCAGGACAAATCGACCTCGGGTATCTGATGATTAATCCACCATGCTGAACACGCGGAGCCGCTCTCGCTGCCGTGCATACATTTAATCACCCCGCCCTGCGATGATTCGATGTCGTGAACATCACGCCCCAGCGGCCCGCTGAACACATGGCCGCAGGGGGCTTCTGCCGTAGCCGCTACCGAGCTGCGGTAAAAAACGTCTTAGGCGATGATGTCCACACGCTTTTGTTCAGCGCTTCGTCCAAATCCTGTAAACGCTTTGTCAGCACCAGCCTACGGGTAAACCCTGATAGGCCTGCATGAAATAACTGAGTGTTGCCCCAAGAGAGCCGTAGGCCATCTGGATTCGCGTCAAATCACCAAAGCTTATCTCTCCGCACAGCAGTCGCGGTAACGCCAATAACGTCGGCAATGGCGAGAGAAAGTGAGAAAAGAGGCTCTGGCCGAACGACACCTTGAACTCGTGTAAAATGACCGATAATGCATTGGCACGAACACGAGAAAAACGCTGAATAAGTCGTTCACCTTCCCGACCACCGCCTTGATAGAAAGCGACCTGCTCCGCATTCTCACGAACCTGTATGTCAAGAAAGCGAAAATCCCCTTCCGCGTTTTGTTGCTGCATATTCAGTGTAATCAACACCTTTCCCAGATAATGCGACAACGCCACTTTCAACACAATCGAGAGGTAGGCGGCATAGACCATGTAACCCGGGAAAGACCAATCATGACCGAGCAGAGAAAAATTCAGCGAACCAGAGATAGACCACAGCAAGACGGTTTACGTTAATCCAGAAGATAGCAGTCTAATAGAGCTATCGGGATCGCGCTAAACGACACTGCATGTCGTTTGCTGAAAAAGCAAATAGGGCACACCACCATTAGGTTTTCGTGTAAAGGGAAAGTTGCACGAAGCCAGACGGCACGAAAAGCCCTGTAGTAAGGAAGATGCGCTACGACGCCAATATTGCATGGAGAGCTGCGCTAAAACGGGCAGGGATAGATGATTTTAGGTTCCATGACCTGGGACACACATGGGTAAGCTGGCTGGAACAGGCCGGAGTGCCTATATCAGTGTTACAAGAAATGGGGGGGAATCTATCGAAATGGTCGACGCTATGCGCATCTGGCACCCAATCATCTCACTGAGCACGCGCGACAAATTGATGCTTTTTTCTACGTTCGTGTCCCAAATCTGTCCCACGATAGTAACGGAACAACAGGAGATATGGAGTAAGCAATTGATTTAAATGGTGATAATAGGAACAATACCTATACACTATTTTATTGATTACTAATAAAAATTAACTGTTTCATCTTTGTTGATACCCCCAAAGATACCCCCAATGGATTTTTTGTGTTCGTAGTGGGAGATTATTACTTGCCGAGAACTCCTTTTGAACACGCCGCACAATAGCGGATTGTGTCTAGAGGTGGCGTGCCCAACAGAAGCATGAGCCTAACACTGGATTGATATTGCTACTATCCGCATTGTCTTAGTGGAGGTAAGAGCAATGGCTACAGGTGAGATACTGTTTTATTGTATGAGCATGGTATTATAAGACCACAAGAAAAAAACAAGATTGAGGGGCCTGATGAACGCAGGAGAGATTGGAACTGAAGCCGGGCGTATTTTTGAATACAACTTACCAAGCCATTGGATTTTCCGAAGTCAAGAGGATCAAAATGATTTTGGTATTGATGGAGAAATTGAACTCAAAGATGGTAGTGGCAAAGCTCTTGGGAAAGAGAGTGTTTTCAAAGTTCAGATTAAGGGTGAAGAGAACTCAACCTTTATTCATGACAATAGCTTATTATCATTTACTCTCAAAACAGAGCGTTTGAGATATTACTTTGAATTTAAAGTACCTGTTATTTTAGTTGTGGTAGAGATCACATCAGAGAAAATATTTTGGCTCCCAATAACAAACAATGAAACATTAAGAGAAAAGGCATCAAAATCTGATCAAACTGATACAGTTCAAGTTCATATTCCAATTGAAAATACACTGATCAGAAAAGACATAGCATCAGCAAATAAAATATTAGACGCTGCCATAGATTGTTGGGATTACTTGAACATTAAGGGGCTTAAAGATTCTGTTGTCAGATATCCAATCATTAGCCCTTCAACTCTCGATAAGAAAATTGAAGATATAGGTGAAGCATTATATAAAGCGTATCATCAGCAGTTGGATAATCTTTTATCTGAAAGAAAATATGATGCTGTTTTTGAACGCTCTAACGAAATAAGCCATTCACCAATAGTTCCTGCAAAAGATAGATTTATAGCAGTTTTATATTACTTACAAGCATTCCAAATCTCTCCTTATACTAATATTAAAAGAGAAATTTACAGAGAAAATTTTTATATTTGCCAACATTTAATATTATTAGCTAGAGAGCAAAAAAGCCGGATTCACAGATTAATTGCTTTTGGTAAATCACGGAAAGCAAAATTTAAGGCTCAGTTGGATCAGCTTCATGCGACCCATCATTCCGTCAATCACTTTGAAGAAAAATCTTTAGAGCGTTATATTTTCAATGATCAAACTCAAATAATGTATAGAGATTGCTGCATATCCCTACAAAAGATCATTGAGTTATGTAATAGGATGACAAGAAACGGGCAATATCACATACTTGCAGATTTTTTTGTTGATATCTATGCGTCGATTTTAATATTCAAAGGAATCCATGAAGCACGGGGTTCGAAGGAAACAATTGATTTTCTAGACGATTGGTATGAAAGAATGTCATTATTAGTAATGACATATTGTGTATTATCAAAAGATATTGAAAAAATTGAAAAATTATACTTTCTTACTGCCACCTTGCTAAAACAAAACCCTAAAGCAACCCAACCCCATCGGAAGATGATTCTTTCAACTTTTCCTGATTTTGAGGAAGCCCTAACAGAAATAGAGAATCATGTTATCAGTCTTGACAGTCAAAAAGATTTTTATGATCTTACAACTGAAGAGCAAAAAGAATACTTCTTGAGTATGGCCAAAAATCTAGGAATGGATCCTGATGACCCACAAGGAGAACATCATGAATTCCTTAAAATTGGATTTGCTAATTATGACCCCACAAATATAATGAAAAATTGTGAGCATTTATTTGTTCATTATCGTCCCGGAGGAATATTTGCCCAATCATTGAGAATGCACTCTCTAGGTGGCATGCATCTTTTGATCTGCTTAAAGCACAGACATGCACAAGGAACCGGAAATTTATTAAGTCAATTATATGATAGTACTGGCAGCTATGATTTCGGTAATAGTTTCAAACAATCAAATTGTGATAAATGCACGGATTGTAAACCCAGAGAGGATGGCTGGTCATGGAGTCTCAAATGGTATTCAAAAGAAGTCGAACGTCATAAAGATCTTCTTAAGAAGTATAGATTTTAAGAGCCTGTCCGTAATTCTGTGTAATTGCCACTGTATTAAAGGTGAGCGCTCAGGCGGTCACCGAACTCGATAATAAAACGGCTCATCGCCAGCCG
>NZ_SMBY01000016.1 GCF_004342665.1 Samsonia erythrinae | reverse complement strand
CTTCTCCGCCGCTGACAAGCGCTAAATGCAAAAAAATGACCGAGCGAGTTTTTTTTCAGCAAAGCGCATTAAAAGACGGCGTTATGCCGGATTTTTCACCGCTAATTGAGCAAAATCCTGTGCAAATCGCGCAACCTGTTGCCAATCCGTATATTCGATATCTTTGGTACTATCCGTTTCTCCCCCCGTCATGCGCATAATGAGTTGAATCATTACCCGATCGAACCAACGGTAACGTGGGTAACGCAAAGCACCGGCAAACACACAGCATAAATCCGGCTGCCAGGGTGAATTCAGCAGGAACTTACGCGTATAGGAATTGGTTTGTATTGTGCGCTTTTCTGGCTTGCGCGCGGTGAGGTTCACGGAAAAAAATGCGCTGGGCAGCTGTTGCAAAGCAGCCAAGTGCTTACGGATAAATTGATTGATGGCAGGATGGAAGCGCCCGTATCGAATCGACGCCCCAATCAAAATTTGGTCATATTGACCCAGATCGATAGCATTCGTATTGAGTACGTTAACAACATCACACTCCAGCGTTCCTTTCAGCGTATTCGCAATATAGGAGGCTATCGCTCTGGTTTGCCCATCCCGACTCGAAAACACGATCAAAGCTTTCATTGTTCTTTATCCTTATCTGCACTATTCACGCCAGAATGTTGGCGTAAACAACACTAAAAGCGTGAAGACTTCCAGACGACCAAACAGCATTGTCAGTATCAGAATCCATTTCGCCGTATCATTCATTGACGTAAAATTCTCAGCGACGACGCCTAGCCCCGGCCCCAGATTATTCAATGTGGCAGCAACCGCCGCAAACGCAGAGAAATCATCAACGCCTGTCGCAATGACGGCCAGCATACTGACAATAAAAACCAATGCATATGCGGAAAAGAACCCCCATACCGCTTCAAGGATCCGCTCCGGCAACGCACGATGACCCAACTTAATCGTGTACACCGCGTTGGGATGGACTAAACGCTTGAGCTCGCGTGAACCTTGCAGAAAAAGCAGCAGAATACGAATCACCTTCAGCCCGCCCCCGGTTGACCCCGCACACCCGCCAATAAATGCGGAGCACAACAGCAAAATGGGCAGAAACAGCGGCCATGATGCAATGCTATCTGTTGTAAACCCTGCCGTTGTCGCCATAGAGACGACCTGGAAGAATGCCTGATTGATCGTCTGCATTCCGCTGTCATAAACGTGATGAAACCACAGGACAATCGTACACACAGCCACCAGAGACAGTTGAACAAAAATGAACATGCGGAATTCGGGGTCACGCCAGTATACCTTCAAGCTACGACCACTCAACAAAGCAAAGTGCAAGCCAAAATTACAGCCAGAAATCAGCAAAAAGAGGGCAATAATGGTGTTGATCGTCGGGCTATTGAAGTAGCCGACACTGGCATCGTGAGTGGAAAACCCGCCGACGGACACCGTCGAGAAGCTATGCCCAATCGCATCGAACACCGGCATGCCGGCCAGCCAAAGCGCGACGGCGCAAGCGATGGTAAGCAAGAGGTAAATCAACCACAGCGTTTTCGCCGTATCGGCAATGCGCGGGCGCATTTTGTTTTCCTTCAACGGCCCGGGCATTTCCGCCCGATAAAGCTGCATTCCCCCGACGCCCAGAATCGGCAGGATGGCAACGGCAAGGACGATAATCCCCATACCGCCAAACCATTGCAGCATTTGTCGGTAAAACAGGATAGCTTTAGGCAATGAATCCAGCCCGACCAGCGTGGTTGCCCCCGTCGTCGTTAATCCTGAAAACGACTCAAAAAAAGCATCCGTTACGCCCAGATTAGGATGTTCGGAAAACAAAAAAGGTAACGCCCCGACGCTCCCCAACACGGTCCAGAACAAAACGACAATCAGGAACCCTTCGCGAGACTTAAGTTCATGCTTTTGCTTACGATTTGGTAGCCACAGTATGATGCCAATCACCAATGCGACAAAAAATGTCTGGGCAAACGCCCGACCTGCGCCATCACGGTAAATTAATGCCACCAGTCCGGGAATGACCATGGTCCCGGAAAAAAGGATAACTAACTGGCCGACAATTCGGGTTATGGCGCGCAATTGCATCGCAGGGAATTCCTTAATGATTCATAAAATAGCGCTGGGATTATTGTGGAATCGGCACTAAATGCAATGCACCGCGGCTTAAATCACGTAATCTCACTGCCGCTTCCTCCGTTGCCCTAACGGGGATAGAGACTTGCAATACAACATCCACACCATATTCGCTATGTAACATTTTGCCGCCAAGCTGAAAGATGAGAGATTCCACCTGAGGCAACAACGCATAGTCACATTGTAAGCCATACTCTTTTTGCAGAACCTTCTCCTGCAGCGATATTTGTTTCAACGCTTGCTGAACGCCACCGCCATAAGCCTTCACCAACCCGCCGGTGCCCAAGGGGATCCCACCATAGTAGCGCACCACGACGGCCGTAATCTCGCCAATACCGCTGCCCATCAGCTGCGCCAGCATCGGTTTACCTGCCGTGCCGGAAGGTTCTCCATCATCAGAAAAGCCCAACTGCTGGGCGTCGTCAGGCGCGCCGGCAACAAACGCCCAGCAGTGGTGGCCCGCCGAGGCGTGTTCTTCTCTGACGTGCTGGATAAACGCTTTTGCTGCTTCGATTCCCGGCGTCGCCGCCAGGATCGTGGTAAAGCGGCTTTTTTTGATTTCCTCACTGAAGCTCACTGTCGCAGCAGGAATTGGATACGCTTGCATCAGGCCAGATTCAGGTCGCGCGTCATGTTTTCCACGCGCCCTTCATGAATGACGATATTATCCTCAATACGAATACCGCCAAACGGTTTCAGCGCATCAATGCTCTTCCAGTCAAAATGTTGGCTGAACGGACCTTCGCGCCACGGCGCCAGTAAAGACTCAATAAAGTAGATACCGGGCTCGATTGTCATGACCATGTCGGGTTCGAGCACGCGAGTACAACGCAGATAAGGATGCTGCGAGGGTGCCGCCAGATGCGTACCACGATCGTCCTGCATAAACCCAGCGACATCATGCACCTGTAAACCCAGCGGGTGACCAAGACCATGCGGCAGGAAAGGCGATGTCAGCCCCTGCTCCACCATCGCCTCTTCACTGATATCCCGCACCAGTTGATGTGATTTCAGCAGCTTCGCAATTCGCAGGTGCATTTGAAGATGGTAATCGGTGTAACGTACTCCGGCCTGAATCGTCTCAATCAGCGCAAGCATTTCCTGATTGAGATCTTTAATCAGCAAAGCAAACGCACCGTCGCTCTGCGCGGAATAGGTACGCGTCAGATCGGCGGCATAGCCGTTATACTCAGCGCCCGCATCAATCAGAAAACTGCGGACATCGGCAGGCACCTGGTGATCGAGCTGAGTATAATGCAGCACCGCCGCATGCTCATTGAGTGCAACGATATTGCCATAAGGCACGTCAATATCCCGATGACCAGTCGCCGTCAGATACGCCAGATTAATATCGAATTCGCTCATACCGGAAAGAAACGCTTCATGCGCCGCCCGATGACCGGTAACCGCCGTTTTCTGTGCTTCACGCATACAGGCTAACTCGTAATCGGTTTTGTAAGCGCGATGGTAATGCAGATAATCCAGCACACCCTGAGGGTTAATATTGTCTGCGCGAATCCCCAAATCCTGCGCCCGTTGCGGCGCGTAGCCGATATAGGCGACCCGCTCACGCGGTGACGGCAGACATTGCCCGATGTCATCGGCATTGCGTAGCACGGCAATCTCTATCTCTTCCGTCCAAAAACTCTCAGGCACCGACGCCACGTTATGCCAGTAATCCACCGGCGAGTAGAACCACAGCTTCGGTGGATTCACGCCGTCAACCCATAGCCAGCAATTCGGCACCTGTGTGACGGGCACCCAGGCTTTAAACTGTGGATTAACTTTAAAAGGATAGTCGTGATCGTCCAGAAAAACGGTCAACAGCTCACCAGAGTGAATCAGTAATGCGTCAAGCTGATGGCGCGCTAAAACCGCCTGAGTACGCGCTTGCAGCGTAGCCAGATGGTGATGATATAAAGAAGCCAGCTTTTCCATGAGTACCTTTCATACGTCACGACACAATTTTTCCATTTTAACACAGGCATCCCCCAAGGGCAGCGTCCGGTGCTTTGTGATCGATTCGGCAAAAAATTAATCATTCATTTGCAAAAAATTAACACAATAGCCACAATTCGATCATCTGGTCGTACCAGATCAGTCATTCAAACAGCGGAGATAAACATGCTTTATCAAGGTGAATCCCTCTACCTTAACGAGCTTGAGGACGGCATTGTCGAGCTGGTATTTTCTGCCCCGAGCTCCGTAAACAAGCTGGATACCCGCACGGTTGCCAGCTTGGGTAACGCGTTGGATGTGCTGGCAGAGCTGCCGAATCTAAAAGGGTTACTGCTACGTTCTGATAAACCCGCTTTCATTGTGGGTGCCGATATCACGGAATTCCTTTCTCTTTTTGCCGCACCGGCAGAAAAGCTGCATGAATGGCTTGTCTTCGCTAACCGTATTTTCAGTCGTCTTGAAGATCTCCCGGTTCCCACACTCTCCGCCATTAATGGTTATGCGCTGGGAGGGGGTTGTGAATGCGTGTTAGCAACCGATTTTCGTCTGGCAGCGGCAGATGCACGCATCGGGCTACCAGAGACAAAACTGGGGATCATGCCGGGTTTTGGCGGCACGGTCAGGCTACCGCGTCTGCTGGGCGCAGACAGCGCGCTGGAGATGATCGCCGCAGGGAAAGATGTCGGCGCAGCCGATGCCTTAAAAGTGGGGCTGGTGCAGGCCGTTGTCGCCAATGAAAAACTGATCCCCGCGGCTATCAAAATGCTAAAACAGGCCATTGACGGCACGCTGGACTGGCAGGTTTACCGCCGCCCCAAACTTGACGCGCTGAAGCTCAATAAAATTGAAGCCATGATGAGCTTTACCACCGCCAAAGCAATGGTGCGACAAACCGCCGGGAAACATTACCCCGCGCCGATGTTCGCGGTAAAAACCATTGAAGCCGCCGCGGCCATGACGCGTGATGACGCCTTGCAGCTTGAGACGCAGCACTTTGTTCAACTGACGCGTTCAAATGAAGCGCGAGCCCTTGTCGGTATTTTCCTCAACGATCAGTATGTTAAAAGTAAAGCCAAAAGGCTGATTGGCGAGACGCCGGTGCCACAGAACGCCGCCGTGCTGGGTGCGGGCATTATGGGCGGCGGTATTGCCTATCAATCCGCATTCAAGGGCGTGCCGATTCGGATGAAAGATATCAACGAAAAGCCGCTCGCGCTGGGGATGAATGAGGCGGCCAAGCTGCTGAATAAACAGATGGAACGAGGCAAGCTGGATGGAATGAAAATGGCGACGATTCTGGCCAGTATTCACCCCACACTGGATTATGCCGGGTTCGAGCGTACCGACATCGTGGTTGAGGCCGTGGTTGAGAACCCGAAAATTAAAGCCAGCGTACTCACAGAAACCGAATCACACGTGAGCGAGAATACGATCCTCGTATCAAACACCTCAACTATCCCGATTACCTCGCTGGCCGCATCGTTAAAACGACCACAAAATTTCTGCGGTATGCACTTCTTCAACCCGGTGCATCGTATGCCGCTAGTCGAAATTGTTCGCGGCCCCAAAACCAGCGACCACACCATCGCCAGCGTGGTGGCCTACGCCAGTAAAATGGGCAAAACGCCGATTGTCGTGAACGACTGCCCCGGATTCTTCGTCAATCGGGTACTGTTCCCCTACTTTGCCGCATTCAGCTTACTGCTCAGAGACGGCGCCGACTTCCGCGAGCTCGATAACGTCATGGAGAAGACATTCGGTTGGCCAATGGGACCGGCCTATCTGCTGGATGTCGTCGGCATAGATACCGCGCATCATGCGCAGGCAGTGATGGCCGAAGGTTTCCCGCAGCGTATGGCGAAAGACTATCGCGATGCGATTGACGTCTTGTTTGAACATCAGCGCCTTGGGCAGAAAAATGGTCAGGGCTTCTACCGTTATCAAACCGATAACAAAGGAAAACCGCGTAAAGAGCGGGATGACGTTGTAGATACGCTCCTTAAGGACATCAGCCAGCCGAAAAAAGCGTTCAGCGCGGAAGAGATTATCGCTCGCATGATGATTCCAATGATTAATGAAGTGGCTCGCTGTCTGGAAGAAGGCATCGTCGCCAGCCCTGCCGAGGCGGACATGGCGCTGGTATACGGGTTAGGCTTCCCTCCTTTCCACGGTGGCGCCTGCCGCTATCTGGACACCTTGGGCAGCGCCCGTTATGTCGAGATGGCTCAACCGTTGACCACTCTCAGTCCGATTTATCAGGTGCCTGAGGGCTTACGGCAAAAAGCGCGAAACAACGAGAGCTATTATCCACCGGTCACGCCGCACGCGGGCCTTTCTCACGGTCAACCGGCATGAGGGCAGGAAAGATGGAAAAGGTAGTCATTGTTGATGCCATACGTACACCAATGGGGCGATCCAAAGGCGGCGCCTTCCGTCAGGTAAGAGCAGAAGATCTGTCCGCACACCTGATGCGTAGCCTATTGAGCCGCAATGCGGCACTGGACGCCCATGAGATCGACGATATCTATTGGGGATGTGTGCAACAAACGCTGGAGCAGGGCTTCAACGTCGCCCGTAATGCCGCTTTGCTGGCAGAAATCCCGATGAGCGTTCCTGCCACCACGGTTAACCGGCTGTGCGGCTCTTCCATGCAGGCGCTTCACGATGCCGCTCGCGCTATTATGGTCGGCGACGCCAATGTCTGCCTCATTGGCGGTGTTGAACATATGGGGCATGTGCCGATGAATCACGGCGTCGATTTTCATCCGGGGCTGAGCCGCACCACGGCGAAAGCGGCGGGGATGATGGGACTGACGGCGGAGATGCTGGCGCGTATGCACAATATCGGTCGCGAGATGCAGGATCAGTTCGCCGCCCGTTCACACCAGCGGGCACATCACGCTACCCAATCAGGAGCTTTCCGTAATGAAATCATCCCCACCGCGGGCCATGACGCAGACGGGGCGCTACAACGTTTCGACTACGATGAAGTCATTCGCCCGGACACCACCGTCGACAGCCTTGCCGCCCTCAAACCGGCATTCGATCCGGTTAACGGCACGGTAACGGCCGGGTCATCTTCCGCGTTGTCCGATGGCGCGGCAGCTATGCTGATCATGAGCGAATCCCGAGCAACATCGTTAGGCTTACCCATACGGGCCCGCATCCGGGCGATGGCCGTGGTTGGCTGCGATCCGTCGATTATGGGCTACGGCCCTGTCCCGGCGACGAAACTGGCGTTGCAACGGGCTGGATTGAGCCTGACGGATATCGGCGTGTTTGAATTCAATGAGGCGTTCGCCGCCCAGACGCTGCCTTGCATTAAAGATCTGGGGCTACTGGAACAGCTCGATGAAAAGGTTAACCTCAACGGCGGCGCGATTGCACTAGGCCACCCGCTCGGCTGCTCGGGCGCGCGCATCTCTACCACATTAATGAACCTGATGGAAAACCGCGACGTTCAGTTTGGCGTCGCAACGATGTGTATCGGGCTAGGACAAGGTATTGCGACGGTATTCGAGCGAGCCTGAACAGAGACAAGCCGCGTCAGAAACCCAAAATCCCACCGTGGTGGGATTTTTACTCTTAGGCGAACGGCTTACTGCCGCGATCGTTTTAAATAAACGAAAACGCATCGCTGAACATATGGGACGCCAGCGCACCACGCTCATTACAGAAACGTTCGCGCGCGATTTTCGCCATTTCGAAACGACCAGCGATATAGATATCCTGTTCCGCCAGCGAACCGTAATCCTGTAATACCGCGCTCAGAACCGTACCGGTGCGGCCATTCCATCCCTCTTCAGGCTGCTCTACGACCGGGACGACCCGGAGATTGGGATACTTGGCCGCAAAGCCTTCAAGCTCCGTCAAATCGTACAGGTGTCGGGACTCCCGCCCTCCCCAATAAATGGAGATATCACGCTCTGGCTGCTGCGCCAGCGCCGTCAGCAAGATAGAACGTACATACGAAAATCCGGTACCCCCTGCAATCAACACCAATGGACGCAAGCTCTCCTCTCGTAACCACGCTTCACCGTGCGGGATATCCACCGTTAGTGATTTTTCCTTGTGAATGCGCTCCATCACCGCCATCGCGTAAAGATTCAGCTCGGACGCCCCAATATGCAGTTCGATAAAATTTTTATCCATGGGGGTTGAAGCCAGTGAAAAAGGTCGTTTGTCCCGCTCCTCCATCACCACCATCAAATACTGGCCAGCCCGAAAGGAAAACGGCGCTTCAGGTAATAAACGAACGCGATAGACCGTATCGGTTATGGCTTCGACTGAAGTCACTTTACAGCTCAATGTTGTCATGCATTCCCTCTATAGGGTCATAAAAGCAAAACGGAGAACAGCGCAACGGCCGCTAACGACGAGGTTCTCCGTCGCTAAAAATGGCCAGTTCATCCCATATCTCATCAATGCGGGCACAAACCTGCGGATCTTTCTTAATGGGATGGCCCCACTCACGCTGCGTTTCACCAGGCCATTTATTCGTCGCGTCCAGACCCATTTTGGACCCCAGACCAGACACCGGCGAGGCGAAATCAAGATAGTCTATCGGCGTATTCTCGACTAAAACCGTATCGCGCGCCGGATCCATACGCGTGGTGATCGCCCATATCACGTCTTTCCAGTCACGCGCGTTAACGTCATCGTCGCAAACAATGACAAATTTCGTATACATGAACTGCCGCAAAAAAGACCAGACGCCCATCATGACGCGCTTAGCATGTCCCGCGTACTGTTTCTTCATGGTAACGACCGCCAGACGGTAAGAGCAACCCTCTGGCGGCAAATAAAAATCGACAATCTCAGGAAACTGCTTTTGCAGGATCGGAACGAAAACTTCGTTTAGCGCGACGCCGAGTACCGCAGGCTCATCGGGCGGTCTGCCCGTGTAAGTCGAATGGTAAATGGCGTTCTGACGTTGGGTAATGTGTGTCACGGTGAAAACCGGGAAGCGATCGACTTCGTTATAATAGCCAGTATGGTCGCCGTAAGGCCCTTCCGCCGCCATTTCACCGGGCTCAATATAGCCTTCCAGAACGATCTCCGCACTCGCAGGGACATCCAGATCGTTTGACAGGCACTTCACCACTTCCGTCTTATGCCCTCGTAGCAAACCGGCAAACGCATATTCCGACAGCGTATCAGGCACTGGCGTGACCGCGCCGAGAATCGTCGCCGGATCGGCACCTAGCGCAACGGCCACCGGAAAACGCTGGCCCGGATTTTCCTGACACCACTCCTGAAAATCCAGCGCGCCGCCGCGATGAGATAGCCAGCGCATGATCAGTTTGTTTTTGCCCAGCACCTGCTGACGATAGATCCCCAGATTTTGACGTGCCTTATGCGGCCCACTCGTTACGGTTAAGCCCCAGGTAATGAGCGGCGCGGCATCTTCCGGCCAACACTGCATCACCGGTATCCGGCGCAGGTCGACATCATCACCCTGCCAGACCTGTTCCTGACAAGGCGCAGAAGACAGCCGTTTTGTTGGCATATTCAGCACCTGACGGAACTTCGGCATTTTATCCACTAAATCCCGGAATCCTTTGGGTGGATCCGGCTCTTTCAGAAAAGCCAATAGTTTACCGACCTCGCGCAGCGCGCTGACATCTTCTTGCCCCATACCCAATGCAACGCGCTTCGGCGTGCCAAACAGGTTGCACAGCACGGGTATGTCGTAGCCTTTAGGGTTCTCAAACAGGAGAGCAGGCCCTTCCGCACGCAGCGTCCGGTCGGCAATCTCTGTCATTTCAAGGTAAGGATCGACGGGTTGGGTAATGCGTTTTAACTCCCCTCTCTCTTCCAGCAGCGAGAGAAATTCGCGTAAGTCACGGTATTTCATGCTAATCATCGAGGCAGTCTATCGTAACGGCCATTATAAAGTCTCTTCACCAGCCTGTCGCTTCCCGTCGCGTCGATTTATGGCAGACATCCAATTTATGCTTCCCGCCCAGCGCCGCCATGCGCAACAAAAAGATCCGCCGAAAATTTTTTATCCGGGTCCGCTTTTGTTATGCTTGCTGATTGGAATCATGAGTCTGCGAAATTATGGAAGCCTGGTACTTACTGTATTGTAAACGCGGCCAACTGCTGCGAGCGAAAGAACACCTGGAACGCCAGGACGTTATCTGCGTGAGCCCGATGATCACGCTGGATAAAATCGTGCGTGGCAAACGGACCGAGGTGTGCGAGCCGCTGTTCCCGAATTATCTGTTCGTAGAATTCGACCCTGAACGCATCCATACCACGACCATCAGCGCGACGCGTGGTGTCAGTAATTTTGTTCGGTTTGGCGCACAGCCCGCGACCGTTCCGCAACAGGTTGTCGATGAATTATCGCTTCGCCCCATGCAGGGCATTATTGATCCGCTGACGCCGCAACCCGGCGATAGCGTGGTCATTACCGACGGTATTTTCTCTGGTCTTCAGGCGATTTACACCGAACCCGACGGTGAAGCGCGTTCCATGCTGCTGCTGAATATGTTGAACAAGCAGGTCAGACAGAGCATTGATAACCGCGAGTTTCGCAAAGCCTAATCCAATACCTCTGCCCCAATACCTCTGCCGGTTTGTCGTACCCGGCGCGCTGACGCGCCGGATGAGACGGGCTTAGCGTTGCAGGTGCTGATCGTGCAGCCACTGGGCGACACGTTTGGCAAAATAGGTCAGCACCCCATCGGCGCCTGCGCGTTTGAAGCACAACAGAGACTCCATCACCACCGGCTGCTCCTGCAACCAGCCGTTCTGAATCGCCGCCATGTGCATCGCATATTCGCCAGAGACCTGATAGGCGAACGTCGGCACGCCGAACGTGTCCTTGACGCGACGCACGACGTCCAGATAAGGCATACCCGGTTTGACCATCACCATATCTGCGCCTTCCTGTAAATCCTGCGCAATTTCCTGCAAGGCTTCATCGCTGTTGGCCGGATCCATCTGGTAAGTTTTTTTATTGCCGCCTTTTAGATTACCGGAAGACCCCACCGCATCACGGAAAGGCCCGTAATAGCACGAAGCATATTTAGCCGAATACGCCATAATCTGCGTATTGATCAGGCTTTGCGCTTCAAAAGCCTCGCGGATAGCCCCGATGCGGCCATCCATCATATCGCTAGGCGCGATGATTTCCGCTCCCGCTTCAGCATGAGACAACGCCTGACGAACCAGAATCTCCTTGGTGACATCGTTAATCACGTAGCCATCATCATCAATAATCCCATCCTGCCCGTGCGTGGTATAGGGATCGAGCGCTACATCCGTCAACAGCCCCAGTTCCGGGACGGCATCCTTCAGCGCGCGAACAGCGCGTGGAACGAGGCCATCCGGGTTATAGGCTTCTGCGGCATAGAGTGATTTTTTATCCGCTTCAATGACGGGAAACAGCGATAGCACCGGAACGCCAAGCTTAGCGATCGCCTCAGCTTCTTTCAGCAGCAAGTCGATCGTCATCCGATAGACTCCCGGCATAGAGGGAACCTCCTGACGATGATTTGTCCCCTCCATGACGAAAACAGGGTAAATCAGATCGTTTACCGTCAGTTGATTTTCAGCAACAAGGCGGCGGCTGAAATCATGGCGACGCAGGCGGCGCATACGTCGGCCAGGGAAGGTGCCGGGAAAAGCATTGCTCATATCATTATTCTCCTGAATCAGGCCAGCCGGAAAACCCGGCGGGCATTATCATCTGTTTTCTGCCCCAACCATGCAGCGTCCTCGTCACGCCACTTCGCAATCTGGCGAACAATATGAGGCAAATAACAGGGTTCGTTACGGCGGGAAGACGGTTTAGGGCGCAAGTCCCGGGGTAACAGATAGGGGGCGTCAGTCTCCACCAACAGCCGTTCGACAGGAATATGCGGCAGTAAAGCGCGCAACTCAAGCCCACGCCGCTCATCACACACCCAGCCGGTGATACCGATTGTCAACCCCGCAGCCAGGCACTCGTCTAATTCCTGGCGATTGCCGGTAAAACAGTGAACCACCGCGGCAGGTAATTGATTCAACCACGGTGCCAATAGCGCCATAAAACGCTGATGCGCCTCGCGACAGTGCAGAAATACCGGCATAGAGAGTTCGGCGGCTATCGCCAGCTGCGCGCTGAACGCCCTCTCCTGTTCTTCCCGCGTCGAAAAGTTACGGTTAAAATCCAACCCGCATTCGCCCACGGCAACAACAGAGACAGCCCTTGCCATTTGGTGAATCTGCTCGGAGACGGAATCATTCCATTGGCTGGCATCATGTGGGTGAACCCCCGCTGTCGCCCAGCAATAATCGGGGTGAGCCTGCGCCAGCATCATGGCCTGCCGGCTTTCCTGAACGTTTGTCCCGGTGATCAATAGGCCGCTGACGTCCGCCTGTCTGGCACGGGTGATGACCTGATCTCTGTCCTTTTCAAATTGAGCGCTGGTTAAGTTGACACCGATATCAAACATGATTCTCCACTCAACATCCGTTCAGACGAATAAAAAATAAGACCTCTCAGAGAGAGGTCATTTTCCTTACTTCACAGGGAACCGTTATCGCATGAAACCGGTTCGTTACTGCGGCGTTTCTTCGGGGTCGACACGCCGACCTTTGCCAACATAAAACCGGGAGAAAAACACACCGATTTCAAAGAGCAGGTACATGGGAACGGCCAGTAACGTCTGTGAAAAAACGTCCGGAGGCGTCAGCAGCATACCGACGACAAATGCCCCCACCAAAATATAAGGACGCTTTTTTTTCAAATCTTCCGGCGTCACCACGCCACTCCAGCAGAGCAGCACAATCGCCACCGGGACTTCGAACGATACGCCAAATGCCATGAACAACGCCATGACAAAATCGAGGTAGTTATTAATGTCGGTTGCAATCAACACGCCGGCAGGCGCCGTTTTGGCAAAAAAACCAAACGCCAACGGGAAGACGACAAAATACGCAAACGCCATACCCGCATAAAACAGCAGACTGCTGGACACCAGCAGCGGCATCATTAAACGTCGCTCATGTTTATACAAAGCCGGCGCCACAAAGGCCCATACCTGATACAGCACCAGCGGCGCGGCAACGAATATGGAAACCATCAGCGTCAGCTTTATCGGCGTAAAAAAGGGCGACGCGACATCTGTCGCGATCATGCTGGCACCAACAGGCAATTGCTTGATGAGCGGGGCAGAAACCAGCTGGTAAATGTCATTGGCAAAGAACACCAGCACAATAAAAACCACCAGCACCGAGATGATGCTGTTCAGTAACCGCTTGCGTAGCTCAATCAGGTGGCTAATCAGCGGTTGAGTCTCTTCATCGGCCATAAACTAACGATTATCACTCGGTTGATGGGCAGCGACAGCGGAAGGCTGCGACTGCTCAGGTTTGACACTCTCGTTGCTGACAGCCTTATCATCAATGACGGTATGAACATCACGGTGATAATCCGTTGCGCCGCCGTTTTCAGGCTGATGTTGACGACCTTCGGCACGCGCGGCGGTTTCTGTGGCAATCACCCCATCGTAGGCTGCTTCGGGGTCGTCCAACGGACGTCCATACTGCGTTTTTACCGCAGCGTCTTGGGCTGCGTTTTCGTCCGGTGATTTCTCGCTGTAGCCTCGCTTCATCGCTTCCGCGGCCTCTTTGAGTTCATCCATTGAGGCTTTCAGCTCAGGCGACAAATTTTGCAGGCCGGCTTTTTCGACCTTTTTCAGGCTTTCCTGAAACTCCTGAAGTTTCAGTTCCTGAGACAGTTCATTCTGAACGGTAGACGCCAGCGAACGCAGCGTCCTGATCCAGCTTGCGACCGTCCTGACTGCCACCGGTAAACGCTCTGGCCCCAGAACAACAAGGCCGAGAACCATCACCAGCATCAGCTCACCAAAACCGATATCAAACACAGATTATACCCGCTCTTTGTGCTGATTCTTAATATCGTCCGGTTTGGCGTTTGGCTGATTGTCAGTAATAGATTTTGTCGCAAAATCCGCATCTTGCTGCGTTTTATTGGCACCATCGGCGGGTTGATCGTCACCCATCGCTTTCTTGAAGCCTTTGATTGATGCCCCCAGGTCTGAACCCAGAGTTCTCAATTTGTTGGTACCGAACAGCAATATGACAATGGCTGCGATAATCAGCAGATTCCAGATACTAATACCACCCATAACATTTACCTCTTTCAAAAAAGGGAGCGCCAGAATTATCGTCATTATATCGGGTAATCCCGGCGTGCATCATGATCTGCTTCAACGAGTTCGACGCCAACCGATAATCCAGACGACGATCCCTGCCGCCATCAGCCCGGCAGGGACGATATCGGCTTCAACGCGGCTGACCAATAGCAACGTACCACTGATCAACAGGGTTGCGCCAATGCCAAAAAGATATCGAGACTGACCTTGGCGCACATACTGTGTCCGCAGTTGATCTGACAGCTTATCGACACTTTGCCTCAACATCTTATGCTGGCGCAGCCCGTCATAAAACAGTTCAGGCACTTCGGGCAACTTTTCAGCCCAGAACGGTGCTTTTTCTTTTAATGCGCGAAAAACGGCGGGCAGCCCGACCTGTTGTCGTAACCAGTTTTCCAGAAACGGCTTGGCCGTTTTCCAAAGATCGAGCTGCGGATAGAGTTGCCGCCCCACGCCTTCAATGTACAACAAGGTCTTTTGCAGCAAAACCAACTGGGGCTGCACTTCCATATTGAAGCGACGCGCGGTATTAAACAAATTCAATAATACGTGACCGAATGAAATTTCCGCTAACGGTTTTTCGAAGATCGGCTCACAGACCGTACGAATCGCAAACTCAAAATCTTCGACATTCGTGTCCGCAGGCACCCAACCGGAATCCACATGCAGTTCGGCGACCTTACGATAATCACGGTTGAAAAATGCGATGAAATTCTCAGCCAGATAGCGTTTATCTTCTTTATTCAGCGAACCGACAATCCCGCAGTCAATACCGATATATTGGGGATCTTCCGGGTGCTCATCGTTGATAAAAATGTTGCCCGGATGCATATCCGCATGAAAGAAACTGTCGCGAAATACCTGCGTAAAAAACACCTGAACACCGCGCTCCGCCAGCAACTTCATATTCGTTCCATTGGCCTTCAACGCCTCGACATCGGAGACGGGAATGCCATAGATACGCTCCATCACCAACATACGTTCACTGCAATAATCCGAATACACTTCGGGTACATACAGCATTGGACTTTTATCAAAATTACGCCGCAGTTGAATGGCGTTTGCCGCTTCGCGCAGCAAATTCAGTTCGTCAAGCAACGTCTTTTCGTACTCCAGCACCACTTCACGCGGACGCAGGCGGCGACCATCAGGCAACAGTCGGGGCAACCAACCGGCCAGACGTTTCATCAGGCGCATATCCGCCTTGATGACCGGTAAAATATCCGGGCGGATAACCTTGATGACAATCTCTTTTCCCGTGCTTTTCAGGCGCGCGGTGTGAACCTGGGCGATAGAAGCAGAGGCCAGCGGTTTAATGTCAAAATCATCAAACCACTCTTCAAGAGGGATCCCCCCCATTGACTGTTCAATCTGCTTACGCGCCAGTTTACCGTCAAAAGGCTCAACCTGATCCTGTAACATCGCCAGTTGATCGGCAATCGCCGGTGGGAACAGATCACGACGGGTTGACATCATTTGTCCAAACTTAATCCACACCGGCCCGAGTTCCTGAAGCGCCAAACGCAGGCGTTCACCTAACGGCATCTTGCGGTGGCGATTGGGTAACCAGAACAACAAACGGCGGCCAATGCGCAACGGCAATGTCAGGCGCATTCTGGGGATAAGTTCATCAAGGCCATAGCTCAACAACACACGAACAATGCTGTAAAGACGGCGCAATTCGCCGGGCATCATCGTAAAGCCTCCAGTTTTGCCAGCCGTTCGGACAACATATCGACGGATTCACCCAACGCGATGATTTCTTCATGGAACCAGGCGTTTTCCAGCTTTCCCGGCGCCAGTCGCCACTCTTCAGTTAACGTCTCTGAGAGAAAATGTTGCTGTTGGCGTAGCGCTCCTCTCAGCAAACTCAACGTTTTCTGCACCGTCTGACTCAGCCCCTGAGCGACGATATCCCCCATATAAGGGGACAGCCATTCCGCCGGATCGAACTCCACCAGATCAAGCAGCACGATAAGCTGCTGAACGACCTGAATATCGCCTTCAATGACCAGTTCACCGCTACGCATCAGCGGAGATAGCTGTTGGCGATCGCGCAATGTCATCAAGACCGGGAGGCGAGTTTTCAGTCGGCAATCCGCCGGCTCTCCCCACTGGCTGACGACGTCCAGTCTCTGCTCGTTGAACACCAGCACCAAGGGCGCATCCAGTTCAGCCAATTCAATCTGTAGCGTTTTTCCCTGTAAACGCAGGCGGGCTGACTTCATGCTGCGATCGCAGGAAAAGCGACGATCGCCAGAAACGGTATCGTGAAAAAGTAGCTGATTCAGCGCGGTTTCCAGCGTAGCTGTCAGAAAAGACGTTATCAGCATTGGCATTTCCAATCAGAATTTAAATCCACGATGTAGCGCAACGATCCCACCGGTAAGGTTGAAATAGTTAACGCTGTCAAAACCGGCATCACTCATCATCCCTTTTAATGTTTCCTGATCGGGGTGCATGCGGATAGATTCCGCCAGATAACGGTAGCTCCCGGCATCACTTGCCACCACTTCACCAATCTTTGGCAGAATATGAAATGAATAGGCGTCGTAAACTTTACTCAGCGGCTTAACCACTGGCTTGGAAAATTCCAGTACCAACAACCGTCCGCCGGGCTTCAGAACACGGTACATCGAACGCAGCGCTTTGTTTTTGTCTGTCACGTTACGCAACCCAAAAGAGATGGTAATGCAGTCGAACGTGTTATCCGGGAACGGCAGCGCCTCTGCATTAGCCTGCACGTAGTTGATGTTGTCAATAATGCCTTTGTTACGCAGTTTTTCGCGGCCCACTTTCAGCATTGACGCGTTGATATCCGCCAAAATGACTTCACCGCCTTCGCCAACCATGCGAGAAAACCGGGCGGTTAAATCTCCGGTTCCGCCAGCCAGGTCGAGCACGCATTGGTTACGTCGTATCCCACTGCATTCAATGGTAAAACGCTTCCAGATGCGGTGAATACCAAAAGACATCAGGTCATTCATCAGGTCATATTTTGCTGCTACAGAATGAAAAACCTCAGCCACCATGACTTCTTTTTCATCCTTGGCGACAGTCCGAAAACCAAAGTCGGCCGTTTTCTCCTGCTCACTTGCCATCTTATCCGCCTACTATTTCAGTCAAATTTCGGGTCTACCCATTAATGGTGAGAGTGTACCAGACCCGGATAAAAACCCAACCGCACTTATTTCCATCGCGTGGGTATCCATCCCGCGCAATCCATGCCTATTGGGTATGGGTAGCGAAGGCATTATCACCCTCCTCGCCATTCTCCGTTTTTAACACCGGAGAGGCGATTTCAGGCGCGGCAGCAACCGTTAATTCATCACGTTCAATATGCTCATCGGCCGTCGCTTTTTCTGCCAATGATGGGCTGATCGCCCGTTTAATTTCGACACCCAGCGCACGGAACCCCTCAGCCTGGCCGATAAGGTTACCACGCCCGGAGGAAAGTTTATTCATCGCCTGACGATAAGTGCCCTGCGCTTTATCCAGACTCTGTCCCAGCGTTTCCATGTCATCCACAAACAGCCGCAGCTTATCGTACAGGCGAGAAGCTTTTTCTGCGATCTGCTGCGCATTGCGACTTTGCTGCTCATAGCGCCACAAATTGTTGATCGTCCGTAACGCCACCAGCAGTGTGGTCGGGCTGACCAGCATAATATTGTGCTTTAGCGCCTCATTGATCAATTCGGGCTGGCGATCGATAGCAACCAGAAAAGCGGGTTCGACCGGAATAAACATCAGCACGTAGTCTAGTGAACGCAACCCCGGAAGCTGTTGGTAATCTTTGCTGCTTAACTGCCGGATATGGCTGCGTACCGAGAGCAAGTGGTCATTTAACGCCGTGGCGCGCTCAGCGTCATCATCACTATTAAAATAGCGCTCGTAGGCCACCAGCGACATCTTGGCATCAATCACCACATCCTTTCCCTGCGGCAGCCGCACGATAACATCGGGTTGCAAACGGCTATTCGCCCCTGTTTGCACGCTCACCTGTGTTTGATACTCATACCCTTCACGCAGTCCGGAAGCTTCCAGCACGCGACTTAATACCACTTCGCCCCAGTTTCCCTGCGTTTTGTTATCGCCTTTCAGCGCGTTTGTCAGGTTGATAGCCTCACGCGCCATTTGCGCGTTCAGCTGTTGCAGGTTGCGGATTTCATGCGCCAGCGTGTGGCGCTCGCGGGCTTCCGCACCAAAGCTATCCTGTACCTGACGGCGGAACCCGTCCAACTGCTCACGCAGCGGCATCAGCAGCTTATCCAGACTCTGTTTATTCTGCTCATCCACCTTGCGCCCGCTGTGTTCAAAAATGCGGTTCGCCAGATTTTCAAATTGCGTCGTCAACCGCTGTTCGCTGTTTGTCAGCAGCCGCTGTTTTTCCTCCGCGGCCATTCGGGTTTCTTCCAGCCGGATGGTGACTTCCCGTAGTTCTGCTTCCTGCGCGGTGTTTATTTCACGCAGCGTTCGCAATTCCTGATTTAACTGCCCGCACTCTGCGCGGAGCTCACTCAACTGTTGCAACTTTTCGTGACTGGCGGAGAGCTGAGCGTGAACCGTGCGCAGTTCCAGTTCATTTTGCCGCAGCCGTTGTTCGTCCTGCTGCTTCGCCTGCTGCTGTTCGCTAAGCGACTGTTGCGTTTGCTGTAATGTCTGCGCCAGCAGCCGCTGTTCGGTGTCATATTGCGACAGCTTCTGCTGATGAAAAAGACTGGCGACCAGCCAGCCCACCAACAGGCCAACCACGCTGCCGCCTAAACCATAAACGATGCTGATATCCACTTTGCCTCCGCAGGCCTTTCACGCTGTCGGTCAAGGTAAAATGATACTGTATAGATGTCCAGAAACAATTCTGGCGGGGGATAAACCGAGTAGAAAAATGCGCGCCGCATTCCATATGTCCGCGATCGCGGTCGTCGTGGGGTCCTCGTCAGACGACAAGTTACAGGAGAATCAGAGGGGCGACGTCGAAATCCCCCAACGCGAAACGCTCACGCTGGGGGAAATGAAGCAGAGGGTGCGACTTAGGCTAAACGCTGTTTCGCATCCCTAATCGCGTTGGCGACCTGCTGCGGCGACACGCCGCCTTGCGCTGCCCGCTTATCCAGGCAGGATTGCAGGGCCAGAATCGGATAGACATCCTCACCAATGACCGCGCTGAATTTTTGCAGCTCAGCCAACGGTAGCGCTTCCAGCGCTTTGCCCTGACGAATGGCTTCCACCACCGCTTCACCGACGATGTGGTGCGCTTCACGGAACGGCACGCCTTTCGCCACCAGATAGTCCGCCAACTCCGTCGCGTTCGCATAGCCCTGCTCAGCGGCCTCTTTACAGCGCGGGCGTTTCACCTGAATGCCTTCCAGCACCAGACTCGCCATCATCAGGCAGTCGTGCCAGGTATCCAGCGCGTCAAACAGCCCTTCTTTGTCTTCCTGCATGTCTTTGTTATACGCCAGCGGCAGGCCTTTGAGCGTCATCATCATGCCGGTCAACGCGCCCTGTACGCGGCCGCATTTGCCGCGAATCAGCTCCAGCGCATCCGGGTTTTTCTTTTGCGGCATCAGGGAAGAGCCGGATGTCACACGGTCAGACAGCTCAACGAACGCCGCTTCACCACTGTTGAAAAAGATCAGATCTTCGGCAAAACGCGACAGGTGGATCATGCCGATCGAGGCATCGGACAGCAGTTCCAGTACATGATCGCGATCGGAAACCGTGTCCAGACTGTTGCGCGTCGCGGAGGCAAACCCCAGCCAGCCCGCCAGTTGTTCGCGATCGATCGGATAAGCCGTTCCCGCCAGCGCGCCACAGCCGAGCGGGCTGACATCCAGACGCTTCAGCGTGTCTTCCAGACGGCTTTCATCACGCGCCAGCATTTCGTGGTAAGCGAGACACCAGTGTGCAAACGTCACCGGCTGCGCGCGCTGCAAGTGGGTGTAACCCGGCATGACCGCATCCTGATTCGCTTCCGCCGTCGTGACCAGCGCCTGACGCAGTTGGCGTACCGACAGCAGCAGCTCGGCAATCTGCGCCTTGCACCACAGTTTCAGGTCGGTCGCGACCTGATCGTTGCGACTACGCCCGGTATGCAGCTTCTTGCCTAAATCGCCGACTTTCTCGATCAGGCGCTGTTCAACCCAGCTGTGAATGTCTTCCGCATCGCTTTGCAGGATCATCTCAGGGTCCGCTTGCACCTCAACCAGCAGCGCATTCAGCGCCTGTTCCAACTGCTGCTGTTCCTGCTCGCTGAGCACATTGACCGTCACCAGCGCTTTCGACCAGCCGATCGAGCCAACGATGTCCTGTTCCGCCAGACGGTAATCAAACCGCAGTGAGTCATTAAATTGTTTAAACCGCTGATCTGCTGCCTGACTAAACCGACCGCCCCACAAAGCCATAACGATTACTCCCAGAATTGAACGAATATTGGTATCGCATCATGCCATACCCAGAAACGGCTTACGCCAGAATACGTGTACCGATCGCCACGCCGTTGAACAGCGCAGGTAGCTGCTCGGCATGACGCCAACTGGCGATATCAACCGGGCGCCCCAGCACGCGGGCCGCATCCAGCGCGGCGTTGACCTTCACGATCATGCCGTCGGTAATGATACCCTGATCAATCAGCTGCTCGGCTTTCTCCGCCGTCATTTCGGCAATGCGCTGGCCCTTACCGTCCAGAATACCGCTGACGTCGGACAACAGAATCAAATCCGCGCCCAGCGTTTGCGCCAGCGCTGTCGCCGCCTGATCGGCGTTGACGTTCATCAGGTCGCCCTGCGCCGTAATCCCGATGGAGCTGACAACCGGCAGGTAGCCCGCAGACAGCAACGTGTTCAGCAGCGCTGGCGACCCTGCTTCCGCTTTCCCCACAAAGCCCAGCGCCTCGTCTAGCTGCGTGACCGTCGTGCTGCCGCCATCGCCCAGACACAGGCCAACGGCGTTAATGTCATGCTTCTTCGCCCATGACAGCAGCGTCTTGTTGGCGGAACCCGCCAACGCGCCGGTGATGATGTCGATCTGATCGGCAGGCGTCACGCGCAGGCCGTTTTTCTTCACGACAGGCAGCGCCAGTTTTTTCATCAGGTCATCGACCAGACAGCCGCCGCCGTGCACAATCACCAGCGGGCGCTGATGCGCCTGCCGGTAAGTCACCAGCGCGGTAAACAGACGTTCCAGCGCTTCTTCGCTATCCAGTAAAACGCCACCTAACTTGATAATTAACGGATTCATTATGCTTCGCGCCTCGGAATGTCGGGGACAAATAGTGGATTACAGTAACGATTGGGTTTCAGGGAAACCAAAACGAATGTTCATGCATTGCACGGCCTGCGCCGCTGCGCCTTTCAGCAGGTTATCTTCGGTCGCCACCACGATGAGGTGCTCGCCGTCAACGGAGAAACCGATATCGCAGAACGGCAGGCCGACCACGGATTTCAGCGCCGGAACGCCCTTATCATACAGACGCACCAACGGCTTATCGTGATAGGCATTGTGATAGGCTTCGGCGACATCCTGCCGGGTCACGCCCGGTTGCAGGCGACAGGTGATGGTTTCCAGAATGCCGCGGGCGAAGTTGCCCAAATGCGGCGTGAAGATCACTGGCGTGCCAAGATGGGTTGAAATTTCAGGCGCATGGCGGTGGTTGAAAATGCCGTAGGGTTGCAGGCTGACTTCGCAGAAGCTGCTGGTCAGCGACGCTTTACGCCCCGCCCCACTCACGCCGCTCACGGCATTAATCACCGGCCACTGGGCCGGATTCAGCAATTGCGTGTCCAGCAGCGGCTTCAGCGCCAGCTGCGCGGCGGTAGGATAACAGCCCGGCACGGCAATGAGTTGCGCCTGTTTCACGCTTTCCGCACGCCATTCGGCCAGCCCGTAAACCGCCTTTGCCAGCCAGTCAGGGTGCTGATGCTCAAAGCCATAGTAGCGACGATAAAATTCGGCATCCTGTACGCGAAACGCGCCGGATAAATCAAAAACGGTGCAGCCTGCCGCCAGAAAAACCGGGGCCAGATCGTGGCTGACTTTGTGGTCGGTCGCCAGAAACACGACATCCACGCCTTTCGCCGCGTCTTCCGCATCAGTCAGCGGTTTTACCGGCACATCAATGATGCCTTTGAGCTGCGGATGTAAATCGGAAATCGATTTTCCTGCATCGAGACTTTGCGCAGAAACCATCAAAGCGGTTATGTTCATCTGTGGGTGACGGTTCAGGTAGAGCGCCAGCTCAGCGCCGGTATAACCACTTGCACCAACAATCAGCGTATTCAGCATGGGATCCGTATACCTTCTTACTTATCGATGAAACAGGTAACAGGGCTCACCAGCGTCGGTACGCAGTTCACCCGCCAAGCTCAGTGAAAGTGACGAATCGCCATCGCCGTACCTTTGGTTTGCTTTCACCGAGCATTACTGTATTTTTATTCACAATAAATGCATGAATATTGATACTATCCTAACCAGAGGCTGTCAACAGTGAAGATGAATTTACCCCCTTTTATTGAGCTATATCGGGCACTAATCGCGACACCGTCCATCAGTGCCACCGACAGCGCGCTCGATCAAAGTAATCAGGCGTTAATCAACCTGCTGGCAGGCTGGTTCGGCGATCTCGGCTTCCATGTGGAGGTTCAGCCGGTGCCCGGCACGCGCAATAAATTTAATCTGCTGGCGCGAATGGGGGAAGGAAAAGGCGGTTTATTACTGGCGGGGCACACCGACACCGTGCCGTTCGACGATGGCCGCTGGACGCGCGATCCCTTCACGCTGACCGAACACGACAACAAGCTGTACGGTCTGGGCACCGCGGATATGAAAGGGTTCTTTGCCTTTATTCTGGATGCCCTGCGCGATATCGACCCGACCAAACTGACGAAGCCGCTCTATGTGCTGGCGACGGCGGATGAAGAGACGACGATGGCCGGCGCCCAGTATTTCTCCGAATCCACCCAGATCCGCCCAGACTGCGCCATCATCGGCGAGCCGACCTCGCTGCAACCGGTGCGGGCCCACAAAGGCCATATGTCCAACGCGATCCGTATTCAGGGGCAGTCCGGCCATTCCAGCGACCCTTCGCGCGGCGTGAATGCGATAGAGCTGATGCATGAGGCGATTTCCCACCTGCTGGTACTGCGCAATACCCTACAGGAACGCTATCACAATCCGATTTTCCACATTCCCCACCCCACCATGAATCTCGGCCACATTCACGGCGGCGATGCCGCTAACCGTATCTGCGGCTGCTGCGAGCTGCATATGGATATCCGTCCGCTGCCGGGCATTACCCTTAACGATCTGAACGGGCTGCTGTCAGAAGCGCTTGCCCCCGTCAGCCAGCGCTGGCCGGGGCGTCTGACCATCAGCGAACTGCATCCGCCGATCCCCGGCTATGAGTGCCCACCGGATCACCGTCTGGTCTCGGTCGTGGAGAATCTGCTGGGGACGAAAACGGAAATCGTGAATTACTGCACCGAAGCGCCGTTTATTCAGACGCTGTGCCCGACGCTGGTTCTGGGACCGGGTTCGATTGAACAGGCGCATCAGCCGGATGAATACATTGATACCGCGTTTATCAAACCGACGCGGGAACTGATTTCGCAGGTTATTCATCGCTTCTGCCACCACTGATCCGATGCAAACGGCCTTGTCAGTCACGCTGGCAAGGCTATTTTGAGGCAGTCCATGAAAAAGAAAGATTTCATCGCGCAGGATTTACTGAGCAAAATCTATCAGCACGCCGATCCGCTGCCGGAAAAGCTGCCGCCGGAACGCCGGTTGGCGGAAGAATACGGTGTGTCGCGCTTCACCCTTCGTCAGGCGCTGGAGAAGCTCGCCAGCATCGGCGCGATCCACATGGTGCAAGGCTCCGGCAACTTTATTAATCAAGGCGTGCGCAGCAATCCGCTGGTGTATAACTCGATTACCGAAAAGAAATTTAATCAGATTTCATTCCGCCTGCTAAGCCTGCGTAGACGCCTGCCAAACCGCGAAGAACAGCAGGTCTTTGCTATCAGCGACAGTGAGTTTATCTGGGAATTCAGCCGATTGCGCTATGTTGACGGGCGTAAGGTGCAGATTGAAACATCAAAAATGCCTGCCGCAGACTTCCCTGATATCAACCAGAAGATTATTGAAAGCTCGATTCAGCAGTATGTACTCAGCAAGGGCTATGCGATTTCACACTACCTGACGCGCTATCAGGCGGTGAACGTCACCAAAGCACAGGCTGAGCTGCTGGGCTGCAAGAAAGGCACGGCGGCGATGCATATCCTTAATCGCGGCATTTTACAGGGCGGTCGCGTGTACGAATCGAGCGATATCATCGACATCAACTACGCCTGCACCTACGTCATCCCCTTCAACCGCGATAATCTGACCTTCCGCCAGTCGCCGTAACTTTCGCTCAGGGCGTGTGCATCGTGCCATCCGGCAGGCGACTCTGCGTCCACTCATGCGGGCGATAGACGACGGGGAACTGCCGTGCCGCGTCCAGATCGATCCCCACGCCAATGCCGGGGCGTTCAATCGGATACAGATAGCCATTCTCCGGCTCCACCGCCTGCGGAAAGACCTTGCGGGTATTTTCCGGATACGCGACAAACTCCTGAATGGCGGCGTTGTGCAGGTGGATATTCAGGTGGATGTTGACCGCCGCGCCGATAGGCGTCATGTCCGGCGGACAGTGCCACGCCAGCCGCACGCCAAAGTTCTGGCAGAACGCGCCCAGCTTCAGCGCCGGCGTAATGCCGCCAATCTGTGAGACATGGCAGCGAATGAAATCAACCTGCCGGTTAATCACCAGATGCTGCCACTCGGCGGGATTGTTGAACAACTCGCCGGTCGCCAGCGGCACCGCGCTCTGGCTGCGGATCTGCGCCAGCCACGCATTTTGCGCGGGCGGCAAAATATCTTCGATGAAATAGGGGCGGTAGGCTTCTATCGCTTTAGCGAACTGCACGGCCTGATTCGGGAACAGACGCTCATGAACATCATGCAGGATGTGAAAACGATCGCCGTATTTCTCGCGTAACGCACGGAACATGGCGAGCGTGTTGGCCATGTACTGGTCCTGATCGTAATAGGCCCCCTCCGTTGGCTGGCGCGTGCTGTGCAGCGCGTCGGGATTGCCGCCGTAAAACCCTAACTGGCAGCGGATATGACGGTAGCCCTGCGCATACAGCCGTTCCACGTCCTGATACAGCCCGTCCAGCGTATCGCTGGCGGCATGGCTGTATGCGGCGATGGCATCGCGGGATTTCCCGCCAAACAGGTGGTAAAGCGGCATATCCGCCAGCTTGCCTTTGATGTCCCACAGCGCCATATCGACGCCTGCGACCGCATTATTGATCACCGGCCCGTTACGCCAGTAGGCGTTGACCATCATCATATGCCACAGATCTTCGATGTGGTTGGCATCCCGGCCAAGCAGAAGCGGTTTGAGGTATTCATCCACCATCGCTTTTACGGCCAGCGGGCGCTGCTGAAAAGTCGCACAGCCATAACCCGTAACACCTTTATCCGTGCGAACCACCACCGTCACTAAATTATGGCGGTCGGGACGGCTAACAAGACATTCAATATCAGTAATGATTGTCGGCAACAAAAAAATATCCTCCGGCGTTTTACCGGCATCGTTACCCCCGGCAAAAACACAGTCTGAAATCAGGTTCTTTTTTGTTTTCTACTTATTTTTTCTTTTATTGTAAACCTCTTATTTAAAAGAATAATTTTGGTTTGGAAAAGCCGCCGAATTGATAAAAAAACCAGACCAATTGTCAGATACTGGCAGGAAAACCCTCTTTAAACAGTAATCCTGTGATGAACTTCATATTTTATTGGTTTGTTTTTCATTCTTTAAGTTTTTACTATCGAAGGAAAGAATTCAGCCAAAAATAACATCAGGCGCCGCGGGAGTTTATTTCATGGGAAAAAATGACGTTATTCAGTCAATCATTAATCTGGTTGGCGGAAACGAAAATATTAATAAAGTCTGGCACTGCATGACGCGGCTTCGGTTTGATTTAATTGATGAAAGTAAAGTACAAACTGACGCCATCAAGAGCCTGCCAGGAATATTAGGCGCCCAACACCAGAGCGATCAATTTCAGATTATTATTGGACCGCAGGTCAATGAATATTACGAGCAGTTGAGCGCCCGGCTTACCGCCGCAACGACAGCGCAGCCAGACGAGCAGAAAGCGAAAAAAGGGCTGGTTTCGCTGTTCATGGATACGGTTTCCGGCGTATTCGGCCCTATCGTTCCGGCGATTGCGGGCGCCGGGATGATCAAAGGGCTGCTCGCCGGGTTGATCGCCCTGAAAGTGATCTCCGCCAAAACCGACACCGTGATCGTGCTCGATCTGATCGCCAGCGGCGTCTTCTATTTCCTGCCGTTCTTTCTCGCGGTGTCCGCCGCCAGAATATTTAAAACGAACGAATATCTGGCGGCAGCCGTTGCGGCCTGCCTGATGTACCCTTCGCTGATAGACGCCGCAAAGGCCTTAGCCAACCACAGCGCTGACGCCGTCAGTGCTTTTTACTTCATGGGCGTATTACCCATTTCGGTGTTTAACTACTCCGCCAGCGTCATTCCGGTGATTTTCTCCGTACTGGCGTTGAGCTATATCCACCGCTGGGTCGATCGCATTATGCCTTCGGTGCTGAAAACCGTGTTTACCCCGACGCTGACGCTGTTCATCGCCGCGCTGGTATCGCTCACGATCATCGGGCCATTCGGGATCTACCTCGGCAAACTGCTGGCACTGTTTATCCAGAGTCTGTTCGATCTGTCCGCCAGCTTTGCCGGTTTGGTGGTCGGCGCGATCCGCCCTGTCGCCATCCTGACCGGGATGCACCACGCGATGACACCGATTGCCCTGCAAAACTTCGCCGATCAGGGTTTTGATATGCTGATGCCGATGATGTGTATGGCCAATATGGCGATTGCCGGCGCCACGTTTGCCATCTACTTTCACGCCAAAAACCGTCAGGACAAGTCCGTCGTGCTGTCCGCCGGAGTCTCTGCGCTGCTCGGTATTACGGAACCCGCGCTGTTCGGCGTGCTGACGAAGTATAAAAAAGCGTTTATCGCCGCCACCGTCGCCAGCTCCATCGCCTCGGCGTTTATCGCTTTCTTCGGCGTCCGGCTGTACGGCTACATTCTGTCGAGTATTTTCAGCCTGCCTGCTTACATCGGTCCGTACTTTAGCTACGCGATCTCCGGCATGGCTATCGCCATACTGCTTTCTTTTACGCTGACCTACATCCTGGTCGTCCGAGCATCCAGAGCGGCATAACCCCTGCGGGGACGTTGCTCCCCGCTATTTTCCCTCTCTAATTAGCTGCCCTAATATCCGCGCCTTTGTAATTAAATTTCACAGATTGCTAACTCTGCATTAATTCAAGTACAAAGAATAAGGAGAATAAAGAATCGCCAATTGACGAATTGGCCTTATCATGGCTAGATGAAGGCAGTGCGTCAAAATATGTCAAGTGAAATAAACTTACAAAAATGGTAGGGGTGGGTCAGGGTAATTATGAACGAACAATATTCCGCAATGCGCAGTAACGTCAGTATGCTCGGCAAACTACTCGGCGATACCATCAAAGATGCTCAGGGTGAAAGCATCCTCGATAAAGTCGAAACAATCCGTAAGTTGTCAAAATCCTCCCGCGCAGGTCATGAAAAACATCGTCAGGAGCTACTGACTACGCTGCAAAACCTGTCAAACGATGAACTCTTGCCGGTTGCCCGCGCTTTCAGCCAATTCCTTAATTTGACGAATACCGCTGAGCAATACCATACGATTTCACCACACGGTGAGGCAGCGAGTAACCCGGTACTACTTTCCAACACGTTTGCGCGCCTGAAGGAAAATAATGCCCTGACCGAACGTGATATCCGCGATGCCGTGGAATCCCTGTCGATCGAGCTGGTGCTGACCGCACACCCGACCGAGATCACCCGTCGCACGCTGATCCACAAACTGGTCGAGGTGAATACCTGCCTTAAACAGCTCGACCATAACGATCTGGCCGATTATGAACGCAATCAAATCATGCGTCGTCTGCGCCAGTTGATTGCGCAGTCCTGGCATACCGATGAGATCCGCAAAATCCGCCCCACCCCGGTGGAAGAGGCCAAATGGGGCTTCGCCGTGGTGGAAAACAGCCTGTGGGAAGGCGTGCCCGCGTTTTTACGCGAGCTGGATGAACAGTTGGAACAGGCGTTCGGTTACCGTCTGCCCGTCGATGCCGTACCGGTACGTTTTACGTCCTGGATGGGCGGCGACCGCGACGGCAACCCGAATGTGACGGCGGAAGTCACCCGCCACGTACTGCTGCTCAGCCGTTGGAAGGCCGCCGACCTGTTCCTGCGTGATATCCAGGTGCTGGTTTCCGAACTGTCGATGTCCGAATGCACGCCGGAACTGCTGGAACTGGCTGGCGGCAGCGAGGTACAGGAGCCGTACCGCGCCATCATGAAATCGCTGCGTACCCAGTTGAACAGTACGCTGAGCTATCTGGAAGCCCGTCTTAAAGACGAAGAACGCCTGCCCCCCAAAGATCTGTTGATGACCAACGAACAGCTCTGGGATCCCCTGTACGCCTGCTACCAGTCTCTGCATGCCTGCGGCATGGGCATTATCGCCGACGGTTCGTTGTTGGATACGCTGCGCCGCGTGCGCTGTTTCGGCGTACCGTTGGTACGCATCGACGTGCGTCAGGAGAGCACCCGTCATACCGAAGCGTTGGCCGAGATCACCCGCTATCTGGGACTCGGCGATTATGAAAGCTGGTCAGAATCGGATAAACAGGCTTTCCTGATCCGTGAACTCAGCTCCAAGCGCCCGCTCCTGCCACGCAACTGGGAACCGAGCGCGGACACCAAAGAAGTCCTCGACACCTGCAAAGTGATCGCCAAAGCGCCGCAAGGATCCATTGCCGCCTATGTGATTTCGATGGCGCGCACGCCTTCCGACGTGCTGGCCGTCCACCTGCTGCTCAAAGAGGCTGGCTGTCCGTTTGCCCTGCCGGTCGCGCCGCTGTTCGAAACGCTGGACGACCTGAACAACGCCGATGATGTCATGACTCAGCTCCTGAACATCGACTGGTATCGCGGCTTTATCCAGGGTAAACAGATGGTGATGATCGGTTATTCCGACTCCGCAAAAGACGCGGGCGTGATGGCGGCGTCCTGGGCGCAGTACCGCGCACAGGACGCTCTGATCAAAACCTGTGAGAAAGCAGGTATCGCACTGACGCTGTTCCACGGACGCGGCGGTTCTATCGGTCGCGGTGGCGCACCGGCTCATGCCGCGCTGCTGTCACAACCACCGGGCAGCCTGAAAGGCGGCCTGCGCGTGACCGAACAGGGCGAGATGATCCGCTTTAAATATGGCCTGCCGGAAGTCACCATCAGCAGTCTGGCGCTGTATACCGGCGCGATACTCGAAGCAAACCTGCTGCCGCCGCCGGAGCCGAAACAGGAATGGCATGAGGTCATGGATGAGCTGTCCCGCGTGTCCTGCGATATGTACCGCGGGTATGTGCGTGAGAACCCCGATTTCGTCCCTTACTTCCGCGCCGCGACGCCGGAGCTGGAACTGGGTAAACTGCCGCTGGGTTCACGCCCGGCCAAACGCCGTCCGAACGGCGGCGTGGAAAGCCTGCGCGCCATCCCGTGGATTTTCGCCTGGACGCAGAATCGCCTGATGCTGCCGGCATGGCTGGGTGCCGGTGCCGCGTTGCAGAAAGTGGTGGATGACGGCAAACAGGAACAGTTGGAAGCCATGTGCCGCGACTGGCCGTTCTTCTCGACGCGTATCGGCATGCTGGAGATGGTGTTCGCTAAAGCCGATTTGTGGCTGGCGGAGTATTACGATCAGCGTCTGGTCGAGGAAAAACTGTGGCCGTTAGGAAAGCAGTTGCGCGACCAGCTGAGCGCCGACATTAAGGTCGTGCTGGCGATCTCCAACGACGATCACCTGATGGCGGATCTGCCGTGGATTGCCGAATCGATCGCACTGCGTAACGTCTATACCGACCCCCTGAACGTGTTGCAGGCCGAACTGCTGCACCGTTCACGCCAACAGGAACAACCGGATGCCGAGCTGGAACTGGCGCTGATGGTCACGATCGCCGGCGTCGCAGCGGGGATGCGTAATACGGGTTAAACACCCAAGTAGCAAAGCTACACACAGCAAAACAAAAGCCGGTCAGTTGACCGGCTGAGTTTGCTGACAAAGTCCTACACGCGGCGGTGATAATGGATGGATCGTAAAGACGCAGCAAGTACGCCCCTGTAAGCTCGAACCGCGCCATCCCTGGCGAGGACGCTTTACTCTTCCATTCCATTATCACCGTTTCTGTCCTGTAAAGAGATTCGCCAATAAGATGAAGAAACCTTACACCAGATATTTATCCTGCAAATAATTCCGCGCACGATTATCCAGACCGTATTCCACTTCAAGCCAGCTGTCGATCGAACCGTGTCGTTCGTAAATCGCCTGCAACGCCGTCGCGATAAACTCTTCCTGCACCGACAGCACATAGGAAAACTGCGTCAACGCTTTCTCATTCAGCGTTTCTGACAAATGCGCCAGCAGCCGTTGGCGAAAAGGCGCCAGCGTTGTGTCGGTCAGCAGGTAATCTTCCATTACCGTTTGTTCATCGGCCCCCAACGCAAACATGATCAGCGCCGAGCCGATACCCGTGCGATCTTTCCCCACAGCGCAGTGCTGTACCAACCCGCCCTCATCCGGCTGTAAGAGCAATGACACCAGTTGCTGGTAAGCGGAATTGGCAAAAGGCAAACGGCGATACAGCTCCAGCATGAATGCCCGCGAGTCAAACGTCGCCAGCACATCAGACCCCAATGAGTCCAGATTAGCGGTGACTTCATGGCGCAAAGGATTGGCCGGATAGGCGTGATAATGGGCTCCGGTCCATAGTATATCGGGCTTCTGCGCGATTTCCTCCGCATCCCGATAGTCCACCACATGGGAAACAGGCACACCCGCAAGGTGTTCACAGTCGGCCTGACTCAGTTGATCCAGCGAACCGGAGCGAAAAAGTTTGCCGTGTCGGATAAATCGCCCATCAGCAGCGCGGTTACCGCCCAAATCGCGGAAGTTGATTCCGCCGTCCAGCGGCAGTAAAGAGGAATGAAGCAACGTTGATTCGGTCATACATCTCCTTGCGAGGTTGAAAGGCGAGCAAGGCAACCGTATTACACGCGCTAAGCACGGTACAGGTTAACCCGATGAACCTGAAGAGGTTATCAGGATACGGGCTGGTTCCCTTGATGACCAGCCCCAAATACCCTCAATTCTTGCTTATTCCGCGGCTAACAAACGACGCGTGGCATCCAGCAGCACCTTAATCACGGTGGTTTCCGCCAGTTTCATGGTGGCTGCATCCGGAATTTCCTGTTGAGTACGGTTCACGATCACGCCGGCAATCATACCGGCTTTTAATCCCTGACTGGCGCACATGGTCAACAAGGTGGCGGATTCCATTTCATAGTTCAGCACGCCCATGCTCTGCCATTCTTCCATCGATCCGCGGAAGCGGCGCACCACGCGTCCAGAGTAGGTGTCATAACGTTCCTGACCGGGATAGAACGTATCGGAAGACGCCGTGATGCCCACATGCAACGCCGCACCCGACGCCTTCGCCGCCTCCACCAGCGCGGTAGTACAGCCGAAATCGGCCACGGCCGGGAATTCCATCGGCGCGAAATGCAGGCTCGCGCCGTCAAGACGGACGGCGGCGGTCGTCACTAAGATATCCCCGACGTTGATCCCTGGCTGAATGGCCCCGGTCGTGCCAACGCGCAGAAAAGTACGGATGCCAAGTTGCGCCAGTTCCTCCACGGCAATGGACGTTGACGGACCACCAATACCGGTCGAACAGACAATAACGGCTTTTCCTTCCAGCTCTGCACGCCAGGAGGTAAATTCACGGTGTGATGCCAGATGTACCGGGTTATCCATCAGTCGGGCAATTTTCTCAACACGCTCAGGGTCGCCGGGCACGATAGCCAGCGTCGCGCCCTGTAAATCGTTCTTGACCAGACCAAGATGGAACACATCAGATGTAGACATAACTGCCTCCCGGGCAATCAGTTGGGTATTCAGTAAAATCACGTCGGAGGCGTCAGAAACTCAGTTACTCATCGTCTGCCGCGTCCGCCGAATTCATGACTCTAGCGCATCACTGCGCACTTTTAAGTGATGAAAATCACTCACAAAAAAGAAACGACAATCAACATACATAATAATTGTGATTTAAATCACCATTTCTCCGGCAAAAAATTCATTTTTGCCGATGAATTGTCTTCTAGTGTAGATTCTTTCATCATCGACTGGATTTATGACAAATCCCCCTTGCACATGAAAACCGGCAGGCCGGTAGCAGGAGAGCGCGTAATGAAGACAGATGAACAGACAATCCTCACACGTATCCAGCCGGGGCTGTCCCCGGCGGTGGAGCCGCAGACCGCCTCCATCATTACCACGGATTCTGCCGGTATCATCGCCAACGAGACGACGATCCCTTCTCAGGGTGAACAACTCCCCGCTTATCTCGCCAGACCGGCAGATCATAATGGCTCGCTCCCTATCGTTCTGGTGGTGCAGGAAATTTTCGGCGTTCATCAACACATTCAGGATGTGTGCCGCAGATTAGCCAAACAGGGCTATATGGCCATTGCGCCAGAGCTGTATTTTCGTCAGGGCGACCCCAGCCGCTATAACGACATTCAGCAAATCCTGAACGAACTGGTTTATCAGGTGCCGGATACGCAGGTGCTGTCCGATCTCGATCACACTGCCAACTGGGCGATTAAACAGGGCGGCGACGCCGGTAAGCTGGCGATCACGGGTTTCTGTTGGGGGGGCCGTATTGCCTGGCTCTACGCCGCGCACAACCCGCAGCTCAAAGCCGCCGTTGCCTGGTATGGCAAGTTTACGGGTGAGAAGACGCTGAATAGCCCCAAACATCCGGTCGATATTGCAACGGAATTAGAAGCCCCGGTGCTGGGGTTGTACGGCGCGAAAGACGAAAGTATCCCGCTGACACAGGTCGATACCATGCGTCAGGCGCTGCGCGCTGCGAACGCAACGGCAGACATCATCGTCTATCCGGATGCCGGGCATGCATTCCATGCCGATTATCGCCCCAACTACCATGAAGAATCCGCGCGCGACGGCTGGCAGCGAATGCTGGCGTGGTTTCAGAAAAACGGGGTGGCATAGCGTACATTCACGCTGTTTTACGCAGGGTGAAATGAATCATGTAAAAACGCCACCGGCAGCGGTGGCGTTTCCATGTGACGTTCCTGCGCGGGTGTTAGAACGTCGTCCAGTCGCCGTTGTTGCGCGGCTCTTTCTCCACCTTCACCGGCGCTAAAGACAGTGTTGGCGCAGGCGTCGAAACCGGTGCATAAGAGGCGGCTTTACCGTTGTCATAGGACAAAAGCTTAAACGCGCTCACCGCTTCCGCCAGAGTAGAAGCCTGCGCTTGCAGAGACTGGGCCGCAGCGGCGGATTCCTCAACCAGAGCGGCATTCTGTTGGGTCGTGGTATCAATCTGCCCAATCGCCAGATTCATCTGGTTAATCCCGTCGCTCTGTTCACGGCTGGCCTGTGCAATTTCACTGATGATATCGTGTACATTCTGCACGTGAGCCGTTAATCCGCCCATCGTCTCTTCAGCCGTATCGACAAGCGCCATACCTTCGCGGACTTTACTCACGGAGTCATCGATCAAATCTTTGATTTCACGTGCGGCTGTCGCACTGCGCTGCGCCAGAGAACGGACTTCTCCTGCGACCACCGCAAAACCGCGCCCTTGTTCACCGGCGCGTGCCGCTTCAACCGCCGCGTTAAGCGCGAGAATATTGGTCTGGAAGGCGATGCCGTCAATCACGCCAATGATCTCCGCCATACGCTGAGATGAATCATGGATCCCGTGCATTTTTTGTGTCACGGAAACCATGACATCACCGCTTTGTTTCGCCGCCCCTGAGGCTTTATTCGCAACGTCCGTCGCCTGAAGCGTGTTTTCCGCCGTATTTTTAATGGTGGAAGCGAGCTGTTCCATTGACGACGCCGTTTCTTCCAGAGAGCTAGCCTGCTCTTCAGTACGGGAGGATAAATCCTGATTCCCCGCTGCAATTTGTGACGCCGCCGTTGAGATCGTTTCCGCGCCATCACGCACCTGCCCGACAATCGAACTCAGGCTGGTATTCATGCGATCCAACGCTTGCAGCAATAACCCGGTTTCATCTTTGCTGGCAACCGCGATACGTGAAGTCAGATCGCCCTGCGCCACACGGTCGGCAACCTGCAATGCCTGTTGTATCGGCCGGGTTACGCTAAGGGTGATCCACCAGGCAACCAGCGCGCCCAATGCAGCACCCAGCAGCAGAATAAACAGCAGAATCATGCGAGTCTGGCGATAAACGTCCGCCATGTCATCAACCGATGCATTCATCACATCATTATGGGACATCACCAATTGTTTTACTGAATCGCGGTATTTACGTTGCACTACGTTCAGGTTGTTATTGAATTCCGCGATCGCCAAATCGTTATTACCCGACATCGCTTCGCGGATTATTTTATCGCCAGATTGTATAAACTCGGTACGCAACGCGCGAATAAGCCTGATCTGTTGCTGAAAATGCTCGCCTGATGCATGATTTTCCAAATTATCCATCAGCCGGCCAATTTCCTTACGGTAAGCCATAATGCGATCGACATATCTTTGGCGCTCTTCCTGATTGGATACCAGGACCATCTGCAAATACGCGGCAAAATGCCCATTCACGTTATCGATAAGGTCATTAGCATTTACCGTTTGTGGGTACACCTCTTTCACAATATCGCTGGCGCTATCCTGAAAGCTGGACAGTTTAGACAGCGAGAAAAAACTCACGGCAAACAACATCAGAATCAAGATGGCAAACCCGCCACCTAATCGATAGCCAATCCGCCAGTTCACTAAATTCACATCTCACTCCTTTTAGGTAACACCTAATAATGATGACTGCGCACGGTTCTCGTCAAATAACGGCGCAGCGCGGAGAAACCATCGTTTTCCCCGGAAAAATAATCATACTTAATCGTTAATAAAATATACTCACAAGGGAGTAATTGCGTGTGTATTTCAATATCAATAACACGTTAAAAAAGACAAAAGCGTTGCTCTTTTGATACCTACCGAGCCGTCTCTTTGCCATTTACCTTATCGGCACAATGTTTCTTAGCTTTAAGACCGTATTACCTAAGCACTTGAAGAATAAAAATTTAGATGATAGGAAAATACGAGAAACAGAAAAATAACAGACTCATTGAGGCAAAAAAACAAGGGAGATACTGCGGTGATTTTATTAAAAGAAAGACAATATTTTTAATTTCCGATAAGAGAAGATATTTAAAGGGGAAATAATAAATCATCGTAATGAAGAAAAATAACACGTATTCCCCTCTACGCTAAATAGTTTAAATTGCAGGGCAAGCGTTAGCATTTTACACAACGCATGGCGGGTTTCCTGAAGGTAAAGCACCAGACGAGTCAGGTATGAAATAAAGCCAACCTACGCACCGCTCGCATCGATAACCGGCAGATGCGTAACAGGTGAAAAAAATCAGGGAGGCCATAGCCTCCCTGATATCCCGATACTCAGAAATTACTGGGTTTCACGCAGACGCTGTGCTGCCTGAACCATATTCGCCAGCGCCTGACGCGTTTCCGTCCAACCACGGGTTTTCAGACCACAGTCCGGATTCACCCACAGGCGTTCAGCGGGAATACGCTGCGCCGCTTTCTTCAGCAGGGTTTCCATCCATTCCACGCTTGGCACGTTCGGGGAGTGAATATCATAAACGCCTGGGCCAATTTCATTGGGATATTCGAACTCTTCAAACGACTCCAGCAATTCCATATCGGAACGGGAGGTTTCAATCGTAATCACGTCCGCATCCAGCGCAGCGATGGAATCCATAATGTCATTGAACTCGCAATAACACATGTGCGTGTGAATTTGCGTGTCATCTTTTGCCACGGCGGCATTCAGGCGGAAAGCCTCCACTGCCCAGGCCAGATAAGCATCCCAGTCGGAGCGGTGCAGCGGCAGACCTTCACGCAGCGCCGGTTCGTCAATCTGGATGATACCAATGCCGGCGGCTTCCAGATCCGCCACTTCATCACGCAGCGCCAGCGCAATCTGCTTGGCGATGGTTTCACGCGTCACGTCTTCACGCGGGAACGACCAGCACAGGATAGTAACCGGGCCTGTCAGCATGCCTTTCATCGGCTTATCGGTCAAAGACTGCGCGTATTTCGCCCACTCAACGGTGATCGCTTCTGGACGGCTGACATCACCAATAATGACCGGCGGCTTCACGCAGCGGGAGCCGTAGCTCTGCACCCAGCCGTTTTGGGTAAAGACAAACCCCTCCAGATGTTCGCCGAAATACTCGACCATGTCGTTACGCTCGGCTTCGCCATGCACCAGCACGTCCAGCCCCAGACGCTCCTGCTCAACAACGGCTTGTTTGATGTGCTCGGCAATGCCGGTACGGTAATTGTTGCTATCCAGACGCCCCTGTTTGAAATCCAGACGCAGGCCGCGAATTTCGGTGGTCTGCGGGAAAGAACCGATCGTCGTCGTCGGCCATGCCGGTAAGTTAAAACGCTTGCGTTGAGCCGCGGCGCGGATCGGATAAGGATTCTGACGTTGGCTGTCCCGTGCGGTAATGCCAGCCAGACGCTGCGCAACCGCCGCATTGTTGACACGGCTCGAAGAACGACGCGCGCGGATCGGGGCGCTGTAGGCTTCCAACGCCTGACCGTTGCCGCTATTTAGCGCCTGAGACAACAGAGACAGTTCCGCACACTTCTGAATCGCAAAGGCAAACCAGCTCTTCACTTCATCATCCAGACGCACTTCCACACTCAGATCGATAGGGCTATGCAGCAGTGAGCATGAACTTCCCAGCCACAGTTCGCGCGTTCCCACCAGTGGTTGCAGGCGCTCGAACCAGCGGCTCAGATCGGCGCGCCAGACGTTACGCCCGTTAATCACCCCTAAAGACAGTACCCAATGAGCAGGCAACTGAGCGTTCAGCGTCGCGGCATCGTCCTTGCCGTGAACCAGATCGACATGCAGCCCCTGAACCGGCAGCGCTTTGATGGTTTCCAGATTCTGACTCACGCTATCGAAATAGGTCGTCAGCAGCAGTTTCACCTGTCCCTGTAACTTATCGTAAGCGGGTTTAAACGCCGCCAGCCACTCTTGCGGCAATTCCAGCGCCAGTGCGGGTTCATCAATTTGTACCCACTCAATGCCGCGTTTCGCCAGTTCAGCCAGCACCTGCTGATACACCGGCAGAATGTCCTGCAACAGCGACAGGCGATCAAACTGTTCACCCTTCACTTTGCCCAGCCAGAGGTAGGTCACCGGCCCCAGCAGAACAGGTTTAACCTTGTGACCCAGCGCCAGCGCTTCATCCACTTCATCCAGCAGTTGCGTCCAGGTCAGCTTAAACTGCTGTCCCTTGGTGAATTCCGGCACCATGTAGTGATAGTTTGTATTAAACCATTTGGTCATTTCTGCCGCCGCAGCCGGTTCCCCGGTGGGCGCACGTCCACGGCCAATGCGGAACAGCGTGTCCAGATTGACGGAACCGTCTTCATTCTGATGGCGCGTCGGTACGTTTCCCAGCAGCAGACTGGTGGTCAGCACATGGTCATACCAGGCGAAATCACCCACTGGCAGCAGATCAACGCCAGCATCCTTCTGTTGTTGCCAATGACGCGCCCGTAGCTCGCGCCCAACGGCCAGCAACTCGTCCTGTGTCGCGTTACCTGCCCAGTAGCTTTCCTGCGCTTTTTTCAGTTCGCGGCGGAGTCCAACGCGCGGAAAACCCAGTGTGTGATTCAAAATCGCCATCGTTAATTCCTCATTTAGCCGTCCAGATGTTTACACATCCATAATCCGCAGGTAGTGTAGTAATCACAAGCGCAATTTATTCACTGTCACTGTGAAGGACTCTCATGATCGAATTTAAACACCTGCGAACGCTGCAAGCACTGCGCAATACCGGATCGTTAGCCGCCGCTGCCGCTGCGCTTCATCAGACTCAGTCAGCGCTATCCCATCAGTTCAGTGATTTGGAACAGCGCCTTGGATTCAGGCTATTCGTGCGTAAAAGTCAGCCGCTGCGCTTTACGCCTCAGGGAGAAATTCTGTTGCAATTGGCAGAGCAGGTGCTGCCGCAAATCCAGCAGGCGTTGCAGGCCTGCCATGAGCCGCACCAAACCACGCTGCGTCTGGCCATTGAGTGTCATAGCTGTATTCAGTGGCTGACGCCGGCGCTGAATGAATTTCATCAGAACTGGCCGCAGGTGGTGATGGATTTCAAATCGGGCGTGACATTCGATCCTCAACCCGCGCTTCAGCAAGGCGAGCTGGATTTAGTCATGACTTCCGACATCATGCCGCGCAGCGGTCTGCACTATTCGCCCCTGTTTGATTTTGAAGTCAGGCTGGTGCTGGCTCCTGAACATCCGCTGGCGGGAAAAGAGAAAATCGAACCGGAGGATTTCAGCGCCGAAACCCTGATGATCTATCCGGTACAGCGGCAACGACTGGACGTCTGGCGTCACTTTTTGCAGCCCGCAGGCATCAGCCCTGCGCTGAAAAGCGTGGACAACACGCTGCTGCTGATTCAGATGGTCGCCGCCCGGATGGGGATTGCGGCGCTGCCGCACTGGGTGGTGGAAAGCTTCGAGCGTCAGGGGCTGGTGGTGACCAAATCGCTGGGAGATGGGCTTTGGAGCCGGTTGTACGCTGCCGTCCGTGACGGAGAACAGCGCCAACCGGTGATTGATGCATTTATTCGTTCGGCGCGTCAGCACGCTTGTGAGCACTTACCGTTCGTGAAGGACGCTTCACGACCCAACGCCGGTGCACCCACAGTGAAGACGTAATGATCGTCGTGCCCACAATGAAGCTCAGCCAGTCCGGCGTCTTATGCCAGATAGCAAAGTTGACCAAAAGGCCTGCCGGCACGTGAAAGTTATTCATAATACTCAGCGTTCCGGCATCCACCTGAGTCGCGCCATAGTTCCACATAAAATAACCGAGACCGGAAGCGCCGATCCCCAGCCATAGCAGCACGCCCCACTGCAAAGTCGTCGTGGGCAATTTATCCAGATTACCGAAGAGCAGCCATGCGACTATCGTCACGATTGCCGCCCCCAGATAAAACCAGGAAAATGCGCAGTGCTGCGGTACCGGATAACGCTCCATCAGGCGCTTATAGCCCACCTGTCCCGCGGCAAAACACAGGTTAGCGGCCTGCACCAGCAAGAACCCCCACCAGAAATGCTCACTCACGCCGTGATAATGAATGACGGCAGCCCCAACCACCGCCAGCAGCGCACTCATCGCGTAGCCCCAACGCAGAGACTGGCGGGCGAGCAAATCGTAAACCAGCGTGACGTACAGCGGCGTCATCACCGTAAAGAGTAAAAACTCAGGCACGGTCAGATACAGGTAAGCCTGGAAGACGAACAGGTACATGATACCCAGTTGGCAAGCGCCAACTATCAGATACAAGAAAATGACGCGCGACGCGTAGCCGCGAAAGCGTAAGAACGGCAAGAACACCACTGCCGCCGCCGTCAGGCGAAACATCGCAGAAAACCAGCTATCGACCTGCCCCGCCAGATATTCGCCAATCAGGCTGAATGAAAATGCCCACAAGATAGTAGTAATCGTAAGTAATGGCACGACAACACCCGTTCAGGAAAAAGTATTGTCATTGTAACTGATATGGTTGAATGGATTTTATCAAATATGGTTTACATAAGATTAAAAAACAACCAATAGAGAAGTAAATGCAATAGTAAAGAAACGTGACGTAAAATAACTGCTAGCAAAATGGCATTTTTGCCATTAAATATCGCCGATGAATACTGCGTTTTACCGGAAAAACGGGGCCTCTTTTTGGTAAAATAAAAGAGGCCCGGTGACCTAAGAATTAAATCTGCCATCTGAACCAGGCGAAGAAAACATTACCGTTATTGTATGTGCCGGGAATATATGTCGCCTGGAAAGAGAGCTTGTTATAGCTTATTGATGCCAGAGGCAACAACACAGGGATCGGGATATACTTCCAGTTATCACGCATCGTTACGCCCGCCGTAAAACCCAGTCCTAGTTGGAAATCCTGATCGCTGGTTGGTCGCCAGCGTTTTTCATAGCCATAACCACCGATAGGCTCCCATTTATTATAGGAGTCTTTGAATGCCATGATATAAAGCCCATGCCAATCCCCATCCTTATCCAGACGGGAAACACCATAGCCCGCGCCCCACGGACTTTCATTATATCTATCGGTCTTATCTTTATCGTATGTCCAGCGGTTATGCCAGGTGATTGCCGGAATATAGATATCGTGATTTTGCGGCGCATTCCAGGTGGTAGATAGATTATTTTTACTCCGCTGCCACCAGCTTTCATCCTTCTTTTCCGACGCCGGATGAGAGTCTGCGTCGGCGGGATGACTGGCAGCACCGTTATCATCCGCTAAAGAATCGCGGATCAATATATCGCTATCATTCACACTCTGCGGGTGATATGTCTGATTGCCGGCATCACTCGCCTCAATATGATTTATGTTCCCTGCCGCATAGCTTAAAAAAGGCACCACAGACGGCGTAATCAAACTCAATGTGATTAAAGTCTTCTTCAAATACATATAAAGATTCTCTGCTACCTCGTCACGATTTTATTCAAACCCAGGTGATTTAAAAATTATTTCTGCCCGCTACCCAAACAATATATAGGCTAATTTCGACAACTTGCCTATGTAAACGGAAAATCAGCGCTTTCTATCATGAATGAATAAAGCAGCAATAGTTAAATGGGATGCCATTCAGGCATCATTTCAGATATATCTGAGCCAAAAGAATAAAATTCCGCCTTATTTATCGGCGGTTTTTGCTCAGACCAAAGCAGGGAGATCGCAACGGATTATATACCGTCGCCATATTCAAAGCCGCGGTTCACACCGTTAAAATATTGATTCATATCCATTGCTGGCTTATCGCTTTCGGGACGACCAACAATGCGTGCAGGAACACCCGCCGCTGTCGTGTGAGCCGGTACAGGCTGCAACACAACGGAACCCGCACCAATTTTCGCTCCGCAACCCACCTCGATATTTCCCAGAATTTTAGCGCCGGCGCCTATCATCACGCCTTCACGAATTTTAGGATGGCGATCGCCACTGGTTTTACCGGTACCGCCCAGCGTAACAGATTGCAGGATGGAGACATCGTTTTCCACAACGGCGGTTTCACCGATCACAATACCGGTTGCATGATCGAGCATAATCCCGCAACCGATTCTCGCCGCCGGGTGAATATCAACGCCGAAAGACACCGAGATCTGATTCTGGAAATAGACCGCCAGCGCTTTACGATCCTGCGACCAAAGCCAATGGCCAATACGATAAGCCTGTAATGCATGAAATCCTTTCAGGTAAAGCAGCGGCGTAGAGTATTTATCCACCGCCGGATCGCGCAGGCAGACGGCCTGAATATCCCGTGCGGCAGAAACAATCATCTGCGCATCGGCGCGATAAGCTTCTTCCACCACCTCACGAATGGCAATCGCAGGCATAATGGCATTAGCCAGCTTATTCGCCAGCATGTAGCTCAGTGCGCTCCCCAGATTCTCATGTTTGAGCAATGTCGCATGAAAAAAGCTGGCCAGCATCGGCTCACAGTCCGCCAGACTGCGCGCTTCCGCCTTAATATTGTTCCAGACCAGTTCCAATTCTTCTGTCGACATTGCCTTACTCTCCGAGATACCACACGCCGCAACACATATCCGTTCTTCCAAACGACAGACTTATCTGCGCCGTCGTTCGCACATAAAAACGAAGATACTATGCGCTTCCCAGATTAGGAAGCCCAGCCTATACCCGTCATATGCCAAGGTTGCGTGCAAGCTGACTGTGTTCAAATACTCGGCCCGTCGTGGGCCTCGCCCTAAAGGGTGCTGCACGAAACCCGGATTATTCAGCGTATAGAATGGCGTGTTTTATAATTTGGCGGTTTCGTCTTTACGCGTGCGCCCTAGCAGGCTTAACGCGGCCTCTCTGGCATCTTTACCGCAATACAAAACCAACCAGAGTTGCTCTGTAATCGGCATTTCAACGCCGTAACGCTGCGCCAACGCCAGGACTTCTTTCGTATTACGATACCCTTCAACAACCTGACCAATGCTGTCCTGCGCGCTCTGCACATCCATCCCTTGTCCCAGCATCATGCCAAAACGTCGGTTACGGGACTGATTATCGGTACAGGTCAACACCAGATCGCCAAGCCCGGCCATCCCCATGAAGGTGGTGGGATCCGCTCCCAGTGCAACGCCTAGCCGGGTCATCTCCGCCAACCCGCGCGTGATCAGCGCCGTGCGCGCATTGGCGCCAAACCCAATTCCGTCGGACATCCCCGCACCGATAGCGATGACGTTTTTCACCGCCCCGCCCAGTTGGACACCGATGAAATCCGGGTTACTGTAAACGCGGAAACTTTTCCCGCAATGCAGGCGCCGTTGCAGATCGTCGGCAAATTGTTTGTCCGTCGACGCCAGCGCGATGGCCGTCGGCAGGCCGGCGGCCAGCTCTTTGGCAAAGGTCGGCCCGGACACCACCGCCAACGGGATAGTTTCGCCTAACGCTTCACGCGCAACGTCCTGTAGCAGACGTCCGGTTTCCGCTTCCAACCCTTTTGTCGCCCACACGATACGCGCATCGGCACGCAAATAAGGTTTCAGCTGACGCAGAACATCGCCAAACACATGACTTGGCACCACAACCAGCACATCGCGGCTGTCTGCAAGCGCCTGCGCCAGATCGGTTTCCAGTTGGAGCGAATCGGGAAACGGCACATCGGGCAAGAAGGCCTGATTACATCGGCTGGCCTGCAACGCCCGGATATGTTCAGGGTTATGGCCCCACAGCACGACCCGGAGGCCATTGCGCGCCAGCGTAATGGCCAGTGCGGTGCCGTATGAACCCGCACCAATAACGGTCATAGAAGCGTCAGACGCGTTCATCAGGCATCCTGATTCTGCGCGGCGCTTTCACCTTCGGCCTGCTGTTGCAGATAATTCATAAACAGCGCATCAAAGTTAACCGGAGCCAGATTCAACTGCGGGAAGGTGCCGCGAGAAACCAGACTGGTAATGCACTCACGCGCGTAAGGGAACAGAATGTTCGGGCAATATGCGCCCAGACAGTGCGCCAGTTGAGTTCCTTCGATACCGCCAACGGTAAAGATACCACCTTGTTGAACTTCGCACAGAAAGGCCGTTTCTTCACCTAAAGAAGCCGTCACGGTCACTCGCAGCACAACCTCATAGATGTCTTCAGCCAGTTGGCTGGAAGCCGTATCCAAATCCAGTTTCACCTCAGGCTGCCATTCCTGTTGAAACACCTGCGGCGCATTCGGCGCTTCAAAAGAGATGTCTTTGGTGTAAATGCGTTGGATCTGGAAAGCCATTTCTGTGTTGTTTTGTTCAGACATATAAGTAATACCCTTTTGTTAGATTTGCTTGACGTCTTCCGTCGTCATAAGGAGGCGGACATCAGCACATTAATATCATTGTCGTACTGCAATCAGCCTGTCGGTTATCCGGTCAAAATCATCAACGCTTTTTGTTACACGTCGCCGACTGCGCATGACGCGTCGCGGATAGTTTTACCACAAACCGGTTTATTTACCGCGAACTAAAGGCAGATTCTCGCCACTCCAGCCGGCCAGGCCGTCTTTCAGTATTTGCACTCGTTCAAAACCCGCTTTGTGCAAGTGCTCAGCCGCCTCACGAGAGGAGAGGCCGTTGGCGCATACCACAATAATCGGCTGCGACTTGTGTTTTTCCAGTTCACCGATACTGCCGTTCTTAATGTCGCTCGCCTGTAGGTTAAATGCGCTGGCAATATGGCCACGGCGATAGTCGTCACGGTTACGAATATCCACAACAACGGCATCTTCTTTGTTAATCAGTCGGATCGCTTCACCGCGGACGACTTCTTTCACTTTTGACAGTTTACTCTTAACAGTCAGCACAATTACCGCGACCAACAGCGCAACCCAGGCAATGCTCAAAATAGGGTGCTTGCTAACGAATGGCATAATCTCTTGCATGGGGTGTAACGACTCCCGGATTAGTTAATCAACAAAAATAAAGGTTCCTGAGTATACCTGCGCGATACGGCAATTACAGCCTGTAAGCCAACATAGCGTATCGAATCTGCGGTGCGATACCCAAAATTTCTGGGAAAATGTTTAACGCCCTACCCGTAACGGATCGCGAAGAAGACAACCGCGACAGCGCGCCGTTAAAGATGACGCGTCAAATACCATCATTCAACCCTTTTATGCGCGGCGCTTTCCATTTATTGATGTTGATACGCCGAACTCCCGGCCTTTGTGCCATGCTTGTCACGTCTGGAAATAGAAATCCCGCCAGAGACGACTGGTAAGTGGCTGTTCATCGTGGAATAATTCATCGCTATGAGTAAAAACGCGTTCTTTGTACAGAATCGAGTGGCATGTTGCGCCGATCGTCATGTATCCGCATTACACAGGCTGCTCTCCCGCTGCGTCAGCGTGCTCTGCGTTGGCGTCTTGCTGTTGCCCGTCATCAGCCAGGCGGAAGACAATCAGACGCAGCTCAAAACCCTGCAACAAGATATCGCCGCAAAAGAAAAACGCGTCCAGCAGCAGCAAAAGCAGCGCAGCGTCCTCGTCCAGCAGTTGAAAAAGCAGGAGCAATCCATCTCTCAGGCCAGCCGTCAACTGCATGAAACGCGGAATACGTTGTCCAAGCTCAATAAAGAATTATCCAGCCTCAGCGCCTCTATCGCCAAACTGCAATCGCAGCAGGAAGCACAGCAAGCGCTGCTCTCCCGTCAGCTTGATGCCGCCTTCCGGCAGGGGCAGCACAGCGCATTACAGCTCCTGTTGAACGGAGAGGAAAGCCAGCGTAGCGAACGCATCCTCGCCTATTTTGGTTACCTGAACGAGTCCCGACAGAAATCCATTAACGACTTGCAGCAAACGCGCACGGAGCTCGCCAGCCAGCGGCAACAGTTAGAACAGAAGCAAACGCAGCAAAAAACGCTGCTGAGTGACCAACAGCAACAACAGCAAGCGCTGGAACAGGCGCAATCGGAACGAAAGAAAACGCTCTCTACGCTGGAAAGCTCGCTGGAAAAAGATCAACAGCAGCTGACGGAACTGCGTCAGAACGAAGCCCGACTGCGCGATCAGATTGCACGCGCCGAGCGGGAAGCCAAGGCGCGCGCCGAACGGGAAGCCCGTGAAGCCGCCAAAGTGCGCGCGAAAGAAGAACAGGCCAAACGTAGCGGCAGTCGTTATAAACCCACGGAAAGCGAGCGCTCATTGATGGCGCGAACGGGCGGTTTAGGGCGGCCTTCCGGTCAGGCGGTATGGCCGGTACGCGGACGCATCGAACACCGCTTCGGCGAACCACTGCAAGGCGAGTTACGCTGGAAGGGGTTGGTTATCGCCGCCCCGGAGGGAACCGAAGTTAAAGCCATTGCCGATGGCAACGTACTCATGGCCGACTGGCTTCAGGGCTATGGTCTGGTAGTGGTTGTGCAGCATGGTAAAGGCGACATGAGTCTGTATGGCTATAACCAGAGCGCACTGGTTTCCGTTGGCGCGCAGGTTAAAGCGGGCCAGCCTATCGCGCTGGTCGGCACCAGCGGCGGGCAGAGCCAGCCCGCGCTGTATTTTGAAATCCGTCGTCAGGGTCAGGCGGTCAATCCACAACCTTGGCTAGGGAAATAGTCTTGCCTTATTTAACCCAAAAACCGCTCTTGGCGTTGAGCCTGCTCCTCCTTTCCCCTTTGGCGTTGGCGGGCAAACTCGCCATCGTGATCGACGATTTCGGCTATCGTCCGCATAATGAGAACCAGATTCTGGCCATGCCAACCGCGATTTCCGTCGCGGTTTTACCCAATGCGCCTTACGCCCGTGAAATGGCGACCAAAGCCCACCAGCAAGGGAGAGAGGTGCTGATTCACCTACCGATGGCACCGCTGAGCAAGCAGCCACTGGAGCGAGACACGCTGCGTCCGGACATGAGCGGCGACGAGGTGCAACGCATTATTCGCCAGGCGGTCAACAAAGTGCCTTACGCCGTAGGGATGAATAACCATATGGGCAGCGCCATGACCGCGAGCCTGCCCGGCATGCAAAAAGTCATGCAGGCGCTGAGCGCCTATCAACTCTATTTCCTCGATAGCATGACAATCGGCAGCAGCCAATCGAGTCAGGCCGCAGCGGGAACAGGCGTCAAGGTCATCAAACGCAAAGTCTTTCTGGACGATTCGCAAAACGAAGCCGAGATCCGTAAACAGTTTTCGCGCGCGGTGCAAATCGCCCGCCGTAGCGGTTCCGCCATTGCCATCGGCCATCCGCATCCTTCAACCATCCGCGTCTTACAGCAGATGCTGCCCACGCTGGGCGCCGATATCGTCTTGGTTCGCCCCAGTCAGTTGCTGAATGAACCGACGCGGCAATATGAGCCTCAACCACAGCCGCCCGTCAAACCGCGTCATCCGTTCCGCGGTATACCGCAATGTCGGGCCAAGCAGCCGCCGGCACCGGTGAAAAATGATGTATTCCTCAGACTATTGAGCAGCAGCATTCAGGAAAGCGCACCGGTGAGGTTTATCCAGCAGCGCTGGCAAACCTGGGTTGCCCCAGACGGGGTCGACACACGCAAGCAGCCGTAATTTCAGGCACGCCGTTCTCAGCCATCGCGCTGACTCAACAGAGAATGGCCGCATGCGGCCGCTCTGAACGCATGGCGTCAAACGCTGTTCATCGCCATCACGCGATTAAAGAGAGGGGGTAAACCCGGGCCAACACGGGATAAAATAACCTCTGGCTGTTTGCAATAAAATGAAATGCTATTATAGCGGTCATAGACAGAGTGAGGCGCGGTGCTTCACCAACAAGATTAACAAAGGTCACGCCCATGATTATCGTTACTGGCGGTGCCGGTTTTATCGGCAGCAATATCGTAAAATCTCTGAACGACATCGGCTACCGGGACATTCTGGTGGTCGATAACCTGAAAGACGGCACCAAGTTCGTCAATCTGGTCGATCTGGATATCGCGGATTACATGGATAAGGAAGACTTTATCGCCAGCATCGTTGCAGGCGACGATCTGGGCGACATCGATGCCGTCTTCCATGAAGGCGCCTGCTCTTCGACTACCGAGTGGGATGGCAAGTACATGATGGACAACAACTATCAGTACTCCAAAGACGTGCTGCACTACTGCCTCGATCGCAGTATTCCATTCCTGTACGCCTCTTCCGCCGCCACCTATGGCGGCCGCAACGATAACTTTATCGAAGAGCGTCAATACGAGCAGCCGCTGAACGTCTATGGCTACTCCAAGTTCCTGTTCGATCAGTATGTGCGTGAGATTCTGCCGCAAGCAGAATCGCAGATCTGCGGCTTCCGTTATTTCAATGTCTACGGACCGAGAGAAGGCCACAAAGGCAGTATGGCGAGCGTGGCATTTCACCTGAATAACCAGATCAATCAGGGCGAAAATCCGAAGCTGTTTTCCGGCAGCGAGAACTTCAAACGTGACTTTATCTACGTCGGTGATGTGGCTGCCGTTAATCTGTGGTTCTGGCAGAACGGGGCTTCCGGCATTTTCAACTGCGGCACGGGTCGCGCAGAATCCTTCCAGGCTATCGCCGACGCCACGCTGGCGTTCCATAAAAAAGGCAGCGTGGAATACATCGAGTTTCCTGAGAAGCTGAAAGGCCGCTATCAGGCCTATACGCAGGCCGATCTCACTAAACTGCGCGCGGCAGGCTATGACAAGCCGTTCAAAACCGTCGCCGAAGGCGTGGCGGAGTATATGGCCTGGCTGAACCGTACCGTTTAATCGGATAAGGATTCGTAAGCGGTATGAAAATTTTGGTCATTGGCCCTTCATGGGTCGGCGATATGATGATGTCGCACAGTCTGTATCGCACACTGAAGGCTGAACATCCGGAGGCCGTCATTGACGTGATGGCCCCGGCGTGGTGTCGCCCGCTGTTGGCGCGGATGCCGGAAGTGAATCAGGCGTTAGCCATGCCGTTGGGACACGGCGCGCTGGCGTTGGGTGAACGTCGCCGTCTTGGCGTTTCCCTGCGCGATACAGGCTATGACCGCGCTTACGTGTTGCCTAACTCGTTTAAATCCGCGCTGGTGCCTTTTTTTGCCAACATCCCGCAGCGTATTGGCTGGCGTGGCGAAATGCGTTACGGGCTGCTGAACGACTTACGCGTGCTGGATAAGACGGCGTTCCCGCTGATGGTACAGCGCTATGTCGCACTGGCCTACGACCGTAGCCGTATCCGCCGGGCCGAGGATTTGCCGCAGCCGCTGCTTTGGCCGCAACTACAGGTTAATCAAACCGAAATGGCGGACATGACGCAGGCTTTTTCCCTCAGCGATGCGCGCCCTATCGTCGGTTTTTGTCCCGGCGCCGAATTCGGCCCGGCCAAACGCTGGCCGCATTATCACTATGCAGCGCTGGCGCAAACGCTGATTGACAGAGGCTATCAGGTAGCCTTGTTCGGTTCGGCTAACGACCGTCCGGCCTGTGACGATATCCTGCGGGGCTTAACGGAGGATGCGCGGCAGCATTGCGCCAATCTGGCGGGAAAAACCTCACTGGAACAGGCGGTCGTGCTGATTGCCGCCTGTCATGCCGTGGTCAGTAACGATTCTGGTCTCATGCACATCGCGGCAGCGCTTCAACGTCCGCTTGTCGCGCTTTATGGCCCGAGCAGCCCCGATTTTACGCCGCCGCTGTCCCATCAGGCCGAGGTGATTCGTCTGATCACCGGCTATCACCGCGTGCGCAAAGGGGATGCAGAGCAAGGCTATCACCAGAGCTTGATCGACATTCAGCCCGAACGCGTGCTCAGCGTACTGGATAACTACCTCGCTCATAAAGGAAGTCTCGTTCAGGGAGAAAACCGGGTGCCGGGAGCAGACGCATGAGAGTGCTGGTCGTGAAAACGTCGTCAATGGGTGATGTGCTGCATACCTTGCCCGCATTGACCGACGCGATGCAGGCGATTCCCGGCATCCAGTTCGATTGGGTGGTTGAAGAGGGTTTCGCGCAGATACCCAGTTGGCACCCGGCGGTTTCCCGCGTGATCCCAGTGGCGATACGCCGCTGGCGCAAAAACTGGTTCAGCGCGCCGATTCGTCGGGAACGAGCGGCGTTTAAGCACCAACTGCGCCAGTACCGTTACGATGCCGTGATCGACGCTCAGGGGCTGATTAAAAGCGCGCTGCTGGTTACGCGGCTCGCCAACGGGAAGAAACACGGACTGGATTGCAAGAGCGCCCGGGAGCCGCTGGCAAGCTGGTTTTACAACTATCGCCACCCCGTCAGCCGTCAGCAGCACGCCGTCGAGCGCGTGCGAAAGCTGTTCGCCGCCAGTTTAAACTACCGGGAACCCACCGAACGCGGGGACTATGCCATTGCTTCGCGTTTTCTCTCCCAACCAGCCAAAGACGCTACCCCTTATCTGGTATTTCTCCACGCCACAACCCGTGATGAGAAACACTGGCCGGAAGCACACTGGCGGGAACTGATTGCCCTATTGGCACCGCGTGGATTACGCATCAAGCTCCCCTGGGGCACGGAACATGAGCATCAGCGCGCGTTGCGGCTGGCGGAAGGCTTTCCGCACGTTGACGTCTTGCCGCGCCTCACGCTGCAACAGGTCGCCGAGGTCCTCGCGGGCGCCAGCGCCGTTGTTTCCGTCGATACCGGGCTCAGCCACCTGACGGCGGCGCTCGATCGCCCGAACATCACCTTATACGGGCCAACCGACCCCGGGTTGATTGGTGGCTACGGAATGAATCAGGTGGTGGAAATGTCTGAAAGCCAGAAAATGGAGACGATTCCCGCTAGCCTCGTCCATCAGAAATTAGAGAAGCTGATAGAATTATCTGCATCAGGCGAGTGATATCGCTCCCGACTGTGAACAAATACATGCTTAATGAATAAATACATGCTTAATGAATTAAGGTACGAACTGGGCAAAACGCCCAGCATCAGCTCGGCTGTCGCGCTTAAAGCCGTCTTCCCGGGCTGTTTACTCACATTAGCCGTCATGCCATTTAGTAGCATTCTTGCCGGATGGCTTTTTTATCTCACCGGTTCGCTATCCGTTTTCTATGTGGTGACACACCTGAGAGCCGTAATCGCTGCTAAACGGCTATTATTGATACCTCTTTGCCTGCTGGCTATCGGCTTAACCAATCTCATTTGGTATCACCACTATTATCAACCCGATAGCCTTTTCCCTTACGTGTATAACGCCTACAGAACATCCGCACATGCGGGTATTCTGGGCGCATTCATCCTGCTGACAGCCCTGCATGTCTCGCAAAAAAAGCAAAAGCAGCCGCCCTTTTACATTATCGTCATCTGTGTGGTGGTACTGGGCTATGCGTTCTACCAGTCCTTGTTCAGTGGGGTACACCGTATCGGATTGGTATTTGGTACCGCGACCAGCGCGGCCTATTTTCTTACCTTTCTGGGTGCGTTAAGCGCACAGGCGCTGCTGAAGCTTGATTCATCCTACAAGTATTACCTCTATCTGGGGCATTTTCTATTCGTGACTGCCGCGATCCTCCTGACGGAAACCCGGGCAGCCATATTCGTCTATCCTATTGTTGGCGCAAAGATTTTATTGTCAGAAGTCAGGCACAATAAGCGTTTGTTCATCAAAGCATTCATCGGTTCAGCCGCCACGCTTCTTTTATGTTCATTCCTTTTTCAGGAGACGATTCATCAGCGAATCAACGACCTGATCAACGACGTACACAGCTACAGCATGAACAACAGCAGAACATCAGTCGGTGCTCGGATCGCGATGTACCAATCCGGTGTTGAGGCAGGAGAAGAAGCGCTGCTCGGACAATCTGCCGAACAGCGTGCCGAACGGATCGTGGCACAAGCGGAACAAAAACCGAACTTAGCAGGCGCCGTGGAATATCTGAATGTCCATCTTCATAATGAAGTGATTGATGCCTTTTCCCTGAAAGGGCTGCCGGGTGCGATATTGCTCATATTGTTCTACGCCGCCTTATTTTATTTTTCATTTTTCGTTCTACGAAGCCATCTTTCCGCCGCATTGCTTTTTGCTTTGCTGATGTATGGGCTTAGCGATGTCATTCTCTATTCGCGAGACATGCTGATTGCGTGGCTGATGACATTTTGCCTTGGCACAACCCTGACCGGGAAATGGCTGACAGATTAACCCTGTTATAATAAGCGTGTGACGCGGATATTTCCCTCTGTGAGAGGGGGACGGGTTTTAGTACCATAGCGGGAAAATTGGCAGACCCAAGCCATTGGGCAAGCCATACGGAGCAGTGCAGTTAACTGGTAGCTGTCGAGCCAGGGGCGGTAGCATTGCGAAAAAATAAATAACACCCTGATTTTAATATAAAAAATATGATTTCTACCACAATCACGGAGGAGTTACGCTAATTTCTCATACAATGTACCTTTATGGTATTCAAAAAATTATTGAATGTTTGCTTAAGCATTCTAATTAAAATCCCGCGATAGCTTATCCAAACCTAAAAGACGGTATGACACATTGAAGTAAACTATGTTCACATATAGAAATTATTAACATTGCACATGATATTGTGGACAAAATAATGAGTGGCAGCTACCCCGTCATACTTCAAGCTGCTTGAGCGCTGGCTGCCCTTACTCACTCCAGTCACTTACCTGAGTAAGCTCCTAGTGATTCGCTCGGTTGCCGCCTTCACGCAACTCGAATTATTCAGGGTATATATACATTTATATAATCCGGGGCATGCCAAATGTTGGTGTCAGAGTAAAATAAAAAACCATTAGAAAATATGAATATATTACACAATTCAAATAAAAAAGAAATTCTCTCCATAATTGTATACATAGGTCTTATTACTTCGTTAATTACGATGATTTTTGATCTTAAGCTATCTGTTAAAATATTTAATACCATTGGTATAATTACCCTTTTGTCTATTTTATTTATAGTCAAAATAGATAATTTAAAACAAGCAAGGATCATACTACCTCTAAGTATTATTTTATTAAGTACGATAAATTTTATATGGGAAAAAACATATCGCTCTGAGAGTAGTGAGTTAATAGGCTTATATTACTCCTATCATAATGTTACAAAGATATTATTCCTTGGGTCATCAATTTTTTTATTCACCATAACTTCCTCATTAAAGGAAACAATTTTTAGGAAAATGTATGTTTTAATTTACAGCATCCCTGCTATACTTATAATATATTATTATTCTACTTTTACAGAGGCTGCCAGATTTACTATCTCAAACAACGTAGCCACCAGTTCTGCTTATATATTAAGTTTTATAGGGATTCTGTTATCTCAGTTAATTTTATTAAACTCCGGTAGAAAAAAATTACTCTTCTATTTTCTAAACCATAGTGTCTTTTTTATATTAATAGTAACAACTGGAACTCGTGCAGCTATTCTCGCCTATCCAGTACTAAATATTATCACTCTTTTCCCGTTCATTCTTAAAGATAAAAAAATTGACTACAAATTAATATCTATTTTTATAGCAGTTACATTTTTTAGTTTGATTCTATGCAACAAAACAGTGTCATCAAGAACCGAAGAACTTCTTTCTGATCTTCAAAAATACAATCAACAAAACAGTTCTTCTTCTGTTGGTGCGCGCTTAGCTATGTATAAAAGTGGCGTATACAGTTTTCTAAATGCCCCGATGGGACAATCTGCAGAGTCAAGAGAGATCAATATAAAAGAGCAAATTGAAAAAGATCCTTCACTTGCTGGAGCAAGTCCGTACACAGGCATCCATTTACATAATGATTTCATTGAGTCCCTTTCACTAAAGGGGATCTTCGGCGGTATAATTATTTTATTTTTTTATTATTCTTTGTTCTATTTTTCTCTATTTATTATAAAAGATTATGCTGTCACGGCATTGTCACTTTCTCTAATAATTTATGGGCTAAGCGATGTGATTTTTTATGGGAAAAGTCCGACTGCCATATGGATTATTATTTTTTGTCTTAGCATCACCTTAGCCAAACAAAAAAAGCATCATGAAAATTAAACATGTTATTTATTAATGGATAAAAAATAAGAAAGAGATTACTGTGAAAATGGTTCATAAAAACCCATCAGGAATTTTAATTATAAAATTACGCTTTCATGGCGATATGCTGCTGACTACTCCGCTCATCAGCACGCTGAAAGCCAATTATCCTGACGCTAAAATCGACGTATTACTGTATCAGGATACGATGCCGATTCTCTCTGCCAATCCAGAAATACACCATCTTTACGGGCTCAAGAGAAAAACAGCAACGCTATCGGAAAAGATCAAAGATTTCGCAGCGATGCAAAAAACGCTTAAGAAAAACAATTACGATCTGATCGTTAATCTTGCTGACCAGTGGCCTATTGCGTTGTTAGTTAAATCATTAGGTGGGCGTAGCATTACTCTCGATCGCGGGAATAGTTTTAAAGGCAAAATATGGCGTTTATTTTTCAGTGATTGCGTCAGTCCACAAGGACTACACATCATTGAGCAAAATCGCTCGATACTTGCCCCACTCGGCCTTTCTGATGCCCAGCCCAAAGATCGCATGTCGCTCTATTACAATATGGAGGATGCGGAACATGTATTCAGCATTGCCCCACAACTACGCCAACAAACCTACATCGTCATCCAGCCAACGGCAAGGCAGGGTTTCAAATGCTGGGATACCGACAAGTTTGCAGTCGTCATTGATTATTTGAAAGAGAGAGGGTTAGACGTTGTTCTAACTTGTGGCCCTTCTCAGGAAGATCTCAAGGTTGTACAAGATATTTGCGCCCAATGCACTCATCAACCGAATACCTTATTAGCGGGTAAAACCAGTTTTTTAGAACTGGCTGCGCTTATTGATAACGCCGCGCTTTACATCGGTGTTGATTCTGCACCAATGCATATGGCTGCCGCACTCGATACGCCGCTGGTGTGTTTATTTGGGCCGACGGACCATAAAAAATGGCGACCATGGTCTGATAACAGCGTTGTGATTTGGGCCGGAGACTATCAGCCGATGCCGGAAAGAAAAAATCTCGATAGAAATCAAAAATACCTTTCCTGCATCCCTGCACAAGACGTCATTCAAGCGGTAAATAGCCTATTGGCAGGTCGTTCTGCACACGAGGAAGCGCAATGAATATTGCCATCTGCCTGTATAAGTATTTCCCTTTCGGTGGACTGCAACGCGACTTTTACAGTATTGCGCAGGCTTGCGTAAAGCTAGGGCACCATGTCCGCGTTTATGTCTTGTCATGGCAAGGTGAACAGCCAGATAACCTTGAGATTATTTTCGTTCCCGTATCAGGCATGAGCAATAACCTACGTAATCAACGTTATAGTCAATGGGTTCAACATCACCTCCAACAACATCCTGTCGATCGCGTGGTCGGTTTTAATAAAATGCCGGGACTGGATTTTTATTACGCTGCCGACGTGTGTTACGCGGAAAAAGTCGAGCGGGAGAAAGGTTTTTTTTATCGCCTGACACCACGATATAAGCACTATGCCGCCTTTGAAAAAGCCGTATTCAAGCGTGATAGCAGTACAAAAATGCTCATGCTAACGCAGCGCCAAATCGCAGATTTCAAAAAGCACTACAACACACAAGACGAGCGCTTTTTTATTCTGCCACCGGGCATCGCCCTCGACAGAAAATACGACTGCCAAGCACCTGACGTTCGACAAATCTTTCGCCGTGCGCAAGGCATCGACGACAATGCTATCGTCCTGCTTCAGGTCGGCTCCGATTTTAAACGCAAGGGCGTGGAGCGCAGCATTATAGCCATTGCCAGCTTGCCAGCGCACTTACGTGAAAATCTGGTTTTTCTGGTGGTCGGCCAGGATAAACCTGACTATTTCCACTCTGTTGCGGAAAAACAGGGGATAGGGAAACAGGTGCGCTTTTTCGCGGGGCGCAATGATATTCCCGATTTTATGGCCGCGGCGGATTTGTTAATGCACCCGGCCCATCAGGAGGCTGCCGGCATCGTCTTACTTGAGGCCATCGCAGCAGGACTACCGGTATTTGTCACCGACGTCTGCGGTTACGCCTTTTATATTGATAAAGCACAGGCCGGACGCGTTATCCCTTCGCCCTTCAGCCAAAACACACTGAACGGTGCCTTGCACGATACGCTGAGCCAGCCGGATACGCTATCGCAATGGGCGAAGAATGCTCGCCATTTTGCCGATACCGCGGATATTTACAGCCTGCCAGAAAAAGCCGCTGCCCTGATTACAGGTGAGCAAATATGATCGAATTACGCGAACCCTTCACCTCTTTGTGGAAAAATAAAGATCCCTTCGTTGAGGTGGAAAAATTGGACGGCGAAGTATTTCGCGCATTGGAAAGCCGTCGCACGTTACGTTTTACGCTGAAAGAACATTCCTATTTTATCAAAATACATCGTGGCACAGCGCTCAAAGAAGCGCTGAAAAATTTAGTGTCATTCAGACTCCCCGTGCTCGGTGCCGATCGAGAATGGAAAGCGATCCACCGCCTGACAGAATTAGGGGTGGATACAATGAAAGGGGTCGGTTTCGGGCAACGGGGCATCAACCCGCTGCGCCGCCATTCCTTCATTATTACGGAAGATCTCAATCCGACGATCAGCCTGGAAGATTACTGCGCAGCCTGGTTAGATAATCCCCCGACGATAAAAGAGAAACGCCGTCTGATCCGTCGCGTTGCGGAAATGGTACGTGACATGCACGCGGGCGGCGTCAATCACCGGGATTGTTATATTTGTCATTTTTTACTGCACTTGCCGTATCAGCCAGCGGATACACAATTTAAAATTTCAGTGATTGACTTACACCGGGCACAAATCCGCGAGCGCGTTCCCCTGCGCTGGCGGAATAAGGATCTTATCGGCCTTTATTTTTCGACTTTGAATATTGGTTTGACGGCAAAAGATCGTCTGTATTTCCTGAAGATCTACTTTGATCGTCAATCGTTGCGCACCACGCTGCGTCAGGAACACCCCCTATTTCGTGAAGCAAACATTAAAGCAGAAAAAATTCGCGAGAGAACGGAACGCAAAGCGTTATAACCTGAGCCCATACTATTCTATGAATATACTTTTTGTTGGTGAAGCCACATCCGGATTCGGCGGTATTGAAACCGTACTGAAAAAAGTGACCCGCTTTCTGGAAGAAGATCGCGAAGCCAAAAACAGTTACACCTTATATTTTCTATGTCGCGATGACCGCATGGATAAAACATGGCTGGCGGGGAAACGCTACGTTTGCTATCGCTCACCTATTAAGATCTCGTTTCTTCGCCGTCTGAGTCATGCCAGCGCATTGGCACGCTTTATAAAGCAAGACCAACCCGATACGGTTATCGCCTTTGACTCCCCCTCTTGCCGCATCGCGGCACAGGCGATTCGGAGGAGTAAAAAAACAGTACCGCTGATTTCCTGGATGCACTACTCGCTTGACCATAAAAAGCATTCAGAACAGGTATTAGTGGCAGATCACCATCTGGCCATCAGTTCCGGTATTAAGCAGCAATTAATAAAACGTGGCGTGCCTTCCGATCGCATTTCTGTTGTTTTCAACCCGGTTACGCCACAGAGCATCACCATCCCGCGTCCAGCGAAAAAAGCCGTGTTTATCTATATAGGGCGTCTGAAGTTTGAGGGGCAGAAGCGTCTCAAAGATATGTTGGATGCTTTTTCTGGGCTGGACGGCGATTGGGAATGCCATTTTATCGGTGATGGTTCCGATGCCAACGTGTGCCAGTCCTACGCGCAACAACTGGGTATTACGGATCATTTACACTGGCACGGGTGGCAAGAAAAACCATGGGAATATGTTCAACAGTATATACCTGCCGTAACTGCTCTATTATTAACCTCTTCCTTTGAAGGATTTGGAATGGTTTTAGCCGAAGCCATGTCTTATGGCATCTATTGTGTCAGTAGTGATTGTCCCGCCGGACCTGCGGATATCATCAAAAATGGCGTAAATGGGCAACTTTATCCGACGGGCTCCGTCGATTCCCTTCGTAATGCACTGCAAGCGATTGTCGAACAGGATCCCATGCCTTCAGCAGCACAGATAAAATCATCTATAGAAACGTTTTATGACGAAACTTACTATAAAAAATTCACCATAAATATTTCTCTTCACCATAAAAACACTCCCCTAGATAAGAGTGCCTAAATATGTATTTTAATAAAAATTCAGTTATAAATAGTAAGACCGTACTCAATGAGTCTGGAACATTACCTAAGAACCATAGCACTTTTCATATTTCTTACGGCATCGATAAAAACTTTATATTTGGTTGCGGGATATCCATCGCCTCAATTTTAATGAATAACAAGGATATGGAATTTACATTTCATATTTTTACTGATGAGTTCACCAAAAAAGACATAACCGAATTTAAAGAATTATGCCAACAGTATAATACTCAAATTATAATTTATATTGTTAATTGTGAAGAATTAAAATCACTTCCCAGTACAAAAAACTGGTCCTACGCGACATATTTCAGATTTATCATTGCTGATTTTTTCTATGGAGAGTTAGAAACTCTACTTTATTTAGACGCAGATATAATCTGTAAAGGTAAACTATCTTCTTTAGCTGATTTTCAGCTAGGGGATCATATTGCTGCTGTGGTGACTGAAGGCGAAAAAGAGTGGTGGGATAAACGTGCGACAGCATTAGACGATGAAAAAATAAGTAACGGCTATTTTAATGCTGGTTTTCTACTTATAAACATTACTCAGTGGGGGAAAGAAGATATTAGCACCTCGGCCATGAGGCTTCTTTCAAATGATGAAATCCAGAGAAAAATATCTTTTCTAGATCAGGACATACTAAACATCCTTTTAGTGGAAAGGACTGTTTTCTTAGGAAAGGTTTATAATGCACAATATAGCATAAATTACGAGTTGAAAAAAACAAAAAATAATAAACTTTCAATTTTACAAAACGCTATTTTAATTCATTATATAGGACCAACTAAGCCGTGGCATGATTGGGCCCGTAATTATATTTGCTCAAATTTTTTTCAAGAAGCAAAACAAAACTCTCCCTGGTCAGGCTGTAATTTATTAAAAGCACATTCCACAAGCCAACTACGCTATCGTGCAAAACATAATCTCCATAATGGGGAAATAATCTCCGGTTTAAAGAGTTATCTTCACTATTTTATAAGAAAAACATTTAACTATTAAGGTATTAAAATACCATGTACTTTAAAGAGAATATCGTAAAAAATAAAATAGATTTACATTACTCTGAAAAAGAACGTTTAGAAGAAAAAAAATTACACGTAGCATACGGCGTTGATGATAACTTCTTATTTGGAGCGGCTATTTCCTCTACATCATTATTAATAAATAACAATATTACTATTTATCTACATATTTTTACTGATAGTATTGATAATGAAAAAACGCTCAGATTTAAAAGAATGGCAGAGAGATTTCATATTGATATCACAATATATCATATTGATAATAAACCACTAGAAAAACTCCCTACCAAAAACTGGCCGTATTCAGCTTACTATCGTCTCATTGCATTCGATTATCTCGGAAAAGACATTGAAAAATTATTATATCTCGATGCAGATATAATATGTAAAGGAAGTATCAATGAACTCCATGATTTAAATCTGGATAGTTACACCTGTGCTGTTGTTCCAGATATAGAAGAAATGCAGCCAAAAGCAGTTGAAAGATTAAATACCCCAGAACTTAATGGGGTTTATTTTAACTCTGGTGTTATGTTAGTGAATTTAAAAAACTGGAATCTAAAAAAACTAACATATAAAGTTATTTCATTCATATTAAAAAATAAAAACTTAAAATACCCAGATCAAGATGCATTAAATATTTTACTTATAAATGAAAATTATATTCTACCTCGTAAATTCAACTGTATCTACAGCATCAAAAGTGAACTGAAAGATAAAACACACCAAGATTACAAAGAAATAATTAACGATGAAAGTGTTTTTATCCATTATGTCGGCACGACGAAACCCTGGAATGAATGGGGTCAATATCCTTCTACAATTTATTTCACTCATGCTTACAACCAGTCAACCTGGTGTGACATCCCCCTTATTGGTGCAAACACGCCACTACAATGGAAGAAAAAATCAAAACATGAATTCAGAAAGAGGAAATTAATATCATCGATAATCAGTAGATTAAATTACTTAATAAAGAAATAAAATACATGAAGATTTAGCTATGAAATCTAATAATATTTAGAGGATAGCAGTTGAAAAAATCAAATAAATTTAAAAATGAGAATATAAAAATATATTCTTTTTATTGGGATAATATAGATCTCAGATTAGTTGATGCACAACGAAAAGTTTTTGAATCATTTGGATTTAAAATTGAACAACATCATCGTCATGGTATGGATCATGGGTTATGGATTGAAGAGGTTTTAAATTCAGCAGAAGAAAATGAAATTATCATTATCGTCGATATTGATTGTATTCCACTGAACTTAGAAGCCGTACAAAAAGCGATAGCTATAGCAGATAATGGTGGTATTTTTGGATGTGCTCAATCAGCCAACCATATCGATTATCGTTATATATATGCAGCTCCTATGTTCTGTGCAATCAAAGCTAAAACCTGGCAATCGTTAGGATGCCCATCACTGCAAGCAGATGAGAATTTCGATGTTGGAGGCCGTATGACATCAATTGCGGCACAAAAAGGTATTAACATAGAAATGGCGTATCCCTCTCACTCAGCGGTACCAAAATGGTTATTAGGTGATAAATATATCTATGGATTATTTACAATATACAATAACTCCTTCCTTCATCTTTTTGAGTCTCGCAAAAAATATCTCATTGACTGCTTTGTTGATTTATCCATAGAAATAGTTTCAGGAATTGAACCCATCGATTATAAAAAATATATTATAAGAGCCGCAGATGAAAGCCACAAAATCTACGCCTTAAAGTATTACATGAAAAAGAGCATTCGTGGGAAAATAATAAGGGAGTATTTTCGATTAAAAAAAAGAATAACCAACTGGTAAGAGAGATTATCTATTTTATAAAAATTGTTCCTGTGGGAATATTTCATTAACCTTAAGTTATTTTGGTGTATTTATGAAAACATTTATTATCAATCTAAAAGAAAATCACCAAAGAAGAGAGCACATGATAAAACAGTGTTCTGATTTAAATATTGACTTTGAATTTTTCCCTGCAATAAGAGGAAGCGCTCTTACAGAAGAGGATAAAAAAAAACACCTCGCTCCCATATCTCTTTTAAATACACCAGGTGAATTAGGATGTGCATTAAGTCATATTTTTATCTACAAAAAAATGATAGATGAAAACATTAAAATAGCATTAATATTGGAAGATGACGCTCTACTAGGTCAAGGTATTGTCGATGTCGTAAATTTCCTAGGAAAGGAAGAGGAGTTGGAGCCTACTGTGACATTATTGTCTCCAATATCAAAATACATTGATATCAAAAAAAAGCAAATTAACAAAATTTATAATATATACGATGGACTGACAGGAACGCTTGCTCACGGATATGTCATAAACAACTCAGCCGCTCATAGTTTATATAAATTCCTTTATCCAGCATGGTCTATTGCAGATCATTGGTTTCTTTTCAAAGAATATGGAATAATAAACTTACGTGGTGTCATTCCTCATTGTATAGACCTTAGCGATCATTCTATTCAATCAGAGATCGGTGATTTAAGATTTTCTGAATCAATAATTAAAAAAAATAGTGGCAAAAAAAAAGAAATAAAAAAGAGCTTCCCTTTTAAAATGAAAAAAAATCGTTTTTTCAATAAAATAAAAATGAAGTTAATACAGAAAAAAAATATAAAATCGTATTCTATATTTTGATAAAAGTCTTTATATAACAAACCATAGCCTTATCCCCACGAACCCGATAAAATTACCCCAGCGATAACTAATAATAGTAGATATTATGTTACAAACTCTCTACACCTTCATTCTGTACCTCATCCAGCCGTTGATTTGGCTTCGTCTGTGGCTTCGTGGCCGCAAGGCGCCAGCCTATCGTCGGCGCTGGGGTGAACGCTACGGTTTTTGTGCAGAGAAGGTGAATCCTGATGGCATCATGCTGCATTCCGTATCGGTAGGCGAAACGCTGGCTGCCATCCCTTTGGTCAGAGCACTGCGCCATCGTTACCCCAATTTGCCGATCACCGTTACCACCATGACGCCAACGGGGTCCGAGCGTGTGCGCTCCGCTTTTGGCGATACCGTCGATCACGTTTATCTGCCCTACGATTTACCCTGCGCTCTGAAACGTTTCTTTGATCAGGTGCGGCCGAAGATCGTCATCATTATGGAAACCGAATTATGGCCCAATCTGATCGCTGAGTTGCATAAACGTGAGATTCCACTGGTCATTGCAAATGCCCGGCTGTCGGAACGCTCCGCCGCAGGTTATAAAAAGATCGGGAAGTTAATGCGGCATATCCTGCAGCGAATCACCCTCGTCGCTGCACAAAATCAGGAAGATGGGAATCGATTTATCGATCTGGGCCTGAAGCGCTCCAGCCTGAAAGTGACAGGCAGTCTCAAATTTGATATTTCCGTGACGCCGGAGCTGGCAGCCCGAGCCGTGACGTTACGCCGGCAATGGGCGCCGCATCGCCCGGTCTGGATAGCCACCAGTACGCACGAAGGTGAAGAAGCGATCGTTCTGGCCGCTCACCGGCAGTTACTGGCCACTTATCCTGACTTATTACTGATTCTTGTGCCCCGCCACCCGGAACGTTTCTCCACCACGCAGGCATTGACAGAAAATCTGGGATTCACCTACACGCTACGCAGCAGTGGCGAACTGCCTTCTGCAAACACTCAAGTGGTCATCGGAGATACCATGGGTGAGCTGATGCTGTTGTACGGCATCGCCGATCTGGCTTTTGTCGGCGGGAGTCTGGTTGAACGAGGCGGACATAATCCGTTAGAAGCGGCAGCGCATGCGATTCCAGTATTGATGGGGCCACACACTTTCAATTTCAAAGACATCTGCAACAAGCTAGCTCAGGCTGACGGGCTGATTACCGTGACGGATGCAGACACACTTGGAAAAGAAGTAGGGAAACTACTCGCTGACGAAGACTATCGCCTCTACTATGGTCGACACGCGGTAGAAGTGTTGCACCAAAATCAGGGGGCATTACAGATGCTGCTAACGCTGCTGGAACCTTATTTACCTCAGCGAACACAGTAAATGAAGGACTGACGTGATGGAGACTGTAATTTAAATTGTGTAATTGCCTGTTTTTGATATGTTCACGCCAATAGCGGAGACAGGCAGAATATGGACGAGAAGAAACTCAAAGCC
>NZ_SMBY01000015.1 GCF_004342665.1 Samsonia erythrinae | reverse complement strand
GGTCCCACCTGACCCCATGCCGAACTCAGTAGTGAAACGCCGTAGCGCCGATGGTAGTGTGGGGTCTCCCCATGTGAGAGTAGGGAACTGCCAGGTTTCAATTGAAGCAAAAGGCCACCTTTAAGCGGGTGGCCTTTTGTTTGTCTCGAGTTCAGGATTGTCACCTTTTCTTTCATCTGAATAAGCGTTGATTTTCTTATCAACGCTTATTCAGCGTAACGTTTTACTCATTTATCCATCTATACATCCACGAAGATCGTGACGTTGTGAATTATCGTGCTATTTTTATAAATGATTACAATCAGGAACTTTTTGCCTCAGGGATTAGGTGCTGCTTTACTATAGCGGGCAACATTTTATGCTCGAAAAACAGGAGAATAAAATAAGATGACTGACCTAACGGAAAAAGCGAAAGATACGCGTCAGCGTATCCGAGCTATAGTTGGCGCTTCATCGGGTAATTTGGTTGAGTGGTTTGATTTTTATGTTTATTCCTTTTGCTCAATCTATTTCGCTCATATCTTTTTCCCTTCGGGAAATACAACGACTCAGTTGTTACAGACAGCAGGGGTTTTTGCAGCAGGCTTTTTGATGAGACCGATAGGCGGTTGGCTTTTCGGTTACATTGCTGACAAGCATGGTCGTAAAAATTCAATGCTAATCTCCGTTTGCATGATGTGTTTTGGGTCGCTGGTCATTGCATGTTTACCAGGGTACGACACTATCGGAACCTGGGCTCCGCTGTTGCTGTTATTAGCGCGGTTATTCCAAGGGCTTTCTGTTGGCGGCGAATACGGCACCAGCGCAACATATATGAGTGAAGTTGCGGTTGAGGGGAAAAAGGGGTTTTATGCCTCTTTCCAGTATGTCACGCTGATTGGCGGTCAATTATTGGCGCTGTTGGTCGTCGTAATTTTGCAGCATATTCTGAGCGATGAAGACCTACGCGCATGGGGCTGGCGTATTCCGTTTGCTTTAGGGGCTATTTTAGCGATCGTGGCGCTCTATTTACGTCGGTCATTAAATGAAACGTCTGATAAAGCGACCCGTGAGCATAAAGATGCCGGGTCGCTGGCGGGATTGTGGAAGAATCGCCGCGCTTTTATCACCGTATTGGGCTTTACGGCAGGCGGTTCTCTGGCTTTTTATACTTTCACCACTTACATGCAAAAATATCTGGTGAATACGGCGGGAATGCATGCGAAAACCGCCAGTGGGTTAATGACGCTTGCGCTATTTGTCTTTATGCTGCTGCAACCTTTCTTTGGCGCGATGTCGGATAAGATTGGTCGTCGCAGCTCAATGCTCTGTTTTGGCGGATTTGCGGCACTGCTGACGGTTCCGATTCTGACGGTTTTACAGAATGTGACCAGCCCCGTTCTCGCTTTTTCACTGGTCATGCTTTCTCTGATTATTGTCAGTTTCTATACCTCCATCAGCGGTATTTTGAAGGCAGAAATGTTCCCGCCCGAGGTTCGTGCATTGGGGGTTGGCTTATCTTATGCGGTAGCTAATGCGTTGTTTGGCGGTTCGGCGGAATATGTGGCGCTTTCGCTGAAATCGTTTGGTATGGAAACGGTGTTTTTCTGGTATGTTTCGGTAATGGGAGCGGTCGCCTTTATTGTGTCGTTAACGCTGCATCGTAAAGACAAAGGAATGAAGCTCTAGTGCTCAGAGAGTTGCCATAATGCATAGCCGGTGGTTGCACCGGCTATATCCCACACAAGATCCTGCCAGCTCCACCCTGTGCCGCCTTCCCGACTGTCATAAAGTTCTTTCGCCATGCCAACGCTGATGGCCAACATTATACCGAATCCACCGCTACGATCGGCGCTCCAGCGCTGATGATTGCCGTATTCGTACCCGGCTGCGCTGACGACGGCGGAGGCGAGAAAATGTTGAGCCTTATCCTGTCCGGTCCAGCGATCTTGCGCGATGTGGCTGCACCCGGAGCAGCAAATCATTGCGGCAAAGCACAGTAAGCGCATAGCTTCTCCCATGATAATAAAAAACCCCGAAAGCCGGGGTTTTTCAAAGTATAGCGTGAGCCTTAGAGAATACGACTAATAAGCCTGTCGATACGGATTCGGCGCAGGCGTCGAATCAGCTTGCGAACTTTTACCGGGTATTGCGCGATACTCTCCAACTCCGTGTAGCTTTTTATTATGTGGGTGTGCGTTCTGATTTTATCCAGCTCATCCTGACGCTGCTGCAACAGAAGCTGCTGAGGATCATGAATCAGGATCGCATTTTCCAGATCCAGACGCCACGCGCGTGGATTGAGATTGTTCCCTGTGAGCAGTTGCCATTTGTTATCGACCCACATGCCTTTCAGGTGGAAACTGTTGTCGCCATCTTTCCATAATCGCACAATAAGTTGTTGATTATCGATATAGCGCTCCAGCCGACTCAGGAAACGGCGTAAGTTGATTTCGTACAGGTACGGTAGTGCGCCGATGATCTTGAATGGCTGGTCTTGCGGAATATAGAAATCATTAGCGGTTTTATCACCAATAATAATTTCCACTTTTTTACCGTCCCGCAATTGCCGGATAATGTTTCTGACCAACAGCGCCGGAAGGTTGAAATACGGGGTGCATATGACCAGATGCTCATCCGCGCAATACATCAGGTGGTGAATGGTTTTATTCAGCGGGCTTTGCCTTCCCAGCCCGACGAGCGGTGTGACGGTCAAGGTATTCTCATCAACATCGCATGCCGGCGTTTGATAAGCCGCGGTGCGTAATGTCTGACGGAACTGCTTGATATCATTCTTGATTTCCAGATTCTTCGGGCGTTCGGCGTGATCCAGTCGCTGCACGGCCGGAGACGACAGCATGTTCTGGATATATTGCACCATCGTATCAGCCAGTATTGGGTTATCAATCAGCTGATAGCGGTCATAACGGTATTTTTGATGTTGATGCAGGTAAACATCATTCAGGCTGGCTCCACTGTAGATGACGGTGTCATCGACAATGAATCCTTTCAGATGCAGCACACCCAGGGCTTCGCGCGTATTGACGGGAATGCCGTAGACAGGGAAATGCGTGTCCGGGTGTTTTTTCGCCATGTCGCAATACCAATCGGCATTGGTATTTTCTGCCGCGGCGCCAATTCTTCCACGCTGAGCACGATGCCAGTCAACTAACACGCGGACGTCCAGTTCCGGACACCGCCGTTTGGCTTCATAAATTGCGGATAGAACCCCCATGCCGCCGTCATCGCGTTCAAGGTACAGCGCCACGATATAAATGCGCTTTTTAGCGCTCAAAATGGTGTTAATCAGCGTCGTGCGGAAAAGTTCAGGCGAATGTAACGTCTGAACGTCATCTGCGTTCTGAGGAATTCTGGGCAGTTGTGCAAGGTGCTGTTGGTATTTATTGCGTTTAAAATTTGACAGCATCACAGTGCGTTTCTTCTCTCATCAGTTTATACCCATCAGACTTAAAGCGGTATCAGGGTATATGACCTGCTGGTCATTATCAAAAGTTAAGGAATAGCCGAATGAGCGATAATACCATTACTTGTTCGCGGTTGTGAGTCTGTTTTGCTATTGATAGGTATAACAATCCCTGCGGCAAGATCGTCGTCACGTCTTACGATCATCCTTTAGCGGTAGCGCCAGTGCGACAATCCCTTCTTCTAATTGTACGTCGATGTGAAAACCGAGTTTGCGGGAAAGCTGGATCATGCCTTGGTTATGCGGCATGGTGATGCCCGTTAAACGTGTGAGACCATGTACCCGCGCATAGTGAATCAGCTTTTCCAGCAGCCGTCTGCCAAGGCCGAGTCCTTTAAGATCGGAACGCACCAGTACGGCGAATTCGGCATCCGTATTATCGGGGTCGGAAATCGCGCGCGTTACACCAATGATTTCGTGCTCTTCTCCCGCCTGACGCACGGCAACGAAGGCCATTTCGCGATCGTAATCAATCTGCGTCATATTGGCTAAATCTTCATGAGTAAATTCATTAATCTCGCTGAAATAGCGGTAATACAGATCTTCTTTCGTCACTCTGGCGATGAACGAACTGAGTAGCGGTTCGTCTTCCGGTAAAATGGGGCGAAACAGACAGCCATCGCCATTTTTGAGGATGACCGTTTCTTCCCACTCGTGTGGATAGGGGCGGATCGCCAGTCTGGATTGCGGATCGCCATCGAACGGAGCCAGATGCAGCGTGACATCCAGCAGCGTAAAGGTATCCCCGGATGCCAGCAGCGGGTGAATGTCCAGTCGGGAAATTTCGGGGCAGTGGAGAATCAGGTTGGAAACCTGAACCAGTAAGCGGCTAAGCGCCGGGATGTCCAACGGGCGCAAGGCGTTGTACTCCCGAATTTTACCGCCTTTCACCGCTTGCAATACTAAGTAGCGGGCCAGCGTCATATTCAACGGCGGTAGCGCGACAGCGGCCTGTTTTTCCCGCCACTCGATGCCGCCTTCACCCAGCATAATCAGTGGGCCGAAGACCGGATCCTGCTCGACGGCGATTCTGAGTTCCTGCGCACCGGCGCGATTTGCCATGCTCTGAACCAGCAGGCCGTGAATGCGCGCCTGTGGGAAGGTGCGCTTCACCCGGTCAAGAATGGCGTCGGCGGCCTGTTGAACCTCTCTGGCGGTTTGCAGGTACAACATGACGCCCTGAACTTCCGACTTGTGCTGAATATCCGGCGATCTCAGCTTAATCGCGACCGGATAGCCGATTTTCTCGGCAATATGAACGGCTTCGGCACTATCACCGGCAATCCAGGTCGGGAGCGTATTTAAGCCGTAAGCTTGTAGGATCGGGTGAACCTCATGCGTGTCTAGCTGCGTCACGCCATCGGCAACCGCCTGGTGAATTAATGCATGTGCCTGAGCGGCATTCGTCGCCAGATCCAGCGGCAGCGCCGGGGTTTCCATGAGCTGCTTCTGGTTTCGGCGATATTCGACAATATGCATAAATGCCGTCACCGCGCCTTCCGGCGTGCGGTAGGTGGAAATGCCCGCGTCGTTAAACAAACGTCGCGCTTCCTGAGAAGAAAACTCCCCGCACCAGTTCGTCAGTAGCGTGATTCTTTCTCCACGCGGATGCTGTTTCAGGCGTGTAATCAACTGCGCGGCGCATTCCGTGCTGGGGGAGGCGGCGCTGGGAGCATGAATAATCATCAGCGCATCGATTTCGTCGCTATCCAATAGTACGGACGTCGCGGCCAGATAGCGTGCGGTTGTCGCGTCATCCCGTAGATCGAGCGGGTTGCCGATGCTGATCGTTTGCGGTAGCGTTTCCTGTAGCGCCTGCCGGGTCGCGTCACTCAACTGGGCGAGCTTTCCTTGTCTGCTGAGAAGCTGATCCAGCGCCTGCGCGGCGGGCGATGCGCCATTGCTCACCAGCATCAAACGTTCGCCGCGCAGCGGCCGCAGGTGACTCAGGGTTTCCACCGCGGAGAACAGTTCATGCGTATCCCGCACCCGCAACAAACCGGCTCGCTGAATGGCGGCGTCATAGGCGGCGTCCAGACCGTGACGGTGGTCATTCAGCAGTTGCTGCGCTTGCTGGCTGCGTCCGCTTTTTATCACCAGTATCGGTTTATTGCGGGACGCGCTGCGGGAAGCGGAAAGAAAACGCCGCGCGTCGCTGATGTGTTCCAGATGCAGCAGAATGGCGCGGGTTTTGCCATCCCGCGCCAGAAAATCCAACAGATCGTCGACATCAATATCCAGACTGTCGCCGAGTGCGATGAAATAGGAAAAACCGATGCCGCGCTGCTGTGCCCAGTCCAGAATCGTGTTTGAAACAGCGGCCGACTGTGAGATAAACGCCAGCTTGCCTTTCATGATCGGCACCGGGGAGAAACTGGCATTCAGACCTTGCCAGGGCGCGAGCAGTCCGAGGCTGTTGGGGCCAAGCAAGCGCATATGATAGCGCACGGCGCACGCTTTTAATTCACCGAGCTGAGACGGCGGTGCGGAAAGGATAATGACCGTTTTGCAGCCTTTTTGTCCCAGTTCCTCTAACAGCGTCAGGTTACGGTTGGAATTGGTGCAAATCACCGCCAGATCGGGCGTCATGGGCAGGTCGGCGACCGTTGGATAAGCCAGCACGCCGCAAACGGCGCGATATTTCGGCGTAACAGGCAGCACAGGGCCGCTGAAATGGCCGTCGAGCAGGTTTTTCATCATTAGAAAACCGGCTCGCCCCGGTTTTTCTGATGCGCCGAGTACGGCGATGGACTTCGGGCGTAACAGTGCTTCCAATCCGCGCTGGCTCATGCGTCACTCCTTCACATCAATCCTCTTTGATACTAAACGCTTTCTGCGGTTTGTGCTGTGACGGTGGGTAAACTTTCCCGCAAGCGGGGATGTGATTTTCCTGCCAGATAGCGACGCCGGAAACGATCGAAATGCTGTGATAGTGCGTCAGCGGCGACGATATCGCCCGCCTGTGCGAGCAGGGCGATGGCGATCTCGGCGGTACAGTGCTGACCTGCGCTGCTGGCTTCACGCAGTTGATAGCGGGAAAGTGTCTCGACAGTCAGCGACAGGATCGGCAGGTTGTCCAGATAGGGGCTTTTGCGGAACATTTTACGCGCTTCCGGCCAGGTGCCATCGAGTAAGACAAACAGGGCGGGCTTGGCTGTTGCGGGAAGCTGGTGAAACACCTGACGTCCTTCTTCCGCGGCATCGGCAAGGAAGACTAAATAGGGTTGAACGTTAGGATCTTGCAGCGTCGCCAGCAACTGGGGATCGGGCTCGGTACGTGACCAGCGAAATGCCTGTGTATCGGGCAGGATATCGGCGATGAGACGTCCGGTATTGCTGGGTTTTAACGGCTCGGTATCAAACATCACCAGACAGAAACGACTGAGGGATGGTTGGGCCTGAATGGTGTCGCATAGGCAACGGGGCGCGGGCAACAAGCACTGCTGGCAGCGAACGATGCGGCAGCCGCGGGCGCGAAACGGTTTGGTTGACTGCTCAAGACGCTGCTGGCGCAGGCGAAGCACGGCATTGTCGGGCGTAGAAAGCGGGGTGATCATGAATTAAGTGACGCCAAGATATTTTGCGGCAAGCCTGCTGATGACATCAGAAAGAGCAGGCTCAGAAAGGCGACATTCTAATCGACAGACGGGGCGACCACAAAGAGGGATTGTTAATCCCCCCTCAGTTTGATCTTTTCGCCCCGACGTTGAGCTGCCTGTACGCTGAAGGTTTCTACAGCGACTCGTCCAGCCAGCTTTCGAACTGCGCCTGGGGGAGCGCGCCGTTGAGGATGTCGACTATTTGTCCCTGTTTGAAAATCATGAGGGTTGGAATACTGCGGATACGAAAACGGGCGCTGAGCGCAGGTTCCGCTTCCGTATTGACCTTAATAAAGCGCATTCTCCCGCTACGCTCCTGCGCGACATTTTCGAACACGGGGGCGAAGTTGACGCAGGGACCACACCACGGCGCCCAGAAATCGACGATGACAGGGAGATCGTCCTGTAACAGCTTATCCAGCGTTGCTTCTGTGGCATTGAAGATTTCACCGCTGAATAGGCTTTCTCCACAGCGACCGCATTTCGCGTAGTCATCGATGCGTTCTTCTGGCAGGCGATTGGTTGTCTGGCAAGATCCACATACCGTATTCATAACAGGGCCTCGGATAAAAGGACTAAAATAAAGATGCCGCTGGTAACGTGAATTCTCTGCTGCACTCGGCATGAGAACGTCAACGGCATGTTACTTAAGAGTGAATAATTATGGTGTTCAAGCTGGCGGGCAACAACGTGGTTTGCTCAATAGCTACAATAGATTCTGGCTGTTAGGCTCTTTTAGCACAAGCGTGTGGCTAAGCGAGTGTACATAAGGTAATCTTCGCGCCAGCGCGTAGGTGGAGAAAACAATGAGCGATTCATTCAAGAGTAAAAGCGGCAAAGTCCGCGTGATGTACGTCCGCAGTGATGATGAGGGCGAGAAAGAGAATAAAAACAAGCGCCCTGCTGATAAAGCGCGTCGTGACGATCGGCGTAATAACGGCGGCTCACGGGATCCGCGTGAAAAGCCGAAGCATCCGCGTGATGTGAATCCGCGTTATGCGCGGGAAAATCCGTCCCGCGATGGCGATAGCAATGCGAAAACGCCGTGGGGCAATAACGATCGTAGCGAACGCAGCGGCGATCGTCCTCGTCGCCAGCGCGGTGAAGAAACAAAGGGATATGAATCACCGTGGAAAACCGTGTCGCGTGCGCCGGGTGAGAACGACACGCCGGATCACGGTGGAATTACTGGCAAAAGCCAGATCGATCCTGAACAGTTGCGTCGCCAGCGTCAGGAAGAAACGCGGGTCTACGGTGAAAACGCCTGTCAGGCGTTGTTTAAAAACCGTCCCGATGTGATTGTGCGCGCCTGGTTCTTACAGGAAGTGACACCGCGTTTTCGCGATGCGCTGCGCTGGATGGCGGCCAATCGCAAGGCGTACCACGTTGTGGAAGAGGACGAGTTGACTAAGGCGTCCGGTACCGAGCACCACGGCGGCGTCTGCTTCCTGATTAAAAAGCGTCAGGGCATGGATGTGCGTGAGTACCTGAAAACGGCTGATGAGCATGACTGTGTACTGGCGCTGGAAGATGTGGGTAACCCGCATAACCTCGGCGGTATTATGCGCAGCTGTGCGCATTTCGGCGTAAAAGGCGTGCTGGTGCAGGATGCGGCGCTGCTGGAATCCGGTGCGGCGGTGCGCACGGCGGAAGGCGGTGCGGAGCACGTTAAAGCGATTAACGCTGACGATTTCCTGTCCGTGCTGGCGGAGTTCCGTCGCGCGGGCTACACCATTGTGACGACGTCCAGCCATAAAGGGACTGCCTTATCGAAAACCACACTTCCGGCGAAAACCGTGATTGTGCTGGGGCAGGAAGGCGACGGCTTGTCTGACAGCGCCTGGCAGCAAGGGGACGTGAAAATCTCTATCGACGGCACGGGCAAGGTGGAAAGCCTGAATATTTCCGTCGCGACGGGGATTTTACTGTCTGAATGGTGGCGTCAAAATCAGGCCTGATGCCGTGACGCTCTGATGCTTTTTGAGAATACATCACCATGGGTGAGATAACGGGTTGATGAAGCTGAAAACGCATAAGGCCATTTCCGCAGCGTTATTGTCAGGCATGTTGCTGGTGAGCGGTTGCCGTTTATTGCCGGACACCGCTTCCGTTGCGCCAGCGCAGAAGGGGTGTCAGAGCGGGGAGATGCAGGTACAGACCACGCTTTATTTTGGCCTGAATCGTCCGGCAGGCCCGGCAATTTCCGACGCCGAGTGGAAAGCGTTTCTGGACGATGAAGTGACGCCGCGTTTTAACGAAGGCCTGACGGTATTCGACGCTAAAGGACAATGGCTGGGGCGGAATGGACTTATTACCCGGGAAAACAGCAAAGCGCTGATGCTGATTCACGGCCCCGAGCGGGAACGTGATGTTGAAGCGCTGCGCGCCCTCTACACATCGCGTTTTGCTCAGGAATCGGTTATGCGCGTTGACGCACCGGTTTGCGTCGCATTCTGAATTCTCATCAGCCCCTGATTTCAGGGGCTGATTATTTTTTATTATCCCGCATCCTATCGCCGTCGCAAACGGTCATCCCATCAGCACCGAACCGCCATGGACGTCACGTCTACCGTATTTGAAGTGATAGGGGGCGTTCGGCTACGCGGAGCCTCGGTTTCGACCGTTTCTGGCGTATTGTTCGCGTCCATACGCTACACAACTCCGCAGAATACAAGACAAGATATGTCGGGCTCTGGTTTCTGACCGGCCAGTATCCCGAACCTCGTCTTTACGTTTGAATGTCATCGGGTGCCTGAACGGAATAAGCATCAGGCACCCTATTGACGTTAGTGCGCGCCACCGCCGCCACCGCCGGTGGTAAAGGGCGGTTTGGCGAACCAAACCAGCACCAGCAGCACCAGAAAGATGCCCGCGGCGGCCCAGAAAATTTCATTGGCGGAAATAATCAGGCCCTGCGCGGTAATCTGCTCGGCGATGTAAGCCGAAGCCTGTGTTTGGCTCATCTCCATCGCCTGTAATTGCTGATAGGTGTCCTGCGCTATCGGATTATACGGCGTGATCGACTCCGTCAGGTGGGCGTGGTGCAGAGACTCCCGCTGCGTCCAGAGCGTGGTGGTGATGGATGTCCCGATCGACCCCGCCAGCGTTCGGGTGAAGTTCGACAGGCTTGAGGCCGCCGCCAAACGTTCCGGCGTTAGCCCGGACAAGGTGATGGTGGTCAGCGGCATAAAGAAACAGGCAACGGCGAACCCCTGCATAAACTGCGGCCAGGCCGACGCGCCGAAGTCCATACCCGGTTCGAAGGTGTACGCACGCCAGTAAAAACAGACCGCGTACATGATAAAGCTGAAGGTCACCAGTTTGCGCATATCCAACTGGGGGGCGAATCGACCGATGATCGGCGACAGCACGACCGGCATCAGCCCGACCGGCGCTGACGCGAGCCCTGCCCAGGTGGCGGTATAGCCATACACCTCCTGCAACAGTTGCGGCAAGAGCACGATCGCCCCGAAGTAGAACATGTAGGCAAGGCTGATACACAAGCAGCCGATGGTGAAGTTGCGCGACTTAAACAGGGACAAATCCACTACCGGGTTATCGTCCGTCAGTTCCCAGACAATCAGAAATGCTATCGCTATCACCGCGACAACGGTGAGGGTGATGATTTCCGTCGAGTTGAACCAGTCGAGTTCTTTTCCCCGGTCGAGCATCATCTGGAGGCTACCGATGCCGACGATCAACAGCGCCAGTCCGATGGTATCGATAGGCTTGATTTCGGTCTTGGTTTCCCGTCCACGCAGCGTTTGCTGCGCGATAAATACCACGGCGATGCCGAGCGGGACGTTGATGAAGAATATCCAACTCCAGTGGTAATTGTCGCTAATCCAACCGCCCAGAATCGGGCCGCAGATCGGCGCGACGACGACGGTCATTGACCATAGCGCAAGGGCGATACTGCGTTTCGCCGGCGGGTAATTGCTTAACAGTAAACTCTGCGACAGCGGGATGAGCGGTCCGGCGACAACCCCCTGCAAGACGCGGGCGAAAATCAGCATTTCCAGACTGGTGGAGACGCCGCATAACCATGATGTCAGGGCGAACAGCGCCGTTGACCACAGGAACAGGCGGACTTCGCCAAAGCGTTTGGCCAGCCAGCCGGTGATGGGAATCGAGATCGCGTTAGCGACCCCGAACGAGGTGATGACCCACGTACCCTGCGAGTTGGACGCGCCCAGATTACCGGCGATGGTCGGAATAGCGACGTTGGCGATGGTGGAATCCAGTACCTGCATGAACGTCGCCAACGATAGCGCAACGGTCATCCAGGCCAGACTGGCGCCTTTAAGCGGTTCTCTTTGCACGTTTCTCTCCTGCTCGCTTAACCGGCGTTTGCCTGAATGATGGCGTGAATGTCTTGGTTAACGGGCGTGAGATCCAGCATTAGCGCATCGCTCTGATAGGCGGGCGAGGTGCGCGGCGTTTGCGCCAGCGCCTTGCCTTCCGTGTCGGCGGTATCGACATTCACCAGTGCCGACAGGCCGATGCGCAATGGATATTCGGCAACTTGTGCCGGGTCGAGCTCAATTCGCACGGGCAGGCGCTGCACGACTTTGATCCAGTTGCCGGTGGCGTTCTGGGCGGGCAGCAGAGAGAATGCGCTGCCGGTTCCCATATCAAGCCCGACCACTTTTCCCTGATACACCACATCATCACCGTAAATATCTGCGACTACGGTCGCCGGTTGGCCGATGCGCATGTTCGCGAGTTGCGTCTCTTTGAAGTTGGCGTCGACCCACAGGTGATTGGCGGGAACAACGGCCATCAGCGCCGACGTGGGGGAAATGCGGGCGCCAATCTGCACGCTACGGCGTGACACGTAGCCGTCAATCGGGCTGACGATTTTGGTACGTTGCAGCGCCAGCCAGGCGTCGCGCATTTCAGCAGACGCTTGCTGGATCGCCGGCTGCTGTTCGAGCGGCGTATCCAGAATCATCGCCTGATTCGCCTGATACTGCTGTCTGGCGACGTCCAGCGCGGCCTTGGCGGTGGCGACGGCATCGCGGGCATGCTGCACTTCTTCACGCCCGATTGCATTTACCGTTCCCAGCGCTTCGCGGCGATTCAAATCGCTTTGCGCCTTGTTCAGTTCGGCCTGACGCAATTCGATATTGGCCTGATACTGTTTGCTGTTGATGATTAGCTGATGGGTTTGGCGCACGCTGTTAGCCAGCGCGGTTTTCGCGCGTTCAAACGCCTGCTGAGCATCGGTAGGATCCAGTTCCACCAGCACCTGTCCCTGTTTAACAAAGTCGGTATTGTCGACATTCACATGTGTGACGCTGCCGGAGACCTGAGCCATGATCTGAATTTGGTTGCCTGCGACGTAGGCATCATCGGTACTTTGGTGGTGCCGGAGCACGAGGAACCAGTAAACCAGCCAGACACAACCCAGTACGACGAAAATCAACGTGAGTAGCGATAACACACGTTTACGTTGCCGCCTCTTGTTTTTGGGCGGCGTTTGCGATGTCTGATTTTCCACATTTTCACTCATGCTGTTCTCTCTTTTTATTCTCTTTGTACCGGCTACCGGATACAGACTGTACCGCCTGACGATAGTCGCAATGAATTTCTCTTGCTGTGTAGTCTGGGAGGCTCCAGAGCGTCCCACCCGACATAGGAAACCCGCGGGGCGCTATCTACACGCGACGGTTATGATCGTGAAAAAGCGATGCCTGTTTTTCGCAGAAAACCCTTTCCTGCCCGGAACCCAAATATCGTAGGCATTTCAGGTGAAAAGTGCGGTTTATGCTTTGTCGCCAGTTTTTTTGTTATGCGCCGCAGGGATCGTCCATTTCGTCCAGCCGGACCAGGAGTTTTCTCATCAAATTTTCGAGTTGTTTTTGCTCACCGGCTTCAAGGACGGAGCAAAGAATATGAAGGCTATGGTGTTGCGGCGGAAGCAATTGACCAATAAACGCCTTGCCCGCATCGGTCAGATGCAGGTGCAGACAGCGCCTGTCGCTGACGCTTTCGCGCCGCTCAATCCAGCCTCTTTTCTCCAGATCGTCGGCAATGCGCGTCGCGTTCGTGCGCGAAGAGCCCAGTGCCGCGCTAAGTTCAGAAGGCTGAATGCTGTAAGACTCTTGAGATTCCAGCGTCAGCAATGCCATGAACAGCGTTTCATTGATGCCTTGTTCTCTGAGGATTCTGTTTCTGTGCTCCAGAATTTTACCCTGTACGTGCATAAACAGGCGCAGCAATAACACTTCCTGACGCGGAAAGCCGGGTTTGCGTGACGCACGCAAATCGAGCATTTTTTCTATAGGTGTGAATGAACTGTCCATTTTTGTTTAGCCCTCATTAATCACGGCAAGTATAATAACTAATGTTACTAAATGGGTAAACGGCATTCGGCGGGAAATAGACTTATTTCTGTGAAAGAACGTCAGCGAAAATGAGTCTAAACACCGCATGATCGCCGTTTATACTATTTAAATCATCTGGTTATGTGTCATGTCGCGAGACGGATTCAGAGCAGTTTGAACGCAATGCCGTAACAAAATGCGCCCAGCAGCGTCGATAAAACGATACTACGGGTTTTATAAAAACAGGCGGTTAACGTCATAAACCCAACCAGAGTGGGCAGTAGCTTTTCATGATGCGCGAGAATATCCGGTACGCTGGAGACCACCAGCAATGTGCAGATGGATGCGATACCGATACTGTCAAGCAGCAGGGCTTTTTTGCCGCGTTGCAGAGAATCAGACGTTCGTGAGGCGCTCAGTCGCAACGGCAGGTAGCGGAAAAGGTAGTTCACCAGCCCGACAACCAGCCCGATAAGAATAACCTGTGTGCTCATGTATTCACCGGGGGTGTGGTTGAGGAAGGGACCAGCGAAGCCAGACAGCCGCTGACGATGCCCAGCAGGATGGCTGCCGGGATAGAGGAAAGCATCAAACCAAGCAGCGCGCCGGCGAGTGCGCAACTGACAACCAGGCTCTGTCTCCGCTTGAAGGAGGCGAGTAAAAAGCTCAGGAATAGCGCGGGCAGCATGAAAGACAGCGCCGCTTCAACGGCAGGATAGTCGTCCAATGGGCCGTTACCGAACACGGCGCCGATCACCGTGCCGAGCACCCATGATAGCCAGGCGCACAGGGATACGCCCATCATCCACGCTTCCGACCAGCGGCGGTTATCTTTCGCCAGCCGGGTGGCGGCCGCGGCAAAGACTTCATCCGTCAGGCCGAATGCCCACAGCGCGGTTTTCCGCGTCGGCAGCCGTTGTGCAATGCGATGCCGTAACGCCGGTCCATACAGCACGTGGCGGACATCCATCGCCATAACGGTCAACGCCGCCACCCAGATGGACATGCCTGCGCTGAGCAGCGCGGTGATGACGAACTGGCTGGCGCCGGCATAAATGATGCAAGAGAGAAAAACCCCTTCCAGCGGGGTAAAGCCGAGTTTGACGGCGTTCATGCCAAACGCGAAGGCCACGGGCATGTAGCCGATGACAATCGGCAGGCTGTCAAACACGCCCCCGCTAAAGGATGCAGAGGGGACGGTTATCGACGGTTCGGGTGAGGTTAGTGTTTTCACGGCGGCTGTCGGCACTTAGATAGAATTAACCGCTAACACTAGCAAAGCCTTAGCGGAATTTCACGTTATGCCGTATCTAAAGCGATGGCGCCGCCATCCCGTCCGACGTTTCGTGGTGGTGGTTTCGCCACCAGACCAACAGGTTTAACAGGCTGACAACCGTGCCTGCGGCACAGACGCCCAGCCAGCCCCCGTGCTGGTATGCGGCGGCTGAAAGGAGCGAACCCAGCGCGCCGCCAATGAAATAGCTGGTCATATAGCCCGCCGTCAGGCGATTACGCGCTTCGGGCATCATACGGTAGATCACGCTCTGGTTGGTGACGTGCACGCCCTGTACCGCCAGATCCAACACGATGATACCCACGAGCAGCGCCACTACGGAATGCGCGCCGAGCGCAATGACCCCCCACGACAGCAAAAGCAGAATAATGCCAATGCCGGTGGTCGGCTTGGCCTTGCCCTGATCGACCAGACGCCCAGCGCGCGATGCCGCTAATGCGCCCGCCGCACCAACCAGCCCGAACAGGCCGATAACGCCTTCGGAATAACCGTAGGGCGGTGAGGCCAGCAGGAATGCCATCGATGTCCACAGAATGCTGAAGTTGGCAAAGGACAGGCAGCCAAGGATGGCGCGCGTGCGCAGCAGCGGGGTCGTGGAAAACAGCCGGAAGATGGAGGTGAGCAACTGCGGATAGTTCAGCGTGTTCTGCTGTGGAATACGCGGCAGTGCGCGCCACAGAATCAGCGCCATGATGACCATCAATGTGCTGGCAACCCAGTACACGGTGCGCCAGTCGCCGAGCGAGGCCAGCGCGCCCGCGGCCGTTCGCGCCAGCAAAATCCCCAGCAGCAGGCCGCTCATAATGGTGCCGACGACCTTCCCGCGCGTTTCCGGCGTTGCCAGCGTGGCGGCGAGAGGCACCAGCAGCTGTGCGACAACGGAGAACAGTCCGGTGAGCGCGGTGCCGGCAAGCATCATCCAGAGCGTGGGGGCGGAAGCGGTCAGCAGCATTCCTCCCGCGGCGAGTAATGTCATGCTGACAATGAGCGTCCGTCGTTCAAACATGTCCCCCAGCGGCACTAAAAACAGCAGGCCGACGGCATAACCCAACTGTGCGGCGGTAACGATAAACCCCGCCTGATTGACGGAAAGCGCAAAGACTCTGGCGATGGTATCCAGCAGCGGCTGAGCATAATAGTTACTGGCGACGGCAAGACCAGTCGCGACAGACATAATCAGGGTCAACGACAGGCTGAGTCCCTGTTGCGACTGAGGCGGTACGGATTGATGCTGAAGAGACATAGTGTTTTAACGTTAATGTGATGTTAAAAAGAAACGATAGTATCCGGCAGCGCCGGATGAGATGCCAGAATATCTTTAACGTCTTAATGATAAAACGTCGTTTTTATGAGATTGGGGGGATTGCCAGTCGTGAACAATCGACGTTGCTGTCGGTGTACAACATCAATCAGGATAATGGAAATCTCATGCGAGCACGGAACTATCCGACCGGAAAAGGCGCGAACTGGGGCGAAATCGTTAAGCTGCTGTAATCACGTCTCGCCAATAAAAAACGCCCCTTTCATGGGAAAGGGGCGCTCGTCTACATAATTATTTCGCTGCGTCAGCGGCGGTTTTCACCCAGCCGTCAAACAGCTGCTGGTGGGCTTGGATCCAGCCATCAACGTGACGTTCGATATCCTGCTGTGACCCCTGACCTTCATGCATACGCAGGTTTTGCGCGTTCACGTCGGCAATCGGCAGCTTCATGATGGAGAACAGTTTCGCCGCCGCAGGGTTTTTCTCGGCCCACGCTTTATTGGCGGCAATCTTCATCGTATTCACCGGGAAGCCATAGTCGGCACCGTTAGGGAGCTTGGTGCTGACGCCTTTCATTTCTCCCGGTTGAGAAGAGAACGGCACCTGCAACCAGACCACGTCGCGTCCGGGCACCAGCACATCACTCACCCAGTAAGGTGTCCAGGTGTAGTACAGAATCGGTTTACCTTCTTTATAGCGGGTGATCGTGTCGGCGATCATCGCCGCATAATTGCCTTGATTATGCTCTACCGTGTTGGTTAAGCCATAGGCGGGAAGGTGGTGGTTGATGGCCGCTTCACATCCCCAACCCGGCGTACAGCCTGTCAGGTCGGCTTTACCGTCGCCGTTGGTATCAAACAGCTTGGCGATTTTCGGATCTTTGAGCTGAGCGATATTCGTGATGTTGTATTTTTCAGCCGTTTTTTTATCGATCAGGTAGCCCTGCGCCGCGCCGGAGACATATTCACCCTGACGGTAGAATTTCGCATCCCCGCCTGCGGCTTTATATTGGTCGGCGTGTAGCGGATCCCAGTTTACAGCAATAAATGTTGCATCGCCGGAAGCAATCGACGTGTAAGCGACGTTGTAGTCCACCTCGCGGATGGGCTGCACGTCATAGCCCAATTTTTCCAATGCGCGGCTGACTAATAATGTCTGGAACGTTTCCTCAGAGATGGTGCTTTGCACCGGAATAACGGAAATGCCTTTGCCGGGCTGGGCGGTGTCAGCGGCATAAACCTGCGTGCTCAACAGTGCGGTAGTCAGGGCGGCGGCCCAAAGTTTGGTGTTACGCATCATGATTCCCTCTGTTTTTATCGTGCGTTGATTCGCGCGTGTTACGGATAAAACGAATCGTGGATGGCATGTCGCCGCTTGTCTGATGTGCGTCAGACAAGCGGGACGAGCGTTACTGCTTAATGAAAGGACGGGTCAACAGACCAATTGGACCGCAGGTATACCAGCTTTTGTTGCCTTTGCTGCGGCGATCGCGTCCCAGAGACTGGGTGAGTCGGTCAAGAATGATGGCCAGAATGACAATCCCGACGCCGCCGACGGCAGCCAGCCCCATATCCAGACGGCCAATGCCGCGCAGCACCATCTGGCCCAAACCGCCAACGGCGATCATTGAGGCGATAACCACCATCGACAGCGCCAGCATCAGCGTCTGGTTAACACCGGCCATGATGGTCGGCATGGCCAACGGGAGCTGAACTTTAAACAGCATCTGGCGTGGGCTGGCGCCGAATGACTCTGCGGCTTCAATCAGATCGGCCGGTACCTGACGAATACCCAGGATCGTTAAGCGAATAATCGGCGGCAGGGCAAAGATAATGGTCACTACGACCCCCGGCACGTTGCCGATACCGAACAGCATGACGATGGGCACCAGATAAACGAACGCAGGCGTCGTCTGCATAGCATCTAACAGCGGCCTGATAAACTTCGCGGCCCGTTCGCTACGCGCCAGCCAGATCCCCATAGGGAGCCCGATGAGTACGCAGAAGAACAGCGCGGTCAGTACCAGCGCTAACGTGATCATGGCCTGCGACCAGGCGCCAATCGCGCCGATGGCGATCAGCGACAGCAGAGTCGCGATCCCCATGCCGAAGCTGGACATCTGCCACGCAAGCAGTGAAAACACCAGAATGGCAACGGGGGCGGGCATACCTAACAGAAACTGCTGGAAGCCGCTCAGAATAAAATCGACCGGGACACGAACGCCCTGAAAAACCGGTCTGAAATGCAACACTAGCCAGTCGATACCGTGCGTGACCCAGCTATCGAGCGGGATCAGCGTGTCTTTAAATGGATCGAGCAGGTTGAAGTGCTCGGGCGTCGCGGGGGCGGCGTTATTCAGCCAGTCACTGCCGGATTGCGCAGCCTGATGGGCGGCATCGGCGGAACCGTCAGCCGGCGTGCTGCTCCAGGCGTCGCCACCGTTAGCGGGCGCGCTGGTCGACCAGGGATCGCTCTGCGCAGCGCTGTCAGGTGCAGAAGCAGCCGGCGCGTGGTCAGCAGGGGCATTCTGCGAGCTGGTCGCCCACGGGTCGGTTTGCTGTGCGCTATGAGCCGGTTCCGGTGCTGCGTTCTGGTCGGCAGGCTGGTTTTGCGCTGCGGTGGTGTCCCACGGGTTAGATGTTGATTTACTCATTGGTCACTCCTTCCTTATCCAGTGCCTGTAGCAACATTCCTTTGGAAATGATGCCAATGTACTCGTTGTTTTCGCCGACGACAGGAACGGCGCAGGGAGCCTGTGCGACCTGTGAAATCAGCTCGTTGAGTGACATATCTGCGGGCACGGGAGCAGGATCGGACAGTAACGCCTGTTCCAGCGGCTGTTGTTCTTTCAGCGCCTGCTTCAGTGAATCAATAGACACCACGCCAATAAAGCGTTTTCCGCCTTCCAGCACGTAGCCGTAATCACGGTCTTCATCCTGAAGGATTTTCAGCGCGGAGCGTGGGCCGACGCCGGGGGTTTTACGAATTAAGGTGACAGGACGACGGCGGGCGATATCCTTGGCGCTGAATACGTGGCTGATGTCGACACCGCGGAAAAAGGTGCGTACATAATCGTTGGCCGGATTATTCAGGATCTCATCGGGTGTGCCGATCTGAATCACCTCACCGCCGTGCATGATGGCAATCCGGTCACCGATGCGCATCGCTTCATCCAGATCGTGCGAGATAAAGACAATCGTGCGTTGATGACGCGACTGAAGTTTGATCAACTCATCCTGCATTTCGGTGCGGATCAGCGGATCGAGCGCGGAGAAGGCTTCGTCCATCAGCAGGATATCCGGGTTATTCGCCAGCGCGCGGGCCAGACCTACACGCTGACGCATCCCGCCGGACAGTTCATCCGGGTAAGAGGCCGCGTAAGCTTCCAGACCAACCTGCTGCAAGGCGTCCAGCGCTTTTTGCTCGCGCTCCGCTTTCGGCACGCCAGCCAGCTCCATGCCGAATGCGGTATTGTTCAGGATGTTCAGGTGCGGCATCAGCGCAAAGGACTGAAACACCATACTGATTTTCTTGCGGCGCACGTCGCGCAGCGCGGTATCGGATATTTTGGAAATATCCTCGCCGTCAATCAGGACCTGACCCCGAGTGGGTTCTATCAGACGATTGAGAAGGCGTACCATGGTTGATTTGCCGGAACCGGATAATCCCATGATGACAAATATCTCGCCTTCTTCAATGGCCAGACTGGCATCTTTGACCCCAACAGTTAGCCCTGTTTTTTCAAATACCTGATCTTTGCTCAGGCCTTTATCAATCAGTTTAAATGCTCTGTCAGGATGCTCGCCAAATATCTTATAAAGATTCTTTACTTCAAGTTTAATTGCCATGAAATTATTGTTTTCCTGTGTCGTTTATAATTCTATAACATCGCCCTGATTATGGTTAAACATAATCTACCCTATCATACTCAGATTCTGAGACAACCCTTTGTGCCATTGTGGCGTTTCTCATCAGGCTTATATTGGCGATGACGGCAACACAATTATTGTTGCGTTATCTTCATGATTTATGAGAACTTTATGATTTTTGTCTTGAGGGATAATTCTTTTTATAACAGTATGTTATCTGTTGATTTTCCTTGATGGGATTTGTGCGGGATATAACCTTTTTTGATTGTGAATACATCGCAATTTATAGTGAATTTCTCTAATGAAATACTATGATAAATAAATCCAGGTTTTGGGATGACAGACACTCAAATAGACCGATTCAGGTACATATTTGCTTATGATATCTGTCGGTATTTTATACAATATAGCAAAGATATTACGGATAAAATTGCGGCGATAATCTTCACCATTGAATGAGAGTGTTCTGAATAATATATCTGTCATCTTCAGGGAAAATAAAGTGTGGCGTCAGTGCAGCGTTGATAAACGTACTCCACGCGTTATCGCGCATTTTTATTTTACCTGCGGTGCGTCACCGTGAGCCTTGCCGCGTCGGATGGGGAATAGGGGGAATTCCCCCCTTGTCATTCGCTCATCAGGCTAACGTGGGCGGCGACAATACGCCAGCCTTCGGGCATTCTTATCCAGGTTTGCATCTGGCGGCCAATCTTCGTGCTGCCAGTGCGGGTAAATTCCGTACTGGCGACGGCCATGTCATGACCGTAAGTAGTGATGACCGTATTGTGCAGGGTTCTGTCCAGACCGGCAGAGGGGCGAGCGAGGCGAAAGGCGCGGATTTCCTCGATGCTATACAGATTTTCGCCTGCGCCGTAGCGCACCGTTTTTTTATCGTGCAGGAACAACGCATCCAGCATCGCAATATCATTACCGGTTAACGCTTTTTCGTAACGATAGAACGCGGCGGTCACGTCGGCCAGCACATCCGGCTGGTTGATATCGTCAGGCAACATATTCTCTTTCCTCATAAGGTATAGGTGATGCCCTGTTGCTCCAGCGCCCACGCCGTCCGCAGGCAAAGATCCTCGCGCCACGGCGCGGCGATAATCTGTACGCCTATCGGCAGGCCGTTCGCCGTCGCCACCGGCACCGTCACAACCGGTAGCCCGACGAACGAGATCGGTTGCGTCAGCATGCCCATGCTGGCGCGCACGGGCAGATCGGTGTCATTAATGCGCATGGTTTCCTGCCCAATGAGCGTGGCGGAACACGGGGTGGCGGGAGCGATAAGTAGATCGGTGTGCGCAAACAACGCCAGTGTCTGTTGACGAAAATAGTGACGGAAGCGCTGAGCCTGCACATACCAGGCGGCAGGGATCATCGCCCCGGCCAGCAGCCGCTCGCGCGACAGCGGCTCGAAACGATCGGGTTGCGCGCGTAGGTCAGGTAAATACTGATTTCCCCCTTCGCTGGCCGACAAAATAAAGGCGGCGCTGCGTGCCAGTGCGGCGTCGGTGAGCGTCAGGCTATCCTGTGCGCCCAGCGCCAGAGCGATCCGGCGAACGGCGCTCCTGGCCTCTTCGCTGGCCCACGTGGAAAAATAGCCATCCAGTACCGCGTAGCGCAGTCCCGTGCTGCCGGCGTCCAACTGTTCGGCGGTATGCTGAGTTTCCCGGTTAGCCTGAAAACGATCGTGCTCATCGCGACCTTGTAAGGCGTCGAACACTAAAGCCAGATCGTCCGCGCTGCGCGCCAGCGGGCCGATATGGTCAAGGCTGGCGACAAACGGGTGGCTTCCGTGGCGTGATAAACGACCAAACGTCGGCTTCAGCCCGAAAATGCCGCATAGCGACGAGGGCACGCGGATTGAACCGTTGGTGTCGCTGCCCAGCGTGAAATTTACCAGCCCCGCTGCGACGGCGGCCGCCGACCCGCCAGACGAACCGCCGGCGATGCGCTGTGTGTCGAGTGGGTTACGCGTCGGGCCGTAATGGCTGTTTTCGGTGGTAAAGCCGTAGGCATAGGCATCCATATTCAACATACCGGACAGCAATGCGCCTTGGCTGGCAAGCTGACGGACCGCAAAGGCATCCTGCGCGGCGGGTGGACGCTGACTGAACAGCTCGGCGCCTGCCAGCGTGGTTTCGCCGCGAACATCAAACAGGTTCTTTACGGCGTAAGGCACGCCGGCCAGCGTGGGCAAGGGTTCCCCTCGTTGACGGCATGCATCGATGCGCTTCGCTTCCGCCAGCATGCGGGACCGGGTAACGCAGGTGTAGGCATTAAGGGTGGAATGAGTCTGCTCAACCGCTGCCAGCGCCTGCTGCGCCAGCTCGTTGGCAGAGAATGCGCCCGCCTGTAAACCTTGCTGAATCTGGCGGATCGATAACGATGAGGACGTGCTTCTGGCGGATACACTCATAACGTATACACCCCGGCAATGTCCTGATGCTCATCGAGAGGAAAAGCCATCAGCGGCTGCGCCATGGCGTGAATGCGGCTAAACTGCACCAGCAGCGCCTCACGCCGCGCCTGACTGAGTGGCATAGATAACAGCGTTTCCATCTGTTGCAGATACGCCGCCAGCGCGTCTTGTTCGATTATCGTCATTCTGTTTTCTCCCGGTTAAGTAAAAACTAGAAACCTGCCGCGCTGCCGTTGCTGCGTGGATCGAAGGCGCCTTCCAGCATGCCGTTGGTGTGGCGCACGATGGCGCCCGCGTGTCCAACCGTTTCGCTAAAGCGGCTCAAGAGTTCGACGTCGTGGCCCAGCTGACGCAGGGCATCGACGGTCGCGGGGGGGAAGCGATTTTCGAGCTTCAGCGTGTCGGAGGACTGTCCCCACGTGCGGCCCAGCAGCCAGCGCGGGGCGGTTATCGCCTGTTGCAGCGGCAACCCCTGCTGTACGTGACGGATAAAAATGGCCGCCTGCGTCTGCGGTTGTCCATCTCCGCCCATTGAACCGTAGACGATTGTCCGGCCATCGGACAAGCGTGCGGCGGCCGGGTTTAAGGTATGAAAAGGTTGTTTACCCGGCTCTAATGCTAGCAGATGCGCCGGATTGAGGCTGAACGAGGCGCCGCGGTTTTGCCAGAGCACGCCGGTCCCCGGCAGCACGACGCCGCTGCCAAACTCGTGGTAAATACTTTGAATGAAAGAGACGCACAGACCGCTGCTGTCGCCTACGCCCATCCAGACGGTATCGCCGGGACCTTTGCCTTCTCCCCACGGCGCGGCGTTGCCGGTATCGATTTTACGAGCCAGCGCGCCGAGCGCATCGCTTTCCAGCAGCGCCTGCACATCCTGCGTCATCAGTCTGGGATCGGTAATGAAACGATCGCGCAGGCCAAACGCCAGCTTGGTCGATTCGACAATGCGGTGGATGGTCTGGCTATCGTTCAAATCCGCCATTCCCAGACGATCGGTCAGGCCGAGAATGGCGAGCGACACCAGCCCCTGCGTCGGCGGCGCGAGGTTATAGATGTCGCCTTTACTGTGCTTCAGCACCAGCGGCGCTGTCCGTTTGGCACGGTAATTCGCCAGATCGTCGGCCGTCAGCGGCATGCCGAGCAGCGCCATCTGTGCCGCTAGCTCAGCCGCGATGGAACCGCGATAAAAGCTGTCCAGCCCTTCAAGGCTGAGTGTCGTCAGCGTCTTGGCTAAATCCGGCTGCGTGAAACGGCTACCCGCGCGCGGGACATTCCCCTGTGGCATAAAAAGCTGGCTAAAAGCCGGAAAATCACTCAGTTCGTGATAGCGCTGGGTGAGCGCATCTTCCTGCGATGGGGTGACGGGAATGCCGTCAGTCGCATAGCGAATCGCGTCAGATAACAGTCGGGCAAGCGGCAGCGGGGCGCTGCCCAGTTGTTGTGAAAATGTCAGCGCTTCCTGCCAGCCGCCTACCGTACCCGCGACCGTCAGCGCCGCTTTGGGGCCGCGGTGCGGAATACGGCTTTCGCCACGATAATACTCACGGCAGGCCAGCGACCCGGCGGCACCGCTGGCGTCAATGGCGACAGGTTCGCCGTGGGGCGGCACTATCAGCCAGAAACCGTCGCCGCCGATCCCGTTCATGTGCGGATACGCCACGGCGATGGTTGCCGCCGCCGCCACCATCGCCTCTATCGCGTTCCCGCCTTCACGCAGAATCGACAATGCGCTGGCGCTGGCTAAATGATGAGGGGTCACCGCCATGCCCTGCGGGGCGGTATTGCTTTGCATCATACCGGGGTTCCTTGTTCGGCTATTCATCACTCTGGCTATAAGCAAACGGCGTTCCAGTTTTTTAGGATGGGAGAAAGCCGGTATGCGGTGCCGGAAGGAGAGCTGTATCATCCTGACCATCCTGTGCTATGTTCTGCGACATGAAACAAACGTTACAACAAGCGCAACAGGTGAGAGACGTTGATGCAAATAGATGAACGATTACGGGATCGCTACGGCGAACTTTCCCCGCAGGAACAACGCGTCGCGGATTTCATCTTCGATCACTTTGACGATTTGATTAGCTACAACAGCGCTGAACTGGCGCGGTTGAGCGGCGTCTCTAAAGCGACGGTCAGCCGGTTATTCAAACGGCTGGGTTATCCTAGCTACCGTGACATGCGCGATGAACTCAGAACGTTGCGCCAGAGCGGGATGCCGCTGACGGATAATCGCGATGCCGTGCAGGGGAATACACTGCTGGCGCGGCATTACAAACAGGAAATGGCGAATCTGACGCAGTGGATAAACCACATCGATCCCGCTCGGTTTGGCGCGGTGATTCAGGCGCTAATGCAGGCGCGACGCCTGTGCCTTCTTGGGTTGCGCAATAGCTATCCGGTCGCGCTGCACCTGCGCCAACAGCTGCTTCAGATCCGCCAACAGGTCACACTGCTGGCACAACCGGGGCAGACCTTATCTGAAGAGTTGGTGGATATGACCGCGCAGGATGTGGTGATCGTGGTAGCCTTTCGCCGCCGTCCGCGTCTGATTCAGCCGCTGTTAATGCAACTGCAAAAACGCGGCGTGCCCGTGCTGCTGCTGTGTGAAGCGCAGGCCAGCGCGCTGATGTCACAGGCAACCTGGTCGCTGTGTGTGCCGCTGGACAGCGTATCGGCATTTGACAGCTACTCCTCCGCCATGAGTCTGGTGAACGTGATCAGCAACGCGCTGCTGCATGAAATGTTGCGCGACGGACGCCAGCGTATTCACCAGATCGCGGCTCTTTATGGAGAACTGGATGAGCTGGAACAACGTTAATGGGGCGTCGGGATGGTGCTATTGCACTTTAATGGTGCGAATCAATTGGTGTTCTTATCTGTCATATGGGGTGTTTCGGGCGTGATAGCGCCGGATTATTTTTGTGACGCAGCGCCACGCCCGACATAGGGCAGCTCAAACGCCGCTTGCCCTATGAACCCAGGCTTTTTGCGAGGAATGACGCCGCTTCGCGGTACCTTCGGTGTTCATGCCCGCAATACGGACCGCCAGCGACGCGCTCCCGACGCGGCGCTGACTTTCGCGGCGTCCATGCCGCTCATCCGGCGTTCATGCTCACCTCAGCGTAATTCTTGACGCGAATAAAGCATAAAACCACAAGGTTAACTCCTGAGTATCACGCACGACATTTTTCACCGATATTACATACCCCTATCTATATCCATAGCTATCCCGTGATTTAGAAAAATTCTCTGACCTTCTACGCTGCTCCTCATCGCTAAGAGTACTCATGTAATCTGGCACACTCCTTGCTTGGCGTCTGTAACGATAGTTTCAATATTTTTTTGAAGAATCTTTCGTTTCAATTACACTAACCGGGGGCAGAGACGATGTTGATCAATAAACTGGGCATCAAAAAAGGGTTATTGGCGGTGATGGGCGCGGCCATGTTGCTGGCTCAGGCCGGTAGCGCGATGGCGGATCAGTTGCAGGATATCGAGAAGCGCGGCGTACTGCGCGTCGCGGTGCCGCAGGATTTCCCGCCGTTTGGATCGGTCGGCACGGATCTGCAACCGCAGGGGTATGACATCGATATCGCGCGCTATCTGGCGCAAGAGATGAAACTAAAGTTGCAACTGGTGGCGGTCACCAGCGCCAACCGCGTGCCGTATCTGCAAACCAATAAGGTCGATCTGGTGATCTCCAGTCTGGGGAAAAATGCCGAACGCGAAAAAGTGATCGATTTCAGCCGTGCTTACGCGCCGTTCTTTCTCGGCGTCTTTGGGCCGAAAGACAGCGAACTGACCGCGTCAGACGCGCTGGCAGGTAAGAGCATCGGCGTGACGCGCGGCGCAGTGGAAGACATGGTGCTGACGGATATCGCGCCGAAGGCCGCACAGATTAAGCGCTACGAAGATAACAACACCACGCTGTCGGCTTACCTGTCCGGGCAGGTGGAGTATGTCGCCACCGGTAATCTGGTTGTTGCCGCCATCGCCGCGCAGAACCCGACTAAGGCACCCGTAGCGAAATTTATGCTGAAAGATTCGCCGTGCTACATCGGGCTGAAGAAAGATGAGCCGGCGCTGAAAGCGAAAGTGGATGCATTGATCGAACAGGCGCTGAAAGACAATACGCTCAATAGCCTGTCGGAAAAATGGCTGAAAGCGCCCCTGCCAGACAGCATCAAAGCCTAGCGGGAGCGCACCATGACCTATCAGCTTAATTTCTCCGCGCTGTTGCCGTTCTGGCCTGAACTGCTGGCGGGATTGTGGGTCACCATTGAGCTGACGGTAATGGCAACCCTCGGCGGCATTGCCATCGGCATCTGCGGCGCGGCCTTGCGCAGCGGCAAGCCCACGTTGCTGAGTCGGGTGTGGGGCGTCTACGTCGAGCTGATCCGCAATACGCCGTTTGTGGTTCAGCTGTTTTTTATCGTCTTCGGCCTGCCGAGTCTGGGGTGGAAACTGACGGCGGGGCAAGCGGCGCTGCTGGCGATGCTGATTAACCTTGGCGCCTATAGCACCGAGATTATCCGCGCGGGGATTCAGGTGACGCCGAAAGGCCAGTGGGAGGCCGCCCGCATGCTGGGGCTGACGCGCGTACAGACTTTTCTGCGCGTGATTCTGCCGCCTGCGCTCCAGCGGATTTATCCGGCGTTGGTCAGCCAGTGCATTATCGTCATGTTGGGATCGTCGGTGGTGTCGCAGGTGTCCTATGAGGAACTCACCTTTGCCGCCAATCTGATTCAGTCCCGCACGTTTCTGAGTTTTGAAGTGTATCTGGCGACCACGCTGTGTTATCTGGCGCTGTCTGTCCTGATGCGACAACTCTTACTGCTGGCGGGGCGGCGTTTTTTGGGGGATCCGTCATGATGACATTTACCGACTGGGATATTGTGCGCAACCTGCTGCTGGCGGCACGCTGGACGCTGCTGCTGTCTCTGACCGCCTTTATCGGCGGCGCGCTGGTGACCTTTCCGCTGATGCTGCTGCGGCTGAGCAAACGGAAATGGGCGACGCGCGTTGTCCGTCTGTATTCCGAGCTGTTTCAGGGCACGCCATTGCTGATGCAGCTGTTTCTCGCGTTTTTCGGGCTGGCGCTGTTCGGTATCGATGTCAGCCCGTGGACGGCGGCGGCGCTGGCGCTGACGCTTTTTACCAGCGCCTTTCTGGTGGATATCTGGTGCGGCAGCGTAGATGCCTTGCCGAAGGGACAGTGGGAAGCTTCGCGCTGTCTCGGGCTGAATTTCGGCCAGACGCTCTATCGGGTGATTGCGCCGCAGGCGATGCGCATCGCCATCGCGCCCACGGTGGGGTTTTCCGTGCAGGTAATTAAAGGCACCGCGCTGGCGTCGATTATCGGATTTGTCGAGCTGACTAAAGCCGGAACCATGTTGAACAACGTGACCTATCAGCCGTTTAAAGTGTTCGGACTGGTGGCGCTGGGCTACTTCCTGATGTGCTATCCGCTCTCTTACTACAGCCGCTATCTGGAGAAGAAATTTAATGCCGCTCATCACCATTAATCAGGTTCACAAGTATTACGGTCAGAACCACGTCCTGAAAGGGGTGGATCTGGATATTGAAATGGGCGAGGTCATTTCGATCATCGGGCGCAGCGGCTCCGGTAAGAGCACGCTGCTGCGCTGCATGAATGGTCTGGAAGGCTATCAGGACGGCAGCATCAAGCTGGGCGGGATGACCGTCACCGACAGGGATTCGCAGGCGCGGGAAATCAGCCGTTCGGTCGGGATGGTGTTCCAGAACTTCAATCTGTTTCCGCACATGACGGCGCTGGAAAACGTGATGCTGGCGCCGCGCCGCGTGCTGGGGAAAAGCGCGGCGGAATGTCGCGAACTGGGTGAACAGATGCTCAGCAAAGTCGGGCTGAGGGAACGCCTTCATTACTCTCCCGCCAATCTGTCGGGCGGCCAACAGCAACGCGTCGCGATTGCCCGCGCGCTGGCAATGAACCCGAAAGTTTTATTGTGTGACGAAATCACCTCGGCGCTCGATCCTGAGTTGGTCGGCGAAGTGCTGAAAGTGCTGGAACAGCTTGCCGCAGAAGGCATGACGCTGATTCTGGTGACCCATGAAATGAATTTTGCCCGTGAAGTGGGCGACCGCGTGGTGTTTATGCACCAGGGCACGGTCTGGGAGCAGGGCGACAGCAAAACGCTGTTCGCTAACCCGCAGACGCCGGAGTTAAAACAGTTTATCGCCTCCGTTCGAGGCCTATCGGAAGCGTAATGCCGCTCTTTGTTTTGCGTTAATCACGCGCGGAAAGATGCAAAGAACGCCATTCGCTGACCAGTAACGTAAAGTATTTGGAGTCTATCATTATGAACAGCGAACTGTACGCGCAAATTAATCCCCCCCATCGCTTACTGATGGGGCCGGGGCCGATCAACGCCGATCCGCGCGTATTACGGGCCATGGCCAGTCAGTTGGTGGGGCAGTATGACCCTGCAATGACGAACTACATGAATCAGGTGATGGCGCTCTATCGTCAGCTTTTCCGCACGGAAAACCGCTGGACGATGCTGGTGGACGGCACCTCGCGCGCGGGAATCGAAGCGATCCTGCTGTCGGCGATCCGTCCCGGCGACAAAGTTTTGGTGCCGGTGTTCGGTCGGTTTGGTCATCTGCTGTGTGAAATTGCCCGCCGCTGTCGGGCTGATGTTCATACCATTGAAGTACCGTGGGGTGAAGTGTTCTCGCCTGACCAGATTGAAGAGGCCATTAAAACGGTACGCCCGCGTCTGTTGCTGACGGTGCAGGGCGACACCTCCACGACCATGCTGCAACCGCTGGCCGAGCTGGGAGAGATTTGCCGTCGTCACTGCGTATTGTTCTATACCGATGCCACCGCGTCTTTCGGCGGCAACCCGCTGGAAACGGATAAATGGGGATTGGATGCGGTCTCTGCCGGATTGCAGAAATGTCTGGGCGGGCCGTCCGGCAGCTCACCGATCACGCTTAGCCCGCAGATGGAAGCGGTGATCCGCCGCCGCAAATGTGTGGAGCAGGGGATCCGCACGGACACGCATCAGGACGGCGACGATGAGATGATCTATTCCAACTATTTCGATCTCGGCATGGTGATGGATTACTGGGGGCCGGAGCGTCTGAACCACCATACGGAAGCGACAAGCATGCTGTTCGCCGCACGCGAGTGTGCGCGGGTGATCCTCGAAGAAGGGCTGGATCGCAGCATTGCCCGCCATGCGCTGCATGGCCATGCGCTGGTCGCGGGGATTCAGGGTATGGGGCTGGAAATCTTCGGCGATCTTAATCACAAAATGAATAACGTGCTGGGCGTGGTGATCCCTGACGGCGTGCACGGCGAGCAGGTGCGCAAGCTGCTGCTGGAAGATTTCGCCATTGAGATCGGCACCTCGTTTGGTCCGCTTCAGGGCAAAATCTGGCGCATCGGCACAATGGGCTATAACGCGCGTAAAGACTGCGTGATGCAAACGCTGACGGCGCTGGAGGCAGTGCTGAATCGTCTTGGCTTCCGCACCGTGCAGGGCGAAGGCTTGCAGGCCGCCTGGAATTGTTACGCGGCGGATGAGGGGCGCGCATGAGTGACATGTTGATGTCGCCCGCTGTGGCACAGGCCGCCGCTGAACGGGTTATGTCGCTCTGTGATGCGCTGGCGGAAATCAGCGAAACGCCCGGCCAGTTGACCCGCGTCTACCTGTCGTTGGAGCATTTGCGCGCCAATGCGCAGGTGGGGGAATGGATGCACGAAGCGGGGATGAACGTCTGGCAGGATAGCGTGGGCAACATTTGCGGTCGTTATGAGGGACAGACGCCGGATGCCCCCGCGCTGCTGCTCGGTTCGCATCTGGATACGGTACGCAATGCCGGACGCTACGACGGGATGCTGGGCGTATTAGCGGCCATTGAAGTGGTGCGCGCGTTCCATCAACAGGGGATCCGCCTGCCCGTGGCGCTGGAAATTATCGGCTTCGGCGATGAGGAAGGCACGCGTTTTGGCATCACGCTGCTGGGCAGCCGGGGGATAACCGGCACTTGGCCGGAGAGCTGGCTGGCGTGTCAGGATGCGGAAGGGACCAGCGTCGCGCAGGCGTTGACCATTGCGGGACTGGATCCGCTTCAGGTCGCGCAGGCCGCGCGTCCGGTCAGCGACATCGTCGGCTATCTGGAATTGCACATCGAACAGGGGCCATGTCTGGAACAGCAGGATCTGGCGCTGGGCGTGGTCACGGCAATCAACGGCGCACGGCGGCTTAACTGCACGTTCCTCGGTCTGGCGGGGCATGCGGGCACGGTGCCGATGACGCAGCGCCAGGATGCGCTGGCGGCGGCGGCCGACTGGATGGCGCAGTCAGAACGGATTACGCGGGAAAGCGATCCTCATCTGGTCGCCACATTTGGCTCATTGCAATGTTTACCGGGCGCGGCAAACGTGATCCCCGGCGAGGTGAAGCTGACGCTGGATATTCGCGGGCCGGAAGATGCGTCGCTGGAGGCGCTGCTGCAAAAACTCCTGATGCTGGGGCAGAAAATCGCGCACCAGCGCGGCTGCCAGTTCAGCGCGGAGGAATATTATCGTATTGCGGCCACCCGCTGCGATCCGGCATTACAGTCGGTATTAAACGAGGCGGTGGCGCAGGTACAGGGAAAGACGCTGATGCTGCCGAGCGGCGCGGGGCACGACGCCATCGCCATCGCTGAACGCTGGCCGGTGGCGATGCTGTTTGTCCGCTGCCGCGGCGGTATCAGCCACCATCCCGATGAATCCGTTACCACGGCGGACGTGGCGCTGGCTGTCAGGGCTCTGGGGAATACCGTATTCGCGTATCGGGCTAAATAAGCGATGTCGGTTTCATCTTTTCCAACGTAATAACACCATTCACCTATCAGAGCGCCGTTTATGGCGCTCAGTACATCAAGATTATTTATCTGCTAAGAACGGCCTAAGCATTGTGATCTGAAATTATTTTCGGGAAACTTCTTATATTCATCTTATTCTTGCCTCAGCCAGAAATATTGGTAATGAAACGCATTCTTGTAGGATGATATCAATCAGAGCGCAGATGCTGATAATTCATCATGACAATAAGTATCTTAAAAGCAGTGAAACTTATTTTCGATAATAATGTAATATTAATGTTAACAAGTGGTGTGCGGATATTTATATTTTTTCGAAGTCTGTGTATGTCCTAAATAATTTTAGAGATATGAAAGCGATATAGGCATTCCGATGGGCACACTCAGTAAATTATGCGGTGAATCAATAGGCGGCATACAGGTGATTTTCGATATCATTGAGAGAATGCGACGTCATATGAATAAGGTTTATTACTGATATTACTGATATTACTGAATTTATCTGGTTATAGTTATTTTTCAGAAAACGGTAGTTTTATATGTTCTATAGATAATGTGTCTTGCGCTTTATTTCCATCGTATATTGATATCTCATAATTAATGTGTGGGAATAGTGATATTTCCATTTCAGGAGGAAAGATGCGCTATCTTTTTTTTCGTTCTGTATTGCTAGTAAGCTTGTTAGCCGGAATTAGCTTTATTGCTAAAGCCGCCGATCTCACCGTTGCATATCAGACGATCCCCGATCCCTCGCAGGTCGCGCAGGCCGATGGCGATTATGAAAAAGCGACGGGCTTGAAAATAGACTGGCGAAAATTTGATTCGGGAACAGAGGTGATTGCAGCAGTCGCTTCCGGCGATGTGCAGATAGCCTATCTCGGCTCCAGTCCTTTTGCCGCCGCGGTTAGCCGGAAAGTGCCGGTTGAAACGCTGCTGATTGCCTCTCAACTTGGCGCCAGTGAAGCGCTGGTGGTGCGCAATGGTGCGGGCATTGAGAAACCCGAAGATTTAATCGGTAAAAAAGTCGCTACGCCTTTTGTTTCCACCAGTCATTACAGTCTGCTGGCTGCTTTGAAGCATTGGAATATTGACGCCAAACAGGTTCACATCGTGAATCTGAATCCACCTGCGATTAGCGCCGCCTGGCGTCGGGGGGATATCGATGCGGCGTATACCTGGGAACCGGCGCTGGGTGTGGCGAAAGCGAACGGCAACGTGCTCATTTCCTCGGGCGATTTAGCAAAACTCAATGCGCCGACATTTGATGTCTGGTTAGTACGCAAAGATTTTGCTGATAAACAGCCTCAGGCGGCAAAAGCCTTTGCCAGAGTCACTCAGGATGCCTATACCCATTTCCGTCAGGATCCTCAGGGCTGGCTGGCAGACCGCAGTCATATCGAGAAACTGGCGAAAATTACGGGCGCGAAAGCCGAAGATATCCCGGGTTTACTTCAGGGAAATACCTATCTATTGGCCAGTGAACAACGAGAATTACTTGGCGAGCAAACCGTTAAAGCGATTAGTGATACGGCGGAATTCCTGAAGGCACAGCGAGGTATTGATACCGTATTGCCGGATTATTCTCCTTATGTGACGTCACGGTTTATTCCCGACTGATTTTTATGTCTGCCCCTGGGTGGAAATAGGCGCAGCTTTGCTGATGGATAAAGAATGACACTATTGCAACTCGAACGTGTTGGCATGCGTTATGCGGCGAACGAGCAGCCCGTGCTGAAAAATATTTCTTTTACGCTGTCAACCGGACAATTTATGGTGGCGCTCGGGCCTTCTGGCAGCGGAAAAACGACGCTGCTCAGCTTGATTGCCGGATTTCACCACCCGACGAAGGGGGCCATTTTGCTCGATGGCAAAGCCATTACCGGCCCGGGTCCCGATCGGGGCGTGGTGTTCCAGCATGATGCCTTGCTGCCGTGGCAGGATGTATTAGGAAATGTGGCCTTCGGGATGAAACTGGCCGATATGCCGCAGGCAGAGCGTGAACAAAAAGCGCGGCGCTTATTGGCGCAGGTCGGGTTGGACGGATACGATCGTCGCGCCGTCTGGCAACTTTCCGGCGGACAGCGCCAGCGTGTCGGTATTGCCAGAGCGTTGGCCGCCGACCCACGGATTTTACTGCTGGATGAACCCTTTGGCGCGCTGGACGCGTTTGCACGCGAACAGATGCAGGAGCTGTTGCTCTCGGTGTGGAAAAAAACCGCGAAGCCGATGTTTTTGATTACGCATGATATTGAAGAAGCGATATTTCTTGCGACCGATTTGATTCTGATGTCGCCATACCCCGGACGAATTATCGAACATTTACAACTGGGATTTGGTACGCGTTACGCGAATGGGGAAAGCGCACGATCGATAAAAGCCGATCCCGCTTTTATTGAAACGCGGGAAAAGGTCCTCTCCCGCGTCTTTTCCGAACGTGAACAATTTTTACCGCATAATGAGGAGGCACAATCATGAGCGCTGTAGAACGTTCTGTTGAGCCACACTGTCATCGACGACAATCGCCCGCGGAAAAGAAACCGATTCCGTTGATTGTGATCAGCAGTCTTAGTATTAGCGGGCTGCTGATCGCATGGTGGCTGGTCTCGTGGTTTGGTCTTGTCGAGCCGCTGTTTCTTCCTGCGCCTGATGTGGTGTTACAACGACTGTGGGGGCTGATCACCGTCGGGTATATGGATGCCACGCTTTGGCACCATTTATTCGCCAGTCTGCAACGTATCGGGCTGGCCTTACTGGCGGCATTGTGCACGGCGATCCCACTGGGGATTGCCATCGGTCGCAGCCGGACGCTGCGCGGAATTTTTGACCCGTTGATTGAATTTTATCGCCCCATCCCGCCGTTGGCCTATCTCCCCTTGATTGTGATCTGGTTTGGGATTGGGGAGTTTTCAAAAGTATTACTCATTTATCTGGCCATTCTGGCACCAATTGTGATTGCCACCGCTGACGGCGTCCGTAGCACCGATCCGACCCGGATTCTCGCGGCTCAGACGCTGGGGGCCACGCCGGCGCAGCTTATTCGCCATGTCATCTTACCCAGCGCTCTGCCGGATATTCTGGTCGGCGTGCGTATTGGTTTAGGCGTGGGGTGGTCGACATTGGTTGCCGCAGAACTGGTCGCCGCGACGCAAGGGCTGGGGTTCATGATTCAGGCCGCTTCACAGTTCCTGTTGACGGACGTGGTCATTCTGGGAATTCTGGTTATCGCCGCGATTGCCTTTATCATGGAGATGGCCTTGCGCTATTTGCAACGTAAACTGGTTCCCTGGCAAGGCAAATAATAGGTTAGGCGATTTTTCCGTTGCCACCGCAGAGCATAACGATGGCAACGGAAGAGATGGGGCTATTTTTCTTCGCTGAGCACCTGCCGCAGGATGCTGAACAGCTCATCAATATAGGCGGGATCCGCGGACAGGATCGGGGCCAGAATTAAGGTGTCGCCGGTGGATTTGAGATGCAATCCGCGTTCAAAAAGCTTTTTCTGTAATTGATAGCCGCGCTGTCCCGGTTTTTCTGTCGGTTGCAGTTCAATTCCGCCTAAGAGTCCAAACCCACGGATATCGCTGATTATCGGAATCCCCTGTAGTTCAAATAAGTTATCTAAAAAATAAGGGCTGAGTTTTTCGCCATTAGCAAAGGTGTTTTCTTCCTGGTACAAGCGTAGGGTGGCGAGTGCCGCCGCGCACGCCGCCGGATGGGCGCTCCAGGTGTAGCCGTGAAAAAACTCAATCTCTTGCTCGCCCGCGGCATTCACTATGCAGTCATAAATTCGGCGGTCGACCGCGACGGCAGCCATAGGTTGCGTACCATTGGTTAATGCTTTCGCAAGCGTAATGATATCGGGTCGGATCGCAAAAGTTTGGCTGGCAAACGCTTTACCGGTTCGTCCAAATCCACAAATCACTTCATCCATGATCAACAGGATGTCGTAACGGTCGCACAGTAGTCGAATTCGCTCCAGATAGCCTTTCGGGGGAACCAGCACGCCAGTCGAACCGGCGATAGGTTCGATCACGCAGGCCGCAATATTTTCCGCCCCGTGTAACTCAACCAGCCGTTGTAAGTCGTCAGCCAGATAGTCGCCGGATTGGGGTTGACCACGCTGAAAACGATTTTCCTCCAGCCAGGTATGACGCAGGTGGACAACCTGCGGCCAACTGCCGGCAAACTGTCGACGATTATTGGTCAGCCCGCTTAAAGCGACGCCGCCAAAATTCACGCCGTGATAGGCCCGCTCGCGGGAAATAAACAGGGTTCGCGAACTCTGTTTCCGTGCGCGCTGGTAGGCTAGCGCCACTTTCAGCGCGCTGTCGATGGCCTCGGAACCGGAATTGACGAAAAACAGGCGGTCAAGCTGCGGCGGGAGAATTTTAGCCAGCTCTTTTGCGGTTTCAAACGCGAGAGGGTGGCTGCGGTAAAAACTGGGGGTGTAGTCCAATGTCATCAGTTGCTGATAAATTGCATCGGAAATCGCCTGACGACGGTGGCCTAACGCCGAGGTAAATAACCCAGACACGCCATCCAATATGCGATTCCCCGCGTCGTCCTGATAATAGAATTTATCCGCTTGAGTAAATAGTTTTGGGTCCAGACGGAAATCGCCATTGGGGGTAAAGGGAAGCCAAAAGTTGTCATTAAGAATATGGCTGGAATACTTCTGATTATTGCTCATGATGAGTTACCTGACTTTGTAAGAATATTTGACATCTATGCAACATGTATGATTAATTTAATTATCAATTAGATAATAAAAGCTGCATTGTGCATGAGATACCGCCGTCATACTTCAGGCGACATGGGCGCTGGCTCTATTCGGCTTATCTCTGAGTTTCGTGATAGTCAACGCGCATATTGTTCAAAACGATAAGGTTTTGTCCTGTGATTCGAATGGTTTAGGCTATGTTGGATATAAAGAAGGACCATATTTTATAAACTATCCCATCATGTCAAAGATGATATTTTTCTTTTTATTCCCGTTTTTTATCTATCGTAAATAGACGATAACGTTGTGCGAAAAACCAGACGCTAATTTGTTGATATTCTAAAATTACCTTAATTTAATTAACGTTGTGTTTTGTTTTTTTAACGTCTTGTCAATGCTTTGTTAATACTCTAAATTTTAGATAAAAAATAAATATATTTATCCATAAGTGATATTTAATACCCTTTCCTGATGAAGGTTAGGATGCATTATATTTTCTCATTCTATGGTGTGCTTATGAGCAATATTTTGCGTAATAGTTTTATTCTTATTGTGTCCATGGCGCTGTCGGCGGTGGCTTATTCCGCTGATGTCGTGCGGATCGGCTACCAGAAATCGGCGACAACGCTGGTATTATTGAAAGGGGAAGGCTCTCTTGAAAAAAGATTGCGTTCTCAAGATGTTAAGGTCGAATGGAAGGAGTTTCCCGGCGGGCCTCAACTGCTGGAAGGGTTAAATATTGGTGCGATTGATTTTGGCTTTACGGGAGAAACACCGCCGGTATTCGCTCAGGCGGCAGGCGCCAGTCTGGTTTATATCGCCAATGAACCGGCTTCCCCGACGGCGGAAGCGATTTTGGTGCCGAAAGATTCGCCGCTGAAATCGGTCGCGGAACTCAAAGGGAAAAAAATTGCGTTAAATAAAGGCTCTAACGTTCACTATTTATTCGTGCGCGCACTGTACGAGGCCGGATTGCAATACAGCGATATCACGCCGGTTTATTTGCCCCCCGCCGATGCCCGCGCGGCATTCGAAAACGGCAGCGTCGATGCCTGGGTTATCTGGGATCCTTTCAGCGCCGCCGCGGAAAAACAGATCAACGCCCGTGTGCTGCGCGATGGGCGCGGAATTGTCGACAACTATCAGTTTTATCTGGCGACGCGTGATTTCGCAACCCAACACCCGCAGGTGATTACCGCACTGATCGAAGAGATCCGTCTGATTGGTAAGAAGGCCGTTGACGACCCACAGGCGGTTGCCCGTCAGATTGCGCCGCTCTTAGGGCTTCCTCAGGATATCACGCAGCTTGCCATTGAGCGGCAGGGCTATGACGCGCAGTTTATTTCGCCTGAGGTGATTGCTGGTCAGCAGCGTATTGCCGATACCTTCACCGACCTGAAATTGATCCCGAAAAAGCTGGATATCAAGCAGGCGGTCTGGACCCAACCGCAGTAATCCATCACGGGTCGGTCACTGGCCCGCAATCTTGTCTGGTCGTGCCGGAATAAAGGGTAATCCCTTCAAGGCGTATTCCGTGCAGGGTCTGGCGTTTACGCCTAACGATTTAGAGGTAACGTAATGAATCAGAATGCGACAGTTTTGAGTCCTCAAGAGTCACTCCTTTTGCAACGTGAAGCAGCGCCAAAAGCAAAAAGTCTGAACAGAACCGATACATTATTGAAAGAGATTCAGCAGGGAAGACCGAGTATCGATGTGGAGCGCGCTCGCTATTTCACGGAGTCGATGCGTGAAACCGAAGGGCAAATGCTGATCTTACGCTGGGCAAAAGCGATGTACCATATTGCTCAGAATATAACGGTCTATGTTGATGAGCGGCAGTTGATCGTCGGGCGTGCTGGCAAGCCGGGGCGCTATGGTATTTTATATCCTGAGCTGGACGGCGATTTTCTTGATGAGGCAATTAGGCAGCTTCCCTCACGACAGGAGTCTCCCTTTAGTATTGATGAGCGGGATTGCGCCGTCATCTATGAAGAAATTTCTCCGTACTGGCGGGGGAAAACCTACCATGAGCATTTATCGCAGGCATTGCCGGAAGAAACGCTGCGTCTGACTTACGATCCTGAAGATCGCCAGACTTCGCGGTTTATCGTCAATGAAACTTCTTCCTTTCGTTCATCCATTCAGTGGGTGCATGATTATGAAAAAGTTTTGAAACGAGGCTTTAAGGGCATTCGGCAGGATGCCGAGCAGCGTCTGGCAGAGCTTGACCCGTTTAATCCTGTTGAAAGCATGGAGAAAGCGCCATTTTTACAGGCGATTATTCTCGCTGCCGACGCGATTGTGTTGTGGGCTAAACGCCATGCGCAGCTTGCCAGAGAATTAGCGGAGAAAGAACGTGATCCCCGGCGGAAGTCGGAGTTGCTGGAAATTGCGGAACGTTGCGAATGGGTGCCGGAAAACCCCGCGCGGGATTTCCGCGACGCGCTGCAAGCGCAATGGTTTACCCAACTGTTTTCTCGTCTGGAGCAGAAGACCGGTACGATTATTTCCAATGGCCGTATGGACCAATATCTTTTTCCTTACTATCAAAGGGATATTGAGCAGGGCGTGCTGGATGACGAACAGGTGTTGGAATATCTGTCATGTATGTGGGTCGCGATGGCGCAGTTTGTTGACTTGTATATCTCACCGACAGGCGGGGCTTTTAATGAGGGCTATGCACACTGGGAAGCGGTGACGATCGGTGGGCAGACGCCGGAAGGGATGGATGCCACCAATGCTTTATCCCATCTATTTTTACGCTCCAAACGCGAGTTCCCTTTACACTATCCAGACTTGGCCGCGCGTATTCATAACCGGACTCCCACACATTTTCTTCACGATATTGCAGAGACAATTAAAGAAGGCACCGGCTTTCCGAAATTGATTAATGATGAAGAGGTCGTCCCACTTTTACTGTCTAAGGGGGCGACGTTTTCTGAAGCTTATGATTATGCGGTTTCAGGCTGCGCCGAATGCCGGATGCCAAACCGCGATACTTATACCAGCCCTTGCGCTTACATCAATTTCCCCGCGGCGTTAGAAATGACGCTCTATAACGGTCGGATGCAGCGTCACGGTACGGAGTTACTTGGTCTGGAGACCGGCGATCCGCGTGATTTCTCCTCGTGGGAGGATTTCTGGCAAGCCTACATCAAACAGCATAATAACTTTCTCCGTCATGCTTTTATTCAGCAGAAGATCATTATCGATTTGCGTGCTAAACATTTCGCCTGGCCGTTGGGGTCGGCATTACACGATTTATCGATGGCTGCCTGTAAAGATATTCACCAGCCGGTGATTGAAGGCGGGATTGATTTAGGCTATTTCGAGTTTATGGGCTATGGAACGGTCATTGATTCGCTGGCGGCCATTAAAAAATTGGTCTACGAAGAGCAGCGCATCACTATGTCTCAGCTGTTAGAGGCGCTGGAGGATGACTTTACGCATCATCAGGTATTGCGAGCGCTGCTGGCTAGTGCGCCAAAATATGGCAACAATGACCCTTATGCCGATGCTATTGGTAAGACTCTGGATAAAGTCTGCCTGGATTTTACCCGCAAATATTCAAAAGCGCTTGGTGTACACCTTGATCTCAGGTTGGTGCCTTTCACTTCCCATGTGCCGTTTGGCAAAGTGGTGCATGCCACACCGAATGGACGTAAAGCCTGGATGCCGCTGTCCGATGGCTCCTCTGCTTCGCAGGGATGTGATGCTAAAGGCCCGACGGCGGTGCTGCTGTCTAACTATCAGACCAAAAATTACCAATTTAGCGAACGCGCGGCCCGTTTGCTGAATATCAAGTTCACGCCATCGATTGTTGCTGGTGAGGAAGGGACACGCAAACTGTGTGATTTAATCCGTTCCTGGTGCGACCTGAAATTGTGGCATGTGCAGTTTAACGTTATTAACCGGGAAACGCTGCTGGCAGCAAAAGCCGACCCTGAACGTTATCGTGGGTTGATTGTGCGCATCGCGGGTTACAGCGCTTATTTCACCGATCTGTCACCGGATTTACAGGATGATCTGATCGCCCGAACCGGGCATGAAATGTTTTAGGCGGTGAATGTTGAGGGAAAATAACGATATGGTTTTTGGGTTAAGCGAGACGTGTGAAGCGAAGTTGCTTCATCCCGAAATCCTAACGGGCTGGGTATTCAATACCCAGCGCTATTCTCTGCATGATGGTGTGGGGATCCGGACAGTGGTGTTTCTCAAAGGCTGTCCGCTACGCTGTGAGTGGTGCAGTAATCCAGAATCCCAAAGCGGCAAGCCGGAAATCGCTGTTGATGTTCGCAAATGTCTGGGCAGTACGGACTGTGGTTTGTGTGATTCCCAGTGCCAGACTGCGGCGCTGAGCTATGCGCCAACCGGCGAGATATGTCTCGATCGCAACCTCTGTTCCAACTGTCTGGCGTGCACGACTCACTGTCCAACGCAGGCTCTGCATGGTTTTGGCGAGCAGATGACGGTGCGTCAGGTTCTGGATATTGTCGAGTCCGACAGTATTTTCTATCGGCGTTCAGGTGGGGGATTAACGCTGAGCGGTGGCGAACCTTTGATGCAAGGGGCGTTTACGCTGGCGGTATTGAAGGAGGCGAGAAGAAGGCGAGTCAATACGTTACTGGAAACCTGCGGCGATGGAAATTGGTCTGATTTACGCCAGATTGCTGACTATACAGACGCTATCTATTTTGACGTTAAGAGCCTTAATGATGAGCGGCATCGCCAATTTACTCACCGTGGCAATCGCCGCATTCTGAGCAACTTATTGCAGTTAGGAAAAACCTTCCCGCGCTTGCCAATACATGTCCGCACGCCGCTAATCCCCGGATTTAATGCGAACTGGGAGGACATCCGTGCGATTATTGATTTTATTTCGCCTTTGCCGCAGGTAAGCTATGAAATTCTGCCTTATCATCGTTTAGGTCGTGATAAATACCGATTGCTTGGGCGGGAGTATTTTCCAAAAGAACAACCGCTTAGCGATGATGTCAGCGCCGATATTATTCAGCGGGCGAAAGCCCTGTTCGGCGAGCGCTATGGCGCGCCGGCGACATAATGGCGTCGGCAGGCCCCATGCTTCTGGCGATGCCTGCCCGTCAATACGTTTACAGCGTAAAGCGATCGGCGTCGCGCCACGCGGGGAAGGATTCCCGGTAGCTTTGCAGTGCCTCCAAAGACAGCTCGGCATCCAGACAGGCGGGCTGGTTGGGGGCGGCGGAGGCCAGAATGTCCCCTTGCGCATTAATAATCAGGCTGTCGCCACGGTAGCTGTGACCGTTGCCGTCAGTGCCGACGCGGTTGCAGCCTGCAACGTAGGCCTGATTTTCAATGGCGCGCGCCGCCAGCAGCGTCTGCCAGTGTGTTGAGCGCGGCGCAGGCCAGTTGGCGACGTACAGCGCCAGATCGTAGTCCTGCCGATTGCGTGACCATACCGGGAAACGCAGGTCGTAACAGATCATCGGGCAGATGCGCCAGCCTCGCCATTCAAGGGTGATACGCTCCGTTCCCGCCTGATAGTGGTGGTGTTCATCCGCCATACGGAATAGGTGACGTTTATCGTAGTGGTACACCTTACCGTAGGGGTCGACCAGCAGGAAACGGTTCACCGCGCCTTTTGGCGTGTTCACCGCGACGCTGCCGCCGATTAGCGCGTTTGTCTTGCGCGCCCACTGGTGCAACCACGTTTCCACCACCTCTTGTTCCAGGCTGCCTTTGGCGGCTTCCATCGCAAAACCGGTGGTGAACATCTCTGGCAAAACAATCACATCACGCCCGCTCATCTCGGCCAGTAGGGTATCGAAGTGGCGCAGGTTGGCCTCCCCATCGCGCCAGACCAGCGGCTGTTGCAGCAATGAAATCGTTAAAGTCGACATAAACGCTCCGCGGCGGCATCCAACGTATCTTCCTGTTTAGCAAAGCATAGCCGAATCAACGTGTTTGGGAACGGTTCGGCGCAAAAGACGGACAGCGGGATGGCGGCGACGCCAACGTGTTCGGTCAGCCAGCGGCAGAAACTGACATCGTCCAGATCGGAAATCGCCCGGTAATCCGCCAGCAGGAAGTAGGTGCCTTCGCAGGGCAATATCTCGAAACGGCTGTCCGCCAGCGCGTTGATGAAGCGATCGCGTTTGGCGCGATAAAAATCGGGCAGTTCGCGCCAGTGTTGCGGCTGTTCGCGCAGCATATCGGCGATGGCGAACTGCGCGGGCGTATTCACGGAGAACGTCAGGTATTGGTGAACCTTACGCACTTCCGCGCTCAATGCCGCGGGAGCGACGCAGTAGCCGACCTTCCAGCCGGTCATGTGGAAGGTTTTGCCAAACGATGAGACGGCAATCGCGCGTTGACGCAGCGATGGGTGCGCCAGCACACTGGCATGCCCGTCGCTCGCGAAACAGATATGTTCGTAGATTTCATCGCTCAGCACGAAGATATGACGCGCGGCAATCGCCTGCCACAGCTGTTCAAAATCGGCTTTCTGCCAGACGGTGGCGGACGGGTTATGCGGCGTGTTCAGAATCACCAGCCGGGTGCGATCGCTCAGCGACGCGGCAAACTGCGACCAATCCACACGAAACGTCGGCGGCTGTAAGGCGATGCGCTTGAGTCTGCCGCCTGCCAGCGTGACGGCAGGCGCATAGCTGTCATAGCTGGGATCAAAACAAATCACTTCGTCGCCGGGGCGGACCAGCGCCGCAATGGCGGCAAACAGCGCTTCGGTCGCCCCCGCGGTGACGGTGACTTCACTCTCCGCATCCGGTCGCCAGCCGTACAGCGCGTGCGTTTTTTCGGCAATCGCCTGACGCAGCGGCGCGACGCCGGTCATCGGCGCGTACTGGTTAGCGCCCTGACTGACGTGATACGCCAGCCGCTGCTGTAAATAGTCCGGGCCGTCAAAATCAGGGAAACCTTGTGATAGATTGATGGCCTGATGCTGTTGGGCCAGTGCGCTCATCTGGGTGAAGATGGTGGTGCCCAGCGAAGGCAGTTTACTGTCGGGGATCAGAGCGGCGCTCATAGCGGGTAGGACTCCTGCAAGCCTGTATTGCCTGGTAATATAACATGCTGTTAGTATTTGGCAATCAAGACGCTTGGACGTTTAAACGGCTAAATTCATTTATGGACTAAGCCATAGCAAAAGCGTCTAACGTGCACACACCAGAAACAGGAAGCCCTATGACTGAACATCAACAATTGACGGCGCTGCTTGCGGCCTGCCACTGGATTGGCGAAAAGGGCTGGTGTCCGGCGACCGGCGGCAATATGTCGGTACGCCTTGATGACGCGCAGTGCCTGATTACCGAGTCGGGTAAAGACAAAGGCAGTCTTCAGGCCGAGGATTTTCTGCTGGTGGAGATCGCCACGAATCATGTGCCGAGCGGTCGCACGCCCTCGGCGGAAACGGGGTTGCATACGCTGCTGTATCGCCGCGATCCGACCATCGGCGCGGTGTTGCACACGCATTCGGTGAACGCCACGGTGCTGTCCCGGGTCGAGAAGGACGCTGAACTGGTGCTGCACGGTTATGAAATGCAAAAATCGCTGGCGGGGCAGTCTACCCATTTGGCGCGCGTGGCGATCCCGATTTTCGATAACGATCAGGATATTCCGGCGCTGGCGCAGCGGGTCGCCGACTATGCCAGCCATACACCGCTTCGCTACGGTTTTCTGGTGCGCGGTCACGGCCTTTACTGCTGGGGGGCCACGGTGAAGGAAGCACGCCGCCATCTTGAAGGGCTCGAATTCCTGTTCCAGTGCGAATTGCAACGACGACTGCTGGAGGCAAAAGCATGATTAAGGCCATTGTGACCGATATCGAAGGCACCACCAGCGATATCCGTTTTGTTCACCATGTACTGTTCCCGTATGCCCGCGGGCGTCTCGCTGCTACGGTGCGACAGCACGATCGCGATCCTGAGATCGCGCAGGCGCTGGATGCGTTGCGTCAGGAACTGGGTCAGCCGGATGCGGATAGCGACACGCTGATTGCCGCGCTGAATCAGTTTATGGATGAAGACCGTAAATCCACCGCGCTGAAGTTGCTGCAAGGCATCATTTGGCGTTCGGGCTACCATAACGGCGATTTTCAGGGCCATCTGTACCCTGACGTCGCTGTGCAGCTCGCCGTATGGCGGCAGCAAGGTCTGCGTCTGTATGTTTACTCGTCAGGTTCGGTGGAAGCGCAGCAGTTGCTGTTCGGCTACAGCAATGCGGGGGATCTGCGCCCGCTGTTGAGCGACTATTTCGATACCCGCGTTGGCGCGAAGCGCGAGAGCGACGCTTATCGCGCGATTGCGCAAGCTATCGGGCTGCCTGCCGGGCAGCTGTTATTTCTGTCTGACATCCGTCAGGAACTGGATGCCGCGCAGGAAGCCGGCTGGCACACCTGCCAGCTTATCCGCGATGACGCGGATAGCGTGAGCCGTCACCGTCAGGTGACGCGTTTTGACCAGATCGACTTACCGGAGTACGCCCAATGAGTGGATTAACCATTTTTAGCGACAGCGATGCAAGCCAGCCGGTTTGGCAAAGTCAGGATGCTGACGCGATCCAGAAGCAACTGAGCGATATTGGTGTCCGTTTTGAACGCTGGGAAGCGGGCCAGAAACTGAGCGATACCCCCTCATCTGAAGAGGTGCTGGCGGCCTACCAGCATGAAATCGATAAACTGGTGGCGGAAAAAGGCTATCAGAGCTGGGATGTGATCAGCATGCGCCCGGATAATCCGCAGCGTGCGGAACTGCGCACCAAGTTTTTATCCGAGCATGTGCACCACGAGGATGAAGTGCGCTTTTTCGTGGAAGGCGCAGGGCTGTTTTGCCTGCACCTGAACGGCAAGATTTACCAGATTCTGTGCGAAAAGAACGACCTGTTGTCCGTCCCGGCGGGCACCGCGCACTGGTTTGATATGGGGCCGGAGCCGTACTTCACTGCCATTCGCCTGTTCGACAACCCGGAAGGGTGGATTGCGCATTTTACCGGCGATAAGATCGCGGATGCGTATCCGAAGCTGGAGCGATAGCTCTAGAGCTTGTTGTAAACGAACGCTCTATGAATGAACGAGTATGTTTCGTGCGTTTCTACCTTTGCCGCTCTATGTTGCATGTTCCGAAACGCCCGACCCAGGGCGGCTCAATCGCCGTCGCCCTGGGAACCCTGGCTTTCGGCGGGAAATTATGCCGCTGACGCGGTACCTTCGTCGATATCAGGCTTTAACGGACCGCTTGCGACACGTTCCCGACGTGGCGCAAGCTTTCGCCGCGTCCATGCGGCTCATCCTAAGCCTGCTATCTCCTCAGCATAATTTTTTACGCCGGGTAACGGCAAAATACGAGATACCTCTGTATTGGTGTATTAAGAGGATTTCTTCATAGGGAAGTGCCAAGGTGGTTCTTTACCCCAAAAATATCAGCATTGTTTATCGTCACTTCAACGCTGTCTGGAATATCCCTTCCTGAACGTCCTGTGGCGTGACGACGCCGGTGTCGAGTACCCAGCCGCTGATTAATTCGGCGGGGGTGACATCAAACGCCGGGTTGTAGACTGCCGCGTTCTGCGGTGCCCACTGACAGTTCCCGAAGCTGCCGGAAACGCCGGTGACTTCGGCGGCGGCGCGCTGTTCGATAGGGATTGAGCGCCCGTGCGGGCAGGCCGGATCGAGCGTGGTGTGCGGTGCCGCGACGTAAAACGGGATCTGATGATAGTGCGCCAGCACCGCGAGGCTGTAGGTGCCGATCTTGTTGGCGACGTCGCCGTTGGCGGCGATGCGGTCGGCGCCGACCCAGATTGCATCGACCTGACCCTGCGCCATCAGGCTGGCGGCCATCGAATCACAAATCAATTGATAAGGAATGCCCAGTTCGCCCAGTTCCCAGGCCGTAAGGCGCCCTCCCTGCAAGAGCGGGCGGGTTTCATCGACCCACACCTGCTCGACCTTCCCCTGTTGGTGCGCACGCAGCAGCACGCCGATGGCGGTGCCGATGCCCGCCGTTGCCAGCCCGCCGGTGTTGCAGTGCGTCAGCAGGCGGCTGTTTGGTTTCACCAGCGTCGTGCCATGGTCGGCAATACGCTCACACAGTGCGCGATCTTCTTCGACTAACCGCTGGGCTTCCTGTGCCAGCGCCGCGACAAACTGTGGCTGCGCCAGCGCGAGTTTCATGCGATCCAGATTGTTCATCAGGTTCACGGCGGTAGGGCGCGATGCCCGCAGCGTCTCCAGCGCCTGCGCCAGTTCGGCCTGCGATAACCCTTTCTCCGCCAACAGCGCGAGCAGCAGGCTGGCGGACAGGCCAATCAGCGGCGCGCCGCGTACCCGCAACGTCTGGATATGCTCAACCAGTGACGTGACATCCGGGCAGGGGCACCAGCGTTTTTCTTGCGGAAGCGCCTGTTGGTCGAGGATCCACAGTTGGTTATCGACGATTTTCAGGCTGGTTGTGTTAAGTGTCTGCATTGGTCGTTAAATCCATGTTGCATCGATATTTGTATTCTGCCAAGATGCTGGTTGGATGTATAGACGTCCAAACGTTTTTATGTCTGTATCTTTGATTTTAAAATAGAGCGAGAGGTTGGAATGTCACTTTACCGCACTTTTACGGCGGATGACGCTGTAGAATATGCCCGCCGGTACGGCGGCGTCAGTCAGCCGCAAACGCTGGTCGCCGCAGAAGAGATCGGCGATGGCAATCTGAATCTGGTGTTTAAAATTAAAGATGAGACGGGCGTCAGCCGGGTGATTGTCAAACAGGCGCTGCCCTACGTGCGCTGCGTCGGGGAATCCTGGCCGCTGACGCTTGACCGCGCCCGCATTGAGGCTGAAACGTTGCTGACGCACGCGCGTTTTTGTCCGCAACATACGGTAGCCGTGCTGCATTACGATCCCGAACTGGCGGTCATGGTGCAGGAAGATCTCTCCGATCATCGCATCTGGCGCAGCGAACTGGTTAACGGTGCGGATTATCCGCAGGCGGCGGCACAACTGGGGGAGTATCTGGCGCAGACGTTATTCCACACCTCTGATTTTCATCAGCACCCGCATGAGAAGAAAGCGGCGGTCAGTCAGTTCACTAACCCCGAACTGTGTCAGATTACCGAAGATCTGTTTTTTACCGACCCCTATATCGAGCATGAACGAAACCAGTTTGACGCGGCGCTGACGCCGGATGTACAGGCATTGCGTGACGATAAGGCACTGAAACTGGCGGTCGCCGAGCTGAAGCACCGCTTCCTGAGCAAAGCCGAGGCGCTGCTGCACGGCGACATCCACAGCGGATCGATCTTTGTGGCGGAAGGGCGCCTGAAGGCGATTGATGCGGAATTCGGTTTCTACGGGCCGATGGGCTTTGATGTGGGGACGGCCATCGGCAACCTGCTGTTGAACTATTGCGGGCTGGCGGGGCTGCTGGCGCCACGTGAAGCGGCGGCGGGGCGCGAACGGCGTCTGGACGATATCCGAACGCTGTGGCAGACCTTTTCCACTCGCTTTCTGGCGCTGAGCGAACGCGAAAGCCGCGATCCGGCGCTGGCGGAATCGGGTTATGCCGCGCTGTTTTTGCAGCAGGTCTGGCGGGATGCCGTCGGCTACTGCGGAACCGAACTGATCCGCCGCACGATTGGGCTGGCGCACGTCGCCGATCTGGATGGCATTCAGGAGGCGGAAGCGCGTCTGGCATGTCAGCGTCATGCTATTTCACTGGGCAGAACGCTGGTGCTGGCGGCACCGCACATTGCGGATGTGGATGCGTTGCTGGCGCGAGTGCGGCAGAGCGGTGCCTGATTAGCCGCGTTATTCCCTTAGCCGCTCCCGTCAACGAACCGGATGGGCGCGGTAAACAGACTATTTCTTCCCTTTATTCATCATCGCTTTCAGATCCGCGAACGGATTATGGGTGGCAACCCCGACATCTTTCTGCGCATCTTCGCCGGCAACGACGGTCGAACCGTAGGTATCCGCATCGGTATATTTCGAATGCTCGTGGTCATGACAGTAGAGACACAGCATTTCCCAGTTGCTGCCGTCTTCCGGATTATTGCTGTGATCGTGATCGATGTGGTGAACGGTTAATTCGCGCAGGTTGGAATAGACGAATTCGCGTGAACAGCGACCACATACCCACGGGAAAAGCTTGAGCGCTTTTTCGCGGTAGCCGCTTTCAAGTCTGGCGTAGTTCTTGGGGATGTAAGCCATGTGTCGGGTTTCATTCAGAAGAAAAGATGGCGTCAATTTTACAACTGATGCGTGTGTAAAGGAAGGAGCAGGCTGGCCGTTAACAATCCTATTTACCGAGCGAGAACGGGAATCACGGAATACCTCAGGCCGCCAGATTGGCGGCCTGAATGCTGTTTATGCCGCTTCGGTTTTTCTTTCCGGCTGCGGTGAGGGGGCGGGCGTATTAGCGGCCAGCGCGTCGGGCGCAAAATCATCGACGTTGATTGAGCGTAAGCGGCTGGCTTCGGCCTTCGTCAGAATGGCGGCTTCGTCTGCCGTGATCTGACCTTCCGCCAGAGCCTGTTCCGCCAGGCGATCCAGCCGCATGAACGGCAGGGGACGCGTACCGGCTTTCGACAGTCGTTGATAAATCGGTTCGGCTGCGATGATGTCCCGCAGAGCCTCTTCCAGTAAGCCGACGGGATTATGCTCGCTGGCAACCAGATATTGGCCGCGTCCCAGACGGCTGCGTGTTTCCGATGGCGTTTGCAGGATCTGCGCGACTTCATGGTCGAGACGGTCAGACGGCGCATGGGAGTTTCGCCCCAGCGGGAAGATAATAAACGTCAGTAGCCCTGCCACGACGCGATTCGGGAAGTTGCGCAGCAGATCGCCCATCGCCTGTTCAGCCTGATGCAGGCAGTCCTGCACGCCCCAGTTCACCAGCGGGAGGTCCGCCTTCTGTCGCCCTTCGTCTTCATAGCGTTTCAGCGTGGCGGAGGCCAGATAGAGCTGGCTGAGAATATCGCCAAGCCGCGCCGAAATACGCTCGCGACGCTTCAGGCTGCCGCCAAGCACCGCCATAGAAATATCCGCTAGCAGCGCCAGATTCGCGCTGAGTCGGTTGAGCCGCTGATAGTCGCGGCGCGTGCTGTCGTTCACCGGCGCACGGCTGAGAAGGCCGTTGGTCAGGCCAAGCCAGAGACTGCGTATCGTATTGCTGCCGACGTGACCAATATGACCCAGCAGCGCACGGTCAAAGTGCGGCACATCGTTGTTCTGCGCCGCCGCCATTTCTTCCAGCACATAAGGGTGGCAGCGGATCGCCCCCTGACCGAAGATGATCATGCTGCGCGTGAGAATATTCGCCCCTTCCACGGTAATCGCAATCGGCGCGCCCTGATAGCTGCGCGCCAGAAAGTTGGACGGGCCGAGGCAGATCCCTTTCCCCCCGGCGATATCCATCGCATCCATGACGCTGCGCTGGCCGCGGTGGGTACAGTGATATTTGACGATCGCGGAAAGCACTGCCGGTTTTTCACCCTGCATGATGCCGCTGGTAATCAACGTGGCGGCGGCGTCCATGACATAAGCGTTACCGGCGATACGCGCCAGCGGTTCTTCAATCCCTTCCATCTTGCCGATAGCGATCTTGAACTGGCGGCGGATGTGTGCGTAAGCGCCGATGCCGAGGGCTATCGACTTCAACCCGCCGGTGGAGTTAGAGGGCAGCGTAATGCCGCGTCCAACCGATAGGCACTCCATCAGCATACGCCAGCCCTGACCGGCCATTTTTACGCCGCCGATGATGTAATCCAGTGGGACGAAAATGTTCTCCCCCTGCGTTGGCCCGTTCTGGAAGGGAATGTTGAGTGGGAAGTGGCGGCGACCAATTTTAACGCCTTCGGTATCCGTGGGGATTAAGGCACAGGTAATTCCCACGTCGTCCTTATCGCCTAACAGATGGTCGGGATCGTAAAGTTTGAAGGCCAGCCCCAGCACGGTGGCGACCGGTGCGAGCGTGATATAGCGCTTATTCCAGGTCAGGCGCATACCCAGGATCTGTTCTCCGTTCCAGTTGCCGTAGCAGACGATGCCGGTATCGGGAATCGAGCCCGCATCGGAGCCGGCTTCCGGGCTGGTCAGCGCAAAGCAGGGGATTTCCTGACCGCTCGCCAGACGCGGCAGGTAGTGATCTTTTTGTTCTGGCGTACCGTAATGTTGCAGTAGTTCACCGGGGCCGAGTGAGTTGGGAACGCCGACGGTGATCGCCACAATACTGGAAACGCCCGCCAGTTTTTGCAGCACTTGCGCCTGAGCATAAGCAGAAAATTCCAGCCCGCCGTACCGTTTTTTGATGATCATGGCGAAGAAGCGGTGTTCTTTTAAAAATGTCCACATTGCTGGCGGCAGATCGGCATGCTCATGAGTGATTTCAAAGTCATTGGCCATCCGGCACAGTTCTTCAACCGGCCCGTCGAAAAAGGCCTGTTCTTCGGCAGTCAACTGCGGCCGCGGGTAGTTATGCAGTTTTTTCCAGTCCGGCGCGCCGCGAAAAAGATCGCCTTCCCACCAGGTCGTCCCGGCATCGATCGCCTCTTTTTCCGTATTCGACATTGGCGGCATGACCTTCTGAAACATGCGCAGCGCGGAGGCGGAAAAGTATTTCTGGCGCAGGGCCGGAACGGTAACCGGAACCAGCAGAATCACGAGGGGAACGATCAGCCACACGGGCCACAGCAGCATCGCCGACATCGCGGCAAAGTAGGCCAGCAGAATGGCGCAGCCGGGCAGCAGGCTGAGCCGATGGTAAAACATCGCTCCGATGATAATCAGCAGGAGGAGGATACTGACTGCAACCATCATAATGTGTCTCCAGCATAGTGATCGAAGAAGGTAAGCTGTCGTCGCTCAATCTTGTAAGAGGTCAGACCTGTTGCTTCTATTGGTTGTAGTTTATCTGATTATATTTATCAATTTGTTTACATCATAATTACAACTCACTTCACAAAGCCTATGCTGGCCGGCTATTTTCCGGCTGACGTTAGCGATCCCGACAATCCTGTGATTACGCGCTTCTCGCTGTTTGTCCGATCCGCTACACTGCATGACAGAACAGAGTGTTGTCACCGGACAAAACGAGAGGATGTCATGTATCAGGACTTGATCCGAAGTGAACTGAATGAAGCGGCAGAAACATTGCGTAATTTCCTGAGTGATGAGGCGAACATTCAGTCGATTCAAAACGCGGCGGTGCTGCTGGCTGACGCTTTCAAAGCAGGGGGAAAAGTGATTTCCTGCGGTAACGGTGGCTCGCACTGTGATGCGATGCACTTTGCCGAAGAGCTGACGGGACGCTACCGTGAGAATCGTCCGGGTTATCCGGCGATTGCCATTTCCGATCCGAGCCACCTGTCCTGCGTCAGTAACGATTTTGGCTATGATTTTGTCTTCTCCCGCTACGTGGAATCGCTGGGGAGTGAAGGCGATGTGCTGCTGGGGATTTCCACTTCCGGCAATTCCGGCAACATTATTAAAGCCATTGCCGCGGCAAAAGCGAAAGGGATGAAAGTCATTACGCTGACGGGGAAAGACGGTGGTAAAATGGCAGGCTCCGCTGATGTGGAAATTCGTGTGCCGCATTTTGGCTATGCCGACCGTATTCAGGAAATTCATATCAAAGCGATTCACATCCTGATTCAACTGATTGAAAAAGAGATGGCGGGTCAGTAAACCGTACTGATTACACCCGAAGTCGGCCGGTTTCAGGTAGCCAACGCACACGCAACTTGAAATATGACGAGAAGGAAAGGTGGAAAGCCAGAATGTGTGAACTGCTGGGGATGAGCGCGAATGTGCCGACGGATATCTGCTTTAGCTTTACCGGGCTGATACAGCGTGGGGGGAAAACCGGGCCGCATCGGGATGGCTGGGGGATTACCTTTTATGAAGGAAACGGCTGTCGGACGTTTAAAGATCCGTTGCCGAGTTATAACTCGCCGATTGCCCGGCTGGTGCAGGATTATCCCATCAAGTCATGTGCGGTGGTTTCACACATCCGGCAGGCCAATCGCGGCACGGTATCGTTGGAAAATACCCATCCTTTCACCCGCGAGCTCTGGGGGCGGAACTGGACGTTTGCTCACAACGGGCAACTGAAAGGCTACCATTCCCTGAAAACCGGCATGTTTCGCCCCGTGGGGCAGACAGACAGCGAATACGCTTTCTGTTGGCTGCTCTCCCGACTGTGCGAACGCTATCCGCGCACGCCGGGCAACTGGCCCGCGGTATTTCGTTACATCGCTCAACAGGCGGACGAGTTGCGCAAGAAGGGGGTGTTTAACATGTTGCTGTCGGACGGACGCTTCGTGATGGGATACTGCTCAAGCAAACTCTACTGGATCACGCGCCGCGCGCCATTTGGTAAGGCGACGCTGTTGGATCAGGACGTAGAGATTGATTTTCAGCAGCAGACGACGCCCAATGATGTCGTGACCGTGCTGGCGACGCAGCCGTTAACCGGCAATGAAACCTGGCATCAGATTATGCCAGGTGAGTTTGTACTATTTTGTTTCGGCGAGCGCGTACTTTAAGGTCGGCTGGCTGGTCATCAGCGGGGGGCTAACAACGTATTGCCCGTTAAAAACCGTGATGGCTGGCGGTTGATGGTGCTGATTAAAGTAGGCATACCCCGGTTGAAGCTGGCGCCAGAAGCTGGCATAGCGGGAATGACGGTGGCGCTGCATGTTCTGCTCCGTCATGCGAAACGGGTAGATGGCGATATCAATTTTTGCCTGCCCGTTACGCAGCGCGTGCTCCGCATAGCGATAAATCTCATCCATGTAGCCGTTGGTCATCGCATAGCAGCCTACTGACACACATTCGCCGTGGATCATTAAATAACGACCGGAATAGCCCTGTGATTTATCGTAATCGTTGGGGAAACCGATATTGATCGCACGGTAATATCTGCTGTCTGGCTTGAGCTGGCGCAGATCGACCTGATAAAAACCTTCCGGACTTTTTAAATCGCCTTCAATACGTTTTGGACCCAGTCCACCCGAATATTTACAAATGGGATACTGCTCCAATAAACGATATTCGTTGCCGACTTTCGCATAAAGTTCGAATATCCGCTCTTCTTTAAATATCTGAATATAGATCGGCGAGCCTAATAACTGCTGTTTTAATTCTTTTGCTATCGGCGCAAGCGGCGGTGCGGTTTCGCTGGCTACGCTGGTAACAACAAGAGAAGGCAAAAGAAACAACATCGCAAATGACAGCGCGATTTTTTGCATTATGGTTCCTGATAATCAAATTGCCTGCTATACGCGGCATATCCGTCGCGCTCCCGGAGAGTTCGGTGGGAAGACGCGTGAATCGCCGTTTTCGGTCTATATTTCGTCGCCGAATCGATCACGACGAAAACAAAATCACATTATCATTGGTTTCATATTAATCAAGCGTTGAAAAGCGCTAAAAAATAACATTTACAAAAAAACGGCCTGTAAGAATGCGGGCCGTTCAATTTCAGGTCGTTAATAGTAGGAAATTACGTCAGGCGCGGGTGGGTGTGTGCGATAAACCGATCCTGCCGTAAACAGGCTCAGTGATTCGTCTTGCTTGTCATCGGCACGGTGAGGTGTCACGCAACTTGTCTATACTGATGTTGATCTGTATATTTATACAGCATTATCAGGGGGCAGTATGCGCAAAATCATTCATGTTGATATGGACTGTTTCTACGCCGCAATTGAGATGCGTGATAACCCGCGCCTGCGAGATATTCCTCTGGCGATTGGCGGGAGCGCGGATCGACGCGGCGTTATCAGCACCGCGAATTACCCGGCTCGGCGCTATGGCGTCCGTAGCGCGATGGTCACGGCAACCGCCTTGCGTTTGTGCCCACACCTGACTTTGCTTCCCGGGCGCATGGACGTCTATAAATCCACCTCGCGCCAAATCCGCGAGATCTTCGCGCGTTACACTACGCTGATCGAACCACTTTCTCTGGATGAAGCCTATCTGGATGTCACCGATAGTCAGCACTGTAACGGTTCGGCGACGCGCATCGCCGAAGAGATCCGGCGCACCATCGCGCATGAATTGCATCTTACGGCCTCGGCGGGTATTGCGCCGATTAAATTTCTGGCGAAGATCGCGTCTGATCTCAATAAGCCGAACGGACAATATGTGATTGCGCCGGAGCAGGTGGATGATTTCCTGCTGGCGCTGCCGCTGGCGAAGATCCCCGGCGTCGGGAAAGTCACGGCGAAACGGCTGGAAGAGCGCGGTCTGCATTCCTGTGCGGATGTGCGGGCGTATGCGCTGGCGGATCTGCTTAAAGAATTCGGCAAATTTGGCCGCGTGCTGTGGGAGCGATGTCAGGGGATCGATGAACGACGGATTTCACCGGATCGGCTGAGGAAATCGGTCGGGGTGGAGAAGACGCTGGCGCAGGATATCCACCATTGGGAACAGTGCGAAAGCCTGATTGAACAGCTTTATCAGGAGCTGGAAGTCCGCCTGAAACGGGTAAAACCCGATCTGCATATTGCGCGTCAGGGCGTCAAAATCAAGTTTGATGATTTTCAGCAGACGACGCAGGAGCACGTGTGGCCGATGTTGAATAAACAGGATCTGCTCAAGCTGGCGCGTCAAACCTGGCAGGAGCGGCGTAAAGCTCGCGGCGTCCGGCTGGTTGGACTACATGTGACGCTGCTTGACCCGCAAATTGAACGGCAGTTGGTGCTGGATTGGGGATAATCTTTTTGATTGCGGATGAAAAAGGCGACGGACGCGCCGCCGCCTCGATTTTATCCTGATGCGATCAGGCGCGTGGCGGGATTGCTTTCAGCAGTTCCGTCAGCAATTGCCAATACAGGCCAACGCTACCGATATGCACTTGCTCATCCGGTGAATGCGGCCCCGTGATGGTTGGCCCGATGGACACCATATCCATGTCTGGATACGGTTTCTTGAACAGACCGCATTCCAGACCGGCGTGAATCACCATGATGTTCGGCGTCTTGTTGAAGAGCTTCTGATACGTTTCACGCACCAGCGCCATGATGGGCGAATTGGCATCGGGCTGCCAGCCTGGGTAACCGCCTTTCGGTGAGGTTTTCGCGCCAGCCAACTGGCCCAGCGCCGTCAGCGTACCCACGACGGCGTCTTTACCGCTGTCGATCAGCGAACGAATCAGGCAGATGATTTCCGCGTGGTCGTCTTCCATCGTCACAACGCCCAGATTCAGTGATGTCTCCACCACGCCTTTGACCGCGTCGCTCATGCGGATCACGCCGTTCGGCGTCGCGTTGAGCAACGCCAGCAGGCGATCGCGGCTGTCCTGCGTCAGGGGAAGGCCGATGCTGTCGCTGGCTTCCACCTGCACGGTCAGGTTTTTTTCAACGGCGGAGAGTTCATTCTTCAGCACGGTCAGATAGTCCTGACTCAGCGCCTTCAGTTGCTCGACGTTAGCGGCAGGCAGGGCCAGCGTCGCAAAGGCTTCACGCGGAATCGCATTGCGCAACGTTCCGCCGTTCAGATCGAGAAGGCGAATATCCAGCGCTTTCGCCTGTTCGAACAGGAAACGCGCCAGCAGTTTGTTGGCGTTCCCCAGCCCAAGGTGAATGTCGCCGCCGGAATGGCCGCCTTTCAGCCCCTTAATCGTCAGTTTCAGCGTTTGGTAACCGGCAGGCATCGCTTCACGCGCTAGCGGCAGGCGGGTGATAAAATCAATGCCGCCCGCACAGCCCATGTAGATTTCGCCTTCTTCTTCCGAGTCGGTATTAATCAGAATTTCGCCCTGAAGCCAATTGGGTTGCAGACCGAACGCGCCATCCATGCCGGCTTCTTCCGTCATCGTCAACAGGACTTCCAGCGGGCCGTGTTCAACCGTCGGATCCGCCAGTACCGCCAGCGCAGAAGCCATACCGATGCCGTTATCCGCGCCCAGCGTGGTGCCGCGCGCTTTCAGCCACTCACCGTCGACATAAGGCTGGATAGGATCGGTGGTGAAATCGTGTACCGTGTCGTTGTTTTTTTGCGGCACCATATCCAGATGCGCCTGCAACACGACAGGTTTGCGATTTTCCATCCCTGCGGTTGCCGCTTTGCGCAACAGAATATTGCCGACTTGATCACGCTCGGCATGAATACCTTTTTCTTTAGCCCATTCCAGAATGTGCGCGGCCAGCGCCTCTTCATGATAAGAAGGATGCGGGATTGAACAAATCTTGGCGAAAATATCCCATAAAGGCTGGGGAGAAAGTTGAGACAATTCAGACACTATTTTCAGTCTCCTTGTTGAGCGGCCTGTCTTCGCGTTCTGGCGTGCAGGGGCTACAGATTAAACATTGATCGCTGTCAGCCACGTAGAATGGCCTGTCACGACAGAATATCATTTTCCATCAACGCAGGGGGAAATTGACGTCTGCCCGTAGCTTTTTTCCTGCTGCAAACCCCGGCTATTAGTCTGAAGCCGCGCAGAGAACAGGGAAAACTCGGCTTTCGTGCTGAGAAAAACTGGTTTTTATGTTGTCGGCTATCTATAATCTCGCGCAACCTTTTTCCCCCCTCAGACTCAATTAAGCCGGTTTTTATTCGGCTGGGATATATTTTATGAGCGAAAAGTACGTCGTAACCTGGGATATGTTGCAAATTCATGCCCGTAAACTGGCACAGCGTTTGCTGCCTGCCGATCAATGGAAAGGCATCATTGCCGTAAGCCGCGGTGGTCTGGTTCCCGGCGCGCTGCTGGCGCGCGAGCTGGGCATTCGTCACGTTGACACCGTTTGCATCTCCAGTTACGACCATGACAACCAGCGCGAAATGAAAGTACTCAAGCGTGCCGAGGGAGATGGCGAAGGGTTTATCGTGGTTGACGATTTGGTTGATACTGGCGGTACGGCGAAAGCCATTCGTGACATGTATCCGAAAGCGCACTTTGTGACCATTTTCGCCAAGCCGGCCGGCAAGCCGCTGGTTGATGACTACGTGATTGATATCCCGCAGGACACCTGGATTGAGCAGCCGTGGGATATGGGCGTGGTATTCGTTCCGCCGCTGTCAGGCCATTAATTACCTGAGCGGTGAACGTCCGCGATTCTCTGCAATGCCTGGTGAAACCGGGCATTGTTGTTTCTGGCCGATGGCTATTTTCGGCGTAGGATTATCGCGGGCGTTTGTCGTGTGGAAAGCGGGCTTTATTTGTGTTCTGTTTGATCAGAATGTGTGCTGTCGTTTGTCTTCTCCGTCCTGAGTTCGTTACACTCAGCCTGATGAAAACGTCGTCTGATGTCCGCTAACAGCGGTTTACATAAACGGAGGCTGCTGTGGCGCAAGCTAACCTGTCTGAAACGTTATTCAAACCCTCTTTCAAACATCCGGAAACCTCGACGTTGGTCAGGCGTACCCGGCATGGTCAGGCAATGCAGGGGCTGCATTTCACGCTGGAAGGCGAGAAGACCCGCAGTTGGTATCGAATGATCAACCGGCTGATGTGGATTTGGCGTGGCGTCGACCCGTGGGAGATTGAAGATGTGCTGTCGCGCATCGCGGCGAGCCGGGCGGAGCGCAGCAGCGAACATTTACTCGATACCGTGATCGGCTACCGCAGCGGTAACTGGATTTATGAGTGGGCGAAGCAGGGCGCGGGCTGGCAACAGCGGGCAACAGACGGCGACGATGACGCTCAGACAGGACAACGCTGGCTGAATGCCGCCAACCTCTACAGTATCGCCGCGTATCCGCATATTAAAGGCGATGAACTCGCGGAGCAGGCACAGACGCTGGCAAACCGCGCCTATGCGGAAGCGGCAAAATACCTGCCTTATGAACTCAAAGAACTGGCTTTTCCAATCGCGGGCGGCGGGACGCTGACTGGCTTTCTCCATATGCCATCACGCGCGAAGGCGCCTTTCCCAACCATTCTTATGTGCGGCAGTCTTGAAATGTTACAGAGCGATTATCATCGCCTGTTTCGCGACTATTTTGCGCCTGCGGGCATGGCGATGCTGACCATTGATGTTCCTTCCGTCGGGTTTTCCTCTCGTTGGAAACTGAGCCAGGACTCCAGTTTTTTACATCAGCAGGTGCTGCATGCACTGCCGGATATCCCGTGGATCGACCATTGCCGCGTCGGGGCGTTTGGTTTCCGATTCGGCGCCAACATTGCCGTCAGGTTGGCTTATCTGGAGCCGCAGCGTTTATCCGGCGTGGCCTGCTTAGGGCCCGTTGTTCATCATCTGTTAAGCAATGTGGACTGCCAGCAACAGGTGCCGGATATGTTTATGGATGTGCTCGCCAGCCGGTTGGGCATGCCGTTCTCGACGGATGCCGCGCTGAAAACCGAGATGGGACGCTATTCGCTGAAAACGCAGGGGTTGCTGGGACGTCGCTGCCCGACGCCGATGCTGGCGGGCTATTGGGATAACGATCTGGTCAGTCCGAAAGAAGAGGCCTGCCTGATTGCGAATTCATCGGTGCAGGGGAAGCTGATGCCGGTTAATTTCTCGCCGGTATACCAGAATTTCCACCGCGCACTACAGCAAATCAGCGGATGGTTGCAGGATAAACTCGGCTAATTGGTTGATAAATTACCGTTCTCTGCTAAAAAGAAGATTCAACCAGAGGAGATCGCAGATGATGTTACCGAGTGGATACTCTAAAAGTCAGCTTATGAGAAACTTTACGGCATTGGGGCCTTATATACGTGAAGCGCAGTGCAAGCATGACGCGTTCTTCTTTGATTGTCTGGCCGTGTGCGTCAACACCAAGCCTGCGCCGGAAAAGCGGGAGTTTTGGGGCTGGTGGCTGACGTTGGAAGATACCGGCAAGGCTTTCATCTATAAGTACCACTACGGGCTGTTCGATAAACAGGGCCACTGGCGTGAGGAAAAAATTAAGGACAAAGCCGTGATGGAACAGGTGGAAAACGCCCAACAGGCTTTCCATGTCCGACTGGAGAAACTGTTACACTCGCTGGACCCCGCCGGTAGCCTCGTCTCACGACCGTGAGTCGTTTCTGACAATCCCTGATTTATTCGCCGGTTTTCGCGTTGTGCCTGTTGGCATAACGCGTCTGTCCTGCTACAACGTTTTCCTTATTCTTATTTTTTGACATCCAACGGCAGAGAAATTATGAGCGGCAGCCAGACTTTGGTTGTGAAACTGGGCACCAGCGTGCTGACCGGCGGTTCGCGCCGCCTTAACCGTGCTCACATTGTTGAACTGGTGCGCCAGTGCGCGCAGCAACATGCGGCAGGACATCGGATTGTTATTGTCACCTCGGGGGCGATCGCCGCCGGGCGCGAACATTTGGGCTATCCTGAGCTTCCGGCTACGATAGCGACCAAACAGCTGCTGGCAGCCGTGGGGCAAAGCCGTCTGATTCAACTGTGGGAACAGCTATTTTCCATCTATGGCATCCACATCGGGCAGATGCTGCTGACGCGTGCGGATATGGAGGATCGCGAGCGTTTCCTCAATGCGCGCGATACCATGCGGGCGCTGCTGGATAACAACATCGTTCCGGTGATTAATGAGAATGATGCGGTGGCGACTGCCGAGATCAAGGTCGGCGACAACGATAATCTTTCCGCGCTGGCGGCGATTCTGGCCGATGCGGATAAGCTGCTGCTGCTGACCGATCAGGCCGGCTTGTTTACCGCCGATCCACGTAATCATCCTGATGCGGAGCTGATCCGTGAAGTGAACGGCATCAGCGATGCGTTGCGCAGCATTGCCGGGGACAGCGTGTCCGGTTTGGGGACAGGCGGCATGTCCACTAAATTGCAGGCTGCCGATGTGGCCTGCCGCGCGGGGATCACCGTGGTGATTGCCGCAGGCAGCAAACCGGGGGTGATTGGCGATGTGATTGACGATATTTCCGTTGGGACGCGTTTTCATGCCATGGACGCGCCGTTGGAAAACCGTAAGCGCTGGATTTTCGGCGCGCCGCCAGCAGGTGAAATTACCGTTGACGATGGCGCGCTTTCCGCGATCCTTGAACGCGGCAGTTCATTGCTGCCTAAGGGCATCCGTACTGTAGACGGGAATTTCTCTCGCGGTGAAGTGATCCGCGTGCGTAGCCTGGCGGGGCGCGATGTGGCGCATGCCGTGACGCGCTATAACAGTGATGCGCTGCGCATGATCGCCGGACACCACTCTCAACAAATTGCCGATATTCTTGGCTACGAATATGGTCCGGTGGCTGTCCATCGTGACGATATGATTATCAATTAAGGAGTTCGCGATGCTTGAACAAATGGGTAAAGCGGCAAAAGCGGCCTCTTATCAGCTGGCGGTTTTGCGCACGGCGCAGAAAGATCGTGCATTACTGACGATTGCGGACTTACTGGAGGCGGAGAGCGCAGCGATTCTGGCGGCTAACGCGCTGGATCTGGCCGATGCGCGTCAAAATGGCATGAGTGAGGCGTTGCTGGATCGTCTGCTGTTAACGCCGGAAAGGCTCAGTGCGATTGCCAGCGATGTGCGTCAGGTCTGCCGTCTGACCGATCCGGTAGGGCAGGTGATTGACGGCAATATGCTGGATAACGGACTTAAGCTGGAGCGTCGCCGCGTGCCGTTAGGCGTGGTCGGTGTGATTTATGAGGCGCGTCCGAACGTCACCATTGATGTGGCTTCTCTGTGCCTGAAAACCGGTAATGCCGTAATCCTACGCGGTGGGAAAGAGACATACCGCACTAACGCGGCTACCGTTAAGGTGATCCAGCAGGCGCTGTCGCAGTGTGGCCTGCCAGCCGCTGCGGTGCAGGCGATAGAAAGTCCGGACCGTGAACTGGTCAATCAACTCCTGAAACTCGATCGCTACGTGGATATGTTGATTCCACGTGGTGGCGCTGGCCTGCATCGGTTATGTCGCGAGCAATCGACGATTCCGGTTATTACCGGCGGGATTGGCGTTTGTCATATCTATGCCGATGACAGCATCGATTTCGATAATGCGCTGACGATCATTGAAAGTGCCAAGGTTCAGCGTCCCAGCGCCTGCAACAGCCTGGAAACGCTGCTGGTCAACCAAAGCATTGCCGATCGCTTCTTGCCGGAACTGAGCAAAAAAATGGCGACGGCGGGCGTAACCTTGCACGCCAGCGCATCCGCTATGCCTCACCTTGCAGCAGGCCCGGCCAAGGTTATCGCAGTGAAAGACGCTGATTACGATGATGAATGGCTGTCTAATGACTTGAACGTCACGCTGGTGGACAGTCTGGATGCGGCAGTCGACCATATTCGTCAACATGGTACGCAGCACTCTGATGCGATCCTGACGCGTTCTTTAAGCAATGCGGAACGTTTCGTGCGGGAAGTGGATTCCTCCGCCGTGTATGTCAATGCCAGCACGCGCTTTACTGACGGCGGCCAGTTTGGACTGGGGGCGGAAGTGGCAGTCAGTACCCAGAAACTGCATGCACGCGGCCCAATGGGGCTGGAAGCGTTGACCACCTATAAATGGATCGGCTACGGCGACGACCTGATTCGCGCTTAATTGATGATGGCGGGCAGCTTTTGCCCGCTTTTTTGTATGACGGCGCCGAAAAATTGAAAAATGTACTGCGTTATGAACGTAGGCATTTATAGAAGACAGTTATAGCGTTCCTTGCTATTAGATTAGAAAATTATCAGAGAATCTTTACTGTCCAGAGTGTGACGATAAAACCAGCATATGAACGCCAACCTCTTGACTTGGCGTGTCGATTTCACTAGTTTGTCACCCCGTAGTTCATCGTCATGCGCTCGCAGGACGATCCTCAACGCCGATATAGCTCAGTTGGTAGAGCAGCGCATTCGTAATGCGAAGGTCGTAGGTTCGACTCCTATTATCGGCACCATCCTACCTATTTTAACGTCTCCCCAAGTCTACTCAAACACCCTTTAAACCCTTATAATACGCGGTTTCACGGCCCTTATTGTCTCTGCTCGTCTACTCACGTTCATAGAAATCTACGGTGAGTTGGGGGCATCGGTGGGGGCATATCGTGTTCGGTCTAGAGGAGATGCCCCCAAATGAAGCTCAATGCCAGACAGGTAGAGACTGCCAAGCCCAAAGATAAACCCTACAAGTTAGCAGATGGTGGGGGCATGTATCTGGAGGTGTTCCCGAACGGCACCAAAAGCTGGCGCATGAAATACCGCATCGCTGGTAAAGAAAAACGTGTGGTGTTTGGCGTCTACCCGACCATTACCTTAGCCGATGCCAGAAGCAAAAGAGATGATGCTAAAAAGCTGCTGGTTAACGGCGTTGATCCGAGTGCGTTTAAGCAAGAAAGCAAACAAGCCCAAATCGAAGAAGTGAAAAACACCTTTCAGCAAATTGCGCTCGAATGGCACAGCATGAAAGTGAAGAAATGGTCTGCGGGGTATGCCTCTGACATTCTTGAAGCGTTCAACAAAGACGTCTTCCCGTTCATTGGTCAACGGCCTGTCGCAGACATTAAGCCGCTGGAATTGCTGAACGTGCTTAAAAAGATGGAAGACCGAGGTGCGACTGAGAAAGCCAAGAAAGTACGTCAACGCTGCGGCGAAGTGTTTCGCTACACCATCGTGACAGGCAGAGCCGAGTATAATCCTGCGCCAGACCTCACCAGTGCCATGCAGGGGCATGAATCTACACATTACCCATTCCTGACCACCGAAGAGCTTCCCGCCTTCTTTAAAGCCCTTGCTGGCTCCTCTGGTAGTGAATTGATGGTGCTGGCAGCGAGATTGTTGATCCTTACTGGCCTAAGAACGGGTGAATTGCGTGGTGCCTTATGGTCGGAAATCGATTCCGAGAAAGCGCTATGGGAAATTTCTGCTGAACGCATGAAAATGCGCCGTCCTCATATCATCCCGCTATCTACCCAAGCGTTAGACATTATCGAACAGATCAGAGCAATGACGGGGCAATTTCCTTTACTGTTTCCGGGCCGCAATGACCCAAGTAAGACCATGAGCGAAGCCAGTATCAATCAGGTATTTAAGCGAATTGGCTATACAGGCCGGGTTACGGGTCACGGCTTCCGTCATACCATGAGCACCGTTCTTCATGAACAGGGCTATAACACCGCATGGATTGAAACCCAACTGGCGCATGTTGATAAGAATGCTATCCGTGGCACCTACAACCATGCGCAATACCTCGATGGTAGACGTGAGATGCTGCAATGGTATGCCGACTACATGGTAAGCCTTGAGAACGGAAGCAATGTGGTGCAGGGAGCGTTTGATCGGCGTGGGTAAGGATAACTGCTGATGAAAGAAGGGTTATGTCTTAACGGGCATAGCCCTTTTTCTTGGCTAATGCAGATAAGAATTAAGTCAGAATTTAAACTGATGTTTGTTAACTAATTGATTAATATAAAAATTATAAAATACCTTAAAACAGGAAAATAAATAGCACTTATTGCTAAATCGCTCTACACCCCGCCCAGTGACAGCTCTCCCGTCATTTCATCTGTTTTTGTATGAAAAACACTCAATCCGAGTTCAATTCTGATTTTCCGAGGGTTGAACATCATAAGCGATCTGCAGATACTACATTCATCAAAACAACAACGGAGAAATATATGACAACAAGAAGATTTATTCGCCTACCGGAAGTGATGGATAAAACAGGATTTAGTAAAGCATGGATCTATAAACTTATTAGTAAAGGTGATTTTCCTAAGCCGATTAAGGTTGGAATAAGAGCTAGCGCTTTTGTAGAAAGTGAGATCGATGAATGGATTGAAAAAATGATCTTTTCATCACGCAATGCGGCAGCTTAATAATATATGGGTAGTATGTAAAAGCAATATAAACATATATTTATAAAATATAACAATCCCTATTAAATAATACATGAAAGTGTAGGGGGATATTTACTTAACGATTAAATAAGGAACCAAAAATGAAAAAAGAAAATAAATGTAATAGTCAGAACTCAGCAGAACTTACAGCATTGTTAGAATACTCTCGCTTTACCAAGAAAGTGCTTGCGAAGCCTGCTAATGAAGTATTCGATCTATTTACTGACAAGTATTATATGGAAACTGTTTACGATGATATTATTGATAAAACGAAGAAAAGTATTGATCAAAGTCAGCATAGATTCATAGATTTTGAAGAGGTTAGAATAAATATAATGTGCATGCATACAGAAGCCATTATGATTTGTTATATGTGAAAATAAAATAGCTCAAAATGGATTGTTTAGCGTTTAGAGATTTTATATGAGTAATATAGATATCATAAGCAAAAGGTCAGAGATATATCTGACCTTTATTAGGTTTGCTATCATTAATCAATAATGATCTTGTCATATATTTTCTTTATTTCTATTGACTATTAAAATATAAGTTTTATAAAAAGTAAAGATACAAAAAAAGCCAGATGATAAATCTGACTTTTTAAGGACTAAAAAAGTTTTCGCTGACTTTTTTAAGTCTTGTAATCAGTTAGAGGAATAACGCGATTACAAATATAATAAAGTATTAAATAATCTTTTCATATTTGTCAAATCTAAATCTGAGCTTTTTACAAGTCTTTTAAATACCACTACCAGAATCTTTAATGTCCTCGAAAGCAATCAAATTATAAACCTTTGTATCAGGTCTGCATATGTGGAGCAATTGAGCGCGAGTCGCTAATAAGAGATGTCCGTATGTTTTGTTGGTTGTAGGTATAGAAGGGGAAGCGACGTAATACCAACCCGAAGCGAAGTTCTAAACAGATAAGTGAAGTTGTATATGGAATAGCTATGAGAAAGCCCTACCTTTGTTGACAGCATAAATAGGGGATAACAATACATTAATCTGCATGAACGAATCTGGGGGTGTCGTAGGGTGTCCTACATTGGAAACGATGTAGAGCTTTAAGCCAGATCAACTTGGGTGAAGTCATATTTTTCATCTTGGTTTTCGCCAATCTTGATACATTTTCAACAAAATAAGTTGAAAATTTCAGGAGGCGAAGCCTTGGATGAAGTCCCCTTTTCGGGGGCGAACACAAGGCAGTATATAACTCTCAGTAAGGTTGTTTATGTTTATAGCAAAGGTGCCTTGTTTTATGGCACCAATAAAATATAAAGTAGAACTAGATCTAAAAAATATATAGGGCGAAGCCTAATAAAGTAAAAAGAAAACCATATCTAAAAAAATAAAAAAAAACAGTCTCGCGCCAGATATCCCACCATAGAACTTTTCCCGTTGTTATCCCTTCAAGATCCAAATCCTAAACAGAAATCGATCGTTATAAAAGATCGATATGTATATATCGATAGGTTTTATCAATCAAAAGGTGCTTAATCGATCGTTATTAATTGTTTTTAACGATCGATATTTATCATATGATAGCCTATAGCTATCAACGTCCATTTTTTCGATCGGTACAAACGATATGACTAGACATAAAAATAATTGAATTCTAAGGCGTTTACAGATCAATCGTAGGTCTGTGCTATTGGTGAAGGAAAAGGTATGCGTAAATTTATGTTAGTGGCAGGTCTTGTCGTCCTGCTGGCAGGGTGCGGTGATGATGGCATCTATGGCAACTACACCAATCAACAGTATGGCGTCAGGCTTGATATTCAGAAAGACGTCATCAAGTTCAGGAATGGCGTTTTTACTGTTAAAAACTGGGATGAAAGCCAAAAACCTATTTATATCGCTAGAACTCAAAACAAAGATCTAGGTTCATGGACTTTTAAAATAGAAAAAGTCAAAGGCGGTGTAGTTTACCAAGGTGCGGTTTTTAAGAAAGATTAGAGGATTAGGAAATGGAAAACAATACCATTCAATGCCCCTACTGTCTAAAAGAAAGTCAGAAAGGGGTTCGCGTATGCACGGGATGTCAAGCAACTATATTATACGGTGCTCCTCCGGGTTGGTGCGTATTTTTAGTTATATTAGGGACTTTAACATTGTCGATTTTGATCGGGTTGAATGCAGGTATAGTTGCATTTAATATAAGTTTGTTTGTCATTGGGATTTTTGGATTTATTATTAGCAAGTTGGCTTTCTCTGAACGGATTTCTTTTAGACGAAGAATGTAAAACTGCCCTGTCTTTCAAGGTGATGGCTCGCAGTGCGAACCATCACATATCTAAAGTTTATTTTCTTCATTGCGTCCTCAAGTAATAAATCGGAACCCACTGACATAAAAGCTGTCAGCGGGACCCCGCGATCTATTACTTGACGATTTGACCCCTGTTGCAAATTTACGCAAAGCTACCAGAAAGGCAATATATTATTCATCCTATCTTTTATTTGCATTTTATTCGATGTGCAGTGTATTTATTTATGTAGCCGCTATTGACAAGTATTTTAGATCGGTTATCTATTTAAATATAAGTGTAGTTCAGCTTTGATTTTTTGTTTTTCGGAAACTGAGGTTTTTGTTTTTCGGAAACTGAGGCAAGGTGTAATCCCGTAGCCGGTATTATACCCAACCTTTCAGGTTGCCCCCTCTCACTTCGTTCGGAGGGTTGTTAAAAGCTCTACCCTTCCGCTGATTTCCCCTATCAAGGGGAAGCGGTAAATAGTTTTACAGTTCACTTCAAAACAAAAGGAATAAATATGAAAATAGTTTTATCAGTATCAAAATGTTTATACATAAACGATTTAGATCGCTTACTTCCGTGTGATCGTTTTTTTGTTCATTTAGATTATAAGGATATTAGCAAAAAAGAGTCATTTGAGATGAATAGACACGACAAAGAAAGCTACAAAATTATCTTTGATAAGATTGTAGATAATGACGTAATGCTTGCTATTGATGAAGACATCTACAGCGAAGTTATCGAAAACTTACTTTATTATTCAAATAAGAAATAAGGAGACATATATGATTATAGCAATAGGAATGATGCTTCTTTGTATTATGTTGGGATGTTTTATGATCCGTAGCTGCACAGGAAAAACAAACTCTTCAAGTGAAGCAAAACAAGCAATATCAGATGTTAGAAAAATAATCGATAAAAAAGCACTGATTAAATACAAAAGGAATAATAGAATATGATTGATGATGACATAGAAAAACAAATGAGTTTAAAAATGAAGTTTGAGTTATTAGCAAGATTTTTTTATTACATAGAACAAGATAAAGATATACCTTTTTGTGAAATAAATAGTGATGAAAAAAGGCTGTGTTATTTCGTATCTCATAGATATATACAAGAAAATAAAGCTGATGATCTTCTAAAGTCTTTGATTGATGAAAATGATGAAGACTATATAAAAGCTATAAGAGATTATATGTTTACTACAGAGGGGTAATAAATATGGATACAGACAGAAAAAGAGGGCGTATAGGATTAAATCACGAAGTACGTAGAGATATATCTATACAGTTCAGAGTAAACAAAGCAGAGTTTGAGTATTTAAAAGAACTTGTGGAAGCATCAGGGCTTGAAAGAGGTCATTACATTAGAAAAGAAATTTTAAACTCTGAACCTATTGTTAAAAGAAAAATGCCTGAGTTTGAGCAATCATTGTATAGAGAAATACAGCATCAAGGTAATAATATAAATCAGATTGCTAAAAAACTAAATACCAATGAAGACTTTAAACAATCAGTAGCTGCAGAAGCTAACTTTGCTATAAAGCAACTTATGAAAAGAATATTAAAGGCTTGTGAGGTTTATACTGTATGAAAGGGAATGTAGCTAAAACAGGGAGATCATTTAAAAATAGAGTTGAGTATATATTAAAAGATGATCACACCTTTATTTGTAGCAATATGGCAAGTGATTACAATAATGTTAGTGATTTAACTGATGAGTTTAAAACTGTAAGCAGCTTTAGACAGGATATAAAAAAACCTGTTTTTCATGCGTTTTTATCTCTTCCAAAAGGTGATCATTTAACAGATGAACAATGGCAAGAGATAGCAAAAGACTATTTGAAAGAAATGAATATTGATATAGAAAAACATCAATATATTTGTGTGCGCCATAAAGATACAGATAAAGAACACATCCATATTGTAGCTAACCGTGTTGGGCTGGATGGTTCCGTGTGGCATGGTCAGCACTCAGCATTTAACACAATAGCAGCTTGTGAACGTCTTGAGATAAAGCACGGCTTAACCATTACACAAGGGCTTAAAGGTCAAAAATCAGAGGTATCAGCACCAACCAAGAACGAAATCGAGCAAGCTCTTCGCACAGGTGAGAAACCAGCCCGTATCGTGCTACAGAACGCATTACAGGCGGCTATGACAGGAAAACCAGACTTAGGGACGTTCGTAGAACGTCTGCAGGCCGTAGGCATTGAACCAAGGTTCAATGTTGCCAGCACTGGCAACGTGGCGGGGGTTTCATTCAGTGTAAATGACATAGCATTTAAGGGATCTTCATTAGGTAAAAAATTTAGTTGGAACACTATTAAAGGTAAGGTTAAATATGACAAAGATAGAGATGATAAAATCGTTAGAAGATTCGCAACAAGAAAAACAGATGGCGAAAATAGTTTTGGACGATCACTTGTTGAACCAGATTTCAACAGTGATAGAGCCTCTGACAGAATCGATGATGATATTATCAGAATCAGTCAGTACAGCATTAAATCAGACGCAGCAAGTATTAGAGAGGACAGAGAAAACAGCCTCAGCAACATCATCAATACTAAATTTATCGAGAAACACAATAGACAAGCAAATCGACGACTTAGAAATACAAAACAGAAAAATACACAAACTCTCAACAGACTTAAAAAACAATACAATCAACAACCAAACAAAATTAATAATCAAGGTCGCTTCAATCGTTGGCATAGTAAATCTGATAGCAGTTCTATCAGTAGGATACTTGATCATGCAGAAACAGCTACCACAGCCACAGATAAATTTAGACTCAAAAAGCGTGGCAACATCAATAGTAGAGCAACTAAGATCGAAGAAATGAGGAAACGATTAGGAATAAGCAAACCCATTACAGCCCCTAAAAATAAAGAGAAAATCATTCATGATGATATAAAGAAAAAACCAGCTAATTTGGCTGGAAATGAAAGTAGATTTAAATCGAATTTGAAAGAAAGGATGAAAATTGAAAGATTAGAATCATCACAACAAGAAGGTGAACAGATTATTGAACGCCAAGTTTTCAAACCAAGATAAAAGAGACGTCATTAGATTATTATGAGTATCAGAGTATGTAAATACATGTTAAGTGGCCTATACCCGGCAGCCACTTAATCTGAAATATAAACAATGGTAGGTAATTAAAATCGAGACTGTAATTTAAATTGTGTAATTGCCTGTTTTTGATATGTTCACGCCAATAGCGGAGACAGGCAGAATATGGACGAGAAGAAACTCAAAGCC
>NZ_SMBY01000014.1 GCF_004342665.1 Samsonia erythrinae | reverse complement strand
CGGCTGGCGATGAGCCGTTTTATTATCGAGTTCGGTGACCGCCTGAGCGCTCACCTTTAATACAGTGGCAATTACACAGAATTACGGACAGGCTCGACAGTCTATGAGAGCGCTTAACTTTCGATAATTACCGTCGCACAAGCATAGTGACGCTCGTCAGCCAGCGTAACATGACTATGTTTGACCCCCATCAGCTCAGCCAACTCAGCCGCTTTAGCAAAAAACCGCAGACAGGGTTTACCCAGTTCGTCATTAAAAACCTCAAACTGAGTAAATGCCAGCCCGTTGCGAATCCCCGTACCGAAAGCCTTTGCCGCCGCTTCTTTTACGGCGAAACGCTTAGCAAGAAAACGGATTGGCTGCTGATGCTGCTGATAGCGCTTCCATTCCACCTCGGTCAGAATGCGGCGCGCCAGCCGCTCGCCTGAACGCTCAACCACAGCTTCAATACGCGCGATTTCGACAATATCGGTTCCTAGCCCAAGAATCGCCATTAACGCCGCGCTTCCCGCATGAGGTGTTTCATTTCGGCTACGGCATCCTTCAAGCCGCTTATCACTGCTCGCCCGATAATCGCATGTCCGATGTTTAATTCGTGCATTTCCGGCAACGCGGCAATCGGCTGTACGTTATGATATGTCAATCCATGACCGGCATTGACCTTGAGCCCCTTTGCCGCCGCATAGGTCGCCGCCGCGCGGATGCGCTCGAACTCATGCTGACGTGCTTCATCCTTTGTCGCGTCGGCATAGGCCCCGGTGTGAATTTCGATATAAGGCGCGCCACTGGCGGCGGCGGCATCAATTTGCCTCTCATCCGCATCAATGAAAAGTGAAACCAATATACCGGCCTTACCCAGTCTGGCGACGGCATCATCAATTTTCGCCTGCTGCCCGGCGACATCCAGCCCGCCCTCCGTCGTCACTTCCTGACGTTTTTCCGGCACCAGACAGCAAAAATGCGGCTTCAGTTCACAGGCAATGTTCAGCATCTCTTCTGTCACCGCCATTTCCAGATTCATTCGCGTTTGAATCGTTTCCCTCAGGAGCCGCACATCACGATCCGTAATATGACGACGATCTTCACGTAAATGCACCGTAATACCGTCTGCGCCAGCCTGTTCCGCAACAAAAGCCGCCTGAACAGGGTCCGGGTACGCCGTACCACGCGCATTACGCAGTGTCGCAATGTGATCGATATTAACGCCAAGCAGCAGTTCAGCCATGAGAGATCCTCGGTAAAATCGTGCACGATGCCAGCCAGTTTACACCGATGTCGCAACGTCAGGGTACTGACGAAACAGGATTATTTATCAGAAGAGGCGATTTTGGACAAATTAGCGGCAGGGACGAATTGGCGGAAGAGTTCACGACTTTTCAGCGGCTTCCCTCCCAAATAAGGCTTTAAGGCAATGCGGGTAAAACGCTTTGCGGCCTTCAACGTCCCCGCATCAGGAAACTCGCGCGATGCCAGTGAACGCAGTTCATGTCCGGTAAAACTTCGATTATCGACGACCAGGCTGGCGATAAACCCTTTTTCTTCCCGATATTGGTAGGTCATGGTATCTGCAACCGGTTCATCACTGCCGGCACAATGCAGGAAATCGACGCCATATCCAAGATAGCCCAACAGGGCCAGCTCAAAGCGTCTCAATGCCGGCTCCGGGGACGAATCCTGAACGGCAAGATGCTGTAGGCAATGAAGATAGTCGAAAAAAAGCGCGGAGTAATTGGTTTCGTGTTCCAACACGCGGGACAGCAGTTCATTAACGTAGAGACCGCTATAAAGCATGGTGCCGGTTAGCGGCAAGGCCAGTGACGCCGGCTCCGCGTTACGCAACGTTTTCACTTCTCCCCGCCCGCTCCAGCGAACCAGCAGCGGAGTGAAAGGCTGTAGGCAGCCTTTCAAATTGGAACGACGAGCACGCGCACCTTTAGCCAGAACGCGCACACGCCCGTCGTTTTCACTGAACAGATCCAGCAGCAAGCTCGTTTCACTGTAGGGGCGCCCATGTAAGACAAACGCGCGCTGCCAGCCCTCCATCGGCGTTGGCCTTACAGGTCTTCGCTGTAACCCAGGCTACGCAGAGCGCGTTCATCATCCGCCCAGCCTGATTTTACTTTAACCCACAGTTCGAGATGCACCTTCGCTTCAAACATCTCTTCCATATCCTGACGAGCTTCAATGCCGATGGTTTTAATTTTGGCGCCTTTGTTGCCAATCACCATCTTTTTCTGGCCTTCACGTTCAACCAGAATCAGACCGTTAATGTCATAGCCGCCGCGATCGTTCGTCACGAAACGTTCAATTTCAACCGTCACGGAATACGGCAGTTCCTCCCCCAGAAAACGCATCAGTTTTTCGCGGATAATTTCCGAGGCCATAAAACGCTGAGAGCGATCGGTGATGTAATCTTCCGGGAAGTGGTGCGTCGCCTGCGGCAAATGTTTACGAACAATACTGGCGATCGTATCGACATTCGTCCCTTTCTCCGCTGAAATGGGCACAACATCCAGGAAGTCCATCTGCTGGCTCAGGAACTGAATATGCGGCAGCAGCTTGCTTTTATCCGTGACGTTATCGACTTTATTAATCGCCAACACGACCGGCAGTTTCTGGTCACGCAGCTTATTCAACACCATCTCATCATCGTCGTTCCAGTGCGTCCCTTCCACGACGAAAATGATCAGTTCAACGTCACCGATCGAACTGCTGGCGGCACGATTCATCAGGCGGTTAATCGCCCGTTTCTCTTCAATATGCAGCCCCGGCGTATCCACATAGATCGCCTGATAAGGACCTTCGGTATGGATCCCCATGATACGGTGTCGCGTCGTCTGGGGCTTACGTGACGTAATCGAGATCTTCTGCCCCAGTAACTGATTTAACAACGTGGATTTACCCACATTGGGTCGACCAACAATCGCGATAAAACCGCAGTGTGTCTGTTCTTCGCTCATTCAATTTCCAGTTTTTTCAACGCTTGTTCAGCCGCAGCCTGTTCGGCTTTTCGACGACTTGACCCCGTACCGACGACCGACTCGCTAAAGCCGCTCACCTGACAGTGGATCGTAAATTCCTGATCGTGCGCTTCCCCACGAACCTGCACCACCAAATAGGTCGGCAAAGGTAAGTGGCGTCCTTGCAGAAATTCCTGCAATCGTGTTTTGGGATCTTTTTGCTTATCGCCAGGGCTGATTTCATCCAGACGCGTCTGATACCAATTCAGAATCAGGCGTTCAATGGTCTGGATATCGCTATCGAGGAAAATGCCGCCAATCAGCGCTTCAACCGTATCAGCCAGAATCGATTCACGGCGGAAACCGCCGCTCTTTAATTCACCCGGGCCAAGGCGTAAGCATTCGCCCAGTTCGAATTCACGTGCGATTTCCGCTAGCGTATTCCCCCGAACCAGCGTCGCCCGCATCCGGCTCATATCTCCCTCATCAACCTTGGGAAAACGATGATACAGCGCATTAGCGATCACAAAACTCAGGATGGAATCACCCAGAAATTCAAGCCTTTCATTATGTTTGCTGCTGGCGCTGCGATGCGTCAACGCCTGTAACAAAAGCTCATACTGCTGAAAAGTATAGCCCAGCTTTCTTTGTAAACGATTTATCAGGATGGGATTCATGTGTTACCAATAGATCAACGATGCCTTAAAAACAGCAGCATACGGAACAGCCCTGCTTGCCAGTTCGGTCAAAACTGTTTCGTTTGCATTGGCTCCCATAAGGGAGCCTGCCTTTTCACCTGTACTCACTCAACCCGCCGGCGCGCGCTTCAAAATAACGCGCACGTTTATCCTGACGGATCGAATATCTGAGATATCTCTTTAAAAAGGGTGACTCAAATATTCTACAATGGACAGCATAAGAATGCTGCGTGTATCTTACTTTGGTTAGTGAATACCACCGATGCGACTCAAGCGCACGCCAGTCGGCCATTCACCTTCCTGTTTTTCAAAGCTCATCCAGATGGCCGTGGCTTTACCAACCAGATTTCGCTCCGATACGAAGCCCCAATAGCGACTATCCAGACTGTTGTCACGGTTATCGCCCATCATGAAGTAGTGCCCGGCGGGGACGACCCAGGTAGCAAGCTGCTGTTGAGACTGCTGGTAATAACCTCCGAGCTGATCCTGCTGGCCGGGAAGCAACAGAATATTGTGTGTCACGTTGCCCAACGACTCTTTACGCGTGCCCATCCGGACACCCTCTACGCGATCATCACCTGCCGGCACCTGATAAAAACCGCCGAGCGATTCTCGTCCCGGCTGATTGAACGTCTGAACAAAATCGCTGGGCTGCACATTGCTGTACGTGACGGCCAACGCCGTATCGCACGCCTGCCCTTCCTGACATGATGGACGAATGGTTACCTGCTTCGTCATTGGATTATAGCTGACGCGATCGCCCGGCACACCAACCACACGCTTGATGAAATCCACTTTGGGATCGGACGGATATTTAAACACCACAACGTCGCCACGCTTCGGATGCCCCGTTTCGATCAGCGTTTTCTGCGTAAAGGGCTCTTTAATGCCATAAGCAAACTTCTCTACCAGAATAAAATCACCGATCAACAGCGTTGGCATCATCGAACCGGATGGAATTTGAAAGGGTTCGTAAATAAAGGAACGGACCACCAAGACCAATGCAACCACCGGAAACACCGAAGCGATCGTTTCAATCCAACCCGGTTTTTCAACCGTTTTCGATGAAACCGCACTGTCAGCCAGATCGGCTCCGCTCATCGCTGCGAACTTTTTCCGACGGGCAGGTGCCCAGATAAAACGCTCCAAACACCAGACAATCCCTGTCACCAGTGTTACCAGCGCCAGAATGACGGCAAACATATTGGCCATGCCAACTCCTCAGAATTTACTTGCTGTCTTTACCAACATGCAGAATTGCCAGAAACGCCTCTTGCGGCAGTTCAACGTTACCAACTTGCTTCATACGTTTCTTACCGTCTTTCTGTTTCTGTAACAATTTCTTCTTACGGCTGACGTCGCCACCATAACACTTGGCCAGTACGTTTTTACGCAATTGCTTAACCGTAGAACGCGCAATAATATGGTTGCCAATCGCCGCCTGAATGGCGATGTCAAACTGCTGACGCGGAATGAGATCCTTCATTTTCTCGACCAGCTCACGACCACGATATTGTGAATTATCACGGTGCGTAATCAGCGCCAGCGCATCAACACGCTCGTTGTTGATCAACACATCAACACGCACCATGTCCGATGCCTGAAAACGCTTAAAGCTGTAGTCCAACGAGGCATAACCGCGAGAGGTTGATTTCAAGCGGTCGAAGAAATCGAGCACAACTTCAGCCATTGGGACTTCATACGTCAACGCAACCTGATTACCGTGGTAAACCATGTTCGTCTGTACGCCGCGTTTCTCAATGCAAAGCGTAATTACGTTGCCCAGATATTCCTGTGGCAGCAACATATGACACTCGGCGATCGGCTCGCGCAGTTCCTGAATATTATTCAACGGCGGCAGCTTAGAGGGGCTATCGACGTAGATAACCTCTTTCCCCGTCGTTTCAATTTCATACACAACCGTCGGCGCGGTGGTGATCAAATCCAAGTCGTACTCGCGCTCCAGACGCTCCTGAATGATCTCCATGTGCAGCAGGCCGAGGAAGCCACAGCGGAAACCAAAGCCCAGCGCGGTAGAACTTTCCGGTTCATAGAACAGCGAAGCATCATTCAGACTCAGCTTGCCTAATGCGTCGCGGAAGGCTTCATAGTCATCGGAACTGATCGGGAACAGACCTGCGTAGACCTGCGGCTTGACTTTCTTGAAGCCCGGCAACGCTTTTTCAGCCGGCTGACGAGCCAGCGTCAAGGTATCCCCTACCGGCGCACCCAAAATATCTTTGATGGCGCAAACCAGCCAACCAACTTCGCCGCATTGCAATACATCGCGATCGATCTGCTTCGGTGTAAAAATCCCAAGACGGTCGGCGTTATAAACCTGTCCCGTGCTCATCACCTTAATTTTATCGCCTTTGCGCATGGTGCCATTTTTAATACGCACCAGTGACACAACACCAAGGTAATTATCAAACCAGGAATCGATAATCAGCGCCTGTAGCGGTTCATCAGGGTCGCCTTCCGGCGGAGGAATATCACGCACCAGACGCTCCAGCACATCCGGTACGCCAACACCGGTCTTGGCAGAACAACGTACCGCATCCGTGGCATCAATACCGACGATATCCTCAATTTCCTGCGAAACACGATCCGGGTCAGCCGCGGGCAGATCGATTTTGTTCAGGACCGGAACCACTTCCAGATTCATATCCAACGCGGTATAGCAGTTAGCCAGCGTTTGGGCTTCAACGCCCTGTCCGGCGTCGACGACAAGCAACGCACCTTCGCAAGCGGCAAGCGAACGGGAAACTTCATAAGAGAAGTCGACGTGCCCCGGCGTATCAATGAAGTTTAACTGGTAGGTTTGGCCGTCCTGCGCTTTATAATCCAGCGTCACGCTCTGCGCTTTAATCGTTATTCCACGCTCACGTTCCAGATCCATGGAATCCAAGACCTGCGCAGCCATTTCACGTTCGGTCAAACCACCGCAAATCTGGATAATACGGTCAGATAACGTCGATTTACCGTGGTCAATATGGGCAATAATGGAGAAATTTCGTATATGCTTCATTATAAAAATTTTTCTACCTTGATATTCCTGAAATTCTTGCCGATGGGTATGCGCATAGGCGAAACAGCAGCGATGTCATTCCACCTGAATCGCAGCATTCTACATGCCAGAAGCGTGAAAACCTAGTCATGTCCGGTGTATTCCCTTTGATTATGACGGTTTTATTTGGAATAACAGAGCAGCGGAAGGAAAGCGGAAAGCAAAGCGTCATCACCTGATAAATATCGCAACGAAAAATGACAAAACCGTGAAGAGCAATGTTATTACGCGCCGTTCAAACATGAATAAGCAAACGGGTCAATTTTGCAGAAAGGTCCCAGGCAGCGCAATTTGCAGGATAACGGGTTCATAACGTTTGTTTCTGCCCAACTGCTTTGCCCACCGCCTCACGCCGATGAACGCCAGGCCGCCGCCCAGCAAGGCGCCAATAACCGCGCCCAGATCGGTACTTAACAGCATCTGGAATATCGCCGCGCCGCACAGCAGCCCTACGATAGGAACAAAATAAACCAGCACAGCAGAGAACAATAACCGTCCTTCAGAAATGCCCAGTTCTACTTTCTGTCCCGGTTCTAAAGGCCGATCGCAGGAAACGTACAGCACATTCTCAGCAGAAAGACCTAACTGACTTAATAAGCCGGTTCCACACGTTGAACGGGATTGACAGCTGCCGCACCCGGCGCTCGGCTCACACCGTAGCGCCGCAACGCCATCCTGCCATGAAACGACGGTTGCCCATTCTCTGATCACGGTTGTGCCTTCAGTGTAATGCTGTCGGCTACGCGTTTAGCCGTCGCCAGGGGGATATCACCAACCACAGTAATCTCGCGATTACCGCGCATCGCGGTATAGATGGCGCGCCGACCGGTAAGTAAAGATTGATCGCCGCCCGCATCAGAAGACGGGCTAACATTGATGGAAAAGCTGAATAAACCATCGCTGTACAGACGCGTTTCAATCGGTATAGCGGCGCCCGACAACACCTTTTTATTGTGTGAAACTTCTTTCATGCCCGATGGCAACCATTCCGGCATCCAGTTGAAATCACCATGTTCGATAGCCGGCACAGGCAACGCAGGCGGAAGGTTAATACGTTCCAAAGGACGCATCACCTCCATCACGTCATCATCAATAATCAGCGACGTCGTTAAGAATTGCTCCAGCCGTCTGTCGCCATTGCGATCCTGCAAATCAATACGCAGCGGCAATTTGGAATCGGCATCAATCCACACCATATAGCTGTAGCGCGTCCCGTCGCGAGAAATCACCCGAACGCCCGAGGCCAGACGATCGGCAATACGCACCCGTCCGTCGGCGGGGACAAAATCATAATAGGACGATAATTTCTGAAAATCAGCAAAGACCAAAGAAGGAAGAGAATCGACGATGTGATCGCTGGTGAGCGTAAACGGCTCAAAACCGGGATCAAAATAACTGACCTCATTACCACGCTGTACAATTTCGCGTCGCGGTCCGTCCATAAACAGGAGCTGAGCCAACGCACGACGATTAACCACAGCATGGCGATAACGTACCGACTCAAACCCTTGCAGCGTGATGTTGATAAATGAAATTTCATAGTTCAAAGAACGAACCGCGCTATTCATTTGTTGCAATAACGCGCCCGGCTCAACGCGTTGAGCCGGGGAAACTGTAGAATAAAGCAGACTACCCATCAGCAAACAGGTAACGGACCAGACTCGCTTCATTACTGGGGCTGCGTTCCTAATGATTGCGTACCGGGAACCTGAACCGCCGCTTGCTGATCATCCTGCGGTAGGTCGTGCTCGGTATGTAAGCGGCGCTGTAATTCATAGTCCTGCAAAATAGCGTTAAGACGGCTACGCTGTATATCCGATTTTTGCTGACCGCTGTATGGCACCACGTTTTCTGACGGTACGCCCAGACTCACGGGGGAAGCCGTCCCCATCGCAGGTAAGGTACTGAACACGCCGGACTCCACAACATGCTCAGAGGAATGACCTTGCTGGTAATTTTGAACGCCGACAATCACCGCTAAAGACACGCAGGCAGCGACTCCCACCTGCGTCAGCTGGCTGCTCCATGGGCGAATCTTTTTCCAAAATGGCATTTTGGCCCACTCGACGGGATGCGGCTGGGATTCCGGCTGAGCTTGTGGAACCAGACAAACAGGTTCTTTTTCGATTGCATCAGCAACGCGGGAGGCAATATCCAGATGCATGATGTGCTCATTCACATCGCCACGTAATGCATCACGGATTAGATGATAACTTTGCCAACTTTGCTGCAACTTGTCATCCTGCGACAATGCGCTGAGCAGTTCAGAATCCACTGCCTCGCCATCCATTAAAGCGGAAAGTTTCTCTTTCTGCATACCGATACCCTTACCTTGTCAAATCCATCATTATTCACGCAGATAGCTGAAACCCAGACTAACGCTGAATAAGCGGTTGTACTTTATTATCAATCGCTTCCCGCGCTCGAAAAATGCGAGAACGAACGGTGCCTACGGGACAATCCATAATGACAGCGATCTCTTCGTAGCTTAAACCATCCAATTCGCGCAGCGTAATCGCCAAACGCAAATCTTCCGGTAAAGACTCGATAGTTCGGAAAACGATACTTCTTAACTCCTCAGACAACATTAAATTCTCAGGGTTCGATATTTCTTTCAGTGCGCCTGCATTTTCATAGTTTTCCGCATCGTTGGCGTCAATGTCGCTGGACGGCGGGCGACGCCCCTGAGCGACCAGATAATTTTTGGCCGTATTCACCGCGATACGGTATAACCAGGTATAGAATGCGCTATCGCCGCGGAATGATTCCAACGCGCGATACGCTTTAATAAATGACTCCTGCACGACATCCGGCACATCCCCTTGTGGGACATACCGCGATACCAGGCTCGCCACCTTATGCTGATAACGAACGACCAACAAGTTAAACGATTTTTGATCGCCGTTCTGGACCCGCTCGACCAGAACTTGATCCGCCAGTTGCTCGCTCATCCGAGGTAATCTCTCCTCAAACCGTTCTCCACACGTAAAATAGTACTGCCAGCTATATGAATCATACTTAGAGCAAGCCCCTGTTAGAGCCGATATATCACATAAAGTTCCGGGCTATCATTTTCCTTTTGCTTAGCGCCATCACGTATTAGGTCCAACTCGGGCCGTGTCGCCTTTGCGAAATAATACGACAAATCCCAGATATTCGCACGATTCCGCCATGACTCTTGTGCGCTTAGTTATAACGCACGGACAAGGCGAAAAACCAATACAGCAATCGAACATTGGGTGCTAACATCCGGTTTCCCCTTCTTTTTTGGCATCCAAGGCACGATCATGCAAACAACCACTGAATACGTCTGTGATGTTTTAATCATTGGCAGCGGTGCTGCCGGGCTTTCGCTGGCACTGCGTCTGGCTTCACAAACTCAGGTGATGGTCTTGAGCAAGGGTCCGCTCAATGAAGGCGCGACATTTTATGCTCAGGGCGGTATCGCGGCAGTCTTCGATGAAACCGACACGATTGAATCCCATATTGAAGATACCCTAATCGCCGGTGATGGCCTGTGTGAGCGAGACGCCGTCGAATTTATCGCCAGCAACGCCAAACACTGCGTGCAATGGCTTATCGACCAAGGCGTGTCATTTGATACAGAAACCAGCACCAGCGGCGAAGAGCGTTATCACCTCACGCGCGAAGGAGGACATAGCCACCGCCGGATCCTGCACTCTGCGGATGCCACCGGGAAAGAGGTGGAAACCACGCTGGTGCACAAGGTGCTCGCCCATCCGAATATTCAAATAATGGAACGCTGTAACGCTGTCGATCTGATCACCTCGAATAAGCTGGGTCTGCCCGGTACGCGTCGGATTGTTGGCGCTTATATATGGAACCGTGAACGGGAGCGCGTGGAGTCATGCCGGGCGAAGACGGTGGTGCTGGCGACTGGCGGCGCGTCCAAGGTTTATCAATACACCACCAATCCCGATATCTCTTCGGGCGATGGCATCGCGATGGCCTGGCGCGCCGGGTGCCGGGTGGCGAATCTGGAATTCAATCAATTTCACCCGACCTGCCTGTTTCACCCGCAGGCGCGCAACTTTCTGCTTACGGAAGCGCTGCGCGGCGAAGGCGCCTATCTTAAGCGTCCTGACGGCACGCGCTTCATGCCTGATTTCGATGCCAGAGGCGAACTGGCGCCACGCGATGTCGTCGCCAGAGCGATTGACCATGAAATAAAACGACTCGGCGCAGACTGTATGTATCTGGACATCAGCCACAAACCGAAAGACTTCATCAAACAGCATTTCCCCACGATCGATGAAAAATTATTGTCTCTCGGCATCGATTTGACGCGCGAAGCGATTCCGATCGTACCGGCGGCACACTACACCTGCGGCGGCGTGATGGTCGACCAGAATGGCCGCACCGACCTTGACGGCCTGTACGCCATTGGCGAAGTCAGCTATACCGGCTTGCACGGGGCAAACCGCATGGCATCGAACTCGCTGCTAGAGTGTCTCGTTTACGGATGGTCGGCTGCCGAAGATATTTTACGGCGCCTACCGCAAATCAACGCCGTGAAAACACTGCCGGAATGGGATGAGAGTCAGGTTGATAACTCAGACGAGCAGGTCGTCATCCAGCATAACTGGCATGAACTGCGCCTGTTCATGTGGGACTACGTAGGGATTGTCCGCACCACTAAACGACTGGAGCGTGCGCAGCGGCGCATCCATCTGCTCCAGCAGGAAATCGATGAGTACTACGCCCATTTCCGTATTTCCAACAATTTGCTGGAACTGCGTAATCTGGTGCAGGTCGCTGAACTCATCATACGCTGTGCGCTGGCAAGGAAAGAAAGCCGCGGCCTGCACTATACGCTGGATTATCCGGAGCAGTTCGATGTGCCGTCACCAACCATTCTGACGCCGTAATCCACAGCCGCACAACAGGCAGGGACTATCCGGTCAGTCACCTGCCCCTACATAGAGAGATAAAAATCCGCGGTCAGTTGTTGAAAGTCTGCGGAATAGCGTTTTTCCGCATCGCGGATCGCCAGCGAAGCCTGCCGGAATTCCCCATCCTCACAAGATAACGTCAGTAAAATACGGTGAGCTGGTCTGCCTTCCTGTTCAGACACCCAAAGCTGTTGCCGAACGAACCAATGTCGCTGCCGCGCCAGCGAAATAAAAGCGTCCGCCACCTGAACCGGTAGCACCAGACAAAAAACCCCTTCGGGCGCCAGCATTTGTTGGGCACAGCGCAGCAGTGTCTCATGCGTTAACCGCGTCGTATAACGAGCCATCTGACGCTGATTCGAACCGCATGCCACACCCGGTGCGAAATAAGGCGGGTTGCTCACAATCAACGAATACCGGGTTAACTGTCTGGGCGCAAAACTCACGACATCCTCAGCATAGACGGTCATCCGTGGCGCCCATGGCGAGGCGGCAATGTTTTCTCTGGCCTGCTGGCTGGCATCGGTATCCAGTTCAACGGCATCAACCTGCACATCCTGTCCGGTACGTTGCGCCAACATTAACGCAATGAGACCAGAACCACAGCCAATATCCAGAATGCGCGCGACGCCGGATACCGGCGCCCAGGCACCCAATAAAATACCGTCGGTCCCGACTTTCATCGCACAACGATCGTGCGCGACGAAGAATCGCTTGAAAGTAAACCCGTCCCGACGCAATGTCTGTTTGTTATTCGCCTGATGACCCATGAACATAAAATTCCAGATGCAAACCGCAGTAGCATAGGTGAAACATCGGAACAGGAAAAGCGCCGCTGTCTGCTTAAACAGGTGAAGAACCCGGCCAATGCGTCTATAATCGGCGCCCCAACCAGAGGTAGACCATGACTGTAACCAATTTTTCCGAGCTCGATCTTGATGAAAGCCTGTTAGATGCCCTGCGTGATATGGGCTACGAGCGCCCGACCGCCATTCAGGCTGAAGCGATCCCACCGGCGATGGAAGGCCGCGACGTGCTGGGTTCCGCACCGACGGGAACAGGCAAGACCGCCGCCTATTTGCTGCCGGTTTTGCAACATCTTCTCGATTTCCCTCGTAAAAAGTCAGGGCCGCCTCGTATTCTGATTCTCACGCCAACGCGGGAACTCGCGATGCAGGTTGCCGATCAGGCCAGAGCGCTCGCCGCGCACACACATCTGGATATCGCAACCATCACCGGCGGCGTCGCTTACATGAACCATGCGGAAGTGTTCAGTGAAAATCAGGATATCGTCGTTGCCACGACCGGGCGACTGCTGCAATACATTAAAGAAGAAAACTTTGATTGCCGGGCGGTAGAAACGCTGATTCTGGATGAAGCAGACAGGATGCTGGATATGGGCTTCGCACAGGATATTGAGCACATCGCCGGAGAAACTCGCTGGCGTAAACAGACACTGCTGTTTTCCGCGACGCTGGAAGGCGATGCCATCAGAGACTTCGCGGAGCGTCTGCTTAATGAACCGGTTGAGGTCGAAGCCGATCCGTCTCGCCGGGAGCGTAAAAAAATCCTGCAATGGTATTACCGGGCCGACGATCTCAAACATAAAACGGCACTGCTCTGCCATCAGTTAAAACAACCGAATGTTACGCGTTCCATCGTCTTTGTGCGCAAGCGTGAGCGCGTGCATGAGCTGGTCGCCTGGCTGCGTGAAGCGGGCATTACAGCCTGCTATCTTGAAGGCGAGATGGTGCAGGCCAAACGCAACGAAGCGATTAAGCGTCTGAGCGATGGACGCGTGAATGTGCTGGTCGCTACGGACGTGGCGGCACGCGGTATCGATATTAATGATGTCAGTCACGTCTTTAACTTCGATTTACCCCGCACAGCGGACACTTATCTCCACCGTATCGGACGCACGGGTCGCGCGGGCCGTAAAGGCTGCGCCATTTCTTTCGTTGAAGCGCACGACCATCTGTTATTGGGGAAAATCAGCCGCTATCTGAACGAGCCTCTAAAACCGCGTATCATCGACGAGCTTCGTCCGGTTACCCGCGCCCCAAACGCCACGGCGACGGGTAAACCGTCAAAGAAAGCGCTTGCCAAACGGAAAGAGAAAAAAGAGAAGGAAAAAGAGAAAGTTAAGGTGAAAGTCCGCCATCGCGACAGCAAAAATATCGGTAAACGGCGTCAACCTACGCAGAAAACCAATCCCCCCTCCGGCGAATAAAGCGGTCTTTACAACCAAAGAAATAACAGCACAGAAAAGGGAGCGTTAGCTCCCTTCCTGTTTGATACCTGAGTAAAACGCAATCCGTTACTTACAGACTTTCTGTAAAAGTCCGGGTGATAACGTCACGCTGCTGCTCTGGCGTCAATGAATTGAAACGCACAGCATAGCCGGATACGCGAATGGTCAGCTGAGGGTATTTCTCCGGGTGCTTAACAGCATCTTCCAGTGTCTCGCGGCGCAGAACGTTAACGTTCAGGTGTTGACCACCTTCCACACGCACTTCAGGTTTAATTTCCAGCGGAATTTCACGATATTCGATTTGTCCCAGATCGCTCATCGGGACGATTTGATCTTCGCTATAGACAGATTTAGCGCATACGCAGCGCGCCTGTGATTTCTCTTCATCCAGCAGCCAGAAGGAATTGATCAGAGCGCTGTCATTAGCCTTGGTGATTTGAATACCAGTAACCATAATTACCTCCGTAAAACGGCGTGTTATTGTCTTAATTAAAAACTTGCTTATATAAAATCGCTATCAGCAAAACACGGCGATGTTTTATAACGATCATATAAAAAAGCTTAGCGTTGTTTACTTATATACCAGCCTGCCAACCAGTTGGTTTTGACTTAAATCAATTTATAAAACCCACCAAGCGACTAGCCACTGTCAATTTATTGTTTTATATCAATTTTACCAGCACGGATGATTACAAATATTTTTGTAAATTTTCAATTTTTTTTCGAAAAATCCCCCTTTCATTTCGTTGGCGGCCATTACGGTTTTACCTCCGCGTGATAGATCGGTAAGCTACCTACAACACCATTCAACCTGTAAAAAAGAGTGCATGATGGCGACCTCTCTCACCTGGCATGACGTGCTGGCACAAGAAAAACAGCAGCCTTATTTCATTAATACCCTTGAGTTTGTTGCGAAAGAACGGGCCGCAGGTAAAATTATTTATCCGCCGCAGAAAGATGTTTTCAATGCGTTTCGCTATACCGAACTTCATCAGGTCAAAGTCGTCATCCTGGGGCAGGATCCCTATCATGGCCCAAATCAGGCACACGGCCTGTCATTTTCTGTACGACCCGGCGTACCCGCGCCGCCGTCTCTGGTCAACATTTATAAAGAACTTGCGAGTGATATCCCCGGTTTTGAAATTCCACCGCATGGCTTTTTACAGAGCTGGGCTGCACAAGGCGTTCTGCTACTCAACACGGTATTAACCGTTGAAGCCGGACGCGCGCATTCACATGCGAATCTGGGATGGGAGACGTTTACCGACCGCGTGATTGCGGCGCTGAACGAGCGACGGGACGGTCTGGTCTTTTTACTCTGGGGATCGCATGCGCAGAAGAAGGGGAATATCATTGACCGACAGCGTCATCATGTTCTGAAATCGCCGCACCCTTCCCCACTGTCGGCGCACCGCGGTTTTTTAGGCTGCAAACATTTTTCTCAGGCTAATCAACTGCTCGAACAGCAAGGGCTGACTCCCATAGACTGGACGCCGAGACTCCCGGAAGAGGGGTAAGCGACTGCAACCTAACTCGTTGCCTTCGGATACGAGGGCAACCCGAGCACTGTCTGGCAAGCGTGCATCAAAATGCTATGTCGGAAATATCAGAAAAAACAGAAATACGCGGGAAATAACACGGTGATTTGGTGGAGCTAAGCGGGATCGAACCGCTGACCTCTTGCATGCCATGCAAGCGCTCTCCCAGCTGAGCTATAGCCCCACAACCTGTGGAATGTTCAAGATAATCAACCAAACAGAGGGAGTGTTTGGTGGAGCTAAGCGGGATCGAACCGCTGACCTCTTGCATGCCATGCAAGCGCTCTCCCAGCTGAGCTATAGCCCCGTATCTTACAGACTTACCGCATAGCAAGTACTGTGCGAACGGGTCGCATAATATGAAACCCGATTAACAGTGTCAACGGCTAAATCCGGTTATCCGATTAACCGCTGAAAAAGACGTCAAAGGTGAGAAAAAACGGGCAACAATTTCGAGATTTTCTCGCCAAAAGCACAAGAAAATGCTGCTAATGATAACGCGATTTATTATCATCACGTCATGTTACACTTCTGTCTTTGAATATAAGCCCATCACATGCACTATTTCCTTATGATTATATTTTCTCTGATGGTATCTGCGTCTGGCGTTTCGCCGGTTCGGGCGCAGCTTACCGTTCCTGATATTACCGAACAAGCAAACGCTCAATTTGAAATCAGACACGTTGAGATGAAAAGCGACGCACAACATGCCTATCGGGTTTTCATTGCGCTCCCCCGCCAACCCGCGCCGGAAGGCGGCTACCCGGTATTGTATATGCTGGACGGCAACGCTCAGTTTCCTTTCGCCGTAAATAGCTACAATACGGCCAATGGTCGTGCCCCGCTGATTGTGGCTATCGGTTATCCCATTGATCAACCTTATGACATGTACTCCCGCACGCGTGACTACACGCCGCCCACTACGCCTGTCGATCCGGATTTTTCCATGGGGGGTGAGGCTGAAGCGTTCTATCAATTCCTGCAAACCAAAGTTAAACCGTGGGTAGAGGCGAATTATTCCATCAACAGGGAAAAACAAACGCTTGCGGGCCATTCGTTTGGGGGACTATTCACGCTCTATACACTTTTCAACCACACCGATGCCTTTCAGCGCTACGTTGCCGCCAGCCCATCAATCTGGTGGGGAAATGGCGTGGTCATTCCAGACAGAACGCCGCTGCTCACCGCGCCCCCAGAGTCTATTACCATCACCGTAGGGGGAAATGAGGATGATCCGGACAAAACGCAGACCAGCAAACCTGTTGATGAAAAATGGGCAAAATGGCTCGACCAAAGAAGAATGGTGGGAAGAGCCAAAACGTTGGCCGCACAGCTCAACGCGCAAGACACTAAAACCGATTTTATCTTGTTCCCCGGCAAAGGGCACGGCGACGTGATCCCTGACGCGATCGGCAAAGTGGTCGCTATCGCCGGTCAATAGTTCCCATGGCGCACAAAAAAGCCCCGGTTTTCTGCCGGGGCTGATTTTTATCATGCGATTTATGCGATAGCGATTACTGCTGGGTTTCACGTTCGGCGATGAACGCCAGCGCCTTATCGATACGCGCCAGTGAACGTTGCTGACCAACCGCATGCACAGTAACATCAACGCCCGGAGACTGGCCCATTCCCGTTACCGCAACACGCAACGGCATACCAACTTTACCCATCCCCTGACCGAGTTCATCCGCAGAGCCCTGAATCGCATGATGGATATTTTCCGCCGTCCAATCGGTTATTGCCGCCAGCTTCTCCCGAACGCGTTCCAGCGGTTGACGTGCAACCGGACGCAAATGTTTCTTCGCGGCATCGACATCGAATTCGGCAAAATCTTCATAGAAATAACGGCAAGAAGCCGCCATTTCTTTCAGCGTCTTACAACGCTCACCCAGCAGACCGACCAGTTCGCTCAACTGTGGCCCGTTACGGGTATCGATCCCAGCCTGCTCGATATGCCATGACAGATGCGTCGCCACATATTCCGCCGGCAGGTGGTTAATATAATGATGGTTCAGCCATTGCAGCTTCTCGGTATTAAACGCGCTCGCAGACTTGCTTACCGCATCAAGCGAGAACAGGGCTTTCATCTCATCAATAGAGAAGACTTCCTGATCGCCGGAAGACCAGCCTAAACGCACCAGATAGTTCAGCAGCGCTTCCGGCAGATAGCCGTCATCACGGTATTGCATCACACCAACAGCGCCATGACGTTTGGACAATTTCTTGCCATCATCACCGAGAATCATCGACACATGCGCATATTCCGGCACTGGCGCGCCCAGCGCTTTCAGAATATTGATCTGGCGCGGCGTGTTGTTGATATGGTCTTCACCACGAATGACGTGTGTGATTTCCATATCCCAGTCATCAATAACGACACAGAAATTGTAGGTCGGTGAACCATCGGTACGGCGGATGATCAGGTCATCCAACTCCTGATTGCTAAACTCAATCGGCCCGCGAATGCGGTCGTTGAAAATGACGGAACCGTCCTGCGGGTTGAGAAAACGGACTACGTGCGGCTCGTCATCGGCATGGTGTTCGTGGGAGTGACGACAATGGCCGTCGTAACGCGGCTTTTCGCCATTTTCCATCTGCTGCTCGCGCAGGGCTTCCAAACGTTCTTTCGAGCAATAGCATTTATATGCCGTGCCATTTTCCAGCATCTGGTCAATCACGGCGTTATAGCGATCAAAACGCTTGGTCTGGTAGTACGGGCCTTCGTCCCAGTTAAGACCCAGCCAGTTCATACCATCCATGATGGCGTCAATCGCATCCTGAGTTGAACGCTCCAAATCGGTATCTTCAATACGCAGTACGAATTCGCCGTCATGGTGGCGAGCAAATAGCCAAGAGTACAGTGCGGTACGCGCACCGCCGACGTGAAGATAGCCAGTAGGGCTGGGGGCAAAACGGGTTTTGATTTTCATTTGGGATTACAGCCTTATTACGCAACGGCTGTCGGCACAAACCGACATCAGCTCAGAGAACAAAAGTGGGCAACATTCTATCACTCTACTTCGATTCCTCAACGCCGTAACGCGCCACACGCACCTTTATTACGACAGAAAAAGCAAGATGGTAGGGAAAATTGTGCGAGGATGCGGCATCAACGGCGATAAATACGGCGCCTTGCCTAATTTTACAACGAACAACCATTTTAGATTTAAAAAGCGTTGACTCATATTCAAGTATCCCTATAATGCGACTCCACACAGCGGGGGTGATTAGCTCAGCTGGGAGAGCACCTCCCTTACAAGGAGGGGGTCGGCGGTTCGATCCCGTCATCACCCACCACTCTTTTCGAGTGCCGCGCTGTGTAGAGTAAGAAGATTTGAGATTGGGTGATTAGCTCAGCTGGGAGAGCACCTCCCTTACAAGGAGGGGGTCGGCGGTTCGATCCCGTCATCACCCACCAATCTCATACCAGCTGTCTTCTTACGGAAAAGTGAAGTAACGAAGTGGGTGATTAGCTCAGCTGGGAGAGCACCTCCCTTACAAGGAGGGGGTCGGCGGTTCGATCCCGTCATCACCCACCACTTCTGCGGGTCGTTAGCTCAGTCGGTAGAGCAGTTGACTTTTAATCAATTGGTCGCAGGTTCGAATCCTGCACGACCCACCATTTCCGCATGACTCCCCTATTTATCGTAAATTCACCTGATGTGGCATATTTCACACGCAAGGTTCCCTCACGCATGTCTGCTGTTAAAATAAGGCCCCGTTTTCCCTGAAGGAAAAATGAGGCCAGAAATCACTGCCTCATCACGCCAGTACCGTTAAATCTGCTGCATCGAAACCGCGTAATTGATTGGTCTGTCCACTTCGTATTTTTTGCACCCACTGCGCATCAGAGAGCAATGCCCGGCCAACGGCGATCAGATCAAACTCTTCTCTCTCCATGCGAGCATACAGGTTGTCCAGAGCCGCCGTACCTGAGCCTTCACCGCCAAACGCTGCAAAAAAATCGGATGTCAGCCCTACCGACCCCACGCTGATTGTCGCCGCACCGGTCAGCTTCTTCGCCCATCCGGCAAAGTTAAGCCCATCAGCCCCGTCGATGTCGGGAAACTCAGGCTCCCAGAAGCGGCGCTGAGAACAGTGGAGAATATCCACGCCGGCCTCAACCAACGGCGCCAGCCAGTCTGCCATGGCCAGTGGCGTATCAGCCAGTCGCGCACTGTAATCTTGCTGCTTCCACTGGCTCACGCATAAAGTCAGCGGAAAATCCTGGCCGACTGCTGCCCGGACAGCGCGGATAATCTCTGCGGCAAAGCGAGAACGCTCGCGGAGCGTGGCACCGCCAAAAGCATCGGTACGCTGATTGGTGCCCGACCAGAAAAACTGATCGATCAAATACCCATGTGCGCCATGCAGTTCCAGCGTATCGAAGCCTAACCGTTTAGCATCGGCCGCCGCACGGGCGAAAGCCGCCACGGTATCGGCAATATCCTCCTCCGTCATCACCACGCCGCGAGGTTCATTCGGGCCGATCAATCCCGAGGGACTTTCAACGGGGGCATCGGGTTCCCAGTCTTTGCCTCGCGTTGACCCCGTGTGCCAGAGTTGCGGGCCAATACGTCCTCCCGCGCCATGAACCGCGTTAGCTACCGCTTCCCATCCTGCCAGCGCGGCTTCACCATGAAACAGCGGGATCCCCGGCATATTACGTGAAGCGGGGCGATCGACAACCGTGCCTTCCGTCAGAATCAACCCCACGCCCCCTTCGGCACGGCGGCGGTAATACGCTGCATTCTCCGGGCTGGGAATACCGTCTTGCGACATATTCCGCGTCATTGGCGCCATCACAATGCGGTTTGGGAGCGTCAAACTTTTCAGAGAAAAGGGACTAAACAGAATATCGTCAGACATCACTATTTCCTTTTGCAGCATAAAAGAAAACCCGCAAATTTGCGGGTTTTTGCCATCGGTCGAATGCCAATCAGATTTCCCAGTCGTGGTTGTAACGCTTGGGTTTGAACTGAATCACATCACCTTTCTTTAACCCTTGTAAACTGACATCGTCTTTTGCAACTTCCGCTTCGATCAGCTCCGACTGCCCACCTAACTTTAACGACAGGCGCGTTAAGGCGCCGAGTGGACGAATATCGCGAACCGTTACCGCCTGATAGCCGTCCTGTTCCTGAACGGATAACGCCACTTCATGCGGCCGGAACAGAATGGTTTCTTCCGTTTGTGCCACTTTTAGTCGGTTGCTGTCACCAAGAAAATGGTAAACAAATTCACTCGCCGGATTGTTATAAACCTCCGCCGGCGTCCCAATTTGTTCGATGACGCCCTTGTTCATCAGTACGATGCGATCGGCCACTTCCATCGCCTCTTCCTGATCGTGGGTGACAAACACCGACGTCAGATCGATATCTTCATGCAATTGAGACAGCCAGCGGCGCAGCTCTTTACGCACTTTGGCATCCAGCGCGCCAAAAGGCTCGTCCAGCAGCAAAATGCTGGGCTCGACGATCAACGCACGCGCCAGTGCAATACGCTGACGCTGACCGCCAGACAGTTGCTCAGGATAGCGATCCCCCAGCCAGTCCAACTGCACCAGACTCAGCAATTCATGCACTTTCTTTTCGATATCACGTTTCGATGGGCGGATATTCTTCGGCTTCATTCGCAACCCAAACGCAACGTTATCAAACACGGTCATATGGCGAAACAGCGCATAATGCTGAAACACAAAGCCGACGTTGCGTTTGCGTACATCATGAACAGACACATCCTGACCGTGAAAAATAATACTGCCGCTATCGGGCTGCTCCAGCCCGGCGATAATACGTAACAACGTTGTTTTGCCGCAGCCTGAAGGTCCCAGCAACGCCACCAACTCACCGCTTTGGATCGACAGATTAATCTCGTTCAGCGCCCGGAACTGGCCAAATTGTTTATTTATATTGTGAATCTCAATGCTCATTTTTGGCCAACTCCTGTTGTTTCTGTATTTGCTTCGTCAATCTGCTTTCACTCCATTGGCGCAACAGCAAGACCACCAGCGACATCACCAGCAGCAAAATCGCTACGCTGAAGGCCGCAACGATATTGTATTCGTTATAAAGAATTTCGATATGCAGCGGCAGCGTATTAGTCAGGCCGCGAATGTGCCCGGAAATAACGGAAACGGCGCCAAATTCTCCCATCGCCCGGGCGGTACACAGCACCACCCCGTAAATCAGCGCCCACTTCACATTCGGCAACGTAATATGCCAGAACATCTGCCAGCCGTTCGCCCCCAGCAGACGTGCGGCCTCCTCCTCCTGAGAGCCTTGTTCTTCCATCAGCGGAATCAGCTCACGGGCGACATAAGGCAACGTGACGAAAATCGTCGCCAGCACGATGCCCGGCACGGCGTAAACAATTTCCAGGTTGTATTCCAGCAAGAAGGGATAAAGCTTGCTCTGCGCGCCAAACAGCAGCACATACACCAGCCCCGCGACCACGGGCGAAACGGAGAAAGGCAAATCAATCAGCGCCAGCAGAAAACTCTTGCCACGAAATTCGAATTTCGTCACGCACCACGCCGTCGCCAGTCCAAACACCACGTTCAGCGGCACGGAAATAGCGGTCGCAAGCAGCGTCAACTTCAGTGCGGAGATCGCATCCGGTTCAGTAATTGCATCCCAAAAGGCGCCGATCCCCTTATCTAACCCTTGCGTCACCACCATCATCAGCGGTAACACCAGAATCAGGAAAAAGACCACCCATGCCAGTGAAACCAGAATGTAATAGGCCACCGGCTGCTTTTTTCTTTTAGCCACGCTGGCCTGAGCAGAAATAACGTGTTCCATGACGACCAGCCCTTACAGTTTCGGTTGAATGCGGCGCTGCAACAGGTTAATCAGCAGCAGCATAATGAAAGAAACCAGCAGCATGAATACGCCAATTCCGGTCGCCCCCTTGTAGTCATACTGATCGAGCTTGGAGACAATCAGCAGCGGCAGAATTTCGGTTTTAAACGGAATATTCCCGGCAATAAACACCACAGAACCATACTCCCCCACGCCGCGGGCGAAGGCCAACGCAAAGCCCGTCAACCAGGCCGGCAACAGCGCCGGCAACAGTACATGGCGGAAAACCTGAAACGGTCGCGCGCCAAGACAGGCGGCGGCCTCTTCGACCTCTTTAGGAATATCGGCCAGCACCGGTTGTAGCGTTCTGACGACAAAGGGCAACGTGACAAAGATCAGCGCCAGCGTGATGCCAATTCCGGTATAAGCAATTTTAAACGGGAACAATGAACCGATAAGGCCATTCGGCGCATACAGCGCGGTTAGTGCAATCCCCGCGACGGCGGTTGGCAACGCGAAAGGCATATCAATCATGGCATCAATGACTTTACGACCGGGAAAGGTATAACGGACGAGCACCCACGCCAGCAACGTCCCGAGAATGCCGTTGATAAATGCCGCCGCCAATGCCGTACCAAACGAAAGCCGCAAAGAAAAAAGCACCTGACGGCTGGTGATCAGTTCCCAAAACTGGCCGAATGTGAGTTGGCTGGCATATAAAAACATTCCTGCCAACGGAATGAGAACGAGTAGTCCTAAATAGCTCAGGCTAAACCCTAAGGTTAGCCCAAAACCGGGAATCACTGAGGAAGAACGCTGTGACATACCGTGCCTTTCATTTTTGTATTCACTCTCCAGCCAACAACTGCTTGCCGACATGCGCTACCTGGCAGATTTGCTCTGGAAGGGTTATCTGCCTTCTTAATCTGAAAAAGCCGCTAGGGAAATAGCGGCCTTTAATCCATCCAGGCGTTTAAAACTTATTTATTGATCTCTTGGAAAATCTTGTCGAAGATACCGCCATCGTTGAAGAATTTATCCTGCGCGGCTTTCCAGCCGCCGAAATCTTTATCAATCGTCACCAGACTCACCGGCGCGAACTGATCCTTAAACTCTTCGGCAATCTTGGCATTGCGCGGGCGGTAGAAATTTTTACCGATAATGCGCTGCGCTTCATCACTGTAGAGATATTGCAGGTAGGCCTCGGCCTGCTTTTGCGTGCCTTTACGTTCAACCACCTTGTCTACGACGGCAACAGGCGGCTCCGCCAGAATCGACAGTGACGGAGTGACGATCTCCAGTTGATCGCCGCCCTGCTCTTTCAGAGACAGATAGGCTTCGTTTTCCCACGCTAACAACACATCGCCTAAATGACGCTGCACAAAACTGATGGTTGAGCCACGCGCCCCCGTATCCAACACGGGTGCATGGCGATACAGTTCAGTGACGAATTTCAGTGCCGTTTCGTCATTGCCGCCGGGCTGCGCTTTGGCATACGCCCACGCCGCCAGGAAGTTCCAACGCGCGCCGCCAGAGGTTTTCGGGTTTGGCGTAATCACTTCCACGCCCGGCTTCACCAGATCGTTCCAGTCTTTGATTTGCTTCGGATTACCTTTGCGCACCAGAAAAACGATGGTAGAGGTGTACGGCGTACTGTTGTCCGGCAAACGCGCCTGCCACTTGGGATCGATCAACTGTTGATTCAGGTTTAACGCATCGATATCCCCCGCCAGCGCCAGCGTCACTACATCAGCCTGCAAGCCGTCAATCACTGAACGCGCCTGTTTTCCAGAGCCGCCGTGCGAGTTTTTGATGGTGATGTCCTCGCCGGAGGTCGCTTTCCAGTGCTTAATGAATGCCGCATTGTATTGCTGATACAGTTCACGCGTCGGATCGTAAGACACGTTCAATAATTCGGTAGCCGCCGAGGCCACACCGGAAAACAACAGCGCTGCCGTGGCAACAGATAACCCCAGACGACGTATTGACATGCTTATCACTCCCTAATATTTGAAAGCATCAAATGAAATCATGGTGAATGTGGCTGACTCGTAACCTTAATAACTCAATTTGCAGGGCAAAACGTGATGATTTGAATAATGCACATGCAGCTCGAAAGATAACGGGTTATCAGGCTGACAATATGGAAGTGACAATAGTGGATATAGGAAAGGGGCAAAAATATTGTTTCGCGATAATTTATGCTATCGCGTTATATTGTTAGTCATTATGTAACAGTTTTCAGTCTAAGCATGTCCTGCCAGCCACAGAAAGCCCTGACGCCGCGGGCTGTGCGGCATCAGGTAACATATCGTGGAGACCGAGATAAACCAAGGGAGGCGCTATTCTTCCTCATCCAACTGTAAAGCAACGTACAGCAGCAAGCGGTCATCAAAATTCCCCAGATCTAATCCCGTCAGTTCAGAGATCCGATTAAGACGATATTCCAACGTATTGCGGTGGATAAACAGCGCTTTCGCCGTCGCCCCCGGCTGAACGTTATGACGAAACCAGGCGCCCAGCGTCCGGCGTAGCAGGCCATTACCGTCCATCGCTTTGAGCTTCGACAACGGCCTCACCAGCTCGTTTGCCTGCCAGCCGCCGCGCAAGCTGTCTAACAATACGGGCAGCATCAGGTCCTGATAAAAATAACAGCGCTGAGCTGGCATACGCTGTTTGCCCACGCTCATTGTCGTTCGCGCCGTGCGGTACGAGCGCGCGATACTGCCGGGGCCGACAAAATAGTTCCCCAGCGCCAATCGCACTCGCAGCCGGCTGCTCTCTTCCATACGCGACATCAGCGTATCCACGCGACGTCGGTGATCTTCCGCATCCCAACGCCCGTGGCTGTTCAATGCCGGTTTCAGCACCACCATTTCCGTCAGCGAGACAATGGCGATCAGGTTGTCACGTTCCGGCGTGGTCAACAGCGTCTGAAGCTGCTGTAGTTCAGCCATCGCGGAGTCCACGCCGAGCTGCCCGCTGTCCACTTCGATAACGGCAACGACGCGCGGCTTGTTGAGGTCGATCCCCAGACGCTGCGCCCACTCCATCAGCGCAGGTGACAGATCATCGGTGCGGATCAGATTTAACACCAGCTCTTCGCGCAGGCGGCTATCCTGCGCCAACATATGCAACAGCCTCGCCTGTTCCAGCATCATTTCCGCCGTCATACACACCAGCTCGCCGTATTGCCGCAAGTGGCTGGGGTTGCCCGTCAGGCCGATAACGCCAACAATCTCGCCGTCGATACGCAGGGGTAAATTGATACCCGGCCGCACGCCGTGCAGATGCCGCGCCACCGCGTCATCAATATCGACGACGCGCCCCTGCGAAAGCGCCAGCAGCGCCCCTTCATGCAGTTCCCCCAACCGGTCTTGATCGCCACTGCCGATAATCTTACCGCGAGCATCCATCACGTTGATATTGCTATCAATAATTTGCATGGTTCGTGCGACGATATCCTGTGCCATCCGGGCATTAAGATGATAAGACGCCATTTCTACCTCTGAGAGGAACATTGACAATTGCACCAGCATAGCGCCGCAGGAAGCGCCACACATTGTGCAAAGTAACAAAGAAGCGGGAATTAGGTTAAATCTGTGGGAGAACTCACAAAAGTACATTCATGAGGTCATGAGGGAAAGCGGCCTGGCAACCAATCGCCAGGCCAGAAAATCAATATAAGATTTTGTTTTTATTGATAATGTAAATTCATCTTCTGCATCATTCACTTACTGGGCCAGCAGATAAATCGTGCTGTCGCCGCGACGAACATTCAAAGCCAACACCGACGGCTTGCTATCCAGAATTTTACGCAGTTCGCCAATATTCTGTACCGCCTGCTGATTAACCCCGAGAATAATATCCTCTTTCTTCAGGCCGATTTTTTCAGCGGCAGAGCCGGGCTTGACGTTATCCACTTTGACGCCTTTTTTACCGTCCACCTGAGTATTACTCAACTCGGCCCCTTCAATGCCCGCGTAGAGGTTACCGGAATCGACCTGAGCCTGATGACTTTGTTGCAACGTGACACTCACCGTCAGCGGTTTGCCATCACGCAGCAGCCCCAGCGCTACCTTGCTCCCGACCGGCAACGAACCGACCTGTGCGCGCAGCGCGGAGAAACTCTCGATCGCTTTACCGTTCAACGTCACGATCACATCGCCCGCCTTGATGCCCGCCTCATCCGCCGCCGATTTCGGCCGCACCTGACTCACAAACGCACCACGCTGTGCATCGACCTTCATCGCCTGCGCCAGCTCGGAATTTAATTCTGTTCCGGTAATACCCAGTTCACCACGCTTCACCTCGCCAAACTCAATAATCTGTGCAACGACGTTTTTCACCATGTTGCTGGGAATGGCAAAACCAATCCCGATATTACCGCCGTCCGGCGCCAGTATCGCAGTATTCAGCCCAATCAGTTCCCCGTTCAGATTCACCAGCGCCCCGCCGGAATTCCCCCGGTTGATCGCCGCATCGGTCTGAATGAAGTTCTCGTAGTTTTCAATATTCAGCCCGCTACGCCCTAACGCCGAGACAATGCCTGATGTCGCCGTTTCGCCCAGACCGTAGGGGTTTCCGATCGCGACCGTGTAGTCGCCAACCCGCAATTGGTCAGAATCCGCCATCTTAATGGCCGTCAGGTTTTTAAAATTTTTCAGTTGTACCAGCGCGATATCTGAACGTGGGTCTTTGCCCAATACCTTGCCGTCATATTTTCGACCATCGCTGAGCCGAATCTGAATCTTATCGGCGTTATCCACCACATGGCTATTGGTCACCACGTAGCCTTTTTCCGCATTAATCACCACGCCCGCGCCCAACGCCTGAAAGCGCTCCTGTTCGGATGGCTGCCCCTCATCGTCATCGCCCGCGCCCTGACACATCGGCGACCCAAGGAACGGAGAACCTTCCTGACAGAACGGTGAGTTTTCGCCGAAGAACGGCTGAAGCTGTGGAGGAATGTCTTGTTTTCCCGCGCTGGTATGCCCTTCTACATAAATGCTCACAACAGAGGGCATAACATTTTCCAGCATGGGGGCCAGGCTGGGTATTTGCCCGGAAGAAACGGAAGACGTAGAAGACGCCGCAGACTCCGCGGCGCCCGCAGCCGTCGCCATTACCAGACTTAACGCCAACGCACTCAGAACCAGTGATTTTCTTTTCATCGGAATCGTTCTCATAATGATCAACACGCGAGTTGTACGGCCCGTGTACCAACACCGGGTACACGCAATGGTCGTGCTGTATGAGATAAATATGACGCAACAATGTTCCCAAGGGGAAGAGTATGAAGCGTAAGAAAATATTGAACGACTTTACAAAACTCGCGATGCCAATGCGGCCTGTTGCACGTTAATCCGCCGCCATCAGCTTGCGGTATTCGTCGTAGGCGTACAAATCCGTCATCCCACTGATGTAATCCTGAATCAGGCGAGCCCGATAATAATATTCGCGGACAATCCGCTCGGTTTCAGGTAACGCATCCAGTCCGCTAACCGCTTCGCGATAGGCCAGACAATGCTTGCTGGAGAGCTTGTGGTAAAGACGAGTTTCAATCGGATATTGCTTGTGCACGTCGTCTCTGACGAGCTGGCTGAAGTCCTGATAAGGCATATCAAGCAGCGGGCGATAGATATCCAGCAACCCGCGAATGACACGGTCGCCCTGAAGCTCCAACTGCTCAACTTCGTGATGGTTAAAGACATGCTTTACGGCGACACGCTTAAAGATGCCTAACAGACGATTTTGCGGGCTATCGTCTTCCAGCAACGCCTGATTGAACGCCCCGGAATAGATTTCCGGCAGATTTTCAATAAAACGCAACGCGGCGTGGGGCACCATCTGCCCCACGGTATAAACGCGCAGATTCATGAAGAACAGATCGTCGCGGCTGCGCCACTGAAAGCGCTCACGCTCTTTATAGGCGCGCTCAATCGTTCTGGCGAAAATATCCTTGTCAGCGCCCGCACCCCAATTTTCGCGCAGGCGCTCGTAAAGGGCTTCGATCGTGAGGATATCTTTCTCGACGGCATCCTCCAAATCCGCAATACAGTAGGAAACGTCGTCAGCGGCTTCCATGATGTAGCTCAGCGGATGGCGGTGAAACTCCCCCATGTCCAGCTCTTCACGCAGTCTGGCGACGAATGCTTCCTCCGCCAGATAATAACCCGGTTTCTTCATCAAATAGTCGTAACCGGACGGGAGCGCGCCGTGCCAATACGCAGGGCGGGTATATTTCAGGATGCACGCGACCTGTCCATAAGTCAGGTTAAGTTTTAGCAGCGTGTGTACCAGACGGATCGCCTGCGCATTCCCCTCAAAGTGGCTCAGATCCTGACGGATCTGTCCGCGCAGTTCGTCTAACCCATCCCGCTGCATCCTTAACGTCGGCACGTTACAATTATCGCCGCGATCCGGGGATTCACCGTCCAGATAATGGCTATCCAGCAATTTTCTGAACCACTGATTGATCGCGGATTCACCAAAATGACCAAACGGCGGATTTCCGATATCGTGCATCAGACACGCCATTTCGACCATACTTTCAAACGGCGTTTCTTTATCCAACAGACCAAGCGACGCCAGTCGGCCTTCAACGTGCAGACGGTGCAAAATCTCTTTTGCGATGTAACGACCAACCTGCTGCACTTCCATCGAGTGGGTCAGACGAGAACGAACGGCTGCGTTACGCTCCAGCGGGAAGACCTGCGTTTTTTGCTGTAAGCGACGGATAGCGGCGGAGTTGATAATACGTCCACGATCGCTCTCGAACTGACGCACAATCGTATACGCATCGTCCGCCGTTTTTGGCCGGCTGAAATACCGCTGAAAACTCATTTTTTTGGCGAAATCGATCTCAGACATACGGTTCTCCATGTCATACCCGCTACAGCACAATGATGGACACTCCATCTCATCCCGCTAGCCATGATAGACTAACCCCCGCTACACGCCTTCCATTTATAACAGAATTTGCGGGGAACCTTATGAAAGTCGGTATTATCGGTGCGATGGAACAAGAAGTAACGCTGCTGCGCGATCGGATTGAAAACCGTGAGACCTTCCAGCGCGCAGGTTGCGAAATCTACACCGGCCAAATTAACGGCGTAGAGGTCGCGCTGCTGAAATCCGGCATCGGTAAAGTCTCCGCCGCGCTCGGCACCACGCTGCTGCTGGAACACAGCCAGCCGGATGTCGTCATTAACACTGGTTCTGCGGGCGGGCTGGCCCCCACGTTGAATGTCGGTGATATCGTCGTTTCCGATGAAGTACGCTATCACGATGCCGACGTCACGGCATTTGGTTATGAACCCGGTCAGATGGCGGGCTGCCCTGCCGCATTCCTCGCCGATGAAAAACTCATCGCGCTGGCGCAGGAGGCGATTGCCGATTTACAGCTCAATGCCGTTCGCGGTCTGGTTGTCAGCGGTGATGCCTTCATCAATGGCGCAGAACCGTTGGCGCGTATTCGCAGCACCTTCCCTCAGGCCATTGCCGTGGAAATGGAGGCAACCGCAATCGCCCATGTCTGCCACCAGTTCGCCGTGCCGTTTGTGGTCGTGCGCGCCATTTCCGATGTGGCGGATAAGGAATCACACCAGAGTTTCGATGAGTTCCTGAGCGTGGCGGCACAGCAATCCACGCGCATGGTGGAAACCATTCTGACCAAGCTGACCACTCGTTAATCGATGCGCTTCAGGTTACTCTGCTGGCTGGTCGGACTGCTGCTCTGCGCCAGCGCGAATGCCATTCCGCAACGGGTGATCAGTCTCGCCCCACACGCGACGGAGATGGCTTATGCCGCAGGTATGGGCGCTCAACTGATTGCCGTCAGCGCCTGGTCTGATTATCCGCCTGAAGCGAAAAAGCTGGAACAGGTCGCGTCCTGGCAAGGAATCAACCTTGAGCGAATCCTTGCTCTCAAGCCTGACCTGATTCTGGCCTGGCGAGAAGGGAATTCGCAGCGTCCGCTGGAGCAGCTCGCAGGGTTCGCCATTCCCATTATTTATTTGGATCCCAAAACGCTGGATGATATTCCCGCCGCGTTACGGCAGTTAGCGGCCTATAGCCAGCATCCAGAACAAGCCGAACAGGCCGCCGCAGATTTTCAGCGGAAAATGAAGGCGCTCCGCCGCCGCCCTCACGCAACGGCCTCACCGCTGCGAGTCTTCATTCAATTTGGCACGCAGCCGCTGTTTACTTCGTCAAAGACAACGCTGCAAAGCCAAATCCTTTCACTCTGTGGGGCAGAAAACATCTTTGCCGACAGCCCGGTTCCGTGGCCGCAGGTCAGCCGCGAGCAGGTATTAAGACGGCAGCCACAGGTCATTATCGTCAGCGGAACCTCAGATAAGCTTGCGGCTACGCAGGCATTCTGGCAGCCGCAGTTAACGGTTCCGGTCATCGAGGTTAATGAGAGCTGGTTCAGCCGCAGCGGTCCCCGTTTGTTACTGGCGGCGCAGCATATTTGCGCTCAACTGACGGCCTTAAAACAGACTAAACCCTTCACGAAATAAATAACTACTCCAGTAAAATCAAAGCGATGAAAACAGAATCATTCATTCACAAGTTGTAACACTAACCGTCTATAGCTTCGCCAACACCTGCCGATAACTTGGACATGACGATAGGATCATAGAGACCGCTCTCGGTGCGCTGATGACCACTCGTACTAACAACATTAAATAATGTTGCATCGACAGGTTCCTTTAACGCCAGGTAAAAATATGAAACGTGCGTTGCTCTGCGCAGGTTTGCTGATTGCAGCCTGCGGCCCCACCTATGCAGGAAATCTCAGTGGACAAATTAATGCCCGATTAACGATTTTTCCGTCATGTGGTGTGGTATCCCACTTCGGCCAATATCAAATGAAATGCAACGCGCTTGCCGTACCTCAGCCTAAAATCACCGAGTCGCGCATTCTGCAAACTCAGATGAATAAGGCAACTACCGTGGCAAAAATGGAGTCGAATGCGGACGTCCGTCTGGTGACGGTTGAATGGTAGTCACCGTCATTTAATGCCGGTGTTTAACGTCAGGCCGATCTCATAACATAAAAAAACCGTGTCTGATTAGAGACACGGTTTTATCGCTCATCAATAGCGACAATGCGCTATCAGATGCTGAAGGAAGAGCCGCAACCGCAGGTCGTCTTCGCATTCGGATTCGTCACGATGAAGCGGGAACCTTCCAGACCTTCGGTATAATCCACCGCGCCGCCAACCAGATATTGCAGGCTCATCGGATCAACCACCAACGACACGCCTTGTTTCTCAATGGTCATATCGCCGTCATTGACCTGATCGTCAAAGGTAAAACCATACTGGAAACCGCTACAGCCGCCGCCCGTGATATACACGCGCAGTTTCAGCTCCGGGTTTTCTTCATCAGCAATCAGGTTTTTCACCTTGTTCGCCGCTGCATCGGTAAATTGCAGAGGCAGTGCTGCCATATCGTCGCTCATATCTTAACTCCCCACTCAGGGCTTATCAGGTGATAGGCCCACACACATCGCCTTATTATCCGGCAGGAAACGAAAACGTTCAAGATTTGACAGAACTTGTTGAATTAATCTGCTGCTCCTGCTCAGCCAACGTCTGTCGCTGCAACGTCCTCGCCAGAATAGAAGAATATAGCGGCTTCCCTCCCAGGAACTGCGCCAAAAGCGTCGCACCCAGACACGTCACGATCATGGGTAAGATCAATTGATAGTTGTCAGTCATTTCCAAAACCAGAACGATGCCGGTGAGCGGAGCGCGAACCGATGCCGTGAACAACGCCCCCATACCTGCCACAGCAAACGTGCTGGCTCCAATGGCATAATCAGGAAATAACTGGCTGGCCACCATACCAAACGCGGCGCCGAGCAGCGTTCCCAACGCCAGCATCGGCGCAAAAATCCCCCCTGGAGCGCCCGATCCGAAACAAAGCAGCGTCATGAAGACGCGGATTATAAAGATCCCCAATAGCATACTGATGCTGTAATGCTCCGCCGACGCGAGTGGGATAAGCGTAAACCCGCCTCCGGTTGCTTCATGAAAAACGACAGACAGCACGCCACAAAGACCGCCCGCCAGCGCGCCAACCAGCAGGAAACGTGACATCCGTTTACCATGAAAAGCCAAAAACAGCGCCTGAGTACGTAAAACCATGGCATTAAACACCACACCGACGACGCCAAAAATAATCCCAAGCATCAAATATAACCACAGCGTCTTGAGCGGTGCGGAAGGGAGTTGCCCTATATCGATCACCGCCTGCTCGCCGTTGAAGAGACGAAATACGATGCTCGACATAATGACGCCGATGAATACCGCTTTAATCGAGATTAGGCTATAGCGGAACTGCGGCCGCATTTCCTCAATGATAAAAAGTATTCCGGCCAATGGCGCATTAAAGGCGGCGGATAGCCCGGCAGCCGCGCCGGTAGCCAGTAATGAGTGACGTCCATCCTGCTGCCTTTTGGGCAACATGTCCGCAACCATACCACCAATATTTGCCCCCAGCTGTACCGTCGGCCCTTCACGCCCCAACACCATTCCCGACCCGAGCGTGCCAATGCCGCCAAAAAACTTAACGGGCAATACGCGCCACCAACGTACCGGTCTGAGTTCTTCTAAAGCCCCCCCAATCTCGGGAATCCCCGATCCGCCGGCTTCTGGAGCGAAGCGCCGAACCAGAAAATATCCCCACACCGCCAGTACAGCAGACATCGCTGCGGCAACAAGCCAGCTCATTCCACTTTCCGGCAAGTGTGCCAAGAGTTCTACGCGCTGCTGTATTACCCAGTTCACCGAACGTTCAAATGCCACACCGAGCAACCCGGTTAACGTCCCCACTATCGCCGCCAGCAGAAGAATCAACACAGGGGTTTTATCGCGCCGAACAAATTGTGCGATGGCAGCACGACGCTCCACCGCAGAAAAAACGGGTGCAGAAAGTCTGATCACAACGGTCATAACCAAAAAAGAGAAATAAGAGTAACTATGTTACCCCTTAAGGATGAAACTGCCTATGTGACCAAAATAGAATACGAAGAGACCTGCATCTGTTGAACAACGATTTCATAACGGCAGTCAGTTCATTAGAATACCCGTACATTTTACGATTAAGACCAGTCAGGACTGCGTAATGAATAAATCTGAAAGTCTGTATGCTGCGGCGCAGCAGCTTATTCCCGGCGGCGTGAATTCCCCCGTGCGCGCGTTTAATGGTGTCGGCGGCGTCCCGTTGTTCATCGAACGGGCTGATGGCGCCTATCTCCACGACGCGGACGGAAAAGCGTACATTGATTACGTCGGATCCTGGGGGCCGATGGTGCTGGGGCACAATCACCCGGCAATTCGCGACGCGGTCATCGCCGCCGCACAGCGCGGCCTGAGCTTTGGCGCGCCGACGGAAATGGAAGTGCAGATGGCGCGGCTGGTAACATCGCTGGTGCCCAGCATGGACATGGTGCGGATGGTCAACTCCGGAACAGAAGCCACCATGAGCGCCATTCGTCTGGCGCGGGGTTATACCGGTCGCGATAAGATCATCAAATTTGAAGGCTGTTACCACGGCCACGCCGACTGCCTGCTGGTGAAAGCCGGTTCCGGCGCGCTGACGTTGGGCCAGCCAAACTCTCCCGGCGTTCCGGCCGACTTTGCCCGCCATACGCTGACCTGCGTCTATAACGATCTGTCATCGGTACGCGCCGCGTTTAAACAATACCCCGATGAAATCGCCGCGATTATCGTTGAACCGGTCGCCGGCAACATGAACTGCGTGCCGCCGCTGCCCGACTTCCTGCCCGGCCTGCGCTCTCTGTGCGACGAGTTTGGCGCGCTGTTCATCATCGATGAAGTGATGACCGGTTTCCGCGTCGCGCTGGCAGGCGCACAATCGCACTACGGCGTGGTGCCGGATCTGACCTGTCTGGGGAAAATCATCGGCGGCGGGATGCCTGTCGGCGCATTCGGCGGCAAGCGTGAAGTGATGCAGGCGCTGGCGCCAACCGGTCCGGTTTATCAGGCGGGAACGCTATCCGGCAACCCGATCGCCATGGCAGCGGGTTTTGCCTGCCTGACGGAAGTGGCGAAGCCCGGCGTGCATGAAAAGCTCACCGCGTTAACCCATCAGTTGGCTGACGGTTTGTTAGCGGCGGCGAAAGCGGAAAACATTCCGCTGGTGGTGAATCAGGCGGGCGGCATGTTCGGTCTATTCTTTACCGATGCCGAGAGCGTCACCTGCTATCAGGATGTGATGAAATGCGACGTCGAGCGTTTTAAACGCTTCTTCCACATGATGCTCGAAGAAGGCGTTTATCTCGCGCCATCCGCGTTTGAAGCCGGCTTTATGTCGCTGGCCCATACGCCGCAGGATATCGAACGTACTATCGAAGCCGCACAGCTCTGCTTCGCACGCCTATAGCGTCCTCTCAGCGGCGGCGTCACTCGCGGATACCGCCGCTGATCGTCAGACGATTATCCAGCGTTCCTTCCACCAGCGCGCCGACACCTGACGCGCCTTATTTCACCTGCCGGCGCAGTAAATAGACAAAGTAAGGCGCGCCAATGAATGTCGCCAGTAGCCCTGCCGGAACCTGGAAAGGGAAAAGGATCATTCGGCCAAACCAGTCCGCCATCACCATCAGCGCCCCGCCAATCAATGCCGCGCTGACAACTTGTGGCAACACGCGGTTAAAGCCCAGCATCCGCGCCATATGCGGCGCCATTAAACCAACAAAGCTCATCGGCCCGACCAGCAGCGTGGCCATCGCGGTCAGTATCGAGGCCAGAAGCAAAACCAGCAGACGGACCGGCGTCACCGCCATCCCCAGCGATCGCGCCGTTGTCGACCCCAGCGGCAGAATACGCAGCCAGCGCTGACAGAGCGGGACGATGAGCAGTAACAAGACAGCAAGCAACGCCGTGCGTATCGCCTCGGCAGGCTCAACCGCATAGGTGGAGCCTGACAGCCAGGTCAGCACGGTAGACATGCGCGGATCGCCGCTGGCTAGCAACAGTGCAATCACCGTAGAAAACGCCATACTCAGCGCGATCCCGGCCAATAGCATACGCTGGGTGGAAAAACCGCCCCGCCCGGCGACAATGACGATGGTAAGCAGCGTCAAGGCCGCACCGGCACTACCGGCAGGAAGCAGCCAGATGAACGCGTTGCCGGGAATGAAAAGCAACAAAATCACAATGCCAAACGATGCGCCAGAACTGATCCCCAGCACTTCCGGGCTCCCCATCGGGTTGCCCGTCAGCTTCTGGATGAGCGTCCCCGCCACCGCCAGCATTGCGCCAGCCGTCAGCGCCGCCAGAACCCGAGGCCAGCGCCATGAGAGAAGCGATGCGGAGATATCCCCGCCCCCCCACTGCCAGCCCGCCGCACCTTTTCCTAACATCAGCGCGATAACCAGCACCAGCGCCAGCAATACAATGCCGATCGCCAGCCATTTTCCCCACAATCGGCGCTCGACCGTTAGCGTTTGATGATTGTCGACCGGCGCAGGTTGAGCGTTATTACGCAGGCGAGGTAGCAGCCATAACAGCAATGGCGCGCCGATCAACGCGGTCGCAGCCCCCGTAGGCACCTCGAACCACACCCGGCTCAGCCAGATAACGCACTGATCGGTTACGCCCAGCAGCAGCGCCCCCAGCAGCGGCGCTAACAAGAGGCGATGGAATAAACGGCGCGCCCCTAACATCTTCGCCAACAGCGGTGCAAACAGGCCAATAAAACCAATAATGCCTGCGGCATTCACCAACTGCGCGCACAGGAAGATCCCCAATCCCAGCGCACTCAACCGCGCCAGCGATAACCCAAGCCCCAGATTGCGCGCAACACCGTCATCCAATCCCAGCAGGGTTAACGGACGAATCAGCAACAGCGCCAGAACAAAACACACCAACAGACGCGGCAGGACAAACAGCACATTGCTCCAGCTCTGCTGATTCAGCACCCCGCTGCTCCACAGGAACTCGCCCTGAAGACGTTCGTGGTGGAAGAGCACCAGCAGTTGGTTGACCGCACCACAGTAGAAGCTCAGCACCAGCCCCGCCAATATCAGCGTCACCGGTGACAGCCGCTTACCCCAGGCGACGCCAAAGACCAGCCCCCCGATGACCAGCGCCCCAAGCATCGCCGCCACCTGATGGAGCCATGCGCCGCCGGGCAGCGCCCACAGCGTCACGATCGTGATCCCGAGCTGCGCGCCTGTCGCAATGCCCAGCGTCGACGGTTCCGCCAACGGATTGCGCAAAACCTGCTGAAACAGTACGCCGCATAGCCCCAGCCCCGCGCCAATCAGCAGCGCCAGCGTCATACGCGGTAAGAGGCTGTAATGAAACAGGAGCTGCGGCATATCGTCTAATGCCGGCTGCGTGAGCCCGCGTAACCACTGCGAAAACGGCAATTGCTGCTGCAAATTGTGGGCGCCTATCGCCAATAGTGCGACAAACAATCCCCCGAACAGCATCGTCGGGAGTAGCAGCGCAGGGACTGCGCGCCTTGACCCGTGCAGGGTTTTCACCGACAGAGGATTAGGCATGATGTTTCGCCTCCAGCGCCTGGTTCAGCACGCGGCAGAAGCGCATCGCAGACAGTGTTCCGCCATACAACCAGACGGCGGGTACACGCTGCAAACGCCGTTGCCGTACAAACGGCATGGCCTGCCAGATCGGGTTCTCATCAAGCTGCGCGAACGTGGCGCTATCGTCATGCTCAAAACAGATGACGTTGGCATCACCGATGCCCGCCAGACGCTCAATCCCGACAATCGTACTCCCCCAGAAACTGGTTTCGCCACGCCAGGCATTCTCTATCCCGATGCGATCCATCACTTCCTGAAACAGGCTGTTTTTACCTATCACCAGAATATGGCGGCTATCGACTATCGTGATGAGTAACAAAGGCCGCTGGGTATACGGCTGGAGCGTGATTTTTTCCTGCTGGAGGAACTGTTCCAGCTCGGCCAGATGCCGCTCTCCGGTCGTTTTTATATTGAGCGTATCGGCCAGTTTCATTAATGACACCTGTGCCGTCGTCAACGGTTTTCCCTGCTCGTTGTTGAAGTTAAAGCCCATCATCGGCGAGATACGCGACATTTTTGTGGCCGACGGCCCATACCCCTCGGCGTAAAGAATGAGCGACGGCGCAATCTGGGCCAGCAATTCCAGATTAGGCTCGGTACGCATCCCGACGTCAATCACCGAATCGGGTAGTGCCGGCTCTTCTACCCACTGGGTATAGTTACGCTTGTCCGCGATGGCGAACGGTACAATCCCCAGCGCCAACAGCAACTCCGCGGGCTGCCATTCCAGCGCCACAATCCGCGTCAGATCGGGCGTGCTGACCATCGCCCCGCGGCTCACGGCTGAATACATCAGTGGCGACAGCATCAGCGCGGTCAGTAACCGGCGACGCAGGGGGTCAGGAGAACGAGAAGAAAAAAATTCAGGCATCATTAGCAAGTAAACCGAGTTAACAAACAAAGCTGACCGGTGCGCCACCAGCCGGATGAGGCAGAATTCCCATAGGAATACCGTAAATACTTTCCAGCACGTCCCCTTGCATCAGCGCGACAGGCTCACCTTGCGCGATCATGTTACCGCCGCGCAGCGCCACCAGACGATCGCAATAACGCGCCGCCATATTGATATCGTGCAACACCGCAATCACCGTGATGCCGCGTTCGCGGCTCATACGTTGAATCAGCGCCAGCACCTCGACCTGATGCGCAATATCCAGCGCAGACGTTGGCTCATCCAGCAACAGGCAGCGGCTATCCTGCGCCACCGTCATCGCCAACCAGGCGCGCTGTCTTTCCCCACCGGACAGGCTGTCGACCAGACGGTTAGCGAACGGCTTCAGTCCCACCAGCATGATAGCTTCTTCGACCTTTTCCCGATCGACGCTACCGAAACGGCCTAATGCGCCATGCCACGGATAGCGCCCCACGGCAACCAGTTCGCGCACGGTCATCCCTTCAGCGGCGGGAAGCTGTTGCGGCAAATAGGCAACCTGACGGGCGAAGGCTTTGCTGTCCCAGCGTTCGACGGCTTGTTCCCCCAACAATACGGTGCCGCTACAGGCAGCCTGATGGCGTCCTAACATTTTCAGCAACGTGGATTTACCGGAACCATTGTGCCCGATCAGACCGCACACCTTCCCGACGGGAAACGTAATGGACAAAGGATGTAAGAGCGTACGTCCGGCAACGGAAAAGCTAACGTCGTCCAGTCTGAAGGTGGTATCAGGCAATACAGTTTGATTTTGCATAGCGTTTTTGAGTTTTTCATGTCGCCCGTAGACCGTAAAAAAGAGGTGAACGGCAATCGATACGGGCAATCATTGAGCTAAAAGAGAACGATAATGATTTCGATAAAGGCAGCATGATAGGCGCAACGGAATATCAATCGCAAGACATTTACCCGTTGGCGTCAGAATGCGCGAGCGGAGAAAGCCGTCGCGGTCAGTCAACGGCGACAATCACAAGAAAAAGCCCCCGGGAACACCGGGGGCAGAGAGAAAGGTTATTGACCAAACATTTGTCTGATCCAGCCGGGCACGCCTTCACCCTCTTGCTCTTCCTGCGGCGCGGAAGGCTGCGGCTGGCTGGTCTGACACAACGCCTGTGGGTTATCTGTCCAGACCGGCAAGACGCGTCCGGCGCTGCTGCCGTTACAGATGAAATTACCGCTGGGGTCAACCGTCATGGTTGTAATGCCTTCCGGCGGCGTCAGCATCAGCGGCAGCGGCGTCTGATTTTCCAGATAGCGACGATAAATGGTCAGCGCGCCATTGGCGCCGGTCAGCTTGGCCGGGCCGTTGTTATCGCGCCCCACCCAGCTAATCGCCACCTCTTTGCCGTCAATCCCGGCAAACCAGCTGTCACGCAGGTCGTTGGTCGTCCCCGTTTTCGCCGCCAGATGGTAATTCGGGAATTTCACCGCCAGCGAGCGCGATGTGCCGCGCGCGACGACCTGCTGCATACCGTACAGCGTCAGGTATGCCGCCTGAGCGGGAACGGCGCGTTCAGCCTGCGGGAAGCTCTGATACAGCACCGTGCCATCTTCCGCAATCACCGAACGCAGTGAAGACAGCGGCGCGCGGTTGCCGCCGCTGGCGATCGTCTGGTACTCCTGCGCCACTTCCATCGGCGTCAGGCTGATCGCCCCCAGCAGCATCGCCGGTACGGGCTGAATCACACTCTCAGGGATCCCCAAACGCTTCAGCGTCGCGGTGATCTGATCCAGCCCCACGGCCATCCCCAGATTTACCGTCGGGACGTTCAACGAATTCGCCAGCGCATCAACCAACATGACACGACCACGGAACTGGCGATCGTAGTTCTTCGGCTGCCACAACTGCCCGTTGGACTGCTTGATCGACAGCGGTTCATCAGCCAGCAGCGTATTTAAGCGATAGGTATCCGGCTGGCTCAGCGCCGTCAGATAGGTTGCGGGTTTCGCCAGCGACCCGATGGGACGGCGCGCCTGAAGCGCCCGGTTAAACCCGGCATACTGCGTCTGCGAACCACCGACCATCGCGCGGATTTCACCGCTGAAGCGATCGACAATCACCATCGCGGCTTCCAGATCGCTGACGTTACGGCCGGCACGCAGTGCCGGAACGCCAACCTCCACGGCTTTTTCCGCCGCATCCTGCGAGACCGGATCGAGCGTCGTAAAGATCTTCACGCCGGACAGATCGTTAACTTTGTCGCCAAGCCGCTGTTGCAGTTCCTGACGCACCAATTGCATAAACGCAGGCTGTGGACTGATGACGCCGCCTCTCGGCTGCACGCCCAGCGGACGCGCGCTCAGCATGTTATACAGATCGGCATCAATCACCTGCTGATTCTGTAACAGACGCAGCACCAGATTACGCCGCTCTAACGTAATCTTCGGGTTACGCCACGGGTTATATAGCGACGCGCCTTTCACCATCCCCACCAGCAGCGCCTGCTGATCGAGACTCAGTTCATTTACCGGCCGGCCAAAATAGTACAGGCTCGCCAGCGGGAAGCCCCGGATCTGATCGTTACCACTCTGTCCGAGATAGACCTCGTTAAGATACAGCTCAAGGATACGATCCTTGCTATAACGGTAGTCCATGATCAGCGCCATATAGGCTTCGTTAGCCTTACGCCACAGCGAGCGCTCGTTGGTCAGGAACAGGTTCTTGACTAACTGTTGCGTCAGCGTACTGCCGCCCTGTACCGCACGCCCGGCGGTGATATTCGCCAGAAACGCCCGCCCGATGGAGTACAGGCTAATGCCGTCATGTTCGTAGAAATGGCGGTCTTCGGTCGCGATCAGCGTATCAACGAGCAGATCGGGGAAACCCGCACGCGGGACGAACAGACGCTGTTCACCGTTCGGCGACTGCATCATGGTGATCAGCTTCGGATCGAGACGGAAAAAGCCGAACTGACGCTGATTATCCAGATTCTGGATCTGCGACAACCGATCATTGGCAAACGTCAGGCGCGCCTGAATCTGCCCTTCTTTCCCGTCGGGAAAATCAAACGGACGGCGCAGCATGTCGATGCTGTTACCACGCACGCTAAACTCTCCCGGTCGGGTAATGCGGCTCACCTGACGGTATTGCATCCCCTCCAGCAGGCTGATCATCTCTTTCTGACTATAGGCCATACCGGGTTCAAGGTTGACCATACGGCCATAAACGGCGGCAGGCAGTTGCCAGACCTTGCCTTCAATACGGCTGCGGATCTGACTGTCGAGATAGACGCCATAAATCGCCATCGTCACGGCAAAAATCAGAAACAGCTTAATCGCCAGCCCCAGCCAGCGTCGTTTTCTCTGCGGTTTACGCGTCATGGTTTCGCCGCCATCATCATCGTCATAGTCGTCCTGATAATCGTCGTAGTCGTCATCATCATAGTCGTCATCCCTGCGACGTCGTATCGCCTGTTTACGTTCAGGCTTACGTTTTGACGCGTTACTTTTGCGTCCGATAGGTTCGCGGTCATCCCGAGACATTACAATAACTTCTCCATCAGGTTGTTTACGGCCACCTGCTCTGCGCTCAAGCCGCATACTCTGTTTCCAGCCCGGTTACGTGAAAGCGGAAACGTCTGAAATTAGTGATTCTGATATTTTCTGGTACGTCTTGTCGGCGTCGTATTCGCCGGATCGTCCGGCCAGACATGCTTGGGATAACGCCCCTTCATCTCTTTTTGTACCTCACGGTAAGCGCCTTGCCAAAATGCCGCTAAATCCTGCGTAATTTGTAATGGCCGCTGCGCGGGAGATAAAAGTTCCAGCACCAACGACACCCGCCCTTCCGCCAACCGCGGACTTTGCCGCTCGCCGAACATTTCCTGTATCCGTACCGACAGCACCGGGGGCTTTTCATCATAATAGGCGATGGGCAAGCGGCTGCCACCGGGGGCGGTATAGTGGGTCGGCAGCGCGCTATCCAGACGCTGGCGCAGCGGCCAGTCCAGTAGGCGCATCAGCGCATCGCGCAAATCAATCTGGTGCAATGCGCGTAAATCCCGCACGCCGGAAAGCGACGGCAGCAGCCAGACCTCCAGCGTTGCCAGCAGCGTCGCCTCATCCACTTTCGGCCACTCGACCTCAGGCAGCCATTGGCGGGCGCACTGTAACCGGGCGCGCAACTGCAACGCGGTGGCGTCCCAGCGCAGCGCATCGATCCCCTGATCCCGGATCCATGACAGCATCGCCTGCTGCAATGCCGCATCGGAAGGTTTATTCAACGGACGTGTTCGCACAGTCAGACAACCGATCTGGTCGCGCTGGCTGGCGCGCAGAGTACCTTTTTCTTCGTCCCAGCGCACCACGTTATGTTCATTGATCAATCCGGGCAGTCGACGTTCCAACCGCTCAATATCCAGCGACAACGCCAGCTGAATCCGTGCATCCGCACTCTGATTATTTTGTAACAGCGCGGCAGCTATCACCCACTCGCTGCCGGACAGCGCGTCATCGACCGGCATCATTGCGCCGCTGCCGTTAGCCAGCAGATAGCGTCCATCCTGACCGCGCCGCCGGGCGATACGGTCGGGAAAAGCCTGCGCCAGCAACCAATCGGCCTCGCTGCGATCAGGGCGTCCCGCCGCCGTCGATAAACGACGCGTCAGCTGCTTTGCCCGTCGTAGCCAGTGAGATAACGGGCGATCCAGCCAGTCGGCCAAATTGATCGACCCGCTACGCGGAGGCTCTTCAAGTATGGCGGCCAGACAGCCGGCGGTAGCTAGCGTATCCGCCCCCTGCCGTGAGGCGGCGTAGAGCATCGTTGCCAGGCGAGCATCGCAGCCCAGCGCCGCAATCTTGCGACCATCGACCGTTAACCTATCCTGTTCATCGGTAACGCCAAGCTGACGTAACAATCGGCGAGCCGCCGTCAGCGCCGGTGCCGGCGGCGCATCCAGCCAGGTTAACTGCGTAACATCGGTACATCCCCACTGCAACAAATCCAGCCAGATACTGCTTAAATCACTATTCAGTATCTCAGGCTCCTGTTGCGCCGCCGCACGCTCTGCCTGCTCACGGGAACATAAATGCCAGCAGATACCGGGGCTTAAGCGCCCGGCTCGTCCGGCGCGCTGGATCATGGAAGCCTGACTAATACGCTGCGTTACCAGTCGGGTAAGCCCGCTTTTTACATCAAAACTGGCCACCCGTTCCAGCCCGCTATCGACCACCAACCGAATCCCCTCAATCGTCAGGCTGGTTTCAGCAATATTGGTCGCCAACACCACTTTACGGCGACCCGGTTCAGCGGGCAGAATCGCTTTCTGCTGCTCCGCCAGCGTCAGCGCGCCGTAGAGTGGACACAGCACCACATCATCCGCCCCGCGATTTTCCAGCAGCATCTGGACGCGGCGAATTTCCGCTACGCCGGGTAAAAACAGCAACAGGGAGCCCGTTTCTTCATTCAGCAAACGCCGAACCTGCCGCGCCGCGCCCTCTTCTAAACGCTCCTGACTGTTGAGTGGCGCATAACCGCGTTCGACCGGATAGCTGCGCCCTTCTGAAACCACGCTGACGGCGTCCGGCAACAGCGCCGCCAGTCGCGCATTATCGAGCGTCGCGGACATGATCAGCAACGTTAAGTCGTCACGCAGCCCTTGCTGCACATCAAGCAAAAGCGCCAATGCCAAATCGGCCTGTACGCTGCGTTCATGAAATTCATCAAGGATGACCAACGCAACGCCTTGCAGCTCCGCATCGTGTTGCAGCAAACGCGTTAATATGCCCTCGGTCACGACTTCCAGTTTCGTCGCATCGCTCACACAGCTTTCTGAGCGCATCCGATAACCGACCGTTTTCCCCGGCACTTCTCCTAACTGCTGCGCTAACCGCCAGGCCACGCTCTTCGCCGCCAGACGACGCGGTTCCAGCATGATAATGCGCCCGTTCAGGTTGCCTTGTTGCAGCAACTGCAAGGGCAGCCAGGTAGATTTCCCCGCCCCCGTTGGGGCATTGAGCAGCACCTGAGGCGCGGTATGTAGCGCCGTTATGACATCATTCAGCACGGCGCTGACGGGCGGTAAAATCACAGACATCTCCGTAAAGGTTAACTTTCAGCGACGGGCATTGTAGCATCGGATGGAATCAGAACAGAGAGATCGCCATGCCTGACACCCGCCGTCTGTTTTTTGCCTTACCGCTGCCGGAAACCACACAACAGGAGATTATCCGTTGGCGTGCCGAAAACTTCTCACCGGAAGCAGGCCGCCCGATCGCCGCCGCCAACCTGCATCTGACGCTGGCTTTTTTAGGTCACGTCAGTGAGCAAAAAGAACAGGTTCTGAGAACGTTGGCTGGCCGTATCCGTCAGCCTGCGTTTTCCGTCAATCTGAATGATGCGGGGCACTGGCCGCGGCCCGGCGTCGTCTGGCTGGGCTGCCGCCGCGCGCCGCGCGGGTTGCTGCAACTGGCGGAACTGCTGCGCGCCCAGGCGGCGCGCAATGGCTGCTATCAATCCGCCTTGCCTTTTCATCCCCACGTCACGCTACTGCGCGGCGCGACCCGCCCGGTGTCGATACCGCCAGCCAATTTCAGTTGGCCGATCGACATGACGCATTTTTCGCTTTATCAATCGCATTTTGACAACGGTAAAAGCCGCTATCAGCGGCTCGAAAGCTGGTCGTTTATTGAATAGACGAAGAGAACAGGATACGTATGGAATATATCCCACGCTTACACCCCGCCCGACTGGTTAAGCGCTACAAACGTTTTTTAGCCGACGTCGTGACGCCCGAAGGTGAAATGCTCACGCTGCACTGCGCCAATACCGGTGCGATGACCGGCTGCGCCACCCCCGGTGACACCGTCTGGTACTCCACCTCTGACAACCCAAAGCGGAAATATCCCCACAGTTGGGAACTGACTGAAACACAGCAAAATCACTGGATTTGTGTCAATACTCTGCGTGCCAACACATTATTACGCGAGGCTTTATTAGAAAATCGCATCGCTGAGCTGGCTGGCTATCAGACCATAACAACAGAGGTGAAATACGGTACGGAAAACAGCCGGATTGACCTGCTCTTACAGGCGCCGAACAGGATTAACTGCTATATTGAAGTGAAAACCGTCACATTATTGCAACATGAATGTGGTTACTTCCCCGATGCTGTTACGCTAAGAGGACAAAAGCATCTGCGTGAGCTACAGCAGGTGGTGATGGCAGGAGAACGTGCCGTACTGTTTTTCGCCGTGCTCCACTCCGGTATTCAGCAGGTCGCCCCCGCCCGACATATTGATGGACGCTATGCGGAGTTATTTACCGAGGCGCAGCGGGCAGGGGTTGAAATTTTATGTTATGGCGTCACGTTATGCCCGGACGGTATCAAGTTGACGCATCCGTTGCCGTTGTTGAAAGAGTGAGTGGGCCTAACACATTACATTAGCTTCATCAAAAGACGTAACACGTTGTTTATCATTTAATGTATGTAGATTGTTCCTCACACTTTATCAGGCCGGTGTCAGGAAGCATTGCCAACCCCATCGCCATCTGCTATTTATAGCGGCCTGTTTTTCCCCCATTGGGGGCCGAAATACCCCAGATAGCTGACGTTATGGCCGAGAACGCCGCAACATCACTGTATAAAAGGGTATTGTGCGTGTCGTGTTATGTAGGAGAAGCAACATGCAAGAAGGGCAAAACCGTAAGACATCTTCTCTGAGCATTCTCGCAATTGCCGGAGTAGAGCCGTACCAGGAGAAAGCTGGCGAAGAGTATATGAACGACGCTCAGCTGGCTCATTTCAAGCGTATTCTTGAAGCATGGCGCAACCAACTCAGGGATGAAGTGGATCGTACCGTATCGCATATGCGTGATGAAGCAGCTAATTTTCCCGATCCCGTGGACCGTGCGGCGCAGGAAGAAGAATTCAGTCTTGAGCTGCGTAACCGCGATCGCGAGCGTAAATTGATCAAGAAGATCGCGAAAACACTGCAAAAAATCGAAGATGAGGATTTCGGGTTCTGTGAATCCTGTGGCGTCGAAATTGGTATTCGTCGTCTGGAAGCGCGCCCGACGGCCGATCTGTGTATCGACTGCAAAACGCTGGCAGAGATACGCGAAAAGCAGATGGCTGGCTGATTTTCCCATTCAGAACCGGCTCCGGTGATCACCGGAGCCGATTCTGATTACGTTATTATTAATGAATGATGTTCCTCATATGCTTTTCCGTCTCGCTAAATGCTGACGAGACAGCTTTAACGTCTTATGCCTGTAACCGCGCATTTTACTCAAACAGAACACGCCGTTGAAACCCGCCGTTACGTCGGGCGTTTTGCGCCGTCGCCTTCCGGCGAGCTGCATTTTGGCTCACTGATAGCCGCACTCGGCAGCTATCTTCAGGCTCGCGCTCAACAAGGCCGCTGGCTGGTGCGCATCGAAGATATCGATCCGCCGCGGGAAATTCCCGGTGCCGCTTCTCGCATACTCGCCCAGTTAGCACACTATGGCCTGCACTGGGATGGCGAGGTGATTTATCAGTCACAGCGTCATGCGCGCTACCTTGAGATCCTTCAACAGCTTCAGCAGCAGGGCATGAGCTATTACTGCACCTGTACACGTCGTCGTATTCAACAGCTAGGGGGGCACTATGACGGTTATTGCCGGACGCGTAACCTGCCCGCCGATAACGCCGCATTACGCCTGCGCCAGACGACACCGGTATTTCACTTTCACGACCGATTGCGCGGCGAGCTGTACACCGATAAGGCGCTCGCTCAGGAAGATTTTATCATCCACCGCCGGGACGGGCTATTCGCCTACAATCTTGCCGTAGTCATCGACGATCACGATCAGGGAATCACGGAAATCGTGCGCGGCGCAGACCTTATCGAACCAACCGTTCGGCAGATCTCGCTCTATCAGTTGCTCGGCTATGCGGTACCCACTTATATCCACCTGCCGCTGGTGCGGAATGAGGACGGAAGCAAACTGTCTAAACAGAATCACGCGCCTGCGTTGCCAAAACGCGATCCGCGTCCCGTGCTGCTGGCTGCGCTGCAATTTCTGAATCAGCCTTTGCCGGAAAGCTGGCAGGATATGACGCTTACGGCGCTGCTGGCATGGTCTGTGGCACATTGGTCCCTTGATGCCATTCCGTTAGAAACAACGATAAACGCATCAGCGATCACTTCAGCATTCTCAAAGGGCCATTGGTAAGCTATGATTAGCCGCTATTTTTCGTGTGCGTATCCCTGTTCGCCGCCCTTTGCGGGCCGTCGCTGATGCGCCGTTAAAAACTTCTTGCCGAAGTTTTTGTTGTACCGTTGATTTTTCCATCACTATCGAGGTGTATTATCTTTACCCGAGTTGCTAATTTTTGCCGTAAAGTACTGAATCGTGAGAACGACCTGGTCGTATCAGAGGAACCACCTCAGCACCTGACGGTGATCCCGCGAGACCAACATAATATTTCACGCAGTGATATCAGCGATAACGCGCTGAAAGTACTTTATCGCCTGAACAAAGCGGGCTTTGAGGCGTATCTGGTGGGCGGAGGCGTTCGCGATCTGCTGCTGGGTAAAAAGCCGAAAGATTTTGATATCACCACGAGTGCCACGCCCGAGCAGGTGCGCAAGTTATTCCGTAACTGTCGTCTCGTGGGACGTCGTTTTCGCCTCGCACACGTCATGTTTGGGCCGGAAGTGATCGAAGTTGCCACGTTCCGTGGTCACCACGATCAACATCAGGAACAACAGGAAGCCAAAAATTCCTCTCAGCAGGCCCAGAGCGGCATGCTGTTGCGCGACAATATTTTCGGTTCGATTGAAGAAGACGCCCAGCGTCGTGACTTCTCAATCAACAGCCTCTACTACAGCATTTCCGATTTCACCGTGCGCGATTACACCAACGGCCTGAACGACCTGCGCCAGGGGGTGATTCGTATGATTGGCGATCCCGAAACGCGCTACCGTGAAGATCCGGTGCGCATGCTGCGCGCCGTTCGTTTCGCCGCCAAATTGAATATGACCGTCAGCCCGGAAACCGCGGAACCCATTCCCCGCCTCGCGTCACTGCTGCATGACATTCCGGCAGCGCGCATGTTCGAGGAGTCGCTGAAGCTGCTGCAATCAGGCTATGGTTATCCAACGTATAAAATGCTGTGTGAATACCAACTGTTTCAGCCGCTTTTCCCGCTGCTCAGCCGTCATTTCACCGCAGACGGCAACTCCACGCTGGAACGTATGATCGCGCAGGTGCTGAAAAATACCGATCAGCGTCTGCAAAACAATATGCGAGTCAATCCGGCGTTTCTGTTCGCCGCCATGTTGTGGTATCCGTTGATTGAACACGCGCAAAAGCTGGCGCAGGAAAGCGGCCTGACCTATTTTGATGCATTCTCGCTGGCGATGAACGATGTGCTGGATGAACAGTGCCGTTCACTGGCGATCCCTAAACGCATTACCTCACTGGTTCGTGATATCTGGATGTTGCAGATGCGTTTGTCACGCCGCCAAGGTAAGCGCGCCTATAAGCTGATGGAACACCCTAAATTCCGCGCCGCCTACGACCTGCTTTGTTTACGCGCCGAAATCGAAAACCATCAGGAACTGCTGCGTCTGGCCCAGTGGTGGGGTGAATTCCAGGTTGCGGCCCCGCCACAACAGCAAGCCATGCTGAGAACGCTGGATGACGGCCCCACGCCACATCGTCGCTCCCGTCCGCGTCGGTCACGCAAACCCAACGCGGCACGCAGGGATCAAGCCTGATGACACGCGTGTATCTGGCGCTGGGCAGTAATCTTGCCCAGCCGTTGCAACAGGTGCGCGCCGCGTTGACCGCGTTGGACGCGGTGCCACAAACCCGCATCGTTCGCTGTTCCTCGCTTTATCGTAGCCGCCCACTCGGCCCGCAGGATCAGCCGGATTATCTCAATGCCGTCGTCGAGCTGGAAACCGGCTTAGCGCCTGAAGCGCTGCTCGATCGCACGCAGGCTATCGAACGGGAACAAGGCCGCGAACGCAAAGCCCATCGCTGGGGGCCGCGCACGTTGGATCTGGACATTCTGCTGTTCGGTGATGCCGTTATCCAGACAGAACGCCTGACGGTGCCCCACTATGATATGAAGAACCGTGAATTTATCCTCTATCCGCTGGCGGAGATTGCGCCAGAATTGGTTTTTCCCGACGGCGAGCCCCTCACTCAGCGTTTAACCTCTGTCGATCGCAATGGCTTAACGCTATGGGCTGACGAGACCATCTGATACTCTGGCTCGTCGACGCGTCTCACATCTGCAACTTGAAGCCTGGCGGGTATATCGCTACTCGTCGGCTTACATTAGAATATTCCCCTTCATTCTTTGCCCTATTGACATAGGAAGACCGTCATGAAACCGACAACTATTTCCCATTTGCGCCAATGGAAACAAGAGCAGCGGAAATTTGCAGCGATCACCGCTTACGACGCCAGCTTTTCCCGTTTATTTTTCGAACAAGGCATTCGAGTGATGCTGGTCGGCGACTCACTCGGCATGACCGTGCAGGGGCACGACTCCACTTTGCCCGTCACGACCAGCGATATCGTTTACCATACGCGCTGCGTGCGCCGAGGCGCCCCGCTGGCGCTGATTTTTTCCGACATGTCCTTTATGACTTACGCCACGCCAGAACAGACATTCAGTCAGGCGGCGGAACTGATGCGTGCCGGCGCGAATATGGTGAAGCTGGAAGGCGGAAGCTGGCTTGCCCCGACGGTAAAAATGCTGACCGAGCGCGCCGTGCCGGTGTGTGGTCACTTAGGCCTGACGCCGCAGTCCGTAAATATCTTCGGCGGCTACAAAATTCAGGGCCGGAGCGAAAGCGATGCCAATCAACTGCTGGCCGATGCCCTTGCGCTTGAAGAAGCCGGTGCGCAACTGCTTGTGCTGGAATGCGTACCCGTGGCGCTGGCCAAGCGCGTAACAGAAGCGCTATCGATCCCCGTAATTGGTATTGGCGCAGGCAACGCTACCGACGGCCAGATTCTGGTCATGCATGACGCGTTGGGTATTACCGGAGACGCTGCGCCGAAGTTCGCCAGGGATTTTCTGGCGACGAGCGGCGATCTCCGTGCGGCGGTACGCACCTATGTGCAGGACGTTGAACAGGGCCTCTTCCCCGCCGAAGAACATTCATTTCACTGAACATGTTGATGGCATAAAAACAGGTCGTTCACGAATCAGGCTATCTTTTTATTCGTTTAAGGAGTACGGGTGTGTTGATTATCGAAACCCCTCTGCTATTGCGCCGTGAGGTTCGTCGCTGGCGTCAGGAAGGGAAACGTATTGCTTTGGTTCCCACAATGGGCAACTTACATGACGGGCACATGACGCTGGTCGATGAAGCCAGAGCGCGTGCCGACATCGTCATTGTCAGCATTTTTGTCAATCCCATGCAATTTGAACGGCCCGATGATTTAGCCCACTACCCGCGGACGTTGCAGGAGGACTGCGAAAAACTGAACCGCCGCGGCGCCGATCTGGTTTTCTCACCGAGCCCGGATGTGATATACCCAAATGGGTTGGGATCACAAACTTATGTCGAGGTACCCGGACTGTCCGCCATACTGGAAGGCGCCAATCGTCCCGGTCATTTTCGTGGCGTCGCCACCATCGTCAGCAAATTGTTCAATCTGGTACAACCCGATTTGGCCTGCTTCGGCGAGAAGGACTACCAGCAATTAGCCCTCATTCGTCAGCTTGTCCGCGATATGGGCTATGACATTGATATCGTCGGCGTACCAATCGTTCGTGCAAAAGACAAGCTGGCATTAAGTTCACGCAATGGCTATCTCAGCGCCGAGGAGCGCCAGCTTGCACCGCGGCTTTATCAGGTGATGATGGAAATTGCCACACAGCTGCAAAACGGCGACCGGCAGATAGACGCGCTGCTGGCGCAAGCGGCGGAGACACTCCGCGAAGCGGGCTTTACGCCCGATGAGCAGTTCATCCGCGATGCCGATACGCTGCAACCGCTGACCGCCACCAGCACGCGGGCGGTCATTTTGATGGCAGCCTGGTTAGGCAAGGCCAGATTGATTGACAACCATCAGGTCGATTTGACTGTATGAACCGAGGTAACAAGCGATGATACGTACTATGCTGCAAGGCAAGCTGCACCGGGTGAAAGTGACTCAGGCTGACTTGCATTATGAAGGCTCTTGCGCCATCGATCAGGATTTTATGGATGCTGCGGGTATCCTGGAATATGAAGCGATTGACATCTATAACGTCGATAACGGCCAGCGTTTTTCTACCTACGCCATCGCAGGTGAGAGAGGCTCACGCATGATCTCTGTAAACGGGGCTGCCGCGCGTCTCGCCTGCGTGGGAGACAAGCTGATTATTTGCTCCTACGTACAGATGTCCGACGAACAGGCCAGAAGCCATCGCCCCAGGGTGGCCTACTTCTCCGGTGATAACGAGTTAAGCCGTCAGGCAAAAGCGATTCCGGTCCAGGTCGCCTGATGAGACAATTGAGAAGGCGGTACCCCGCCTTCTCATGCACAGAATAGACACACTAGGTCCGCAGTCCGCGCCCGCGTTCAATTAACCACCAGACCAGCAGATAAAACACCGCGATAAAGGCGATGAGCACCGACATCGTAAACAACAGCGGTACATCCTGAATGCCGAGGAAACCGTAACGGAAACCGCTAATCATATATACAACCGGATTCAGTTTGGACACCGCCTGCCAGAACGGCGGCAGCAACGTCAGCGAGTAAAACACCCCACCCAGATAGGTCAGCGGCGTCAATACAAAGGTTGGGATCAGGCTGATATCATCAAAGGTTTTGGCAAACACGGCATTCAACAAACCCGCCAGCGAAAACAACGTCGCCGTTAACAATAGCGTCAGTACAATAATCCACCAGGCATGAACGTGCAGCGGGACGAAGAATAACGACACCGCCGTCACCAGCACGCCAACGCAGAGGCCGCGCGCGATCCCGCCGCCCACATAGCCTGCGATGATCACGTGGGTGGGGACGGGGGCCACCAGCAGCTCTTCGATATTATGCTGAAACTTCGCGCTGAAAAAGGAAGACGCCACGTTAGCGTAGGCGTTAGTAATCACCGCCATCATAATCAATCCCGGCACGATAAACTGCATGTAGCTAAAACCATGCATCTCGCCAATACGTGAACCGATCAGGTTGCCAAAAATAATAAAGTACAGCGTCATGGTGATCACCGGCGGCACCAGTGTCTGGATCCAGATCCGCCCAAATCGGGTGACTTCTTTAACCCAGATGCTCTGGAGCGCGACCCAATATAACTGCATCATGCCTTTTCTCCCTTACCATTTGCTCCGTTCACCAACGTGACAAACAGTTCTTCCAGCCGGTTGGCTTTGTTGCGCATACTCAATACCTGTACCCCTTGTGCGTTTAGCTGGCTGAATAACGCGTTCAACCCCTGTTCACGCATCACCTCCACCTCCAGCGTTGAGGTATCCACCAGACGGAAGACATACCCCTCAAGCTGCGGTAACGGACTTTTCGCCGCCAGATCGAAAATAAACGTTTCTGATTTCAGCTTGGCAAGCAGTTGCTTCATGGAGGTATTCTCCACCAGCTCTCCGCGCTGAATAATGCCGATATTGCGACACAGCATTTCCGCTTCTTCCAGATAGTGCGTCGTCAGGATAATGGTGGTGCCCTGTGCGTTCAGCGCTTTCAGAAAGCCCCACATCGAACGACGCAGCTCAATATCCACCCCCGCCGTCGGCTCATCAAGGATCAGCAGCTTAGGCTCATGCATCAGCGCGCGTGCAATCATCAGGCGACGTTTCATCCCACCGGACAACATCATGGCTTTTTCGCTGCGTTTTTCCCATAAATCCAGCTGTTTCAGGTATTTTTCCGCACGCTGTAACGCATCCTGACGCTTCACGCCGTAATAGCCGGCCTGATTAACGACAATCTGCAATACCGTTTCGAACGGGTTGAAGTTAAATTCCTGCGGAACCAACCCCAGTTGGCGCTTTGCATTGACTTTATCCAGATCAAGGTCATAGCCAAAGACCCGAACTTTACCCGCGGTTTTATTCACCAACGAGCTGATAATCCCTATCGTGGTCGATTTTCCTGCGCCATTCGGCCCCAGTAGCGCATAGAAATCTCCTGCCTCCACGCTCAGATCGATCCCCCGTAACGCCTTGACGCCCCCCGGATACGATTTGGTGAGTTGCGCCAGTTCCAGTGCATATGTCATAAGAAATGGATTACCTTATTATTCAGTGAGTTCTATAGATTCGAGGTGTGACAAATACCTACTCTCAATCATTCAAGTTTCAGGACAAAACGTGAACGTTTTGCACAACGCAAAACGCGCCCCCTTCAGGGCAAGTGAGGGAATCCCATCCCTATGAGCTTACTCAGATAAGCGATCCAGATGACAGACAAATCCGCCGAAGGCTGATTTGAACGCTGCTCGCAGCGGCCCCTTAGGAGCGAGATACTCGTAAGAGTGTCGAGTCACGCAGCCAACATAAGCGCAACCTGAAGGATGACGAGTATAAACTATCGTTTTTCAAACGATGCATGTTGCCTTATATTACCCCTTCTGCTCCTTGTTTGTTACAGGTCATTTACTTTCATGAAAGATATTGAAACACTCATCGCGAATAACCAGGTTTGGTCAACAACGATGGTGGAAGAGGATCCTGGTTATTTTGAACGTCTGGCGCAGGCGCAGCGACCGCGTTTTCTATGGATTGGATGCTCGGACAGTCGCGTACCTGCAGAAAGTCTGACCAGCCTTGAACCCGGTGAGTTATTCGTTCACCGTAACGTGGCCAACCTGGTTATTCACACAGACCTCAACTGCCTGTCTGTCGTACAGTATGCTGTCGAAGTTCTTGAAGTTGAACATATTATCATCTGCGGCCACTACGGTTGCGGCGGTGTTCAGGCGGCGGTGGAAAACCCGGAACTGGGTTTGATTAACAACTGGTTGCTGCATATCCGTGATTTGTGGTACAAGCATAGCTCGCTGTTGGGGGAGTTGCCTCCTGAACAGCGGCTGAATACGCTGTGTGAAATCAACGTCATCGAACAGGTTTACAACCTCGGCCATTCCACCATTATGCAATCCGCCTGGAAACGTGGGCAAAAAGTCATGATCCACGGCTGGGTTTACGGTATTCAGGATGGCCGACTGCGCGATCTGGAAGTCACCGCCACCAACCGGGAGACGCTGGAACAACGTTACCGCCGCGCGATCTCTTCTCTGCTTTGATTGACAGACTGACGCCCGTTCACTGGGCGTCGCTCACCGTACCGGCCTTTGTCTTTATTATTCCTGCGCTATGACCTTACCAATGTATGGTAAATGACGATAGTGCTGGGCATAGTCGATGCCGTAACCCACGACAAACTCATCAGGAATAGAGAACCCGACCCATTCGACTTTTACCGCCACTTCACGACGCTCCGGCTTATCCAGCAGCGTACAGATGGCCAATGATTTCGGCTCCCGCAGTTGCAGGATTTCCCGCACTTTGCTCAGCGTATTACCCGAGTCGATGATATCTTCCACAATCAACACATCCTTACCGCGAATGTCTTCATCCAGATCTTTAAGGATTTTAACATCGCGCGTGCTGTTCATACCGCGGCCATAGCTGGATGCCGTCATAAAATCCACTTCGTGAGGGACATCGATGGCCCGGCATAAATCGGCCATAAAGATAAACGAGCCACGCAACAAGCCCACCAGCACCATATCACTACCGCTATCACGGTAATGTTCGCTGATTTGTCGTCCCAGCTCGGTAATCCGCGCCATCACTTCCTGCTCAGAAATCATGACTTCCACGGTATGTTTCATCATACTGATAACTCTTTGAAGTAAGGTATTCAGCATCATCGGAAAAATAACGGACTCATTATCGATGATGCGCCAATGCTGACGTTTAAATCAGTCTGGGCAATGCCCAGACGCGCGCGAAGTATATCAGAAACCACACCATGAAGGAGGCATCATGAGCCCAGCACCCGTGGATGTTTGCTACAAAGTGAACGCCCCGCTTTCCAGCCAGCAGTTCATTGAGCTATTGGCGAAAACCTCCCTGGGGCCGCGTCGCCCGCTGGATGATGAGACAGCGATTGCAGGTATGCTTAAGCACGCTAACCTGCTGGTTTCCGCATGGCAAGGGGAAACGCTGGTTGGCATTGCGCGTAGCGTAACGGATTTTCATTACTGTTGTTATCTGTCCGATCTGGCGGTGTCAGACGACTGTCAGCATGCGGGGATAGGAAAAAAACTTATTCAACAAACCGCTCAGCAGTTGGAAAAAGGCTGCAAAATCATTTTGCTGGCCGCGCCGTTGGCGGTGGATTACTACCCGAAATTAGGCTTTGAAAAGCATAACAGCGCCTGGCTCATGCTGGCATCAGATCTACACTCAGAGGCATAGTCATTTCTTTTCAGGATCTTCAACCGTACTGTTAACGACCGGCAACGCAGGATACAAGACTGGCGGATCCGTCTTAATGCTTAAGCGCACCTGCTGACCCGGTTCAAACCAGTTTCCGGTTTGTACCAGCAGCATCAGTTCTCCGAGTTTCACCCGATACAGGTTTGAGCTCCCCATAAACAAACGATCCTCAATCGTCGCAAGACCGTCAGGATCGAGCGCCAGCGCCACATCAAGCGGACGCACCATCCAGTCGCACGGCGAGTCGATCGGCTGATTGAGGGAATGCGTCGCATGGTGATCGCCCAATACGCTCTGCCACTGACGATCGCTCAGGATCTTCACGGGGAGATAGTTCGTGCTTCCCATAAAGTCAGCCACGAAACGGCTGTTCGGGTGGTGATACAGTTCAGAAGGGTAGCCCTGCTGCATGATTTTCCCTTCATGGAGCAACACCAGATGGTCAGCACAGGCAAACGCATCTTCCCGGCTATGCGTGGCGAAAATCGCCGCAATATGGCGCTGTTTGAGGATCTGCCGAAGTTCGGCAATCAGACGATAGCGCGTCTGGCTGTCCAACCCGGGAAACGGTTCGTCCAATAACAGTAACTTTGGTGCGCAGGCCAACGCGCGGGCAATCGCCAAACGCTGCTGCTGTTCATTGGACAGCTCGTGGGGATAGCGGGAAGCGACCTCATCAAGCTGCAAGAGCGCCTGCATGTCCGCACAGATTTGTTTGACTTCGCTCTCTGGTCGTCCATATAAGCCAAACGCCATATTCCCCTCCACCGTCAGGTGAGGAAACAGCGCATAATCCTGAAAAATCAGCCCGATTTGTCGGCGCTCGGGCAAAACAGATCCCTGAGGCCCGCTGAGCGGTTCGCCACTCAGCAGAATCTTACCCTGCGAGATCGGCAGCAGACCCGCAATCGCCTGCAACAGCGTCGTCTTACCACTACCGTTTCGACCCAGCAGACAGATAGCCTCATCGCTGCGCACGGAAAACGTGATATCTTCCAGCACCGTTGACTGCTGCAAAGTGCAACTTACCGCCTGAACGCTCAGAATATCTATCGATGCGGCCATATACTTATCCTTTTATGTTCAGTGCGCGATGCAGCACAAAAACCGGCACCAGCCCTATCGCAACCAGTAGCAGCGCAGGAACGGCGAATGAGATAACCGGTTCACTCACCGTCAAGCGAAACACATAGGTGGCCAGCGTATCAATCCCCACCGGGCGTAATACCAGTGACACATTCAGCTCTTTCATACTTTCCGTGAAAATCAGCAATGCTCCCATGAACAAACTGCGCCGCAACAGCGGTATATGAACACGCGCCCAAAGGCTGGTGGGAGAAGCCCCCAGAGCAAGGCCGGCGCTGTCCAGCGATCGCGGGATAGCAGCCATGTGGCGCTCAAGGCTGTCTAACATCAGCCGACCAAATTTAACGCCATAGGCAAGGATAAGAATAAACAGCGAGCCGGTCAGCCAGGCGTCTGCGGACATCCCTCCTGCGGCGCTGGCAGACAGAGTAATGCCGCGTTCGACCAGCGACAGCAAAGTAAATAGCCCGACGGCCAGTACGGCGCCAGGCAGGGCGAAACTCAGGCTGAGCAATTTCACGGGCGTCTGATCGGCCTGAATTTTCGCTGTGCGCGTAGAGAAGATAAATGACAGTCCCATCAGGGTAATAACGACCGTCGTGCTGACGGATGCCAACAGACTATTCATCACAGCTTGCAAAAACGCGCTGTCCCATACCGACATCATGTGGCGAAGTGCCAGAAACAGCAGGTACAGCACAGGGAAAATAAATGATAAACACACGATCCCCCAGCAGTAGCCGCGAACCATTCTGCCGCGCCATCCGGTCAGCGTTGGTGGAACAAGCGGAGAGGCGTTCAATCGGGATTGATATATTTGCTGTTTCCAGCGCCAGCGATTAACCAGAAACATCAGGAGAAAGATAACAGGTAAAATCAACACCCCAAGGCGTGCCGCCGCCCCCAAATCGCCCTGCCTCTGCCAGATATCCAACACCGTTGTCGTCATGGTGGGAATACCCAAATAAGACGCGGCTCCATAGTCACCCAGCGCTTCAGCCGCCACCAGCGCGCCGCCGCAGGCCATCGCTGGTCTAGCGAGTGGCACACACACACGGCGCCATACCTGAGAACGCGTCTGGTTCAGTAAATGCGCGGCGTGGATAAGGCTGGCTGGCTGTTTGATTAATGCTTCACGTACCAGTAAATAAACATAGGGATACAACACCAGCGCCAATACCAAACTCACCGCGCATAACGACGCGACAACTCCGGCAGAGTGGACGTCTCTCCACGCCTCATGTTCTCCCAACAACAAGGGAAAATGGCGTAATGCATCATGGTATAGAAAGGCCAGCAGAAAAGCGGGCATAGCCAGCGGCATACACAGCGCCCATTGCAACACCCGGTGACCGGGAAAGCGGTACATCGCGATAAACCAGGCGGTCGGTAAGCCGAACAGCAGACTGAAGAGCACCGAGCCAACAACGATAGCGGTCGAATGTATCAGATAAGCGGGCAACCCCGCTTGCCATAGCTGAGTGACCCCTAACCCGCTGGCAAAAAAAGCCGGATAAAACACCGTTGCCACAGCAAGCAGCAACAGCCCCGCCAACAACCAACTACTGACGCGCCAGACACCGGAAATCATAGAATGAAAAGTATATTAGGAAATATCACCGCTATTAATAACAGAGCCCGCCGGGAACATCATCGTATCAAACGGTGATAAATGGGCCTTAATCCCACGATTAACTCAAGATCATTTTCATCAGGCCGTACCATAAAAATAAACAACAATATTTTCAATAGATTAGCACTGTTCTTTTTCCCTCTGTTTCGACGCGACTTTTTTATCGCGATCGGATATTTCCCATAAGAAAACTTGGAACCCTATGGGATATCTGTGATAACGTCGTCAAACGATATCTGGAACAGGTTCAACCATGAAAAACTCTGCGCTGGCTCTGCTCCTGCTAAGCCTGATGAGCGTCTCTTCCGCCAGCAAGGCGCTGAATGAATTCGAAGCGGAAGATCTGGCCGATCTGACCGCGATTTTTGTTTATCTGAAAAATCACTGTGGTTATCAAGACCTGCCGAATGAACAAATTCGCCGGACGCTGGTGGCATTCGCTCAACAAAATCGCTGGGATCTCAGCAATTACAACGCCTACGACATGACGGCTCTGGGTGAAGACAGCTATCGCGATCTCAGTAACATCGCCATCCCGACGCCGAAAAAATGCCAGTCCCTGGCGCGTAATTCGCTCGGATTGCTCTCCTACGCGCAATAATTCTTTTATCCTCACACTGACCGAAAATTGACCGTGCAAGCGACAAAAGAGTCGGCTATGATGGCGCGCCAATTTTCCTGGCTGTTATCGCGGAGGAAGCCCTAACATGTCCCGAAAAGAGATGTGGCATGAAACCCTGCATACCCACTTTGGTCAGTATTTTTCAGTCGATCGGGTGCTCTACCATAAAAAAACCGATCATCAGGATCTGATCATTTTTGAAAATGACGCATTAGGCCGCGTCATGGCGCTTGACGGCGTGGTACAAACTACCGAGCGCGATGAGTTCATCTATCATGAAATGCTCACCCATGTCCCTCTTCTGTCACACGGCGCTGCCAAACGCGTCCTGATTATCGGCGGCGGTGATGGCGGTATGCTGCGGGAAGTCTGCCGGCACCGTGGCGTCGAACAGATCACGATGGTGGAAATCGATGCGGGCGTCGTGGAGTTCTGTCGTCAGTATCTGCCCAACCACAGTGCCGGCGCTTATGATGACCCACGCTTTACTCTGGTGATTGATGACGGTGTTAACTTCGTCAATCAGTGCAGCGAAAAGTATGACGTCATTATTTCCGATTGCACCGACCCTATCGGCCCCGGTGAAAGTCTGTTCACCTCCGATTTCTATCAGGGCTGCGCCCGTTGTCTGAACGAAGGCGGTATTTTCGTCGCCCAAAACGGCGTCAGTTTTCTGCAACAGGATGAAGCCGTCGGCAGTTACAAAAAACTCAGTCGCTATTTCAAGGACGTCAGCTTTTATCAGGCGGCAATCCCGACGTATTACGGCGGCATCATGACTTTCGCCTGGGCCAGTCATCATCCGGCACTGCGCCAGTTGGACGTTGCGACCGTGCGCCAGCGTTTTACGCAATCAGGGCTCGCCTGTCGCTATTACACGCCAGAGGTACATACCGGTAGCTTTGCCCTGCCTCAGTATTTGTTAAGCGCGCTACAAAATGCGCAATAATCCATCAGTTCGGTTAATCACACGGCCACAAGGGGGTGACTTAAATTGCACAAGCTAAAACTACACGGCTTTAACAACCTGACGAAAAGCCTGAGTTTTTGTATTTATGATATTTGTTACACCAAAACCGCTGACGATCGTGACAGCTATATCGCCTATATCGACGAACAATACAACGCGAATCGCCTGACGGAAATTCTCACGGAAACCTGCGCTATTATCGGCGCAAATGTCCTTAACATCGCGCGTCAGGACTATGAGCCACAGGGAGCCAGCGTGACCATTCTGGTCAGTGAAGAGCCCATTGACCCACGAGATGTCGATACCTCAGAACACCCCGGTCCGCTGCCAAACTCCGTCGTTGCGCATCTGGATAAAAGCCATATCTGTGTACACACCTATCCGGAAAGTCACCCGGAAGGCGGGCTTTGTACCTTCCGGGCGGATATTGAGGTGTCAACCTGCGGTGTGATTTCACCGCTGAAAGCGCTGAATTACCTCATCCACCAACTTGAATCCGACATTGTCACCATTGATTATCGCGTGCGGGGATTTACCCGTGATGTCCATGGGATAAAACATTTTATCGACCACCAAATCAACTCAATCCAGAACTTCATGTCCGAAGACATGAAATCGCTCTATCACATGATGGATGTGAACGTTTATCAGGAAAATATCTTTCATACCAAGATGCTATTGAAAGACTTCGACCTGAAACACTATCTGTTCAACGTCGCGCCAGAAGCACTCAGCGCAGCAGAACGGAAAAGAATCACCGATCTGCTGTATCATGAAATGCAGGAGATCTATTACGGCAGAAACCTGCCCGTCCTGTAATTAATATATAGGGTGTATCTCTTAGCACAAATATAAGGGCATCAAGGATTTTGCCGTTATCCGGCGTAAAAATTATGCCAGCGGTGTGCATGAACACCGATGGCTCCGCGTAGCGGCATAATTTAGCCGGAAGCCTGGGTTCGCAGGGCGGCGGCGACTGAGCGCCCTGCGTCGGGCGCGTGCTATGAAGTAGCATAAAAATGCCGGTATCATTGCGCACGAAACTGTCTCTTAGTCAGCATAAAAAAACGTTACTAAGAAGCCACCTTTTACCAAAGGAAAGCTGGAGTAGTCATGTTGGCTTTTGTCTTTCCCACATTACCCTTCATTTCGTCGCACACTATTTCATCAAAAAAGATGCGCATCACATTTATTTCTTTCTGTATTTTTTACTTGCCTTCTCTGTCGGCCTTGCTACATCAGGGTTTGCGTCAATTTGTATAAGGCCAACTAAAAATCATATATCTTGTGTGGTTGAAATTTAAAACACCCACATCTAGTATTCTCTATGTAACCATCGCGTAAAGCGATCGCTACCCAGTGGATCGGTTCAGGCACTTATGCCTTGAAGATAACCGCTCCGACAAACTTCTTTCACGCCAAAAGGTAAATACGAATCATGCGTATTACTATTTTCACTAAACCGGATTGTGTTCAATGCAACGCTACATGCCGCGCGTTGGATAAACAGGGCATTGACTATCAACTGGTGGACTTAACGGAAGATGAACAGGCGTTACAGCAGGTGAGAGCGTTGGGTTATCAGCAGGTGCCTGTCGTGATGACGGCTGACGACCATTGGAGCGGCTTCCGCCCGGATAAGATCAGCACGCTGAATGCCGCCCTGCAATTGCAATAAGGGGGCGATATGAACCCGCTGGTCTATTTTTCCAGCCAGTCGGAAAACACCCATCGCTTCATTTCCAGGGTTGGCTTGCCGGCCCTGCGAATTCCGATAGCGATAGAACAACCTGCACTGAAAGTTGATTGCCCCTATATTTTGGTCGTCCCCAGCTATGGCGGAGGCAGCACGAAAGGGGCTGTACCGCGTCAGGTCATCAGCTTTCTCAACGATCCGCATAATCGCGCTTACCTGCGCGGCGTGATTGCCGCAGGCAATACCAATTTCGGTGCAGCGTACTGCATCGCCGGCGACATCATCGCGCAGAAATGTCAGGTGCCCTACCTGTACCGCTTTGAGCTACTCGGCACAGCAGAAGACGTTGCAAATGTGCGTAAGGGAGTAACTGAATTTTGGCAACAACAGACCTCGTGAGCGCGAAGGCAACCAAGACCGACACGGATGCCCACTCGCTCGATTACCACGCGCTAAACGCAATGCTAAACCTCTACGACGCAGAGGGAAATATCCAGTTCGACATGGATAAGCTCGCGGCACGCCGTTATTTCCTACAGCATGTCAACCAGAACACCGTGTTCTTCCACAATCTGGAAGAAAAACTGCGTTATCTGGTGGAAGAAGGCTACTACGAAGCGGAAGTGCTGGATCAATATCACTTCGATTTCATCAAGGGACTCTTCCAGCAGGCATACGCGCACAAATTCCGTTTTCAAACCTTTTTAGGCGCGTTCAAATACTACACCGGCTATACGCTGAAAACCTTTGACGGCAAGCGCTATCTGGAGCGCTACGAAGATCGCGTCTGCCTCGTCGCCCTGACCCTCGCAAAAGGTAATACCGCGCTGGCCAGTGCGCTGGTGGACGAAATCATCAGCGGGCGCTTTCAGCCTGCGACCCCCACCTTCCTCAACTGCGGTAAAAAGCAGCGCGGTGAACTGGTCTCCTGCTTCCTGCTGCGCATTGAAGATAATATGGAGTCGATTGGCCGCGCCATTAACTCCGCGCTCCAGCTTTCTAAACGCGGCGGCGGCGTGGCTTTCATGCTCAGTAATATCCGCGAAACCGGCGCGCCAATCAAACGCATCGAAAACCAATCGTCCGGCATTATCCCCATCATGAAAATGCTGGAGGATGCCTTCTCCTACGCCAACCAGTTAGGGGCGCGTCAGGGCGCTGGCGCTGTGTACCTTCATGCGCATCACCCGGATATTCTGCGTTTTCTGGATACCAAACGGGAAAATGCGGATGAGAAAATCCGTATCAAGACGCTGTCTTTGGGTGTCGTCATTCCCGATATCACGTTCCAGTTAGCAAAGAATAATCAGGTGATGTACCTGTTCTCGCCCTATGATGTCGAACAGGTCTACGGTATACCGCTGTCGGAAATCAGCGTCACCGAGAAATATCACGAGATGGTGAACGACAAACGTATCCGAAAATCCCAGATCAAGGCGCGTGAGTTCTTCCAGATCCTCGCTGAAATCCAGTTCGAATCGGGTTATCCCTACATGATGTTTGAGGATACCGTGAACCGCGCAAACCCGATTCATGGCCGCATCAATATGAGCAACCTGTGCTCGGAGATTTTGCAGGTCAACGACGCCAGCCTGTACGACGACGATCTTGGCTATCGCCATGTCGGTAAAGATATTTCCTGTAACCTCGGTTCGATGAATATCGCCAGCGCCATGGCCTCACCCGATTTCGGTCAGACGGTTGAAATCGCAATCCGCGCGCTGACCGCCGTTTCCGACATGAGCCACATCCGTTCTGTTCCGTCGATTGAAAAAGGCAATGACGAATCGCACGCGATTGGTTTAGGGCAGATGAACCTGCATGGCTATCTGGCGAAAGAGCGTATTTTTTACGGATCAGAAGAGGCCATTGATTTTACCAATATCTATTTCTATACGGTCGCTTTCCACGCGATTCGGGCATCCAATCAGTTAGCCATAGAGCGCCAGCAGTCCTTCTCGGGCTTCGAACACTCGAAATATGCATCGGGCGAGTATTTTGATAAATACCTGGAACGACGTTGGGAGCCGACCACGGCGCGTGCCCGGGAGTTATTTGAAAACGCCGGCATTCATATCCCCACCCAGCAGGATTGGGCGGCGCTACGCGAATCCGTGATTGTGCACGGTCTTTATAACCAGAACTTGCAGGCTGTACCGCCGACCGGTTCGATTTCGTATATCAACCATTCGACATCCAGCATTCACCCGATTGTCTCGCGTATTGAAATTCGTAAAGAGGGCAAGATTGGCCGCGTCTACTACCCCGCTCCTTACATGAATAACGACAATCTGGCGTATTACCAGGATGCCTATGACATTGGGCCGGAGAAGATTATCGATACCTACGCTGCCGCAACCCAGCATGTCGATCAGGGGCTGTCGCTGACGCTGTTTTTCCGCGATACCGCCACCACGCGTGACATCAATAAAGCGCAGATCTATGCCTGGACCAAAGGCATTAAAACCATATATTACATTCGCATACGGCAGATGGCATTAGAAGGTACTGAAGTTCAGGGCTGCGTGTCCTGTGCGCTCTAAGCCATCGCGGAAGGAAATCGAAGCATGACCGCACTCACTCGCGTCCAGGCGATTAACTGGAACAAAATTGAAGACGATAAAGATTTGGAAGTCTGGAACCGGTTAACCTCTAACTTCTGGCTGCCGGAAAAAGTCCCCCTGTCGAATGATATTCCGTCGTGGAGTACATTGAACGCCCACGAGCGCCAGTTGACAATTCGGGTCTTCACCGGTCTGACGCTGCTGGATACCATTCAGAACACTCTGGGGGCCCCCGCACTGATACCGGATGCGGTGACCCCGCATGAGGAAGCCGTACTCTCTAACATCAGCTTTATGGAAGCGGTACACGCGCGCTCATACAGTTCTATTTTCTCGACGCTGTGCCTGACCAGCGAAGTGGACGATGCCTATCGCTGGAGCGAAGAGAATCCGGCGCTACAGAAAAAATCTGCGATCATCCTGTCGCACTATCGCAGTGACGATCCGCTGATGAAGAAAGTCGCCAGTGTGTTTCTGGAATCGTTCCTGTTCTACTCTGGATTCTATCTGCCTATGTTCTGGTCAAGCCGCGCCAAGCTCACCAACACGGCGGACTTAATCCGGCTCATCATCCGTGATGAAGCGGTACATGGTTACTACATCGGCTATAAATTCCAGCGCGGTCTGGCAAAGGCCGATCCCGCGCGCCAGCAGCAGGTGAAAAATTTCGCCTATGACCTGTTACAGGATTTATATGACAATGAAGTGCTGTACACTCAGGAACTCTATGACGGCGTGGGTTGGACGGAAGATGTGAAAAAATTCCTCCACTATAATGCGAATAAAGCGCTGATGAATCTGGGCTATGAAGCGCTGTTCCCAGCCAGTATGACGGACGTGAACCCCGCCATCCTCTCTGCGCTCTCACCTAATGCCGATGAAAATCACGATTTCTTCTCCGGCTCGGGGTCATCTTATGTGATCGGTAAAGCCGTCAACACCGAAGACGAAGATTGGGATTTTTAAATACACGACGGTCACCAAACCCGGTGACCGCATTCCGCTATAGCGGCTGACAATGAAAAAGGCCTGAATCAGTAATGATTCAGGCCTTTTTCATAATAAGTGGCGGAACGGACGGGACTCGAACCCGCGACCCCCTGCGTGACAGGCAGGTATTCTAACCAACTGAACTACCGCTCCACTCTGTGCTGTTTAAGCGGGATGAATACTAAGATGATGGCACTATTACGTCAATCCTTTTTATAACCAATCGCTTCCGTTTGCTTATAATTTCATCTCGCTGATTATTCTCTCTCCATACCGTTGTAATCGCCTCTATTTTCATACGCAAAAACACGATTAGAAAACATCACTCAGCTCGCCACAGACAGGCTCCGCCTTTTTTAGCAATCAGATCCAGACGTTGTTCATGCGCCAGCAGCTCAGCCTCATCAGCATAAAGTACCTTTAGCGCCGACTGGGGTCGCACAATCCTCTGGATCGTTTCGCTGCTCTCATTTTCCTGTTGCCGCGATTCACCGTCCATCGAAAAAGCCAAAGACGTTTGGCCGCCGGTCATCGCCAGATAGACTTCCGCGAGAATTTCGGCATCGAGCAGTGCGCCGTGCAGAGTACGCTTACTGTTATCTATCTGATAGCGATCGCACAAGGCATCCAGACTGTTGCGCTTACCGGGAAAAATCTTCCGCGCCATTAACAGACTGTCGGTGATCTTACAGAACGTCTCCGTCTTGGGGATATCCCGATTCAGCAGGCGAAACTCATAATCCATAAAGCCGATATCAAACATCGCGTTATGAATAACCAATTCCGCACCGCGAATAAAATCGAGAAAATCATCGGCAATATCGGCATAAGCTGGCTTATCCGCGAGAAACTCATCGCTGATACCATGTACCTGGTAAGCTTCAGGATCGACCAGACGGTCTGGCTTGATATAAACGTGAAAATGGCGACCGGTCAAACGACGGTTAATCACTTCAACCGCGCCGATTTCGATAATTTTGTGTCCCTCGTAATGAACACCCACTCGGTTCATACCCGTGGTTTCTGTATCCAGGACGATTTGTCGCGTAATTTCAGTGCTCATCATTTTCGTTTATGTCAGACTTACCGTTTTCACCATGAGGAAGAGTCTACCAGAGATGCGTAAACAGGTAGAAATTTTCACCGACGGATCTTGTCTCGGTAATCCGGGGCCCGGCGGTTATGGCGCCTTACTGCGTTATAAGCAGCACGAAAAAATGTTAAGCGCGGGCTATCGCCTTACCACAAACAATCGGATGGAGTTGATGGCCGCCATTGTTGCGCTTGAAACGCTGACGAGCGCCTGTGACGTCGTACTCAGTACCGACAGTCAGTATGTTCGTCAGGGGATCACCCAATGGATTCATAATTGGAAGAAACGCGGCTGGAAAACCGCCGACAAAAAACCAGTAAAAAACATCGATCTCTGGCAAAGGCTGGATATCGCGATTCAACGTCATCAGGTGAATTGGGAATGGGTGAAAGGGCATGCCGGGCACCCGGAAAACGAACGCTGCGACGAACTGGCTCGCGCCGCCGCCGGTGCGCCAACGCTTGATGACACAGGTTATCTGGCAGAGTCGATCGCCGCAGGATAACGACCTTACCGCCGATATATCTTTGTTGCGCCCAGCGTACGGCGCACCGGCGCTTTACGCAACCGCATCCGCAGCGGCGTGAATGTCAGAGGGATCGTGCGCTTACGGGCAATGATCAACGTCAGGCAGCCCAATATCGGCACGTGCTTGTTCAGCTTTCCTTTGTTTCTTCTCCAGGGTGTCACGTGAAAATGCGTCTGGCAGATAATTTCGTAATTTAATAATCCCAGCCAGTCCACAAGACGCATTTGGGTAAACATACGGCTACAGTAAGGGTGCTTTTTATTCAGCCCGGGGATCAGTTTCCCCATGCCGACCAAACTGATTGGATTAAACGTGCTTAGTATTAACCAACCATCATCCACCAGAACACGATCAACTTCGCGCAAAATGCGATGCGGATCCGCAGAGTAAGAGAGCGTTTGAGCTAACAAACAGGCATCAATAGATTTTTCAGAGAAAGGCAATTGGTGAACATCAGCCACAACATGGAGGTTTTCACCGTGCGGAGCCACATTGACCTGATGCGCGATCGCACATTCCGTCACGCACACTTCCGCGCTCAATGCCCCAACCTTCACAAGATGAAAGCCAAAGATTTTCGGCCACCACGGCAGCAAAGCCTGCTCAAGCGATTCGCGATAAAACCGCCCACAGGTGATATCATCCCATGAGTCGGGCGCAATAACGGTCTGAGGGATTTGTGCCAGTTTCATCTTTTGTTATCGTCCTCAGGCTACCAGCAAAAAGAGGTGATGAATGAATCTTACCAGTATCCCCGCTCTTCAGGACAATTACATCTGGTTATTGAGTAATAAAGAAAACCGCTGTGCGATTGTCGATCCCGGCGAGGCCGCGCCCGCACTGAATTTTCTCACCCAAAACCAGCTTACGCCCGAAGCAATTTTACTCACGCACCATCACGCTGACCATGTAGGGGGCGTGAGTGAAATCGTTAATCACTACCCTGGCCTGCCTGTTTTCGGCCCGAAGGAAACCGCAAAATGCGGTGCAACCCATCTGGTTGCAGAGGGAAATAACGTGTCTGTGTTGAATTCGGAATTTTCTATCTTTGAGGTTCCGGGGCATACTTCTGGTCATATTGCTTATTATAATGCCCCTTTTTTGTTCTGCGGCGATACGTTATTTTCCGCAGGATGCGGGCGGATTTTTGAAGGAACCCCGAAACAACTGTATGAATCAATTCAAAAAATAGCCAATCTTCCTGATGATACGGTAGTGTGCTGCGCACACGAATACACGCTGGCAAACTTAACGTTCTCTAATGCAATATGGCCAGAAGAGCCAAATATTGCAGCTTACCTCCATAAAATCAGCCAGATACGAGAAAAATCGCAATCAAGTCTACCGACAACCTTAGGGCTGGAGAGAAAAATCAATCTATTTCTCCGTTGCCATGAATTTGATTTAAAAAGAAAATTATCAACAGAACCGGAAAAGATAGAACACTGGCGAGCTTTTGAGATCTTACGCAGCAAGAAAGACTGCTTCTGAAGGTTTAGGTTGTACTATCGCCCTAATCAAAGTATCCTTGCTCGTCTTTTAAGCAACTATTGACCAACATATGAAGGCTAAAGCGATAATCATCGCCTCAGTCTTGCTGGTGGGTTGTCAGGTCTCCCCTCATGACACCTCGCAACCCAAGCAGCATGCACAGAGTTTGTCTTCGGCAAGTCAAAGTGAAGCAGGAAACTACACAGAAACTCGAGAGACCTCCGCGCGATGGCTGGATGATGAAAGCCTCGCGCAACGAGATCTGTGGAACTTCATTGGCGACGAGCTGAAGATGGAGGTTCCGGATAACGCCCGGGTCCGCGAACAAAAAATGCGTTATTTGAAACATAAGAGCTATCTCCACGATGTAACATTACGGGCAGAGCCCTACATGTACTGGATAGTCGAGCAGATTAAGCAACGTAAAATGCCGATGGAACTGGTACTGCTACCCATAGTGGAGAGCGCTTTTGATCCCAGTGCCACATCATCCGCCAACGCCGCAGGGCTATGGCAGATTATCCCTGGTACAGGACGTAATTATGGTTTGAAACAAAACCAGTGGTACGACGGGCGCCGCGACGTGATTGCGTCTACAACGGCAGCACTGAATATGATGCAACGTCTCAACACAATGTTTGATGGCGACTGGTTATTAACCGTTGCCGCTTATAACAGTGGTGAAGGTCGCGTCATGCAGGCGATGAAAGCGAATAAAGCGAAAGGGAAACCGACCAACTTCTGGGCACTGGCGTTACCACGTGAAACGTCAATTTATGTACCTAAAATGTTGGCTCTGAGTGATATTCTCAAGAACAGCAAAAAATATGGCGTGAGTCTGCCGAAACCGAATGAAAGCCGGGCATTAGCGAAGGTGGAGTTGGGGCAGCAGATAGAGTTGACGCAAGCGGCTGAAATGGCAGGCTTGTCGTTGAATAAGCTAAAGAGCTATAACTCGGGCTATAAGCGTAATGTTACCGCCCCAAACGGGCCACATTACATCATGGTGCCTAAAGCGCATGTTGAACAGTTGAAAGACTCACTGGCTGATGGCGACATTGCTGCGGTGCAACCAACGCGTATGGCACAGTCAACAACTGCGCCTCAGCAGTATAAGGTTCGTTCAGGCGATACGTTATCAACGATAGCAGCACGGCTCAATGTCAGCACGAAAGATTTGCAAAGTTGGAATAATCTTCGCAGGACTAACTCACTCAAAGTGGGACAGACACTGCAGGTTGCCAAAGCTACGGGCAAAAGCAATGCACAAGGCAGTTCTATCACCTATCAGGTTCGTAAGGGTGATTCTCTGTCAAGCATCGCCAAACGCCATGGCGTGAATATTGCAGATGTGATGCGTTGGAATACGGTGATTAACAAGAATGCTAATATCCAGCCAGGCGATCGTCTGACGCTCTACGTCAGCAGCAATATCAAACCGGACTCCTAGTATAATCTGGTTCAGAAACAAGAAACGGCTCTCTACACACAGAGAGCCGTTTTTTTATAGCGACTAGACCAGACTAAACTCAACCAGCAACGGGTTATGATCCGAGGCTTCGGTTTCCAATACAGAAGACTGTTTGACAGCCAGCTCGCGATAAAAAATAAAATCCAGCGGTCTGCCAAATGCTTTGCGGCGGTGATCATCAACGAAGCGGACTTCTTGTAACCTCATTTCTGCCGCAAACCGATAAAGCGCATTGATACGCTGCCGGCTCCATGCATTAAAATCGCCAGCCATAATCGCAGGACCTTGGTGATGTGTGAGCTGCTCGCCAATTGCGGCCAATTGTTTGGTATAGATCTCAACGCCAAAACTGAAATTCACCGCATGGATATTGATCACCATCAGCCTCTGACCGTTTTGAAGCGCATAGACCGTCACCAAAGACGATTTAGACAACCGCAACAGAGGCTCTCTTTCCCGTAAGGGACAGCAATATACAGGTTGAGAGGCCGAGAGCGTCATCACTCCGGAGGGGTGCTGCGGGAGAATGATAGCGGGCACTTGGTCAGCAGAAAGGTAATTGGTCGTTGCAAAACGAATAAGATCCGGCGTACTTTGCGCCTCCTGCAAAAGCACCAACTGAGTATCTTTGCCGAAGTTCTGCAATACAGATAGCCAATTAGTTCTTTGCTGCTTGAAAATATTCCATACCATGACGCGTAAAACATCGCCCTCCAGCAATAGTGAGCCTGTTGGTAACGTTGTTTGTTCCGGGTAATACATCTCCCCAGGAGGAAAGATATGTTCCACTGGCTGGCCGGCAACATACCTCATTGCATAAGTTCTTTTCCGCACGCCTCATCCGCTAGTCATTAAATTCGCTAAATACCTCACCAAAAGGTACTCCTCTGTTATAGGGATTTTATCGCAGACTTGCAATGTATGCCTGCTGGCAAAAAAGAAAAGATGAGCAGTGTTGCAGCCAGAAAGGAATAGTCAGCAAAGAGGGGGAGGAAAAAGAGAATCCCGTTAAATTTTAATGCCGCATATACGCAAAAAGCCTCAAGCCAATGCTTGAGGCTAGTGCGAATAAGTGGCGGAACGGACGGGGCTCGAACCCGCGACCCCCTGCGTGACAGGCAGGTATTCTAACCAACTGAACTACCGCTCCACCGAATTTCTCTACAA
>NZ_SMBY01000013.1 GCF_004342665.1 Samsonia erythrinae | reverse complement strand
GCCCGGGTGACCGGATTTGGCTTTCTGCACGCCATCCATGCTCAGCGCGCGGATAGCATTGGCAAGTTCTTTACGAGAGGACATGCTTGACTCCAGATCGGATTGAACAAACGCCTTCCTAAATAATACTTATTAATCAACAAGATAAAAAGGAATAGCGAAATAAATATGACTACAAATGTACATGAAAAATGCAGCGAATGCACATGGAACCGTGAGCAAAAAAACAGGGATTATTCTGCTAACGAATCAATGGCGGTGCTTTTGCCCGTTATGCAGTTGATTGCAGCGTCACATCGCCTGTTTCCAGTGAGTTCGCCTTTATGCGCACTGACTTTTCGCATTACGCCAGTGATGTTTCCCTGAAATGGGCAACACGGTAAATACAAATCAGATTTTCCGCTCTATTACTCAATGCCGTTTTCGGGTAGGTTATACCCGCTTCAATCTTTTACTAAAACAAACACTATCGTAGGGAGATGATTTCTATGGCAATTCGTTCTTCTATGCTGGCTCTGAGTGTTGCCACGGCAACGTTGCTGACCGGCTGCCAGAACTTAAACACGAGTGCCTTGATGCAATCGGGTACTCAGGCTTTTCAGGCCGCGACGCTCAGTGACGAACAAGTTAAAACGCTCAGCGATCAATCCTGTGAGCAAATGGATAAAGAGGCAAAAATTGCCCCTGCCAACAGCAAATACACACAACGTCTGAATAAAATTGCGGATGCACTGGGCTACGATATCAACGGTACACCGGCGAACTACAAGGTGTATTTGACGAAAGATGTTAACGCCTGGGCGATGGCTAATGGTTGTATCCGCGTTTACAGCGGCCTGATGGACATGATGAACGACAATGAAGTCGAAGGCGTACTCGGCCATGAAATGGGCCACGTCGCGCTGGGGCATACCCGTAAAGCCATGCAGGTTGCCTATGCTGCGACTGCCGCCCGTAGCGCAATCGCCTCTGCTGGCGGCGTGGCGGCGTCGTTGTCACAATCTCAGCTAGCCGATCTGGGAGAAAAACTGGTTAATTCCCAATTCTCTCAAGCTCAGGAAAGTCAGGCTGATGATTATTCCTTTGATCTACTGAAGAAACGCGGCATCAAACGAGAAGGTTTGGCAACCAGCTTTGAGAAACTCGCCAAACTGGATGCCGGTCATGAGAGCAGTATGTTTGACTCCCACCCTTCATCGGAAGGACGCGCCAAACACATTCGTGAACGCATTGCTGCCGAGAAGTAATCACGACGTCTGACGTTTTAAAAAATAAAGTCCGCACGGGCAATGAGATTTTTTCAATTGCCCGTAAGTCATCAGACCACTATCATCCCCGCCGTATTCGCTGTAAGCTACTTTGTAATAAACAGACTCGTCCGAGCGATGCCGTCTGCATCATGATAGATTTCAATAATTGATAAGCATTAATAAATAGTTTTCCCCAATATAATTTACTTTTCGTTCTTTTTTTAAGAAAGGATATTCAATCCATTTTCCGAGACAGGAAGCCGTAGAGGGCATGGCGGGATGCGGACAAACAGGCAGTCATGGTCTCGGGGCGCAGTGACAGCGATGGGATAACCCCATGTATTAAAGATAGAAATAGACCAGCAAATCAAGCATACTATACGAAACCAATAAGGTACTCTTTTTCCAGTCTTATCACATACACAGGTGATAACACAGGCTTTAGCTTCTGCGGTTTGCTTAAGAAGTTCTATTTTTTAGCGATGTAAACGTATTTCACAGCAACCATTTATTAATAACTGGGCAACATTAAGTAACATCAGATTATTGGTTCGCGGCCGCTTTCAGACAATAAACTCATATGTGTTAAAAATCATGGATGTGAGAATTTTCAGTAAATGCAATTTTACCACGGTAGGATTACGGGAAGTCCTATCCAGTATTCCTATGCTCTCGATAAAGCCCGTCAACCGGTTCACATTACAGCATGGAAATAAAAAATGTATTTTCATCATTGACGGCAGCAGCGAGGGATTTGAAAAATACTATGAGTCGATAAGAACCCATTTTTATAGTCTGGCGTCCTCATTCGTTATCATCAACAATTCGCCTTATCATCCCCCTGCGTGCATTGACGAAAAAACAATTCTCATTTCAAAGTCAGCCCCCATTGATTCTTTTTATAAATTGCTGGATTTCGCCTATCTCCATGATCGCCGTTTATTCAATCCCGTCAGGCTTTCCAAATCTGAATATGCCGTATTCCAGTATTGGTGCGCCGGTTATACGGCGGAAGCCATCGCCGACATCATCGGGTTAAATAAAAAGTCCGTATTGAACAGCAAATCAAGATTACTGAATAAATATGGCGTTCAGGATAAAAACTCCTTACTACTTATCGCCAAAATTATCTTCAAAGACAGCGTGATTGAAGAATTTGACTCTCTGACCAAACCCACCGCCAATATCAATATAAGCAGCGCGCAGATCTGAGCGGAGTCGAGAAAGGGATGCGCACTCACATCCCTTTTTACTCTTCAATCCTGCTTAATCTTCATCTTCTAAATAAGTATAGCCATACAACCCTGTTTCAAACTCGGCCAGGAACTGCGCCTGAAGTTCAGCATCAAAGTCACTTTCTTTAACCTGATCGCGGAAACGGGTCATCATCACTTTCGGGTCAAGCTGGACATATTCCAGCATGTCGGCCACCGTATTTCCGGGATCGGATTCTTCAATCTCGACGGTACCGTCCTGGAAGACAAAGACGTCGACGGTCGATGTATCGCCGAACAGATTATGCATGTTTCCCAAAATTTCCTGATAGGCTCCAATCATGAAGAACCCCAGCAATGGTGGGTTTTCCGGATCGTAAGGCGGCATCGGCATGGTCGTCGCAATACCGTCGCCATCCACGTAGTGATCGATAGAGCCATCGGAATCACAGGTAATATCCAGCAACACCGCGCGACGCTCAGGCGGCTTATCCAGCCCTTCCAGCGGCAGTACCGGGAAAAGCTGATCGATTCCCCACGCATCCGGCATGGATTGGAACAGCGAGAAGTTGACATACAGCTTATCGGCCATCCGCTCCTGTAATTCATCAATGATTGGCCGATGCGCCCGGTTACTCGGATCCAACTGCGCCTGAATCATCTGGCAGATGCTCAGATAAAGCTGTTCCGCCTCCGCGCGCTGTGTCAAATCCAACATGCCATGCGTGTACTGAGTATGCACATCATGTAAGTCCATCTGGCTATCATGCAGCCACTCACGCAGAGAACGACGTTTTCCCGGCTGTTTGATCTCCCGCCAGGTTGACCACAGGCTCTCCAGCATACGCGGAGCACCCTCTTTCGGTTCCGTAGGTTCGCTGAACTCGTTGCGCTCAACGCCGATAATGTTGGAAACCAGTACGGTATGATGGGCGGTGACCGCACGACCAGATTCCGTGATCACCGTCGGGTGCGGCAGGCCGTGCTCATTACAAGCATCGCCAATCCCCCAAATCACATTATTGGCGTATTCATTCAGGCCGTAGTTCACCGAGCAATCAGACTGGGAGCGAGTACCTTCATAATCAACCCCCAGACCGCCCCCGACGTCGAAGCACTGGATATTGACGCCCAGTTTGTGCAGTTCGACATAAAAGCGCGCGGATTCACGCACGCCGGTCGCGATATCACGGATATTCGCCAACTGCGACCCTAAATGGAAATGCAGCAATTGCAGGCTGTCTAGCCGCCCAGCCTCACGCAGCATTTCCACCAGTTGCAGTACCTGTACCGCCGCCAGACCAAACTTGGATTTTTCGCCACCGCTGGACTGCCACTTCCCTGCCCCCTGAGAAGCCAGACGAGCCCGGACGCCGAGGCGCGGCACCACTTGCAAACGCTCGGCCTCTTCCAGCACCAGCTGAATTTCGGACATCTTCTCGATGACCAGATAAACCTTGTGACCCAGTTTTTCACCGATGAGCGCCAGACGGATGTACTCACGGTCTTTATAACCGTTGCAAACGATCACGGTACGTGTCATGCCGGCGTGGCTCAGCACCGCCATCAACTCGGCTTTTGAGCCGGCTTCCAGCCCCAGTGGTTCACCCGAATTCACCAATGACTCAATAACGCGACGGTGCTGGTTAACCTTGATCGGGTAGACCAGAAAATAGCCGCCTTTATAACCAAACGATTCACGCGCCTGTTTAAACGCTGCATTAATCGAGCGCAGGCGATGCTGAAGGATTTGCGGAAAGCAGAATAATGCGGGAAGACGCTGATGATGGTCTTTCTGCATATCTTTGACCAATCTGGCCAGATCGACTCGTGCTTCAGGCACGTCAGGATCCGGGCATACGCTGATGTGGCCGAGCTCGTTAACGTCGTAATAGTTATTGCCCCACCAGGCAATATTATAGGTACGAAGCATTTCGCTGGCATTACGGTCATTCATCGCAACCTCCTGCATAGAGCGCAAATTGTCATGTTTACCCGTCGCTGACGAGCCGTGATGAATCATGTCGTCAGACATAACGAACCTCTTCTTTTTCTATACTGCTAATCACATCAGTACCTGAATAAACAACCCACATGAGCATAGCTGCAATATGCGGTGTCGACAGTGAAAAAACTGGCGTAGTGAAGTATGCCGCCACTTTATTACCCTTATTCGTGTAAAAATACGTTGGCGATTTCCGGGTTACGGATCGATAAAACCCGTCGTGAAAATCACCGGGCGAACATGACCAGAGCAGCGTGATACGCGTCTGGCAGAAAGAATAACTGGCGGGTTAACCAGCCCTGGCGTCCTGTGTCGAATTTAACGGCAGGCAACATCTGGAAACAGAAAAGAAGGGTTGAGTCGCTAACGCACTCGCGTCAAAAGGACCATATTGCGAAGGCAATACACTCAGTAAACAACGGGTCATTAATCCTACCACCTCCACGCGCGCCACTCTTAAGCGGTCAGCGATCAATGAGAAACTCAAGATGTCGCGGCGTCCAGCGTAAGATGACCGCCGCTCGCGCGTTTATACAGGCATGCTGTAGGAAAAGCAAAATGAAAATTATCGTCAGTCATCTCTTGTAAAAGAAAAAACGGCCGATGATTCAACATAGCGGCTATCTAGCGTGAAAAACTACTGGTACTCAAGCTTAAAGGTATCCTAGAATAGCCATCCAGATGTTAATCCATCTATACTGATTAACTGATACAATGCTTAACGGCTTTGATTTGAAGGTAAAGAAACCCATGGCTAAACACCTTTTTACGTCCGAGTCTGTCTCTGAAGGACATCCTGACAAAATTGCCGACCAGATTTCCGATGCGGTTCTCGACGCCATTCTGGAGCAAGACCCTAAAGCGCGCGTCGCTTGCGAGACTTATGTAAAGACCGGAATGGTGTTAGTGGGGGGAGAAATTACCACCAGCGCTTGGGTCGACATTGAAGAAATCACCCGTCGTACCGTACGTGACATCGGTTACGTTAATTCTGAAATGGGCTTTGATGCCAATTCTTGCGCCGTGCTCAGCGCCATAGGCAAACAGTCGCCTGACATTAATCAGGGCGTTGACCGCAGCGATCCGCTGGAACAGGGCGCGGGCGATCAGGGGTTGATGTTCGGCTATGCAACCAATGAAACCGACGTGCTCATGCCGGCGCCAGTGACGTATGCACACCGTCTGGTTCAACGCCAGTCTGAAGTCCGTAAAAATGGCGCACTGCCGTGGCTGCGTCCGGATGCGAAAAGTCAGGTGACGTTCCAATACGACGATGGCAAGATTGTCGGTATCGATGCCGTGGTGCTGTCAACCCAGCATGCAGAAGACGTCAATCAAAAAGATCTGCAAGAAGCGGTGATGGAAGAGATCATTAAACCGGTTCTGCCGACGGAGTGGTTGTCTGCCAGCACCAAATATTTCATTAACCCAACCGGACGCTTTGTTATCGGCGGCCCAATGGGTGACTGCGGCCTGACGGGACGTAAAATCATTGTTGATACCTATGGCGGCGCGGCGCGTCACGGTGGCGGCGCGTTTTCGGGGAAAGATCCGTCTAAAGTTGACCGTTCCGCCGCTTATGCCGCCCGTTATGTCGCCAAAAATATCGTCGCAGCCGGTCTGGCCGATCGCTGTGAAATTCAGGTGTCCTACGCCATCGGCGTGGCGGAACCGACCTCCATCATGATTGAGACCTTCGGCACAGAGAAAGTGGCGACGGAGCAACTGACGCTGCTGGTGCGTGAATTCTTCGATCTGCGTCCTTACGGCTTAATCCAGATGTTGGACCTGCTGCATCCGATTTATCAGGAAACCGCCGCCTATGGCCACTTTGGCCGCGAGCACTTCCCGTGGGAAAAAACCGACAAAGCGGCAACATTGCGCGACGCCGCGGGCCTGTAATCGTCCCGCTGTCAGTCACCCCATAACGGCGAGCCTCACGCTCGCCGTTTTTCATTCGGCCTTCCAGGCGTTCCTGCCGGTTCACCTATTGCATACGCTGGCGACTCGCTTTATGCTCGCCGGGATGAACACACCTCGAATCCCTATCTCCTGCCACCAGGCTGTGATGCGCTGCCTGCGTGAAAAACTACGGCAGGCCAACCTCACCTTACAGACGAACTACACAGAACCCACGGTGAATTACCAGCAGCGGGGGGGGACTGCCGGCACGGCCTGGCTGCAACACTGGGAAATCCGTCTGAATCCCGTCTTGTTACAGGAAAATCAGCAGGCGTTTATCGATGAAGTGGTGCCTCATGAGCTGGCGCACCTGCTGGTGTACGCGCGTTTCGGGCGGGTTGCCCCTCACGGTAAAGAGTGGCGCTGGATGATGGAAAGCGTCTTACAGGTTCCGGCAAAACGCACACACCGGTTCGCGGTACAGTCCGTACAGGGTAAGACGTTCACGTACCTGTGCGATTGCCAGCGGCATGAGCTTACGATCCGTCGACACAATCGGGTGCTGCGCGGCGAAACAGAATATCGCTGCCGTCGTTGCGGAAAAATTTTACGTTACGATGTAAGAAATTCTATTTAAAAGGGAATTTTTGGTTTTAAAAACTGCTTTTGCATTTGCCTGCCATCGCGACATCCGGTAGTCTGCCAGCTTTATTGCCAGTGGATTATTTGGACCATGTCACGCAACATTATCGCCTCTCTCTTCATCGGCACCGGCCTGTTTTCGGCCAGTGCGCCCGCTCAGAACATCAATCATTTCTCACAGGCAAAGGCGGCGGCGGTCAAGATAAATCGGGATGCGCCGGGTTCGTTTTACTGCGGCTGTAAAATTACCTGGCAGGGTAAAAAAGGCACGCCCGATTTAGCGTCCTGCGGTTATCAGGTCAGGAAAAATAAACAGCGCGCTAACCGTATCGAGTGGGAACATGTCGTGCCAGCCTGGCAGTTTGGCCACCAGCGCCAATGCTGGCAGGACGGCGGCAGAAAAAACTGTAGCAGCGACTCCGTCTACCGCAAGATGGAGAACGATTTGCACAACCTGCAACCGGCCATCGGCGAAGTGAACGGCGATCGCGGCAACGCCATGTACGGCCAGTGGAATCACGGCGCATCGCAGTATGGTCAGTGCGAAATGAAAGTTGATTTCAAAAACAATCTGGCCGAGCCGCCTGCTCGCGCCCGCGGCCAGATCGCCAGAACCTATTTTTACATGCGCGACCGTTATGCATTAAGGCTCTCCAACCAGCAAACCCGGCTCTTTGAAGCGTGGAATAAGCTGTATCCCGTCACACAATGGGAGTGTACCCGCGATCGTCATATCGCCAAAAAGCAGGGAAACCATAATCCCTATGTTCAACAGGCTTGCCAGCAATAGTTCGTCTCCCTACTATAGTTAGTCTGTTTTATTTGCAACCACCGTCAGGTTACGGTGGTTCTGCTATTTCTGGCGTATTCCTCCCTAACATTCGAGTTGCAGGGCAAAACAGGCTTGTTTTGAACAGGGCGAAGCAACGACCTAAGGGGGAATTCTCCGGAGGACCGGGTAACCTAACTAACGCATTGGTCGCCTGGAGTACGGCGGATATACGCAATTTATCTCATTCAAAGGTCTTAATTCAGTATGCGCGTACCACGCATTTTTCATCCCGAAACGCTTCCCCCCAACGGCGGCGAAGTGGAACTCAGCGACGATGCCGCCAATCATGTTGGCCGCGTGTTGCGCATGAATGCGGGTCAGCCGTTACAGTTGTTTGATGGCAGCAATGATGTCTTTGATGCAGAAATTATCTTCGCGGACAAAAAGCGCGTGCGGGTTCGCTGCGCGGCGGGTAGGTTGGAAGATAAAGAATCCCCTTTACATCTGCATCTGGGTCAGGTGATGTCGCGCGGCGAAAAAATGGAATTCACGATCCAGAAATCCATCGAGCTGGGCGTCAATATTATTACTCCCCTGCTTTCCGAACGCTGCGGTATTAAGTTGGATGCAGACAGGATGGAGAAAAAAATAGGCCAGTGGCAAAAAATCGCGGTTGCTGCCTGCGAACAATCCGGCCGCAACCGGGTGCCGCAGGTTCGGCCAGCAATGTCGCTGGAAGCCTGGTGTGCGGAACAGGACAACGCGTTGAAACTCAACCTGCATCCACGCGCGTCGCAGAGCATTAACACCTTACCGCTGCCCGTCGAGCGAGTCAGATTATTGATCGGCCCGGAAGGCGGACTTTCCGCCGATGAAATTACCATGACCTCCGAATATGGATTCACTGATATCCTGTTGGGGCCACGCGTTTTGCGTACAGAAACTACTGCACTCACCGCCATTACCGCCTTACAGGTACGTTTCGGCGATTTGGGGTAAAGGAGAAAAGAATGATCAAACTCGGTATCGTGATGGATCCGATTGACGCCATCAATATCAAGAAGGACACCAGCTTTGCCATGTTGCTGGAAGCACAGCGTCGTGGTTGGGAACTCCACTATATGGAGATGAACGATCTCTATATGCACGCTGGCGTCGCGCGGGCGACAACTCGTCGTCTGAGCGTTCAGTACGATGACGATGGCTGGTACGATTTCTCCGGCGAGCAGGATATCGCACTGGAAGAGCTGGATGTGGTGTTGATGCGTAAAGATCCGCCGTTCGATACGGAGTTCATTTACGCCACCTATATTCTGGAACGCGCGGAAGAGAAAGGCACGCTGATCGTCAACAAACCGCAAAGCTTGCGCGACTGCAATGAGAAACTCTTCACCGCCTGGTTCCCACATCTGACGCCCGATACGCTCGTTACGCGCCGCGCGGACAAGCTGCGTCAGTTCCATGAAAAACACGGCGATGTCATTCTCAAGCCCCTGGACGGCATGGGCGGCGCCTCGATTTTCCGCCTCAAACAGGATGATGCCAACGTCTCCGTCATCATTGAAACGCTGACGGAACACGCTATCCGCTACTGCATGGCGCAGAATTATCTCCCCGCGATTAAAGACGGCGATAAGCGCGTGCTGGTTGTCGACGGCGAGCCGGTTCCCTACTGTCTGGCACGCATCCCGAAAAGCGGCGAGACACGTGGTAATCTGGCTGCCGGAGGCCGCGGCGAGGCGCGTCCGCTGACCGAAAGCGACTGGAAAATCGCCCGCGACGTCGCTCCAACGTTAAAAGCGAAGGGCCTGATCTTCGTCGGTCTGGACATCATCGGTGACCGTCTGACGGAAATCAACGTCACCAGCCCGACCTGCGTGCGCGAAATTGAAGCGGCCTATCCGGATGTTTCCATCACCGGCATGCTGATGAACGCCATTGAAAAACGTCTGGCTACGCGTACCCGCTAACAAGTAAGGGAGTGCGACACGCCACCCGGCCCGTGCGATGCGGGCCGCTTTTCTAACGCTGATGGATATCGATAAAAATACACAATGAATTTACAGCATCACTTCCTTATTGCTATGCCGGCGCTACAGGACTCTGTATTTAAACGTTCGGTGGTCTATATCTGCGAACATAATGAAGACGGAGCCATGGGGCTGATCATTAACAAGCCGATGGATCAGTTCACTGTGGAAAATGTGCTGAAAAAGCTAAAAATAGATCCGACGCCGCGCGATCCGGCCATTCGTCTGGATCGCCCCGTCTTTCTGGGTGGACCGCTTGCGGACGATCGCGGTTTTATCCTGCACACGCCCTGCGCAGGTTTTGCTTCCAGTATCAGTATTTCTGAGGACACGATGATCACCACCTCAAAAGACGTGTTGGAAACATTAGGTACCGCCAGTCAGCCCCAAAATACGCTGGTCGCCTTAGGCTATGCCGCCTGGGAAAACGGACAGTTGGAAGAAGAATTGCTGGAAAACGCCTGGCTGACAACGCCGGCAGATAAAGAGATTCTGTTCCACACGCCGATTGCCGAACGCTGGCGGGCGGCAGCCAGAAAACTGGGCATCGATATTCATAATATCTCTACCGAAGCAGGACACGCCTGATGACCAGCAGAACCATTCTTGCCTTTGATTTCGGCACAAAAAGCATCGGCGTGGCGATCGGTCAGGAGATAACCCGTACCGCTCGCCCGCTGACGTCAATCAAAGCGCAGGAAGGCATTCCCGACTGGCAGAACGTCGAGAAACTGTTGTCAGAGTGGCAGCCTGCGCTCGCGGTTGTCGGCCTGCCGCTCAACATGGATGGCACGGAGCAACCCTTGACGGCCCGGGCGCGAAAATTCGCCAACCGGCTGCATGGCCGCTTCGGCATACCCATTGCGCTGCATGATGAACGGCTGAGTACGGTGGAAGCCCGCGCCGATCTCTTCGAACGCGGCGGTTTTCGTGCGCTGGATAAAGGTCGCGTGGATGCCGCATCGGCGGTGATTATTCTGGAGAGCTGGTTTGAAACCCAGCCTTAAAAAATTTCCGGAAGAAATGTTCAACGTCGCTTGCGACGGCCCGTAAGGGTAGCGAGCCGAAAGGAGCGTCATCAAAAACATCCCGCGTTGGCAGAGGGTCCGAGAACGCGGGGATCGTCAATCAGTCGTCCGGGAATTCACGGATAAAACGTTCGACGTCATCAACCATGGATTCCGTGCCGACGAAGAACGGCGAGCGCTGATGCAGCTTCTCAGGCATGATATCCAGAATCCGGTTCTTACCATCGCTGGCCTTACCGCCCGCCTGCTCAGCCAGAAACGCCATCGGGTTGCATTCGTACAGCAAACGCAGTTTGCCTTGCGGATAGCTCGCCGTGCTCGGGTAGAGGTAAATCCCGCCTTTCAGCAGGTTACGGTGGAAATCCGCCACCAGTGAGCCGATATAGCGCGACGTATAAGGACGTCGGGTCGCCTCATCCTGTTCCTGACAGTATTTGATGTATTTTTTCACACCCAGTGGAAACTTGATGTAGTTCCCTTCATTGATGGAATACATATTCCCTTTTTCGGGGAAGCAAACTTTTTCATGCGAAAGACAGAATACGCCGAGTGACGGATCGTAGGTAAAGGCATGAACGCCGTGGCCCGTGGTGTACACCAACATGGTGGAAGAACCGTAAACGATGTAGCCGGCGGCAACCTGTTTATTACCGGGCTGTAAGAAGTCGGCTTCTGTAACCGATGTCCCCAGCGGCGTAATGCGGCGATAAATAGAGAAAATAGTCCCGACAGAGACGTTCACATCGATATTCGAAGAACCATCAAGCGGGTCCATTAGAACCACATATTTCGCGTTTTCCGCCTTATCGCCTTCAAAGATAACAATCTCATCCTCTTCTTCAGAGGCGATACCAGCAACTTCACCGCGAGCTTTCAGCGCTGCTTTCAGTTTCTCATTGGCATACAGATCCAGCTTCATCTGTACTTCGCCCTGAACATTAGAAATCCCGCTGGTGCCCAGAATATCAACCAGACCCGCTTTATTGATATCACGGTGAATAATCTTGGCACCCAGTTTGATAGCAGACAGCAGCGCGGTAAGCTCACCTGTGGCGTGAGAGAAATCGTGCTGTTTTTCGACGATAAATTCGCCTAACGTTTTCATAACACTATTCCAAAATCTACGGATGAAAAGCGGTTTCATTTCTATACCGCCAACGTTTGCGCATGCAGTGTAGCCCAAAGATAAAGTGAGTACCTAGTCAAATCCATTTCTTATGGTGGATTCATAGCGTTAGAATGTGACGCAGACTCACTGTGAAGATGGAAAATGTATGCGTATTCATATCTTAGGTATCTGCGGCACCTTTATGGGTGGTCTCGCCCTACTCGCCCGCTCGTTGGGGCATGACGTCACGGGGTCAGATGCGAATGTTTATCCCCCCATGAGTACCTTACTTGAAGGACAAGGCATTACACTGATTCAGGGATACGATCCGGCACAGCTTTCCCCCGCGCCCGACATCGTCATCATCGGTAATGCGATGACGCGCGGAAACCCGTGCGTCGAGGCCGTATTGGAACAGGGTTTGCCCTATATTTCCGGCCCACAGTGGCTGCATGATTACGTGCTACGCGATCGCTGGGTGATTGCCGTCGCGGGAACGCATGGCAAAACCACGACCGCAGGTATGGTCACCTGGATTCTGGAAGCGTGCGGTTATCAACCCGGTTTTGTGATCGGTGGCGTTCCCGGCAACTTCACCGTTTCCGCGCGGTTGGGGAATAGTCCGTTCATGGTGCTTGAAGCCGATGAGTATGACTGTGCGTTCTTCGACAAACGCTCCAAATTCGTACATTACAGCCCAAGAACGCTGGTGCTTAACAATCTTGAGTTCGATCATGCCGATATCTTTGACGATCTGAAAGCCATTCAGAAACAGTTCCACCACCTTGTGCGGCTGGTGCCTGGCAGTGGGAAGATCATCCTGCCTACCAACGACCTCAATCTCAAACAGGTGATGGCGATGGGATGTTGGAGCGATCAGGAGCTGGTTGGTGAAGAAGGCGTGTGGCGCGCGCAGAAAGTGGCTATCGACGCCAGCCAATATCAGGTTTATCTGAATAATGAGCTGGTGGGTGAAGTTCACTGGAAACTGGTGGGTGAACACAACATGCACAACGGACTGATGGCCATCGCCGCCGCCCATCATGTTGGCGTCTTGCCCGCTGACGCCTGCCGTGCGCTAGGGGGGTTCATCAACGCACGTCGTCGCCTTGAGCTACGTGGTACGGAGCAGGGTGTTGCGGTTTATGATGATTTTGCGCACCACCCAACCGCGATTCTGGCGACGCTGGCTGCACTGCGCGGCAAGGTCGGCGGTACGGCCCGAATTTTGGCCGTGCTTGAACCGCGATCGAATACCATGAAAATGGGCATGTGTAAAAATGAGCTGGCCCCTTCCTTAGGCCGCGCGGATGAAGTCTTCCTGTTTCAACCGGCGCACATCCCGTGGCAGGTGGCAGAAGTCGCGGAAGCCTGCATTCAACCCGCTCACTGGAGCGCGGATATTGATACGCTGGTCGAGAATATCGTCAAAACCGCCCAGCCTGGCGACCATATTCTGGTGATGAGCAACGGTGGGTTCAGCAATATTCACAGCAAGCTGCTGGCAGGACTAAAGGAAAAGGCGCAGAAGGCGAAAGAAGAGTAGAAGAAACCGACGCTCGCGCATCGTAACGGTTAAACGACAAAAGGACGGGGAAACCCGTCCTTTTTCATGTCTCGCATTGCCCTGTTGGGAAACGAAGTCAGGCGTCGAACGGGTCGCGCAGGATCATGGTTTCGCTGCGATCCGGGCCGGTAGAAATGATATCAATCGGCACGCCGGTCACTTCCTCAATACGCTTGATATAGTTCAGCGCAGCCTGCGGCAGTTTGCTGTGCTCTTTCACGCCGAACGTACTTTCAGACCACCCCGGCAGCGTTTCGTAAATCGGCTCGATACCTTCCCAGCCTTCGGCCGCCAACGGCGTCACATCGATTTCTGTGCCATCCGGCAGACGGTAGCCCACGCAAATCTTAACTTCTTTCAGGCCATCCAGAACATCCAGTTTAGTCAGGCAGAAACCCGACAGCGAATTGATCTGCACGGCACGGCGCACGGCAACCGTATCCAGCCAGCCGGTACGGCGGCGACGGCCCGTCGTCGCGCCAAACTCGTTACCTTTCTGGGACAGATGCTCGCCCATCTCATCAAACAGCTCCGTCGGGAAAGGACCGGCCCCCACACGGGTAGAGTAAGCTTTAACGATACCCAGCACGTAGTCCACATAACGCGGCCCCAAACCTGAGCCGGTCGCAACGCCGCCCGCCGTCGTGTTGGAGGAGGTCACATACGGATAAGTGCCGTGATCGATATCCAGCAGCGTTCCTTGCGCCCCTTCAAACATGACGAAATCGCCGCGCAGGTGCGCCTTGTACAGCAGATCGGAAACATCAACGACCATCGCCGTCAGGATGTCAGCGATCTTCAGGACATCATCCAGGACTTTCTGATAATCGACGGCATCGACTTTGTAGTAATTAACCAACTGGAAGTTGTGGTACTCAACGATCTCTTTCAGTTTGACGGCAAAGGTTTCTTTGTCGAACAGATCGCCGACGCGCAGGCCACGGCGGGCAACTTTATCTTCATACGCCGGGCCGATACCGCGCCCCGTCGTACCAATGGCTTTCGCGCCACGCGCTTTTTCACGCGCGTTATCCAGCGCGACGTGATAAGGCAGGATTAACGGGCAGGCTTCTGAAAGCAGCAGACGTTCACGTACCGGGACGCCACGCGCTTCAAGCGCCGTCATTTCTTTCATCAATGCGTCAGGTGCCAACACAACACCGTTACCGATGATACTGACGACATTTTCACGCAGAATGCCAGAAGGAATTAAATGAAGGACGGTTTTTTCACCGTTGATAACCAGCGTGTGGCCAGCGTTGTGACCGCCCTGATAGCGCACAACATATTTAGCCCGTTCAGTCAGCAGGTCAACGACCTTGCCTTTACCTTCGTCACCCCATTGGGTGCCCAGTACGACGACGTTCTTACCCATTTCAAGAATCACCAGGTTGCTTAAAAAAGGATTCTAACATCTCATTTGGATGCTTTCAGTACTTTTAGCACACGTTTGCGCACATTTTTCCGCTTAATATTACCCCCCAATCCGGCTGCGCAACATGTAGTAGATCACACAGCCGGCAACGACTATTCCGCCGCCAAAACGACGTAAAATATTATCCGGCAATTGTGCCATTCCCAAAATCATGCGCCGCCAAATTCGGGGGAAAAGTAAAGGCCCCAGTCCTTCAAGTATCAAAATCAGCCCGAGCGCCAGCCAAATCGTAGAATCCATAAACGTTCCCCAAAAGCGTGTGTATCGTTACCAAAGCGGCGTCGCCACCCGATAATAAAAAAAGCCCGTAAAAACGGGCTTTATAAACATGACGTAAACTATCCGTTAACGACGCAGCGTCGTATCCGGTGATTTCATATAGCGGAAGAAATCACTGTCCGGACTCAGCACCATGACGTCCTGATTCGTTTTGAAACTCTCTTCATACGCACGCAGGCTACGGATAAACGCGTAAAAATCCGGATCTTCGCTGAAAGCATTCGCAAACAATTTCGCCGCTTCCGCATCCCCTTCACCACGGGTAATGCGTCCCTGACGCTCCGCTTCAGCCAGAGTACGGGTCACTTCATAATCCGCAGCCGCTTTCAGTTTTTCGGCTTCTTCCTGACCTTGCGAGCGGTGGCGACGCGCTACCGCCTCACGTTCTGCACGCATACGCTGATAGATCGCGTCAGACACTTCTGTCGGCAGGTTGATTTGTTTAATACGCACGTCAATGACCTGAATACCCAACGCAGCCATGCTGTTAGGGTTGATATGAGGCTCATTGCTCGTTGTCTCTTTTTCAACACGCGCCGCAGCAGAAGCAATGGCGTTATCCGCTTCGGTCGTCTCGCCTGTCCCGGTATTCAATGCGTCACGCACATCCGTCATCAGTTGGCCGCGGGAATCGGTAACAATCCCTCTTAAATCCAGACGGCCAATCTCTGAACGCAGTCGGTCGCTGAACTTACGTTTCAACAGGACTTCAGCCTGAGAAATGTCCCCACCGCCCGTTGCCAGATAGTAACGACTGAAATCGCTGATGCGCCATTTGATATAGGAATCAATAATCAGGTCTTTCTGCTCTTTAGTGATAAAGCGGTCAGCCTGATTTTCCATCGTCTGGATACGCGCATCCAGCATTTTAACGGAGTCGATAAACGGGATCTTGAACTGCAAACCTGGCGAATAAATCAGCGGCTTGTTTCCGTCATCACGCAGTACTTTACCGAAACGCATCACAATGCCGCGCTGGCCTTCCTGCACCACAAACAGTGACGCGTAGACCACCATCAGTACCAGGATCAGAATAAATAGTAAGGGTTTACGCATCGATTATTCTCTCCCGACTCGAGTGAAGTCATCACGCTGCGCATTCGCTCTGCGCTGATCCATGATATTTCCATTGTTACTGCCGCGCGTCTGGCTGTTGTTCGCACTGTTGCTGTTACCGGACGGTAAACGCAGTGGGTTCGCGCTGCTATTGGTATTATTGCTCTGTGAGTGCTCGCCGCCTTGTCCACGCAGCATCTGATCCAACGGCAATACCATCAGGTTACCGCCTTTGTCATTGACCAGAACCTTACGGGTATGGCTCAAAACACGCTCCATCGTTTCGATATACAGACGCTCGCGGGTGATTTCCGGCGCGGCTTTATATTCAGGCAACACTCTGGCAAAACGGGCTACCTCACCCTGCGCTTCCAGCACGGTACGGGTTTTATAAGCGCGAGACTCTTCCAGAATACGCTGAGCCTGACCGTTGGCGCGAGGCTGCACCTCATTCGCATAGGCTTCCGCTTCACGGATGTATTGCTGCTCGTTTTCACGCGCCGCGATAGCATCGTCAAACGCGGCTTTGACGTCTTCCGGCGGACGCGCCGTCTGGAAGTTAACGTCCAGCAGGGTGACGCCCATGTTGTACGGACGCACGGTCTCTTCCAATACTTTTTGCGTATCGGTACGCACCACGGTACGACCTTCCGTCAGAATTTTATCCATCGTGTACTTACCGATCACACCGCGCAGGGCGCTGTCGGTAGCCTGACGCAGACTGTCATCCGCATTCGTCACGCTGAACAGGTAGCGTTCAGGTTCCGTTACACGATACTGGACGTTCATCTCAACGCGCACCACGTTTTCATCCGAGGTCAGCATCACACCCGAGGTCGCGAGTTCACGAACGGATTCGACGTTGACCGCGCGAACGGAATCGATAAAAGTCGGTTTCCAGTTAAGACCGGGGCCAACCAGATGGCTGAATTTACCAAAGCGCGTGACCACACCGCGCTCCGCTTCTTTAATGGTGTAGAAGCCTGTTGCCGCCCAGATAACAACCGCAGCGACGGCAGCGATACCGACGATCCGACCGCCCAACGCCGGGCCGCCAGCGTTTCCGCTGTTGCTGGAGCCTGAACCTTTTCCGCCGCCCAGTTCGCTGAGTTTTTTACTCAGCTTGCGGAAGATATCGTCCAGATCCGGCGGCCCTTGATCCCGGCCACCCTTATTGTTGTTATTTCCGCCAGAGTTGCCGCCATTATTGCTGCTGCTCCCCCACGGGTCGCGGTCTTGTCCGTTATTACCGGGCTGATTCCACGCCATGTTTTAGCTCCATTCTTTATGATAGATGTTCTTCAGGTTCAATATCCCAGAGTCCGTCGGACTATTTCGCGATCCAGACTGCTCCGCCAGTCAGGCAATATAGTCCATCAGTTCCTGCTCTTTTTTGCAAAGGCGGCGCCAGTCGGCAATCGGCATGCGAATAACCAGACCTATTTTCCCGTCCTCTTCAATCCATTCTTTTTCTATTGCCTGAAGCTGGTAGAAGCGACTACGTAAGCGTCCTGCCTGCGGGGGAAGTCGCAACGTATATTGCGCAATTTCCCCGGAAAGCCGCTCAGTCAGTGCCTGAAATAGCAACGGAATACCGTCGCCGGTCTGTGCCGAAAGCCAGACCCGTACCGGCAAATTCTCTTCGTTGCGATCGATACGCGGCACAAAGTCATCCAGCATATCAATCTTGTTCATCACCAGGAGCGCGGGTATTTCATCCGCCTCAATTTCCGCGAGTACGTCATTGACCGCATCGATATTCTCGTCAAGACGAGGATCGGCAGCGTCAACAACGTGCAACAGCAGTGAAGCCTGACGCGTTTCCTGTAATGTAGCCTTAAACGCAGCCACCAGATCATGGGGTAACTGCCGGATAAAACCTACGGTATCCGCCAGCACCGTATCACCGACATCGTCCACTTCAATGCGGCGTAATGTGGGATCCAATGTGGCAAATAACTGATCGGCGGCATAAACCCCGGCCGATGTAATTCTGTTGAACAACGTGGATTTACCCGCGTTGGTGTAGCCCACCAGCGAAACCGTCGGCACATCGGCGCGAACCCGCGACCGCCGCCCCTGCTCGCGCTGTTTTTCCACCCGTTCAAGGCGAGACAGTATCTGACTGATGCGGTTACGCAATAAACGACGGTCAGTTTCAAGCTGGGTTTCACCCGGGCCACGCAAACCGATCCCGCCCTTCTGGCGTTCAAGGTGCGTCCAACCGCGAACCAGTCGGGTCGCAAGGTGACGCAGTTGCGCCAGTTCTACCTGAAGCTTCCCCTCGTGCGTTCGCGCACGCTGGGCGAAAATATCTAAAATCAACCCGGTACGGTCGATCACCCGGCACTCACACAAACGCTCCAGATTACGTTCCTGAGCCGGCGTCAGCGCATGATCGAATAACACGACAAACGCGCCCGTCGCTTTCACGACCTGAGCAATCTCTTCGGCTTTGCCTTCCCCTACAAAATACTTGGGATGCGGTGCCTTACGACTCCCGGTTACCACCTGCAAGGACTCAATGCCGGCAGAGGAAACCAGAGACTCAAATTCCAGCAAATCTTCCGTATCTTTATCTTGCGAGAAGTAAACATGAACTAATATGGCCCGTTCACCCGATTCATAACGGTCAAACAAACGAGTAACCTCTCAAACGAGCAAAAAACACCACAGCGAAGGAGACGAGCGATACGCCCGACTCCCACGCCGTGGTGAATTGACAATACGACTTATTCGGCGTCATCAGTGTCCTGCGACTGTTGCTGAACAGCCGGATTATTACCATGATAGTTACTACCGCCGCCTGGATTGTTGCTATGGTGAGACACCGGGCGAGAAGGAACAACCGTGGAGATGGCGTGCTTATAGACCATCTGACTGACCGTGTTTTTCAACAAAATCACAAATTGATCGAACGACTCGATCTGACCTTGCAACTTAATACCGTTAACCAAATAAATCGAAACCGGAACTCGTTCACGACGCAGAGCGTTCAAGAACGGATCTTGTAAAGATTGCCCCTTAGCCATTCTATATTTTCCTTATTTGTATGTTGTTTGTAACAAAGAGCCCTGCGGCTCTAAAATAACGGTGTAAAAATTCGTGCGCTGAGACTCATCAATTGTACACAATCACTCAACCTATGCACTAACAACCTGTATCACTTTGTCCAGCGCCTCAAGAGGTTTTTCGCTGTCCAGCCAACAGACATCATCCCAACCACGCAGCCAGGTCATTTGCCGCTTCGCGAGCTGACGCGTGGCACAAATGCCTCGGTAAACCATCTCATCGTAACCAATTTCACCGGATAAATATGACCACATCTGGCGGTACCCCACACAGCGAATCGCCGGCATATCCGTGTGCAGATCCTTTCGGGCAAATAACGCCCGCGCTTCCGCCTCAAAACCTGCCGCCAACATCTGGTGAAAACGTTGCTCAATCCGCTGATGCAACAATTCACGCGTCGCCGGGGCGATGGCAAACTGATGAACCCGATAAGGCAACCCGTCACCGACCGTTTTTGTCAGTTCAGTTAAAGTGTTGCCTGAAACGAAAAAAACTTCCAGTGCTCGCGAAAGCCGCTGCGGATCATTTGGATGAATCCGAGTCGCCGCGACCGGATCAATGTCACTCAACTGCCGGTGCATCGCGTCCCAACCCACTTCTTTTGCCTGCATTTCAATGCGTTGACGCACTTCAGCATCGGCCGGCGGCAAGGGAGAAAGCCCCTCCAACAGCGCCTTGAAATACAACATCGTCCCCCCGACTAACAGGGGGATACGCCCGGCGGCGGTGATCTCCGCCATTTCCCGTAGCGCATCGCGACGAAACTCCGCCGCGGAATAAGACTCAGCCGGGTCGCGGATATCAATCAACCGGTGCGGCGCCTGCGCCAGCTCTTCCACACTCGGCTTGGCCGTCCCAATGTCCATTCCCGTATAAATGAGGGCGGAATCAACGCTAATCAACTCAACCGGCAGAGATTCTCGCAGCGCCATCGCCAGCGCCGTTTTTCCTGACGCCGTCGGCCCCATAATAAAAATGGCGGGGGGTAACGACCTTTTTCCTACATCACTCATGCTGCAACGCCTTGATGGCTCCGTGGATATCCATCACTGATAGAAGTTCAGACGGCGGCGTTTTTACCCATTGCGGACAAAGTCGCTCAACGTCCGCCAATAATTGGATGGCCTGAGCATGGCTCCAGCTCTCCCGATCGCTTTGCAAACGCGACGCAATCCACGACGCGAACGCCGCGGTGTCCACCGGGTGTGTCGATGCCGTCTGTTCGTTGGCCAGATAGCCTATCAGTTCAGAGATCAAGTTTTGTAAATTTTGTTGGCGCAATGGTAAAGGTACGCCGCGCAACGTCGCCCGCTGGGATTCCACCTGAATATCAATACCAAACCGCATCAGTAAATCGTGATGCGCAGCCAGTACGTCCAGTTCGCTTTTACTCAACATCAAACGCTGCGGAATCAAAAGCGGCTGCGCCCGTAACCCTTCCTCCGACGGCGTCAGCTGCATCGCTTTCAGGTAGCGTTCGGCAACCGGCAGCGACAAGATTGCCAACCCCTTACGGTATTCCAGCAGCGCATAGTGTGGTGGATACACGGTCAGTACCCGTCCAAAACCGCTCGACTGGCTTTCCAACGGCGATTCGCCCCCCGGACATGGCTTAGTCAGAGCGGCGGGCGCGTCAGCCGTCGCTTGGCTCGACGGCTTATCATGCGATCGTGTGGATGGCCTGGTCGTCTCTGGCGGTATAACAACGTTCAGCGGCACAGACGCGCCCTCGCCTGCCGACTGTGCTGCACTTGGCGCGCCCCGCTCTGCGCTTAACAGCGCCTTATACAGTTCACCCTGCTTTTTCTGGTAGGGATTCTCAGGCTGATAGCCGACATAACCGGGCGATTTTGACTGACCCGCATGGCCCGCGCGCGGCGTTTTCCCGCCATACGCGGGAGGATGATCGGTTGCAGACGACTGGGCGAAATGATTCTCGCCTGCGGCGGGGCGGTTTTCCTGCTGCCATTGCACGGGTTTTCCGCTATCGGGCTCTGTCATGCCTAGCCCCGGCGCGGATGCCTGTTGCAGAACGGACATCACCGCCTGATAGATAAAGTCATGCACCAGTCGCGCCTGATGGAACCGCACTTCGTGTTTGGCAGGATGCACGTTCACATCCACCTGATGTGGATCGATCTCCAGATATAAAACATACGCGGGCAGTTGATCGTCGCTAAGTTGATCCTGATACGCCTGTCGGATGGCATGGTTAATGAGCCGATCGCGCATCATGCGCTGATTCACGTAGCAATACTGCATATCTGGCAGTTGTTTAGCGTAGGCGGGATCGGCAACCCAACCATGAATGGAGAGATCGTCGTGCTGCCACGACACCGCCAGAGCATGCTGTAAAAACGCCGCCCCGCAGATGCTGCCTAAACGACGTTCATACTTACTCTTGTCGGGTGCTGCACGATACTGCCGCATCAGTTTCCCGTTGTGATGCAGCGTAATGGCGACATCAAAACGCGCCAGCGCGATACGACGCACAACTTCATCAATATGGGTAAACTCGGTCTTTTCCGTGCGCAGAAACTTACGGCGAGCGGGGGTGTTATAAAACAGATCCAGCACTTCCAGCGTGGTGCCCACAGGATGGGCCGCAGGCTTGACCGTCACCGCCATGTCACGCCCTTCAGCGTAGGCTTGCCAGGCTTCAGCCTGTTCGGCGGTCCGTGACGTCAACGTCAAACGCGAAACGGAACTGATACTCGCCAGTGCTTCACCGCGAAACCCCATACTGACAATGGCTTCCAAATCGTCAAGCGTGGCGATTTTACTGGTCGCATGACGCGCCAACGCCAGCGTGAGATCATCTTTGCCAATCCCCGCGCCATTGTCACGAATACGAATCAGCTTCGCGCCACCGCGTTCGATGTCGATATCAATTCGGGTCGCCCCGGCATCCAGACTGTTTTCCACCAGCTCCTTCACCACCGAAGCCGGACGTTCAACCACCTCGCCGGCAGCAATCTGGTTAGCCAACTGCGGCGGCAACACCTGAATCGGCATGGCGTATCCCTCTTACTATCCTTAATCTATCAACATCGTCGGCATGCAGAATCAGGCGGACGGTATAATCAGCGTCTGGCCCAGTTGCACCGTACCGGAACGCATATTATTCGCCTGCTGGATCTCCTTCATGCTGACGCCATAACGAGCGGCAATCGCACTCAGGCTATCACCCTTTACGACCTTATGCTTCACCGGGACGGCCTTTTTCGACACAGGGGCAGAGGCCGTCTGCCGCGTTACCCCGTTAGCCGGGACATTCAGGCGCTGTCCAACCCAGACGATATCCTTGTTCAGCTTATTGACCGCGCGCATGGCCGCGAGACTGACGCCGTACTGCCGCGCGATGGAAGAGAGCGTTTCGCCGCGTGCGACGGTATGACGTACACTCCCTGCCGTCGACGCCGTTACCTTACGACCCGATGTCGTCTTATTATTTGCCGCCTGCCGTAGCGGACGGCTTTCCTGCTTTGGGAGAGATTGCATCGGGTGCGTCTGGAAGTACCCCCTCAGGCCCAGATAAATCGCATTGGCGATTTTTTCCTGATAGTCATTACTTCCCAGCAGCCGCTCTTCCGCCACGTTACTAATAAACCCGGTTTCCACCAGTAGCGAGGGAATATCGGGGGAGCGTAATACGCCCAGACTGGCATGCTCTGGCCGCCGTTTATGCAGCCCGCCCACGCGCTGAAGTTCGCGCAGCACCTTGGTCGCCACGTCATATCCCACCCGCTGGGAATGGCCAAATTGCAGATCCAACACCGCCTGACTCAGATAAGGATCGGCATTGCTGTTCGCCAGTAGATCGCCCGCCCCACCTAGCAGTTCAGACTGTTTCTCATGCTGTTCCAGCCAGTTTGCCATTTCACTATTCGCGCGGCGGTTCGAAAGCACCCAAACCGACGCCCCTTTAGCATTGCGGTTTGGCGCGGCGTCCGCATGAATGGACACGAGCAGATTCGCGCCCTGCTTACGTGCCACATCGGAACGCCCCATGACCGAGATAAAGTAATCGCCGTCGCGCGTCAGCACGCCTTTAAAAGCCGGATCGCGATTCAGAAGGACCTGCAACTTACGCGCAATAGAAATCGTGACATTCTTCTCCCTCAGCCCATTCGGACCAATGGCGCCGGGATCCTGACCGCCATGACCGGCATCGATCGCCACCACTATCCGTTCATTACCTTGTCTGATCGGCGTTCTGGTGGCCGACGCGTTGCCGCTCACCACAGCCGTCGGTTTATTGGTAAAGGGATTTCTGGTTGGCTCGGCCGGAGCACTCTTTTGCTGTCGCGAGGCAGGAGGCGCTGAAGCTTGCGTCGTTTTGGCTTTGTCGCCGTTAATGGTGAAGACGACAACGTACCCTGAACCTTCTTTTTGCGTTACCGCCCGTGTTCTGGCGGCCTGCGTTAAATCCAGCACCAGACGCAGGCTTTGTGCATCCTGCGCGTTGCTGGTACGAATACGCTTAATCAGGTTTTTTCCGCTGAATTCCAGCGGCAACCCTTGTATGACGCCGGTCTGACGAATATCGATAACCACTCTGGCCGGGTTGCTGAGCGGGAAAAACGCATAAACCGGCTGGCCGCTGAAGCTCAGCCGAACCGTGGCCTGAGCAGAGGCGTTATCCACCTTGATATCCGATAAATTAGCGGCCCAGGCCGCTCCCGCAAGCAACAACCCTACGCCGATGAACAGCCTAACCAGACGATTGATCATGATGTTATGGTTCCTGACTGGAGGGAAAAGCGCGCTAGCACGGCGTCGCCAGTCGCAGAAACAGCGGATAACTCAGCCTGTCTGCCCTGATCCTGATAGCGCAAATGCAGTTCGATATCCGCATCGGGCAACACACCGGCCCCCTGTTGCGGCCATTCAATCAGGCAAATGGCATCCTGCGTCAGGTAATCACGGATCCCCATAAATTCCAGCTCTTCCGGATCAGCCAATCGATAAAGATCAAAATGATAAACCGCCAGCGGCGATAACGCATAAGGCTCGACCAGAGTATAAGTGGGGCTTTTAACATTACCCTGATGACCGCGCGCCTGAAGGAACCCACGGCTAAAGGTGGTTTTCCCTGCGCCGAGATCGCCATAAAGGTGAATAACACAAGCGCTGTCGCAGGCATTTGCCAGCGCAGCGCCTAGCGCGATGGTTGCTGCCTCATCCGGCAGAAGTAATACTTTCTTTTTCATTCTATTTTTCTAAAAACATCCGCTCGGGATTAACATATCGGAACAACACGGGCAGCAAATCGGTGGCCAGCATCCCCCGGGTGCCACGCCGCAGCGCCAGCCAGTCGGCGGATGCGCCGTGTACGACACACCCCGCACAAGCCGCGTTATACAGCGAGAGCTTTTGCGCCAGCAAACCACCCACAATGCCTGACAGCACATCGCCCATTCCCCCCGTCGCCATACCGGGGTTGCCGACATCAGCAATAGCGATGTTTTCCTGATCGTCGGCAATCACCGTTCCCGCGCCTTTTAGGACGACAACGCCACCATAGCGTTTTACCAGCTTTCGAGCCGCAAGTAAGCGATTACTTTCAATATCAGATACACGGCAATTCAGTAAACGCGCCGCCTCACCGGGATGGGGCGTCAACACGCGATTTTGCCGTTTATGCGGGTTGATTGCCAGCAGGTTCAATGCATCAGCATCCCATAGCATGGGTTTGTTACAATTTTCTGTCATGCGCAGGGCATTTTTCCCCCATTCATCCTGTCCCAGACCGGGCCCAATCACCACCACATCGGCCCATTCCAGCCCCTGTCGGAGCGTATCCGCCGTGAGTTCTTGCACCATCAGCTCGGGGCGGGACGTCAGAAACGCCGAGAGATATTGTTTGTGAGTAAGTACTCGCACCAATCCTGCGCCACTGTGTAAGGCGGCATCCGAGGCCATCAGCGCCGCCCCACCCAGTCCGGCACTGCCCCCCACCACCAGCAGTCGGCCATTATTCCCTTTATGCTGCCCGGCCGGGCGAGGCAATAGCCACTCAGTCAGCCGTTCTGCCGTTAGCCGCTGTATCGGTGCGGTTTGACGCTTCAACCAATCCTGCAACCCTAGCGCACAATAATGCAATTGCCCGACCTGCTCACGCGCCTGACCGGTCAATAGCCCCGGCTTCAGCGCGATAAACGTTACCGTATGCGCCGCACGGATCGCGACGCCGGCACAGGCGCCGGTTTCCGCATTCAAGCCAGAGGGGATATCCAGTGACACAATCGGCGCAGAAGCGGCATTAGCCTGCGTAATTAACGCGGCATAACTCGCCCGTGGGGCACCGGAAAGGCCGGTGCCGAGCAGCCCATCCACGATAAGATCGATATCATCCGGCCAGGGTATCGCGGCTTCCACCCCATCAACAATCTCAACAACGCGTCCCCCCTGCGCCAGCCAATGCTGCCGGGCGAGATGCGCATCATCAGGTAGCGGCTTATCGCGGGTACAGGCGATAACCTCCACCTCAAGACCTGCCCTCAGCGCCAGACTGGCGACCACATACCCATCGCCGCCATTATTACCGTGTCCGGCAAGCACCCGCCAGCGCCGGGCCGAAGGATAGCGCTGACGAGCGACCTGAAATGCAGCCTCTCCCGCACGCTGCATCAGTTCCCACAGCGAAAGCCCTGACTCAGCGGCAGCGCTGGCCTCTTCACGGCGAACCCACTCGCCATAGAACACCGCATGAGGCAAATTGTCTTTTCGCTTCCCATCGTCACTCATCATAATTTGCGCTTATTTTTCATCACCATGACTTAAAATTAGCAAGCAACCTAAACGTCCGCCAGCCTTCCTCACTCTCTGCGGCCATCGGTTCCGCGATGTGGATATGATATCATCCGTGCGTCCTGTTTATCTCTGTGGCCGACCATGTCATATCCCTACGATCTCAATGAATTAGCACAACACATCAAGCAATGGGGAAAAGCATTAGGATTTCAGCAGGTCGGCATCTGTGACACCGACCTGTCCGCCGAAGAACCGAGGCTTCAAGCCTGGCTGGATAAGCAGTACCACGGAGAAATGGAGTGGATGGCACGCCACGGTATGCTCCGGGCCCGCCCGCATGAGCTGTTGCCCGGCACGCTTCGCGTCATCAGCGTGCGCATGAATTACCTCCCCGCTAAAGCGGCGTTCGCCAGCACCTTAAAAAATCCACAGCTTGGCTACGTCAGCCGTTACGCTCTGGGTCGTGATTATCACAAGCTCTTACGTCAACGCCTGAAGAAGCTCGGTGACCAGATTCAGGCATACTGCGGTGACTTGAATTTTCGCCCGTTCGTCGACTCTGCCCCCATAATAGAACGTCCTTTAGCCGCTAAAGCTGGGCTTGGGTGGGTTGGTAAACACTCACTAATTCTTAACAGAGAATCAGGTTCATGGTTCTTTCTCGGCGAACTACTGATCGACCTACCCCTGCCCATCGACCAGCCTCAGGAAGAGCAGTGTGGTCGATGTGTCGCCTGCCTGACGACCTGTCCGACCGGCGCGATTGTCGCCCCTTATACCGTTGACGCACGACGTTGCATTTCCTACCTGACAATAGAACTGGAAGGCCCGATTCCTGAAGAATTCCGCCCGTTGATGGGCAACCGTATCTATGGCTGCGATGACTGTCAGCTTATCTGCCCGTGGAATCGGTTTTCACAACTCACCGACGAAGCCGATTTCAGTCCGCGGGCTGCGCTGCATACGCCGGAACTGCTAACATTATTTAGCTGGAGCGAAGAGAAGTTTCTTCGTATTACGGAAGGATCGGCGATTCGCCGCATCGGCCATCTTCGCTGGTTACGTAATATCGCCGTCGCACTGGGAAACGCGCCTTATCAGGATAATATCGTACTGGCGCTACAAGCTCGTCTGGGGGAAAACGAGCTCCTGGACGAACATATCCACTGGGCGCTTCACCAGCAGTTGGAACGTCGCGCGTCACAGGAAATTGATATCCAGCCCGCCCAGAAAAAACGGCTGACTCGAGCGGTGGAAAAAGGATTGCCGCGCGATGCATAACCCGACTTACGATTGTCATCTGTTTGTCGCGCGCGCTGTGAATAACTATAAAAAACCGTTGTCAATCAACCGTCACAAAAAGTACAAGCGATCGACATAACATTTTTTAAGTAAAATTTTATAATAAAAATCAATAAAATAACTATCGCCGTTTTATAAGCGACGAAACATGATTAATAAATAAACGGCCTACAGCCTGTGGATAAGTCTGTTAAGAAAAAGATGATCTTTTGTATTTGTTGATAAAACGATGTGAGTTGCGATCACGCCAACCTGCAACGCTCGCGGCGTAACAACAGAAAAGCATTCAACAGCATAAGACGGTCAGCATTATGAATTTGTTGCCCGTCTTTGGCAAGAGTCGAGATCTAATTTTCTGATGAAAAGAAAAAACGCGGCGACGCTTCACAGTGAGAAACGTCGCCGCGTGGAAAGTGACTACCTTGAAAAGCCTGAGCGGCAGCGTCCGCGTCTCTCAATCAAAGGCTATGCTCGGGTTCGAATCAGATAATCAAAGGCGCTCAACGAGGCCTTTGCCCCTTCGCCGGTAGCAATGATGATCTGCTTATAGGGCACCGTCGTACAGTCACCCGCGGCAAAAACCCCTTTCACGCTGGTTTCACATTTCGCATCGATTTCAATCTCACCGATACGGTTTCGCGCGACTGTCCCTTCCAGCCAGTGCGTGTTTGGCAGTAGGCCAATCTGCACGAAAATCCCTTCCAGCGGTAAATCATGCACGACGTCAGTCACGCGATCTTTGTAACTTAACCCGGTTACTTTCTGTCCGTCGCCCTTCACTTCCGTGGTTTGCGCATTCAAAATGATATCGACGTTCGGCAGGCTACGCACTTTATCCTGCAATACAGAGTCTGCTTTCAGCTCTGGCGCAAATTCAAGCAGCGTGACATGTTTCACCACGCCAGCCAGATCGATGGCCGCTTCCACGCCGGAATTCCCGCCGCCAATCACCGCAACGTGCTTACCTTTGAACAACGGACCGTCGCAATGAGGGCAATAAGTTACGCCGCGCGTACGGTACTGATCTTCACCGGGCACATTCATGTTTCTCCAGCGTGCGCCAGTGGCGATGATGACACTACGCGCGTGCAAGGTCGCGCCAGACACCGTGATGATCTGATGCGCTTTACCCGGCTCATTTGCAGGAATTAAGGCTTCCGCACTTTGCGCGTCGATAACATCGACATCGTAGTCATCAACGTGGCTCTTCAGCGCGGTCGCGAGCTTGGCACCTTCCGTTTTCGGCACGGAAATATAGTTTTCGATATCGACAGTATCCAGTACCTGCCCGCCGAAACGCTCGCCCAGCAGTCCGGTACGGATCCCTTTACGCGCCGAGTAGACCGCCGCCGCCGCTCCTGCCGGGCCGCTACCGATGATTAACACATCATAGACGCCACGCTGGTTCAGTTGCTCAACCTGTTTAGCGCCCGCGCCGGTATCGATTTTAGACACAATCTCCGCAAGGCTTGTCCGCCCCTGACTGAAATGTTCGCCGTTCAGGAAAACCGTGGGAACGCCCATAACATTACGATTTTGTATCTCATCCTGAAACACGCCGCCGTCAATCGCGGTATGCGTGATATTCGGATTCAAAACCGCCATTAAATTGAGTGCCTGAACGACATCCGGGCAGTTGTGGCAGGACAGAGAGTAGTAGGTTTCGAAGTGGAACGTCCCCTCAAGATCGCGGATTTGGTCGAGTAATTCTTTCGCTTCTTTTGACGGATGGCCACCGACCTGCAATAACGCCAGAATCAGCGAGGTAAATTCGTGGCCCATCGGCGCGCCGGCAAAACGCGGGCCGCTTTGTGAACCTGGGTTCGTAATCAGGAACGATGGCTTACGCACAGACAGGCTATTGTTTTCAATGAAATTAACCTGATGGGACAACGTAGCGATCTCGCTCAGCAGGGTTCTGACTTCCGTGGATTTAGCGGAGTCATCCAGAGTCGCAATCAACTCAACAGGTTTGGTTAATTTTTCCAGATAAGCTTTCAACTGGACTTTCATCGTATTGTCGAGCATCGGTCATCCTTAATTAGGCAAGTGGTACAAAGGTAAAACAGGAGCAAGAGCGCGAATAGTGCTGTTCCGTCAGAGGATCGCGCCAGAAAAAACGGGTGCGACGCACCCGATAAACAATCCTATTTCTGGTGGTGTCGGCTTAAATTTTGCCAACCAGATCCAGAGACGGCGCTAGCGTAGCCTCGCCCTCTTTCCACTTGGCCGGGCAGACTTCACCAGGGTGGGATGCGACGTATTGAGCCGCTTTTACTTTACGCAGCAGGTCAGAAGCATCGCGGCCAATACCTTCAGCCGTAATTTCTACTGCCTGAATAATGCCCTGCGGATCGACGATAAACGTACCGCGATCGGCCAGACCTTCTGCCTCGCGCATATTTTCAAAGTTACGCGTCAGTTGCCCTGTCGGGTCGCCGATCATGGTGTATTTGATTTTGCCAATCGTTTCTGAACTGCTGTGCCACGCTTTGTGCGTAAAGTGGGTATCCGTGGACACAGAATAGATTTCCACGCCGCGCTGTTGGAACTCGTCGTAATGATCAGCAACATCACCCAGTTCAGTCGGGCAAACGAAGGTAAAGTCAGCAGGATAGAAGAAGAATACGCTCCATTTGCCTTCGATATCCTTCTCTGTGACTTCAATGAATTGGCCGTCTTTAAAAGCCATATTTTTGAACGGTTTAACTTGGGTATTGATTACTGACATCACTGTATCCTCATAGGTTTTGGCATGCGGATAAAGTACAGAAACGTGATCGCCATCACCAATCCGTTGTGTTTATCGAATCAATAAGTAATACCTAACTTGGCATTAAAAATACGCGGCCAGAGAATAAAGAGTGCGGTTCATCGTAAAGGCCCGGCCCAACTAGACAGGGAGCGTCTTGAAAAAATCAGAAGGCAGAAGCGAAAGGATTACCGAATACACGTTTCGATCCCCAACCTTTTGATTTCATACATGTGTTTATTAATGCATTCCTATCGTTTTTATTCACATCAAGGCTGTAGTTTTCGCTAACGACTCGGTTAACCATGTCATACTTTTTATCACCACACCTATCCGCTTTTGTGCATCTATCATATTTCTGAACTGTTTTTACTTGAGTGGCCACTTCATTTTTTACCGGGAACTTTGCTTCAGCGTCAGCAGAACACACGCTATAAGCGTTATTGAAATCAACTGCCGACGTTGATTCTCTCTCCCATTGAGAGACGCACCCACTGAGAAAAAGAACCACAAAAAACACATTGTATTTCATACTATTAGCCTCATTGTGACCCAGTATGAAATTATAGTTTATTTTAAATAAACAGAAATAAAATGACGACGCATCAACTACCATATTTATGCGCATCTACGCCACAGTTCGGCGACCAAATACCATGAGTAAGATCGCACCAAGCACGCCGGATGAGATTGATCCCATCAGGATACCGATCTTGACACGGTCCTGTACGCCCGGATCGCTGAATGCCAGCAAACCTATAAACAGAGACATCGTAAAGCCGATACCGCATAGCAGGGCAATACCCGCCATCTGCCCCCAGCTCGCTTTCATGGGTAATTCAGCAAGATTCAGTTTTACGAGAACTGCCACGGTTCCGAGAACGCCAATGAGTTTACCGAGTAACAGCCCAGTGGCGACGCCCATGGTGAGCGGCTCCACGAAGATCGACATGGACACGTCGGCGAAGGATACGCCCGCATTGGCAAACCCGAAAATCGGGACGATGACAAACGCAACGGGTTTGTGCAGAAAGTGCTCCAACTTATGAAGCGGGGATTCTGAATGTGTGGCCTCAGGAGTGCCAGGGGTGAGTTTCAACGGAATGGTGAGTGCCAGAATAACACCAGCCAGCGTCGCATGGACGCCGGATAAAAACACCAGCACCCAGAGTACCGAGCCGAGAACCAGGTAAGGCCACAATCTCTTCACGCCCATCCGGTTGAAGATGACGAGATTGCCGATCACTAATGCCGCGCCAAAAAGTGCGAGTAGGTTGAGGTCGGCCGTGTAGAACAGTGCGATTACGATAACTGCGCCGAGATCGTCGATAATCGCTAATGCGGCGAGAAAAATTTTCAGCGAAGCAGGAACGCGGTTTCCAAACAGAGATAGAACGCCAAGCGCAAAAGCAATGTCGGTCGCCGTCGGAATAGCCCATCCCCCGATCGTTGTCGGGTCGTTCCAGTTGAAATAGATATAGAATAACGCTGGAAAGACCATTCCGCCTGCTGCCGCCGCACCGGGCAGGATGCGCCTGCTCCAGCTCGACAGCTGTCCATCAAGCATCTCTCGCTTTATTTCCAGACCGACCAAAAGGAAAAAAGCCGCCATCAGGGCGTCATTGATCCAGTGTTGAATGCTGAGAGGCCCGATATAGACATGCAGAACATGGAAATACGTTTCTGCCAAAGGTGAATTTGCCGTCACGATTGCCAGCGCGGCGACGAACATCAGAATGATGCCGCCGGATGCTTCATTGTCGAGAAATTGGCGGAGGGTGGACTGAATGCGGCCCCTGGAGATTGTAGAAGACATGGGTTAACACTCCTTATGAGAGGTTGATCGAAGTCTCCGTGGATTTCGGGGTAACCCGCAGCACCGCAGCACGCGCTTTGTTAAGAAATAACATCGGCGCGCTTATATTTCTACAAGAATCGGCCAGTTCGCATCTAAATTGGACGGCATTAAACGATTTCTAGTCGATCGCGTAGGACATCCTACCAACGTGAGACACCATGATATTCCCCCGGGTGCAGTGCCGTATTCACTCATGCCGCAATCAGGGTCCACATCGAACGCGCTCCGCTTGTTGGCTCCCATTTCCATTCCATAGAAATCCGTTAGGGAGCGCCGAAATCTATTAGTGCAAAATGTAAAGTTTTGTGAATTTACGCCGGGAGGGCCTTCACTCTGACTCCCCTGCCCCACTCTGTCCGCGCCCGGTGTTTTGATAACGTGAAGGCCAGATCTCTTCGGGGCGTTTATTCAACGCTTCGGCGATCAGACGCTCGCCCTTCGGCCAGTGTCGCGTCAGCGCGTTTGCTAACGTGGACGACACCAGCCCTGCCTCTCTGGAAATTGCCGCCATCGTTGTTCCCTGCTTTCTTATTCGTCACCAGTTCCATCGCTCCCGCCGGCCGGGCCATTCCTACATCTTCATCCGCTGCTCAACGTAAGGCGAATGGTTATAGGCCGAATGGATATAATTAAAATCGACGTGGGTTTGAAGAGAGGTGTACCGCGCACAGGAAGCGACTCAGCAAACAATCCGCACCCATAACGCACCCGATTTCGTGTACTAATTTGTGTATGACTTCGGCGTGGTTGACGGTGGTTTTCAGCGGATTTCGCTGGATGCTCAACAGCGCGATTACCCTGTTGAATCAATAGGATACAGACGTTAATGGACATCTATAGAACAATAATTGGAGCGGGAAACGAGATAAGCGCTGAGTGACAAGTCTTAGTTTATTAACGCTAATTTGATACTGTCAGTTTCAGTCGAGACTTAAAATTAGCTTTTTTTGGGGCTCGTCAAACAAACGCATTCACAGCGCCTTTAAACAGCAATTAAAACTCAATCGCTCTTCCCGATTAATATTATCTTTATCTCCTCGCCAAACATAATGAGCCAAAGTTGCATAACTTTATGATAATAGGCTTCTTTATTTGTCTAACCTATACCTTGTAGCATATGACCTTACGTTGTTTTTGTATTATTTTTTGCTTATATTCAATACGAGATTCATCAATGAGGAACACACCATGTGCCGAACCACGACAATGACCGTTCGCCTCAAAGGGCCGCTGAGCGACTTCGTGGCCGCCAACGTCGGCGAAAACGGCGCTTACGACAACGTCAGCGAGTATGTCCGAGACCTGATCCGCCGGGACAAGGAGCGGGTAGAGACGGAAGCATTCGAACGACTTAAGGCCGAACTGACCAATGCCTTTGCTGCGCCAGAGTCTTCATACGTGTCCTTGACCGCCGCTGATATCATCGCACGCAACAAGGTCTGATCGTATGGCCAATGTTCGCATACAGGAAGCCGCCTCTTATCGTCTTGACGAGATCTACCGATACACGCGCGATCGATGGGGTATAGAGCAAGCAGATCGTTACATTACCGGCCTGTTTCAGGAATTTTCCAAAATAGAAACCCATGGAGTCGCATCGCGTTCAGTACCCGCTGAATTTGGGGTAGAAGGTTTCTTCTTTCGCTACGAGCGACATGTTGTCTACTGGCGCAGACTATCAAACGGCGACATCGGTATCACGACAGTTCTGCACGATCGAATGCATCAGATTGATCGGTTTCGAGAAGATTTTAGCATTTGATAGCGGCTCAGCATGGTTATTCTTAAATGAGCTAAGGTGCGTTGATTCGTACTCAATCTGACATCTTGCTACTCTGGGTCTATCAGATCTGACTGTCGGCTCAGTGCCGAGCGGACGTTGAAAATATCTTAAGGTACCAAACCAAAATAGCTCATGCTTTTCTTTCCTGATATCAATGGAGTGCATTTGACCTGCTCCCCATTGATTAACATACAGCGATGTTAGTAATGTCTTCATCAGCAACATGAGGACAACCCCATGAAGAAGCGTTTTTCCGACGAACAGACCATCAACATTCTTCGCGAAGCCGAGGCGGGTGTTTCCGCCCGCGCTCTTTGCCGTCCGCGCTCCAGACTCAGCGCCTTGAAGTCGCGCTACTGGCGGAATACCGCATCAAAGGTTTTCTGTGACGCGGCGTTGGACTGCGGGCGGTAGCCGCGCGGATCGACGCCCCCGGCCAACGGCGCGCGCAATTCGTCGCGCCGTTGGCGGTCACGAACAGCGATAGCCCGTCGGTGTCGTTCAGGGTATAGGCTTTGCCGGTGGTGCGGGCCTGCCGGGTGACGGCATCGGTTAACGCCATAGGGTATGCCTCCTTCAAGGTTGAAGAGGGGTGTACCGCGCACAGGGAAGCGACTCAGCAAACAATCCGCACCCACCGTTCACCCGATTTTCGTGTACTAATTTGTGTACTACTTCGGCGTGGTTGGCGGTGGTTTTCAGCGGATTTCGCTGGAGGCGCAACAGAGCGATTACCCTGTTTAATCAGAGAACTACAGACGTTAATGGACATCTATAGAACAAGAATTGGAGCGGGAAACGAGACTCGAACTCGCGACCCCGACCTTGGCAAGGTCGTGCTCTACCAACTGAGCTATTCCCGCGTATCAGAAAGACGGTAACAAGCGTTACGTCTTATTACTGCACACCGCTTGCAGAGACAAACAGTGATAAAAATTGGAGCGGGAAACGAGACTCGAACTCGCGACCCCGACCTTGGCAAGGTCGTGCTCTACCAACTGAGCTATTCCCGCTCGGGAAAACCGCACACAATGTTGAAGTTCTTTAATTGAAATTCTTCACCGGTACGGGGTGCGCATTATACGAGAAATCCGTTTAACCGCAAGCCCCCAAAAATGAAAATTTGTCTGACTGCTGATAAAAAAAACAATGCGCTGGTAAAACAGGCGATTCGACGTAAGGATAGACAAATAATCGCCTTTCATCGCTTCACACCACAGGATTAAGGTCTACAACTGCAAAAAATGCTCGCGGTAATAGGCCAGTTCGGCCAGTGATTCGCGAATGTCATCCATCGCCTGATGCGTCCCCTGCTTTTTAAACCCCGTCAGAATTTCCGGCTTCCAGCGACGCGCCAGCTCTTTGAGCGTACTGACATCCAGATAGCGGTAGTGGAAATAAGCTTCCAGCTCTGGCATGTAACGAAACAGGAAACGACGATCCTGACCGATGCTATTGCCACAGATCGGCGATTTCCCCGCAGGCACCCATTGCTGCAAAAACGCCAGCGTTTCCAACTCGGCGGCACGTTCGTCCGTCGTGCTGGCTTTAACCCGATCGATCAGCCCGCTGGCGCCGTGCGTACTCACATTCCAGTCATCCATCAGCGCCAATTGGCTATCCGGTTGATGCACCGCCAATACCGGCCCTTCCGCCAGTACATTCAGGTTTGCATCCGTGACCAGCGTGGCGATCTCAATAATGCGATCCCGCTCCGGATTCAGACCCGTCATCTCAAGATCGATCCAGATCAGGTTATTTTCATCTACCATCGAGGGCGTTCCTGTTGCACTGTGCCGACTCGCAGACACAGGGGGACGAATGACGATTTCAATGCTGATACCGACAAAACTGGCATCAGTTAATTAAAATCAAATAGCGTGTATTATACACCCTAAATAGCGTCAATTGCAGGAAGACGTCGACATAGCGACGAATTTGCCGGAATGGCATTCGCCTTGTCTTTGGCGTAACCCGGAGGGCGTGCTGAGAGAGAAAGTATCCCGTTCAGCACGTATGGCTGGGTATAACCGCTTCCAACGCGGTGGGCGATCGCGATCCGCGACGAACGATGAATCGTATTAAGTGAGGCTCAGTGAGCAAAAAGAAACTGTCGAAAGGTCAGCAGCGTAGGGTCAGCGCGAACCACCAGCGCCGCCTGAAGAAAACGGAAAGCAAAGTTGAATGGGAAGATAGCCAGTTGGGCGATGCGCAGGAAGGCATTATCATCAGCCGGTTCGGTATGCATGCCGATGTGGAAGCCGCCGATGGCGCGGTGCATCGCTGCAACATTCGCCGAACCGTTTCATCGCTGGTCACCGGCGACCGCGTCGTCTGGCGGCCCGGCCATGAAACGCTGGCAGGCATCAGCGGGATAGTAGAAGCCGTTCACCCCCGTCAATCAGTGCTGACGCGCCCTGACTATTATGATGGCGTTAAACCGATCGCTGCCAATATCGATCAGATCGTGATCGTCTCGGCGATCTTGCCGGAGCTGTCGCTGAATATTATCGATCGTTATCTGGTCGCCTGCGAAACGCTGGAGATCGAACCACTGATCGTGCTGAATAAAATTGATCTGCTGGATGACGCGTCCCGCCAGTTTGTTGATGAATTGATGGATATCTACCGCGCACTCCACTATCGCGTACTGATGGTTTCCAGCCACACTCAGCAGGGCATGTCCGAGTTGGAGCAGGCGCTGACCGACCGCATCAGCATTTTTGCCGGACAATCGGGCGTCGGAAAATCCAGCTTGCTTAACGCGCTGCTCGCACTGGATGAAGAGCGTATTCTGGTGAATGACGTCTCCGATAACTCAGGGCTGGGACAACACACCACGACCGCAGCCCGTCTTTATCACTTCCCACACGGCGGCGATGTGATCGATTCCCCCGGCGTGCGCGAATTTGGCCTGTGGCATCTGGAGCCAGAACAAATTACTCGTGGTTTCATCGAGTTCCGTGAATACATCGGCGCCTGTAAATTTCGTGATTGCAAGCACGACACCGATCCCGGTTGCGCTATCCACGCCGCACTAGAGCGTGGCGAGATCGCCGCAGAACGTTTTGATAACTATCACCGGATTCTGGAAAGCATGGCGCAGGTAAAAATGCGTAAAGGCTTTTCTGATACAGATAACTGACATTTATCATTGCCGTCGTTACAATGCGCCCCCTTTACGGGTGAGTGAATCCGCTCATGCTCTCCGGGAAACAGGCACGCTAACCTTCATTTCCCGGAAAGGTTGTTTCATTGGCGCACAACTAATCCAAGAGGTTCACTGTGCTGGATAATATCAAAATCAAATTACAGTATTGGCTTCCCAAAATCTGGCTGACTCGCTTAGCCGGATGGGGAGCGAATCAGCGTGCGGGAAAACTCACCAAACTGGTGATCGACCTTTTCGTTCGCCAATACGGTGTCAACATGCAGGAAGCGCAGCAACCCGACACGGCCTCCTATCGCACCTTTAATGAATTCTTCGCTCGCCCTTTGCGCCCCGGCGTTCGTCCTATCGATCCCCATGCACACCGACTGGTGCAACCCGCAGATGGCGTGCTCTCGCAGTTTGGCCCCATTACTGAAGGCAAACTGATTCAGGCAAAGAATCACAACTACACGCTGGAAGCGCTGCTGGCGGGCAACTATGTCATGGCCGAGAAATTTCGCGATGGCCTGTTTGCCACCATTTACCTGTCGCCGCGTGATTATCACCGTCTCCACATGCCGTGCGACGGCGTGCTGCGTGAAATGATTTACGTACCGGGTGAGTTGTTCTCCGTCAACTTGCTGACGGCGGATCATGTGCCAAACCTGTTTGCTCGTAATGAACGCGTCATTTGCCTGTTCGATACGGAATTTGGCCCCTTAGCACAGATTCTGGTCGGCGCGACGATCGTCGGCAGCATCGAAACCGTGTGGTCAGGCGTGGTCACGCCGCCGCGTGAAGGTATCATTAAGCGCTGGACCTACCCGCAAGCGGGTGAAGAAGGCGCGGTTGTATTGGCGAAAGGCGAGGAAATGGGCCGCTTTAATCTGGGTTCAACCGTGATTAACCTGTTTAGTGCCGGCGATCTCCAGTTCTCCGCCCACCTTAACACCATGAGTGTGACCCGCGTGGGCGAACCCTTTGCCGAGGTACGCCAGGAAGAGCAAGCGCCAGTTGTCTTCCCGGAAGGGACCGAGCTTGAGGAAAGCGGCGCAGCACAATCGCCTGCGATCGCCGCCTCTGAATCTGTTCCGGCTAATGAACCCAAAACGGCGGCGGAGACTTCCGGTCAGACGGGCCATAAGCCCGATGCGCCGTAAGTAACGCCTGACTTTGTCGTGGTAGATTGTCGTTTGTGAAAGGTAGCTAACGTGCGTCCGATTCTGATTTTTCTGCTGGGATTTTTATTATCAACCGCGACGCTGGCTGCCGCCGAGCCTAATGAGGCGCAGTTACGCCAGCAGTTGCAACAGGCTGAAGCCAACAAAGGCGCGCCCGATCAGGCGAAAATCGTTGAAGAGTATCAGGCGGCTCTGAATGCCTTGCAGGATCGCAAAGAGGCGCAGGAGCGCGCCACGCAGTACCAACGCGTCATTGATGATTTCCCCAAGCTGGTACAGGAATTACGCAGCCAGATTAACGCCGAAGACGGCAAACCGTCGCCGATTTCAGCGAGCCTCTCCAGTAACGATCTCGAACAGTTGCTCCTGCAAACCAGTAGCCAACTCCTGGAACAGGGCCGACAGCTTCAACAGGAACAGGATCGACTGCGTGAAATCAGCGATTCGCTGAGCCAGCTTCCGCAGCAGCAAACCGAAGCCAGCCGTTCACTAAGCGATACGGATCGCCGTATTCAGTCTCTCGGTACGCCCGCCACGCCGTTGGGACAAGCCCAGCTAATCGCGCTTCAGGCGGAATCCGCACTACGGAAAAGCCGGGTAGATGAACTGGAGCTGGCACAGCTTTCAGCCAGCAACCGCCAGGAGTTGTCACGCTTACGCGTCGAGCTGTATAAAAAACGCCACGACAGGCTGGACGTGCTACAGCAGGATTTGCGCAGTCGGCTTAACAACCTACGCCAGCGTGAAGCGGAGCAAGCGCTTGAGCGCACGGAACTGCTGGCCGAGCAAAGCGGCGATTTACCCGCTGTCATCAGTAAGCAGTTACAGGTTAACCGCGAACTGTCCGTCGCGTTGAACCAGCAAGCACAGCGGATGGATCTCATTGCCTCTCAGCAACGCCAGGCCACTACGCACACGATTCAGGTGCGTCAGGCACTGAGCACGATTCGCGAACAGGCGCAGTGGCTTGGCGTCTCTCCCGTACTGGGCGAAACCCTTCGGGCGCAGATAGCCCGCCTGCCGGAAATGCCTAAACCTCAGATGCTGGATAGCGACATGGCGCAGCTACGCGTGCAGCGCCTGCACTTCGAGGATCTGATCAATAAGCCTCAGGAGCTCGATAAAGCCGAGCAGGACGACGGAACGCCGCTGAGCAGTACGCAGCAGCGGATTCTGGCCGATCAGATGCGTACCCAGCGCGACCTGCTGACTTCGCTGATCTCCGGCTGCGATTCACAGATACTGGAACTGACCAAACTCAAAGTCGCCAATAATCAACTGGCGGACGCCTTGACCGAAACGCGTGAGGCAGCCCATCGTTACCTGTTTTGGGTGGCCGATGTCGACCCCATAACCTTCGCCTATCCGTTAAATCTGGTGCAGGACCTGACGCGCCTGCTTTCGTTAGACACGCTAACGCAACTGGGTAGCGCGTTGGTGATGATGGTGACCAGCCGGGAAACTGTGCTGCCGCTGCTGGGGGCGCTGCTGCTGGTTGGCTTCAGTATCAGTTCCCGTCGTCATTATCATGCGTTTATGGAGCGCGCCAGCAGCCGCGTCGGCAAAGTGACGCTTGACCACTTTATGCTGACGCTGCGCACCGTATTCTGGTCGATTCTCACCGCCCTGCCGCTTCCGGTGCTTTGGGCCGCGCTGGGCTACGGATTGCAAAACGCCTGGCCATACCCAATGGCCGTCGCGATCGGCGACAGTGTAACGGCGACCGTCCCCTTAATGTGGCTGGTGATGATCAGTGCTTCATTCGCCCATCCGCAGGGGCTGTTCATTGTCCACTTCCGCTGGTCGCCGGAGCGCGTAGCCAGAGCAATGCGTTATTATCGCCTTTCGATCGCCTTTATCGTCCCATTGATTATGGCGTTGATTACCTTTGATAAGCTCAACGATCGCGAGTTTTCCAGTACGCTGGGGCGGCTGTGCTTCATTCTCCTCTGTATGGCGTTGAGCCTGGTCACTACCGGGTTGAAGCGCGCCGGCATCCCGCTGTATCTGGATAAAGAAGGTTCCGGGGAAAATTCCGTTAATCGCGCGATGTGGAACATTCTCATCGGCGTACCGCTTATCGCGGCGCTGGCCTCCGCCATCGGTTATCTGGCCACCGCGCAGGCGCTGTTGGCTCGGTTGGAAACCTCGGTTTCGATCTGGTTCTTCCTGCTCGTGATTTATCACATCATTCGCCGTTGGATGTTGATCCAGCGTCGACGCATCGCCTTCGATCGCGCCAAGCAACGACGGTCGGAGATTCTGGCGCAGCGCGCCAAAGGCGAGGAAGACGCTGCGTCTGTATCCTATGAAAGTAATTCGGAAACGGTAGAAGAGCCGGTCGTCGATCTGGACGCCATCAGTGCGAAGTCCTTGCAGTTAGTGCGCTCTATTCTGACGCTGATTGCGCTGGTCTCCGTAATTGTGCTGTGGTCGGAAATTCATTCGGCCTTTGCGTTCATGGAAAATATCAGCCTGTGGGATGTCTCCAGCACGGAGAAAGGCGTTGAGAGCGTGCAGTCGATTACGCTGGGCTCCGTCCTTATCGCGATTCTGATCTTCATCATCACCGCGCAGTTGGTACGCAATCTGCCTGCGCTACTGGAGCTGGCGATCCTGCAACATCTGGATCTGTCTCCGGGCAGCGGCTACGCCATCACCACCATCAGCAAGTACATTCTGATGCTCATAGGCTGCATGATGGGCTTTTCGCTCATTGGGATCGAATGGTCGAAGCTACAGTGGCTGGTCGCCGCCCTCGGTCTGGGGTTGGGATTCGGCATGCAGGAAATCTTTGCCAACTTTATCTCCGGCCTGATCATTCTGTTTGAACGGCCCATGCGTATCGGCGATACCGTCACAATCCGCGATCTCACCGGCAGCGTCATGCGCATTAATACGCGCGCCACAACGATTTCCGACTGGGATCGCAAAGAGATCATTGTGCCGAATAAAGCCTTCATTACCGAGCAGTTCATCAACTGGTCGCTGTCGGACTCCGTGACGCGCGTCGTCATGACCGTACCGGCGCCCGCGAACGCGAATAGTCAGCAAGTGACAGAACTGCTCAAGGATGCGGTGAAGCGCTGTTCACTGATTCTGGATACGCCCGAGCCTGAAGTGTTTCTGGTCGACCTGCAACAGGGGCTGCAAATTTTCGAACTGCGTGTCTTCGCCGCCGAAATGGGACACCGCATGCCATTGCGTCACGAACTGCATCAGTTGATTTTGGAAAACTACCATAAACACGATCTGGAACTGCCTTTCCCTCCGTTCCAGATGAAAATAGATAACCTGTCGCGCAGCGGGAGAACGCTGACGCCACGGCAGAAGACACCGGGTAGTTTATAAAGAAGGGGGCGATGGCGGCCATGCCATCGCCCTGCACTGCGTTGTTTACGCGCTTTCGACAGAGAACGCAATCACGTCACTCAGCTTCTCGGCATTCAGCGCCAGCATGATCAAGCGATCTACGCCTAACGCCACCCCCGCGCACTCCGGCAAACCGTGTTGCAATGCCGCCAGAAGATTTTCATCGATCGGCTGTTGCGGCAGGCCACGCGCGGCGCGCTTGCGGTTATCCTGCTCGAAACGCAGGCGTTGTTCGTCTGCATCGGTCAACTCTCGGAAGCCGTTCGCCAGCTCAATCCCTTTGAAATACACTTCAAAACGTTCGGCAACGCGATGGTCTTCCGAGCTGATCTCGGCCAGCGAGGCCTGTGTCGCCGGGAAATGGTAGACAAACGCCGGTTTGTCACGCCCGATGTTCGGCTCAACGCCAAAGGTAAACAACATTTGCACCAGCGAATCGCGATCGTCTTCACGGCAGGCGATATCTCCCAGCCCAAGCTTCTCTGCGGTTTCACGCAATTGCGCTTTATCAACAGACAGCGGGTCAATGTCCAGATGGCGTAGAAAAGCCTGCTGATAAGAGAGCATCTCGGCACTCTCGCAATCCAGCACCTGCTGCAACAGGTCATCCACCTCATTCATCAGGCGATACATGTCATAGTGAGGACGATACCATTCCAGCATGGTGAACTCAGGGTTATGGTGTCGCCCGGATTCTTCATTGCGGAAACTGCGGCACAGCTGAAAAATCGGTCCGCTGCCGGCTGCCAGCAGGCGTTTCATGTGGTATTCCGGGCTGGTCATCAAATACAGCGTCACCCCATCCGCTGCGCCGGGGCCAACAAAGCGCGTCTGGAACGGACATAAAAAAACATCCGTGACCGTCGCCTGGCTCATCGCTGGCGTTTCTACTTCCAGTACCCCACGATCGGTGAAGAAGCGCCGGATAGCCGCAATGATCGACGCTCGTTTCAACAAATTAGCGACAGAAGCCGTTGGTTGCCAACTTGTCGTCTCGCTCATGGTTCTTACTCCAAAGTCAAACAGGGGGTGCAGTCTACCCGCCCTAGCCCAAATTTCCAGCGGAAAAAACGTCGGTTATGTTTTTTTAACGCGTATCCCTTACGTTTTCGCGAGGGCCATCGGATTCACGGCGAAAAATTATATCCAGTGAATCATTTTTTTATCTCGTATCCAAAAGAGTTATTAAAGAAATAAAAGCATTATTTCCCTGTAAATAAACCTTTCGATCACGTTTTATCAGTGAATACAGGACTTACTGAAAAAACCGAAAAATGTGTGATCACATCAAATTTCATCTACCCATAATTTGGTATGATCATTCTCATACAAAAAATAGAGATCGACTTATTCTTTATATGTCTATCACCGTGTTTTAAGCAGATTCGATATTAATTTCAGATATAACGACAGAAATGAATTGATATTATTTTTTTAATTTAACTTACTTAACTTAAGTAACTGGAGGAATGCGGTGCAAACCTTTAATGTCGACTTGGCCATTATCGGGGCCGGGGGAGCGGGTTTAAGGGCGGCAATTGCTGCCGCCGAAGCCAATCCCCAACTGAAAATTGCGCTGATCTCAAAAGTCTACCCTATGCGTAGCCATACCGTGGCGGCAGAAGGCGGATCAGCAGCAGTGACGCAGGAACATGATAGCTTCGATTATCACTTCAATGACACGGTATCCGGTGGCGACTGGCTGTGTGAACAAGACGTCGTTGAGCACTTCGTCAAGCACTGTCCTGAAGAGATGATCCAATTAGAACAGTGGGGCTGCCCGTGGAGCCGTAAACCAGATGGGTCTGTCAACGTCCGCCGTTTTGGTGGAATGAAGATCGAACGTACCTGGTTTGCTGCGGACAAAACCGGCTTCCACATGCTGCATACGCTGTTTCAAACCTCCCTCAAATATCCTCAAATCCAGCGTTTTGATGAGCATTTTGTCCTGGATATACTGGTTGATGACGGTCAGGCTCGCGGTGTCGTCGCCATTAATATGATGGAAGGCACACTGATTCAAATCCGCGCTAACGCCGTCGTGCTCGCGACAGGCGGCGCAGGCCGCGTTTACCGCTACAACACCAACGGCGGTATCGTGACGGGCGATGGCATGGGCATGGCCTTTCGCCACGGTGTCCCGCTACGCGATATGGAATTCGTGCAATATCACCCAACCGGTTTGCCCGGTTCCGGCATACTGATGACCGAAGGCTGCCGCGGCGAAGGCGGCATCATGGTTAACAAAGACGGCTACCGTTACCTCCAGGATTACGGCATGGGGCCGGAAACGCCGTTGGGTCAGCCGAAGAACAAATACATGGAACTGGGGCCGCGCGATAAAGTGTCGCAGGCGTTTTGGCATGAATGGCGCGCAGGCCGCACGGTCTCTACGCCATTGGGCGACGTGGTTTACCTCGATCTGCGCCACCTCGGCGAGAAAAAACTCAAAGAGCGCCTGCCGTTCATCTGCGAGTTGGCGAAAGCCTATGTCGGTGTCGATCCGGTGAAAGAGCCGATTCCAATCCGCCCGACGGCTCACTATACGATGGGTGGGATAGAAACCGATCAGAACTGCGAAACCCGTATCAAAGGGCTGTTTGCTGTCGGTGAATGTTCGTCTGTTGGCCTGCACGGCGCGAATCGTCTGGGCTCGAATTCGCTGGCTGAACTGGTGGTATTCGGTCGGGTCGCGGGTGAGCACGCGGTACAGCGCGCGCAAGCGGCAGCGCCGGCCAACGGCAGCGCGCTGGACGCACAAACACGTGATATCGAACAGCGTCTGCACGACCTGATGAATCAGGATGGCACGGAAAGCTGGGCGAAAATCCGCGATGAAATGGGCATGTCGATGGAAGAAGGCTGCGGTATCTATCGCACCACCGACTTGATGCAAAAAACCGTTGATAAACTGACTGAGCTGAAAGAACGCTTTAAACGCGTAAAAATTACCGACCGTTCCAGCGTGTTCAATACCGATCTGCTGTATGCCGTTGAACTCGGCCACAGTCTGGACGTCGCGGAATGTATGGCGCACTCGGCGATTAACCGTAAAGAATCCCGCGGTGCGCACCAGCGTCTGGATGACGGCTGCACCGAACGTGATGATGTTAACTTCCTGAAGCACACACTGGCGTTCTATAACCCGGAAGGCGCACCCCGTCTGGAGTATAGCGACGTGAAGATCACCAAACTTCCGCCGGCCAAACGTGTGTATGGCGCAGAAGGCGACGCGCAGGATGCAAGCAAGAAGGAGCAGGCGAATGGCTGATATGCAAACCCTGAAAATAGACGTCATGCGCTATAACCCGGAAAAGGACAGCGAACCCTATTTCGAAACATTCGACGTCCCGTACAACAGACAGACATCCCTGTTGGATGCTCTGGGTTATATCAAAGATAATCTGGCGCCGGACCTCTCCTATCGCTGGTCGTGCCGTATGGCAATCTGTGGTTCCTGCGGCATGATGGTGAATAAGGTGCCCAAACTGGCCTGTAAAACCTTTCTGCGCGATTACACGAACGGTATGAAGGTTGAAGCGCTGGGCAACTTCCCTATTGAGCGCGATCTGGTGGTCGACATGACTCACTTCATTGAGAGTCTGGAAGCCATCAAGCCGTATATCATCGGCAACGATCGTAAACCGGCTGACGGCCCGAACACCCAAACGCCGGCGCAAATGGCGAAATACCACCAGTTCTCCGGCTGTATTAACTGCGGTTTGTGCTATGCGGCCTGTCCGCAATTCGGCCTGAACCCTGAGTTCATCGGCCCTGCGGCAATTACGCTGGCCCACCGTTATAACCTGGACAACCGCGACCACGGCAAGAAAGCGCGTATGCCGCAGTTAAACGGCAAAAACGGTGTTTGGTCCTGTACGTTTGTAGGCTACTGCTCAGAGGTGTGTCCGAAGCACGTCGATCCTGCCGCTGCTATCCAGCAAGGTAAAGTCGAAAGCGCCAAAGACTTTATGATCGCCATGCTGAAACCACAATAAGGGAGGGACAATGATGACATCCAAACGTAAAGCGTATGTTCGCGGCATGTCGCCAACCTGGTGGCAAAAGCTGGGTTTTTACCGTTTTTATATGTTGCGTGAAGCGACGGCAGTTCCTGCCGTCTGGTTCAGCATCGTGCTGATGTTCGGCGTTTTTGCGCTGAAAAACGGGCCGGAGGGCTGGGCTAACTTTGTCAGCTTCCTGCAAAACCCGTTGGTACTGCTGATTAATATCATTACGTTGTTGGCAGCGCTGCTACATACCAAAACCTGGTTTGAACTGGCGCCAAAGGCCAGCATCATCATCGTTAAAGATGAAAAAATAGGGCCAGAGCCAGTCATTAAAGGACTGTGGGCTGTCACCGTGGTAGTAACGATAGCCGTTCTGGCGATCGCCTTACTATTCTGAACAGGAGAAATAATGTGATTAACCCAACGCCAAAACGTTCTGACGAACCCCCTTTCTGGGGCCTGTTTGGTGCAGGAGGGATGTGGAGCGCCTTCTTCACGCCGGTGATTGTTCTGCTGGTTGGTATCATTCTGCCCCTGGGACTATTCCCGGAGGCGTTAACTTATGAACGCATTGTTGCATTCAGCCAGAGCTTCGTTGGCCGTGTCTTTTTATTACTGATGATTGCGTTGCCAATCTGGTATGGGCTGCACCGAATCCACCACGCGATGCATGACCTGAAAATCCACATTCCGGCCGGGAAATGGGTGTTCTATGGTCTGGCGGCGATCCTGACTGTCGTCACCTTTATTGGCATCGTCACACTGTAAAGTGATGCGGTAACTATATGCAAAACGGCCTGCATCCTCTTGCAGGCCTTTTTTGTCAGCACGAAACCAACCGTTGATGGAAGCGATCCTCGTTTTCTCTGCCTCATCACGTCGTTGTCGTCTACACTGGTAAAAGGATGAGAACGATGGGACGTTAATAATGCACTTCGCAATAACTCGCTTTAACACCTTTTTCTTCAAGCTAATGCGGCAATGGAAAACGCACATCGTTGCATTGGTTGCGTTGTTTTCCACCGCCTGTAGCGTGACTCCACCCGATAATGTCACGGTGGTGGAAAAGGTTGATATAAACCGCTACCTCGGCACCTGGTATGAAATAGCCCGTCTCGATCACCGTTTTGAACGCAATATGGAACGCGTAACCGCTACCTATAGCCTGCGCGATGACGGAGGCGTAAAAGTCGTCAACCGGGGGTTTAATACCGACAAGCAGGAATGGAAAGAAAGTACAGGAAAGGCATACTTTACGGGCTCACCTCAGCGCGGCGCGTTAAAAGTGTCGTTTTTCGGGCCGTTCTATGGCGGGTACAATATTATCGAACTGGATGAAGATTACCGTTATGCCTTGATCTGTGGCCCGAATCGCAACTATTTGTGGATCCTCTCGCGGACACCCACGTTGGATGATGCTACGCGCGATAAATTAGTTGCCACGGCCAAGCGCTACGGTTTCCCGACGGAGTCGCTTATCTGGGTAAATCAGTAAACAGAATCCCTGATGACCGCACAAGATAACCTATTTGTCTTTCCTGCGGTCTTTCATTAAAGAAAGTGGCGTGCGACTTAATGCCCAATCGATTCGGTTGGCAAAGACATGTTTAAATTATCGTGAAGAACAATATGAATACGGAAACATCGCCTACTACCGTCAATCCCCTCAATTAACTGGTACAAGCGACCGAAAAAGTGCCATTTATTTTCGGGGTCGACAATAAACATTTAAATAATGCGCGTCCCACGGTCTAAAAAAGACAATGTTCCCGGCCAGTCCGCTGAAATAGCCTAAAAACCCGAACAAAAAAATGACATAAATACATGAGTCAGCTTACCGTCAGGAATAAAAATATCGGGGATAGATAACTTCTTTGCTCACTCCGCCTTTATTCACTACGGAAAAACAATTATGCCATTCCTTTCCCCGCTAAAAAGGATTACGTCTTATTTGCCAAGCGTTCCCCTGAATAATTCGCGCAACGGGACAACACGTTGGCCCGTTAACACCATGCCCATAAATGGGCGGAGTAACAAAGCCAACGTACAGAGAGCTTGAAGTATGATTGGAGGTTACTGAACGCTACGCTGTATGGCTTTTCCACCCGCTTCAACATCTTGCCCGACGCCGCGCGTTGTATTACACCCAACAACCGCAGAGAGAATAACCAGAGAACAAATGGCAATAAACGCTTTCTTCAACATACTTGATTCCTTCTTTATGAGAGTAGGATGTCAACAGGACGAAAGTCCCTGCTTTTTAAGCGTAGCCAATTTTGATTCTTATGGGGGGGTTTTCGCATGAAACGCAAAACAAAGGAGGGGACTCTGAAAAAAAAAAGAGCAAAAAAAACCGCCCTCACGGAAGGCGGCCTTTCTCACATGCATTACTTCACGCGGGATACATATTCACCAGAGCGGGTATCCACTTTGATGACTTCGCCAATCTGTACAAACAGCGGCACCTTAACCACGGCCCCCGTGCTCAGGGTCGCTGGCTTACCGCCGGTCCCTGCGGTATCGCCTTTCAGACCCGGATCGGTATCGACGATTTCAGCTTCAATAAAGTTTGGCGGCTGAACGGCAATCGGGCGACCGTCCCACAACGTGATAATACATTCCGCGTTATCCTGTAGCCATTTCGCAGAATCACCGACGGTCTTTTCTTCAACCTGATGCTGGTCAAAGGTTTCAGGGTGCATGAAATGGTAGAACTCACCGTCGTTATACAGGTAGTTCATATTGGTATCCATCACGTCTGCACCTTCCGCCGAATCGGTCGATTTGAAGGTTTTTTCAACGCGAGATCCCGTCAACAGACGACGCATTTTTACACGAGCAAAAGCCTGGCCTTTACCCGGTTTCACAAATTCACTGGATTCGATGGCATACGGCTCACCTTCGAACATGATTTTAAGACCGGAACGGAAATCGTTGCTAGAATAAGTCGCCATGAAGGCCCTCTACAATTAAATACTGGTACGAAGCCAAAAAAATGGCACACATTGTAACCCTAAATATACCTTCCAGAGAAGATTGGTTGCAGCAACTTGCGGACGTAATCACCGATCCTGATGAATTGCTGCAACTTTTAGCGCTCAGAGGTCACGAAAAACTCCAGCAAGGCAAGGATGCACGTCGGCTTTTTGCCCTGCGCGTACCACGCGCGTTCGCTGCACGAATGCAGCGCGGCAATGCCAACGATCCGTTGCTGTTACAGGTATTGACCTCACTCGACGAATTTACCCTCACGCCGGGGTTTAGCCACGACCCACTCGAAGAGCAGCACAGCGTTGTTCCGGGGTTATTGCACAAATATCACAACCGCGCCCTGCTGCTGGTCAAAGGCGGCTGCGCGGTAAACTGCCGTTACTGCTTCCGTCGCCACTTCCCCTATCAGGATAATCAGGGCAATAAAGCAAACTGGCGTCAGGCGCTGGATTACATCCGCCAGCACACCGAACTGGATGAAATCATTTTTTCCGGCGGTGACCCGCTGATGGCCAAAGACCACGAGTTGGACTGGCTGCTCACCGAATTGGAAAACATCCCGCATCTGAAACGTCTGCGCATTCACAGCCGTCTGCCCGTTGTCATCCCTGCGCGCATCACTGACACCTTGTGCGATCGCCTGTCACGCAGTTCACTTCAGGTGTTACTGGTGACGCATATTAACCACCCGCAGGAGATCGATCGTGATTTAACACAAAGTATGGCGCATTTGCGTCGTGCGGGCGTCACGCTGTTAAACCAGAGTGTGCTGCTTCGCGGCGTGAATGACAATGCAGACACCCTCGCCCGGCTCAGCAATGCGCTGTTTGACGCTGGCATTCTCCCCTATTACCTGCATGTGCTGGATAAAGTACAGGGCGCCGCCCATTTTCTGGTGGAAGATCATGAAGCCCGCGCCTTAGTCAAAGAATTGATGAAGAAAGTATCCGGCTATCTGGTGCCGCGTCTGGCACGCGAGATTGGTGGAGAAGCCAGCAAAACGCCGCTGGATTTGGGCATGAAGCAACAACAGGATCGCGTCGAACAATGAGGCAGGGAATGGGGTGAGAGCATAACGGCGCTCTCACCTGATTTTCTTTAACTTAAGGGCACTTATACACGTTGCCGTTCATCTTACTATCCAGAGGCGCAAAGCCTGACCAGAACGTTTCGCTTGGACTGGTCGCGCCGTAGATGGTATTCCCCCCCATCGCCGCTGCTTTATTACGTAGATCGTTCGCCGCACCGCGCATGGCGCTACCATCACTATGGTGACCAGCCAACCAGTTAGACTGGCTACCGCTGACTTGTCCCAGCAATTGGCACTCGCTGCCTGGCTTGGTGTCCGTAAACGTGACTGCCTGCCCGGCGGCACTAAGTTGGTTAGTGCTGCTGCACCCCGCCAGCAAGACTGCCACAGACAGTCCCAATAAAATACGAGCCCGCATCTCTTTCTCCTTGCTATTGAAATACCTGCCATCACTGAGCACATCATACGACGTTTTCCTGGCGATCTCCCGCAGTCCCCATGCATTTACACGAAAAGAATCGAAAAAACGAGACATTAATGCGCTATCATCCCCGGAGGAAAAATATTTCACTGAGGAATAAATAAAAAATTTTTCAGTATTATCTGAATAACATCCTCAGCGCCATTTATGATTATTTCGATCATCCCATACTCTGTATGCTATCGGGCTGAGAGATTAATCACGGCGACGAATGTTGGCCGGGCTCGGCAACATTAACGTAAATAGCATCAAAAGACGCTAAAAAAGCAGAATCAGCAAAGGATATAATGCAATGAGGAAACGACAGCATGCCTACTAAAAAACGCCTAGTCACGCTTATCGGTTTGTTTTTATGTGTCTCAACAAGTCAGGCCGCAGGTCTGATCGCCCCGGATAACACACTTCGCAACGATCTTGCCTGGTTATCCGATCGTGGCGTCATTCAAACCAGCCTGACGACCTGGCCGTTGAGTCAGGAAGAAATCGAGTCTGCACTTTCTCAAGCCAAGCCCGTCACCAATACAGAAAAAGCCGTCATCACCCGCGTCGAGCAACGGATCGGTCAACTCAAATCCAACGTTCGCCTTAGCGGCTATACCTCGACAGACAGACCCGGCCTGCCTCAAGGCTTCGGTAGCCGACACGCCAGCGATCATGCTCTGTCCATCGGTGTGGGCGCCAGCGATGAGTTTTGGGACATCAATATCAAAGGCACGTTTGAAGGCGATCAGCGCATTGAAGATCGGTCCCGCTGGAATATGGACGACTCCTACGGGGCGGTGAAAATTTTTAACCAATGGCTGTCGTTCGGGAAAATCTCACAATGGTGGGGACCCGGCTACGAGGGCAGCCTGATACGCTCCGACGCTGCCCGTCCGGTCACAGGATTCATATTACAACGAGCCGATCAATCACCGTTTGAAACGCCATGGCTGTCTTGGATTGGCCGTTGGCAATACCAACTCTCAGCCGGGCAGTTGGATCAGTATTCGTCAGTACCGGATGCAAAAATCATCGGTGGTCGCCTGGCTATTCAGCCCACGACATTTCTGGAGTTAGGCGCATCACGCATCATGCAGTGGGGAGGGGAAGGCCGTCCTCGGTCATGGAGTTCGTTTTGGGATGGCGCAGCAGGACGCGATAATACCGGCACGGACAATGAGCCGGGTAACCAGCTAGCAGGATTTGACTTCAAACTGAAAATGGCGCCGCTTGTCGGCATGCCTGTCAGCCTTTACGGCCAGTTAGTGGGTGAAGATGAAGCGGGAATGTTACCTTCCAAAAACTTTTATCTGTTGGGTATCGAGGGGCATCCGGAATGGGGTACGTCGACCATCAACTGGAATATTGAAGGAACGGATACGCGCTCCAATGGTAATGCCAATAACATCACCTACAGCCACCATATCTACCGGGATGGGTATTACCAGCAAGGATACCCGCTGGGTTATGCCGCGGGTGGCGATGCTCAGGTGCTTTCTGGCCGGGTAGAGCTGGCACTTGATGGCGGACAACGCTGGAGCACCCGCGTAATGTATGCCAAGGTGAACCCTAACAGCCAGAGCATCAACAAAGCGTTCCCACGTTCCGATACCCTGAAAGGGATTGAGCTAGGCTGGGGCTATGACTTCGACTCAAAAGCCAAACTCGACACCAATGTGTGGTACACCGATAGCAACCACAGCACCAGTGATGATGTTGGTGCCGGCGTCAGCATCGAAATTCCTATCAACCTGTAACGCGTCTCACCGGCTAAACGATGGGGAATTTTCTTCCCCATCGTTTCAGGCCGTTGACAACCCCATCATCTTTTATCGAACGGTGAGAATGGAATGGAAGAGTAAAGCGTCCGCGCCAGGGATGGCGCGGTTCGAGCTTACAGGGACGTACTTGCAGCGTCTTTACGATCCATCCATTATCACTGCGCGTCGGACTTGGTTAGCAAATTCAAACATGGGGAATTTTCTTCCCCATCGTTTACTTTTCCACCTTATCGACGCCACGCTTTGAAACGGTTGATCAGTCCGTTAGTGGAACTGTCATGGCTTTCAATCGTGTTATCGTTTTCCAGCTCTGGCAGGATACGGTTCGCCAGCTGTTTACCTAACTCCACGCCCCACTGATCGAACGTGAAGATGTTCAGGATCGCGCCCTGCGTAAAGATCTTGTGCTCATACAGCGCGATCAGCGCTCCCAGGCTGTACGGGGTGATTTCACGCAGCAGAATCGAGTTGGTCGGACGGTTGCCCTCAAACACCTTAAACGGCACCACATGCTCCACATCTTTCGCGTTTTTCCCCGCCGCCGCAAATTCCGCTTCCACGACATCACGGCGTTTACCGAACGCCAGCGCTTCGGTTTGCGCAAAGAAGTTCGACAACAGCTTGCTGTGGTGATCGCTCAAAGGATTATGGCTGATGGCAGGGGCAATAAAATCACACGGAACCAGCTTGGTGCCCTGATGGATTAACTGGTAGAACGCGTGCTGGCCATTGGTGCCCGGCTCACCCCAGATAATCGGCCCGGTCTGGTAATCCACCGGGTTGCCGTTACGATCGACTGATTTCCCGTTGGATTCCATATTTCCCTGTTGGAAATAGGCGGCGAAGCGATGCATATATTGGTCATATGGCAGAATCGCTTCAGTTTCGGCACCGAAGAAATTGTTGTACCAAATGCCGATCAGCGCCAGCAGCACGGGCAGGTTTTTCTCCGCAGGCGTGGAAGCAAAGTGCTTGTCCATCGCATGCGCGCCGCTGAGCAGTTTTTCGAAGTTCTCAAACCCTAACGAGAGAATAATCGACAGGCCAATCGCCGACCACAGGGAGTAGCGTCCCCCCACCCAGTCCCAGAATTCGAACATGTTGCTGGTGTCAATGCCGAACGCGCTGACGGCCTGCGCGTTGGTGGACAGCGCGGCAAAGTGCTTGGCGACGTGTTTTTCGTCCTGCGCCGAATGCAAAAACCAATCGCGGGCGCTGTGCGCGTTGGTCATGGTTTCCTGCGTGGTAAAGGTCTTCGACGCGACCAGGAACAGCGTGGTTTCCGGATTCAGCCCCTTCAACGTTTCAGCGATATGCGTGCCGTCAACGTTGGAGACAAAGTGCATCTTGAGGTGATTTTTATAAGGCTTCAGCGCTTCCGTGACCATATACGGCCCCAAATCTGAACCGCCGATACCGATATTAACGACATCCGTTATTGCTTTACCGGTATAGCCTTTCCATTCACCGCCGATCACGCGCTCGCTGAAAACTTTCATTTTCGCCAGCACCGCGTTCACATCCGGCATCACATCCTTACCGTCCACCAGAATCGGCGTGTTGCTGCGGTTGCGCAACGCGACATGCAGGACGGCGCGACCTTCCGTGCGGTTGATTTTCTCACCGGCGAACATGGCGTTGATCGCAGAAGACAGTTCAGTCTCCCGCGCCAGCGCAAACAATTTCTCCATCGTTTCAGCCGTAATGCGGTTTTTGGAGTAATCCACCAGGATTTGATCGTCGAACGTCGCGGAAAAATGCGTGAAACGATCGCGATCCTGCGCAAACAGATCGCTGATTTTCACCTCTTTCATCGCGTCAAAATGGTGTTGCAGAGCCTGCCAGGCGGCAGTTTGGCTTGGATTGATATTTTTCATAATGCGACTTTCTCTCTAAGCATGAGTTCAAAGTGACTGAATCGATTGTATCCTTTAACATCGCGATTGAGATCCCTTTTCTTGCTAAATGGCCATCGCCGCCTTTTGTTTATTGACAGAAACCGCATAACCCGTTATTTGTAACGGCGTACTTGTGCGTTTAACGTGCAAGCCAGAAGAGGAGCGTCGCCCAGGTAGATATCGGAGGAACCGTAATCCGTTGATGATATCCGAGGGGGAGCGACGCCGAGATGGGGTGAAATTCGGTTTTCCTCCCATCGACCACAGAGGCTGAATCCTCTGGGTTGTCACCTGGTTCGTCCTGACGGATGTTCAGCAAGGTGGAGCGCTTCTGGGTGTATCGTAGCGATGTCCTACGCCTGCCCCCTACCGATCGCCCTCCCCCTTGTGCCATGGCTGATTAATGAACGCTGTTTACTGAAAAACAGCCTATTCCCTGACACGAGGTTTTTGACATGTCTGCAACTGAAGTATCCGCAAGCGCGAACGCTATCGTCATTGCCAAATTCGGCGGCACCAGCGTGGCGGACTTTGACGCGATGAACCGCAGCGCCGATGTTGTGCTATCCAATCCCAATGTACGGGTTGTCGTGCTGTCGGCATCTGCGGGTATCACCAATTTGCTGGTCGCACTGGCTGAAGGTCTGCCAGCGGAAGTGCGCGCCGAGCATCTGGCGAAAATTCGTCAGATTCAGTACGCCATCATCGACAAGCTGACGACCCAAAGTGTCGTCCGTGATGAGATTGACCGCATGCTGGACAGCATCACCACGCTGTCTGAAGCGGCGGCCCTCGCGACGTCCAACGCCCTGACGGATGAGCTCGTCAGCCACGGTGAACTGATGTCTACCCTGCTGTTTGTCGAGATTCTGCGCCAGCGCGACGTTGTGGCGGAGTGGTTTGATGTACGCAAAATTATGCGCACCGATGACCATTTTGGCCGCGCACAGCCGGATTGCGCCGCGCTGGGCGAGCTGACGCGCAGCCAGTTGCAGCCGCGTCTGGCTCAGGGACGGGTGATTACCCAAGGCTTTATCGGCAGCGAAGCCAAAGGCCGTACCACGACGCTGGGACGCGGAGGCAGCGATTATACCGCGGCGTTGCTGGGCGAAGCGCTTGGCGCCAGCCGAATTGATATCTGGACCGATGTTCCCGGTATCTACACGACCGATCCGCGCGTGGTGCCGACAGCAAAACGCATCGACCAGATTCTGTTCGAAGAAGCGGCTGAAATGGCGACATTTGGCGCGAAAGTGCTGCACCCGGCAACGCTGTTGCCGGCCGTGCGCAGCGACATTCCGGTATTCGTCGGTTCCAGTAAGGATCCGGCCGCCGGGGGGACGCTGGTGTGTAATAAAACGGAAAATCCGCCGCTGTTCCGTGCGCTGGCGCTGCGTCGCAAACAAACGTTGCTTACGCTGCACAGTCTCAACATGCTGCACGCGCGGGGTTTTCTGGCCGAAGTCTTCAGCATTCTGGCGCGCCATAACATCTCCGTCGACTTGATCACCACATCGGAAGTCAACGTCGCGCTGACGCTTGATACGACAGGCTCCACGTCAACCGGCGGCAACCTGCTGTCCAGCGCTCTGCTGACTGAGCTGTCATCGCTCTGCCGCGTCGAGGTCGAAGAGAATCTGTCGCTGGTCGCGCTGATCGGCAATAAGCTGTCTCAGGCCTGCGGCGTTGGGAAAGAAGTCTTTGGCGTGATGGATCCATTCAGCATCCGATTGATTTGCTACGGAGCCAGTAGTAACAACCTCTGTTTCCTGGTGCCCAGCGCCGATGCCGAACGCGTGGTGCAGACACTGCATCGCAGCCTGTTCGAGTAAATCCACGATCTTCGCGCTGTCTCTTATACACATAAAGAGGCATCGCGAATTTTGCCGTTATCCGGCGTAAAAAATTATGCTGGGGAGATAGCAAGCTTAGGATGAGCCGTCCCGTGTTGGTCGCGTGCTACAGGTAGCATGAAAATGGCGACATTATCGCGCACGAAACCGTCTTTTAGTCTGCATAAAGATATCATTAAGAGGCCATCGTCCTCCACCAAAGGGATCACAATGTCAGCGGCGACTCTTCGCGCTCGTCATCCCCGTCTTGCGGCACAACCAATACGTTATAGGCCACCGCGCAAAACAGCGAATTCAGACGATTCATGTCTCCCAGCAGGCTCAAATGCAGCGAACTGGTTTCCATGCTCTGCACGTTATTCTGATGCAGCCGATCGACATGCGCATGCGCGTAACGCCGGTTCAGGATACGGAAGCGATGCTTGGCGCGACGCAGACGCTTGGCGCTGGTCACATCTTCCGACAGGAAAACCGACAGCCCCAGACGAAGATTCCCCAGCAGTTGCTCATACAGGTGATTCAACTCTTCCATCCCCTGAGCAGAAAACGCCACCCGCACGTTGGATGAGTGATTGGCGATATCATCAGCCATGCGCTCAATAATATCTCCGGCCTGCTCCAGATTCAGCGCAACTTCAATGACTTCGGCCCAGCGCCGGGAATCACGCTCATCCAGTCCGTCTTTCTGGATCTGCGCCAGATAGAGCTTAATCGCGGTATACAACACATCAACATCGTCATCAAGCCGACGAATTTCACGCCGCTGCATATGGTCGCCGCGCAAAACATCGCGGTACAAGCGCAACATTTGCTCCAGCACATCGCCAATACGCAGCGTTTCCCGCGCGGCATTCGTTAGCGCCAGCGCTGGCGTATCTAGTGCGCTGAGGTCCAGATGACGGGGCTTCACCTGAGTATCAACCTGCGGCGTATCGGCAATCATCGCGCAAGACAAACGCGCGACCACGCCGGTCAACGGAATCAACAACAGGCAACGGGTCAGGTTGTAAAACAAATGAAAATAAATCACCAGTTCTTCGGCACCTAACGGAATCCGCGCCAACCAGAGTGAGAGCGGCTCAACCAGCGGCAGTACCACCAGACAGCCCATCAACTTGAACAACATACTGCCGAGCGCCACTCGCCGACCTGCCGCATTTTGCGCTGACGTACTCATCATCGTCAGCAGCCCGCTGCCCAGGTTGGCGCCCACCACCAGACACATCGCCACTTCCAACGAAATCACGCCGCTTGCCGTCAGTGTCGCGGTCAACAGCACGGCGGCCAGACTGGAGTAGGTAATCACCGCAAACAGCGCGCCAACCAGCGCATCCAGCATGACATCGCCCGTCAATGAGGAGAAAAGAACCTTAACGCCCGATGCTTGTGTAATTGGCGCCGCGGCAACGACAATCATTTCCAGCGCCAGCAAAATCAGGCCGAGGCCAATCGCCACCCGGCCAATTTGACCGACCCGCGTCTGTTTACGACTGAGGAATAGCACCACGCCCAGGAAGATCAGCAAGGGAGAAAGCCAGGACAGGCCGAATGTCAGAACACGCACCATCAGCGCCGTGCCGACATCCGCCCCGAGAATAATCACCAGCGCAGGTGTTAACGACACCAGCCCTTGCGCGACAAAAGAGGTGGTCAACAAAGCGGTGGCATTGCTGCTCTGCACCAGAGCAGTCACCCCAATCCCCGCCAGAAAAGCCAACGGTTTCTTCTCAACGCTGTCGCTGAGCACTTGCCGTAAGCGGGAACCGTACACCCTCATGATCCCGGTGCGGACGATGTGCGTCCCCCAAACCAGAAGGGCAATAGCAGAAAGGAGATTCAACAGTGTTAACAAAAAGATCGCGCCTCCAGCGAAAGAATAGGATGCTGATTATGCAACGAAATTATGTAACCAACCGCTATCTTACCAGATATTGACAAAGAGTTCTGCGCCGCACAGCTTGCCACAGGAAAATGACGCATACGCGCCGGTAAAAACTCCAATGACAGATTGAAAAAACAGAATCCAAAGTAAAAAGCCTATCATTTTTATCACACCATACGTTCCCCCCAGGCTATGCCTTCTTTTGCCTACCTCTTAAGAGGTAGGCCCGTGCCATACTTTGCACCGGGTTAACCTCCGCGAATTGAATGCGTGAGCGTTTATCTCTCAATACATCTGACTTTTAGTAAGGGAAATGGATGAAGACCAAAACCTCATATGGATTAAACTGGCTCCCGCTGGTCATTATTCTCACCATCGCCACATTCTTCTGGCAAATGACGCCCCCGACAGGCCTGAGCGCAGCGGCCTGGCATTCCGCCGTCCTTTTCGTCGCAACGATCGTGTGTATTGTTGCTAACGTGCTCCCGATTGGAGCTATCGGTATTATCAGTATCACGATCTTTGCGCTGACATACGCCGCGGGGGATAAAACCGCCAGCGGCGCGATACAGACCGCGCTCAGCGACCTGAACAGCTCGCTGATCTGGCTGATTGTTGTGGCGTTCATGATCGCTCGCGGCTTTATCAAAACAGGGCTGGGGCGCCGCATCGCCTTGCAGATGATCCGCCTGCTGGGAAAACGCACGCTGGGTCTGGCTTACGGTCTGGCCTTTGCCGATTTGGTGCTTTCCCCTGCGATGCCGAGCAACACCGCACGCTGCGGCGGGATTATTTATCCGATTGCCGATTCGCTGTCGCGCAGCTTCGAGTCCAAACCGGACGATGCCTCGCGCAGTAAGATTGGCACCTTCCTGATCACCTGTATCGGTAATGTTAACGACGTGACGGCAGCGCTGTTTATGACCGCCTACACCGGCAACCTGCTGGCGGTGAAACTCGCGGCCAACGCGGGCGTCACCATCACCTGGGGAAGCTGGTTTCTGGCGGCGCTGGTGCCCTGTTTGATTTCTCTGGCCATTGTCCCTCTGCTCGTCTACTGGCTGACCAGACCGGAAATTCGTCACACGCCGGATGCGCCGAAACTGGCCGTCGCCGAACTGGCAAAGATGGGCAACATGAGCCGCGGTGAATGGCTGATGGCGTTCACCGTGATCCTGCTGTTGGTGCTGTGGATTTTCGGCGACCGCCTAGGTGTGGATGCGACAACAGCCTCCTTCGTCGGGCTGTCTTTCCTGCTGTTAACTGGCGTACTGAGCTGGGAGGACGTGAAGAGTGAGAAAGGCGCCTGGGATACGCTGATCTGGTTCGCCGCCCTGCTGATGATGGCGAACCAGTTGAAAAAGCTCGGCTTCACCAACTGGTTTGGCGATTTCATCGGCAGCAATATCGGCCACTTGATGCAGGGAACCAGTTGGGTATTGGTGTTGTTACTGCTGAATGCGGCCTATTTCTATACCCACTATTTCTTCGCCAGCGGCAACGCGCAGATCGCCGCGCTGTTTGCGGTGTTCCTCGGCGTCGGGATCAACCTGAACATTCCGGCGGTGCCGATGGCATTCATGCTGGCATTTTCCAGCAGCCTGTACTGCTCACTGACGCAATATACCCACGCGCGCGGCCCGATCCTGTTCGGCGCTGGCTACGTGCCCACCGCCATCTGGTGGCGCACCGGCTTCGTCGTCAGTCTGGTGAATCAGGCCATCTTCATGGGCGCTGGTCTGCTGTGGTGGAAAGTCATCGGCCTGTATTAATCTCTCGCCGAGACATGATATGAAAAAGCCGGGTTTCCCCGGCTTCAGAACGTTGACAACCCCATCACCTTTTATCGAACGGTGAGAATGGAATGGAAGAGTAAAGCGTCCGCGCCAGGGATGGCGCGGTTCGAGCTTACAGGGATGTACTTGCAGCGTCTTTACGATCCATCCATTATCATCGCATATCGGACTTTGTCAGCAAACTCAAGCCGGGTTTCCCCGGCTTTCTTTTTACTACAGTAGAATTATCAATCAGAAGGAATAAGACACACTGCCGACCACGCTGCGCTCCGCGCCAAAGTAGCAGAATTCCAGCGAGTTACAGGCGGAAACATAGCGTTTATCGGTGAGGTTATTGACGTTAATCTGCGCACTCAGCCCTTTCAGGCCGACCTTCGAGAGATCGTATCCCACCACCAGATCCACCAGCGTATAAGAGGGCAGCGTGTGAGTATTGGCGCGATCGGACGTCACGCCGTTCACGTAACGCACGCCGGAACCGATAGTCAGGCCGTCCAGCAGACCGCTTTTCACATCATAACTGGCCCAGGCGCTGGCCTGATTGCGCGGTGCGTATACCGCACGTTTTCCTTGCTCCGCCACACTGCTTTTCTTATAGCGGATATCCGTATAGGTATAAGCCGCTTGCAAGCGCAGATTCTCGGTAATCTGGCTCACGGCTTCCAGTTCCACCCCTTCCGATTCGATTTCACCAATGGAGCGGTAAGGATCGTTAGGTTGAACCTTCGTCGCCACATTCTTCTGGTTAATACGGAATAGCGACAGGCTGTACTGATCCTGAGAACCTTCAGGCTGATACTTCACCCCGGCTTCCCACTGCTTACCTTTCATCGGTTCCAGCACGTTGCCGTTATCATCGGCGAAGCTGGTCGGCGTAAAGGCCGTGGAATAGCTGACATACGGCGCAAAGCCGTTATCAAACAGGTAGAGCAAGGCAGCACGTGAGCTAAAGTTGTTTTTATCCAACTCGCTGTGTGTTCCTTTGGTGTGGTTAACGTGGGTCACTTTTACTTGATCGTGGCGACCCCCCAGCGTTAAGCGCCAGCGCTCCCAGCTCATTTGATCCTGTACGTAGATGCCAGTCTGTCGCAGCTTGTGTTTTTCCTGCGAGCTGGACATGCCTGTTGGCCCGGAACCATAAACGGGATTAAACGCGTCGATCGCCGGGAAAGTGCCAGAAGGCCAGTCCATATGATTATTACGCTGCTGATAGTCGATCCCCACCAGCAGGCGATGATTCACCGCGCCCGTATCCACGCTGCCATCAAGCTGGTTATCTAACGTTAATGCGGACAGCGACTCACGGGAACCCGAGTAATAACGAGTCAGCGTATCGGCGCTCGGCTGCGTCCAGCCGTAGGCGTACACCTGATCCAAATGCACTTTGGTGCGCAGATAACGCAGCTTTTGGCGCACCGCCCAGCCGTTATCGAAACCATGCTCAAAGTGGTACCCCACCATGTTTTGCTTACGGTCGTATTTCTCATCATTCTCTTCCCCTTCATAGAAGGTGTTCGAGATTTTCCGCCCGTTATGCGCCACCACGGTACCGTCATACGGTAAACCCGAATGGCTCCCCCCCTCCGGATCGCGGTGCAGGTAGGCCATCAATTCCAGCCGCGTCTTATCGGAAATGCGCCACAGTAGGCTGGGCGCAATCGCGTAGCGTTCTTCTTTCGTCTTTTTGAACTGCGTATCGGCTTCACGCACAATCCCGCCCAGACGGAACGCAAAACGCTCGTCATCATCCAGCGGACCGGTAAGGTCAAACGCCGCGCCGCGCTGCGCATTATTGCCCGCAAACAGTTTGATCTGTCCGCTGCGATCGAACGACGGCTGACGGGAAGTTAACGCCACAATGCCCCCCGGAGAAGAGCGACCATAGAGTACCGATGCCGGCCCCCTGACCACTTCAATGCGGTCGAGGAACCAGGGATCGATAACCAGCGAACTGTGGGAGTTGGTATCTCCCATCATCTTCAACCCGTCGAGATAGACGTTATCCAGACTGCCGTCGGAAAACCCGCGCAGCACCATATAGTCAAAGCGGTTGGAGGCCCCGATCTGGTTGTTGAACACGCCCGGCGTATAGCCGACCGCCTGCCGAACGCTGGTCGCGCCCTGTTCCTGAATCTGGTTGCGGGTAATGATCGAAACGGCCTGAGGCGTCTCGATATCAGGCGTTTCCAGCTTGGTAGCGCCGCGTTGCGTTTGAGACGTCACGACCAGCGTATCGCCCTGAGAAGAAGGGGATGGCGCATCCTGCGCCTGCACCGACGCCGTCAATCCACTGGTAAAACAGCCAACCACCAGCGCCAGCCGCGTTTTTCTGAACATGGGGAACTCCACAGACCTTATTATTGTAAATAAGAATTATTGCTGTTTTTAGGCTTGCGATAGCTATGCGCAGTGACAACTTGCGTATGCGTAATGACAAAACGGGAACTCGGCGAGAAAACGTCGGGTAAGCAATCCAGCAGCAGTATCCGGCATCGATAAGACTCAGACATGATAAGGAACGAAAGGCTAGCTGAGCCTGCGTGCGTCACTCGGCGCAATACCGTAACGCCGGCGAAACGCCGTGGCAAAGTTGGTCGCGTGCTGGTATCCCGACATCCAGGCCGCCTGCTGAACGTTGTATCCCTGCGCCAGATAGCGTCTGGCCAGTTCCAGCCGACAATCGCGCAGATAGTCAAAAACCGAGTGACCATACGCCTGACGAAACTTGGCGCGCAGGCTGCTGCTGCTCATCGCGGCCAGTTGCGCCAACTCATTCAGGGTGTATGCTTTTTCAGGCTGCTGTTCCAAACGCCGCCGAACGTTCTCCAGCCGCGCCTGTTCGCCGGGCGGCGGCAATACACGATGCACCTCGCCTCCAGGCCCGGATGACAGGCCGTATCCCAGCAGTTGTCGCATCACGCCCTCCAGCATCAGCTGGCGCGATAATCCCGGCGTGGTGTTATCCAGCGAATGCTGTAACCCGGATAATAAATAACCGGGCACCTGCCATAAAAATGTCGGCGTTCCCCCCTGTTCCCACTCGTTCAGCAGCGAGCCCAGCAGCGGATCTAACGCGAAAGTGGCAGGGAAAATCCCCAGCGATACGGTACGAAGATGACAATCCGCAAGATGGCTGGCGTTCATGACGAGCGGGTCACCCAGCCGGGTGCTGAACGCCATGCCCGATCGCACAACAAACGCCTTACCATTCAGGCGCAGCGCGACGCATCCTTCCAGCACCACCAGCGTATAAAACGGGCAGCAGTGCAAAGAGGTCGATTCGTAAGGCTGCAACACGCGCACATTGGAATTCGTCAGGCAAATCCCAGAGGACAGCGTCATCTCTTCGACGTCACCCTGCACCACAATACGCTTTTCTTTCGTACGCTCACGGCAAGATGACAGCTGCGGGAAGTGGTAATCAATCCCGTAACGTTCACCAATGTCGAAGAAATCCTCGATGGAAAAGAGTCGTTTTAACATGAGCGGGGAGATACCCTCATCCTGTTGAACGCCCGGAATCAGGCCAGCGGTTAACGGAAATGCGTGGAATAAAAACAGAAAAATGCTTTCTGCTTAATTGATGCTCACCTTACCATTCCCATGAAATTGCATCAATAAGACTGATAACTATTCTCATTGAAATGGTGTTCGCGTAACACAGGATCATCAGCGGGGGGAAGATATTGCATGGCTCAATCACGAAACCAGTACAGCTATGCAAAAAAGCAGACGTTTCGTGCGTGGTAAGCCGAGTATTTCTCTGTGCCATCAGCACCACGCCCGACTCAGGGCGCTCAATCGCCGCCGCCCTGAGAACCCAGGCTTTTTTGGCGGAAATTCTGCCGCTACGCGGGTGCCTTCGGCGTTCGTGCCCGCGGTCAGGGCCGCCAGTGACGCGTTCCAGACGCGGCACTGACTTTCGCCGCGTCCGTGCGGCTCACCCTGCGGTCACGCCCACCTCAGCAGAATTTTTGACGCCAACTGAAAACCAAAACGTGTTAACCCACAGATGTTATTTTCTTTACTCACATCCTAGTCCGCATCATAACCTAGATTCGGCGCTAACCAGCGCTCAACGTCACTTACTTCCATACCTTTGCGCACCGCATAATCCTCGACCTGATCGCGTTGGATTTGCGCCACGGCGAAGTATTTGCTGTCGGGGTGGCTGAAATACCAGCCGGATACCGATGCGCCAGGCCACATGGCATAAGACTCAGTGAGCTTCATACCCGTATATTTTTCCACATCGAGCAGTTGCCAAATTTGCGCTTTCTCCGTGTGGTCGGGACAGGCCGGATAGCCCGGCGCGGGGCGGATCCCCTGATAATTCTCCCGAATCAGCAGCTCATTGCTGAGATTTTCATTCGCCGCATAGCCCCAGTAAACCTTGCGCACGCGTTCGTGCAGGTATTCCGCGAAAGCTTCCGCCAGACGGTCGGAGATCGCCTTCACCATGATCTTGTTGTAATCATCATGCTGGGCTTCCCACCGATCGGCCAACGCGTCTTCTTCCAGTCCGCCGGTCACCGCGAAGGCGCCGAGATAATCCGGCTTGCCGCTGGACTTCGGCGCGACAAAGTCGGAGAGACAGTAATTCGGGAAATCGGTTTTTTCCGTCTGCTGGCGCAGATGGTGGCTGACGGACAGCACCGTGTCACGCCGTTCATCGGTATAAATCACCACGTCATCCCCAACGCGGTTCGCCGGGAATAAGCCCACCACGCCACGGGGATTAAGCGCGCCGCGTGTGGACAGATCGTCCAACATTGCGTTGGCATCGGCGAACAGGCGTTTGGCTTCTTCACCCACCACCTCATCTTCCAGAATACGGGGGTATTTCCCCGCCAGCGACCAGGTCATAAAGAACGGCGTCCAGTCGATATAACTGCGCAGCGTATCGATGCTGGCCGTCACCGCCTGAACGCCCAGACGATGCGCCACCGGCGGCGTGTAATTTTCCCAGTCCAGTTCTGAGGCGTTAGCGCGAGCCGCTTCCAGCGTCACGGGCGGCGTTCGCGGCTTTTTACGCGCGTGCTGAATACGCACGGTTTCGTACTCTTTACGGGTACGCGCGACAAAATCGTCATATTGCGTACTGGACAGCAGCGCCGACACCACGCCGACGGAGCGCGAGGCGTTCTGCACATAGACCGTCGGGCCGCTATAGTTCTGTTCAATCTTCACGGCGGTGTGCGCTTTGGAGGTCGTCGCGCCGCCAATCAGCAGCGGGAGCGTAAAGCCCTGACGCTCCATCTCTTTCGCGACGTTGACCATTTCATCCAGCGACGGCGTAATCAACCCGGAAAGCCCGATGATATCGACCTTCTCTTCACGCGCGGTCTTCAGAATCTTGTCCGTCGGCACCATCACGCCCAGATCGATAATCTCGTAGTTGTTACATTGCAGCACCACGCCGACGATATTCTTACCGATATCATGCACATCGCCTTTAACCGTCGCCAGCAGGATCTTCCCGGCAGACGTGCCTTTGGCTTTGCTGGCCTCAATATAAGGTTCGAGGTAGGCCACCGCCTGCTTCATCACGCGCGCGGATTTCACGACCTGCGGCAAAAACATTTTCCCCGCGCCGAACAGATCGCCGACGACATTCATGCCGTCCATCAACGGGCCTTCAATCACCTCTATCGGTCGTGCGGCCTGTTGACGCGCTTCTTCGGTATCCAGTTCGATAAACTCGGTAATCCCTTTAACCAACGAATACTCCAGACGCTTCTCCACATCCCAGCCGCGCCATTCCGCCTGCGTTTTACTGCCCTCCTCTTCCGTTTTGCTGCCGCGATATTTTTCGGCCAGATCGAGCATCCGCTCGGTAGCATCGCTGCGACGGTTGAGGATCACGTCCTCCACCGCATCACGTAATTCCGCAGGGAGATCGTCATAGATCGCCAACTGCCCGGCATTTACGATCCCCATGTCCATGCCATTGCGGATGGCGTGATAAAGGAAGACGGCGTGGATCGCCTCACGCACCAGATCGTTGCCCCGGAATGAGAAGGAAACGTTAGACACGCCGCCGGAGATCATTGCATGCGGCAACTGCGCCTTGATGTCTGCACAGGCCTCGATGAAATCCACCGCGTAGTTGTTGTGTTCGTCAATCCCGGTTGCCACGGCAAAAATGTTCGGATCGAAAATAATATCTTCCGGTGGAAAACCGACCTCTTCCGTCAGAATACGGTAAGCCCGGCGACAAATTTCAATTTTACGTGCGCGAGTATCTGCCTGACCGACTTCATCAAAGGCCATGACCACCACGGCGGCACCATAGCGCCGCACCAGTTTGGCATGGTGGACAAAGGCTTCCACGCCTTCCTTCATGGAGATCGAATTAACGATGCCTTTGCCCTGAATGCATTTCAGCCCTTTCTCGATCACCGCCCATTTTGAGGAATCGATCATGATCGGCACACGGGCGATATCCGGCTCACCGGCAATAAGATTCAGGAAACGGACCATCGCCGCTTCCGCATCCAGCATGCCTTCATCCATATTGATATCGATGATCTGCGCGCCGCTTTCCACCTGCTGACGGGCGACATCCAGCGCTTCGCTGTATTTCTCTTCTTTGATCAGCCGCTTAAAACGCGCGGAGCCGGTGACATTTGTCCGCTCCCCGACGTTAACAAACAGGGTTTTGGCATCGATATTCAGCGGTTCCAGGCCGGATAAGCGGCAGGCCACCGGGATCTCCGGCAACTTGCGCGGCGGCACGCCTTCTACCACTTTCGCCATCGCGGCAATGTGTGCGGGAGTCGATCCACAGCAGCCGCCGACGATATTCAGAAAACCGGATCGCGCCCATTCGCCGATATGTTTCGCCATATCGGCCGGATCCAGATCGTACTCGCCGAAGGCGTTGGGCAGCCCCGCATTCGGGTGCGCGCTCACATAGCATTCAGCAATACGCGACAGCTCGGCGACATACTGGCGCAGCTCATCCGGTCCCAGCGCGCAGTTCAAACCAAACGAGAGCGGGCGCGAATGACGCAGAGAGTTATAAAAGGCTTCCGTTGTCTGGCCGGACAGCGTGCGTCCCGACGCATCCGTGATCGTGCCGGAAATCATCACCGGCAGTTCGATCCCTAACGCCTCAAATTCACTTTCGACCGCGAAGCTCGCCGCTTTGGCATTCAATGTATCGAAGATGGTTTCGATCATGATCAGATCGACCCCACCTGCGATCAGCGCGCGCGTCGATTCACGATACGCCTCCACCAGCTGATCAAAACTGACGTTGCGAAACGCAGGATCGTTAACATCGGGAGAGATCGAGGCAGTACGGTTGGTCGGGCCGAGCACACCGGCAACATAACGCGGCTTATCCGGCGTTAACGCCGTCCACTTATCCGCGCTAGCTCGCGCCAGCTGTGCGGCGACGGTATTGATTTCCGCCGACAGTGCTTCCATACCATAGTCCGCCATCGCAATAGTGGTGGCGTTGAAGGTATTGGTTTCGAGAATGTCGGCACCCGCTTCCAGATAAGCGTCATGGATTTCGCTAATCACCTGCGGCCTGGTGAGCACCAGCAGGTCGTTATTTCCCTTCACATCGCTCGGCCAGTCAGCAAAGCGCTCACCGCGATAATCTGCTTCCTGCAGGCGATAACCCTGGATCATGGTTCCCATGCCACCATCCAGCACCATAATGCGTTGCGCCAACTGACGCCGCAATTCGTCTACCCGATTACCCACGCGAACCCCATCTCCGGCTAATAAATAGTGATATTACGCCTATCCTAGCATAAGTTTTGCGCAGGCTAATGCGCCGTAGCGTGAGACTTTTTAAGCCCAACGCACGAAAAAATCGGCAAAAAAGAAGAGTTGCATTCTGTGGTGAAAAAACGAAAATCAATTCCATTACTCTAAAAAGGAACCGACGCCATGACGCCACCAGAGCCAGCCAAACGCGGGAAAAAACCCAGAGCCGGCACAAGCGCCGCCCCACAGCCAACCGGGCAGGTTCAATCGCTGACCCGTGGCCTGACGTTGCTTGAATATATCGCCAAAGCAAATGGCAGCGTGGCGCTGACCGATCTCGCCCAGCAGGCCGGTTTACCGAATTCCACCACGCACCGCCTGCTGACCACCATGCAACAGCAGGGCTTTGTCCGTCAGGTTGGCGATCTCGGACTATGGACGATTGGTTCACACGCGTTTATCGTCGGCAGCAGTTTTCTGCAAAGCCGCAACCTGCTGGCGATTGTGCATCCGATACTCCGTAAGTTAATGGAAGACTCAGGCGAAACCGTCAATCTGGCGGTGTTCGATCAGACGGATAGTCAGGCGATCATCATCGATCAGGTGCAGTGTACGGCGCTGATGCGGATGTCCGCCCCCATCGGCGGCAAGTTGCCGATGCATGCTTCCGGCGCAGGGAAAGCGTTTCTGGCGCATTTGCCCGATGCGCAGGTCACGCAACTGCTGCACAAGAAAGGGCTGCACGGCTACACGCCGCACACGTTTAGCGCGCCGCAAGCCTTGAAGGAAAACCTGTCGCTGATTCGTAAACAAGGCTATTCCTTCGATGATGAAGAGCACGCGCTGGGGCTACGCTGTATTGCGGCCTGCATTCTGGATGAACATCAGGAAGCCTTCGCCGCCATTTCCATCTCCGGCCCTGTTTCACGCATCACGGACGATCGCGTCACAGAACTCGGCGCGCTGGCGATCAAAGCCGCTAAACAGGTGATGCAGGAATACAGCGGGCTATGAATAAAGTGTATTTCTCGTCAGGCCTTTCAGGTGCATGTTTATGCAGACTCTGGGAGGTTTCGTGCGCGATGATGTCGTTATTTTCATGCTACCTCGTAGCACGCGCCCGACACAGTGCGCTCAATCGCCGCCGCCCTGTGTACCCAGGCTTTCCGGCTAAATTATGCCGCTGACGCGGTTCCATCGGTGTTCCTGACCGCTAGTCGAGCCGCCAGTGACGCGTTCCATACGTGGCGCAAGCTTTCGCCGCGTCCTGCGGCTCATCCTAAGCCTGCTATCTCCTCAGCATAATTTTTTACGCCAGATAACGGCAAAGGCCAGAATCATTCTCAGGAGTAGTGTATAGCTGCTCAACACGCTGGCTAAAACGCTTGCGGCGTCGGTAGGCATACACATCCTCAATGTGCCCTTCCCTGATACGCTGCTGTAACGCTCGCCAGTAATCGGCGCAAAACAGATCGCCGTGCATCTCCTCAAATAGCATACGAATGTGGCGGTCGCTACACAGGAAATGGGGAAACTCTGCGGGAAACACATCGTTTGGCGCGACGCTGTACCACGGTTCTGCCGCCAGCTCATCTTCCGGGTAGCGCGGCGGCGGAATATCACGAAAGTTAACTTCAGTCATGTAACAGATTTCGTCGTAGTCATAAAATACGACCCGTCCGTGACGCGTAACGCCGAAATTCTTGAAAAGCATATCGCCGGGGAAAATATTCGCTGCCGCCAGTTGCTTAATCGCGTTGCCATACTCTTCAATTACATCGCGCAGCTGTAGGGGATTCGCCTGTTCCAAATAGAGATTCAGCGGCGTCATCCGGCGTTCCATATACAGATGTTTTATCAGCAGTTTATCACCCAGATCTTCCAGCTTCTCCGGCACCTCGCGCCAAAGCTCTTCAAGCAACGCCGAACTGATACGATGCTTATCGATGACGAAATTTTCATACTCCTGCGTATCCGCCATGCGCCCGACGCGATCGTGCTCTTTCACCAGTTGATAACACGCCATGACCCGCTCCGCGCTCACCTCTTTCTGCGGCGCAAAACGATCTTTGATGACCTTAAATACGCGATCGAATGAAGGCAGCGTAAACACCAGCATCACCATCCCTTTCACGCCGGGCGCGATAATAAACTGCTCTGTTGATTCAGCAATGTAATGCAAATATTCGCGGTAGTACTCCGTTTTGCTGTGCTTCTGGCAGCCAATAGCCAGATAAAGCTCCGCCGTCGTCTTCCCCGGCAGAATGTCTCGCAGCCAGGCCACCAGTGCAGACGGCAAAGGTGCATACACCATGAAGTAAGACCGAGCAAAACCGAACACAATGCTGGCCTCTTCCTGATGGGTCAAGCAGGTATCAATAAATAGCGCACCGCGTTCGTTGTGGTGAATCGGCAGCAGAAACGGAAAAACGCCCTCAGGCAAAGACAACTTTCCCACCAGCCAGGCCGCCTTGTTGCGATAGAACAGCTCATTGGCGACCTGTAAGCTTGCCTGCGTAAGCTGTTCTGTAGAGAAGGTTCGCTGCAAATACGTGACGATATAGGCAATATCACGCGGTAAATCTTCCCACGGTAAACGCAGTGGCACATCTCCCAGCAATTTCTCCAGCATGTTCTGCCAGCCGTCAGTTGGCAAAAATGTCCTGGCGATAGGTCGGGGAATTTCACGAAAGCGCTGCTCAGGCTGCGAGCTGAACACAAACAGTTTATCCGGCGTCAGTTCCCGATGGTTGAACAGCCGGCAGTAAACGGAATTAAAGAAGCTTTCGGCAATCTCAAAACGCGGATAGTCCGGCAGCAAACGGGTATAGATATGTTTCACCCGCGCCAGAAAATCCGCATCATCACAGCGGGCACCGGTAATGCAGCGCAATTGCTCAACCACCAGACCGACATGATGATCGTATAAGTGAATACGCTGTTTCATCGCCTGTTGTACAGCCGACCAGTCAGCCTGTTCGAACCGCTGCTGCGCGCCTGCGGTCACTTCGAGAAAACGGCCATACTGCGCATCAAACCCTTGCAGGATCGTCTGCGCCACCAGCTTTTCCAGGTCACGCGTCATCATGCTCTCCCGATGAAACCCGGCCAGCGAGACGCTGGCCGGATTAGGATCAGAACTGCTGCTCTTCCGTCGAGCCCGTCAGCGCCGTCACGGAAGACTCGCCTCCCTGAATGATATTCGTCACCTTATCGAAATAGCCGGTACCCACTTCCTGCTGATGCGATGAGAAGGTATAGCCGTCTTTCATTGCTTCAAATTCAGGCTGTTGCACCTTTTCCACATAGTGCTTCATCCCTTCGCCCTGCGCATAAGCATGCGCCAGGTCAAACATGTTGAACCACATGCTGTGAATGCCAGCCAGCGTAATGAATTGGTACTTGTAACCCATTGCCGACAGCTCATCCTGAAAACGCGCAATCGTGCCGTCATCCAGATTCTTCTTCCAGTTAAAGGAAGGTGAACAGTTGTACGCCAGCAGCTTACCGGGAAACTTCGCGTGGATCGCCTCGGCAAAACGACGCGCCAACGATAAATCCGGCGTTGAGGTTTCGCACCACACCAGATCGGCATAAGGCGCGTAGGCCAAACCACGGCTAATAGCCTGATCGATCCCCGCGCGCGTGCGATAGAAACCTTCCACCGTGCGCTCCCCGGTAATGAAATCGCGGTCATACTCATCGCAGTCGGACGTCAGCAGATCCGCCGCATCCGCATCGGTACGCGCAACCAGTAAGGTCGGTACGCCCATGACATCCGCCGCCAGACGTGCGGCGACCAGTTTTTGAATGGCCTCTTGCGTGGGCACCAGCACCTTGCCGCCCATGTGCCCGCATTTTTTTACCGATGCCAGTTGGTCCTCAAAGTGAACGGCCGCCGCGCCCGCTTCAATCATCGATTTCATCAATTCAAATGCGTTAAGCACGCCGCCGAATCCCGCCTCCGCGTCCGCCACAATCGGCAGGAAGTAGTCGGTATAGCGTTTATCTTCCGGTTCAATGTGATTCGACCACTGAATCTGATCGGCACGCCGAAAGGTATTATTGATGCGTTCGATCACCGCAGGCACTGAGTTCGCCGGATAGAGCGACTGATCGGGATACATACTGGACGCCAAATTGGCATCCGCCGCCACCTGCCAGCCTGAAAGATAAATGGCTTCAATACCGGCTTTCGCCTGCTGCAAAGCCTGTCCGCCCGTCAGCGCCCCCAGACAATTCACATAGCCTTTGCGCGCGTCGCCATGCAGCAGGTTCCATAACTTCGCTGCCCCTAACTGCGCTAGCGTGCATTCCGGGTTCACCGAGCCCCGCAGATCAACCACATCGTCTGCACGGTAAGGGCGCGTGATGCCTTCCCAACGGGCGGTTTTCCACTCTTTTTCAATATGCTGGATTTGTTGGGTACGAGAAGTCGTCATAGCAGAGGTTCCTTTTATTATCGATCAGGATTAATCAAGCAGTGCGTAGCCAGGTAACGTCAGGAAGTCGATCAGCTCATCTTGCGTGGTGATTTTCTCCATCAGTCGGGCGGCGTCATCAAAGCGTCCCCCGCTAAAGCGGGCATCACCCAACTCTTCCTGAATCACCGACATTTCCTCGGCCAGCATCTGGCGGAACAGCGCCTTGGTGATCACCCGACCGTCGCTCAATGTCTTGCCGTGGCGAATCCATTGCCAAATTGAGGTGCGGGAAATCTCTGCTGTCGCCGCGTCTTCCATCAACCCATATATCGGGACACAGCCATTGCCGGATATCCATGCTTCGATGTACTGCACCGCAACACGAATATTCGCGCGCATCCCTACCTCCGTGCGTTCTCCTTGACAAGGTTCCAGCAATTCCTCGGCACGAATCGGCGCATCGTGTTCACGGCTGATATCAAGCTGATTTTTACGTTCACCCAACGCCCGATCGAACACCTCCATCACAACATCTGCCAGCCCCGGATGCGCCACCCAGGTGCCATCGTGCCCGTTGCGAGCTTCCAACTCTTTGTCTTTACGGACCTTATCCAACACCCAATTGTTACGTTCCTCATCCTTACTGGGGATAAACGCCGCCATCCCGCCCATCGCGAACGCCCCCCGACGATGGCAGGTTTTAATCAACAGCCGCGAGTAAGCGCTCAGAAAGGGTTTTTCCATCGTCACCGACTGGCGATCGGGCAGAACGCGATCGCTATGGTTCTTTAATGTTTTGATATAGCTAAAGATATAGTCCCAGCGGCCACAGTTCAGTCCTACGATATGATTGCGCAGGTGATAGAGGATCTCATCCATCTGGAAAACGGCGGGCAGCGTTTCAATCAACACCGTCGCTTTGATCGTACCGCGCGGCAGGTCAAAACGATCTTCCGTATAACAGAAGACATCGTTCCACCAGGCCGCCTCCTGCCATGACTGTGTCTTTGGCAGGTAGAAATACGGGCCGCTACCTTTCTTCAGCAATGCCTGATAGTTGTGGAAAAAATACAGTGCGAAATCAAACAGGCTGCCGGGTATCGCTTCACCCTGCCAGAACACGTGCTTTTCGGGCAGATGTAAACCGCGTACACGGCAAACCAATACGGCAGGATGGGGGTTTAACTGATAGATCTTTCCCGATTCATTGATGTAGGAAATTGTGCCGCGCACGGCATCACGTAAGTTGATTTGCCCATCGATCACCTTTTCCCAACTCGGCGCGAGCGAATCCTCAAAGTCCGCCATGAAAACCTTCACATTGGCATTCAACGCGTTGATTACCATCTTGCGTTCGACCGGGCCGGTAATTTCAACGCGGCGATCCTGAAGGTCATCGGGAATACCGCGTATTGTCCACGATTTATCACGAATGGAAGCAGTTTCTGAAAGAAAGTCCGGCAGCTTACCCTGATCGATATCGCGCTGCTGTGCTTGCCGTTCGGCGAGCAGCTGATTACGTGCCGGCGTAAAATGCGCGACCAACTCTGTTAGGAAATCAATCGCCTCTTCCGTAAGGATTTGCTTCTCAGATTCACCAATACATTGATTAAACAACAATTCTCTGTTTATCGTCTGTTGCATTATTCATGGTTCCTTTTCAGATACCGCTTCATTCATCAACAATCGCCAACCGGCAAACCCACGTGTCTATTTCTTAGCCGACAGAATTAAGCGTAATACAACAAAAATAAAAATCAAAAACAATTTCCATTTTAAAAATAAAACCAACGCAACACATTAATAATATTAGGGATTAAAACCAATATATAAGGGAAATGCATTTCAATCGAAAATTGAAAGAGAAGGCGTATCACAAAAAAAGCACCGGTTAAGGTGCCTCTGAGAGAGAAATCAGTGGAAATCGACTAGTCCAACGTGGGATTCATTCGACGCAAATCGTAAGGTGTAATCTGGTAGACATAGTAGTTCAACCAGTTTGCAAACAGCAGGTGCCCATGACTACGCCAGCTCGCTTTCGGGCGCATTTCGGGATTGTCATCTGGAAAGTAATTAACTGGCAGGGCAGGCTCCAACCCGGCATCGCAATCACGGAAGTATTCTCCCGCTAATGTCTGTACATCATACTCAGGGTGCCCAGTCACAAATGCCAAACGCTTATCCTTGCTGGCAAACAAATACGCCCCTGCCTCATCCGACTCCGAGAGGATATCCAGATCGGTGTATTGTCGAATCGCATCAACAGGAAAATCCGCATAGCGTGAATGCGGCGCCAGAAAGGTTTCGTCAAAGCCGCGGGTCAGTAGAGCATAAGGTTGTAACGTCCGATGCGAATAGACCCCGGACAACTTTTCCTTGCGGGTCATCTTCGGGATACCATAAAGGATGTTGAGGGCAGCCTGTACCGCCCAACACACAAACAATGTCGATGTGACATGCTCCTTTGCCCACTCAATAACGCGCGCAATCTGCGGCCAATACACCACATCGCAAAAATCGACTAACCCCAGTGGAGCACCGGTCACGATTAAACCATCAAAATTTTCATCCTGAATATCGTCGAAATTACAGTAGAAATTATTCAAATGCTCGGTTGGCGTATTTTTTGACTCACGGCTATCGATGCGTAACAGCTGGATATCAACCTGTAAGGGGGAATTGGATAGCAGACGCAGAAACTGATTCTCAGTCTCAATCTTTTTCGGCATCAGATTCAGAACCAGCACTTTCAGAGGGCGAATTTCCTGCGTTTTCGCACGCGAGGACGTCATTACAAAGACATTCTCATTACGCAAAAAATTGACGGCTGGTAACTCATCAGGAACCCGAATTGGCATAACCTTCTATCCTCAAAGCATACGTTTAAACGTTTAGACATCCAGATGCCTGAAGATAGCGAGTTTAAGTACAAATGTCGAGTATTCAGCGTATAAGGTGAAAATGTTTCACGAGGCTCATTATCCGCCTTAAGAACTACTTCTGCTGAATACGTTTAAGAGCGTCAGAATCACTCAGGGGAACAGCACCAGAAATAACAATGACTCTGTGTTTACGACAGCTCATCATTGTGATCTCCTGAAGTATGCGCTTCTCCACAGGAGAAAGCCCCCCTTCATTCATTTCCAGTGCGTGAATCAGTAGAGTCGTGCTACTGAACCAGTTGCGCCAATCGAAGGGCGTAACCTGACGGATAACACTTCGCAGTACCTTAGAAGCAGCGATAAAATCAGCAACCAGGATCCTATTGTTGCTGAATGCACTCTGCGTCGAAGCCTCACGCTGCGTGCCAAGATGGCGTACTGTAATTTGATTCTTACGGATTTGGATATAGAGATTCATAATTGGTCTTCCTGACGGCTTTATCTTCTCCAAGCGCACACAGCAAAAAGCCCCTGTCTTACGACAGAGGCTTTCCACTTGTTTGATGCCTGGCAGTTCCCTACTCTCACATGGGGAGACCCCACACTACCATCGGCGCTACGGCGTTTCACTGCTGAGTTCGGCATGGGGTCAGG
>NZ_SMBY01000012.1 GCF_004342665.1 Samsonia erythrinae | reverse complement strand
CGGCTGGCGATGAGCCGTTTTATTATCGAGTTCGGTGACCGCCTGAGCGCTCACCTTTAATACAGTGGCAATTACACAGAATTACGGACAGGCTCCGTGGGTAGGATCACTTTCCCGATGCCTGCGAATGTACTCGCTATCGAAATACTAAATCCTAAGGTTTCTTTAGCCTCAAGATGAGGTCAATTAATTAATTTTTTAGTGGCGGCCCATAAGGGCCGCTCTGCCTGAACTATTTAGATTTTTTTTCAATCAACCCAAGTAGTTGCATGTCATAAAGTAAGTCTTTCTTCTCATCTTCGCCAATATCTTTAATCAGTTCTTCCAGGGAGTTTTCCGCAAGTATATCAGTAATGAATTTTCGTAGGTTAGACTCTACATCTTTCAGTCCTCTACCTGCTTTTAGTATTAGTGTGAGTACATTAAGCATGAGGTTTTCTATAGGCCGTTCGAATGCATTTTCATATTGATAGTAAGCATAAGCTATTTCTTCGCCACTATATCCCCATTTTTCTCCGGTTTTTTTGTATGTATCTAATTTGCTTCTACAGCAGCTGTAAAAACAGTCTAAAAATTCAGCTTTTAATTCATAATACGTTATGCGGTCTTCCATTAATTTTTTCTCCGAGGGATAAGCATTACATCATTGTTATCGAGGACTTCTATTTTGATATTTGGATATTTTTTCTGAAACTGATCCACTACACCTAGGCAGCTTTCGCACGCAGCTCGCTCTGTGAAGATTGTCACTGTCCCTTTAGCATCTGTGTTTTTTCCTAATTTGTCAGCTAGATTGTCTAATATCTTGTATTCTGAATCAGAGTTTCTTGATATTTTATCTCCCGCCTTATTTGGCAAAATCATATGAGTAAAGTTGCTCTGACTACCTTTTCCTACAAAACTTTTTTCCCCAATGTCAATCTTACTGTGTGCCGCCATGGATTTTGGCATGTCGGGTATATCAATTTGTGCCACGGCCACATTACCTGAGGTTCTTATGTCACGTGAAAATGGTGCTCTTGCGTCCAGCACCTGCTGCCTAAAGCCAGCCGCTTGCTGTATGGTCTTCTCATTGACCAGATAACTTTTCCAGCCTGCGGTTGGCGTCACGAGGTTTTTTGACAGGTGCTGATTACCGACGCTTGCCTTGCCGATGCCCGCGACAGTACTCGCTATCGAAATACTAAATCCTAAGGTTTCTTTAGCCTCAAGATGAGGTCAATTCATTAATTTTTTCTAGTGGCGGCCCCAAAGGACCGCTGTGTTTGAATTATTTAGGTTTTTTTAAATAAAACCAAGCAGTTGCATGTCGTAAAGTAAGTCTTTCTTCTCATCTTCTCCAACGTCTTTAATCAGTTCTTCCAGAGGTTTTTCCGCTAAAATAGTGGTTATTGATTTCCGGATACTATCTTCTACATTTTCAGGTTCCCTGCCCGCGATTAAAATAAGCTTAAAGACATTTAGCATTAGGTTTTCAATAGGTATAAAGGGGGTGTTTTCAAACTGATAGGAAGCATATCCAATTTCTTCACCATCATAATCATTCTTCTCACCCGTTTTTATATATAATTGTAGTTTGTTTCTACAACAATCATAAAAGCAACCCAAAAACATATCTCTTAATTCTTTATATGTCATACGTTCTTCGCCGATCATTTTAATCTCCTTGGGACTAACATTACGTCATTATTGTCAATAACTTCCACTGTGATTCCCGGATATTTTTTCTGAAACTGATCAACAACACCAAGACAGCTCTCACATGCTGCCCGTTCCGTAAAGATGGTAACTTTACCTTGTGCTGTGACGTTACCTCCCAACTTGTCAGCCAGATTATCCAGTATCTTATATTCAGAGTCAGTATTTCTAGATATTGGCTTTCCTTCATTGTTTTTAATAACTTCATATTTAAAATTTTCACTGCCTCTTCCTACAAAACTTTTTTCCCCGATGTCAATCCTACTGTGTGCAGCCATGGATTTTGGCATATCGGGTATATCAATTTGTGCCACGGCCACATTACCTGAGGTTCTTATGTCACGTGAAAATGGTGCTCTTGCGTCCAGCACCTGCTGCCTAAAGCCAGCCGCTTGCTGTATGGTCTTCTCATTGACCAGATAACTTTTCCAGCCTGCGGTTGGCGTCACGAGGTTTTTTGACAGGTACTGATTACCGACGCTTGCCTTGCCTATCCCCGCGAATGTACTCGCTATCGAAATACCAAAACCTAAAGCTTCTACTGTGTCCTTAGACCAGCCTGTCATCTGGCTAAAATTTTCAATCCATTGGTTTCTGGCAAACATCTGACCATCAGAAATGCTGTCGCCTGTAGTATAGGTAAACAGCTGTTCAATGTCATAGCCAACATAAAGCGGGTAATTGCTTGTACGTTGCCGATCTTTCTGTACCCAATAATTGGCGAGTATTCCATCCTCTTCGCGTGTTGCAGGGTACTGTGCCATCAACGCCTCATATTGCTGGCGTTCTTCTGAATTTAATGATTCCTGTGCCACACAGTTAACTTTGCGGCAGGAGGCGGCAAGCAGCCGTTTTTCTTTCTCTTTGTCACCCTTGGCAAGCTCTTTGATGGCCTGAATTTCATCAAGGTGCAATTGTCGATTAAAGCGTTCAACAATTTCAGCGGCATTGGCACCGCTATTGACGCCACTGGCTTTCCCTGTGGCGACTGCGCCCATAATCGCACCCGCGAAGCGGCTAATTTGAGCCTGCTTCTCTTGCCACCCTTCTGATTTTACAAGGTTATCGTTAATGATGATGCCAGCCAGCTCTGCCGCCAGCGCACCAGCCGCAGCGCCTTTGACGTTACCACCGCTGATTTCAGCCGCTACGCCTGCGACGACGGCATGGCTAAGCGTTTTGCCTGTTACGCCGAGGACTGTGCCGTTATCCCCAATAAACTTTGCCCCTTCCGCATTAATCTGACTGCCGATATTACTCAGGAGTGCCGTGGTGAAATTATCCTTAAAGCTACCGCCGTTAATCGTGGTGCCGATGCTAGAGCTGATCACTGACTGTCCGGCGACACGCTGCGCGACTTTGCTCCAGTCACCGTTGCTGAGCATGGGTAATTTGGCTTTGGCGGGGTCGATGACAGTCGTGCCGTTAGCCGCCTTGCTAAATTGCATGACTTCATCGAAGCCCGATAATGCTCCACCGATGACCATTGAAGTAACCAGAGATTTAACAGAATCGCTGCTGCTCATGGCCTGGAACGTTTTAGACAGGTTGCCTTTGTTATCCACCAGTGCAACTGCCGCCTGCGAGGTCAGTGCCGTCATTCCTGAATAAGCTGCACCGTTTACGACAGCGATTGTTGTCGCGCTGGCTCCCGTTCCCACTACACCAGCCGCCATGTCACCTGCGGCGGCTGCCAGTCCCGTTCCTGCGGTCACCGCCGCAACGGCAATGGCGATCACAGCTCCCACAACGGGGTTCAGGCTTTGTGTGGTGTGGTTCCAGGTACTATAGGCATCTTGTACTGTATTCCACTGCACGTCTTTGCGATTGTTTAAATCCTTAAGCCAGGTAGTGCCGGGATTGTTGCTCAACACCAAAAGCGCATTTTTCAGGGACTGCGCATTTTTAGTTTTTGCATCAGCAGTAATACCAGTAGCGGTATCAACTGTTAATTTTCCTCCAGTGTAAATGGTGGGCAGCAACCAAGTGTCCTTGGTATAGCCTTTATCAGCGCTCTTAATGAAGAACCCTTTCGAAGTGGTTATGGTCTGCTCGAATGCTGTATTTTTAACAGCTTTGAAGTTGACCTTGCCTTTTGTGCTGGTGAGTTTTGCATTTTTGCCCGCGTTGATTTTGCTGGCTTCATAGGTACTGTCATCACGGCTCAGCAGATTAATATCACCGCCAGCAGTAAACTCCGTCACTTTATTTGTTACATTGTGACTGGTTTGCCGGATAGTGGTTTTCTTGCCGTACCATTTACGCTTGGTGGTGGTTTTCTCGTAATGGTTACTTTCTTCTACCGCTTGTGCGTAGAGGAAACCGCCTTTAGCGGCCGCATCTAACGCACCTTTAGCGATAAGCTGAGTCGCCTGGAAGAGAATACTGCCGTTGGATAACAGAGTGAGTATTCCTCCGCTGTTCAAGACGGCATTCTTTTGCGTAACGGACTCGCTATATTCTTTGTTTCCTTCTCGATAGACATGGTTAGCTGCCGAATTAAATTCCATTTTCCCGCCGGAACTTAATGTCATATCTCCGTCGGAAGAGAAATCGGTTCCGGTTGCGATCAGCTCTCCATTGGAAGCTACCGTCAGGTTTTTGCCCGAATGAACCTTGGCGGTAACATTTCGGTCGTCTTTATTATTATCATTCTGGCTATCAATGGCGGAGTAGGCCGTAGCGAGTAATTTCAAACTATTGCCTGCAAGCAACGTTGTATTGCCATTGGCAGACAAGGTGGCAGATTGCGCAAGCAAGTCTTTTCCGCTGGAAATCAACAACTGGTTCCCGGCACTGATGTTACTGCTAAGTTCTGCTTGCCGTGAATGGGCAAATAACTCTTCGGGAACCGTGTTAAGCGCCTGTGGATTAAGATTGATATCGCTCTTTGCCGTTAGACTAATATCTTTCATTGCATTCAGCGAAACACCTGCGATATCAAGTGTGTTTCCGGCATTTAACGTCACGCTGCCTGTTGAATTTATTCTTCTAAGTTGGCCAAAGATATTATTAAATTCCTTTTGCTTATCCTCCTCCGATTTGGGAGTGTCTAAATTCATAGGGTTCAGATGGTTTTCACTGTTGGTAATAATTAAATAATTACCCGCTGATAAAGATATGTTTTTATTTTTATTGAAGTATATCCCATCCAGTGTTAAATTTTTTCCTGCTTGAATGGATAAATTTTCTATGGAGTTAAATTCTCCAAATTTTCTTATTCCCTCAGGAGAAAAATGGCGAGTATTTTTTTCTGAATGAATACTTACATTCCCTTCTCGAGACGTTATGCTTATGTTTTTACTGTCGATATCGCTTTGTTTTATATCTGTGTTGTTTATTGAATAAAGTGAGATGTTGTTTCCCGACTTAAAAATTCCTTGAGTTAGGTTTAGAGTGTTATCTGAAAGAGTGGTTATGTTGTTAGTTGCGTTAACTGAGCCTTGGATATTTATATATTTAGAATGGAGGGTGATGTTTTTAGCTAGGAGCGAATTGGGTCTGTTCCCCCCCAAAACTATTTGCGTAACATCTTTATTTTCTAAAGGGGAATGTGAGTTTATTGTTATTTTTTCATTGAAATCAATTACAAGATTGTTGCTTGCGGATATTTCACCAGGAAGATAAGAGTTGATGTTTAAATATCTTTCCTCATGGTCATTAATAAAGTCAAGATAAACGGTTGTATAATCTATGAAGCCTGAAGGATAAGCCCCGTTATCATATTTAATGTCACGACTCGGATGAAAGTGAAGGTATTTTTTTGTCTCTCCAGTGAAGGAGTTGCTGATTGAAATATTGTTGCCTGTTAATAAGGTGTTTCCTTTTGAAAGTATTGTGCTGGAGTTATTGTTTAACGTTGACGCGTTTATATATGTATTTTTTCCAGATTGAATTTTTGCTTCTGACGAAATGACGCCTGTCTGATAGACTGCTTTTTCTGTATTAACTAAATCTATATTTTTAAAATCAACTTCCCCAAACCATTTATCCGGAGTGTTTTTTTCAAACCTTGCGGTATCAATACCCATGATGATTAACTTATCAACGCCACCTAAAAGATATGTGCTGAGTTGAGTGTTTTTTGCTAAAGATGTCGTGGGTTTTATATCTCTTTTGACGATTGACAATTTGTCTCGAACATTATCCAACTGCCCCGTCCGAATCACCAAATCCCCGGTATTGGTTTTAATTGTTCCCGAGCGGTTTTCGACCTTAACGCCTTTGTTCCCCGTCGTGTCTTTTTGGATCCACAGATTGTTATTCGCCTGAATGGTGGCTTGTGTGTTGGTCAGGGTGTCATTGAACAGGCGCATGTCCTGGCCCGCGATGATATTCCCACGGTTATTCAATGTGGTGCTGGTAAGCGTGATATCTCGGTCGCTTTTCACCGTATTGCCTGCGGCGATATCGACCTGTTGTGCATTCAGGTTGAGATCGGTTTTCGCGTGCACATTACCGAGCTGGATTTTACCTTTGCTATCCAGCGTAATACCTTGCTGAGAACTGGTCAGGTTAGCGACGTTAGCCCCGACCCCGTCCTCGGTTGCCACGAGCCGGATGCGTTGTGCATACATACCGCCGAGCGCTTTGGTATCGACTGCCAATAGCGGTTTGGCTCCTTCTCCGGCGATAGGGGTGATTGTGCCGGATTTGAAATTGATCCTATTGCTACCTTGGGTTAGCGTCAGGTTTTTCGCGTTGATTTTGCCGTTCAGTTCGGTTGCCCGGCTGAGGATATCGACATAATCCGTTGCGGAACCGTCCAGACCTTTTCCGCCAATGGTAATGCTGCCTTTTTTAATCTCCAGTGCTTCAAGTGCGCCTTGTTTATCTAGCACCGGTTTCCCCGTTGTTAGCGTGACGGAAGGCGTGTTGATAAACCCACATCCGTCACAGGTGATGCCGTTCGGGTTAGCAATCAAAACGTTGGCTTTCTTTCCGAAGACTTCGACTTTCCCTTGCAGAGATGAGCGCGCAGTACCGGTCACTTCGTTAATGATTAGCTCGGCGGCCTTGCCCTTGAGGTTGGCATTAGCGTTTAGTTGTCCTGCGAGTTGTGACTTACCCGCAGCTGTGCTGTTGTTTAGCACGGCACCGGGTGTCCCGACGCTGAAATCTTTGTAGGTATTGTGAGAAATACCCGCTGGGTTTGGCGTCGCGATATTGATGACCGGGACGGCACCCGCGTTGTTGACCTGCGTGCGTGGGCCGTCTGGCGTAAGCGCCGCGAACGCGGGGTGTAACGGTTGAATTGCGGTCAGGTAGATCAGCAGATAGCTAAGTCCGCGTGTGGCGCGGTTATTGAATTTTTCCATGTGACTTTCCTTTTTCCTTTTGCTATGAATAAAACGCTTAATCAAAAAGTGCCGTATCGGGGAGGGAGACTTGCCAGTAAACGACGGCATTGTCGGGATGGAGATCGTCTGGGAAGTGCAGCGGTACGCCGAGTGACACCGACTGGCTGATGCAACGTGAAGATGCGGACAGGCCGATGGCAGCGCCGGTCATATTGCCACCATCGACTTTGCCGGCTTTCCCTGCAATCCACCCGCTATCCAGCGCGGTGGTTAATGCGATATCTCCCAAAAATGGCAGCGTGGTGAATTGCCAATTCAGTTCATTACGCCAGTAGAAACCCCGATTCCCGGTCAGCGTTTGTTCCTTAAATCCCCGGACGGAATACTCGCCGCCGAGCGAGACACGTTCACTGGTATACAGGTTGTCCGGCGTGGTCTGGCCGTAAAGGGTGGTAAGGAAATACAACGAGGGTGCAAGCGGATAGAAATAGCTGCTGCTGACGCTAAATTTGCGAAACTCGCTGCGCGGCAGGCCACGGTTTTCCTTTGTATCATCCGTTGCGCCCCAACTTCTTAAGCCATGGCTGAGCATCGGGTTGAGCGTGAAATAGCCGCCCGCTAGCGTCGTGCTATAGCTGAGTCCGATACTGGCGCTGCTGACCGTAGGGCTGCTGATCTCAAGGCGTTCACCCGCCATCCGGTTCTCAGTGCGTCGGCGGGCGAGCGCGCTATCCAGCGCCAGTTTCTGCTTACCATCCCGATAGAGTGTTCTGTTGAGGCTGAACCGATGGGTATTACTTTGCCCTTCATAGCGATACGCGCTGTTGCCAATCGGGATCGGTTGGAAAAAGTCATTCCAGGCGTATTGATAGCTGAGCGTCCAGTAGCCATAAGGCAAGGACATCCCGCCCGAGAAGGCTTTGCTGCCGTAGCTATGGCTGAATGCGCTATCTCGGCTGGCGGTGAGCCACCAGCGATCGGCGAGTCGCATCGGGTTATCGAGCGTGAGATGGGTGGAAAGCTGTTCTCGGCCCGTGCTTTTTTGTCCGCCGTTGTCTGTGCTGAGAGACAGGGCGAACGGGCGGGATTGCGTGGTGCGTTTGAGATAAACAATCGAACTTCCGGCTTGTTTTCCCGGCTGAATATCAATGGCAACCTGCTGCGAGGGCAGGCGATTCAGCTGTTCCATCCCTTGTTCGATATCGCGCAGATTGAGAATGCGCCCTTCCAGACCGGGGAAGGCCATCTTGATTGCCAGCGGTGTTTCCCCTTCTATACGGATGGCTTCTATTTTTCCCTCGCTGACGCTGATGACGAGTGTGCCGCCGGAGAGGTCTTGCTCCTGTAAATAGGCCTGACTGGTGACAAAGCCACGGTTGAGGTAGGCGTTGGTCGTTTCCCTCACGGCGTTATGGACTGTGGCTAAATCAAGGCAGCGGTTTTGGTAGCGTTGCTGAATGGCGGTCCGATCTTTTATCGAAAGCGCTTCAGCATCGTGAAAGGTAACTCTATGGATAGGGAAGCAGACAGCATCCTTTACTGTTGGGGCTGTTATAGTTGGTATCGTTAAGGTGGTGCTGTTTTCCAGCGATAAACGCTGCTGTTTGGCCTGCTCCAGTAATGACTTTTGCTGGAGCTCCAGCGCATCTCGATCCGTTGGGCTGATGGTGGCGGCGCCGAAGGTTGAGCTACAAAGACTCAAAAGAATAAGGCCGATAAAAGAAAGGTCTTTACACAAAATGAACGTAATCCTTACGTTAATTTACACTTTGCGTTTTTATACACAAATGCCTTCTTCCGTGACTAGGTAAAATCGATACCCGATAGAAATTCGACAGAATGCACTGAGAAATTTAACTTATTTTAATAAAAATGATAATCATTATCATTTTTGTGTAAATAGGCGGGTAACTATAGCGTAAGAAAGGGTAATCTTGATATTTATCATAGGGTTTACGCTGTGATGGAAACCCTATGAAGAAGAACGTCACGAAATCAGCCGTGGGTTAGCGCGCCCAGACAGTCATCCAATGCGCCGACCAGCCAGTCGATGTCCTGAGTCTGAAATGCCAGCGGTGGCCGTAGTTTCAGCACGTTGCCATAAGGACCTGCTACCGATGTCAGCACACCGCGATCGCGTAGCGCTTCCGTCAGATTCAGTGCCAGCGTTTTATCCGGCGTTTTACTGTCTCTGTCGCTCACCAGCTCAAACCCGATGAATAATCCGGCACCGCGCACGTTGCCTACACTGGCGTATTTGTCTTGCAGAGTGGTCAGTTCCGCCAGCAGCTGTGCGCCCACGACGCGGCTGTGTTCCTGGAGTTGCTCATCGTGAATCACCTTTAGCACGGCCTGCGCAGCGGCCATCGCCACCGGATTTCCGCCAAACGTGTTGAAGTAGGGGATTTGGTCGCTGAAAGCGGCGAGCACATCGCTTTTTGCCAGCAGCCCGGAAACCGGGATGCCGTTGCCCATAGGTTTTCCGGTGGTGATGATATCCGGCACCACGTCATGACGTGCGAAACCCCAGAAGGCATCGCCGGTGCGCGCGAAACCGGGTTGAACTTCATCAGCGATGAAAATACCGCCGTTGCGGTGGACGACATCAACCACCGGGCGTAAAAAGCCGCGCGGGTTGGGGTGTACGCCATCGGAAGAAAAGATGGAATCCGCAAGGAACGCAGCAAATTTGATGCCGTGCGCCGCCATATCGTCGATCTGTTTCTGGATTTCATTGGCAAACCACATGCCTAGGTCCGGCGTAGTCACGCGATAGGCGTCCGGCGGCGGCACCAGCCGGGTTGTCGCTGCCAGCGGCTGACCGCTGCCCAATGCGGGTGAGGCACCGGAGGTCAGGTCGCTGGTACCGTGATAGGCTTCACGCGTCACGATCACACCTGTGCCGCCGCTCCAGGCGCGCGCCACGCGGATCGCCAGATCGTTGGCTTCCGAGCCCGTGCACATATACATGGCGCGGTTAATCGCCGCGGGGGCGGTGGCGAGGAGTTGCTCCGAATAGTCTAAAATACGCTCGTGCAGATAACGGGTGTGGGTATTGAGCATCGTCATCTGTTGATGTACCGCCTCTATCACCGCGGGGTGACAGTGACCGATACTGGCGACATTGTTATACACATCGAGGTATTTCTTGCCGTCGGCATCCCACAGGTATTGCCCTTCGCCGCGCACCAGATGAACCGGTTTGCGATAAAACAGACGATAAGACTCTCCCAGCACCCGGCTGCGTTTGTCGGTCAGCGAACGGATATCCTCGCTCAGTGCGTCGGCATGTTCGGCGCGGAAACTGTTGGTATCCATGATGGTTGAACGTGTTGCCATAATCACTCCCGTTATAAAATGTGTGCCGCAGTATCAGTTGGCATCGGCGGCAAGCGGCTCAAGCAGATGTTCCCGTCGTGCTTTGGTGGTCAGGAAATAGAGGTAGCCGAGCAGCATAAAGGTGCAGAACAGCCCACCGATCACCGGGTTGAACCAGAGCATTGCCATCAGGCAGATGATGGCGCAGACGAGGGCGAACGCAGGGACGATGGGGTAACCGGGGGCGCGATAGCTGCGGACCATATTGGGGGCGCTGCGGCGCAGGCGGAACAGGCTTAACATGCTCATGATGTACATGACGATGGCGCCAAAAACCGCCATGGTAATCATCGCTGCCGTCAGGTTCATGCCCTGTAGGTTAATTCCGTCGCAGAAGATGGCGGCAATCCCGATCGCCCCGCCGGCCAGAATGGCGCGGTGTGGCGTGCGAAAGCGCGACAGCTTGGCAAGCCCCGGAGGAAGATAGCCCGCACGCGCCAGTGCGAAGAACTGGCGGGAGTAACCCAGAATAATGCCGTGGAAGCTGGCGATAAGACCGAACAGGCCAATCCACACGAGCATGTGCATCCAGTTGGAGTTTTCCCCGACGATGAGTTTCATTGCCTGTGGCAAGGGATCGTTGAGGTCAGAGAGCTGGCGCCAGTCGCCGACGCCGCCAGCCATCAGCATCACGCCAATCGCCAGAACCACGAGCGTCAGGATGCCGCTAACGTAGGCTCGCGGAATTGTGCGTTTGGGATCTTTCGCCTCTTCGGCGGCCATTGCTGCGCCTTCGATCGCGAGGAAAAACCAGATGGCGAACGGTATCGCAGCAAACATACCGGAAATGGCGGCGGGTGAAAATTCATGTTGCCCCGCCCAACCGTGTGCCACGAAATTACTCAGGCTAAAGCCCGGCGAAACAACGCCCATAAACACCAACAGTTCCATGACGGCCAGCAGCGTGACCACCAGCTCAAACATCGCCGCCAGCTTCACACCGAGAATGTTTAGACTCATAAAAATAAGGTATGCGCCAACGGCGGCGAATTTGGGGTTCAGTTCGGGGTATTGCACGTTCATATAGGCGCCAATCGCCATCGAAATAGCCGGTGGCGCGAAAACAAATTCAATTAGCGTGGCCATACCGGCAATCAGGCCGCCCAAATCGCCGAACGCGAGTCGGCTATAGGCAAAGGGACCACCCGCGTGGGGGATCGCCGTGGTGAGTTCGGTAAAGCTAAAAATAAAACAGGTGTACATGGCGGCGATGAATAGCGTCGTGACCAAAAATCCCAACGTGCCCGCGACGCCCCAGCCGTAGCTCCAGCCAAAATATTCACCCGAAATTACCAGTCCTACCGCGATACCCCACAAATGCAGGGCGCCCAGCGTGGGCTTTAATTTGCTCGTCATCACATTATCCCCGTCAGTCCGCTTATGGTTATTCGGAACCAGTAAGACAACCCCTGCTGGCTTGTGTAGCGATAATGCCCACGCTTGTTGGTAGAAAACTTGACGCAGACGTATCGAATGCTGCGCGCTGAAGTCAACTTTTACGGTGGGTATCACCCCTTCGCCCTCTGGGGTCAAACCGGGGTTCTGGTACGTCAAGTTTCTCTCTACGACACACGCCATGCTGAACGCTCGTTGACTCGCGTCGGAGTGGGAACCATGAGTGCTAAACAATATGACACCTTAAGTAATACTGAAATTACCGCGTTGGCGCACCGGGCGCTTGCCCGCTATCCGGCGGCGCTACACGGGGAACTACGGCTGCTATGCCGCTCGGAAAATGCGACCTTTCTTGTTTCGTCTGCGGGTAAACGTTATGCATTGCGGCTGCATCGCAGCCACTATCACCAGAAATCGGAGATTGAAAGCGAGCTGCTGTGGTTGGATGCGCTGCGTGAGACGGGCATTACGGTACCAGAAGCGGTACGTGATGCGAGCGGGGAGCGGGTGCAGTCGCTGAGTTTATCCGACGGTTCCTGTCGTTATGCCGTGCTGTTTCACTGGGTGGACGGCGAGATGCCGACCACCAGCATTGATCCGCGAGCGTTCCAGCAACTGGGCGAGATTACCGCTCGCCTGCACCAGCATAGCCGCCAGTGGCAAAAGCCTGACGGCTTCCGGCGTATTATCTGGGATCATCACACGATGGTGAGCGCACAGAGTCATTGGGGGAACTGGCGTGACGCGCCGAATCTATCGCGTGGCGAGCACGGCGTTGTCGAGGAGGCTATCACGCGTATGGGCGCGGAAATGGCGGAGTTTGGCAAAGCGCCGCACCGCTATGGATTGATTCATGCCGACCTGCGTCTGACCAATCTGCTTTTGCATCGAGGCGAAACGCGAGTCATCGATTTTGATGACTGCGGCATGGGCTGGTATCTGCACGATCTCGCTGCGGCCATCAGCTTTGTCGAGCACCACCCGCGGGCGGCGGAGTGGGTTGAAAACTGGCTGGGGGGCTATGAACGTGTGGCGCACGTCAGCGATGAGGAGGCGGCGTTGTTGCCGACGCTGCTGATCCAGCGGCGTATCCAGCTTATGGCGTGGGTAGGCTCGCACGCAGAAACCGAGATGGCGCAGAGCCTTGGGCCAGACTGGGCAAAACACAGCGTGCGCCTGTGTCGGCGCTATCTGGAAACCAGCGATCTGCCGATTGGCGTGGTCTGAATGCACCACAGGCGGGCAGTGTGCGCCATGGTAACGCCTGCTCGCCACACCAGAAATTTGTAACCCATTGATTTTACCTCTTCACGGCCTGGTATGAAACTTGCTGGTATGAAGTCTGCTAATCGTTTCACGGCCCGCTGAGGGGCCGTATGATACGGCGAGGTGAAAGACAATGGAAAACGTGACGTACTCTTCGGCGCTGAATACCGCGTTCTCCCACAACTGTGGCGTGCTGGCGGCGGCGGCAACCGGACTCGGCGATTTTATCCATGATAATGGCGGCGATGCCGATCGTATCTTCGGCATCAGCGGCGTCGATCCTGAGCTGCTCGCCAGCCCGACGCTCAGTTTGGGGCTGGTGAACTATTGCCGTGTGATGGAGGAAGCCGCGCGTAATTCTGGCTGTGATAATTTCGGTTTACGCTACGGCAAGCAGTTTAAACCGCAGTCATTAGGCTTGATCGGCTATATCGGTTTATGTTCGGACACGCTGGAGCAGGCGCTGCACAATGTGGTGAAGGCGTTTCCCTACCACCAGCACGATACGCTGACGCGCATGGTGGATAAGAGAGACTGCTGGCGGCTGGATTATCAGGTTCGGCACGGCGCCATTCTGCATCGACGTCAAGATGCCGAACTGACGCTCGGTATGTTTCTTAACCTGATTCGTCATATTCTGGGTAAGCACTGGGCACCGCGCGAAGTGCATTTTGAGCATCCGCGCCCGGAAATGTGGCATGAACACTGTAAGGTGTTCGATGCGCCGGTTTACTTCGATCAACCTTACAATTCACTGCTTATTCCCAAACACCAACTGACCCGCACCATGCCAGATCGCGACATGACATTGCTGCTGGTGATGCAAGATGCTATTCGCCGCCTGAACGAGACGTCACCGCAGCAAAGTATTGTCGACCAGGTGCGTACGCAGGTTCATCTGTTATTGATGCAGAAAGAGCCGACGCTGGAAGAGGTGGCAGAGAAGGTGGGGTTGTCCAGTTGGTCGCTCCAGCGTCGTCTGCGGGAGGAAGGACTTAGCTTCTCCGTGCTGGTCGATAAACTGCGCTGTGAAATGGCGACACACTATCTTCAACAGAGGCAACTGCCGATTTCGGAAATGGCGCTATTGCTCGGCTATTCTGAGGTGAGCGCCTTTTCCCGGGCATTCCGTCGCTGGTTTGGCATCAGCCCGCGTCAGTGGCGCAAAGGCGCAGCCTTTAATCTTACCTGATGCGGTTATTTAACGTCCGCGTAGAGCGTACGCGATGGACCATCGACATCACCCTGTCAGCCGGCTTGTCACCAGTCGGCTCTGTAGCTTGCGCCAGCGACAATATCGACCACGTCAACGCCGATATTCGCTAACCAACGATCGTTGTTTCCGCCTGCGTCGCCCGCCACCGCTGGGGTAGCGGTGGCGGGCGACTGGCCGTGTCCCTTCTGTCCGCTCCCGAATAGCCGCGCTGGCTTATACCGGGGATATCCCCTATTCTGAGGCCGCGTTACCGCTGTTTCCGGGGGTAGCCTAGGATTAAGATGAAATCCCCCTAACATCAGCAGAAAACAGCGTTAAGGCGGCGATAAGCTGTCTTATACTATTTGCCGTGCGTACTCTGTTGCTGTGTAACGCGTGCGCATTTTTCGCGTTGTGTATTTCCCACCCGTTTTTACCCAGTGGGGCGGAAGTTAGGTCTGCATAATAAAGAGTTGACGGAGAAAGCGCTTGCGGCTCAGACGTTCATTAACGATTAAACAGATGACAGCCGTGTCTTGCGTGGCACTGGTGACGATCAGCGTATTTATCGTCATACAACTCTTCCACTTCGTTCATCAGCGGCGTGAGGATTATGCCAGGCAGTTGGAGAATATCGCGTATTCCGTGCGCGAGCCGCTGACGCACGCGGTGTTGCACGGCGAGGTTTCTCGGGCCGGCAATATTCTGGACAGCCTGTTGCCCGTTGCCTTTTTGAGCCGGGCGGATGTTTTACTGCCGGATGAATTCCATACGATACATGCGAACTTCCCGAGAGAGCGTCCGGTACCGGATTGGATCGCGCGGATGTTTAAGTTGCCGATCCGGATCTCTGTACCGCTCTATTCCCCGCCGCAGACGCAATATTCGACGCCGTTGGCGCATCTGGTGTTACAGGCGGATTCCTATCGTATGTATCAGTTTATCGTCAGCACGTTTTCAACCATGCTGGCGACGTATTTGCTGCTGGCATTGATTATGTCGATAGCCATTACCTGGTACATCAATCGGCTGCTGGTACACCCGCTACGAGAGATTATCCTTGAGTTACAAGATTTACCGCCGGATGCGATTCTCCGCCGTCAGCTTACGCCCCCGCACTGGCATCAAGACGATGAACTCGGTGCGCTGGTGCGCTGTTATAACCGTAATCAGCAACTGCTGGCGCAGTCACTTTCTGCCGAAGAAGGCGGGCTGGATAAAGCGCGCTTCATGCGCCGTTTTGAACAACGTCTGGCTGAGGGCACGCCGTTCAGCCTGTTGGTGATTGGGCTTCATCCCTCAATGGATGCGCAAGGCGATATGACCTCGTTAGTTAAGCATCTTAACGCGGTGATAGAAGAAAACGAGACGGGCAGCGTTTATCTGGCGCGTCTCGACAGCGATGAATTCATCCTGTTGGGGAAACCGTGGGAATCCGCTGGGCAGGCGCAGGATTGGGCGCAAAATCTGATGCAGGCGCTCAATGCGCCGTTCTTGCCAGCTGATGACCTGACTACACGGACGGCCAGCGTGGGTATCCTGTATATTGCCGAGCCCCGGCCAGAGGATGCGGCGCTGCTCTTGTCACAGGCGCGTGTAGCCGTGCAGATGGCGCATCGCAATAAAGAATGCGGGATTTATTGCCTTACGGCGTCTTTTTGATGTTTTCATTGATAACAAAAATGTCATTTTTGCGACGCAGTTTCCGAAAGACCTCATCTCCCTTGTGACGCGTGTTCGCGGCTTTTTATGGTGCTTTTTTGCTGAAAAACCGTGCATCTGTTGCAAATAAATTGCATTAATGTTTCTTTATAATTGTGGCTGACGTGATTCAGCTCTTGTTTTTAACCTACCGTTCACAAACTAAAGTTATAAAACATTCTCAGCTTGTTATTGCAATGTTATTTTCCGGCGCAATCACAGGCGGCGTTTTCGTATCCTATTGTCCACCTGTGTTTTCCTCACCATAGGACGTACGTATGAAAACATCAATTTTTAAAAGTCTTTATTTTCAGGTTCTTGTTGCCATTACGGTAGGGATACTGTTGGGTCATTTCTACCCGCAGCTTGGTGAGCAAATGAAACCGCTGGGCGATGGATTTGTTAAATTAATTAAGATGATTATTGCGCCGGTTATCTTTTGTACGGTAGTGACCGGTATTGCAGGAATGGAGAGTATGAAATCAGTGGGGCGCACCGGTGCGGCCTCTTTACTGTATTTTGAAATCGTCAGTACGATTGCGTTGATTATTGGCCTGATCGTGGTCAACGTGATTAAACCCGGTGCGGGTATGAATGTCGATCCGAGCTCGCTTGATGCCTCGGCGGTGGCGGTCTATACCCAGCAGGCTGCGCAGCAAGGCTTGATTCCGTTCCTGATGGACGTGATCCCGGCGAGCGTGGTGGGGGCGTTTGCCAGCGGCAATATTTTGCAGGTTCTGCTGTTTGCCGTCATGTTTGGTTTTGCGCTGCACCGTCTGGGACCGAAAGGTAAAATGATTTTTGATGTGATCGAAAGCTTCTCCAAAGTCATTTTCGGCGTCATTAACATGATCATGAAGCTGGCTCCGCTGGGGGCGTTTGGCGCAATGGCCTTTACCATCGGTAAATATGGCGTGGGGACGCTGGTGCAACTGGGGCAGTTGATCCTCTGTTTCTACCTCACCTGTATCCTGTTTGTGTTCCTGGTGCTGGGCAGTATCGCCAAAGCCACGGGCTTTAGTATCTTCAAATTTATTCGCTACATCCGTGAAGAGCTGCTGATCGTTCTGGGGACGTCTTCTTCTGAATCCGTGCTGCCGCGTATGCTGGAGAAGATGGAGAGAGTCGGCTGTAAAAAATCCGTTGTGGGTCTGGTTATTCCGACCGGTTATTCGTTCAACCTCGATGGCACATCTATCTATTTAACGATGGCGGCGGTATTTATCGCTCAGGCGACGAACAGCCATATGGATATCTGGCATCAGATTACGCTGCTGGTGGTTCTGCTGCTGTCTTCTAAAGGCGCTGCGGGTGTGACGGGGAGTGGGTTTATCGTACTGGCGGCGACGCTGTCTGCCGTCGGCCACCTCCCTGTTGCCGGTTTGGCGCTGATTCTGGGTATTGACCGTTTCATGTCGGAAGCGCGTGCGTTGACCAACCTGATTGGTAACGGTGTGGCCACCATCGTGGTCGCGAAATACTGCCGCGAGCTGGATGAGAAAAAGCTGGAGGCCGAGCTTTCCGGTAATAATAAGAACGATAACGCGGCAACCCCAACCGCGCTGTCATAATTCCACTGCCGTTTTCTGAAATCCTTCCCCACGGTGCTATCGCCCCGTGGGGAATTTTTTTTGCCTGCGAATGATTCTAACCGGGCTGTTGTGTCCCCCTTACGGAAAGACAAAAAAGGTAAATATATTGTTAAATATAACGATTTTTACCTTTTTTACAGATTATTTAGCCTTTTGGAGTGACATAGATAAAAGCGCGTGGTCTTAGGGAGTGGTACACTTCGCGTCTTCTATTTTTCCGTGAAATATCCACGAGAGTGTGCGGTGGCAAACGCAAGGCCGCCATAATGATCAACAATAACCACATTTATTATGTTGGATAGTATGAGTAGGGGTTCACATGCAGGGCACCAAAAAAGCGCTTTTCGTTGGTGGTTTGTTGCTGGCCGTTGTCAGCAACAACGTGCAGGCTGAAACACTACAGCCCGATCCTGCCTGGCAGCAGGGCAGACTTGATAATGGTTTTACCTGGCAATTATTAACGACGCCACAGCGACCCGGTGACCGGGTTGAGCTGCGTCTGGTTGTGAATACCGGGTCGATGCTGGAAAACGCGCAGCAAGTGGGGTTTGCTCACCTTATCCCCCGTTTGGCATTAGCGCCCGGCGATAAATTGTCAGTCACACAGCGGCCTTCCATGTGGACGCAAAACCATGACGGTTCTCGCGTTCCGCCTCCGGCGATTATTTCTTACGATTTTACCTCTTATAACCTGAGCCTGCCGAATAACCGCCCGGAACTGCTGAAAGAAGCGCTGGCGTGGCTGTCAGAAAGCGCAGGGCAGATGACGATCGACGACGAGAGTATTCAGGCGGCGTTAAAGGTTCCCGATCGGGTGGCAACCTTTCCGGTTAACCCGCAGGACCCAGGCTGGCGCTATCGCCTGAAGGGGTCGGTTCTGCTGGCGCATGACCCCGCTCAGGATGTCAAACTGCCGCTGAACAGCGAGCAGCTACAGCAATTTTATAAAACCTGGTATACGCCGGACGCCATGACGCTCTATATCGTCGGTCATGTGGATAATCGCAGCGTTATCGAACAGATTGTTAAGACGTTTTCCCCATTGCAGGGTAAACGCGAAGCGCCAGCCCCCGTTCCAACATTAAGTCCGCTACCGCCGCAGGCAATCAGCCTGATGAATCAGAATGTCCGGCAGGACACGCTTTCACTGGTGTGGGATACCCCGTGGCACCCGATTCGCGAATCTCAGGCGCTGGTGCGCTACTGGCTGGGCGATGTGACGCGGGAAGCGCTGTTCTGGAATTTGCAGCAGGCATTGGAGAAAAGCCCGCTGAAGGGCAACAATCTTCGCTTTGACTGTAATGTGTTTTATACCCGCTCCCAGTGTGCGATTCATATTGATGTCCCGAATAGCGACGCCGTCGGGCCGGGCATGACGTTTGTGGCGCGGGAACTGGCCAGACTGCGTGAAGAAGGACTGACGCAACAAGAGTTTGATGCTCTGGTGGCGCGTAAGACGGAGGAACTGAACAAGCTGTTTGCCACCTATGCCCGCACCAGCACCGATATCCTGATGGAGCGGCGACTGCGTTCTCAGCAAAATGGCGTGGTGGATATCGCCCCTGAACAGTACCAGAAGCTGCGCCAGAGTTACCTGTCGGCGTTAACCCTTGATAGGTTGAATCAGGAACTCCACCAGCAGCTTTCACAGGATGCAACGCTGATGCTGATTCAGCAACAGGGTGAGCCGGAAGCGAATATGAAGGCGTTGCAGGCTGCATACGACCAGATAATGGCGCCCGCGACCGAGCCCGCCGCCAGCGCCGTTGTAACGACCGCGCCTGAAGGCGTGAAAGCGCAGGAAACGGCGGCTCCCGTCGTGCAATAAAACAGACAAGATAAAAGGCCGCGATCGCGGCCTTTTGTTCTGTGGCGGTTCAGGCTGGCATCGCCTCAAGCGGAATAATCGCGCCGCGGTATTGAATGACCGTGCTGGCCGTCAGATGGCCGCGCTGTGCCGCTTCCTGCGTACTGCCGCCATTCAGGCGTACAGACAAGTAGCCTGCACTGAATGAATCCCCTGCTGCGGTGGTATCAACCACTTTCTCTTTCGGCAACTTGATCGCGGGGACATCAACCGGTGCTTGCCCGCGTTCTGACACGATGCAGGAATCCGCTCCGCGCTTGATGACCACCTCATTCACGCCCAGTGCGTGCGTGCGTTCCAGCACCGTTTCCAGCGGTTTCTCTCCCCACAGCATGTCTTCATCATCCAGCGTCAGGAAGGCAATATCCGTGCAGGACAGCATATCGGTATAGGCTTGTTGCGTCTCTTCTCTGCTTTGCCACAGACGCGGGCGGTAGTTGTTGTCGAAAATCACTTTTCCGCCGTTGGCGCGGCATGCGCGCAGTAAGGCGAGGAGGCGTTGGCGGCTTTCGGCGTTCAGGATCGCAAGGCTGATGCCGCTCAGATAGAGGTAATCAAAGTGTGCCAGCGACTGAACGATTTTTTCTGCTTCCGGGCTGTCCAGCCAGTAGCGGGCTGCGGCGTCATTACGCCAATAGTAGAACGTGCGTTCGCCGCTAGCGTCGGTTTCAATAAAGTATAAGCCCGGTAATTTGTCGTCCAAACGCTGGATCAGATCGGTTTTCACCCCTTCGTTTTGCCAGGCGGTCACCATCTCTTTGCTAAAGCTGTCGGTGCCGAGCGCGGTCACGTAATGCACGTTCAGCTTATCGGTATTTACCTGACGGGCAATGTAAACAGCAGTGTTCAGCGTATCGCCACCAAAACCACGGTTAAGGTCCGTGCCTTTCTGCGACAGTTCGATCATGCATTCGCCGATTACGGCAATGTTAGTAGTTGTCATCACTCTTAGCCTGTTTGAAAAGGGACTTTGCCACGTAAATGTTTGGGGCATAAAAAGATGGAAATTAACGTCAGTCTCAACATTACGTGAGACTGAGTCAATAGCATTAAAACGATGTTTTATTTTTTCATGACGTGGATCGGAAAACCAGCGTTTTCCATTTGGTTTTAGCGCGGCGGCGACGTCTGTTTATCCTGCTCGTTCCTGTCTGTCGACGTATCCCCTTTGTAGTTGGCGGTCGCGATCCAGGCGGCGCAAAAGAGCGTCAGTCGGGCAAAGAAATAGAAGAATGCCATCAGGCCGATGACTGAGCCGAACGCTGCGCCGGAAGGGGAACTGGCCAGTTTAGGCAGGGAGACGGTCATGGCGAATTTGATGACTTCAAAACCGACGGCGGCAATCAACGTGCCGCGCAAGAGCGCTTTACGTTTGGGCTTATGGCGCGGTAAGACAAAAAATATCCACAGGAATAGCAGGTAGTTAGCGAATATGGAGATCGACAGAGCGATCAGCGTTAACGCAGGGCGCAGCCACTCGATGCCATCCAGCCCCAGCGCGGTCACAATGACATTTTGTGCGGTGCCGGCAACCGAGGTCAGGAAAAGCGTGATAATCAGCGCGATAACCAGACCGGTCAGCGACAGAAAATCCCGCGTGTACTGAAAGTAAATTTTCTCTTCGTCTTTCGGATTTCGTTCCCACACGTCGCGCGATTGGGCGCGAATCGCTTCACGCAGGTTGCCCATCCAGCTGACGCCGGAATAGAGCGCGATCAGCAAACCGGTAATCCCGACGGTGGTGCGTTGTTGTACGGCGGTGTTGACGGTATTTTTCAGCGTATTAGCCAGATTGGGATCGCTGATACTGTTGACGATACGGTTAATGAGCCCCGTCAGTAGATCGGGGTTGGAGGCCAGCACGAAGCCGACGGCGGCGAAAGACACCATGAGGATCGGAATCAGCGACAGAAAGGAAAAATAGGTAATCGCCGCGCCAAATTGGTTGCCCATGCGATCGTTGAAACGCTCACCCGCACGAATCAGGTGCGCCACGCTGGGGATCGCCTGGATACGGTCGGCCAGACGTTTGACTTTGCCCAGAAACGAAAGGGATTGCGGTGGCGAGTTGTCCCCCGCGGGGGCTGTTGATGTAGACTGACGATCCGGATCTGCCGGTACAGGCATTGCGTTTCTCCTGCGTTCGGGATTAACTGATTAACATACGTTTGATTATAACCAACAATATAAGAATGTGACTTTTCGATGTTTTTCTGAACGTACGTCATGCACGGACGTTAAGCGAGTGATTTTTCCATGTTGACACCTTCCCCAACTGAACCGGCGCTGAGCGGCCTGCGCCTGAATTTACGTATCGTTTCCATTGTGGCGTTCAATTTCGCCAGCTATCTGAATATTGGTCTGCCGTTGGCGGTGCTGCCGGGGTATGTACACGATCACCTTGGCTACAGCGCGTTCTGGGCCGGGCTGGTTATCAGCCTGCAATATTTTTCCACGCTATTGAGTCGCCCCCATGCCGGTCGTAGCGCAGATGAAAAAGGGCCGAAGAACATCGTCGTTTGGGGGTTGGTCGGCGTCATGCTGAGCGGGGTGTTTTACCTGTTGGCGGCCTGTAGCGACGCTTCATCCGCGCTCGCGCTGCTGCTACTGTGTCTCGGGCGCGTGGTACTGGGGGTCGGGCAGAGTTTTGCCGGTACGGGCGCCACGCTATGGGGCGTCGGCGTGGTGGGCTCCCGACATATCGGGCGGGTCATTTCCTGGAATGGCATTGCGACCTACGGCGCGATGGCGATCGGCGCACCGCTCGGCGTCTGGCTCAACCACATCGGCGGGTTAACGTTGCTTTCCGTCAGTATTATCCTGATTGCGGCCGTGGCGATCGTTTGCGCACTGCCGCGCCCGGCGGTGCAGGTGGCGCCGGGAAAAAAGATCCCCTTTCGCGAAGTGCTGGGGAAGGTCTGGGTTTACGGCATTATTCTGGCGATCGCCTCTGCGGGGTTTGGCGTAATCGCCACTTTCATCACGTTGTTTTATGCCGATCGACACTGGGAAGGCGCGGCGCTGACGCTGACCATTTTCAGCTGCGCTTTCGTTGGCACGCGTCTGGTGTTTCCTAACAGTATTCAGCGATTTGGCGGATTACGCGTGGCGATGGCGTGTTTTGTGGTGGAAATTATGGGGTTGCTGCTGGTGTGGGGCGCGACGCAGCCGCTGATGGCGGAAATCGGCGCGTTCCTCGCGGGGGCGGGCTTCTCTCTGGTGTTTCCGGCATTAGGCGTTGTCGCCGTTCAGGCTGTATCACCGCAGAATCAGGGCAGCGCGCTGGCGACTTATACGATATTTCTCGACCTGTCGCTGGGCATCGTCGGGCCGCTGGCGGGGGTGCTGATGGGGTATACCGGTATCGCCTCTATTTATCTGGCGGCGGCGTTGTTGGGACTCGGCGGTCTGGCGCTGACGTTGCGTCTGAGCCGGCGCGCGACAGTCGGATGACGGTAGCCACCGACGTGGCTACCGACAGACGAGAACACCGATTATTTCAGCTTCAGGGTATGGATGATGCCTTCCGCTTCGCTCTGCGCCTGCTGCTGATTGCCGGCAGGCAGCGTAATCTGCAACGTCAGCAGTTGGTTTCCTACTTTTCCTAATACCACGGAGGAATAGGCCTGTTGTCCACTGCTGGTAATAATGCTGTCGAGCTGTTGCAGCTTCTTGCCGTCAACATCGATGGTTTTGTTGGTGACGACCTGGAGGTTGGCGTCACGCGTGCGTTGCTGATCTTCCAGACGCTGCGCCAGCACGCCCAACTCTTCCGTGGTGTTGTCGCCAACAATCACGATGACCGCTTTCTGCCCATTGTCATTGGCGTAAACGTGCATGTTATTCGCCTGCGTACCCACTTTACCGCTTTGGTCACGCATATCGGCCGGCAGGGTAAACGCAACCTTGCCATCCATTAATTCGATATTCTGACCTGTGGTGGCTTCAGCGGCGGGTTTATCTTGTGCTCCCGCTTTTGCGGCGTCATCCGTCTTGCCGTCACAAGCGGCCAGCAGGCCGACAAGCAAGCCGACACCGAGGTATTTGACTAGATTCGACATGGGATCCCTTTCTCTCGTTTTTAAACAGGTAATCACAGTATGGCACCCTATTCGGATAGCAAAAACAAGCATTTTGTTGTTGCAAACCGTTGTCGGCACCCCCGTTATTTTTACATACCGATGAGTGTCTGAAAGGAAAAGGGCGGCGCGCATCGCCGCCCGAAGGCATTAATGATGGCTGTTGAGGGCGCGGTAGTCGACCGCGCTGTTCTGCGCACTCAGACGTTTGAGTACGATGTTCAGCATGACGCCGTACATTGGCAGGAAGAAGATCAGGCTGATCAGCAACTTGAAGGTGTAATCCACCGTTGCGATTTCAATCCAGTTCGCCGCCATAAAGGGGTCGGTGCTGCGGTAAAAGGCGATGAAAAAGAACGCCAGCGTGTCGCTGAAATTGCCAAATACCGTTGAAACAGCGGGCGCGACCCACCACGCACGCATCTGACGCAGCCGGTTGAAGACGTGGACATCCAGAATCTGGCCGAGAATATAAGCCATGAAGCTGGCGCAGGCGATGCGTGCCACGACGATATTCACCTGACTTAACGCCGCGAAAGATTGCCACGCCCCCTGATAAAACAGAGAGGAAACCACGTAGGAAATCACCAGCGCGGGCAGCATGACGGCCAGAATAATGCGGCGTGCCAGTGGCGCACCGAAAACCCGCACGGTCAGATCCGTTGCCAGAAAAATAAACGGAAAGGTAAAGGCGCCCCAGGTGGTATGAAAGCCGAAAATCAATACCGGGAGCTGCACCAGATAATTACTCGACGTAATGATCAGGATATGGAACAACGATAGCCAGATCAGCGCCGTAAGCCGCTGCTGGGGAGTAAAACGATACATAATATGACCTTTTTGGTTATTGGGGTGAGGGAACCCAAGCAATGATGTTGGTGCAGTTTTACACTGCAACGCGGCGGCATAATACGCAATTGTTTCGTTAATGCAATGTGTTTTGCCGCGAAAGCGTGGTTGTTTTATGCGCAAACGTTGTCGTCGCTTGCGTCGGCAAATCCGCAGCGTAAACTAAGGCGGTTTTTTGATTCCAGCCCTGAGAATGTTAATGACCAATCCCTTTACTAATCCGGACAAAACGCTTGATGCGCAGGGGTTGCGCTGCCCTGAGCCGGTGATGATGGTGCGTAAGACGGTACGCCAGATGGAAATCGGGCAAACGCTGCTGATTATTGCCGACGATCCGGCCACCACCCGCGATATTCCCGGTTTTTGCGTGTATATGGAGCATGAACTTCTGGCGCAGGATACTGAACAGCTTCCCTACCGTTATCTGGTGCGTAAGGGGCGCTGATTTTTCAGCGCGTTTCAGCCCTTAGCCCGTTTTCACCCGTGCTCTAAACCTTAAAAATAGAGGGAGCGGACGATCAGGAAATGACCGCCAAAATAACCGGCTGCGACGATTGCCTGATGCGCTCGGAACGGGAAGCGATAATGGTGGATCAGCCAGGCGGCGTGGGCGATAAAGAGCAGCACGGTACCCGCCAGTAAGGAGAAGTTCGCGTTTGTCCCCAGTGCGAAATAGCGTTCGCCGGCAATCCACACCATCAAGGTCGTCATGATGATGAATGCGCAGACGGGCCAACGCTGTGCTTCCAGACGTTCCCAGATAATGGCGATGAGGATTGCCGCGACAATTGCGAGCGTCAATGCCAGCGGCCAGAAGAATGTGAACGTGATCTGTCCGGTAAAAAAGCTGATGCTGTAAAGCAGGTGGGAAAGAAAGTAGGCGCCGAACGCAAAGAGAAGGCGCTGCGTCGGCAGCAACAGCAGGGTATCTGCGATCAGCGTTGCCAGCAGCCCCAGCACAATCAGATAGCCCGTCACGCCCAACAGCGGCGTCTGCCAGGCCAGCGCCAGCAGCAGTAGCATGGTAACCGGTTTAAATAACCAACGTTGCCAGGTTGGGCCGCGATAGCTGGCGTCCACGTACAGCCAACCGGAAAAAAGCACCGCAATGAATGACCAAAGCATAGCGTGTCCTTGTTGTGTTTTGTGCGTAAACATCGACCGTTATTGATTCAGTGTAGGGGATTGTGAGCAAGTTAAACAACATCGCGTGGGATGGATGCACCATCGATGAGCTTCATGGTATGTTATCGCCGTTTTTACGCCGTGGCGCCTCTTAAGGGAGCATGTTGTTGAATGAGTAATGAATCCGCACTTTATCGTATTCAATTCATGAATAACGGTAAAAATTATCAGCTTTATGTGCGTGAATTGGTACAGAGCAATCTGTTCGGCTTTATTGAAATCGCCGACTTCGTGTTCGACAGCCAGTCCACCGTGCTGGTTGACCCGTCAACCGAGAAACTGAAAACGGAATTCTCCGGCGTTAGCCGCAGTTTCATCCCACTTCAGTCGGTTATCCGTATTGATGCGGTGACGGAAAAAGGCAGCGCTCGGATCTCTGATTTAGGGGATAACGTTGCGCCATTCCCTTACCTTCCCGGCAAGAAGTCCTGAATTGATGAGTGATTTTCCCTGGCTGTTGGTGTTGACCGTTGGCGTGATTCTGGTGTTGGCGGTGCGGCAGTACCGACGCCAACGCCAGCGGGAAGCGCTGAATGACGCCGCTCCGCTGCGGATTGTGGCCGCAGAAGTGAAACACAAACGCGAGTTTCCCCGTCGTCGTCAGCGCGCCCGCGAGCATCAGATAATGGCGGTGGAAGACATGCTGTATGAGGTGACGTTCCGCGCGGTTGTCGGCGGGGCGACGATAACCTTGCGTCTTGAACGCGCCGATTATCACCAACTGGATACCGGGATGCAGGGATCGTTGCAGCTAAAGGGCACGCGTTTTATTCGCTTTGTGCCCCAGCAGCGGTAGCGATTATGGCTTAGGCTGCTTTTTCTGCCATGCCAGCAGTTCAAATACGCCAAAAAGGAAAATGCGAGCCTGAAGCGCGCGGTTCATCGCGGGGCTGTCTTTCGGCTGGCTGGATTTTAACAGCAGCAGTTGAAAACCGTGCATCAGGATCATAAACACCATCGCCACGGTCATGAAGATATTTAGCGGTCTGGGAAACGGCTGAATCAGGTTCAGCAACAGAAAACCCCACACGCCCAGCATCAATAATCTGCCAAGGTTAATCAACACCATTTCTTACCTTTACCTCGCTGAGAAGATTACTGACGGATGTATAAACGATAAGCAACCTGACCCGCGATTTTTTCACGGTGCAACTGCCAGTTTTCCGGGATCGCCAGCGGCCCGTTTTCCACTTCTGTCTCCACGTAAATCCAGGATTCCGGCGCCAGCCAGCCCTGCTGTTCCAGCAAGGTCAGTGCGTTGTTCAGCAATGCTTTGCGAAACGGCGGATCGAGAAACACCACGTCATAAGGCGTCCCCGGTTGCGCCAACCAGCTCAGCGCATCAGTATTAACCACATCGGCGTTCTCTGCCCGAAGCAGAGCCAGATTTTGCGTTAATTGCCGGGCGACTGCACGTTCCTTCTCCAGTAATGTGGCGTGGGTAGCATAACGGGATAGCGCCTCCAGCCCGAGCGCGCCGCTGCCGGCGAAACAGTCCAGACAGCGGGCGTGTTGAATGACGGGAGCCAGCCAGTTAAACAGCGTTTCCCGCACACGGTCGGTCGTGGGGCGCAAACCGGGGCTATCAGGAACCGGAAGTTTTCTACCGCGCCACTGACCACCGATGATGCGGATTTGTCCGGCGGCAGGGGATGCATTTTTTTTAGCCATAGCTCACAGGGATGTTAGTGTGCCGCACTCTTGCTGCTTGGATGCGGACAGGAAATTTCTGGCGCTATTCTAGCGGTGGTTACGTGTAGAGGGAATGTTAAGATGACGATGAAGGCGCTTAACCCAAAATTCCGTACCTTCTGCGCCCGCCGACGGCGTATTGCGTTTGACATATTTCGTTACGGAGATTGCCAGCCGGGCACAGAATTGTCTGCCATTCCCCCCGTTGGCCGCGTGTTGCTGTCGGCGGGAAAGTGTTAAACTTGTTGTTTAGATATGATTTTCATTGATTGATTCGCTGCGGTGAGCAGCGTGGAGCGCGATTGCACATGTCAAAAGAAAAGAAGCGCGGTTTTTTTTCCTGGCTGGGATTAGGGAAACAGGAAGAAGAACAAAAAGATCAACGGCAAGAGAAGCCGGCTGTTGAAGAACAGCCGTCAGCGGTGGAGCAGGAGGCCGCTGCATCGACTCACCAGACCGATGAACTCGCGGAAAAACCGCTGCCGGACGAACCTGTCGTTGAAGAAACCCCGGTTATTGAAGATACGTCGGTCGTTCTGGAAGAACCGACCGTCGTTGCTCCGCAAGCCCACGTTACTGAATCTGCTCTTTCCGAGACGGACGATCGCGATCCGAGGGATCATGATGTGCGCGATCGTGAGGTTGTCGATCCGGTCGCGCAGGCTGAAAACGTGGCCGATGCCGAGCCGGAGGTTACGCAGCAGGAAGAACAAGAAGCACAGCCAGATGCTGTGCCTGTCGTGGCGCAGGAACAAGAGCGCCCGACGAAAGAAGGGTTCTTTGCTCGCCTGAAACGCAGTCTGGTAAAAACACGTCAGAATCTCGGTTCAGGATTTATCGGATTGTTTCGCGGTAAGAAAATCGACGACGATCTGTTTGATGAGCTGGAAGAACAATTGCTGGTTGCGGATGTCGGCGTTGAGACGACCCGTAAAATCATCACCAGCCTGACAGAGCATGCCAGCCGCCGTCAGTTGAAAGATGCTGATACGCTTTTTGTTAAGCTGAAAGATGAAATGGCGGAGATCCTTGCTAAGGTGGACGCCCCGCTGAATATCGAAGGCAAAACGCCGTATGTCATTCTGATGGTTGGCGTTAACGGGGTGGGGAAAACCACCACCATCGGGAAGCTGGCGCGTCAGTTTCAGGCGCAGGGCAAGTCCGTGATGCTGGCGGCGGGAGATACCTTCCGTGCCGCGGCGGTCGAACAGCTTCAGGTCTGGGGGCAGCGCAACAACGTGGCGGTGGTCGCGCAGCATACGGGCGCGGATTCGGCATCGGTGATTTTCGATGCGATTCAGGCTGCGAAAGCGCGCGGGGCTGATGTGCTGATTGCCGATACCGCCGGGCGTTTGCAAAACAAAGCGCACCTGATGGAAGAACTGAAAAAGATTGTGCGCGTGATGAAGAAGCTCGACGAAGATGCGCCGCATGAGGTGATGTTAACGCTGGATGCCAGCACCGGACAGAATGCGGTGAGTCAGGCCAAACTGTTTAATGAAGCGGTCGGGCTGACGGGAATTACCCTGACCAAGCTGGACGGTACCGCGAAGGGGGGCGTGATTTTCGCGATTGCCGATCAGTTCGGTATTCCTATCCGCTATATTGGGGTAGGGGAAGGTATCGAAGACTTGCGGCCCTTCAAGGCCGATGATTTTATTGAGGCACTTTTTGCCCGAGAGGATTAAAACGGATGATTCGTTTTGAACAGGTCAGTAAAGCTTACCTCGGTGGGCGTCAGGCATTACAAGGGGTGAATTTTCATCTGCGTCCGGCGGAAATGGCGTTTCTCACCGGCCATTCCGGCGCGGGGAAAAGTACCCTGCTGAAACTGATTTGTGGCATTGAACGTCCCAGCGCAGGTCAGATTTTGTTTGGCGGTCACAATATCAGCCGCCTGAAAAAGCGGGAGGTCCCGTTCCTGCGGCGTCAGATTGGAATGATTTTTCAGGATCACCATCTGTTGATGGAGCGCACGGTCTACGACAATGTGGCGATGCCGCTCATTATCGCTGGCGCCAGCAGCGAAGATATTCGCCGCCGCGTTTCTGCGGCGCTGGACAAAGTGGGCCTGTTGGATAAAGCGAAAAACTACCCGATCCAGCTGTCTGGCGGTGAACAGCAGCGCGTTGGCATTGCCCGTGCAGTGGTTAACAAGCCTGCGGTGCTGCTGGCCGATGAGCCGACAGGCAATCTGGACGATGCGCTGTCGGAGGGCATTTTGCGCCTGTTTGAAGAGTTTAATCGCGTCGGAGTGACCGTTCTGATGGCAACGCATGATACCGGGCTGATCGCTCGCCGTCATTATCGTGTGCTGACGCTGTCGGATGGCCGGATGGTGGGGGGAAACCACGATGGCGAATAATGTCCGTAATGCAAAAAAGCCTGGAATGAAAGCGAAAGCGCTGCGCGGCGGCTGGCAGGAACAGTGGCGCTATGCCTGGAGGAATACGCTGGCCGACATGCTGCGTCAGCCGCTGGCGACGTTGCTGACCGTGATGGTGATCGCCATTTCTCTGGCGCTGCCCAGCATCTGTTATCTGGTGTGGAAAAACGTCAGTCAGGCCGCGTCTCAGTGGTATCCGTCGCCGCAACTGACGGTGTATCTGGATAAATCGCTGGATGACAATGCGGCGCAGGCTGTGATCACACAGCTTCAGGCGGAAGAGGGCGTCGATAAGGTGAATTATTTGTCGCGCAATGAAGCGATGGGCGAGTTCCGCAACTGGTCAGGCTTTGGCGGTGCGCTCGATATGCTGGAAGAGAACCCGCTGCCGGCGGTAGCGATTATCACGCCGAAAATGAGCTTTCAGGATACCAATACGCTGACGACGTTGCGCGATCGCGTGGCGGCGACGCAGGGCGTGGATGAAGTGCGGATGGACGATAGTTGGTTTGCCCGGCTGGTGGCGTTGACCAGTCTGGTTGGGCAGATTTCCGCGACGATTGGCATCCTGATGGTGATAGCCGTCTTTCTGGTGATCGGCAACAGCGTGCGTCTGAGTATTTTCAGCCGTCGCGAAACCATCAACGTGATGAAACTGATTGGCGCGACGGACGGTTTCATTCTGCGTCCGTTCCTGAATGGCGGTATGGTCATGGGCGTGGGTGGCGCGGTGCTATCGCTGATTCTGTCGCAGGCGCTGGTCTGGAAGTTGGATGCGGTGGTAGCGCAGGTGGCGCAGGTTTTCGGTACGACCTTTGCCGTGAAAGGGCTCAGTTGGGATGAATCTCTGCTGTTGTTGCTGATCGCCGGTATGATTGGTTGGCTAGCCGCCTGGCTGGCAACGGTGCAACATTTACGCCGCTTTACACCACAGTAAGCGTTTTATGGTATAATTATCTCCTGTGATATAGGTGGTTTCGCAGGGGATAATTCCTCAGTGGTTTCTCGTCATCCTACTGTTTTGCCGTCTTTTTCCTTCATGCTGTCGCCGCGATGTCGCCCGAAGGGGGACAAAGATGAGCGCGATGATTCTGAAACCTCATCAGGCGGTAACGGTGCGGCTTTCTCCCTCTTGATCTCTGGGATGGGGGGAATAAAATAATCGGAACTTGCGAGCGAAGTCACAGTCTGAAAAGATAGGTATTCGGGTGCCATATTTTGTCATGTTCGTGCGAAACGATGTGGCGAAGCCGTGCTAGTATGGCCGCCTGCAAGATGAAGCATAGCGTAATGAGAGGGTTGAATGACCAAAGATATGCAAACTTTCACCTTAGTTCCCCAGGGCAGTCTGGAAGGGTATATACGTGCCGCCAATGCCTATCCGATGCTGACGGCGGAGGAAGAGCGGGCGCTGGCTGAACGGCTGCATTATCAGGGCGATCTGGATGCCGCTAAGCAGCTCATTTTGTCACACCTGCGCTTTGTTATTCACGTTGCCCGCAATTATTCGGGCTACGGTCTGCCGCAGGCGGACCTGATTCAGGAAGGGAATATCGGCCTGATGAAAGCGGTACGCCGCTTTAATCCTGACGTCGGTGTGCGTCTGGTTTCTTTCGCCGTGCATTGGATCAAGGCGGAAATTCATGAATACGTGCTGCGTAACTGGCGTATCGTGAAAGTGGCGACCACTAAAGCCCAGCGTAAACTGTTCTTTAACCTGCGTAAGACGAAAACCCGCCTTGGCTGGTTTAATCAGGACGAAGTGGAACTGGTTGCCCGCGAGCTTGGGGTAACCAGCAAAGACGTGCGCGAGATGGAATCCCGCATGGCGGCGCAGGACATGACGTTCGATCCGACGCCGGAAGACGACGCGCACGACGGCAAGGCGATGTCGCCGATGCTTTACCTCCAGGATAAATCGTCTGATTTTGCCGATGGCATCGAAGAGGATAACTGGGAGGCGCACGCGGCGGATAAGCTTACTTATGCGCTGGAAGGGCTGGATGAACGCAGCCAGCACATTATTCGCGCGCGCTGGCTGGATGATGACAACAAATCCACCTTGCAGGAGCTGGCCGATCGGTACGGCGTTTCCGCAGAGCGTGTGCGTCAGTTAGAAAAGAATGCGATGAAAAAATTGCGTGCCGCAATAGAGGCCTGATTTCTTATGTCGTATTCGTCTGTAGCGACCGGGCAATGCCCGGTCGTTTTGTGTTTGTCTGATGTCAGTCCAGCTTATCTGAATGGATTTCGTCAAGAATCAGCGGTTCCTGTCTGCGAATATAGCGCCAACCACCGGATACCGGTGAAAAGCCGCAGGAGACCATGAATCGCGCTAACACCTCTTCTTTGATGGCGGCATGGTTAGCCGTTGCCAGCCACCACTCTTTCACCTCCGGCAACTGACGCCGGGCTTCATCAATCAGAAGCTGACCCACGCCTCGTCGCCGAGTGGTTTCCCTTACCATCAGATCGCTCAGTTCCGCATACTCCCCGGCAATTTCGACCAGCATTCCCCCGAGCAACCGATCGTTAAAACGCGCGGCAAAAAGTCGGCGGGTTGGCTTCAGCCCTGCTTCCAATAACTCAATATTTTGATGCGGCCAGATTTTCTCCAGGTCGATTTTGTCCTGGGGGCTGAATTGGGTAAGACATTCAACGGTTAGTTTCATTCTATCGGCACTCCATCGTGTGAGTGAAGAATAATGTAGCGGTCTTGTCGTAGAAAAATTGTCTGTTTTAAGTTTTATGGTTAATGGCACAAATGTTTTCTTATGCTTTGCATTTCAAACAATACATCAACAATTAATGCATAAACTGGAATAACTCACTATATATAAATTAAAACATGGTTTTTTGGCCTAGTGTTTTATGCTGAAAGATCTGCTCGTTTCTGAGAATGTCAGTTGATTTGTAGCATAAAATTCCTGTTTAATAGTATGAAAAATAAAGCCTTATTAGAAATTATTGCTAATAATAACCTAAGCCTTTCTTACTTATAAGGAAATCGTCAGGTTATGGCGGAGGGCGGTCAGGTTTTCGGCAATATCCATAATGACAGATGGGGTAAAAAGAATGAAATTCAGTAAAGGTAAAGTATTGCTGATCGGTTGCGTGGCTGCCGCGTTTAGCCACGCCGTTAATGCGGCCGATATTAAAGTTGCGGTTGTGGGCGCGATGTCTGGTCCGGTTGCACAGTATGGTGATATGGAGTTCATTGGCGCACGTCAGGCGATTGCCGATATCAACGCCAAAGGCGGCGTCAACGGGAACAAACTGGTTGGCGTTGAATATGATGACGCGTGCGATCCCAAACAGGCGGTTGCCGTTGCGAATAAGGTCATCAATGACGGCATCCGTTATGTGATTGGTCATCTGTGTTCCTCCTCTACGCAGCCTGCGTCTGATATCTATGAAGAAGAAGGCGTGATCATGATTACGCCTGCGGCAACCAACGCCGACCTGACCACGCGCGGCTACAAGATGGTGCTGCGCACGACGGGACTGGATTCCGATCAGGGGCCAACCTCAGCAAAATACATTGTCGAGACCCTCAAGCCGCAGCGCATTGCCGTGGTGCATGACAAACAGCAATATGGTGAAGGTTTGGCCCGTTCTGTTCAGGATAACCTGAAAAAAGCCGGTGCGAACGTGGTGCTGTTTGAAGGTGTGACGGCGGGTGATAAAGATTTCTCTACGCTGGTGGCACGCCTGAAGAAAGAGAACGTCGATTTCGTCTATTTTGGCGGCTACTACCCGGAAATGGCGCAGATTCTGCGTCAGGCGCGTCAGGCAGGTATGACGACCAAGTTCATGGGGCCGGAAGGCGTGGGTAACTCCTCGCTGTCCAACATCGCCGGTGACGCCTCTGAAGGTATGCTGGTAACGCTGCCGAAGCGCTACGATCAGGTGCCGGCTAACCAACCTATCGTGGATGCGCTGAAAGCTAAGAAACTGGATCCGACTGGCCCGTTTGTCTGGACGACCTATGCCGCGCTGCAATCGCTGACCACGGCGATGACGCGTACCGGCAGCGATGAGCCGGAAAAACTGGTTGCGGACCTGAAAGCGAACTCCGTGGATACCGTTATGGGACCATTAAGCTGGGATGCAAAAGGCGACCTGAAAGGGTTTGAATTTGGCGTATTCGAGTGGCACAAAGACGGTACGTCCAGCGTGGTGAAGTGATCTCCATGCGGGAAAGGCGGTAACGGACGGAAGCGCCGTTGTCCGCCTCTCTGAGGTGGGTTTTTTCCCGCCTTCTGAGTTTGCACCAATAAAATCCCTCAATACCGACGCCCCCGTTGCCGCCAGGCGCGGGGGCAGCATTTAAGGTTAAGGTATGTCCGAGCAGTTCCTTTACTTTTTTCAGCAGATGTTCAACGGTCTGACGTTGGGCAGCACCTATGCGCTGATCGCCATTGGCTACACCATGGTTTACGGCATTATCGGCATGATTAACTTCGCGCACGGCGAAGTGTATATGATCGGTAGCTACGTCTCCTTTATTGTGATTGCGGCCCTGATGATGATGGGTATCGATGCGGGCTGGCTGCTGATTGGCGTCGCCTTCATTGCCGCCGTGGTCATTTCCAGCGCCTACGGCTGGAGTATCGAACGGGTGGCCTACCGCCCCGTGCGAACCTCAAAGCGCCTGATTGCGCTGATTTCCGCCATCGGGATGTCGATTTTCCTGCAAAACTACGTCAGCCTGAATCAGGGCTCGCGCGATGTTGCGCTGCCGAGTCTGGTGATCGGCCAGTGGGTGCTGGGCGAAAGCAATGGCTTTGCCGCCACGATTAGCACCATGCAGTTGATCATCTGGATTGTGACGTTCCTCGCCATGCTGGCGTTGACGCTGTTTATTCGCTATTCCCGTATGGGGCGCGCCTGCCGCGCCTGTGCGGAGGATCTGAAAATGGCGAGCCTGCTGGGTATCAGCACCGATCGCGTGATCTCTCTGACGTTTGTGATTGGTGCGGTAATGGCGGCGGTCGCCGGCGTGTTGCTGGGGCAGTTTTATGGCGTCATTAATCCCTATATCGGTTTCATGGCCGGAATGAAAGCGTTTACCGCGGCGGTACTGGGCGGCATCGGCAGTGTTCCTGGCGCGATGATCGGCGGGCTGGTGCTGGGTGTCGCGGAAGCGCTGACGTCCGCGTATCTGAGTACGGAATACAAAGACGCGGTCTCTTTTGCGCTGCTGATTGTGGTGCTGCTGGTGATGCCGACCGGTATTCTGGGTCGTCCGGAGGTTGAAAAAGTATGAAACAGCTCAACCTGGTTAACGCATTCATTTCCGCGTTCATGCTGCTGGTGCTGGCGTCCTTTCTGATGGGGCTACAACTGGGGCTGGACGGCACCAAACTGGTGGTGCGCGGCGCAGATGAAGTGCGCTGGCATTGGATTGGCGCAGGCTGCATCGTGGTGTTCTTCTTTCAGTTGATTCGCCCGTTCTTCCAGCAAAGCATCAAGAGATTTTCCGCGCCGTCGCTGGTGTTGCCGAGCTTTGATGGCAGCACCCCGCGGCAGAAGCTGCTGGCCGCGGCGTTGATTATTGCTGCTGTGGCCTGGCCGTTTCTGGTGTCGCGCGGCACGGTGGACATCGCTACCCTCACGCTGATTTACATCATGTTGGGGCTGGGCTTGAACGTGGTGGTGGGTTTGTCTGGCTTGCTGGTATTGGGCTATGGCGGATTTTACGCCATCGGCGCGTATACCTACGCATTGTTGAACCACTATTACGGGTTAGGCTTCTGGGAAAGTCTGCCGCTGGCGGGCATGGCGGCGGCGCTGTCCGGTTTCCTGCTCGGTTTTCCGGTGCTGCGTTTGCGCGGCGACTATCTGGCGATAGTGACGCTCGGGTTCGGCGAGATCGTCCGTATTCTGCTGCTGAACAACACCGAAATTACCGGTGGCCCGAACGGTATCAGCCAGATCCCGAAACCGACCTTTTTTGGCCTGGAGTTTAGCCGCGGCGTGCGCGATGGCGGCTGGGATACGTTCCACAATTTCTTCGGCCTGAAATATGATCCCAGCGACCGTATCATCTTTCTGTATCTGGTGGCGCTGTTGCTGGTGGTATTAACCCTGTTTGTGATTAACCGCCTGCTGCGCATGCCGCTGGGCCGCGCGTGGGAAGCACTGCGCGAGGATGAAATCGCCTGCCGTTCTCTGGGGCTGAGTCCAACGCGCATCAAGCTGACCGCGTTTACCATCAGCGCCGCGTTTGCCGGGTTCGCCGGTACGCTGTTTGCCGCGCGTCAGGGGTTTGTCAGCCCGGAATCGTTCACCTTCGCCGAATCGGCCTTTGTGCTGGCGATTGTGGTGCTGGGCGGGATGGGGTCGCAGTTTGCGGTGATTCTCGCCGCGATTTTGCTGGTGGTTTCCCGTGAGTTGATGCGCGATCTGAATGAGTACAGCATGTTGCTGCTGGGCGCATTGATGGTGCTGATGATGATTTGGCGTCCGCAAGGCCTGCTGCCGATGAAGCGTCCAGAGATGAAGCTGGACATCGCGAAGAAGGAAGGTCAAGCATGAGCACGCAGCCATTATTATCAGTCCGCGGTCTGATGATGCGTTTTGGCGGCCTGCTGGCAGTCAATAATGTTGAAATGGACATTCACGCGGGCGAGATCGTTTCATTGATCGGCCCGAACGGGGCAGGGAAGACCACGGTCTTCAACTGCCTGACCGGGTTTTATCGCCCGAGCGGCGGCACCATCATGCTGCGCGATCGCCATCTGGAAGGGCTACCAGGACAGGCCATTGCCCGCATGGGCGTAGTGCGTACGTTCCAGCACGTTCGCCTGTTCCGTGAAATGACGGTGGTGGAGAACCTGCTGGTGGCACAGCACCAGCACCTGAAAAGCGGCGTGTTTGCCGGACTGTTGAAAACACCGGGGTTTCGCCGTGCGGAAGCCGACGCGCAAGCGCGTGCCGCGGTATGGTTGGAGCGTATTGGTCTGCTGGATTTAGCGAACCGTCAGGCCGGGAATCTGGCTTACGGTCAGCAGCGTCGGCTGGAAATCGCCCGCTGCATGGTGACGCGGCCTGAGTTATTGATGCTGGATGAGCCCGCCGCAGGTCTGAACCCGAAAGAAACTGACGAGCTAAATCAGTTGATTGTGGAACTGCGCGATAGCCATCAGGTGTCCGTGCTGTTGATTGAGCATGATATGAAACTGGTGATGGGGATTTCCGACCGGATTTATGTCGTCAATCAGGGAACGCCGCTGGCGCACGGTACGCCAACTGAAATTCGTAACAACCCGGATGTCATTCGTGCCTATCTGGGTGAAGGATAACGTTTATGCTGTCATTACATCAGGTTTCGGCCCATTACGGCAAAATTCAGGCGCTGCATCAGGTCAGCCTGCATATTAATCAGGGCGAGATTGTTACGCTGATCGGCGCGAACGGCGCCGGTAAAACCACGCTACTAGGCACGCTGTGCGGTGACCCGCGTGCAACGGAAGGCACCATCACGTTTGACGGCAAGGACATCACGCACTGGCAGACGGCGCAGATTATGCGTGAAGCGATCGCGATCGTGCCGGAAGGTCGACGCGTCTTTTCCCGTATGACGGTAGAAGAAAATCTGGCGATGGGCGGCTTCTTTGCCGATCGCGAGCAGTATCAGGAACGCATTGCACGCGTCTACGATCTGTTTCCGCGTCTGTATGAGCGACGCGCCCAACGGTCCGGCACCATGTCCGGCGGCGAGCAGCAGATGCTGGCGATTGGTCGCGCACTGATGAGCCAGCCGCGTTTACTGCTGCTGGACGAGCCGTCGCTGGGACTGGCGCCGATCATCATCCTGCAAATTTTCGATACCATCCAGCAGTTGCGTGAAGAGGGCATGACCGTCTTTCTGGTGGAGCAAAACGCTAATCAGGCATTGAAACTGGCTGACCGGGGTTATGTGCTTGAAAACGGTCATGTCGTGTTGGAAGATACCGGCGCGGCATTGTTAGCGAATGAAGCGGTACGTTCGGCCTATCTGGGCGGATAATGTCAATAGAAAGTCGATATCGGGCCGGTTTACCGGCCTGTTTCGTAGAAGGGTTAAGAAGAGATGGCCATTGAAGGGTTGTTAGCGCACCGTATCGCTCAGTTAAAAAGTTCCGCCATCCGCGAGCTGCTGAAACACAGCAAGATGGAAAATATCATCTCGCTGGCTGGCGGGATCCCGTCGGATGCTTTGTTTGATTTTGAGGGGTTGAATCAGGCGACGCAGTTAGCGATTACCGAACAGCCGAAAACGGCATTCCAGTATGGTTTGACCGAAGGCAGCGGCGTGTTGCGCGATCGTATTGCCGAGCTGTGCGCCGCGCGCGGCGTGAAAACGCGCGCTGAAGACATTGTCGTGACGGCGGGGTCGCAGCAGGCGTTGGATCTTATTATGCGGGCGATGATCGATCCGGGCGATGTGTTTGTAGTTGAACGCCCAACCTACCTTGCGGCTTTGCAAACGCTGGAACTGGCGCAGGCGCAGGTGATGTCGGTGTCATCCGATGCCAACGGCATGGTCGTCGATGAGCTGGAAGAACTGTTGAAAAAACAGCGAATCAAGGGCGTATACATCGTGCCGAACTTCGGTAATCCGAGCGGCGTGACGCTGAGCGATGAACGTCGCCTGCAATTGATTACGCTGGCGGAGCGCTACGGTTTCGTCATTATCGAAGACGATCCCTACGGTGAACTGCGTTTTACCGATGAACGCCATCCGACGCTGTTCCAACTGGCGCAGGAGACGCTGGGCAGTGCGGAACACGTGCTGTATACCTCCACGTTTTCGAAAGTGCTGGCGCCGGGGCTGCGTCTTGGCTGGGCGATCCTACCGGATTGGCTGCTGCACAAGGTGGCGATTATCAAACAGGCCGCCGACCTGCACGCCAGCGCCCTGTCGCAGACCGTGGCGGAGTGCTATCTGGGGCTGGGGCGTCTGGATTCGCAGATCGAAAAAATTCGCCACGCCTATAAGCACAAAGGCGAACTGCTGGCGCAGTTGGTTGAGCAGGAACTGGGGGATGTCATCACGTTCAACTCACCGAAAGGCGGGATGTTCCTGTGGGCCAGGTTCCGTCAAAACGATTTCAACACGACGAAATGGCTGAAACAGACGCTGGCTCAAGGCGTGGTTTTCGTGCCGGGCGGGTTCTTCTTCCCGGACAATGTCGATTATTCAACGCTGCGCCTTTCTTTCGCGACGGCAACGGATGAGCAAATGCATGAAGCGGTGGCACGACTGCGTCGGGCGCTGTAATTGCCGATAACGGGCGATCTGCTCATGTAAAAGCCGCTGCGATTTCAGCGGCTTTTCTTTTTTGAGCGGAGAGGGTGTGTGGTTAAAACGTTTCCCAGTTTTGGTTATCGCTTCCCGCGCTGCTTTTAGGATCGGCTAACGCGCGTTTTACGCTATCAGGCCTTTTCAACGGCGGTGCAATTCGCTGTGACGAGCCGCCTTCAACGACGAAGACTTTCATCAGCTCGACCAGATGAGCGGCCTGATCGCTCAGGCTATCGGCGGCGGAAGCGGATTGCTCAACGAGCGCGGCATTCTGCTGTGTGACCTGATCGAGTTGGTTAACGGCATCATGGATCTGCGAGACGCCGGATTCCTGTTCCTGCGTGGTGACGCCAATTTCGTTAATCAGATCGGCAACGTGGCGCGCCTGACGAACCAGCTCTTCGATCGTCGTTCCGGCATCGCTGACCAGCACGGAGCCAGCTTCCACTTTCTCGACGCTGTGGCCGATCAGCTCTTTAATTTCTTTAGCCGCGGTGGCGGAGCGCTGGGCCAGTGAGCGCACTTCGCCTGCGACCACGGCAAAACCACGACCTTGCTCGCCTGCCCGGGCCGCTTCTACCGCCGCGTTGAGCGCCAGAATGTTAGTCTGGAAAGCAATGCCATCAATGACGCTGATAATGTCGCCAATCTTGTGTGAGCTATCGGTAATTTCTTGCATGGTGACAACGATATTGCCGACGGCTTCACCGCCTTTCGCCGCGGTATGACTGGCGGCCTGCGCCAGTTGTGTGGCGTTACGTACGGTGTCTGCGTTCTGGCGCACGGTTTGGCTCATCTCTTCCATAGAGGCGGCGGTTTGTTGCAGGTTGGCCGCTTGTTCTTCCGTGCGCTGGCTGAGATCGGTACTGCCGGCGGCAATCTGGCTGGCGCCGGTTGCGATGGATTCACTGCTTTCCCGCACCTGTTCAACGATATCGCTCAGGCTTTTACGCATCGTATTCATCGCGGCCAGCATACTGTGGTTGTCGCCGGGACGCAGATTGACCGCGACGGCCAGATTTCCCTGTGCAATGGCCTGTGCGATCTGAGCGGCATACACCACTTCGCCACCCAGTAGCCCTTTAATCGTGCGGGTAATGAGCAGGGAAACCAAAATGCCGATGAGAACCGCAATCGCGGCGAAGGTGATCAGCGTGTTACCGTCTGCTCGCGCTTCCTGCATGGCATTTGTCGTCATGTCCTGCGTCCGTTTTTGCTGGAATTGCGCCATGTCGTCCAGCGCAGCGAAAACCGGAGATTGCGTAACTTGCATCTCGTTGACCATGATCTGTATGGCACGCGCTCTGTCTTCGGCATTCTCGGACAGGCCAAGCTCAACCGCTTTATTCACGGCATCCCGATAGGCCGGGCGCGCCTGCGTCAATTTTTCTAGCGAGTCGCGGGTTTCTGGTTCGGACAGGTGTTCATACAGTTTGCTCAGCGTTTCAGTATTGCGAGCAATTTGCTGATCGATCAGGCGCTTTTCTTCCTGCATGCGGTTTCTGTCATCGGTCAGGCCAATGTTGCGTACTGAACGCGCCACGGCGTCAAAGCCGCTCTTGGCATCCTGTATCAGGATGAGGCTGGCCAGATTTTTTTTTGATAGCGATTCAATATCTTCACCCAGATCGACCAAATGAAAGCGCCCCAGAATGGCGACCATCAGACCGATGATGATGACAGAGGCGAAACCTGTACCCAACATCGTACCGAGTTTCATTTTTTTCAGCAGATTCAGCATATTCCTCAAATCCTTTTTCTTTTTATGGGTCAGGCGTGATGTGAAATAGGTCATGGGATCTATTTCTATGCGATAGCGGAATTCAGGTTGTTAGAGCGGTCCGGTGTGGACAGATTCATTATTCCATTAAATATCTTATAAGATTTCTTGTTTCCGCCAGTTGGAAAACACCGGGGTAAATTCGCGTCAATTGTTGGCATTAAAGGGGAGCGGGGGACGGTATTAATATAAAAAAGAAGGATAGTGGGCTAATTTTTTCAGTTCAGTTCAGTTTAATTTAATGGTCTTCAGGCGAAACAGGTGTGTTTTTCCCGCACCTTCACCGATGCGGGAAAAGTTGAGTTCAGCGCTGGAGACTTAAAACGATTCCCAATCCTGCGAATTTTGCCAGGTAGGATGCTTAAAATACCAGCCACAGGGCCCAGGTGAAAAGGAACCCCGACAGACCAAGCAGGGTCGTCAGCACCGTCCAGGTACGCAGGCCATCGGCGACCGACAGCCCCAGATATTTGGTGACGATCCAGAAGCCGGAGTCATTGACGTGCGACAGGGCCAGTCCACCAAAGCAGGCAGACAGCGTCACCAGCACCAGTTGCATCTGGTTCAGGCCGCTGACGGCTTCGCTCAGCAGGCCGCAGGTGGTGAGAATTGCGACGGTGGCTGAACCTTGCGAGGCGCGCAGCGAAAGCGACAGAAGAAACGCGGCCGGCACCAGCGGCAGATGAATGCTGGTCAGCGTATCCGCCAGCGCTTTACCGATGCCGGATTCCACCAGTACTTTGCCGAATACGCCGCCGGCACCGGTCACCATGATGACGACCGCAGCGGCAGGCATGGCATCGCCCATCACGCCGCTGGCTTTTTCCAGTGACCAGCCGCGACGCAATGCTAGTAGCCACAGTGCCAGCGTCAATGCGATCAGCAGCGCCACGGCAGGGGAACCAACCAGCGACATTATGTTACGTATTGGGTGTCCGGCCGGCAGTAGCGTTGCGGATACGGTGCCGAGCATAATGATGGCAATCGGAATGACAATCAGCGCAGCAATTAATCCGGCAGAGGGTGCTGCAACAGGTGCTGTATCCGGCGTAGCATCTTCCGGTTTCGCCAACTGGAGTTGTTCCAGTACTTCGACGGAGAGCGCGTATTTATTGCGGTTCATCGCTTTGGCGACCCAATAGCTAATGATACCGACAGGTATCGATACCAGCAGGCCAATGATGGTCAGCCAGCCGATATCTGCATTTAACAAGCCAGCGGCGGCCACCGGACCGGGATGCGGCGGCAGCGCGACATGCACCGTCAGCATCACGCCCGCGACGGGCAGACCAAATTTAATCGGAGAGACTTTCGCGACTTTCGCAAAGCCGTAAATAATCGGTGCAAGAATAATAAAGCCGACATCGAAAAAGACTGGGATTCCGAGAATAAAGGCAGAAACCGTTAGCGCGGCTACCATTAATCCCGGTCCCATTAATTGGGCAAAGCGGTGCGCTAAGGATTCCGCACCGCCGGACACTTCGATCATTCTGCCCAGTATGGCGCCGAGGCCGATAATAATCGCCACCGAACCGAGAATACCGCCCATGCCGGAGGTAATGACTTTCATCACGTTTTCAGTGGGAATACCGGTTGCTAAGGCGACGAGCAAACTGACAATCAGCAGGGCGACAAAGGGCTGTATTTTAAATTTAATGACCATCAGCAGCAGGAGTAATACCCCGGCGATAGCGATGCAGAGTAAGAGCGAGGTGGCCATGTTCTTATCCTCATTAACCCCTTTTTCAATTCAGAAACTGAGCATTGATGGGGTATTTGTTTGTTATTTGAATAAACGAGAGCCATGACTCCCGTTATAAATACGGGAGTCTGACCAGTTATGTTTATTTATTCGCGTCTAACGAATATGTCTCTGGTGTTAATTTATGTCAGGGATAAATGAATTAGTGTTTCCTTTCCAGCCAGGGTTGAGCCCACCCTAATCCGGCTTCGGTCTTGCCGCGCGGGTGATATTCACAGCCGACCCAACCGGAATAATTCACGCGATCCAATTCAGCAAAGATAAACGGATAATTAATTTCTCCTTCATCGGGTTCGTGCCGGTCAGGTACGGACGCAATTTGAATATGTCCGATGCGGCCATCCAAATCGTGAATAATTTGCGTCAGGTTGCCATCGACAATTTGCGCGTGGAAAAAATCGAGCTGGATATAAACGTTTGGCCGGTCGATCAGATTGGCCAATTCCAGCGCCTGATACTGACTGGCGAACAGGTAATTCGGTTTCACCTTCGCGCTCAGCGCCTCAATCATGATGTTGATGCCGTGCGGCGCAAACTTATCGGCTGCATAGCGCAGGTTATCGATGAAGGTTTGCTGGTAGGCGGCACGGTCTTCACCGGGCGGCACGACACCCCCCATCACCAGTACCGAGGGACAATTAAGCGCCAGCGCATATTCCAGTGCGTTATCGATATCCCGACGGGCGTCCTCAACACGGTCCGGCAGGGCGGAGACCCCCCATTCACCCGCCGCAATATTGCCGGGTGCGGTGTTGAACAGCACCTGCTTCAGGCCGTTCTCCCGCAGCTTTTCCGCCAGCAGCGGTGCCGGATACTCATAGGGAAACAGGTACTCGACCGCAGTGAAGCCCGCATCGGCGGCGGCCTTAAAACGGTCGAGAAACGGGATGTCAGTAAACAACATAGAAAGATTGGCAGCAAACTTTGGCATGATTAACTCCATCGCTCAGTAAAAAGTGGCTTATCAAGAGAGCTCGGCAATTTCGTCAGCGGTGAGGTAGCGAATTTTTCGCTCACCGAGAATAAAAATCAGTTTGGCGGTTTCTTCCAGCTCTTCCATGTTGTCCGCCGCCGCACGCAGATCCTTACCGGTGACGACCGGGCCGTGGTTGGCTAGCAGGAACGCCTTATAGCGCGAGGCCAACTTCGCCAGATCTTCACCGAGCCGCGCATCGCCGGGGCGGTAATAAGGGACGACGGGCACTTTACCGACGCGCATCACCACATAGGGCGTGAAGGGTTTGATGGCATCCTGCGTATCCAGCCCTTCCAGACAGGAAAGCGCCGTCAGGTAGGTGCTGTGCAGGTGAACGATCGCTTTGCACTCGGGATCGTTACGATAAATCGACAGGTGAAAGCTGACCTCTTTCGACGGCTTATCCCCGGAAATCCACTCGCCGTTCAGGCTGACTTTGGATAAGCGCTCGGCATCCAGTTCGCCAAGGCAGGAGCCTGTCGGCGTTGCCAGCAGCGTGCCGTCATCCAGCAGCAGCGAGAGGTTGCCCGCCGAGCCGGTGGCGTAACCGCGTTGGAAAAAGGACGCGCCCAGTTTGACCATTTCCGCGCGTGCGCGCTGTTCGTTGCTGAGCGCGGCGTCCGTGTTGTGGTGTTGTTCACTCATGCGGCAAACTCCTTCTGGGCGCGGGCAAAAAAGTCTTCATCGCCGAAGTTGCCGGATTTCAACGCCAGCGACAGCGGATGATTGGTGGAGCGTACCCATGGCACGCCGGGTGAAATGGACGGCCCGATATGGAACGCGTGAATACCGAGCATTTGCACCACGATGCTGGAGGTTTCTCCGCCCGCGATGATGAAGCGCTGGAAGCCGTCCTGTTGAAGCTGACTGGCGACGGCGGCAAACAGTTTCTCCACCGCCTGACTGCTGGCCTCCGCGCCCCAGCGCTGCTGAATCTGCGCCAGTTGGTCGGGAGATGAGGTGGCGTACAATAGCGGTGCGAGGGCGTCATTACGGTGAGCCTTTACCCAATCGACCAGCTCTTGCACGTAGGATGGCTGCGCGCCGTCTAAGCAGCGGGCGACGTCAATGGCGCGACCTGCCGCCTGCTTCAGGTAACGGGCGACCTGTTTGTTGGTCATCACCGAACACGAGCCGGACAGCACGACGCCGGCGCCGGATTGCGGCCTGCCCGCCTCGGTTGCCGATCCGTTCTGCGCGGTAGATCCCGCCCACTGGCGTGCCAGCCCTATAGCCAAGCCGGAACCGCCGGTGACCAGCTTCATATCGCGCAGCGCCTCGCCCTGTGTGAGCAGGTGCCGTTCGTTCAGCGTATCCAGCACCACATAGCGCATACCTTGTTCTTTCAACGCCGCCAGACGTTGTTTGACGGCTTCGGCACCCTGATCCATCACGTTATATGGCACCAATCCGCAGCGCCCGGCGGCCTGCTGCTCCATGACGCGCATCAGGTTGCTGTCCGTCATTGGCGTGACCGGATGGTGCCGCATCCCGGATTCGGACAGCAACTGATCCATCACGAACAGATAACCCTGATAGACGGTTCTGCCGTTTACCGGCAGCGCCGGAGAAATGATGGTTTGCGTTTCGCCGAGCTGCGCTAACAGCGCGTCGGTCACCGGACCGATGTTGCCTTTGGCGGTGCTGTCGAAGGTCGAGCAATATTTAAAGTAGAACTGCTGGCAGCCCTGCTGTTGCAGCCACGTCAGCGCCTTAAGTGAATCCGCCACGGCCTGTTGTGCCGGACAGGAGCGCGATTTCAGGCTAATGACCACGGCCTGCGTCTCAACCTTAAAGTCGGACGGCGGCACGCCGTTGAGCTGTACGGTCGGCAGCCCGTTGTTCACCAGAAAGCTGGCGATATCCGTGGCGCCGGTAAAATCGTCGGCAATCACACCGAGCTTGATCATGGCGCCTCCTTTTTTTCCGGCAGCGTAATGCCGTTAAAAATCTTGATGACGGCGCTGTCGTCTTCTTTACCGAATCCGGCATTGCTGGCGGCGGTGAACATGTTGAACGCGGTGGAGGCCAGCGGCAGCGGGAAATGGAGCGATTTGGCGGTGTCGGTGACCAGTCCCAGATCTTTAACGAAGATGTCGACGGCGGATTTCGGCGTGTAATCGCCGTCAACCACGTGACGCATGCGGTTCTCAAACATCCAGGAATTCCCGGCGGCGTTGGTCACCACGTCGTACATGATATCCAGCGGGATATCGGCGCGTGCAGCCAGCGCCATCGCTTCCGCGCCGGCGGCGATGTGTACGCCGGCCAACAGCTGGTGGATGATTTTAACCGTTGCGCCCAGCCCGATTTCTTCACCAATGCGGTAAACCTTGCCCGCGACGGCGTCGAGTACCGGTTTCAGCTTTTCAAAGGCCAGATCGGAGCCGGATGCCATCACCGTCATATCACCCGCGGCGGCTTTCACTGCACCGCCGGAGACCGGCGCATCCAGCATGATGAGCTGATGCTCGGCCAGACGCTGCGCGATGCTTTGGGCATCCTGCGCGGAGATCGTCGAAGACACCATTACCGCGGTGCCGGGTTTAAGCTTCGCGGCGACCTGCGGCTCGCCGAACAGGATCCCGTTCACCTGCGCGGCATTCACCACCAGCAGCACGACGGCATCCAGTTTGTCAGCGAAGGCATCAATACGCGTGTCGGCCTGCGCCGCCCCCGCCTGACGTAAGCGTTCCAGCGCCTGCGGATTGATGTCGACGCCGTATGTCGTCAGGCCTGCATTGATACAAGACGACGCCGCGCCAAAGCCCATGGAGCCCAGACCGATAACGGCGACAGCATAGTCGGAAGTCTTTTTCATCGTGGTTGCCCTGTTAAAATTAGTGATTTTTTGTTCTCTGGTGTTAAATATAACGCTTGTCAGTACAACTTATGGTGATTTTTATCACATAAGTTAACATTTGAATCGTGATGATCCAGTGTGGCGTAACATCGCTTGAAACGCGATACTGTTTATTTTTGTTTAATATCAAATTGTTATGTTGATTTTGTTACGGGTAAATGATGATGACAGTGAGGTCTGGCATAGTTTATGACGTGAATTTATGATAATTATCGTCATGAAATGGGGTGTTTCTCACAATATTTACCAGATGCAGTATTGATTAGCCCTAATACTTATCAAACCAGCACTATCAAACAGGGAACGGACAGCGTGATTCCAGTAGAACGTCATCAACAGATCCTGGCGCTGATCGCCGAGCGCGGCGCGGTAAGCATTAACGAACTGACCGAGCGGCTGGGGGTGTCGCACATGACGGTGCGGCGTGATGTGCAAAAGCTGGAACAGGACGGCCTGCTGCTGAGCGTCTCCGGCGGCGTGCGCTCCCCTGAACGGCTGGCGATTGAGCCGTCGCATCAGGATAAATCCGTGATGTTCAGCCAGCAGAAAGCGGCGATGGGTAAACTGGCGGCACAGCACATTCCGTTGAATAGCTGCATTTATCTGGATGCGGGTACCACGACGCTATCGCTGGCGCGCGAGCTGGCCGAACGCGACGATCTCCTGATTGTCACCAACGATTTCGCCATCGCCGCTTTTCTCATTGAGTCCAGCCAGTGCCGCATGATCCACACCGGCGGCACGCTCTGTAGGGAAAACCGCTCCTGCATCGGGGAAGCGGTGGCGCAGGCGCTGCGTAACCTGTTTATCGACATCGCCTTTATCTCGGCATCCTCATGGAGCCTGCGCGGGCTGTCCACGCCGAACGAAGATAAAGTGGTGGTGAAGCGCGCGGCGGTAGAAGCCAGCAGCAAGTGCGTACTGCTGTGTGACACCTCAAAATATGGCCGTATCGCCACCCATCTCGCCACGCCGCTCAGCGTATTCGACAGCATCATCACCGATGCTGGCCTACCGGCCGCCGCCAAAGAAGCCTTGAGTAAAATGGGGGTCGAGGTGCTGGTGGCGGAGTGAGGGGAGGAGCTCGGGATTATGTTGTTCTGACAATGTACCTGCCAGAATAACACGCCGCCACGGCCAGAATCGCCGTATGCCCTTATACCGCAGCGGCTTCTGCATCGGCGGCATTCTGCATCACCGAGCGGATATAAGAGCACCGCTCCCGTAACACGGTTAGCCCCCCTCGGTCAGCCAGTCCTTCTCGGGAGAGAACAAGGATTTCATCGGAAAAATGGAATGTTGTATAGCGGTGACTGATGCTGAGAATAATGGCTGTGGGAAAACGGCTTTTGATATTTTCTATCACCTTGACCTCATTTATTACATCCAGCGCCGAGGTGACTTCATCCAGAATAATAATATTCGGCTCGCGCAGGAAGAGTCGGGCGAGGGATAAGCGTTGCCGCTGCCCTCCAGACAGGGTTAATCCGCCGTCGCCGATAACCATATCGAGAATATCGGTTCCTTCATCATATTGAAGATCGTCCAGTCTCGCGAAGTTTAAGGCATCGATGAGTTGTGGATCGGACGCACCGGGACAGGCGATTTGCAGATTAAATCGCAGGGTATCCATGAATATTCCGTCATTCTGCGAAACGTGGTAAAGCGTGCCGGCCAGATCTTCTGCTGTCATATTCCTGAGATCCCGGCCGTTGATCCGTATACTTCCGGCTGTCGGGTTGATTTCACCGGCGATTAATTTGGCCAGTGTACTTTTCCCTGAGCCGCTGGTTCCCGTCAGCGTAATAAAACCGGGACCGAAGATGTTCAGGCTAAAATGCTTAATGGTGGGTGAGGCGGCACCCTGATAGTGAAATGTCACGTCGGAGAGCGTAAGCGCGACGGATTCTCCGGCCTGAGGATGTTCAGAAAAGACATGTTCCCGTGGCAGCCTGATGTCCTTAATGAAACCGTTAAGCGACTCTGTGGATTTCATGAGTGCGGTGTACATTGCCCCAATACTTTCCAGCGGTCCAGACAAAAGAATAATATAGGAGGATATCATCACAAAATGCCCCAGAGAAATTTGCTGATGGAGCGCCTGATAAAGTGAAAATAAAAAGGCTGCTCCAAAGAAAAGTACGTTAAGGCAGGATTCGGCAACCAGAAATTTCACATCCTCCCGTAGCAGGCTGGCGTGTTTTCCTTCAATGGTGTTTAATAATGCCTCATAGCGAGCAAACAGAAAAGGATAGGAATTACATGCTCTGGCGGTGCCGATGTTTTTAATGCTATCGGTAATGACGCTATATTTTTTAACCGATGTGCCGTAAAAATCGTTATACAGCATGACGATCTGGCTGTTAAATTTATTTTTGACCAAAAAATAGAGGCCGAAGTAAATGCAGAATAATATTGCTACCACATAACTCTCGTACCAGATAATAACGATAATACTAAAAATTAATTGCAGAAGCGGTGGGAGAAAATTATGTACGGTATTACGTAAAACCGTTGATAATTCATCAGAGGCCTGATTCAGGCGCTGGGTGATATCGCCTGTGTTTTCATTCTCTTTTATTTTGTATCCGTGAAAAATATTTTTCAGATAGTGGTCGCTCAACATGATGACCAGTTTGTTTCTCAGTGATATCATCATGATAATAATTACTGCGGAGGACAGTTTTCTTAGACACATCAGGACGATATAGCTGAGCGCCAGAACCGACAGCGCGACGGAAAGATCTGAGTCAGGTTGTTCGATTACGCTGACCAGTTTGGCCATAATAACCGGCTGGAATGAAATGATGATGGTGGATAAGAATGAGGTTAATGCGATAAAAAAAAACTGTCTCTTAATACTTTGTGATGCGATGCCTCCGAAGTAGGAAATGATAAACGCAATTTTTTTCATGTTATTAATCCAATAATAAATTATGACGCGGGCCCACGTCATAGATATTTTATTTCATCAGAACACTGAGGCTGAAAACCAATCTGAACTAAAATTAGTTTAATCCAAAGATAGGATCAATTTTATCATCCTGAGTATCGGTCATTGTGGTGCTTTTAATTAGGATTAAATCTTTCTCGCTTAACATAAATATTCCTTTTTACTGAAAGTAAACTATAAAGTATGTAATGATATATCACATACTGCTTAGTTCACTCCATCCAATGGCCAGGGAGAGGCAAGTACAATAGAAATGCACCGCGCTATCCCATTCTGAGAAAAGCATAGCTTCTCGCATGCTCAACACATATCCACTACGGGCTGCATGACATAGCTCCGTAAGAGGAATATAATTGTTACTAGAGCGCCCTAGAATAAGATTGAAAATGAACCGTGATAATCTTCCGTTGCCATCAGCCAAAGGATGGATACAAAGAATACTGACAGACGCTACAGTAGCGCAGAATAATGGATTTACCGTTTGATATGTTTTTATAAATTGACGTAGCTTACTTAATTCAGTTATGACCATTGTTGCATTAATATATTCTGTGTAACTACCATCTGGTTCAGGTACTGTCCTGATGTTTTTTGTTCTAATTTTATTTTCCTGTTTTCTGAAATATCCACCAACAGACTCAATAAAGGATAAAAAATTTTCATCACTATATAAAATCGAACTGAGTTCACAGTTCTGGTATTTATAAATATTGACTTCATCTACGCTATATTTTCTATCACTAGAAATAATATTATTATCTATATGGGAACTCAGGCGGTGTTGTAGAACATCTAGCTCATTATTATTAATGTGTTTATTAACATTCTCCAGGAACATCTCATAGCGCCCGGTTTTATTTTTTTCTAAGTGAAGTTTTATCATGCATTCTTGTATTTTTTGATGAGATTCTTCGCTAATATTATGAAGGGAGGGATACAGGCACTGATGAACACGAATGATATTACCGTCGATAATATAATTTTCCATAGGAAATCCTTTTATTCTTTATCCATAACTCCTCATGTTCGTAAATTCTCATTATCGCATTTATTTTTCATGACTAAATCATGTATTTTTTGTGACCTCACTGCGGCTTTGTTGAATAAATCGAACTTTTGCGGAATGGCAGGATCAGATCACGCATCATCCTGACAACACAGGCAATCCCGTGACAAAGCAAAAGTTTAGAATCACCAATGGGAAGACCTACAACAAAGCCCCTCACTGCTTCTATATAATAATCCGTGATGGCTGGGGGGAATGATGCCAGAGACGTGCCGCATAGGAATCATCAACGATCCTAAAACCGTTATCGTTGATGTCATTCGAAAATAGCCTTGAACTGGGTAGTCAGTGCGTTCGAATGCATGATGATGAAACCGGAAACTATCGGATACTCCCTTATTTAGCCATTGTTGTTAAACATCAAAAAAATGGCTCATGGGTTCCATTTGCTGATGCAGGATTCGGATGATAAAAAGATCTTCTTCTCGAATGCGATAGAAAATGGCGTGTTGCCGATGATCGAATCGACGCACACCACAGCTAATGTCAGGATACTCCCTACCTATATAAGGGGAATCCGCTAGCATTATCAACGTGTTATCTAGCGATTCTGTATAATTGTCAGCCTGACTGACTCCATAGTTGATCAATGTGTACTCAAAGATGCCCGCAAAATCTTCTGCTGCAAGATTAGAGAGTTTATACATTCCGTTCGCGCTTCTTTTTGGCTGCAATTTCATGCAGCGTCAGCGAACTTTCTCCACTTTGCTCCCCCGCGGCAATCGCTTTTTTCAGGGCCTCTGTTTTGAATTCCTGTTGTTCAAGAAGGCGAAGCGCTGACCTGATGACTTCACTAGTAGAGCTATAGCGACCGCTATCTATTAATTTGGTGACAAAGTCATCCAGTTGTTCACCGATCGTAATACTTGTCGTTCTAGGCATAAAACCCCCTGTGTTATCTATTAACACAAATAGTAGCATAAAACAGCTTACTTAATAGGCAGCTTTATGACCTCCTTTCTTTGTCACTTTCCTGTCATCTTCCAGTTATTTCTCTGTCATGCGCTCATGTCATGTTGGTTTTCGCCCAAAAAAGGCCGTGATAATGGCGTATTTAATTAATTGCAGGAGACAGGCATGTTCAACAACACGATGCGTAAAACACATGCTATTCGCACCGCCGCAGCGTGTGTGGCATTCGCGCTGATGAGCGCAGGTGCGCAGGCCGCGACCGAAATTCCTTTCTGGCACTCTATGGAAGGCGAGTTAGGGAAAGAAGTGAATTCTCTGGCTGACCGTTTTAATAAAGCACACAGCGACGTAAAAATTGTACCGATCTACAAAGGTAACTACGAACAGAACCTGGCTGCCGGGATTGCGGCCTATCGCGCTGGGAATGCGCCCGCCATTTTGCAGGTCTATGAAGTGGGTACCGCCACCATGATGGCAAGTAAAGCCATCAAGCCGGTCTATGAGGTGTTCAAAGACGCGGGCATTCATTTCGATGAGTCGGTGTTTGTGCCGACCGTCTCTGGTTATTACACCGATGCGAAGAGCGGCCACCTGCTGTCGCAGCCGTTTAATAGCTCTACGCCGGTGCTGTACTACAACAAAGATGCCTTCAAGAAGGCCGGTTTAGATCCTGAGCAGCCGCCGAAAACCTGGCAGCAGATGGCGGAATACACCGCCAAACTGCGTGCAGCCGGGATGAAGTGCGGCTATGCCAGCGGCTGGCAGGGCTGGATTCAGATTGAGAACTTCAGCGCCTGGCATGGCCTGCCGGTTGCGAGCAAAAATAACGGCTTCGACGGCACCGATGCCGTGCTGGAATTCAACAAACCCACGCAGGTTAAACACATTCAGCTATTGCAGGACATGAACAAGAAGGGGGACTTCACCTATTTCGGACGCAAGGATGAGCCGACCGAGAAGTTCTACAACGGCGATTGCGCCATTACAACGGCCTCTTCTGGTTCGCTGGCGGACATCCGTCAACACGCCAAATTCAACTATGGCGTCGGCATGATGCCGTATGACGCCGATGTGAAAGGCGCGCCGCAAAACGCCATTATCGGCGGCGCCAGTCTGTGGGTGATGAACGGCAAAGACGCCGCGACCTACAAAGGCGTGGCGGAGTTTATGCAGTTCCTGGCCGAGCCGGAAAATGCCGCGGAATGGCACCAGAAAACCGGTTATCTGCCGATCACCACGGCGGCGTATGAGCTGACGCAGAAACAGGGCTTCTACGAGAAAAACCCCGGTGCGGATATCGCGACGCGTCAGATGCTGAATAAGCTGCCGTTGCCGTTCACCAAAGGTCTGCGTTTGGGCAACATGCAGCAAATTCGCGCCGTCGTAGATGAAGAATTAGAAAGCGTCTGGACAGGTAAGAAGACGCCACAGCAGGCGTTGGATAGCGCAGTAGAACGCGGCAACGCGCTGCTGCGTCGCTTCGAGCAGTCGACGAAGTAATACGGCGGTTGCCGAGTCATACCGGGCTGAAGGGAATCGGCCTGTTTCTTTTCTGTTTGCCATGAGTTACCGCATGACCTCATCCCGCCCTGTGTTTCGCAGCAGTTGGTTGCCCTATGTGCTGGTGCTGCCTCAACTGTTGATTACCGTGATTTTTTTTATCTGGCCTGCCGGTCAGGCGCTGTGGTATTCGGTGCAGAATCTCGATCCGTTCGGGTTATCCAGCGAGTTCGTCGGCATGGAAAATTTCAGGCAACTGTTCCATGATCCTTACTACCTCGATTCGTTCTATACCACGCTGATCTTCAGCTTTCTGGTCGCCGGGTTTGGCATGTTGATCTCGCTGTTTCTGGCCGCGCTGGTGGACTATGTGATCCGTGCCAGCCGCCTGTATCAGACGTTAATCATCCTGCCCTATGCCGTGGCACCCGCCGTCGCCGCCGTGTTGTGGATGTTCCTGTTTAACCCCGGTCTGGGGCTGATTACCCATTTTCTCGGGCTGCTGGGCTATACGTGGAACCATGCGCAGCATAGCGGTCAGGCGATGTTTTTGGTGGTGCTGGCATCGATCTGGAAACAGATTAGCTATAACTTCTTGTTTTTTCTTGCCGCACTGCAATCGATCCCCCGTTCATTGATGGAGGCGGGCGCGATCGATGGCGCGGGTCCCGTGCGGCGGTTTTTCAATCTGGTGTTGCCGATGATCTCGCCGGTGAGCTTCTTCCTGCTGGTGGTCAATCTGGTGTACGCCTTTTTCGATACCTTCCCGATTATCGATGCCGCGACGGCGGGAGGGCCGGTGCAGTCGACGACCACGCTGATCTACAAAATTTATCGCGAGGGGTTTGCCGGGCTGGATCTGTCCAGTTCGGCGGCGCAGTCGGTGATACTGATGCTGCTGGTGATCGGGCTGACCGTGATTCAGTTCCGGTTTGTTGAGCGGAGGGTGAACTACCAATGAAGGTCAACGGCTCATGATTGAGAATCGTCGCGGGTTAGATATTTTCAGCCACGTTATGCTGATCGTCGGCATTCTCGCCGTACTGTTCCCCCTGTACGTGGGGTTTGTCGCCGCCACGCTGGATAATCAGGCGGTCTTTCAGGCGCCGATGACGCTCATCCCCGGTTCGCACCTGTGGGAAAATCTGCGTTATATCTGGCTGCACGGTGCGGGCAATAACGCGACACCATTCGGACTGATGCTGCTCAACAGCTTCGTGATGGCGCTGGCAATCACGGTGGGCAAAATTACCGTCTCGATCCTGTCCGCTTACGCCATCGTCTATTTCCGTTTTCCGCTGCGCGGCCTGTTCTTCTGGATGATTTTCCTGACGCTCATGTTGCCGGTGGAAGTGCGTATTTTCCCAACGGTGGAAGTGATCGCGCGGCTGGACATGATGGACAGCTACACCGGTTTAACGCTGCCGCTGATGGCCTCGGCGACCGCGACCTTCCTGTTCCGCCAGTTTTTTATGACGCTGCCGGATGAACTGATGGAAGCGGCGCGTATCGACGGCGCCAGCCCGATGCGTTTCTTCTTCGATATGGTGTTGCCGCTGTCGAAAACCAATCTGGCGGCGCTGTTCGTGATCACGTTCATCTACGGCTGGAACCAATACCTGTGGCCGCTGCTGATCATCAGCGATGCCAATTTGGGCACGGCGGTCGCGGGGATAAAAAGCATGATTGCCTCTGGCGATGGCGCGACCCAGTGGAATCAGGTGATGGCCGCGATGCTGCTGACCATGCTGCCGCCGCTGCTGGTGGTGCTGCTGATGCAGCGCTGGTTCGTGCGCGGTCTGGTCGACAGCGAAAAATAAATCGAGACGAATTTCGGAAACGCTTATGGCATGTTTAAAACTTCAGGCCGTCACCAAGTCTTACGATGGCAAAACCCAGGTCATCCGGCCCATCAATCTGGATGTCGCGGACGGCGAGTTCGTTGTGATGGTGGGGCCGTCAGGCTGCGGTAAATCGACGCTGCTGCGTATGGTGGCTGGCCTCGAACGCACCACCAGCGGTGATATATACATTGATAACCAGCGCGTCACCGATCTGGAACCGAAAGATCGCGGTATTGCGATGGTGTTCCAGAACTATGCGCTTTATCCCCATATGAACGTGTTCGACAATATGGCTTACGGCCTGAAAATTCGCGGCTTCGGCAAGGCGCAGATTCGTGAGCGCGTGGAAGACGCGGCGCGCATTCTGGAACTGATGCCGCTGTTGCAACGTAAACCGCGTGAGCTATCGGGCGGCCAGCGCCAGCGCGTGGCGATGGGACGGGCGATTGTACGTGAACCGGCGGTGTTCCTGTTTGATGAACCGCTATCGAATCTGGATGCCAAACTGCGCGTGCAGATGCGGCTGGAATTACAGCAACTGCATCAGCGTCTGAAAACCACCAGCCTGTACGTCACGCACGATCAGGTTGAAGCCATGACGCTGGCGCAGCGCGTCATTGTCATGAACAAAGGCATCGCCGAACAAATCGGCGCGCCGGCGGAGATTTATCGTCGTCCGGCGTCGTTGTTTGTGGCCAGCTTTATTGGTTCACCGGCCATGAACCTGTGGTCGGGGCACATGAGCGATGACGGCTGCCGCTTTGAAATTGGTGAGGATATCGCGCTGGCGCTGCCTGAACCAAAGCCGCAGTGGCGCGGTAAAGCATTGACGCTGGGGGTGCGGCCGGAGCATATTCAGCTGGCGACGCCTGAAACCGGCGGTATCCCGCTGCGGGTCGAGACGCTCGAACTGTTGGGGGCGGATAATTTGGCGCACGGCAAGTGGGGTGGGCAAAACGTGATCGCGCGGCTGTCTTATGAGCATTGCCCCGCCATCGGCTCGACACTCTGGTTGCATTTGCCGACGTCATCATGGCACTTGTTTGATTCGCAAAGCGGATTACGGATGGAATAATGGAAACAATCTGGCCTTACCCGGCGATTGTCGCCCATCGCGGCGGCGGTTCACTGGCACCGGAAAACACGCTGGCGGCAATTGATGTCGGCGCCAGCCTCGGTCACAAGATGATCGAATTTGACGCTAAGCTGTCGCAGGACGGTCAGATTTTCCTTCTGCACGACGACACACTGGAGCGCACCAGCAACGGCCGGGGTATCGCGGGCGAATTACCGTGGGACAAACTGGTCGGGCTGGATGTCGGCGGCTGGTACGCTCAGAAATTTGCCGGTGAACGCCTGCCGCTGCTATCGGAAGTAGCTAAACGCTGCGTGCAGTACGGCATGGCGGCCAATATTGAGATTAAACCCACCACCGGATATGAAGCGGAAACCGGGCGGGTGATTGCGCTGGCGGCCCGTCAGCTGTGGGCGGAACACCCGGTTGCGCCGCTGCTGTCATCGTTCTCTGTCGATGCTCTGGAAGCGGCGCAGCAGGCCGCACCGGAACTGCCGCGCGGGCTGCTGCTGGACGAGTGGGAAGATCATTGGCCGGCGTTAACGCAGCGTCTGGGGTGCGTGTCCATTCACCTGAACCACAAACTGCTGACGCCGGAACGGGTCGCGGCGCTGAAAGCCGCGGGGTTACGCATTCTGGTTTATACCGTCAATCACCCAGAGCGAGCGCAAACTTTGCTGGATTGGGGCGTTGACTGCATCTGCACTGACCGGATAGATTTAATCGGGGCAAGCTTCGCGACCGGCTGAGGTCTGCCTATTGCCGAATGCCGATCGTTTAAGGATCGGGATACCGGGGCTACCACGGTGTGAGCCATCCCTGCGGGAACCTCATCACCGTGTTTCCCCTAAATCCCTGCTTAAGTGACCATCATTCGCTTATTGCCGTATTATTTGGTTGCGGCGGACTCTCTTTCTGACTCGGTGCCGGTGATAAGGAAGTGGCGTCATGCCCGCATTTATTGTTTCGCTTTGGCACCAGATTTTTCTGTCATTACCCCTCTTTGTTCTTATCGCGCTCGGCTACAGCCTGATTCGCTACGGTAAGTGGCCCACCACCGTGACCGACGGCATGACGCGCTTTGTTTTCTCCGTCGCCATGCCTGCGATGCTGTTTCGTCTGATGTCTGATTTCTCCTCGCGTCCGGTGGTGGATGCCCGGTTGTTGATCGCGTTTTTCGGCGGTTGCCTGCTGGTGTTTGTCTTAGGCCGCATTGTGGCGCGCCACGTTTTTCATCTTGATGGCGTATCCGGCTCGCTCTTTGCGCTCAGCGGCATCTTCTCCAATAACGTGATGCTGGGGCTGCCGATCGCCACGCTGATGCTGGGCGAAGAGGCGATCCCGTCGGTTGCGCTGGTGGTGGTGTTTAACGGACTGATTTTGTGGACGCTGGTGACGGTATCGGTAGAGTGGGCGCGTAACGGGGCGCTGTCGCTACAAGGCTTTACCAAAACCGCGCTGGGCGTGCTGAAGAACCCGCTGATTATCGGCATTCTGTCCGGGACGGCGTTCAGCCTGACCGGTCTGCCGCTGCCGTCGTATGTCGATCAGCCGTTGTCCATGCTGGGGCAGATTGCTGCGCCGCTGTCGCTGGTGGCACTGGGGATGGGGTTGGCGGAATACCGCGTGCGTGACGGCTGGCAGATCAGCACGGCGATCTGCGCCATCAAACTGCTGGTGCAGCCGTTGGCGATCTGGGGAATTGCGATAGCGCTCGGTCTGCCGGAAATGGAGACGCGCGCCGTCGTGCTGCTGGGGTCGATGGCGGTGGGCGTCAACGTCTACCTGATGTCGCGCCAGTTCGATGTGCTGGGCGGCCCGGTGGCGTCAAGCCTGCTGCTCTCAACGGCGATGGCGGCGTTAACCACGCCGTTGATTCTGACGCTGATGGGCGTGCGGTTATAGTCAGCCATGCCTGGCTGAGGAAGACTGTGGTTAGGTATTCTGTCAGTGCTATGTAATGTTTGGTGCGCGTTAGTTCTCGTGGTTTTTTGCAACCGTTGCTGCACGCGTCCGACACGGGGCGGCCCCATCGCCGCCGCCCCGTAACCCCTGGCTTTTCGCGGGAAATGTCTTCGTAGGTCAGGGGGTCTGTTGCGTTTGCGGCGGGATGGTTCTCTGCGACCGCTGTAAATCCTTCTGTAACTGCTGCTGGCGCTGTTGCTGCAAGTGCTGGTTACGCTGCTGGAGCTGCTGATTCAACTGCTGTTGCTGCAATTTCTGGCTCTGCTGCATATTTTGCTGCAACTGTTTCTGGCTGCTGATGCCGTTGTCAAACTGCTGCTGAGGCGTTGGCGCTTGCGTCGCGTTGGCGCTCGCCATCATCGGCAGGCAGAACAGGGCCGCACTGGTTAATAATGTCTTATATTGTTTCATTACCCCTCCACTTGGGCATATGCCCGCATTCTGTTCCCATCAGTACATGATTCTGATGGCATTTCTTTAAGTGTAATCGCTACGAATAAAAACGTCGTGCGGAGTCATCTGTATTCCTGTTTGCGCCGGTTTTGGGTCGCTCTGCCGGAATGCGTTATACTACGGCACCCTTTTTTCCTGCGTTGACGTTATCCCATGTTTCACATTGCGCTCTATGAGCCTCAGATTGCGCCGAATACCGGCAATATTATTCGTCTGGCTGCCAACAACGGCTGTACGCTTCATTTGATTGAACCGCTGGGGTTTGATTTTGAAGAGAAAAAGCTACGCCGTGCGGGACTGGATTATCACGATCTGGCGAACGTCAGCCGCCATAAAAATTATCAGGATTTTCTGGCCGCGGTTCCCGGCCAACGCCTTTTCGCCTGCACTACCAAGGGCAGCCGTCCTTATGACCAGCCGACATATCAGCCGGGCGATGTGTTGCTGTTTGGCTCGGAAACGTCGGGCTTGCCAGATGAGATCCGCGACGGCTTCGCGCCGGATTTCCGCATCCGTATTCCGATGCAGTCGGACAGCCGCAGCCTGAATTTGTCGAACGCCGTGGCGATCATCAGCTATGAAGCCTGGCGGCAAAACGGCTTCGGTGGCTGTCGGTAGTCACTCTGTTTGTCGCTGCGTGCGGGGGAGCGTCTTCCGTGGCGGGTTCACCAGAAATACCACGTCCCCGCGATAGTACGGCGATTCGGCAAGGCGTCGTTGCCACTGTTTTTCCCACTTGCCGTTTTGTACCAGCCCTAACCGGAAAGGCAGCGTCAGTTTCATCAAGGCAGGCAGGTAATCGGCGACCTTCGCGACGGTATTGCGCCCCTGATAGGTTTGTACCACCACCTCATCCAGCTTGCCCCGTAAGCGGTTTAGCGCCGAGACATCGCCGGTTTTCGCCCAGTCAAGCAACCCTGTAATACTGAGCCGACAATCGGCAGGCAGGCGTTCGCGTAATTGCGTCAGAAATGCGGCATAGCCCGTTAGTTGATAGCTTTTTGCGTCAAAATCGATCTGAATCCCGATAACCTGATTGCCGTGGCGCTGCCAGTTTTCCCGTAATTTCAGCATCCGCTTCAGATGCTGATCGGAGAGCGTCAGCGTGGTCATGCGAAAAACCAGCCAGATGCGCTTAACGCGTAGCCGGCTGGGGGGAAGCCCCTGACGCAGAAACACGGTTTTACCCTGGCGGCGGGCAATTTCTCCCTGATGCAGGTAGAGCGTCTGCGCACGATGCAGAATCGGTTGTGGGCGCACGGCGGCCCACAGCCAGAAGTCCTGATAGTGTGCCGCGTTAATGCCTGAAGACGCGGGGTTAACGGAAGCGGCCTGCGTACAAAAAGACAGCAGGCAGGCCAGCAGGATTAACGGCGCTACCAGTAATAAGCGAGCTTGTCTGCCCACACGCTGCCTTTATATTGCGTCTTCAACTGGGTAAACCAGGCTTTGCGCGTTTTCTTACTGATGTTCTGTGGGCCGCAGTCGTTATTACCGCTTGGCGCATAGCAATAGACCGCGCGATACAACGCATAGGTTTTGTCTTCAGGTGGTGCTTTCGGATCGGCAATCACCCGCATATAACCATCCAGCCGGCTATATTCGGTGCCGGCGAATTGCGTTGGGGCGTTGGTGAGATCGCTTAGCATGTCATCTTCGCCCCAGTCAAAACCGACGCTATTGCGCGTGCGCAGGAAAAATTCGCCGAGACAGTTAATCGCGCGGGCATCATTCGGGCGCTGATTGAGCGTAGCAACCACCTTATCCAGAGACGGGCACTGATAGCCATTTTCCGTGTCGCTGCCGTCCCAGTCGAACACGGCCAGATCTTCCTTGTTCCAGCTCTGGTTTTCGCTGCTAACCAGCGGGGCAATCTCTTTTCTTAACGGGCTGTCTTTGAGATAGCCGGCATAATCGCCGTGGATCAGCGATTTGGTTAACAACGTATGCAGCGCGATAACCCGCTCTTCGTGGCTGTATTGTGGGCCGGTTTGCTGGCGCAGCAGCTCGGTGCTTGCGCTGGTTTTCAGTACGGCAGAGCGAAAACGCAGATTTTTTACCGGGCTGTCGGCGGCAAAGATGCGCGCTGGTTGCCCTACCTTGACCAGCGTTTCCGCCAGCGCCAGTTGCAGGAATTGGTTTTGGGTATAGTCCATATTCCGCGTTAACAGGTGACGCCAGTGCGCTTCAACCTCATCCCAGCGCGCCAGATGAACCAGTGCCTGACCGCGTAATACTTGCAGACTGAAACGCACGGTATCGGTCAGATTTTCCGCCTGCGTTGCGGGAACGCTATTGACCACGGCGGCATAATCTTGTTGACCATAAAAAAGCTGAGCGGCTTGAAGGTAGCTGTACGCTTCCTGCATGTTGGCTTGCTCAAACAGCGGTTTCTGCGCGGCCAACTCGTCGGTGGATAAGGCGGGTAATGCCAGCCAGCCGTCATTGGCGCGCAAGCGCTTGAGATCCTGCGCCATCGTCAATGGCGCGCTGTCCGGCGCGCTGGTGAACTGGCGATCTTCCAGCAGCTTGTTGTCGATCTCGTCGCTCAATGCAAGAAGTGACTGAGGGGAGTCGGCATTATTCAGCACAGACTGGTAGATTTTGGCTAAGGCTTTGACATCGCCGATGATCCAGTAAGCGCGACGATATAGCCCATTAGCGGATTCGACGTATTGTCCGTTCGGATACTGTTTCAGGTAATCGTCAATATGCTGTATGGCCCGTTGTGCAGCGGTTTTATCGGCTTTACTGGCATCGAACATGTTGTATTCATCCAGCGCGTTTTCCATCGCTTTATTGATCGCCACGCGAATCAGCATATAGCGCGAGGTTTCCGCCACCCACGGCTGCGGCGACGATGTTAATGCCTGAAAGCCGCTTTCCGCCTCGTCGAAGTGGCCCTGATAGAACGCGGCAATCGTGAGCAGGTACTGTTTGAGGCCGCCGGCATGTCCGTCATCCGGTAAACGTTTCAGGTCGGCCGCCAGCGCTTCCTTTGCATCAGGCGCGTTGAGGAGATTCACCCGCTGGTGCGCCAACAGCGTGCGCTGTTCCTCAGTCAATTGCTGGTCTGCCAGCAAAACATCGAAAAACGCTTCCAACGTCGTGAGGTTGTTGGAGATCTGACGACCTTCGTTTTCGTCGGAGGAAAACGTGGAAATCGTGCTCTCAACGGCGAAAGGAAGATTCAACTGCCTTGCCTTATTCAGCGCTGACACGTCAGGCGAGCCTGCCGTGACCTCTTCCCCCGAATCTGACGGAGGTATCGCTTCCGTCGCGGCCACCCCCATGATCCGATAGGCTGTGAAAGGGTTGACGCGTGAGTGCGGCTCGTCGGGTAACGGCTGGGGTAATGGCAATTGAATGCCGTTGAGACTGGCTTGCAGCAAGATCAGATTGGTACGTGTGTCATTCTCTGGTTGCAGGTAAGGCAGGGCGGACATTCCACACTCTGAGTCGGAAAAGCCGCAGACTCCATCACTTGAACTGAATGCCTGAGTGCTCATTAATGCCGTCAGCACGCCAGCCAGCAGCGTTACGCCTTTCATCGTTGGTATCCTTCATTCAACATGAGCCGTGCTTGTTTTCAGCCCGATAAGGGGGAACTCTATGCAACGGCATAGAAAACGCAATGCAGTATAGCGGAGGAAAGATAAACGGAAGGTGACGGACGCGGCATCCAGGGCCCGTACCTACCGCTGGTGCAATGGCAGCCAGATGATCAAGCGTAACCCCCCCAACGGGCTGTCTTCTGCTTTCACCCAGCCTTTGTGCTGCATAATGGCGGTTTCCACAATAGCAAGCCCCAGACCGCTCCCGCCGGATGCGCGGTCACGCGCTTCATCCGTACGATAGAAAGGACGGAAAATTTGTTCACGATCTTCCATGCTCACACCGGGGCCGTCGTCATCTACTTTGATCGTGATGCCCTGATTATCGACCGAGAAGGCGACTTCGATGTGGTGATGAGAATAGCGCAGCGCGTTACGCACGATATTCTCCAACGCGCTGTCGAGGGAGGCCGGGTTGCCAAAGAGCGTCCACGGCCCCGGCGGGTACGGCACTTTTAACGTTTTCCCCATTTGCTCGGCTTCAAAGGCCGCATCGTCCAGTACGTCGCCCCACAGTTCATCTGCACGCAGGAATTCACGGGTTAGCTCATTTTTGTGCTGATTACGTGACAGCTCCAGCAGATCGTTAATCATGCTGTCGAGCCGCTGGGTTTCCGTCTCGATGCGGTTGAGCTCGTTGCCTTCGCCTTGACGCCGACGTAACAGCGCCGTCGCCAACTGCAAACGCGTCAGCGGCGTGCGCAGCTCATGTGAAATGTCTGACAGCAGGCGCTGCTGCGCCGTGACCATGCGCTCCAGCGCGCTGACCATATGGTTAAAGCTGACGCCGGTGGCCTGAAACTCCTGCGGCCCGGATTCCAGCTCAGGGTGCTGGCGTAAATTGCCTTTGGCGACTTCGTCGGCCGCATGCTTGAGCTTGCGCGCGGGCTTCGCCAAACTCCAGGCAAGCCAGAGTAGCAGCGGCGAACTGATGAGCATGGTGAAAAGCAGCAGCAGCAGCGGGCGGTCAAACAACAGACTGATGAAATCGGACTGTGGGCTACTGGTCGGGCGAATCAGGTAGAGTTGGTAGTTGTCTTCGCCATCGCGGATAGAGAAGGGGCCGAGCAGCTCAATGCGGCCGTAGCTTTTCTTTTGCGGATGGTCGGCATTGTCTGACAGCCCGATAAAATTGCGCACGATCTGCATCTCATTTTTTTGTGCGCCCAGAACGCGTCCTTCGCTGGTGACCAGCAGGAGACGTTGCCCCGGCGGAGCCCATTTTTCCAACACCCAAAACAGCCGTAGCCACCAGCGCAGATCGTTGGCCGGGGTATTGGCGAGATCCGCTTCAATGTGTTGTTCCAGCATGATGCCCTGCCGCTGTTCGTTTTCCAGCAGGGCGGTGAGCTGGCGCGAATCCAGCTTGGGCACCATCAGAACCAGCATGAGCACTAACGCCAGCGTTAGCCAGAAAATGGCAAAGATACGGGCGGTCAAACTGCTGATCATGCCGCCGAAACCATCAGATAGCCTCGTCCCCGCAGCGTTTTGAACCAGGGTAAGCCGTCTTTACGTTCAGGTAATTTGCGCCGCAGGTTCGAGATATGCATATCGATAGCGCGGTCAAACGGCGTGAGTCGTTTACCCAGCACTTCCTGACTCAGATGTTCTCGGGAAACAACCTGTCCCAACCGCTGTGCCAGCAGATAGAGCAGCGTAAATTCGGTACCGGTCAGGTCCAGCACGATATCGTCAAAGCTCGCTTCCTGTCGGCCGGGATTCAGACGCAGACCGTCCACTTCCAGCGTTGGGGCGCTGTTTTCTCCCGCCTGCTGCTGATCGGTCCAATTGGAGCGGCGGAGAATCGCCCGAATTCGCGCCACCAGCTCGCGATCGTTGAAGGGTTTCGGCAGATAATCATCCGCGCCCAATTCCAGACCGAGAACCCTGTCCAGTTCGCTGCCGCGGGCGGTCAGCATGATGACCGGCGTCTGATGCTGTTGCCGCAATTCTTTTAAGGTATCGATACCGTTTTTCTTCGGCATCATCACATCGAGTAATAACAGGTCAATCGAGCTGTCCAGCGCGTGTAACGCCTGTTCGCCGTCATAGGCGACAACGACGTTAAAGCCTTCCATTTCGAGCAGTTCCTTCAATAACGAAGTGAGCTCTTTGTCGTCATCAACCAGCAGAATTTTATTCATGGTTTCTCTACCTCCAAGGGCAAAATACGTCATAGATTAGCGCTATTCCATGACTTTACGTAGTTTTACATCCTCTGACGCATGTTTGCAGCAAGATGCGTAGACTCGCGTTCATTGATTCACGAAATGACGCGCCGCTCCGGAGAGTTATTGATGCAAAAGTTCGCAACCTTATCTCTTGTTTCACTGCTTATGCTGGGTTCTGTTACCGCCATTGCAGCAGGGAGTGGGGCGGCTGCCGCGAACGGCTGGCATATCGATGATTCCACCATGAAACGGATATCCGACCAGCAAGGTATGTTCGATGGCGTCAGGCTGACGGAGCAACAGCGCCAGCAAATGCGTGATTTAATGCATCAGGGGCGTCAGGATAAACTGGCGGTGAATGCCGAAGATGTTGAGGCGATGCACAAACTGGTGACGGCGGAAACGTTTGATGAAGCGGCGGTGCGCGCGCAGATCACCCGCATGATGAACCTACAGGTTGAACGTCAGATTCAGATGACCCGAGTGCGTAACCAGATGTATAACCTGCTGACGAAAGAGCAGAAAGAAACCTTAGAAAAGAAGCATAAGCAACGCATGAAAGAGATGCAGCAACAGATATCCCTGTTTCACCAGATGGCCGCGCCGTCCGGGGGGACACACTATTCCGAGTAGTGGGCAGTAAATCGATGCCGTCCAGGTCGATATGTATCAGATACCCATTTTTGTTTTTCCTTGCCATAGACACCATCCCTGTCTTTTCGCCCTCCATGATGGAGGGCTTTTTTTTGGGGCTTTTCCAGATAAATCGTTCAAAACATTGCATGTTAAGCGATTGCAGGCAATTCAAAGTGGTAACGGCAAGAGTGAGTTTTATCTCAACCGAAACATGTTCAATGCCATATCAGACGATGAACGCAAGCTGAAAGCTGTGTTATTTCTATAGCTAAATCGCCATTGCTATAACGGCCTTTGCTGGCACAACTGCGCCGGTTTTTTAATGTCCCATTCGGGAACGACAACCTGTGACGGCTGCGGCTGGTAACAGAGCCTTACAGGCGCATATGAAAAACCGCCGGCTATGCCGGCGGCATATTTTTTATGGTAATGCAATGAATTGTGTATAGGACTTTTCTGTATTTGTTTATAAAATCAGGCCGCAATTAAAAACTAATAGGAGTTAGTATGTCTGACATGGTTTTTTGTCGGGGGTGTGGTAAGGAAATTCATAGCACCGCGAGGGCTTGCCCGCAATGCGGAGCAGCTCAGGGAGTTACCGGCACGAAGAACCGCATTGCCGCCGCTCTATTGGCTTGTTTCCTGGGTGGCTTTGGTGTTCATAAATTTTATTTAGGTAAAATCGGACAAGGATTTTTGTATCTTATTTTTTGTTGGACGTTTATCCCGACACTGGTCGCTTTTATTGAGTTCGTCATTTATCTGTGCAATTCAGATGAAGAGTTTGCAAGGAAGTACGGATAAAGCTCCATGTGAAAAGAAAGTCCGCATCATTGCGGGCTTTTTTACATCGATGTGGTCAATGTGAGGACGTTAAGAGAAATAAATCCTTTTATTTCAAATCAATAAGTGAGGTGTTGCACGCCGCTCCCCCTGTTTTTCCCCATCCATGATGGCGGTTTTTTTTATCTGGAATTCGGCACGAAAAAGTCAGCATAAGGCGAGATGAACGCGTAGAATATAGGCAATATAATATTGCTTATGAGTGTTTCTTCACCTGCATTCGGGTCTGGCGACTTTCTCATAGAAAGCGTGATAACGAATTGATGGCGGACCCTGTATTACATGGTGATGTCATATTTTTTCCGTACCCTTGCTCCACCGCGTTGACCTTTGTTACGGCATAGGCGCGCATTCTTTTATTTTATAACTTTTGATATCAAGATCATGACCCGTTCTCCACGTTCGACCGCCTGGTTGCGTGTCGTCAGTCTTTCTCTGGCGGCATTTATTTTTAACACTGCTGAATTTGTACCCGTCGCGCTGCTGTCCGATATTGCCGCCAGCTTTTCCATGAGCGCGGCGCAGGTTGGGTTGATTATTACAATTTATGCCTGGGTGGTTGGGCTGATGTCGCTACCCTGTATGCTGCTTTCCAGTGATATGGAACGACGCGGTTTGCTGATTAAAATTTTTGTCCTGTTTGCCATCAGCAATGTACTGTCGGGGCTGGCCTGGAATTATTGGATACTGGTGATTGCCCGTATCGGCGTGGCGCTCGCGCATGCGGTCTTTTGGTCTATCACCGCATCATTGGTGGTGCGGCTGGCGCCTGCGGATAAAAAAGCGCAGGCGCTGAGCCTGCTGGCAACTGGCACCGCGCTGGCGATGGTGTTGGGCTTGCCGCTGGGGCGTGTAGTGGGGCAATATCTGGGCTGGCGCGTGACATTTGGCATGATTGGCGTGGTCGCCGCGGCGATTATGCTGGTCATCATGAAGCTATTACCGGTGCTGCCCAGCAGCAATTCCGGTTCGTTGAAGAGCCTGCCGGTCTTGCTTAAACGTCCGGCGCTACTGTGCGTATATGGCCTGACGGTCATGATCGTCACCGCGCATTTCACCGCTTATAGCTACATTGAACCCTTTATTCAGAAAGTCGCGCTGTTGAGTGAAAACTTCACGACGATCCTGTTGCTGATTTTTGGCAGCGCGGGGATTATTGGCAGCATGTTGTTTAGCCGCTATAGCAGCCGGTATCCGGCGGGGTTCCTGATTGTGTCGTTCGCGTTTTTGACGGTGTGTTTGCTGCTGTTATTGCCCCTGTCATTCAGCAGTTGGAGTATCTCGTCGCTGTGTATCATTTGGGGCATCGCCATCATGGCCCTGAGTCTGGGCATGCAGGTCAAGGTATTAACGCTGGCGCCGGATGCGACAGACGTGGCGATGGCGCTTTACTCCGGGATTTATAACGTCGGGATCGGCGGCGGCGCGCTGCTCGGTAATCAGGTGATTACTCATTTGGGGCTGCCTGACATCGGTTTTATTGGCGCGGCGATGGCGATAATTGCGACGCTATGCTGTATTTTTACCTTTGTTCGTTATTCCCCTGTGTTAAAGCATTCGCTGACGAACTGAATCCGGGGAGCGGGTCGAGGCTAACTGTTAGAGGGCGTGATGCATCCACACTATGCGCGTCTGGTGACGCTGGCGGCGGTCAGCGCGACGACCGTGGCGCTGGTCCTGTTCATGATGAAAATGTTTGCCTGGTGGCACACCGGTTCGGTAAGCCTGCTGGCGTCGCTGGTCGATTCGCTGGTGGATATCGCCGCCTCGCTGGTGAACCTGCTGGTGGTACGCTATTCATTACAACCGGCGGATACTGAGCATACGTTCGGCCACGGTAAGGCGGAGTCACTGGCGGCGCTGGCGCAGAGCATGTTTATTTCTGGCTCGGCGCTGTTCCTCATCCTCACCAGCCTGCAACATACGTTGGAGCCGCAGCCGCTCCATGCGCCGGAAGTCGGGGTCGGCGTGACGGTCATCGCGCTGCTGACCACGCTGCTATTGGTGTCATTCCAGCGCTGGGTCGTCAGGCGCACACACAGTCAGGCGGTACGCGCCGATATGCTGCATTATCAGTCCGATTTGTTAATGAATGGCGCGATTCTGGTGGCGCTGATGCTCAGCTGGCAAGGTATAACCCGTGCGGACTCCCTGTTTGCGCTGGCGATTGGCGGGTGTATTTTGTACAGCGCGCTGCGAATGGGGTATGAGGCCGTACAGTCGCTGCTGGATCGCGCGCTGCCGGCGGCGGAACATCAGGCGATTATCGCGCTGATCGCGCAGTGGCCCGGCATCCGCGGCGCTCATGCGCTGCGTACAAGGCAATCCGGACCGACGCGTTTTATTCAACTTCATCTGGAGATGGATGATGCGCTGCCGCTGGTTCAGGCGCATAAAATAGCTGACGATCTGGAGCAGGCATTGCTTAAGCAGTTTCCCGGCGCTGATATTATTATTCATCAGGATCCGGTTTCTGCTGTGCCGGAAAATCAGCGCGGCAGATTGACGGCCTAGCCCGATTGGCTTTTCCACATGTTATGTTAAGAATATGGAGCCATGAAGATTTATGCACGATATAGCCTGACCTGAATCAATTCAGCTTGGGTGTTTGTTATAATATGCTAATAACAGAATAAGACGTTGCCGCCTGTTAATGGCGGCAGTGGATTGACGATAGAAGAATCCTGCGAAATTACATCTACAAGTCCAGAGGTTGTCATGATTAGAAGAATTGGAGTGTTGACGAGCGGTGGCGATGCCCCAGGCATGAATGCGGCAATTCGGGGGGTGGTGCGCGCTGCGCTATCGGAAGGGTTAGAAGTCTTCGGCATTTATGATGGTTATCAGGGCTTGTATGAAGACCGCATGGCGCAGTTGGACCGCTACAGCGTGTCGGATGTGATTAACCGTGGTGGTACGTTCCTTGGTTCGGCGCGTTTCCCGCAGTTTCGCGATGAGGCGGTGCGTCAGGTCTGCGTGGAAAACATGAAGAAACACGATCTGGATGCGCTGGTTGTTATCGGCGGTGACGGTTCCTACATGGGCGCTAAACGACTCACGGAAGTCGGCTTCCCCTGTATCGGTTTGCCTGGCACTATTGATAACGACGTCGCGGGCACTGACTATACGATAGGTTACTTCACGGCGCTGGAAACCGTGCTGGAAGCCATTGACCGCCTGCGTGACACCTCTTCCTCGCATCAGCGTATTTCTATTGTCGAAGTGATGGGGCGCCACTGTGGTGACCTGACGCTGGCGGCGGCGATTGCCGGCGGCTGTGAATTTATCGTCCTGCCGGAAGTGCCGTTCAGCCCGGAAGATCTGGTCTGTGAAATCAAAGCGGGCATCGCGAAAGGCAAAAAGCACGCGATTGTGGCAATCACCGAGTTGGTGTGCGATGTCGACGAGCTGGCGAAGTACATTGAGAAAGAAACCGGGCGCGAAACCCGTGCAACCGTACTCGGTCATATTCAGCGCGGCGGCTCGCCGGTGGCCTATGACCGCATCCTTGCTTCCCGCATGGGGGCTTACGCCATCGAACTCCTGCTCCAGGGCTACGGTGGTCGCTGCGTCGGCATTCAAAACGAGAAAATGGTGCATCACGACATCATTGACGCCATTGAGAATATGAAACGTCCGTTCAAAGGCGATTGGCTGGAGACGGCGAAAAAACTGTTCTGATCTTCTGGCCAACATGACTGCTCTCGCCAAACGGCGGGGGCATTCTCTTGCTATCCCTTATTTTCCCATCTCATTACGTTTGCGCCGACGTGCCTAACCGGTGAACCGATAAAAAGCCGTCTTGTCGCCAAACCTTGCCACAATACGAACTTAATCTTTTTTATCAGCAATAAGCTGCGTGAGCGGGGCGCTGTGATGACGGCCTATTTTCAGGCAAGCACATTGTTCGGTAACGTGATTTTCATATTAAATTAAAAAAAACTGGTGTGAACGCGTACCTTTTTTTAGATTCTACTATTCTTTTAAAATATTTATTTTTCAGCTTTAAATTTCCGAAAGAACTAATGATTTTAAATGATAATAGTTAGGCTGTTATTTGGAAGATAGCACGTCTGTGGCATGTGTGAGACAGCGTTAGATATAAGATCTATTAATTCTATTATTATGCTATTAAAGCGTTTATTTATAATTTCATCTGTATGTGACTCATTGATATCAATGTGGGTGCGTGATTTTTTTTATTTTAAATAAACCATTAAATAGTTAGCGGTGGAACCATTTTCTTACTATTAAATTTCGGCTTCATGAGGAGTACGTAACTTGAATGATAAAATACGGGGTTCTGAAAAAGTCAGTGGCTATCAGTATTTGATCGACTCACTAAGTCGATGGGGAGTATGTAAGTATGCCGGCGTGACAGGCGGTGGCGTCGTACACTTTTTAAAATATATCAATCCCTTTATTAACATGGAATCTAACCCCTCAGAAAATACCTTACTGACCATTGATGAATATAGCGCGGGGTTTTTTCCTATCGGTCACTATTTAGCAACAGGAAAAATAGCGGCAGCGATAGCAACAACCGGCGCTGCGAGTAAGTTACTCGGATGCGGTTTAAGTGATGCAAAACTCCATAATATTCCTTCTGTGTATATATTACCCCTTTCTGCAATCGACGCATATGGTAAAGCGCCGTTGCAGGATACGTCAGAATTTGGCAGTAATATCGTTCATCAACTTCGTAGCGAACTGCCAGATTCAGTATTCGTTCTGGACACGCCCGAACATCTTCCTTCCCAATTAGAAAAAGCACATTATCAATTAAAAAAATCAAAACCCGTTGTTTTTTTCTGGTTCATAGTGCGTTAACTCAAGAGTTCAGTTATTAGGAAAAGAAAGAGGAATGCGTAAATAACGGTTCAAGGTTAGCGGTATCGGAATTTTATGATGTATTCCGGACAAGTGTCACTGACCGACGAATTGTCGTTTTGGTCGGTGAGGAAATGGCGCGTTATCCCCATGCTGCTGAATTGACGACGAAATTAAGTTATGCGCTAAAATGTGCTGTGGTATGGAGCATAAATGGTGCAAACGCTATATCAGCAGATAATAAATATGGTTATGGATATATTTCATTTGGTGGCAATGATGAGGCAATGTCTCTTTACAATGCCATTGATAGCAATGATATTCTGCTCGTGATTGGCGCAACACCCGATGAATATACGACAAACCATAAACCGTTCAATGCGTTAGAAACCTTTTTTCTGACCAATATTGAAAATGCTTATGGCACTATCGGTGATAGTTTTAAACATCATGCAAAAGGAAAATATTACCATGTATATGGCCCGTTAGATGACCTACTTAGAGGCCTACTAAGTGAGGCCGAAAAGCAACATTTTCTAAATCAGCCATGTCCGCCGTCACCTGATAATCTCAATCACCGGGAAGTTTTACCCCCACGGGCAGGTTATGTCGATATGGCCGCATTTTATTTACGGCTTCACGAATGGTGGCCGGAGAATTCGGTCGTATTTGATGATGTCTGCCTAGCCTATAAAGACAGACAATATGTCACTCAAAGGCCTAATAGTCATTTGCGTTCTTACTCGCTATACCGAGGGTCAGCGATGGGCGGGGCTTTCGGCGCGGCCGTTGGCACTAAAATAGCTTCACCAGACTCTTCGGTTTTCATCTTTACCGGAGATGGCTGTTTTCGCCTGTTCTCTGGAGCGCTAGGGGAGGCCCGGGATTTTGGCATTGTCATTTTTTTGCTGAATAACGCTTACTTTTCTATTGTAGGCCAAGGGCTACCTATCATCATGCCAGAGGTTAGCGAAGATCGTTATCATTCACGCTTAACAGAGATTGACTATTGTGGCGTGGCGCGAGCGTGTGGATGGGACGCAGAGAAGGTCAATGATGATTTAAGTAATCTGGATGAAATTTTAAATAAAATCGGAAGTCGGAGGAGCAGATCCATTCTGGTGGAGATACCTGTAGATCCGCTGCAAACGCTAGGATTAAACCCGAGAGCACACAACTTATGAGTGATTCAAACAGATTTGCGATAGAAAGACGTTTAGTTCAGGAAATAGACGCGTCTCTTTTAAAAATAAGCGGTGAATCTTTACCTTGTCCCGAGGACGTCAACGACAGGTTTCTATGGATACACCATGACGCGCCATATGCTTTACTAGCGCATAAGATTGCCGAAGAACCGACATTTATTTATGCGAATCAATGTGCTTTAAATCAGTTCAAGTATACCGAGGAAGCGTTCCTGGGCATGCCGTCCAAAATGAGTGCCACATCTGCTAACCGAGAAGAAAGGCAGGCTGCTCTTAATCAGCTAAATACCCATGATATCGTCTGCAACTACTCTGGTGAGCGCATCAATAAACATGGTGAGACGTTCACTATTTATGATGGCAAGCTGTGGAAGGTCAGCGACACCACTGGGCATGTATTTGCGATTGCGGCGTTATTTTGGCCTTCTCCCAACGGCGCTGTCGAGTTCACCGAGCGATATCAGCAAAGGTGAGCGGCCTTTTTTCAGGCAGCCAATAATGAAACGGATCTGCCGGAGGCAGATCGCGCTCATGTTGATGCTGATATCGCGAATTACCGGCGTTGGAGATGGCGTTGTGTCATGCGTCTATATTCCTCTTCTCGGCGAGAAAATCAGTTTTTCCACCCTGCGAGCGGTATGCTGGCGGGGTGTTTTTTTATGATTCTCGCAGCCCATTAACTGGCATAATGCGCCTGTCATTTTCGGTCAATACCTTAACGTGACATTCCCGTCGGGCATGAGTCGGCGGGTTGGCCTACACTCGTTAGGGATGCGCTGGTGAGCGCCGATGCGTCATCGTGATCGAAAGAAACACTTATTGCCGATACCTGCGGGAAAAAGGGCGGGTATTTATCGTTATTATTGAGGTTTTCGCATGAAAAAAGTTACCGTTGCCGCAACACAAATGGCGTGTTCCTGGGATCTGCCCAAAAATATCGAAAACGCTGAAAAACTGGTGCGGCAAGCGCATGCTCAAGGCGCGCAGATTATCCTGATTCAGGAACTGTTCGCCGCGCCGTATTTCTGTATCGATCAAAGTCCTGAGCACTATGCGCTGGCGCAGGCGCTGGGATCCAGCCCGCTGATTCAGCACTTTTCCGCACTGGCGGCGGAGCTGAACGTGGTGCTGCCGCTGAGCTTCTTTGAACGTGCCAACAACGCTTACTATAACTCGCTGGTGGTGATTGACGCCGATGGCTCTGTGCTGGATGTTTACCGCAAAACACACATTCCAAACGGCCCGGCGTATCAGGAAAAGCAGTTCTTCATTCCGGGCGACACCGGATTTAAAGTCTGGCAGACGCGCTACGCGAAAATCGGCGTAGGTATTTGCTGGGATCAATGGTTCCCGGAAACCGCTCGCAGCCTGGCATTGCAAGGGGCAGAGCTGATTTTTTACCCGACCGCCATTGGCTCTGAACCGGCCTATCCGGAAATTGACAGCCAGCCGCACTGGACTCGCGTACAGCAAGGACATGCCGCGGCGAATCTGGTGCCGGTGATTGCCTCCAACCGCATCGGTACGGAAGCCAGCAAATATATCGATGGTCTGGAAATGACGTTCTACGGCTCGTCTTTCATCGCGGATCAAACCGGGGCGCTGGTGAAACAGGCGAACAAAACGGATGAAACCGTACTGGTGCATGAATTTGATTTGGATGCGATTGATGAACAGCGCGCGTCGTGGGGACTGTTCCGCGATCGTCGCCCGGAAATGTATGGCACGATTGCCAGTTCTGACGGCAAGACCCGGAGATAAGCCATGTCACAGTTAGCGACCCCTCATCTCACGACGCCGAATCAGGATGGTTTTGCGATGCCCGCTGAATGGGCGCCGCAAGAAGCCGTATGGATGATTTGGCCGTATCGTACCGACAACTGGCGTGAACAGGGCGTTCCGGCGCAGAAAACGTTCGCGCGCGTGGCGGAAGCCATTACTCAAACGACGCCGGTTATTATGGGTGTACCGGCGCGGTATATGGCGGATGCGCAAAAAATAATGCCGGTGAACGTCACGCTGGTGGAAATGGAAAGCGATGACGCCTGGATGCGCGACACCGGGCCGACCATGGTGCTGAATCAGGCGGGTGAACGTCGGGGCATTGACTGGCGGTTCAACGCCTGGGGCGGCGAGCTGGGCGGTCTGTATGAGGACTGGCGTTTGGATGAGAAGGTCGCCGAGCAGGTGCTGGCGTATCATCAGAATGCACGTTATGCCGCGCCGCTGATTCTGGAAGGCGGCTCGATCCATGTCGATGGCGAAGGGACGTTGCTGACCACGGCGGAGTGCCTGTTAAACCCAAACCGCAACCCGCATCTGACTAAGGACGAGATCGAACAGCTCATGCGTGATTACCTTGGTATCTCGACGGTGATCTGGCTGGAAGAGGGAGTTTACAACGACGAGACCGACGGCCATATCGATAACATGTGCTGTTTCGTGCGTCCCGGTGAAGTGGCGCTGCACTGGACGGATGATGAAAACGATCCGCAGTATACGCGCTCCGTGGCGGCCTATGAGGTGCTGTCGGCGGCGCGAGATGCGCGGGGACGTGAGCTGAAAATCTGGAAATTGCCCGCTCCCGGTCCGCTGTATGCTACCGAAGAGGAGGCGCAGGGCGTGGACAACGGTGATGCGGTTGAGCGTCTTGCCGGCTCCCGTCTGGCGGGGTCGTATGTTAATTTCCTGATTAGCAATCAGCACATTGTTTTCCCGTTGCTGGATGAAAAGACGGACGACGCTGCGCGCGATCTGCTGCAACAGATGTTCCCTGGCTACCTGATTAGCGGCGTGCCTGCGCGGGAAATTCTGCTCGGCGGGGGAAATATTCACTGCATTACGCAGCAAATTCCTGCGGTGAAGTAACGACCTCCATCGCTTATGGCTTCAGGATATGGCGGGCAGGGAACGCCCGTCACACAAGGAACACGGCCTGACGGCTATCGTTCAGATGCCCTCGATTTTCTGCTGGATGGTTTCTGAACGAAAGCAATCTACGTGGTGAAATGCTAAAAAAGCCGGTTGGCGCGATAGCGTGAACCGGCTTTTTGATCGGACGAATGCTTGCTCGCCCGTTTCTTCTGAACGTTTAGGCGCGCTTCGCGTCTGCGGCGGCTTTTACGATGACGGCGAAGGCATCGGCTTTCAGTGACGCGCCGCCAACCAGCGCGCCGTCGATGTCCGGCTGGGTGAACAGCTCTGCGGCATTGGCCGCGTTAACCGACCCGCCGTACTGGATGATAACCTGCTCGGCAACGGCGGCATCCTGCTTGGCGATATGATCGCGGATAAATTTATGCACGGCCTGCGCCTGCGCAGGCGTGGCGGATTTGCCGGTACCGATAGCCCATACCGGCTCGTAGGCGATAACGGTATTTTCAAACGCTTTCGCACCCAGCGTGTTCAGAACGGCGTCCAGTTGACGAGCGCACACGGCTTCCGTCTGACCCGCTTCGTTTTCTGCTTCGGTTTCGCCAATGCACAGCACCGGAATCAGGCCCGTTTCTTTCAGCACGCCAAATTTCTTGGCGATGAATTCATCGCTTTCTTTGTGATAGGTGCGGCGCTCGGAGTGACCGATGATGATGTATTTCGCGCCGATGTCTTTCAGCATCTCCGCAGAGGTTTCGCCGGTAAATGCGCCGGAGAGATTAACATCAACGTTTTGTGCGCCCAGCGCAATACGGCTGCCCGCCAATTGATGGTTCGCCTGATCGAGGTAGAGCGCAGGGGGGGCGATCGCTATGCCGCAGCCGTCAACGGCGCTGAGTTCTTTACGCAGCCCCGCGATCAGCTCGTTGACCATGTGAGTGCTGCCGTTCAGCTTCCAGTTACCCATAACTAATGGATGTCGCATCTTTTTTCCTCCAGCCGGAATCGCGAGTGAATCAATGTGTTAATGAATAAAAGCGTACTGCCATCTGGCAATATGACCTGCCAACAGTATAGAGACGAAACGTAGCCGTGGCTCTGTTTTTCGTCATTAATTACTGTGTTGATCACGGTTCGGATAACGTTAGCTTAATCGGTTCAACAGCAAACGTTAGCCCTTTTTCACCGCTATCTGCAACCACATAACGCAAAGCCCCTTCCGTTTGCTGATAAATACGTTGGCCTTTGCCTTTTTCCAGCAGTTCGGCAATTTTTTTCACACTCTGTTCTTCTGTCAGCGCGGGGGTGAACGCGCGCGCCAGCGCTGCCATATAGCCGATAGCCTGCTTACGGCGTGCCGCCGTTTCTTGTTCGCTCTGCTGCTTTGGCAGCCAGGTGATTTGCAACGTTTTGATTTTCCCCGTGCCTTTTTCCAGCGCCGTTGAAGCGTACAGCGTGTCGTTAATCCGGCTGGCCGCGCGCGTCAGCGTGCTGGCGATGCCGGTATCGACAACGCGAAATTCGCCAATCGGCAGCGTCGGGTTACTCAGGTTATAGCGTGTTCGGAACTGGGTGATGGTCTGGTCGAAGGTTGGCGCACCCGCCAGCAGGTATGGCGCATTGGCGGCGGTTTTCGGCGGAAACGTCGGATCGGCCCCCGCATGGGGTAGGTACAGCGCCAGCGATGATAAAATTAACAGTGAGGCGATGCGTTTTCGTGTCATAAGGATAGGTCAGTCACTTCAGGAGAGGTTCAGGCCGATAACGGCAATTAAAGCGGCATTTGCACGTCGTTGTCAAAAATTGTGCTTCGTTGCCCAAAATCGCGTAAAGGTTGCGGGTTCATCGCCGGGTTGGGGTAAAATCAATCCGAATAAAATACGGATGACGATGGCCAGACAGGCTGACAATTCAGGGTGTTATCATTAATGACATTACAGCAGTGGTGCTTCTCGTTTAAAGGCCGGATTGGCCGTCGTGATTTCTGGCTCTGGATGGCCATTTGGCTGGCGCTGATGGCGGTACTGTTTACGTTATCCGGCCAGCGCTGGCTGGATACGCAGTCCACGGCTTTCGGGTTGGTGGTGTTGCTGTGGCCGACGGCGGCGATCGTCGTAAAGCGACTTCATGATCGTAACAAGAGCGGCTGGTGGGCGCTGCTGCTCGTCGTCGCGTGGGTGCTGGCGGCGGGCAACTGGACGATGTTCTCTTCCCTCTGGCATTGGGGAATTGGCCGGTTTCTGCCCATCCTGATTGTAGTGATGACGCTGCTTGACTGCGGCGTTTTTCTGGGGACAAAAGGGGAAAACCGCTTTGGCGCAGAGGCGGCGCCGTTTCGCTTCCGCCTCTGATGGGTTGCGCTCATTTTACCAATAGTTCTCTGCCGTGATATGACCGGACCTGCGGCGCAGGTGTTTGGTCATTTTCCGCTCTTCTTTCAGCAACTGCTGAGTATCGCGAACCATCTGCGGGTTACCGCATAGCATCACGTGGCTTGTCTCAGCATCGATCGGCAGGCCCACGGCCGCTTCCAACGCGCCGTTGCCGATCAGTGCGGGAATACGCCCGGTTAACGAACCGACCTCTTCTTCCCGGCTGACCACCGTTTGGATACGCAGTTTGTCGTGGTAACGCTGCTGTAATTGCTGCATCAGCGGCAGATAGCTTAGATCGCGCGAGAATCGGGCGGCGTGAACCAGTACGATGTTTTTAAAACGTTCCAGATCCTTGCCTTCCTGAAGAATCGACAGATAGGGGCCGATGCCCGTGCCTGTCGCCAGCATCCATAGCGTGTCACAGTCCGGAACTTCTTCCAGTACGAAGAAGCCCGCGGCCTCTTTGACGAGCATGATTTCCGAACCGGGCCGTAGCGCATGCAGATGGGGGCTGAGTTTGCCTTCCGGCACGGTCACCAGATAGAACTCCAGTGTGGGATCGCTGGGCGCATTCACATAGGAATAAGCGCGCTGCACTTTTTCGCCATTAATTTCCAGCGCCAGCTTGCCATACTGCCCGGCGGTGAATGAATCGGTAGGCGCGTGAACCCGAATGCTAAACAGACTCTCGGTCCAGTTTTCCACCTGAATCACTTTGCCTGTCACCCATTCAGCCATATTTTGTTGCTCCTGTTGCTATCGTTAGACGCCGATACCCGAGCGCCTAAGATACGCTATTTATTAACAACTGTTAAACAAGCAGTTTGCCGTGGCGAGCCTGCTACAGCAGAAATTCGTGCAGTGAGCGATCCTTACGATCCAGATAGTGCGTAGATTTAATGCGGCGGATCGTGCGGGATTTGCCGCGGATCAGTAGCGTTTCCGTGGTGGCCATATTGCCTTTGCGCGCGATCCCGTCGAGCAGATCGCCTTTGGTGATGCCGGTCGCGGAGAATATCACGTTATCGTTACGCGCCATGTCATCGAGCTTCAAGACGCTACCGACTGCGATCCCCATTTGCTGACAGCGTACCCATTCGCTTTCACCGATGCGGCGGTTTTCCGCGTTATCACCTTTGACCTGATGACGTGCCAGCAGACGCCCCTGCATATCGCCGTCGAGCGCGCGGATCACGGCAGCCGAGATCACCCCTTCCGGCGCGCCACCGATGCCGTACAGCACGTCAACTTCGCTGTCCGGCATGCAAGTGAGGATCGAGGCGGCCACGTCGCCGTCTGGAATGGCGAACACTTTCACCCCCAACTGCTGCATTTCCGCGATGCAGGCATCGTGTCGCGGTTTGGCCAGCGTAATCACGGTGAGCTGGCTGAGCGGTTTACCCAGCTTGATCGCGACATTACGCAGGTTGTCCGCCAGCGGCAGGTTGAGATCAATCGCCCCTTTCGCTTGCGGACCGACGATCAGCTTCTCCATGTACATATCCGGGGCGTGCAGAAACGCGCCTTTTTCGCCGACGGCCAATACCGCCAGCGCATTCGCCTGGCCCATCGCCGTCATTCGTGTGCCTTCAATCGGGTCGACGGCGATATCCACGGCATCGCCCTGACCGGTGCCGACCTGCTCGCCGATGAACAACATCGGCGCTTCGTCGATTTCCCCTTCGCCGATGACAATCTGACCGTTGATGTTGACCTGATTCAGCATGATTCGCATCGCCTGTACGGCGGCGTTGTCGGCGGCATTCTTATCGCCACGACCTAACCACTTATAGCCTGCCAGCGCGGCTGCTTCAGTGACGCGCGAGAACTCGATGGCTAATTCACGTTTCATAAATACCTGTCTGTTATCGATCGGGAAAAGAGTTGGCCTCATGTTAGCCACTTTAAGCCCGGATTCAGGGGAAACTCGGTGATGAGGTTCCCGCAGGGATGCCGCACCGTGGTCGCCCCGGTATCTCGGTGCTTAAACGATCGCCATGAGGATGTGGGCGGGGATTTTATCACACGGGGGAAGGGCGGCGGTTGAACGAGAGGAAAAAACGGGCGCGACAGGCGCGCCCGCCATGGCGGATCAGGCGTCGTGATCTTCCCAGTTGCGGGCACGCGCCACGGCTTTTTGCCAGCCGCTGTAGCGGTAGTTGCGCTCTACCGTTTCGATGCTGGGGCGGAATTCGCGCTCGATCGTGGCCTTGCTTTTCACTTCGTCCAGATCGTTCCAGAAACCGGTCGCCAGCCCGGCGAGGAAAGCCGCGCCCAGCGCGGTGACTTCACGGACTTCCGGGCGTTCCACGCGCGTGCCGAGAATGTCCGACTGGAACTGCATCAGGAAGTTGTTGGTTACCGCTCCGCCGTCAACACGCAGCGCTTTCAGGCGCGTGTCGGCGTCGGCCTGCATCGCATCCAGTACGTCTCGGGTCTGGAAGGCGATGGATTCCAGCGTCGCGCGGATAATGTGGTTGGCATTGACGCCACGGGTCAGGCCGAAGATGGCGCCACGTGCGTAGGGATCCCAGTAGGGGGCGCCCAGCCCGGTGAACGCCGGCACGACATACACGCCGTTGGTATCTTTCACTTTCGTTGCGAAGTATTCGGAATCCATCGAATCACTGATCAGCTTCAGCTCATCGCGCAGCCATTGGATTGATGCGCCGCCAACGAATACCGACCCTTCCAGCGCATAATTCACTTCACCGCGTGGGCCACAGGCGATGGTGGTCAGCAAACCGTGTTTGGAGCGCACGGCTTCTTTACCGGTATTCATCAGCAGGAAGCAGCCGGTGCCATAGGTATTTTTCGCCATCCCCGAATGGACGCAGAGCTGACCATAGAGCGCAGCCTGCTGGTCGCCTGCGATACCGGCGATAGGAATACGCGTACCGCCTTTACCGCCGATATTGGTTTGACCGTAGATTTCTGAGGACGCACGCACCTCCGGCAGCATTTCAATGGGGATGTCCAGCACGTCCAGCATGCGGGTATCCCACTCCAGCGTGTGGATATTAAATAACATAGTACGGGAAGCGTTGGTGTAATCCGTTACGTGAACGCGTCCCTGTGTCATTTTCCAAATCAGCCAGGTATCGATCGTACCGAATAACAGTTCGCCGCGTTTGGCGCGTTCGCGCGAGCCTTCAACGTGATCCAGTATCCATTTCACCTTAGTGCCGGAAAAGTAGGGATCGACGACCAGCCCGGTGGTGTTACGAACATAGTCTTCCAGCCCGTCTTTCTTGATTTTTTCGCAGATATCGGCGGTGCGGCGACACTGCCAGACGATGGCGTTATAAATCGGCTTACCGGTTTCTTTTTCCCATACGACGGTGGTTTCACGCTGGTTGGTGATGCCGATACCCGCTACTTCATCTGAACTGATACCCGCTTTGGCGAGCACCTCGACCAGCGTTGAGCTTTGCGATGCCCATATCTCCATCGGGTCGTGCTCTACCCAACCGGCTTTGGGGTAGATCTGACCGAATTCACGCTGTGAAACGCTAATGATGTTGGCGTCGTGATCCAGCACGACTGCGCGGGAACTGGTTGTGCCCTGGTCAAGTGCGACAATATATTTTTTTTCCGGGTTCATAAGTCCAATCCTGTAATGATTAACCGTGGAATTAGGATGGTTGTAGCGTTAAGTTTAACGGCTTTCACGACGTGTGGCAGTTTCTGTATTGGGGTCGCACACATCGCATGGCAGATTGCGCCCGATTAATGCGCGATAGCCGAAGGCGCCCAGACAGGCACCGATAATGGGGCCGAAGACAGGAACCAGGAAGTAAGGGATCTCGCGTGCGCCGGTAAAGGCCACATTCCCCCAGCCTGCCAGGAACGCGAACAGTTTGGGACCGAAATCACGCGCCGGGTTGAGGGCGAAACCGGTCAGCGGCCCCATGGACGCACCGATGACGGCAATCAGAATACCGATGAGCAGCGGAGCGAGCGGACCGCGTGGGATACCGTTGCCGTCATCGGTCAGCGCCAGGATCAGGCACATTAAAATGGCCGTGATGACGGTTTCAACCAGTAATGCCTGAATGACGGAAATGTGCGGATTCGGGTAGGTAGAGAAAATACCGGCTAAATCCAGACTTTCCGTGCTGCCTCGTACCATATTGTTGGCGTGTTCAAAATCCACAAACAGGCTGTGATACAGACCGTAGACCAACGCCGCGGCACAGAATGCACCGGCGATCTGCGCCAGAATATAAGGCACGACCTTACGTCCATCAAAGCAGGCAAACAGCCACAGGGCGATGGTCACTGCCGGGTTGAGGTGAGCACCGGAAATGGCGGCGGTCAGGTAGATTGCCATCGCGACCCCGAGCCCCCAGATGATGCTGATTTCCCATTGTCCAAAGCTGGCGCCCGCCAGTTTCATCGCGGCAACGCAGCCGACACCGAAGAAAATCAGCAGACCGGTGCCGAGGAATTCAGCGATGCACTGGCCTTTTAGCGTAGAACGTTCTGCTTGGCTCATATTTTTTCCTGCTGGTAACGTAGAGAGTTGCGGTTTTAAGGGGCCGTCTTGCGGCATCCTCTATTCTAAATGTATTAATGATGTGAATTTATCGTTAATGTTCGAAAACGAGAAATATCGAAATTAAAATGTGTGTTGTTCGTCAAATAAATGAGCGTATTCGCTTAGAAAATGACATGGTATGGCGTTTCTCAAACGCTTAATGTTATCGAATAGAAAATTTTTTAACCTGTTTGTTTGTGCGGCGCGGGGATGAATCTGTTTCCACCGTTCTTTTGCCTGCTTTTTAGTCAATACTGCTTATGGTTTGCTGCGTATCGCCCATTTTTCAGTTTGTACTGATAGTGTTAAGCCGGAAAAGCTGCCACACTCGCCGGGTGGGGGATATGCGCTAGACAGGGTGCCATTGGCTACATACAATTTCGCTATGGTCTGCCTTGCCAGCCGTCCCGTGGTCAGGATTACGTTTACGGCTGGACGAAACGGCGCCATTGGCTGTTGGTGCGCAGAATCTGAAAGCCAGCGTTAACCGATCTTTGCCTTGTTGCGATTAAAAGGGGTTTGAAGAATGTCATTTGAAGTGTTTGAAAAGCTGGAAGCGAAAGTTCAGCAGGCGATTGATACTATCACGCTGTTGCAAATGGAAATTGAAGAGCTGAAAGAGCAGAACAATGCGCTGTCGCAGGATGTTCAGGCGGCAGCGGGTTCGCGTGAAGCGCTGGTGCGCGAGAACGAGCAGTTGAAAGAAGAACAGGTGGCGTGGCAAGAGCGTCTGCGCGCGCTGCTAGGCAAAATGGAAGAGGTCTAAGCGAACCGTTGCTTGTCCGGCGATTTGAAATGTCCGTTTCACTGAGCGATCGCGGTGATAAAAGGCCGTATCAGGGGAACGCGCCTGAACGTCGCTGGCGACGGCCCTGATAGGGCGAATCTCAGGGATGAGATTCATACCCGTGTGCTTTGAGCGTATCAGTATGTGGTGACAAACGCCTTCGCGGTCGTCGCCTGTCTCTGACAATCCAATGATATTATTCAATATCCAGTGGATCTTCCGACAGAATAATACCGGTATTATCGGCATACAAATGGTCGCCGGAAAAGAAGGTGACGCCACCGAAGTTGACGCGAATATCGCTCTCGCCAATGCCTTCGCTGCCGGCCCCGACCGGAATGGCCGCCATTGCCTGAATACCGATATCCAGTTCAGCCAGATCGTCGACCTGACGGACGGCGCCATAAACGACAATACCTTCCCACTCGTTTTGGGTCGCTAACTGGGCGAGTTCCGCGTCAACCAACGCGCGGCGCACCGAACCCCCGCCATCCACCAGAAGCACGCGCCCGAGGCCGTTCTCTTCGAGGAGATCGTACAGCAGGCCATTATCCTCAAAACATTTCACCGTGGTGATTTTGCCACCAAATGAAGTACGCCCACCAAAGTTAGAGAACAGAGGCTCAACTACATTCACCTCTTCATGGTGGATATCACACAGCTCGGAAGTATCGTATTTCATAGGATTCGTGTCAGTTTGCCGCTGGGGTAGTGAGTATATCTCTTTCCGGACGCTGTTGGCAAAATCATCAAATGTTAACTTGATACGCATCAGTAAATGAGGCGCTTTGCAGGCGTGCTTAACTCAATAACACGCCAACAGCGAACAAAATGTTGGTCAGCAACGCGCCTTTTACCGTTTTTTCTAACATCGGACGCATGCTAAAGGCGCTGGTTTCACGCAGCACATAGCACGCCTGCTTAATCAGCAGCGGTAGTGTAAGAATAAAGAGCCAGCCCGCCAGACTGTGCAGATAAAACGTGGCGAATAAGCCAAGGCAAACCGGCGCCAGCAAGAGCAGTATCGTGTGATAGAAACGTGCTTTTTCCGCCCCCAGTCTGACCGCCAGCGTGTTTTTACCGCTGATACGATCGTTATCGATATCGCGCAGGTTGTTAATATTCAATACCGCCGTTGCCAGCAGACCGCAGGCCGTGGCTGGCAGCATGACGATGCTGTCGAAATAGCCCGTTTGCAGATAGTAGGAGCCCGCCACGCTAAGCCAGCCGAAAAAAATCAGCACCGAGATATCGCCGAGCCCGATATAACCATACGGCTTATTGCCGACGGTGTAGGTGATGGCGGCGACAATGGCCAGCAGCCCCAGGATCAGGAAGCCGAAGATATCCTCTGGTTTTTCACAAGCCACAATGACCAATGACACCCCGGAAATAATCGTGAGCGCGACGGTGACAATCAGCGCATGACGCAGCTGCGATAAGGTGATCATGCCCGTTTGGATACCCCGCAGCGGCCCGATGCGCTCCTTGGTGTCGCTGCCTTTCACCGCATCGCCATAGTCGTTCGCCAGATTGGACAGGATTTGCAGTAATCCCGCCGTCAACAGCGCCAGTAGCGCCACTCCCGGTTTAAAGCTGCTATGCCAGCTCGCGATCGCCGAGCCGGTAACGATGGACGCAAAAGCTAATGGCAACGTTTTTGGACGCAGACTGTCCAGCCAGGCTTTTGTTTTATTGCTATGGGTCGATAAAGTCATGGTGTGCTTCAATTTTTATTGACGATTCATTGGGTGAATCATCCGTTTATAAACAAAAAAGTCAGTGATGGCGGCGTCAGAAATGAAAGTGGGAGGCCTGCGCCTCCCACTTTACCGTTAATCGTGCGATCCGCGAAAACGGATTATAAGATAAATCGGCTTAGATCTTCATCTGCGACTAATTCATCCAGATGATTACGGACATATTCAGCGTCAATGACAACGCTTTGGCCGTTCATTTCGCTGGCGTCGTAAGACACCTCTTCAATCAATCGCTCCATCACGGTATGCAAACGGCGCGCGCCGATGTTTTCGGTGCTTTCATTGACCTGCCATGCCGCTTCGGCGATACGACGGATGCCGTCGGCGGTAAATGAAACCTCTACGCCTTCGGTCGCCATCAGCGCTTTGTACTGTTCAGTCAACGAGGCGCTCGGTTCCGTCAGGATGCGTTCGAAATCTTCTGTCGTCAGCGCCTGTAACTCCACGCGGATAGGCAGTCGCCCCTGCAATTCTGGAATCAGATCGGACGGGCTGGCAACCTGAAACGCGCCGGAAGCGATAAACAGGATATGGTCGGTTTTGACCATACCGTGCTTGGTGGAGACAGTGCAGCCTTCGACCAGCGGCAACAGGTCGCGCTGGACGCCTTCGCGCGAGACATCCGGCCCTGAGCTCTCACCGCGCTTACAGATTTTATCAATCTCGTCGACGAACACGATACCGTGCTGTTCAACGGCGTCAATCGCCTGCTGTTTCAGCTCTTCGGGGTTCACCAGCTTGGCCGCTTCTTCTTCCACCAGCAGCTTGAAGGCTTCTTTGATCTTGACCTTACGGGCTTTCTGTTTCTGGCCCGCCAGATTCTGGAACATGGACTGTAGCTGGTTGGTCATCTCTTCCATGCCCGGCGGCGCCATGATTTCGACGCCCATCGGCGCGGCAGCCAGATCGATCTCAATTTCTTTATCATCCAACTGGCCTTCACGCAGTTTCTTGCGGAAGGCCTGACGTGCGGCGGATGGCTCCTGTGCGCTTTCCGCCTGTCCCCAGTTGTTTTTCGCGGGTGGAATCAGTACGTCCAGAATGCGTTCTTCCGCCATCTCTTCCGCGCGGAAGCGATTTTTTTCGATGGACTGGTGACGCACCATTTTGATCGCAGAATCCGTCAGATCGCGGATGATGGAGTCGACTTCCTTACCGACATAGCCGACTTCGGTGAATTTGGTCGCCTCCACTTTGATAAACGGCGCGTTGGCGAGCTTCGCCAGACGGCGGGCTATCTCGGTTTTACCCACACCGGTCGGGCCGATCATCAGAATGTTTTTCGGCGTCACTTCATGACGCAGCGCGTCGTCCAACTGCATACGGCGCCAGCGGTTACGTAGCGCAATGGCGACAGCGCGTTTCGCTTTATTCTGGCCGATAATATAGCTGTCGAGTTCGCTGACTATCTCGCGTGGGGTCATTTCAGACATGGTTGATCCTTACGCCTTGGAGGCTAATTCTTCTATCGTGTGGAACTGGTTGGTGTAGATACAAATGTCGCCGGCAATCCCCAGAGATTTCTCGACGATATCGCGGGCGCTCAGTTCAGTGTTTTCCAGCAAGGCACGGGCCGCCGCCTGTGCATAAGGGCCGCCGGAACCAATGGCGATGAGATCATTCTCAGGCTGTACGACATCGCCATTGCCGGTAATGATCAGCGAGGCGTTTTCATCCGCCACCGCCAGCAACGCTTCCAGCCGGCGCAGCATACGGTCGGTGCGCCAGTCTTTTGCCAGTTCGACGGCGGCTTTCACCAGATGGCCCTGATGCAGTTCCAGCTTACGTTCAAACAGTTCGAAGAGGGTGAAGGCATCCGCTGTCCCGCCAGCGAAACCCGCAATAACGCGGTCATTGTAGAGGCGACGTACCTTACGCACGTTGCCTTTCATGACGGTGTTGCCCAGAGTGGCTTGTCCATCACCGCCAATGACCACATGGCCGTTGCGGCGTACGCTTACAATTGTTGTCACGAGTCGGTCCCCGTTTAAAGAAAAAGACTCCCCGCGTCATACGCAATGCCAACGATTTCGCGCCCATCACAGGAAAAACAGGGTGAGGCGAACGTTTACAACGCCTCACACTGCCTGCTCTCGATGCTTATCTGCCCGGCACTGCCCACATGACTCGGGGCACATTGATGTTATAGATGGGGGAAAGCGTGGGGTTTTTCAACCCCCGCTGGCTAGCGGGATACAGTTTGATGTCCCCGCGCCTTTAAGACGTTTAAGCATGCTGTCTGCCGCAGCCCGGTTGTTATAAGGCCCCAGCATAATACGGTTCCAACCGCCGCTAGAGGTGATACGGCTTTCAAACCCCGCAAACGCCAACTGCGCTCTCACGGACTCGGCAGGCTCCATCGTTTTGAAGGAACCGCATTGAATCGCCCAGCGCTGGGTTTTTTCTGCTTTGGGCGCATCAGGCTGTTTGGCTGGCTGTGGCTTCGGCGCGACCGGCGTGGTTTGCGTCACCGCAGGCGTACGAGCGGCGGGCGGCGCGGTGACAGCCGGAGGCGCTATCGGCTGCGGTGATGGCTTAATCGTCACCTGTGAGCGCGGAACCTGCGTCTGATCGTTATAGGGCACTTCGGAAAGCGGCGTCGGCTGACGACGCATATCTGATTGCATCTGTTCCAGCAGTTGACGTTGTTCATCCGTCAACTGTACCGGCGACTGAATCTCACCGCCAGCGGAAGGTTCCTTCGGCGTGGCGACGCCTATCTGACGATTTTCCAGTTCTTTAATATAACGCCAGCGCTCTTCCGGTTTGGGCGGCAGCCCATTCCCTTTGCCTGTATTCTGGTGTGGCAGGATGGGCGACTCTTCGGGTTTGTTATGAGCGATGAAATACAGACCGCCCGCGAAGGTGACCAACACGGCGACAGCCAGCGCGATCATGGTTTTGGACGCACCTGAAGCGTTGCCTTTTCTCCGGCTATTTGTCGTTTTCCGACGCGTTCCTGATGAACGCCCCCGTTTGACGTAGTCTCTTTGTGCCACTGTCGTTTCGCTGTGAGTTCTTCGTTAAATGATGTCATTAAAGGCCATGTTACTGAACCCTCAAATATTTGACCAGCACCTGAATTCTTAAAGCCTGTTGCGGACGTGATTTGGCGCCGCGACGCTATCGCGTATCACCAGCTCGCTCGACAGCAACCGGGAACCGCTTTGTACCGTATTGCCCTGTAGCTGCTCTAAGAGTAGCAGCATGGCTTCACGCCCTATCTGATAGCGCGGCTGTGCGACGGACGTCAGCGGCGGCCAGCAGTATTGTGCCTGTTCAATGTCATCGAAGCCGACGACTGAGAGATCGCGCGGTACATCCAGCCCCATTTTTTTGGCTTGCGCCAGAACGCCCAGCGCGATGAGATCGTTGTGACAAAAGATAGCACTGGGAGGCTGTGGGTGCTGCATAAGCGTAATCAGGCCGTTAATCCCCGTTTCGTAGGTGAAATCGCCCCGAAAAATGTACTGATTATCAATAAGAATGCCGCTGCGGCGCAGCGCCTGAATATATCCCTGCAAACGGTATTGGCTCAGGTGCATATGTTCCGGGCCGGCAATGCAGGCAATACGTTGATGGCCCGCCTGATACAGATAATGCACGGCTTCAAAGGCGGCGGTCAGGTTATCGATGTGTACGGTAGGGAGCGCCAGATCCGGGGCAAACTCATTTGCCATTACCATCGGCGGCAGATTGCGTTGTTCCTCATGCCCGGTGTCAAACGGCAGGTCTGAACCGAGTAATAGCATGCCGTCAATCTGTTTAGTCATGATCAGATCGACAAAGGTTTTTTCTCTCTGGTGCTGGTGGGCACAGTCGCCAATCAACACCAGATAACCGTGTTCAGCGGCGGTTTCCTCGATTCCGCGAAAGATTTCGGAGAAGTAAGGATCGCAAATATCCGGCACGATCGTCAGGATCGTCCGCGATTCGTTGCGCTTGAGGTTTCTGTTCAGCGCGTGGGGCGAATAGCCAACGGCGACGGCGGCCTGCTCGACTTTCCTGCGTGTGGCCGCCGAAACTTTTTCCGGATTCATTAAGGTTCGGGATACCGTAGCGGTAGAGACGCCGGCCTCATCCGCCACATTTTTCATCGTCGCCGTGGTGACGCCTTTCTTCTGCTTCAACGCTTTTCTCCTTGCGTCAGCGTTAACTGGCGCTGACAGTCAGCGGGGCGATCCTGCCTGCTGGCTATGATGACAGAGACTCTTTCTATGATCGTGGCAATTGCATGGCAGCAAACCGCCTGTGTAAATAGAGATAACAGATTGAACGCCACTTTTGTTGCTTAATTTGCATCGAAAGTGTGATGAATATCGTGTTCTGGACGCCGTTCGCAAAAATAGCGGGTGAAATCCAGGCTGACTCAATGAAAACGCTAGCCGTCTGTGGGGTCGACGTCCAGCACCCATTTTACTTTACGCGCCTGCGGCAGCGTTCCGATCAGCGTGAGTGACGTTCTGACCAGTTTCTGTAGCCGTGCTCTGGAAGGGTGCTGTAACAGCAACTGCCAGCGGAAACGGCCCGCGCGTTTGGGCTGCAAAGCCGGTACCGGGCCCAGCAGCCAGAGCATGTCATCCCGCAGCGGGCTGGCTTCCAGCAGATTACGCAGTTGCTGTAGGAATAATGCGGCTTGCTGATTATCGTGATCGTCAGCACGAAAGACGATGTGGTTGGTAAACGGCGGCAGGAAAACGCTTTTTCGTTCGCTCAACGCCTGGCTGGCAAAGGCGTCGTATCCCTGTTGCAGTAGCGTTTGCAATAACGGATGCTCCGGATGGTGGGTTTGTAGCGCCACTTCGCCCGCTTTACCGGCGCGTCCTGCACGACCGGCTACCTGCGTATAGAGCTGCGCGAAACGCTCTGCCGCGCGGAAATCGGCAGAGAACAGCGAACCGTCAACGTCCAGTAAGGCAACCAGCGTGACATCGGGGAAGTGGTGGCCTTTCGCCAACATCTGTGTGCCGATGAGTATTCGCGCTCCCCCTTGTCTGACCTGTGAGAGTTGCTGTTCAAGCGCGCCTTTGCGGCTGGTGGTGTCCCGGTCAATGCGGGTAATCGGGACCGTTGGAAAGATCGGGGCGAGGCTTTGCTCCAACTGCTCAGTGCCCAGACCGACGGGCACCAGATGTGTGGAGCCGCAGCCGGGGCACTGTTGCGGAACCGGACGCTGGCTGTCGCAGTGGTGGCAGCGCAGCATTTTCTGGTGCTGGTGGTAGGTATAGTAGTGATCGCAGCGCGGACATTCTGCGATCCAACCGCACTCGTGGCACATCACCACGGGAGCGAAGCCGCGGCGGTTGAGGAATAAAATGACCTGATTATCGTTCGTCAGATGGTGACGGATACGCGCGATCAGCGGCTGGGACAGCCCGGCCGTCAACGGCAGCCCCTTCAGATCGATGATGTGCTGTTTAGCCAGCGCGGCATTCCCCGCTCTTTTAGTCAAATTCAGCCGTCGATATTTGCCGATCTGTACGTTATACAGCGTTTCCAGCGCGGGCGTCGCCGTCCCCATCACGATCGGAATGTTTTCTTCTCTGGCGCGGAATACCGCTAAATCGCGTGCATGATAACGCCAGCCTTCCTGCTGCTTGTAGGAGCTGTCGTGTTCCTCGTCAATGATAATCAGCCCCAGACGGGCAAACGGCGTAAATAGCGCTGAGCGAGTGCCGATCACAATCGCCGCTTCACCGCTGCGGGCGCGTAGCCAGACGGCGAGGCGCTCACTGTCGTTGAGCGCAGAGTGCAGCACATCCACCGGGGCGTGAAAACGTTCGCGAAAGCGGGCGATAGTTTGTGGCGTCAGGCCGATTTCGGGCACCAGAACCAGCGCCTGTTTTCCCTGCGCCAGCACGTTTTCCAAAACGCTGAGGTAGACCTCGGTTTTACCCGAACCGGTGATGCCTGCCAGCAGCCAGGCGGCAAAATGGTTATCTTCGCTGCGAATAGCGCCGACGGCGGTCGCCTGTTCGGTATTCAGGCGCAGCCGGTCGGTCGCCAGACTAAACTGCTGGCGCCAATCCTGGAGGGGCTGTTCTGCCGCTTTCAGCTCGCATAACCCTTTGCTGCGCAATGCCTGTAAGGCCGTTTCCGTCAATCCGGCTTCGCTTACCTGATGGCGATAAATCGGTGATTGCAGCAACGCCGCCAGCGCCTGCTGCTGTTTGGCGGCGCGCTTGAGGGTGTCAAGCGGGGTCGCTCGCCCTTGTTCGGTGGCAAACCACTGCCACAGCGGCGCGTGGTGAGCGGGTTTCCCCTGACGCAGTAATATTGGCAGCGCATGAAATAACACTTCGCCAATCGGGTAGTGATAATAATCGACCGCCCACAGTAAAATGCGCCACAGGCTGGGGGGAAACAGCGGCTGTTCGTCCAAAACGTCATGCACGGGTTTTAATTGTTCAAGTGGAAGTTCGCTGGTGTTGCTCAGTGCGGTAATAATGCCGATCGCTTTACGATTGCCGAAAGGAACGCTGACGCGTGCGCCGACCTGCGGAGCGATTCCCCCTGCGGGTAGCAGATAATCGAACGTACGCGCCAATGGCACGGGCAACGCGACCTGAGCGACAGACATAACCTCTCCGTGAAATTCGACGTTAATTGACGTAACACACCGGAATAACGGCATAGTTTGTATTACGTGCGACGCCGATGGCAATAAAGCAGGGCGTTAGTGTACATGCTGCAAGGGATAATGTATGGATGCGATTGCATCAGGGGGGGAGTTTCTGTATGATCCGCCGCCATTATGCCGTTTGCATAATAGGCTACTTTACTCACTTTCGTGTGGTGTCTGGCGGAACAGGGCTGGATAGCGACACGGCCTTAACAGAGGTTTCCCATGAAAAAAGGTATTCACCCGAATTATTCTGAAGTTACTGTAACGTGTTCTTGCGGTAACGTGATCAAAACCCATTCAACCGTGGGTCGTGACCTGAACCTGGACGTATGTGGCGAATGCCATCCGTTCTACACTGGCAAACAGCGTGATGTTGCGACCGGTGGCCGTGTTGATCGCTTCAACAAGCGTTTCTCCGTTCCAGGCAGCAAAAAATAAGTTTTACCGGCTCATCAGCGCGGTAATTTTCGCAAAGGCACCGGAAGGTGCCTTTGTTGTTTCTGGCGTGTTAATGCCCCCGCGACTGTTTTAGCAGCAATCCCAATACAAAAATCCCCCCCAACCCTGCCGTAATAATCCCGATGGGTAATTCCTGCGGCGCCAGCAGTTGACGGCTTAACCAATCGCCACCGGACAGGAGTATGGCGCCCAGTACGGCCGTCATCGGCAGGAGTTTTTTGTGCAGAACGCCGCTTAACGGGCGTGCCAGATGCGGGATCATCAGGCCGATAAACCCGATCACGCCGGTCAGCGCCACCAGAAGTGAAGTCGAAAAAGCACAGCAGATAAAGATTTCCACCCGAACACGAGGCACATTCACGCCCATTGAGACGGCGGTTTGACTGCCTGCCAGCAGGGCGTCGAGCGCACGCCAGCGCAAGGCGGTCAGACCGAATAACAGCAGGACGCTGATGACGGCGAACGGTAAGGTATCCCAGCGGGCAAGACCCAGGCCGCCCAGCGACCAGAAAAGAATTGAGCTGGCGGCGCGCTGATCGCCGGAAAAGACCAGATAGTTCGTCAATGCGCCGAACAGAAAGGAGATGGCCAGCCCGCAAATGATCAGGCGCTCCGCACCCCGCGCCCGTTGCAGCAAAAACAGCGCGATAACGGCGATAGCCGACAAGATGCCGCCACAGAAGGCGGCTACCGGCAGCGCCAAGTCGCCGAGTTGTTCACCGAAGCGCGTGATGACGGCGACCGCGCCCGCGGATGCGCCGGCAGAAAGGCCAAAGAGAAAAGGGTCGGCCAGTTCGTTGCGGGTTGCCGTTTGTAAGAAGGCGCCGACCATGGCTAACCCCGCGCCGCACAGCGCCGCCAGCAGGCTGCGGGGGATGCGCAGTTCCAAAATGATGCGTGATGTCATCGGTGAGGCATCCGACGATGAGAGCCCCAATACGCCTGCGACCTGCGTAAGGGGAATTGTCGTACTGCCTGTCGCAATATTCAGCAGCATCAACCCTAGAAGTACCAGCCACGCGGTAGCGAAAACCACGACATAGCGTGAAGACGTCGGGCTCATTGAAAGGCATCCGGATAGAGCGTACGCGCCAGTTTATCGATGGCCGCGATATTGGCGGGTCCTGGGGTCAGCTCCGCATATTGCAGCTTAAGATAGCGCTGCTGCCGCACCGCAGGTGTGAATTTCATCAGCGGATGCGATTCCAGAAAGCGTTGCAGGGTGTCTGCGCCGCTGCCCGTCTGGTAGTCCAACAGGATAATCACGTCCGGCTCGTGGGCCGCGACGTTTTCCCAAGAGGTTGTGGCCCAACTTGCTGCCATGTCGTCCATCACATTTTTGCCGCCGGCCGCCTCAATAATCGCGGTGGGCATGGCGAATTTCCCACTGGTGAACGGTTTATCCTCACCGGAATCATACACGAAGACGGTTTGCGCCGGCCGACGGCCAATGCGGGTTTTTAACGCGGCGATCTGCTGTTTCCAGCCGTCAATCAGCGTTTGCGCCTGTTCCTGTTTACCGAAGATTTTCCCCAGTTTCAGTATGTCGCCGTAGAGGAGATCCATGCTGGCGCGTGGGCGTTGCTGTTCGGTGAAAATACAGCTTTCGCTCAGTACCAGTGTCTGGATGCCGTATTTTTTCAGCGACTGCGGCGTAACTTCGCCACCGACCTTCATGCCATAGTTCCAGCCGGCAAAGAAGAAATCCGGATTCACAGCCAGCAGATTTTCCAGTGTCGGAGATTTTTCCGCCAGTTCGGGGATTGCGGACTGTTGTTTAATAAAATCAGGGGACGCTTTATACCAGCCGGTAATGCCGGTCAGCCCGACGATATTTTTTTGTAACCCAAGCGCAAAGGCCATTTCCGTCATATTCAGGTCGTGAATGACGGCGCGTTGCGGGGAGTGGGTAAATGTCAGCGGTTGCCCGCAGTTGTCGACCGTGACGGGAAAGCCGGAGGCGTGGGCGTAAAGCGACGTAAATATTAACAGTCCGGACAGGAGTGCGAGTTTCATCAGGGTTCCTTAGCGCATTCAGGGGCTTCAAAGATGCGGATGGGTGAGCCGTTGACCGGGTGGGGAACAGTAAAGCTGTTCATTCCAAACACGGTTTTCACGCAATCGGCGCTCAGTGCATGCGAGGGAAGGCCCCATCGGAGCAGCTTTCCTTGTTGCAAAACCGCGACGCGATCGGCAAAAGGCGTAATGAGTGGTAGATCGTGCAGCACCGCCAGTGTTGAAATGCCGCGTTTGCGCACGAGGGAGAGCAACTGCGCCCGGGCCAACGGATCGAGGTGATTGGTGGGTTCGTCCAGCAACAGAAGCTGTGGCGTTTGTGCAAAAGCGCGGGCCAGCGCGGCGCGCTGCCGTTCCCCGCCGGAGAGGGTGCCCAGCAGACGGTGGCGCAAAGGTAATAAGCCCGTATCGTCCAGCGCTTCTTCGATAAGTTGGCTGTCGCGTGAAGGCGTGCTGCACCCGTGATGGGGAATTCGGCCTAAGGCAACATATTCCTCGACGCGCAGGCGCAGGTCAGGCATGTCGTTTTGCGCCAGAATCGCGATACGTTTTGCCCGCTCACCGCGACAGAGCGTGCCGAGAGGCTGTCCGTTCAGGCGGACATACCCTGTTGTGGCGCTGAGCTCACTGGTCAGAACGCGTAACAGCGTGGATTTTCCGCTGCCATTGGGGCCAATCAGCGCCAGACGTTCGCCATTATGCATGGACAGCGAAATGTCACGGAGTCTCGGTGCCTGATGATCTCCGGCAACGGAAACGCGATGAATGTGGAGCAACATGGCGGAGGAAGAGCATGAGGCTGTCATTATACGGGTCTGCCGTCATTAAAATTGAATTGTTATGTTATAACATAACAATTTAAAATCAATCTCAATTTAAAACGTTAAAACGTAAGAGAAAGAGGAGCCAGTAAGGAGAGAGGAAATGGCTGGAGAATTAATAAGCGGCGGTATTGGTATAACGCCCCCGGCAGATGGCGGGGACGTTATAACGTGTGACTGGCGACGGTCAGTATTCCCACGTATCCGGATCAATCCCCATTTCACGCATGATGACTTTCGCCTCTTCCGGAATTTCATCGCTGCGTTCTTTACGCAGGTCATCATCATCCGGTAGCGGTTGCCCGGTAAAGGCATGGAGAAACGCCTCGCACAGCAGTTCGCTGTTGGTGGCATGACGCAGGTTATTGACCTGTCGACGTGTACGCTCGTCAGTCAGTATCTTTAATACTTTCAGAGGGATAGATACTGTTATCTTCTTGACTTGTTCGCTTTTTTTACCGTGTTCAGCGTAAGGGCTGACATACTCGCCGTTCCACTCAGCCATGGGATACCTTAAAAATTAATCTAATGAAGACAGCATCTGTCATGAAATGCCACGATTCTAACGGTTATTCTGCCTGTGCTCAATCTATACGCAAAGAGGTTTAGATGTCTAGATGTATTGACGTCCATTGAATCTGAGTTTACTCTTAAGTTCCTATCTTTTCAGCCTCAAGTCAGGAAATGAGCCGATGACGCGTAAACAGGCAACGATCGCAGTCCGCAGCGGGTTAAATGATGATGAACAGTATGGCTGCGTCGTCCCCCCCATTCACCTTTCCAGTACGTATAACTTTACCGGTTTCAACCAGCCTCGCCTACATGACTATTCGCGTCGCGGCAATCCGACGCGGGACGTGGTGCAGCGCGCGCTGGCTGAACTGGAAGGCGGCGCGGGGGCGGTAATGACGGGCAGCGGAATGTCGGCGATTATGCTGGTTTGCACGGTGTTCCTGCGTCCCGGCGATCTGCTGGTGGCCCCACATGACTGTTACGGCGGCAGCTATCGCCTGTTTGACAGCCTGAGTCAGCGTGGTGCGTTTCGCGTTAAGTTTGTCGATCAAAGTGATACCGCTGCGCTTAACGCGGCGCTGGCCGAAAAACCAAAGCTGGTGCTGGTGGAAAGTCCAAGTAACCCGCTGTTGCGTGTCGTCGATATCGCCGCGATTTGTCAGGCTGCGCGCGCTGCGGGCGCGGTCAGCGTGGTGGATAACACGTTCCTGAGTCCGGCGTTGCAGCAGCCGCTGGCGCTGGGCGCGGATTTAGTCGTGCATTCATGCACAAAATACCTGAACGGTCACTCCGATGTGGTGGCGGGCGCGGTGATCGCCAAAGATGCCGATACCATCACTGAACTGGCCTGGTGGGCGAACAATATCGGCGTGACCGGTGCGGCGTTTGACAGCTATTTGCTGCTACGCGGCCTGCGAACGTTAGCGCCGCGTATGGCGGCAGCGCAGCGCAATGCGCTACAGGTGGTTGAATACTTACAAACGCAGCCGCAGGTGAAAGCGCTCTATCACCCTTCTTTGCCGAACAATCCCGGTCATGATATTGCCCGTCGTCAACAATCCGGCTTTGGGGCCATGTTAAGTTTTGAGCTGGACGGCGATGAAGATACGCTCCGGCGTTTTCTGGGCTCGCTGGAACTGTTCACGCTGGCAGAATCGCTCGGCGGCGTCGAGAGTCTTATCTCCCATGCGGCAACCATGACGCATGCGGGCATGGCGCCTGAAGCGCGCGCTGCCGCGGGTATTTCAGAAACATTACTGCGTATTTCCACCGGCATTGAAGACGGCGATGATCTGGTCGCCGATCTGGATCGTGCGTTTCAGGCCGCAGCGAAGAGGTAAGAATGAGTGCATTAGGTGTAGCGCCATCGGTAACGGGTCGGCAGTTGCATAAGTTCGGCGGCAGCAGTCTGGCCGATGTGAAGTGTTACCTGCGCGTTGCCGGGATTATGGCGGAGTACAGCCGTCCGGGCGATTTGATGGTGGTTTCTGCCGCGGGCAGCACCACGAACCAACTGATTAGCTGGTTAAAATTGAGTCAGAGCGATCGTCTGTCGGCGCATCAGGTTCAGCAAGCGTTGCGCCGCTATCAGAGCGAACTGATCGCCGGGCTTTTGCCTGCGGAAGACGCCGACGCGCTGACGACGCAATTTATTCGCGATCTGGAGCGCCTGGCCGCGCTATTGGATGGCGGCGTCACCGAGGCCGTTTACGCTGAAGTCGTCGGGCACGGTGAGATCTGGTCGGCTCGTTTGATGTGCGCCCTGCTGAATCACCGGGATATGCATAGCGCCTGGCTGGATGCGCGCGATTTTCTCTGTGCGGAACGTGCCGCTCAACCTCAGGTTGACGAAGGACGTTCCTGGCCGCTATTGCAGCAATACCTGACGCAGCATGCAGGGCAGCGTCTGATCGTGACCGGTTTTATCTGCCGTAATGATGCGGGAGAAACCGTACTGCTGGGGCGTAACGGGAGCGACTATTCCGCCACGCAGATTGGGGCCCTGGCTGGCGTCAAGCGCGTCACGATCTGGAGTGACGTCGCCGGGGTTTACAGCGCCGATCCGCGCAAAGTGAAAGATGCCTGTCTGCTGCCGCTGTTACGGCTGGATGAGGCCAGCGAGTTGGCTCGTCTGGCTGCGCCAGTGCTGCATACGCGTACCTTACAGCCCGTTTCCGCCAGCGATATTGACTTACAGTTACGTTGCAGCTACCAGCCTGAACAAGGCTCGACGCGGATTGAACGCGTGCTGGCATCGGGCACCGGCGCCAAGATTGTCACCAGCCATGATGATGTGTGTCTGATTGAAATTCTGGTGCCGGCGGGACACGATTTTGTGTTGTTGCAAAAAGAGGTGGAACATCTTCTGAATCGCTCACAGGTGAAGCCGTTGGCGATTGGCGTTCATCCGGATCGTAACCTGCTGCAACTCTGTTATACCTCAGAAGTGGTGGACAGCGCCTGGCAACTGCTGGGGCAAGCCAACCTGCCTGTGGCGCTTAGTCAGCGTGACGGTTTGGCGATGGTCGCGATGGTCGGTGCCGGCGTGGGCAAAAACCCGCTGCACAGCCACCGTTTTTATCAGCAATTGAAAGATCAACCGATAGAATTCGTCCATCAGGCCGATGATGGCATCAGCCTGATGGCGGTGTTACGCGTTGGCCCAACGGAGCATTTGGTGCGTGGGTTGCACCATTCGCTATTCCGTGCAGAAAAACGCATCGGTTTGGTCTTGTTCGGGAAAGGGAATATTGGTTCACGCTGGCTGGAACTGTTTGCGCGTGAGCAAAGCAATTTATCCGCTCGTACCGGTTTCGAGTTCGTGCTGGCTGGCGTTGTGGATAGTACGCGTAGCCTGCTGAATTACGATGGACTGGATGCCAGCCGCGCGTTGGCTTTCTTTGAGAGTGAGGCGCACGAACGGGATGGCGAGGATCTGTTCCTGTGGATGCGGGCGCATCCGTTCGACGATCTGGTGGTGCTGGATGTCACCGCAAGTGAATTAGTGGCCGATCTGTATCTGGATTTCGCCAGCTACGGTTTCCATGTTATCAGCGCCAACAAACTGGCCGGTGCGTCCGGCGGCAATAACTACCGCCAGATTCGCGACGCGTTCGCCAAAACGGATCGCCACTGGCTGTATAACGCGACCGTGGGGGCGGGGCTGCCAGTCAATTTCGCCGTGCGTGATTTACGGGAAAGCGGTGACAGTATTTTGGCCATTAGTGGGATTTTCTCCGGCACGCTCTCCTGGCTATTCCTGCAATTCGACGGTACGGTTCCGTTCACCGAGCTGATCGATCAGGCCTGCCAACAGGGGCTGACCGAACCGGACCCGCGCGTTGATTTGTCCGGTCAGGACGTGATGCGCAAGCTTGTGATTCTGGCGCGCGAGGCCGGGTATGATATCGAGCCCAGCCAGGTGCGAGTCGAGTCGCTGGTGCCGGCAGGCTGTGAGCGGGGCTCTGTCGATCACTTCTTTGAGAATGGGGATTCATTGAACGAGCAGATGCTGCAACGTCTGGAGGCCGCGCAGGAGATGGGGCTGGTGCTGCGCCATGTTGCGCGTTTTGACAGCAGCGGCAAGGCGCGTGTCGGCGTTGAAGCCGTTCACCCCGATCACCCGCTGGCCTCGCTGTTGCCGGGCGATAACGTGTTTGCGATTGAAAGCCGCTGGTATCGGGATAACCCGCTGGTGATCCGTGGTCCGGGGGCCGGGCGCGATGTCACGGCGGGCGCGCTTCAGTCTGATTTAAGCCGTTTGGCTCAACTGCTGTAATGACGGCATCATCTTCTGGCCGTCTCCGGTAACCGGAGACGGCCCGTATCTTATTCCTCCCGTCTTCCTTCAAAGCTTTCCTCAACAGCGATGGGACGAGCCGGTTTCTGCTCTCTTCCCGCCTGTTTCCGGGGCACATGATGAACTTTTTTCATTTATCGTGAGTAATCATCATCACATCTCGTTTGAAAAGCGTTGACTCCTTAAGCAGATTACGTCATTTTCTATATAGACGTCTAAACGTATAGACGCTTATAAAGCGATAATAACGGTCACGGTCAATGGGGTAGCAGGGTATGAGCTTTTTTCACGCAAACCAGCGAGAAGCGCTGAATCAAAGTCTGGCGGAATTGCAGGGACGGATTAATGTGTCATTTGAATTCTTTCCGCCGCGTACCAGTGAGATGGAAGAAACGCTCTGGAACTCAATTGATCGACTAAGCAGCCTGAAACCCAAATTTGTCTCCGTCACCTATGGGGCAAATTCCGGTGAGCGTGACCGTACGCACGGCATTATCAAAACGATTAAAGAGCGTACCGGTCTGGAAGCGGCGCCTCATCTGACCTGCATCGATGCTTCGCGCGAACAGCTGCGTGAAATCGCTCAGGATTATTGGCAGAGCGGGATCCGCCATATCGTTGCGCTGCGCGGCGATTTACCTCAAGGCGGCGGCAAGGTGGATATGTACGCAGCGGATCTGGTCTCCCTGTTGAAAGAAGTGGGCGATTTCGATATTTCAGTCGCGGCCTATCCTGAAGTACACCCCGAAGCCAAAAGCGCTCAGTCTGACCTGATCAACCTGAAGCACAAGATTGATGCTGGTGCGAATCGCGCTATTACGCAGTTCTTTTTCGATGTTGAAAGCTACCTGCGATTCCGTGACCGTTGTGTCGCGACGGGCATCGATGTCGAAATTGTGCCGGGCATCCTGCCGGTATCGAATTTCAAGCAACTACAGCGTTTTGCCACGTTGACTAACGTGCGTGTGCCGAACTGGATGACGACCATGTTTGACGGTCTGGATAACGATCCGGAAACGCGCAAAATGGTCGGTGCCTCTATCGCGATGGATATGGTAAAAATCCTGAGCCGCGAAGGGGTAAAAGATTTCCACTTCTATACGCTGAACCGCGCCGAACTTAGCTATGCGATTTGTCATACGCTGGGGGTGCGCCCCGAAGTGTCTCGCTGAGGCCGCGCGCATACGATTTCAGGAAGAGCCACGAGGCCGCAACGCGGTGACGATGAGCAATGGCAGCGGAAAGCCTTTCAACGTCACTTATGGCGGCCGTGAAAAGGGGGAATCTCAGGGATGAGATTCCTATTCATAATGTCCGGAATCCCCTCCGTTGGCAGCGCTAACGTTTACCTCAAAGTAGGATGATCGCTTGGCGACCATCTCTATCAGGCTTTTGAGGTGCAATGCCGCTTTTTCAATCGGTTTTCTCTGACGCGGCATTATCGGTTAGCCGATTCATCTACCGTTGGTTTTCCACGATGCACCACGAAGGTGTCGTTGTTCGATGCGTACACATTAATCGCCGGTATCAAATCACTTGAATGGATCCGTTCGCTCGTTATAGCGTGGTAGCGAGCTGGCTGGTGCCGCTAAACACCGAAAGCGTAAAACGGCTGTTTTATTTCTGTAGAAATGCTCAGGTACGCTTCGGCGTGAAGTATTATGCATCTTGCATATTGATAGGGACAATCGTTGATTGATATTCTATCTATCGTTGCTCGCTATCGTGATAAGGAGAATAATAATGAATATTCGGGACTTAGAGTATCTTGTAGCGCTGGCTGAACATCGTCATTTCCGACGTGCGGCGGATTCCTGCCATGTGAGTCAACCCACGCTGAGTGGTCAGATTCGCAAACTGGAAGATGAATTGGGTGTGATGCTATTGGAACGAACCAGCCGTAAGGTACTGTTTACCCAGGCCGGACTGTTGTTGGTGGAGCAAGCCCGCACGGTATTGCGTGAGGTTAAAGTCTTAAAAGAGATGGCCAGTCAGCAGGGCGAAACCATGTCTGGGCCGCTGCATATCGGTTTGATCCCCACCGTTGGGCCGTACTTGCTCCCGCAAATCATTCCAATGCTGCATCGCACGTTTCCCAAACTTGAAATGTATCTGCACGAAGCGCAGACGCATCAGCTGTTGGTTCAACTGGACAGCGGCAAGCTGGACTGCGCCATTCTGGCGATGGTGAAAGAGTCCGAAGCGTTTATTGAAGTTCCCCTGTTTGACGAACCGATGAAGCTGGCGATTTATCAGGATCACCCGTGGGCAAACCGTGAGCGTGTGGCGATGTCCGATCTCTCCGGCGAAAAGCTGCTGATGCTGGAAGACGGCCACTGCCTGCGCGATCAGGCGATGGGGTTCTGCTTCCAGGCCGGGGCTGATGAAGACACGCATTTTCGGGCAACCAGTCTGGAGACACTGCGTAACATGGTCGCTGCCGGAAGTGGCATCACGCTGCTGCCATCGCTGGCGGTGCCGCATGAACGTGAGCGCGATGGCGTCTGCTATCTGCCTTGCTATAAGCCGGAACCCAAACGGACTATCGCGCTGGTGTATCGTCCTGGTTCACCGCTGCGCGGACGTTATGAACAGCTTGCCGATACCATCCGTGAGCATATGCAAGGCTATATGGAAAACCTGTCAAAATAGGCGGTTGAGCCCATTCAGCGCCGCCACGCGGTAGGCTTCCGCCATGGTTGGGTAGTTGAAGGTCGTATTAACGAAATATTCGATAGTATTGCCTTCACCTTTCTGTTCCATAATGGCCTGCCCGATGTGGATAATCTCGGCGGCGCGTTCGCCAAAGCAGTGAATACCCAAAATCTGTTTTGTTTCGCGGTGAAACAATATCTTCAAACTTCCCACATTCATGCCGACAATCTGCGCTCGGGCCAGATGCTTGAACTGAGACCGTCCGACTTCGTAAGGCACTTTCATCGCGGTCAGCTCTTGCTCGGTTTTCCCGACGGAGCTGATTTCCGGGATGGTATAAATACCGGTCGGGATATCTTCGATTAAATGCGCGCTGGCATCGCCTTTGATGATCGCCTGCGCGGCGAGTCGACCCTGATCGTATGCTGCCGAGGCCAGGCTGGGGTAGCCGATGACATCGCCGATGGCATAAATATGCGCCAGCGCCGTCTGGTACATGCTGTTGACTTTGATTTGTCCACGGCTGTCGGTGTTCAGGCCGATATTGTCCAGCCCCAGCGTTTCCGTATTCCCGGTGCGTCCGTTGGCATAGAGCAGGCAGTCCGCCTTCATCTTTTTGCCTGATTTCAGATTGACGATAACGCCGTCAGACAGGCCTTCGATACTCTCGAACTCTTCGTTGTGACGAATCACGACGCCGTTGTTCCAGAAGTGGTAGGACAAGGCATCCGACATTTCCTGATCGAGAAAGGCCAGCAGCCTGTCGCGGGTATTGATTAAATCGACCTTGACGCTCAGGCCGCGAAAGATAGATGCATATTCGCAGCCGATCACGCCCGCGCCATAGATGATGACGTGTTGAGGTTCGTGGTCGAGTTGCAAGATAGAGTCGCTGTCGTAAATACGGGGATGGCCGAAATCGACGTCTGCCGGATGATACGGACGTGAACCGGTGGCAATGATGATATTCGCCGCAGTCAGGGTTTCATGGGTATTGTCTGGATAGTGAACGGCAACCGTATGTGCGTCGACAAAGCGGGCTTCACCGGAGAATAACTCGCACTGATTACGTTCATAAAATCCCTGTCGCATTCGGGTTTGCTGACCGATGACGCTGTCGGCATGGCGCAGAATATCGGAGAAGGAGGAACGAATAATGCGGGAATTATCACTGTAGAGAGGATTTTGATTGAACTCGATAATACGGCTGACGGCATGGCGGAGGGCTTTGGAAGGGATCGTACCCCAGTGGGTACAGCCGCCGCCGACATTATAGTGACGTTCAATCACCGCAATTTTGGCGCCATGCTTGGACAGTCCCATCGCGGCGCCTTCACCGCCGGGCCCTGAACCAATAACGATGGCATCATAATCGAATTGATGTTGTAGAGTCATGGTAGGCTAAACCTGTTTTTATACAAATTAATAACGTGATTGTAACATTGACTGCGGCAGAACCCAATCACCCCCGCATTTACCAAGGAAACGGATGCTCACATTCTAAATATGACAAACTTTGTCTCATTCTGCGGACAAAAAAGTTTGCTATAGTGCCCTTCTGGAAAAGGGAGTAAATCATTTGGGCAGCATAATGGGTGTCAGAGCACAACAAAAAGAACGGACTCGTCGTTCCCTTATCGAAGCTGCTTTTAGTCAGTTAAGCGCTGAACGCAGTTTTGCCAGCCTGAGTCTGCGTGAAGTGGCACGCGAAGCGGGGATTGCGCCGACGTCTTTCTATCGCCATTTTCGCGATGTGGATGAACTAGGGCTGACGATGGTTGACGAAAGTGGGCTGATGCTGCGTCAGTTAATGCGTCAGGCCCGGCAGCGTATTGCTAAAACTGGCAGCGTGATCAGAACATCGGTGTCTACCTTCATGGAATTTATCGGCAATAATCCTAACGCATTTCGGTTATTACTACGTGAGCGCTCAGGGACATCGGCGGCTTTCCGTGCGGCGGTCGCACGTGAAATCCAGCATTTTATTGCTGAACTGGCGGATTATCTTGAGGTGGAAAACCATATTCCCCGTAGTTTTGCCGAGGCGCAGTCGGAAGCGATGGTGACCATCGTGTTCAGCGCAGGAGCAGAAGCGCTCGATGTCTCTCAGGAGCAGCGCAAGCAGTTGGAAGAACGATTAGTGCTGCAATTACGGATGATCGCCAAAGGTGCTTATTACTGGTACAGAAAAGAGCACGACAATAGTTTTACCGTGCCATAAATCCTCTATACCCATGAGAAGGGAAAAGCCATGACCGAAAAACCTCACCAAGAAAAAGGCACGCTGGTGCTGGCGCTCATTGCGGGCTTATCCGTCAATGGCGCATTCGCGGCCTTGTTCAGCAGTATCGTCCCATTCTCTATCTTCCCCTTGATTGCGCTGGCCTTGTCCGTTTACTGCCTGCATCAACGTTATCTGCACCATAGCATGCCGGAGGGTATTCCGGTGCTGGTGGCGGCTAGCTTTCTGCTGGGGCTGTTGGCTTATAGCGCGATGGTGCGCGTTGAATATCCCGCTATTGGATCGAACTTTATTCCCTCGATCCTGTGCGTGGCATTGGTTTTCTGGATTGGCCTGAAACTGCGCCGCAGAAAAGCCGCAGGGGCAGCAACAGAAGAGAGTGAGACGCTGTAGCGGGGGAGTCTGGCGGGCCTGCCCGCCAGACGGTGTGCGTTACTGACGCTTTTCCAGTAGTACGCCGCACTCCATGTGGTGGGTGTAAGGGAATTGATCGAAGAGCGCCAGACGGCGAATGTCGTGGGTTTTCGAGAGCGTTTGCAGGTTATTGCTCAGCGTTTCCGGGTTGCAAGAAATATACAGAATGCGCGGATACGCCTGCACGAGCTTAACGGTGGCATCATCCAGTCCGCTGCGCGGCGGATCGACGAAAATGGTTTCACACTGATAGCTCGTCAGATCGATGCCCTGTAAACGGTTAAACTGTCGCACGCCCAGCATGGCCTGTGTAAATTCTTCCGCCGCCATGCGAATTATCTGAACGTTATCAATCTGATTGGCGGCGATATTATATTGCGCCGCCGCGACGGACGGCTTGGCGATCTCCGTTGCCAACACGCGCTCGAAGTTTCTTGCCAGCGCGAGCGAAAAGTTACCATTTCCACAGTACAGTTCCAGCAAATCGCCTTTTGACCCCGCCGTCGCATCCAGCGCCCACTCCAGCATCTGAATATTTATGGCGGCATTCGGCTGCGTGAAGCTGTTTTCTACCTGTCGATAAATCATGTTCCGGCCTGCAACCGGCAGACATTCATCGACGTAATCGCGATCGAGACAGATTTTCGTTTTCGTCGCCCGGCCAATGAGCTGTAAGCGGAAACCTTGCGCAAGCAAACCTTCACGCAGCGTTCGGGCATGTTCCTGCCATTCCTCGTCCAGTGCGCGGTGATACAGCAAGGAAACGACAATCTCGTCGCTCATTGTGGACAGGTAGTCGATCTGGAACAGTTTGCGGCGCAAAACCGGGTCAGGCTGTAGCGCGGCAATCAGTACGGGCATCAGGCGATTAATCAGCTCGCTGGCCGCCGGAAACCGATCGACCCGAATGCGCTGTTTGGTTTGCTGATCAAACATAATGTGGTAAAGCGCGTCGCCATCGTGCCAGATACGGAATTCGGCGCGCATTCGATAGTGACTGACGGGAGAACGGAAGACGGCAGGCTCCGGTGCATTGAACGGTGCCATCATTCCACGCAGACGCTCGGTTTTCTCTGCAAGCTGGTCGTCGTATTGTTCGATGGGCAGGATTTCTGGCGTCATGATTTTCTCGTCTTAACGGCGTCTAAAAGGGCGTTATTGGCCGGGAATTGTAGGGAATCCGGCCAGGAAGTCCAGTTTTGTGATGTTATTATTCTGTCGTGATATAGAAGTCTAGACTTCCGCAATGTGCGATTGTAGGATGAGCGTCCGGTCTTGTACCAGTTAAAAGGGAATCCAGTGTAAATCTGGAGCTGACGCGCAGCGGTAAGGAATGCCCCGGCGATAGCATTATTATGCAGACACTGTCTTTTAAAGATGGGAAGTCATCGCTTTCGTTGTATTCCTTACCGTTGTTGGCGGTTTGTGATAACAATGGCATCCAAGCCCGAAGACCTGCCGGAATACGTCGCAATGGGTTCTGCATATCGCGTGCTATTAACAGAACCTGCGGCATCCTTCTTATTTCTTGGATGCGTTAACTAATGATAAAAAAAATTTCGCTGCTGACGGCGCTTTCCGTCACGGCATTTTCTGGCTGGGCACAGGAAAACCATTCATCTCAAGATCATTCATCAGGAAAAAATGCTGATGACATCGTCGTAACGGCAAACCGTTTCGCACAGCCGGTTTCTTCGGTGTTGGCGGCAAACAGTGTCGTCACGCGTGCAGATATTGATCGCTGGCAGGCAAAGTCGCTCAATGATGTGATGCGCCGTTTGCCCGGCGTGGATATTGCTGAAAACGGAGGGCGGGGCCAGCTTGGGTCCGTGTTTATCCGTGGTGGAAGTGCCAGCCATGTATTGGTACTGATTGATGGGGTTCGCCTTGCCTCGGCAGGGGTTTCCGGCACTGTTGACTTCAGTCAAATCCCCTTATCTTTAGTACAACGTATTGAATATATTCGTGGCCCACGTTCTGCCGTGTACGGATCCGATGCTATCAGTGGCGTCATCAATATTATTACCGAGCGCGATCAAGATGGTGGGGTGCTAAACGCTGGTTACGGCTCTCATGCTTATCAGAACTATGATGGTTCAGTACGTGGTCATGTGAGTGACAATACTGTTGTCAGTGTTGCAGGAAGCTATGAAGCTACCCATGGATATAATGTTTATCCTTCCTCGCCTTGGCCAGCTGACAGAGATAATGATGGTTATCGCAGCAAATCTTTTTGGGGAGCGCTGGAACAGCGTTTCTCTGAAAATACTTCCGGCTTTTTCCGTGCCTATGGATATGACAATAATACGGATTATGATGTTGTTGGTACTTATCAAGGAAATGATAAGAGCTACTTGAATACTCGAAATTATGATGCAGGGTTAAAATTCCATGAAGGTATTTATTCAAGCCAATTAACAGCCAGTTATCAAACTTATGATTCTCTCAATTTTAATGACATCATCGGAAAATATAACGGAACGATTACTCAAATTGAGCAACGGAACCTGCAATGGGGCAATGTCTTCAATGTAGGAAATGGTAGCGTAAGTGCTGGGGTTGACTGGCGAAATGAGCGAGCGCAACCGGGGGGCGGAGCCGCCTATACTCAGGCCCATAGCCGCGATAATACCGGCATTTATCTGACAACTCAGCAGCAACTCGGCTCTGTTACGTTAGAAGGCGCGATACGCGGTGATGATAATCAACAATATGGCCGACATGGCACGTGGCAAACTGGCGCCGCCTGGGAGTTTGTTGACGGCTATCGAATTGTCGGTTCTTACGGTACGGCATTTAAAGCGCCGACATTCGACAAGATATATGACACCGCATACTCGCAGGGGAATCCTAATTTATCGCCTGAAGAAAGTAAGCAGTGGGAACTTGGCGTTGAAGGCTTAAGCGGCCCGGTAAACTGGCGTCTTTCTGGATACCGGAACGAGGTTGATAATTTAATTAACTACCGCGCGATTAACTTTTCAACGGGGACCTACGATAACGTTGGCAAAGCGGTAATGACCGGTGCTGAATTTACCGCGGCCTATGATACAGGGTGGTTGTCGCATCAGATGACATTGGAATATTTGGATGCTAAGGATAAAACGGCAGATAAAGGTTTGGCTCGCCGTGCCCATAAAAAAGCAAAATATGAGCTTTCCACATTATTAAATGATGTGAACATGTCGCTGACCTGGCTTTATCAAGGCGCGCGTTCCGATACTGATTTCGATCCTGTCACTTTTCAACCTCAACCCGTGAAGCTTGGTGGTTATAGTACGTGGGAGCTCGCCGCTTCATATCCGATCACCTCTCATCTGACCGTTCGTGGTAGAATCGCCAACCTGTTTGATAAAGATTACGAGACGGCATATGGCTACCGCACGGCAGGGCGAGAATACTATCTCACCGGAAGCTATACCTTCTAACCTGCTATCCCGTCCTACGGTTCTGGTCTTCGATTCCGGCGTAGGCGGGCTGTCTGTTTATGATGAGATCCGGCAGCTCTTGCCGGATCTTCATTATCTCTACGCCTTCGATAACGAAGCCTTTCCCTATGGCGAGAAGCCACAGCAATTTATTATCGATCGCGTGGTTGAGATTGTTACGGCGGTTCAACAACGTCATCAGCTTGCATTGGTCGTGATTGCCTGCAATACGGCAAGTACGATTTCTCTTCCTGCATTACGTGAACGTTTTACTTTTCCTGTCGTGGGCGTCGTTCCCGCAGTGAAGCCTGCGGCTAAACTGACGCGCAATGGTGTTGTTGGTCTGTTGGCGACGCGCGCGACGGTTCAACGTCCGTACACGCATGAGTTGATTGCCCGTTTTGCGACGGATTGCCAGATTCTGTCGCTGGGTTCGTCAGCGCTGGTCGAACTGGCAGAGGCGAAATTACAGGGGGAGACGGTTTCAGTGACTGAACTGCAAAAAATTCTGCGTCCCTGGCTGCGTTTGCCTGAGCCGCCAGATACGATCGTACTGGGGTGTACGCATTTTCCGTTATTGGCAGAAGAACTGAAAGCGGCCCTGCCGGATGGCACTCGGCTTGTGGATTCCGGCGCGGCGATAGCACGAAGAACAGCATGGCTCATCGCCAATTTGGATAATCCTCCCCGTTCGGCTGAACGCAATCTGGTTTATTGTCTGACGATTACGCCTAAGGTCGCCACGCTATGGCCAATATTGCAGCGTTATGGCTTCGATTCGCTGGAGAAACTGCCACTTTAATCACTTTGTGGGCAAATAGTAGACAAACGACGATTTTTTTGCATTTAGCGCTTGTCAGGCGGCGAGAAGTCCCTATAATGCGCCTCCACTGACACGGCAACAGCGGCTTACGCGGTTGTGGCGGCAGGAAAAAGATTTCATAAAGCAGTCAGCAATGACTTGACTTTAAAGCGGATTAGCATAGACTATGCGGCCCGCGCCACGGAAGATGTGGCACTGCTCTTTAACAATATAATCAGACAATCTGTGTGGGCACTCACAAGACCGTATCTTAACGATATAAAAAGTCTTGAAGAGTGAACAACAGT
>NZ_SMBY01000011.1 GCF_004342665.1 Samsonia erythrinae | reverse complement strand
ACGGTCGGCGGTGAGACCTACCAGACCACGGTGAATGCCGATGGTCTGAGCTGGAGCGTCAACGTACCGGGCACGGTGCTGGCGGCGAACGGGGATATCTCCGCGACGGTCACCACCCGCGATGCGGCGGGCAATCTCACCACAGCTAATGCACAGCATACTTACGGTGTGGATGTCTCCGCACCTGTTGCCTCAATCTCTATTGATAATGTCACAGCAGACAACGTCATTAACGCCGCCGAGTCGGGCCAGAGCATTGCCGTCACCGGCAAGGTGGGCGATGACGTCCGCGCCGGTGATGCAGTGACGGTTACCATCGGCGGCGAAACCTATCAGACCAGCGTCAATGCCGACGGCCTGAGCTGGAGCGTCAATGTGCCGGGATCGGTGCTGTCTGCGAATAGTGATATCTCCGCGACAGTCACCACTCGCGATGCAGCGGGCAATGTCACCACCGCAAATGCGCAGCATACTTACGGTGTGGATGTCTCCGCACCAGTGGCATCGATCACTATTGATAACGTCACTGCGGATAATGTGATTAACGCCGCCGAGTCGGGTCAGACTATCGCGGTCACCGGTAAGGTGGGCGATGAGGTGAAAGCTGGTGACGGAGTGACGGTTACGGTCGGCGGCGAGACCTACCAGACTACGGTCAATGCCGACGGTCAGAGCTGGAGCGTCAGTGTGCCGGGCTCGGTGCTGGCCGCCAATACTGATATCAGCGCGACGGTCACCACCCGCGATGCAGCAGGCAATGTGACGACGGCTGACACGAACCACACCTATGGCGTTGATATCTCAGCGCCGGTGGCGTCTATTACTATTGATAACGTTACTTCGGATAATGTGATTAACGCCGCCGAATCGGGCCAGACTATTGCGGTGACCGGTAAAGTAGGTGATGAGGTGAAAGCCGGTGATGCAATCACCGTGACCGTGGGCAGCGAGTCTTACCAGACCACGGTCAATGCCGATGGCCTGAGCTGGAGCGTCAACGTACCGGGCTCGGTGCTGTCTGCCAATAGTGATATCAGCGCGACGGTCACCACCCGCGATACGGCGGGCAATATCACCACGGCGGATGCCCAGCATACTTACGGCGTGGACGTCTCCGCACCAGTGGCATCGATCACTATTGATAATGTCACCGCGGATAATGTCATTAACACCGCCGAGTCGGGCCAGACCATTGCGGTCACCGGTCGCGTGGGCGATGATGTCCGCGCCGGTGATGCAGTGACGGTCACCGTCGGCGGCGAGACCTATCAGACGACGGTGAATGCCGACGGCCTGAGCTGGAGCGTCAATGTGCCGGGGGCGGTGCTGGCCGCGAACGGGGAGATCTCCGCGACGGTCACCACCCGTGATGCGGCGGGTAATCTCACCACCGCTAACGCACAGCACACATACGGTGTGGATGTCTCTGCACCAACGGCGTCTATTACTATCGATAATGTCACCACGGACAATGTCATTAACGCCGCCGAGTCGGGTCAGACCATTGCGGTGACAGGCAAGGTCGGTGATGAGGTGAAAGCGGGCGATGCAATCACCGTCACCGTGGGCGGCGAGTCTTACCAGACCACGGTCAATGCCGATGGTCTGAGCTGGAGCGTTAATGTACCCGGATCGGTGCTGGCGGCGAATAATGATATCAGCGCGACGGTCACCACCCGTGATGTGGCGGGCAATGTGACGACGGCTGACACCAACCACACCTATGGCGTTGATGTCTCCGCACCAGTGGCATCGATCACTATTGATAACGTCACTGCGGACAACGTCATTAACGCCGCTGAGTCGGGGCAGACCATTGCGGTGACCGGCAAGGTGGGCGATGACGTCCGCGCCGGTGACGAAGTCACGGTTACCATCGGTGGTGAAAGCTACCAGACCACGGTCAATGCCGATGGCCTGAGCTGGAGTGTTAGTGTGCCCGGTTCGGTGCTGGCCGCGAATAGTGATATCAGCGCGACAGTCACCACCCGCGATGAGGCAGGTAATCTCACCACCGCAGATGCGCAGCATACTTACGGTGTGGATGTCTCTGCACCAACGGCGTCTATTACTATCGATAACGTCACAGCAGACAACGTCATTAACGCTGCTGAGTCGGGTCAGACCATTGCGGTCACCGGTAAGGTGGGTGATGACGTTCGCGCCGGTGATGTAATCACCGTGAGCGTGGGCAACGAAACCTATCAGACCACGGTCAATGCCGACGGCCTGAGCTGGAGCGTCAATGTGCCGGGATCGGTGCTGTCTGAGAATAGTGATATCTCCGCGACGGTCACCACTCGCGATGCAGCGGGCAATGTCACCACCGCAAATGCGCAGCATACTTACGGTGTGGATGTCTCCGCACCTGTCGCTTCAATCTCTATTGATAATGTCACAGCAGACAACGTTATTAACGCCGCCGAGTCGGGCCAGAGCATTGCCGTCACCGGCAAGGTGGGTGATGAGGTGAAAGCGGGCGATACAATCACCGTGACCGTGGGCAGCGAGACCTATCAGACGACGGTCAATGCCGATGGCCTGAGCTGGAGCGTCAATGTGCCGGGCGCGGTGCTGGCGGCGAACGGGGATATCTCGGCGACAGTCACCACCCGCGATGCGGCAGGTAATCTCACCACCGCAGATGCGCAGCATGCTTACGGCGTGGATGTCTCTGCACCAACGGCCTCGATTACTATTGATAACGTTACTGCGGATAATGTGATAAACGCTGCCGAGTCGGGCGAAACCATTGCAGTGACTGGTCGCGTGGGCGATGACGTCCGCGCCGGTGATGCAGTGACGGTTACGGTCGGTGGCGAGACTTACCAGACGACGGTGAATGTCGATGGTGAGAGCTGGAGTGTCAACGTACCGGGCTCGGTGCTGGCCGCGAATAGTGATATCTCCGCGACGGTGACTACCCGTGATGCGGCTGGCAATATCACTACTGCCAATGCGCAGCATACTTACGGTGTGGATACTGTTGCGCCAACGGCCTCAATCACCATTGACGATATTACCGCAGATAATGTGATAAACGCTGCCGAGTCAGGAGAAACCATTGCAGTGACTGGTCGCGTGGGCGATGACGTCCGCGCCGGTGATGCAGTGACGGTTACGGTCGGTGGCGAGACTTACCAGACGACGGTGAATGTCGATGGTGAGAGCTGGAGTGTCAACGTACCGGGCACGGTGCTGGCCGCCAATACTGATATCAGCGCGACAGTTACCACCCGCGATGCAGCGGGCAATGTCACGACGGCAGATGCGCAGCATACTTATGGCGTTGATATTAATGCGCCGGTGGCCTCTATCAGTATTGATAATGTCACCGCAGACAACGTCATTAACGCCGCCGAGTCGGGGCAGACCATCGCAGTGACCGGTCGCGTGGGCGATGACGTCCGCGCCGGTGACGCAATCACGGTTACCATCGGCAGCGAAACCTACCAGACCACGGTCAATGTCGACGGCCTGAGCTGGAGTGTCAGTGTACCGGGCTCGGTGCTGGCCGCGAACGGGGAGATCTCCGCAACGGTCACCACCCGCGATGCGGTGGGTAATGTCACCACCGCGGATGCACAGCACGCTTACGGCGTGGATATTTCGGCGCCGGAAATTGTTATTACCGATTTTGCTGGTAACGATGGTTTTGTCAGCCAAAACGAGCTGAAAAATACGGTTATCAGTGGTACCAGCAGTGAAAAGACGGTCGATTTGCTCTTTACCGATATGAATGGTAAATCGATCTCGCTTGGTGACGTGCCGGTGACGAACGGGAAGTGGCAGGCAAATATTGATCTGAGCCCGCTAGCAGAAGGCAAGATTGTGGCAGGGGCGACGGCGACCGATTCGGCGGGTAATCAGGCATATGATGACAGCCTGGCTATCATGGATATTACTCCGCCCGTTGCTCACGACAATTCGGTGTCTGGTGTGGAGGATACCTCGCTCCCTATCGACTGGCACGATTTCGGCGTATCTGCGGATACCACCAGCATCGTGATGTCTTCTCTGCCGCCTGCGAGTGTCGGCACGCTCTATTTTAATGACAGCGGAAACTGGACGGCGGTGACGGTCGGGCAGACTTTTACCGCCGCTAACACCGACTTACGCTTTACGCCGGCGAACAATGTCTCTGGGGTTGCGTTGGGCGACATTGGCTACCGGCCTGTTGATAGCGCCGGCAACCTGGGAAGTGACGCCGCGTTGCACGTCGATCTTACGCCCGTGGCGGATGCACCGGTGGTCAGTTTGAATATCACCAGCGGAGCGACGACGCCGACCTCTTTGGAAATCATTAAGGTCAATGGCGGTAGTACCAACGGCGGTTTTGATGTACAGAATGGGAAAATCATCGCGGTGGGTGATGGCGTTCGCGTCTGGTTGACGGAAGGGGATCCGATCCCAACCGTGGTCGGCAGCGGTAAGGTGGCGTACTACAGTCAGAGCAACATCAACGGCGATGGCGGTTACAGCGATATCTTCGTTGTGCATTCCAATAGCGGGTATTTCTACCGGCAGGGCGATTGGCCTGCCGATCGTAAAGAGCATCGCGATCTGGATTCCCTCAACGGTAACCGAAGCAGTAATGGCAGCAGCGCACAATCGGATTATGTGTTCGTCATGAAGGAGGAAGGGTATACCTATAGCGCGGCCCACAATACGAATAATAACCAGGGGACATCCGTCAATACGCTGGACGGGCTGAAGGTCAATTATACCGATAGCAGCGGCAAGTCCGGATCGCTGACGACGCAGACCAGCAACAATATTGAAGGCGTCATCTACAGCGATGGTTCGACCTATACGCCGGGGACCAACAGTGCAGCGGTGGAAAAAATACCCGGCCAGCCAGGTTCGCAGCTGCATACCCTTGATGTTTCGGCGACCCTGACCGATCTCGACGGTAGCGAAAGGTTGTCGGGAATTACGCTGACCGGGATCCCACAGGGAACGGTGCTGACTGACTATATTAACAATGTGACATATACCGTGGGGGCTGATGGCACATACCTCATCAACAATGCCAACAATGCCATGACGCTGGCGGGAAAGGTCACGATAGATGTCCCGATCGATGCCGGTAAATTCAATGTCGTGGCGCAGGCGACATCCACGGAAATCGCCAATTATGATACGGCGACCGGCTATTCGTCTGGCGGTGTGGAACAGTACGGGCTGCATGTTGGTACGGTAGGTGATGACAAGATATCCGGTACGCATAGCCATGATGTCATGGTGGGCGATGTATCCGGCTTGCAGATTATTGAAGGCAAAAATTACAACATCGCGTTTATGGTTGACTCGTCAGGCAGTATGTCTGCAACCGATATCGCTCATACACGCGCTTCACTGATCGATGTCTTCGAGAATTTGGTCAATAGCGCCAACAGCGCGAATTCCGGTACGGTGAATGTCTTCCTGGCTGACTTTGATTCGCAGGTCGGTAAAACCGTGTCAGTGAACATGACGGATGCCAATGCCCTGAACAAGTTGACCGCGGTACTGGACTCCATGGTGGGGGGCTCAACGGCAGGGGGAGGAACGAACTATGAAGATGTGTTCAAGACGACGGCGAACTGGTTCCAGAGTGACGCGGTGAAAAATAACGTGGGTAACAACCTGACGTATTTCATTACCGATGGGGAGCCTACCTACTATCAGACCAATGAAACCAATGAAGTCCGCGTGAGTGACTGGTGGCAGTCGCTGAACATCGACAACATCGCCTACCAACCGGGGCAGTCTTACTACATGGATGTGCGAGGCGCGCAAAGGGAAGTAATTGATACAAAAGGAAATGTTTATCAATATAGCGCAAGTGGATGGTATGGCGTCTCGCGCACTGTGATTGGGCAGGTGCATGCGCAAGGCGATGGTACCTATGAGATTTCGTCACTGGGTGGCGCGGGTAATAACGGCTATTGGGCGCGGGATATTTGGGGTCGACGTTATTGGGTCGATAATTCGGTTAACCGCGATGACAGTAATGAAAACGCTGCACAGGCTTTTGATTTACTGAAAAAGCATTCAACCGTTGAAGCGATTGGCATCGGTTCTGATTTGAATGGCGAGCTTCTGAAGCATTACGATACCGACGGTATCGTGCAGGATCACATTGATCCGGAGAAGCTCAACGAGGCGATTCTGGGCAGCAGCGAGCCGATGAATGGCGGCAATGACGAACTGTATGGCGGGTTGGGGAACGATATTCTGTTCGGCGATTCGGTCTCTTTCCCTGACATCGACGGTAACGGCATTGCGGCCTTGCAGAACTATATTGGCAAGCAGTTAGGCATGCAAACGGGCGTACCGACCGCGAAAGAGATGCATAGCTATATGACGACGCACAGTGCGGAGTTCGATCTGTCGTCGGAGAAAGAAGGCAACGATATTCTCAATGGCGGTGCCGGGAATGATCTTCTTTTCGGTCAGGGAGGGAATGATATTCTGATCGGCGGTGAAGGAAATGACCTGCTTTATGGCGGTACTGGCGATGATATCCTGATTGGCGGCGCAGGGGGGGATACGCTCGTCGGCGGCGCGGGTGCGGATATCTTCAGATGGCAGTCCGGCGACATCGGCAACGATGTGATTAAAGACTTCAATGCCAAAGAGGGGGACCGGATTGATCTTAGCGATCTGATTGGCGAACTGGAGGAAGGTACCGATATCAGCCGCTATATTCGTATCACCGAAAATCATGGTTCGCCGACGATAGAGGTCAGCACGGCGGGAGATTTCGCTGGGGATAAAGGCGGCACGGTTGCAGTGTCGATCACGTTGGAACATTATAGCGGCGCGTTACCTTCGCTGGAGAGTCTGGTTAGCAAGCCGGAATTATCCAGTTAATGAACATCATGGCCGCTGTCCGTTAGGGCAAGTGGCCCCTCCCTGTTTACATGGCCAGCTTTAATTGGCTGGCTGTTTTTTAGTCAATTTAGCAAGGTTTCCGAACATGTTTTATATCCAGCGCGACAGTGACGGCCACCTGACGAAGGTAGAACAGAGCCCTTTTCCTGAAATGAATGGCGAGTTGTCCGCTGATTCACGTGAGGTGCAAGACTGGTTTCGCAGCCAGCAGACGGCGATGTCCAGCCTACAGCAACTGGAAGCCAGCGATCTGGACATGGTGCGCGTACTTGAGGATTTAATCCAGGTTCTGATCCAGAAAGGCGTGGTCAGTATTACTGATTTTCCTCAGGCGGCCCAGTTGAAACTGATCAGCCGCGCTCAGGCGCGCGAAGCGCTGAACGGCGGGCTGCACAAGCTGATTGGCGATGATGACGAGGAGACTATGTTTTGATGCGGTTGCGCCTTGTTTAGCGCGCAAATAGATATCCGTGAATTGGAACACGCCGGTTCCCGCCGCGCGAGCAAGGGAAAGATTAACCTCAATGCGCGGATTGCCCGGTGAGTAAACCCCTTATCATCAGACCGCCGGCACGGGCTCACCCAGCAGACGCCCCATCGCGCCTTGTAATCCCATTCCCTTAAGCACATCCAGTTCACCCCGTGTTTCAACGCGTTCGGCAATAAGCGGCAGGGCAATACTATTAGTGGCGCGGTAGAGCGCTTCAATAAACATCTGTTTATCGCTTTCCCGATCGATATTGCGGATGTAGCTGCCATCGACTTTCAGGTACGCCAGCCCCCACTGGGACAGGTTACCGATCATATTAAAACGTCCGCCAAAATGCTGTAATCCCAGCGCGCAGCCATGTTCATTCAGCAGCTTGATAAAGGCTTCCAATTGATGACTCTCTGGCAGTTGATTCTCATCCAGTTCCAGAATGAGTCGTCTGGCGATATCGGGCTGATGCTTTAACGGGGCTAGCATATCGGCGAACAGGTGAAGATCTAGCACAGTGCTGCCGGACAAACTCAGCGCGAGATTGCCGTCATGCTGGCGTAGATAGTCGATGACTTCGCGTAACATGGTCTGATCCAGACGGGTATTCCAGCCAAAGCGTTGAACCCATGGCAGGAAGCGGCCCGCGGCGATGCTGTTGCCGTGTTCATCCTGAATCCGCGCCAATACCTTATGGTGTAATACCTGACGGGTATCGTCGCACGCCACGACGGGCTGGAGGAAAAGCTGCACACGCGCCTGCTCAAGAATGGGATCGAGCAAATTGAACCACCGGTGACGGTCGGTTTCGATCTGTTCTTCCTCGCGCGGCGCAAGATCGTGAGGGAGAAGGGCATCCATATCGCTCTCAGCCTGTGTGAGCGCCCGATCGCCCTGAATCAGCAAAGACTGCGCGGTATCGCCTGGGCGAAAAGGCACCATGCCGTATTTTGCGACGGGCGAGACATCGGTTTCGCCTGTCAGATGCAACGTTTCAATATTGCGCGTCAGTTCACCAATCAGCGCATAGGCTTCTTTTTCCACCAGCCCCGGACAGAACAACGCAAATTCCCCACCGCGAATACGCGCCAGCAGGCTCTCCGTATTCGTATGCTGTTTTTGCATTTGACGCAGGATCTCTCCGACGGAGGCTAATAACGCATCCGTTCGCTGGCCGCCCAGCCGCTGGTTCATCCCGGTAAGATCCTGAACGCGGATCATGATAAGAAAGCCGGGCGCAGTTTCATCATCTGCCAGTTTGTCGTTGAATTGCATATCGAACGCCCGGCGGTTTGCTAACCCGGTCTGTGGATCCTGATAGGCTTCCTGGCGCAAGCGCTCGCTGCGTTGGGCTTCCTCTGCAAATAAGGTCTTGAGCTTGCTGACCATTTGGTTCATGGCCTGCGCGACGCGACGGAACTCCGGTGTATTCGGTAAGTCAGGCTGGCTAAGAAATTCGCGCCGGGTGATCGCCAGCGACTGCTCGACGATATAATCAAGCGGACGTAGCTGGCGGCGCAGGAACAGCGCGCCGATAAGTACGCCCAGCGTACCGCAGCCGAGCAGCCATAAGAATGACGCTGAGCTACTGCGCCACAGGCGGGTCACCGAGAACATCGTGTGGCTGACCACTTCGACTTTCGCCGCCTGTTCCCAGCCGCGCATCACAATGGCTTCGCCCGTGCCCGGCTGAAGATTCACCAATCGGACAAACCAGACGGGGACGTCAGGGATATCCGGCGATGCGGTGCGCGCCAGGATAACGTTGCCGGTTTTTAAGTCCCGCACGCGAATACTGGAGAAATAACCGCTGTCAAAAATCGAGCTGACCATCAACTCCACCATCGCCGGGTCATCAATATTCGGCGTCAGAGAGAGACCGAGTGCGGTAGCGGCATCCTGTGCGTGAGCGCGAAGCTGGTTGTTATATTGTTCGCGCGAATTCTCCAGGCTGACGAAAAAGCTTCCGCTGAAAATGATTAGCACAAACAGGCAGATGGCTATCAGTAATTGTTTGTATAAGGACATCGCCTACCTTTACTCCTTAATTGAAAATCCTTCGGCACGCATCTTGATTAATACGTCCTGCCAGCGTGACAGTCGTTTACTGTCGCCAACGCGTTTGTTGTTACCGCTCGAACCGGGAAGCCAGAGACCATCGCCATTAAACGCGTAGACCGGGATCAGGTCATTACGCTGCGTCGCAGGTTGGATCTTGTCGGTCAAATTATCCAGCACCAACGGGATGGCGGTCGGCGAGGGATAAAAGGTGACGACCATATGGGCTTTATTTAAACGCAGCGCTTTAACGTAGGTAATACGCAATTTTTCTGCCGAGACGCCCAACTGGCGCAGCGTAAAATACTTGGCCAGCGCATAATCTTCACAATCCGCCGCGCCTTTACGCAGCGCCTCAATCGGCGTTGCCCAATAATCTTCCCGATCCCAGATGACGCTATCGTCGCGAAACAGTAAACGATCATTAAAAAATGCGTTTACGCTCTCTAACTGGGTCTTTTCATCTTGGGTGCGCGCCGCGATCAACAGCTTCTGCCATGCCTCAATCCGGTGCCGTGATGCCGGCGTTGCCGGCCCATAAAGCTGTTCGGAACGCTGGTTAATGGTAACAAAATCCCAGTCGGCGCGCAGGGAGCCCGCCAGCAAAAATAGCAGACAGCTAATAAAGACGAGCCTGTAACAGGAAAGCTTGAACCTGAGGTGTCGCACTGAGGTGTCTCTGTTTACCTTGCGAGATAAATATGGCGAGTGAATCCGATGCTATGATGCAGAATAGCTTACTTTTGCGGGGCTCAAAAGCAGTATAGTGGTGAAAAACCACGGTTTGTGATACGCGAGTGGGAAACGCTGACTTAGCGCTCGGAGGGAGTGGAATGCGTTCAGATGTGATGAGTGATGATAGTCTAAATTTAGGGAGTCTGGTTTCTGAATCGCGGAATCCTGCGACGATGGCGTTGGATGAACTTTCCACGCTGGAGATGATGCGCGTATTTAATCAGGAAGATCGCAAAGTCCCTGAGGCCATTGCACAGGTTTTGCCGGAGATTGCCGAGGCTGTCGAACTGGCGACGATATCGCTGAAGGCTGGGGGACGGTTGATCTATGTCGGGGCGGGAACCAGCGGTCGTCTGGGAGTGCTGGATGCTTCGGAGTGTCCCCCCACGTTTGGCGTGCCGCACGGTCTGGTGATCGGTTTGATTGCCGGTGGCGTCGGCGCGCTGCTGAAAGCGGTTGAAGGGGCGGAAGATCAGCCCGAACTCGGTGAAGCAGATTTGAAAGCGCTGGATTTGACGGCGGCTGATATGGTGATCGGCCTTGCCGCGTCAGGGAGGACGCCTTATGTCATCGGCGCGTTACGCTATGCGCGCGCGATAGGATGCCGGACGGCGGCGATTTCCTGTAATCCTCATTCGCCCATCGCCCGGGAGACGCAGGTCGCGATTTCTCCGGTGGTGGGGCCAGAAGCGCTGACCGGCTCAACCCGCCTGAAGTCAGGGACGGCACAAAAACTGGTTTTGAATATGATTTCCACCGGCGTCATGGTTAAGCTGGGTAAGGTGTACCAGAATTTAATGGTCGATGTAAAAGCGACCAATGTGAAGCTGGTGGATCGAGCCTGTCGGATCGTCGTAGAGGCGACGGGAACCGAGCGGGACAGGGCGCGGCAGGCGCTAGGGCTGGCAGAAAATGACGTTAAGGTCGCCATTCTGATGCTTTTGGCGGACATTGACGCGGAAAAAGCGCGTCACCGTCTGAAACAGCACAATGGCTATCTGCGCGAGGCGCTGAAGGGCGGATAAGCGTATCGGCGCGTAAATCGGAGGGCGGGTTTTGAGCGATAAGCGAGAGCGGCGCATAGTGTTTTTTGATCTGGATGGCACGTTGCATCAGCAGGATATGTTTGGCAGCTTTTTGCGCTTCTTACTTTTCAGGTTGCCGTTAAATCTCATTCTGGTTATTCCGTTGTTGCCAGCGATCGGCATGGGGTTGTTGTTACGTGGCCGTGCGGCCCGGTGGCCGATGAGCTGGCTGCTGTGGGGGATGACCTTTGGTCGCGGGGAAGACCGGCTCGTTCAGTTGGAGAAGCAGTTCGTCGACGCGTTTCGCCGTCATGTGACGCCGTTTCCACAGGTGCAGCAGCGGTTGAAAACCTATCTGGCAGAGAGCGATACGCAGGTCTGGCTTGTGACCGGGTCGCCACAGCGGCTGGTGGAGCAGGTTTATCATGACTCGCCTTTTCTGCCCGGTGTTCGCCTGATGGGGAGCCAGATAACGCGCCGCTACGGCGGTTGGGTATTAACGCTGCGTTGTCTGGGATATGAAAAAGTCATTCAGATGGAACGACGTCTGGGCGCACCGCTCAAACTCTACAGCGGCTATAGCGACAGCAAGCAGGATAATCCACTACTCTATTTTTGCGAACATCGCTGGCGGGTCACGGCGACAGGCAGCCTGCAACAGTTGGAATGACGCCCGCAATACAGCATTCCTCTATTCCCGTCATACTTCCAGCCGTGAATTCGCCGGTTGCCTGAATGATTTAGGGTATAATGCGCCGCCAAAATGGTGAGTAAACGCATTCAATGGGATCGGTTTGGGAGAAGAACGGTGAGTGGCCTGCGTAATGATGAATATTGGATGCGCTACGCATTGACGCTGGCTCAGCGCGCTCAGAATGAGGGTGAAGTGCCCGTCGGCGCAGTGCTGGTGCTGGGGGACGATGCGATCGGTGAAGGTTGGAATCGTCCGATCGGTCATCACGATCCTACCGCACATGCTGAAATCATGGCGCTGCGTCAGGGCGGGCAGGTGTTGCAAAATTATCGCCTGTTGGATACGACGCTATATGTTACGCTGGAGCCCTGCATTATGTGTGCGGGTGCGATGATACACAGCCGGATTGGGCGTCTTGTTTACGGCGCATCCGACGAGAAAACCGGCGCGGCGGGGTCGCTGGTGGACATTCTGCGTCATCCCGGTATGAATCATCAGGTTATGATCGCGTCCGGCGTGCTGGCTGAGGAGTGCTCGGCAGCGCTGAGCGCGTTCTTTCGTCTGCGGCGCGAACAGCATAAAGCCCGTCGCGCCGCGGAAAAAAGATCCGGGCAGGCATAGCGCGGCGGCGTGCTTGCTCGCCAGCCTATTCCGGCAGACGATCGGGGGAAACGGCCGGGTAGCCCTGGGCGATCTGGGTCTGCTGCCGGGTTTTGATCTCTTTCTCCAGTAGATAGCCTTCAAGGCTTACCATATAGCGCCGGATGTTTTCCACATAGTTGTAAGCTTCATGCCCGCGCGCATAGCCGTAGGTGGTTTGCGTGTAATAGCGTTTCTGGCTGAGCATCGGCAGACGGATTTTTACGTCCGCCCAACTGTCGGGGTTACCTTTCTGTTTTTCAGTCAATTTACGCGCATCAAGCAGATGCGCATATCCCATGTTATAGGAAGCCAGCGCAAACCAGATTTTCTCATCTTCCGGGATGGTGTCCGGCATTTTCTGGATCATATGCGACATATATTGCGCACCACCGCGGATGCTCTGTTCCGCATCGGTTCGATCCGTCACGTTCAGGCTTTCTGCGGTATTACGCGTCAACATCATGAGTCCACGCACGCCGGTAGGCGAGGTCGCTAGCGGGTTCCAGTGCGACTCCTGATAGGAGATGGCCGCCAGTAGCTTCCAGTCGATGTCGGTAGCGTATTTTTCAAACAGCGGACGCAATGTGGGAAGCGTTTCGTCGATCGCACTCAGGAACGTGGTTGTATCAACGTAGTCAAATTCGCCGACGTGGCCGAGATATTTCTCTTCCAGACGCGCGAGCGTACCGTCTTCAACAATCTGGCTGAAAAAGTCCAGCAGCGCGGCGGGCAGGCTGTCATCATGCGAACGGCGCATATACCAGGTGACGGGCTCTTCATCGCTGAGATCGAAGGCGACCGCGAGCTGTGGGTGGATACGCTGCATCAAACCGATAGTAACGGAGTCGCCTAGCGTATAATCCAGCTTGCCGTCGGCAACCTGTTTCAGTAGCTCCTGCGTGCTCTGATCGGAGGCGGATTCCCAGTTAAGCTGCGGATACTTTTCGGCTTTTAAATCACGCAGGGTGGCCGCATGGGCGGAACCAGACGTGACGACGAAGCGGCCTTGCAGCTTATCCAGCGTTCTCGGACGCGGCGACCCCAGGCGGTAGACAATCTGCTGCGAGATGGAATAGTACATTGGACCGGCGCGAAAGCGTCCCAGCCGCTCGTGATTGTAAATCAGCCCGGCAGCCAAGAGATCCGCATTATCGTCGTCCAAATCGTCAAACAGTTCGTCAAGATTCTTACGCGACGACACCACCAGCTTTACGCCGAGGTAATCGGCGAAACGTTTTGCCAGTTCATAGTCCAGACCTGTCGGGGACCCGTTGCTCATTGCATAAGTCAGTGGCGAATTAATGGTGCTGATGCGTAATTCACCACGTGAAAGGATCTGCCTGAGCTGGATATCCTGGCTACTGCGCCAGGGGATGTTAGGCCAGAGCGCCAGCGCCAGCAGTAACGTGATAATCCCGATGAAAAAATAATTTAATTTTAAAGGCTTCAAATAGTTATCTCTCGGTGGCCGGGGAGCCAGTCTGTCTGTAGCGGCAGTTTTTTATACATCATTTCCCAGAGTGGGGGCATTTTGCTTAACAAAACGCCAGCGTGCAACTTTTATTGATTTGGTCACCGATTAATCACTTGCCCGGAGCCAAGTGCAATTATCGCCACGCAAACGGTTTCGTCTGGGGGAAGGATTCTCTATAATGTGCGCGTTTCCCCCCTGTTGCGCCCAATGACTGCGCCGCGGTCAGTGCATCGAAGACGAGAGAACTTTAGATTATGGAAATACTGCGTGGTTCACCTGCTTTATCGGCTTTTAGGATTAATAAGTTGCTGGTTCGCTGTAAAGAGCACTTGCTGCCGGTCAGCGATATCTATGCGGAATATGTCCATTTCGCCGATGTCAGTGCCCCGTTGAACAACGATGAACAGGCTAAACTCACGCGTTTGCTAAAGTATGGCCCTTCTCTCGACGAGCATGAGCCGCAAGGCCGTCTGTTATTAGTCACCCCTCGTCCCGGCACGCTTTCGCCGTGGTCTTCCAAAGCAACGGATATCGCCCACAACTGTGGGTTGAGTAACGTGCGGCGTCTGGAACGCGGTCTGGCTTTTTATATTCATGCGCCCACGCTAAACGAAGAACAATGGCAACAACTGGGGGCGCTGCTGCATGACAGAATGATGGAAAGCGTTTTTAGCGACCTGAAACAGGCCGAAGCGCTGTTTTCTCATCATCAACCTGCGCCCTTAAAGCGCATCGAAATTTTGCTGGAAGGGCGTCCGGCGCTGGAGGTGGCGAACCACCGCCTGGGGCTTGCATTGGCGGAGGATGAAATTGATTATCTGCTGGAAGCCTTTGTCAATTTGGGTCGCAACCCTACCGATATCGAACTCTATATGTTCGCGCAGGCGAATTCAGAACACTGCCGCCACAAGATTTTTAACGCAGACTGGGTGATTGACGGCAAAGCGCAGCCGAAGTCGTTGTTCAAAATGATCAAAAACACCTTTGAACACACGCCTGATTATGTTCTTTCCGCGTATAAAGATAATGCCGCCGTCATGGAAGGGTCTGCGGTTGGGCGTTTTTATACCGATCCCAACGGGCAGTATGCCTACCATCAGGAAGAGGCGCATATTCTGATGAAGGTTGAAACCCACAACCATCCGACGGCGATTTCGCCGTGGCCGGGGGCTGCAACTGGGTCCGGCGGTGAAATTCGTGACGAAGGCGCGACGGGACGAGGCTCCAAGCCAAAGGCGGGGCTGGTGGGCTTCTCCGTATCGAACCTGCGTATTCCTGGTTTTATCCAACCGTGGGAAGAGGATTTCGGCAAGCCCGACCGCATCGTCAACGCGCTGGATATCATGACCGAGGGTCCATTGGGCGGCGCGGCATTCAACAACGAATTCGGCCGCCCTGCGCTGACGGGCTATTTCCGGACATATGAAGAGCGGGTTGATAGCCACAATGGCACGGAGTTACGCGGTTACCATAAACCGATCATGCTGGCGGGCGGCATCGGTAATATCCGTGCTGACCACGTTAAGAAAGGTGAAATTAGCATCGGCGCCAAACTGATTGTGCTGGGCGGGCCGTCAATGAACATCGGTCTGGGCGGTGGGGCGGCATCTTCCATGACATCCGGCCAGTCCGATGCGGATCTGGATTTTGCCTCCGTTCAGCGCGATAACCCGGAAATGGAGCGCCGTTGTCAGGAGGTTATCGATCGCTGCTGGCAACTGGGGGACGCGAACCCGATCCTGTTTATTCACGATGTCGGCGCGGGCGGTTTGTCCAACGCGATGCCAGAACTGGTAAGTGATGGCGGTCGCGGTGGCCGTTTTGAGCTGCGCGATATTTTGAATGATGAGCCGGGCATGAGCCCGCTGGAAATCTGGTGTAACGAGTCGCAGGAACGCTATGTTCTTGCCGTCGCGCCGCAGCAACTGGCGCTGTTTGATGAGATTTGTCGTCGCGAGCGGGCGCCTTACGCGGTGATTGGCGAAGCGACGGAAGAACAACACCTGACGCTTAACGATCGCCACTTCAACAACAAACCGATTGATTTGCCGCTGGACGTGCTGCTGGGGAAAACGCCCAAAATGCTGCGCGATGTGGAGCGCAAGTCGTCGCCAGGTCGTGCGCTACAGCGCGACGAAATCTACCTGGCTGAAGCGGTTGAACGCGTACTGCATCTGCCTGTGGTGGCGGAAAAAACCTTCCTGATCACGATTGGCGACCGCTCAGTGACCGGCATGGTGGCACGGGATCAGATGGTCGGGCCGTGGCAGGTGCCGGTGGCCGACTGCGCGGTGACCACGGCCAGTCTGGATAGCTATTACGGCGAGGCGATGGCTATCGGTGAGCGTGCGCCGGTGGCGCTGCTCAATTTCGCGGCATCTGCCCGTCTGGCCGTCGGTGAAGCACTGACCAACATTGCTGCTACGCATATCGGCTCGCTTAACCGCGTGAAACTGTCTGCAAACTGGATGGCGGCGGCGGGGCATCCGGGAGAGGATGCCGGATTGTATGACGCGGTAAAAGCCGTGGGCGAAGAGCTGTGTCCGGCATTGGGGCTGACGATCCCGGTAGGTAAAGATTCCATGTCGATGAAAACCCGCTGGCAGGAAGGGGACGAAGAGCGCACGATGACATCGCCGATGTCGCTGGTGATCTCCGCTTTCGCCCGCGTGGAAGATGTTCGCAAGACGGTCACGCCGCAGTTGCGTACCGGGCTGGATAATGCGCTGTTGCTGATCGATTTGGGCGCGGGCAACAAAGCGTTGGGCGCCACCGCGCTGGCGCAGGTTTATCGGCAGTTGGGGAATGAGTGCGCCGATGTTCACCGCCCGGAACTACTGGTAGGTTTCTTTAACGCGATACAACAGCTGGTTGCCGATCGCGCGCTTTTGGCATATCACGACCGTTCAGACGGCGGCCTGATAGTGACGCTGGCGGAGATGGCGTTTGCGGGGCACTGCGGCGTCACCGTCGATATTGCCTCTCAGGGCGAGGATACGCTGGCGACATTGTTCAACGAAGAACTTGGCGCGGTCATTCAGATCCCGGCGGCACGTCGCGCCGAGGTTGACGCCGTTCTGGCGCTGCACGGTCTGGCGGATTGCGTGCACTACCTTGGGCAGGCTGAAGAAGGTTCCCGTTTCATCATCAAACGGGGAGAAGAGGCCGTATATCAGGAAAATCGTTCGACGTTACGTCGCTGGTGGGCTGAAACCAGCTGGCAGATGCAACGCCTGCGTGACAATCCGCAGTGCGCCGATCAGGAGCACATCGCCAGACAGGATGATCACGATCCCGGCCTGAACGTACTGTTAACCTTTGATCCGCAGGAAGACATTGCCGCGCCTTATATTGCCAAAAATACCCGGCCTAAAGTGGCGGTGTTGCGTGAGCAAGGGGTGAACTCTCACGTTGAGATGGCGGCGGCGTTTCACCGTGCAGGGTTTGATGCGATTGATGTCCACATGAGCGATTTGCTGGAAAACCGGCGCAATTTACAGGATTTTCAGGCGCTGGTTGCCTGTGGCGGTTTCTCTTATGGCGACGTGCTGGGCGCGGGCGAAGGTTGGGCCAAGTCCATCCTGTTCAACTCCCGCGTGCGTGACGAATTCGCCGCCTTCTTCCAGCGTTCGCAGACGCTGGCGCTGGGGGTATGTAATGGCTGCCAGATGATGTCCAACCTGCGTGAGCTGATTCCCGGCGCCGATCTCTGGCCGCGTTTTGTCCGCAATAAGTCAGACCGTTTTGAAGCGCGCTTCAGTTTGGTTGAAGTGGCGAAAAGCCCGTCGTTGTTTATGAACGACATGGCGGGGTCGCGTATGCCAATCGCGGTTTCACACGGCGAGGGACAGGTTGAATTGCGTGATGATACCCATCTGGCGGCGATTGAGGCGCGCGGTTTGGTGTCGCTGCGTTACATTAACCATTATGGTCAGGTAACCGAGAATTATCCGGCTAACCCGAATGGTTCGCCAAACGGTATTACGGCTATTACCAGCACCAGTGGCCGGGCAACCGTAATGATGCCGCATCCTGAGCGCGTGTTCCGTACCGTGAGCAACTCCTGGCACCCGGAAGAGTGGGGCGAGGACGGTCCATGGATGCGTATGTTCCGTAACGCCCGCAGACAGCTGGGCTAAGGGGCGCAAAAAGGGCATTGTCGCTTTTTGGTGACATATTGTCTTTTTAGTGTCTCCAATAGGCAACGTTTAACTATTTGATTTATATAAATGGAGTGACGTTGCCATAAAATTGTCTACTTTTGGCGACATTTGTCGCCTTTTTTACCGGTTATGGCGTTTTTGTCGCACGGCTCTGTGCGCTGTCAGAATGAGATGCTGATTTAAATGTATTTTTTAATCAATTGGTTATGATTTTAAATTTATGATTGGCACGATAAGTGCTAAGTAACCGGTGTTGCTCATTCAACTGGTTATGATTGCGTTGCTGATTGGCAAATATTTTCGCTCATAACATCTGGAATGATGCCAAAAGAAAAGGTGCCTATCGTCCATCAGACCGATAACCGTGCGTGAAAACGGGCGTTATCAAGCATCGGGCGACACGTTGAGTGAGGCACCACCTATTCAGTTACGCGGCCAGAGGGAGTGATTCTTCTGGCCGCGTCGCATTTTTTCGCCGCCTCACCCTCCCTCCCTTGAGCCACACCCCGATCGCGTTTCACGGCATGGCATTTTTGTCGGATTGCGAAACATTACGCATGTCGCGGGGGAAAACGTTGAACTTTTATAAGACTCGGTTAGCATCAAAGCGGATTCGATAGGTAACGAGATGATTTCCTTGAAACGATGGCGTTTATTTCCGCGTTCTCTGCGACAATTAGTGATTATGGCGTTCTTGTTGGTGCTGCTGCCGCTGTTAGTGCTGGCTTATCAAGCCTACCAGAGCCTGAACATGTTGAGCGAACAGGCGGCGGAGATTAACCGCACGACGCTGACCGATGCCCGCCGCAGCGAAGCGATGACCAGCGTGGCGCTGGCGATGGAACGCAGTTATCGCCAGTACTGCGTATTAGACGACCAGACGCTGGCGACGCTCTATCAAAATCAGCGTAAACAGTATGCACAAATGCTGGACGCTCACGCGCAGGTGTTACCCGACACCCGCTATTATCAGATGTTGCGCCAGCTTCTTACCCAGCTCGGTGAGTTACGTTGTCATAACAGCGGTCCTGAGCAAACGGCCTCTGACCTGCTGGAAGCGTTCTCACGCGCCAACGGGCAAATGGTGCAGGCAACGCGCGACGTTGTTTTTTCTCGTGGGCAACAGCTTCAACAGGCGATTTCTGAGCGCGGTCAGTTTTTTGGCTGGCAGGCGCTGCTCTTGTTTCTGGTCAGCGTACTGCTGGTGATCCTTTTTACTCGTATGATCATCGGTCCGGTGAACGGCGTGGAACGGATGATTAACCGTCTGGGAGAAGGCCGGTCGTTGGGCAATACCAGTACCTTCAAAGGGCCGCGTGAAATCCGGACGCTGGCGCAGCGTATTATCTGGCTAAGCGAGCGCCTGTCCTGGCTGGAATCGCAACGTCATGAGTTTTTGCGCCATATCTCTCATGAGCTAAAAACGCCGCTAGCCAGCCTGCGGGAAGGCACGGAACTGCTGGCTGACGAGGTGGTTGGTCCGCTGACTGTCGACCAGAAAGAGGTGGTCGACATTCTCGATAGCAGTAGTCGCCATTTACTACAATTGATCGATCAACTGCTGGATTATAACCGCAAGCTGGCAGATGCGCCGACGGAGTTAGAGCGGGTTGAAATCGAAGAGGTCGTGGATATCGTCGTGTCATCCCACAGTTTGCCTGCCCGTGCCAAGATGATTCATACCGATGTCGCGCTGGAGGCGGAATACTGTTGGGCAGAAACGACGCTGCTGATGCGGGTGGTGGATAATCTCTATTCCAATGCGGTGCACTACGGTAAGGAATCCGGTAACATTTGGATTTATAGCCGTCAGGTTGGCAATCGCGTGCAGATTGACGTCGCCAACAAGGGGACACCGATCCCTGACGCAGAACGGAGCATGATTTTTGAGCCCTTTTATCAGGGAAGCCACCAGCGGCGCGGCGCGGTTAAAGGAAGTGGGCTGGGATTGAGTATCGCGCGTGACTGTATTCGACGTATGCGCGGTGAGCTGAGCCTGATTAACGTGGACTATGCTGATGTGTGTTTTCGTATCGAACTGCCCCTAATTTCCGAGAATGAATAGATAATGAATGCATGGTTGACGAATGGATGGCGTGTAAGTAGAGGATTGGTCAATGGATGGTTCAAAAATAGATCGTCTTTCCGTCTGCTAAAGCTAATGGTATTGGTGTCCTCAGTCGTTCTGGGCGCGTGTCATCATCATGTGAACAGCGGCATCGCGTTGCTGGACACGGAAGGTGCGCCGCCGAAAGAGCAGGTTGCCGATTTCCGTGTCGCGCAGTGCGAGCATCTGTGGGAGGTAGACGATCGCGATTCCATGAACAACGCACTTTACTGGCTAAGGGCGATGGACTGTGCGGGGCGTCTGACACCTTTTCAGGCTCGCGAAGAAGCGGAGCAAGCTGCCGGCGAGGGTTGGGAAAATGCGTTTAAGCAAGGCATCTTACTGGATAATGCCGGTATCACTCAGGCTGAGCGACGTCAGGTGCTTGAGCAGATGAATTTACACCGTCTGGCGTTCCCTGCGGCGTTGCGTCCACTGATTCAGACCTGGCGCGACAAACAAACGCTGTTCCTGGCGCTATCAGACGAGCGCCTGCGCTATAAACGTTTACAGGAATCCAGTGATAAGCAGTTGGACGCGCTGCGCGCGCAGCTAAACCTTCTCCAATATCAGTTAGAAACCACAACGCAGAAGCTGGAAAATCTGACGGATATCGAACGCCAACTGTCGTCTCGTAAGCAACTGTCAGGGGATATGCCGGATAACGAGGCCGAGCGCCGCGATGCGGCCAGTGGCGAGAGAAACGGTATGAGCAATTCGCCGGCGAAACCCGGACATGAATCGGTTGATGCGGATGACACCTATACGCTGCCGATGGAGTCCACTACGGATAAACCGACGAAGAAGAAGGAGTCAGCAAAACCATGACGGCCCGGAGAACGGCGAATTTGCTGCTGGTGGATGATGACCCCAGCCTGTTGAAACTGTTGGGAATGCGTCTGACCAGCGAGGGGTTTAGCGTGATGACGGCGGAAAGCGGTCAGGAAGCATTGCGCTTGCTGACGCGGGAGTCGTTCGATCTGGTCATCAGCGATCTTCGTATGGATGAAATGGACGGCATGGCGCTATTTTCAGAAATTCAGCGCTATCAGCCAGGAATGCCGGTGATCATTTTAACCGCCCATGGTTCAATCCCGGATGCCGTGGCGGCTACGCAGCAGGGCGTGTTCAGCTTTCTGACCAAGCCGGTTGACCGCGATGCGCTCTATAAGGCGATAGACGAAGCCATGGCGCTGTCAGCACCGACGAGCGATGACAGCTGGCGTGAAACCATCGTGACCCGCAGCCCCATTATGCTGCGTCTGTTGGAACAGGCCAGAATGGTCGCGCAGTCGGACGTCAGCGTATTAATCAATGGTCAGAGTGGAACGGGAAAAGAGGTGTTGGCTCAGGCGATTCATGCCGCAAGCCCACGGGCCAAAAAAGCATTTATCGCCATTAACTGCGGGGCATTACCGGAACCGTTGCTGGAATCGGAACTGTTTGGTCATGCCAAAGGGGCATTTACCGGCGCGGTTAGCAGCCGGGAAGGGCTTTTTCAGGCGGCAGAAGGCGGCACGCTGTTTTTAGATGAAATCGGCGATATGCCGCTGTCATTGCAGGTTAAATTACTGCGTGTATTGCAGGAAAGAAAGGTTCGTCCGCTGGGCAGCAACCGCGATTTGGAAATTGATGTGCGGATCATTTCCGCCACGCACCGCGATTTGCCAACGGCGATGGAAAAAGGTGAGTTTCGCGAAGATCTCTATTACCGGCTCAACGTGGTAAATATGAAGCTGCCTGCGCTGCACGAGCGCGCCGAAGATATTCCGCTGTTGGCGAACCATCTGTTACGCGAATCTGCCAATCGGCATAAACCTTTCGTTCGCACGTTCTCAACGGATGCGATGAAACGATTGATGACGGCTAGCTGGCCGGGTAATGTGCGTCAGTTGGTGAATGTTATTGAGCAGTGTGTCGCGTTGACCAGTGCGCCGGTGATCGGTGAAGCGCTGGTCGAACAGGCGCTGGAAGGAGAAAGCACGGCGCTGCCGACGTTTGTTGAAGCGCGTCATCAGTTTGAGCTTAACTATTTGCGCAAGCTGTTGCAGATTGCAAAAGGTAACGTTACGCATGCCGCAAGAATGGCCGGGCGTAACCGGACAGAGTTTTATAAACTGTTGGGCCGTCACGAACTGGATGCCAACGATTTTAAAGAGTAACGCGTCGTGTTCTGGTTGCATGTCTGCTGTTTACATACACCGGCATCATTTACGGTGGGCGGCAATGATATGACTCATCGGCTCAGCGCGATTGGGATGCTGTTTAGCGCGATCTTTAGGGATGTGGTTCACGATGTTCGGGGCTTATGTGACGTTCATGCGCAAGTCGCTAAGTATAACGGATAGGGATTGTCAGCCTGAGTGCTGACATGCTGCTGTTCGCGGATGCCCGGTTTTGGCCGCAACATAGATAATACAAAGGTTCCTCCATGAAGAAAATTGATGCGATTATTAAGCCGTTCAAACTGGATGATGTGCGTGAAGCCTTAGCGGAAGTGGGCATCACAGGGATGACGGTAACGGAAGTGAAAGGTTTTGGCCGCCAGAAAGGTCATACCGAACTGTATCGTGGCGCAGAATACATGGTCGACTTTCTGCCGAAAGTGAAAATCGAAATCGTGGTGTCGGATGATATTGTCGATACCTGTGTGGAAACGATCATGCAGACGGCACAGACGGGTAAAATCGGCGACGGCAAAATTTTTGTCTTTGATGTGGCGCGCGTTGTCCGTATCCGTACTGGTGAAGAGGATGAGGAAGCGATTTAAGCGCCGCCCTCTGTCCCTTTGCTGATACCGAGTAAGAAGCCAGCCTCCTCCGGCTGGCTTCACGATCATTATTTTCCTTGAGGTAAGGTCGGAACCCACCCGGCCAGCACCTTCTCCGCGGTGTATTCTGCCGCTTGTTCATCGCTTAACTGCCGGCGCAGATCATTTTTCTCTGCGCCTGCGCCGCTGGATTGATACTCGAAAAATCGGGATTCTTGCGGCTCGAACCAGATTTTCTCCCCGTGCTTATCTTTTCCGGACATTTTGTCCCAGCCGTAGATATGGTCATCCATGCGGGTGTTCAGGAACACGGTCTGACCGATAGCGTTGGGATCGGCATAGCGGCCATCGGCAAAGGTGGTGGTGGGGTGCCAGGGGCGACCTAGCGCATAACTTTTTTCCGGCACGCCCGGCTCTTTAATCACCCGGCTATTGGTAATAACCAGACCATACTTCTGATTGATATCGGTGCTGGGCGCGGTCAGATAGCCAAGCGGCTGATCTTTCACGTCGGTACGGTTGCGGGCGACAATATCGCAGTTGTCGAACAACGCCGTACCGTTGCCAAAGATGAAATCAACGGTGCCGCTGATACGACATTGTGAGAAGAAGCTACGCCCGCCTTTTACATATAACGTGTCCTGATAGCCCGTCAGGCTGACATCATGGAACCATGCCCGATCGCTTTTTTCCGCAACCAGCAGCGCAACCGCCTGCGAATCTTTTAATTTTGTGGGGTCATCGCTGGCTTTAGCCTGATTGGCGGGGTAATCAAAATCATTGCTGATGGTCAGCGAACGGGCGCTGAAGTCGGGAGCATTGACTTTCACCGTGTTGCTGCCATAGGTTCCCCATTTGCTGCCATCGGGCTTGAGCATCCCGGCGGCGGTGGTGGCGGTGATGATAGTACCGTCACGACTTTCCCCCTGTAGATGAATGTTGGGACGGGTAATGGTCAGGCGCTCACGGTATACGCCATTTTTCACATAGATAACAAACGGGGAGCTGTCAGCCGGCGCGCTGGCAATCGCTTCGGCGATGGTTTTGTAGGCGTTGGCGTCCGCCGCGTGGGAGGAAACCAGCGCATGGTAATCGGCTGCCTGCGCTAACGTCCAGGGAGAGGCGATTAACATGGTTAAGGCGAGCGTCTTGCGGAAATGAGAAGCGTATCCGTGTTTTGTCATGTCCAAAGTCCTGTCATCGGTGAGTGTGCCTGCGCGCGCCGGTATAGAACGCGCGGTGTTGTCTTATCGTTTTGCCTGACTGATGGTTACTGATGTTTGCCGACGGTTTTTTCCGCCAGTGTGGCTAAAGCCGGTTCCTGCCGAATGGCGTTGGCAATAATGCCTGCCACAGCGATAGCGCCTTTTTTCTGGAAATGGGTGGTGTCCGGCTGGCGCACACTACCGGCTCGATCGCGATAAAAAGGGTATTTCCTGGGATCGACCGCCAGCCAATACTGCTTCCAATGGTTGCGGTTACCCTGATTCGCCAGAGCGAGGGTTGCAGGCTCAATATCAAGCAGGATCACGTTGTTACCGGCAGCGGTATCCCTGATGGTCTGGCTGTAATCACCGATGAAGGCATAGCCATTTTCCGCATTTTGCTTGGTGAAGTGGCTATGTACGGCGGGGGTGCCATCTTTGCCTTCTGCGGTGCGCACGCGAGTTGTCGGTGTGAGCAGCACGGGCGTGAGTTTGTGCTGGCGGGCGAAGGTGATATAGCGTTCCAGCGACGTCTGGAATGACATATCGGCTTTCCCGTGCGGCGCCTGTTTCTTCCCTGCGGCGTTATTCGGGTAAGTACAAAGATTGGCGACATCCGCGGGGCCGCGCACGGCTTTCGCACTATTGCAGTTCTGATCGTTGTGACCCATTTGGATAAACAGGAAATCACCTTCTTTCATTAGGGGTTGTATCTGGCGGAACCATCCCTCGTAAAAATAGTCACGCGAGCTGCGGCCTGAACGCGCGCCATTAACGACTTTCACCCCGCTGTTTTTACTGAATTGCTGTTCGAAAACCTGTCCCCACCCCATCCGTGGGAAACGTCCTTTTTCATAAGTTGCCGCCGTTGAATCGCCGATGATAAAAATGCGAGTTTGGGCTTTCTGAATCGCGTCCAGATTCTGGCGGGCGGAACGGTAATCCAGCGGTTCATAGTCGCCGGTATTGTTCAAACCAACAATGGGATGGAATGCGCTGTCGGTCAGCACCGTATGGCCGGAATAACCGGTATTGTTGTGGTAGTTGCGATTATGGTTAATCACGTTGATGATTTTAGTGACGGCTTCCTGCTGATTGTCTGAATAGGTCAGGGGATCGAAGTGCGCCGGAGAATGAACTCCTGCCTGTTTCAGGGCGTTCTTAAAACCGGCATGAAAGACGGCATAGGCTTTTTTCCATGCGGCGGCATCGAGTTTCGGTGATGACGGGTCATCCGTTAACTGCTGTGGGCCGATGTAACCTGCCGCTACGGCGATATCGGAGGCGATGCGGTCAGTGAGCGGGTTGATATTGGCGATGTTTTCTTTTCCGTCATGTAAGGATGGGGCGACGGCAGACAGGCAGATCGAGCGGGAAATATGATTGAGCAGACAATTATTCCCGCCAGATTCAATGGCTAAAAGCCGCAATGGCGGCGTAAGGCCTGAAATATCAAGGTGGTATTTTCCTTGTTCATCGGTTTTGGTTTGTCGGCGCTGGCCTTGCTGATCTCTGAGAATAATCGTGGCGGGCAGGTGAATATCACGTACCGTGACCTTGCCGGATAAACCCGTTTTTTCTCCCAGCATTGTTCCTGTCAGGAATTCAATGTTGCCTGATGTCGTTGTGTGGCGGGGGGAACCGGACGTTTTGGCCTGTGCAGTCATGAAAAACGAAGAGAATATCAGCGCGAAAACAACACCTTCGGAAAAACGTTTTGCCATGATTTAGACATATCCCTTGTTGATGAATCGAAAATGGTGAACCCAGGTATTATCAAAGGAAGGACGCTGTTTTTATCGTGCTTGTCACGCCCTTTAGTGAAAATGCAGGGATGCGTTTATTGTGCACCCAAGCTGCTTCAAGGGCGATACCTAAATACAGGATGTTTTTTGAAACTAAAATCCATTAAAAATAAAATGTTATTTTATTTTTGTGGTTTTTTTTGTGATCCATCTCTTTTTTAGCGGTGGGCGAAAGATCCGACGTAGAAAATTGTGATCGAAAGGGGTTTTAGGTGGGCATTCTCTGTCCCGTAAAAAAAGTCGCAAAAGCGACCTCAGACCGTTTACAAACCTATTTTATCGCATGAAACGGGAGTAACGGAATAGAAGAGTAAAGCGTTTGCGCCAGGGACAAAAGCGTCAGGAACGCTTTTGAACGTCGCATGCGACGGCCCTGAAAGGGTGAATCTCAGGGATGAGATTCATATCTGCGCAATCCGAGCTTACAGGGACGTACTTGCCGCGTTTTTAAGATCTATCCGTTACTTCCGCTCTACGGACTTTATCAGCAACCTCAGGTCGCATAAGCGACCTTTGGGTTTGAACCGTCATCAATGAGCATCAGACAACTTTATGCGGGCCAAAACATTCGTAATGCAGCTGCTCAGCCGGGATCCCCATCGCCAGGAGCTGTTGAGCGATAAACTGCATGAAAACGACGGGGCCGCACAGGTAGTAGTGCATACCGGGCGTGGTGAGTTCGTCTTTTAGCGGAGCTAACTGCATCAGCCCATGCTGATGATCCTCCTCGTTCAGACGATCGGCCTGCAACGGTTCCCGATACCAGATGTGAGACTGGAAGTGCGGCAATGCCTGCCCCGTCTGTTTGATTTCATCAGCAAAGGCGTGTGTCGTGCCGTTTTCTGTTGCATGCAGCCACAATACTTTCGCCTGATGCTCTTGCTGTTTGAGCATATGCAACATACCCAGCATCGGCGTCAGCCCTACGCCACCGGAGATCAGGGCAACCGGCGTCGAGGGTGGGACATCAAGGAAAAAATCACCGTGCGGTGCGGCCAGATAAATGATATCGCCCTCGCGCGCGGTGTTATGCAGGTAGCTGGATACAATACCTTGCGCTTCGCGCTTTACGGCAATCCGGTAGGTTTTTCCATTGGGGGCGTGAGTCAGGGAGTATTGGCGAATTTCCTGATTAGCAAAACTGTCGTGTTTGATGTAGACCGCCAGATATTGACCCGGCTGAAAATCCACAACGGGTTGGCCATCGGTGGGCTCCAGCGTAAAGCTAGTAATGATGTCGCTTTGTGGCTGCTTGCTCACAATGCGGAAAGGTCGCACGCCGCGCCAGCCGCCGTTTTTCGCTTCGGTACTACGGTAAATATCGCCTTCACGCTGGATGAAGACATTCGCCAGTACGCCATAGGCCTTACCCCAGGCGTCCAAGACTTCCTGCCCCGGGCTGAACATTTCATCCAGCGTTGCCAATAAGTGCTGGCCGACAATCTGGTATTGATCAGCCTGAATATTAAAGCTGGCATGTTTTTGGGCGATGCGTTCGACCGCCGGCAGCAGCGCGCTCAGGTTTTCAATGTTCGTCGCATAGGCGCAAATCGCATTGAACAACGCTTCCCGCTGGTCGCCGTTACGCTGGTTACTCATATTGAAAATCTCTTTGAGCTCAGGGTTATGCGTAAACATGCGATCGTAGAAATGTGCGGTCAGTTTGGGTCCGGTTTCCGCCAATAGGGGAATGGTGGATTTAACGATAGCGATAGTTTGATTATCCAGCATGGTGACTCCTTGTTATTCGAGTGATTTATAAGTTGTATTTTATATGCATATTATTGGGTTCGTCCTTCTCTGTAAATGCCCTTTTTGCTGGTGAGGTTTTTTTCACCCGGGAGGAGAGGGAATAACATGAAGAAAAGGCAGGTTGTGAATGAAGAAAAATCCGTTTGCCGCTGCGCGGTTCTTCTTTGCTCAGGCCTTGCCCTGCCTGAGGCTAATCGTTTGCGTAAAAACCTCTGTCAAGCCCTATCTTCATGAGGGAGAAACGGTTTACACTATATGCCATTCCCAAGATGGGCGGGCTAATCCCCAAAAGGGACAATAATTTCCAGTATATTTACGTTAGCTGAGTCAGGAGATGCGGATGTTAAAGCGTGAAATGAACATTGCCGATTATGATGCCGAGCTTTGGCAAGCAATGGAGCAAGAAGTTGTGCGTCAGGAAGAGCACATTGAACTGATTGCGTCAGAAAACTATACCAGCCCACGCGTAATGCAGGCTCAGGGTTCTCAGCTGACGAACAAATATGCTGAAGGCTATCCGGGCAAGCGCTATTACGGCGGTTGCGAATATGTCGACGTGGTTGAACAACTGGCGATTGATCGTGCGAAAGCCCTGTTTGGCGCAGATTACGCCAACGTACAGCCGCACTCTGGCTCTCAGGCTAACTTTGCCGTCTATACCGCGCTGCTGCAACCGGGCGACACGATCCTGGGGATGAACCTGGCGCACGGCGGTCACCTGACGCACGGCTCTCCGGTTAACCTGTCTGGTAAACTGTATAACGTCATTCCTTATGGCATTGATGAAAGCGGTAAGATCGACTACGACGAAATGGCTGAACTGGCGCGCGCGCATAAGCCGAAAATGATCGTTGGCGGCTTCTCTGCCTATTCCGGCATCGTTGACTGGGCGAAGATGCGTGAAATTGCCGATAGCATCGGCGCGTACCTGTTTGTGGACATGGCGCATGTTGCCGGCCTGATTGCCGCAGGCGTTTACCCGAACCCGGTTCCTCATGCTCACATCGTGACCACCACTACGCACAAAACGCTGGCGGGTCCGCGCGGCGGCCTGATTCTGGCGAAGGGCGGCGATGAAGAACTGTACAAAAAGCTGAACTCCGCCGTCTTCCCTGGCGGCCAGGGCGGCCCGCTGATGCACGTCATTGCGGGGAAAGCTGTCGCGTTGAAAGAAGCCATGGAGCCGGAGTTCAAGGTTTATCAGCAGCAGGTCGCCAAAAACGCCAAGGCGATGGTCGACGTCTTTCTGGCGCGTGGTTTTAACGTGGTTTCCGGCGCGACCAGCAACCACCTGTTCCTGTTGGATCTGGTCAGCAAGAACCTGACCGGCAAAGAAGCGGATGCGGCGCTGGGACGGGCTAACATCACCGTAAACAAAAACAGCGTACCGAACGATCCGAAGAGCCCGTTCGTGACGTCGGGTATCCGTATCGGTACGCCAGCGGCGACCCGTCGCGGCTTTAAAGAAGCGGAAGTGCGTGAACTGGCTGGCTGGATCTGCGATGTGCTGGACAACATTAACGATGAGGCGACCACTGAACGCGTGAAGCAAAAAGTTCTGGATCTCTGCGCGCGTTTCCCCGTTTACGCATAATCTGACACGATCTCTGACGTCACCGTTGGAGCATTTCTGAAACGCCAGCCAATGTGCTGGCGTTTTTTATGCCTGTCGCTCAACGCGATACCGCCGTTTACGTTTAATGGCGAATAACGCGTTGCGCCACCGCGCGCACTCTGACAGAGTAATCAGAAAAATATGGCGGTGGGAGACATCGTCATCAAAAAGGGAAATATCATGGTCTTACAATCGCCGCGCTGGCTGGCGCTGAGCTATTTCACCTACTTTTTTTGCTATGGTGTGTTCCTGCCGTTTTGGGGAGGATGGCTGAAAGGCGAGGGGCTGTCGGCAGAGTCGATCGGTATGCTGTTGGGGACTGGTCTGGTAGCCCGTTTTGTCGGCAGTTTAGTCATCACCCCCAGCGTGAAGGACCCCTCTAAACTGATCGTCGTGTTACGCACGTTGGCGCTGTTGACGCTGGGGCTGTCAGTCGGTTTTTGGCTGGGAAATGTCTGGCTGTGGCTGATGCTGGTGATGATCGGTTTTAATCTGTTTTTTGCGCCTCTCGTTCCTTTAACCGATGCGTTGGCGGCGACCTGGCAACGCCAGATTGTCATGGACTATGGCAAGGTTCGCGTGTGGGGTTCAATTGCTTTTGTCATTGGCTCCGCCGTGACGGGCGAACTGGTCGCTGTCTGGGGACATTCTGCGATTTTGACCACTCTGAGTGTAGGGCTTGTCGCTATGCTGTTGGGGATGCAGCTGCAACCAAGCGTTATGCCGCAAGCGACGACAGCTTCCACCCAATCCACGACGGTGACGCCATGGAAAGCTCTGCTAAGTGAAACGGCAGTATGGCGTTTTTTGCTCTGTGTTTCTCTTTTGCAGGGCGCTCATGCGGCCTATTATGGCTTCAGCGTGATTTACTGGCAGGCATCTGGCTACTCCGCCTCGATCATTGGTTATCTTTGGTCGTTAGGCGTAGTGGCGGAGATTGTGATTTTTACCTTTAGCCAGCGCCTGTTCCGCGGTTGGAGCGCCAGACAACTTCTGCTGCTTTCCGCCGTATGCGGCGTGGTGCGTTGGGGGCTGATGGGCGCGACATTAGATCTGCCGTGGTTGATTGTGATACAGATATTGCACTGCGGCACCTTTACCGTCTGTCATTTGGCTGCGATGCGCTTTATCGCGGCACGCGCCGGCGGCGACGTATTGCGGTTGCAGGCGGTTTACTCTGCGCTGGCGATGGGTGGGAGCATCGCGGTGATGACGATGGTGTCCGGCTTCCTGTTTGAACATTTGCAGGGCGGTACGTTCTGGGTGATGGCGCTGTTGGCGTTGCCGGCGCTGTTTATCCGGCCCTCTGTCAGCCACCATGCCGCAGCCAGAACATAAAGAGTGGCGTAAATATCTTGTGGTAAAGAATATGTTACATTATAACGCTTTGAAACGGTGGGGCGGACGGATAGTGTTGCTGATGACAGCTCTGGCATTCGGCCCGCCGGTTTTCGCTCACCCACACAGTTTTATTGATATGCAGATGACAGTTGAGAGTCAGAACGATCAGATCACCGGTTTACGTATGCAGTGGACGATGGACCCGATCACTTCAGCCGATCTGCTGTACGACGCCGGGAACGCGAAAAAAGAGTCTGAAGTCTGGAAAAAGCTGGCGGCGGAGGTCATGGCTAACGTATTGGGACAGCACTATTTTACGGATGTTTATCGCGATAGCCAGCCGGTTAAATATGCGTCGATGCCGACGGAGTATCACCTTTCTCGTAAAGGAAATCAGGCGGTTCTGGAGTTTGTATTGCCGCTGGCGCACCCACAGCCGCTGGCCGGAAAGCCGCTACTGATTTCTACTTACGATCCCACCTATTTTGTCGATATGTCTTACCAGAATGATCGCGCGGTAAAGCTGGCGCCGGCACTGACATCGCGTTGTAAAACGACGCTTTTTACGCCGGCGCCCAACAGCGAGCTGCAATCCTATGCGCTGTCGCTGGATAAAAACGATGCGCCGGATGAAGATATGGAACTGGGGAAACAGTTTGCGCAGCGGGTGACGTTGCAATGTCAATAAACCTGAGCGCACAGCCACGCCAGCGTTCGTTGCTGAATCAACTGGGCGATCTGTGGCCGCAGTGGCTGTTTCTCCTGCTGCTTGCCATCGCGCTGTACTACACCGTAGGCCACTGGCCGCAAATCGTACTGCAAAGCGCGATCTGGCAGAAGTCTCTGCATCAGCAGATGTCGCATCTGCTGCAAATGGTCGAACAGCAGCCGCATCAAGCGGGACTCAGCCTGATGATGTTCAGCCTGCTGTATGGCGTGCTTCATGCCGTGGGGCCGGGACACGGTAAGGTCGTCATTGTAACCTATCTGGCTACCCATCCCTCGAAACTGAAAAGTAGCCTGAAACTGACGCTTGCGGCCTCGCTGGTTCAGGGGGGAATGGCCGTAACGCTGGTGACCGTTGTGTTAGGGCTTTTGCAACTGTCGAGCCGCACGCTGCATAACAGCAGTTTCTGGATGGAAAAGGGCAGTTTCTTACTGGTGGCAGGCCTGGGCGCATTGCTTTGCTATCGTGCGCTGAAACAGCTATATGCCGTGCTGGTGAGACGGCCTAAACCGGCAACCATTTTGCGTGTAGCGCCTTTGCGCATCGCACCCACGGATAGCTGTATAGCGCTGCGCCCGACTCTTGCGCCATCCTATTCTCTTCATGGGCACGATGCCAATTGTGGCTGCGGACATCGCCATCTCCCTACCCATGAGGAACTTGAGCGCGAGAGTAGTTGGCGGACGCGTCTGATGATTGTGCTGGCGATGGGGATGCGTCCGTGCTCGGGTGCCATTTTGGTTCTACTTTTCTCTAAAGTGATCGGCGTTTATCAATGGGGCGTCGCCTCTGCGCTGGTCATGGCTGCCGGAACGGCGATCACCATCTCGACGCTGGCCGCGTTGGTCTTTTACTGTCGCCGCGTCGTTGAACGTTTAGGTGCAAATCGCGCATCGCCGGTGTGGCAGCGTGTGACTTTTTCTCTTCTTGCTTTTGCGGGGGGGCTGATTCTGGTTGGCTCCGGCATCCTGCTTTATCTCAGCGCGCAGCCCGCGATGATGGGCGGTCTTCGGCCCTTCTCCGGCTGATTCACTTTTTATTAACTTCGCACTAAAAACCCATTGCCTCCGATAATCACGGCGGGATATCATTTCAATAATGATAACTATTATCATTTATAACCATCATCGCAGAAGGGAATAATAATGAAGAAATGGCTGTTCTCAGTCGTTGTTCTGTTGGGACTGAGCGCGAGCGCTGTCGCCAGCGCAAACCCGATTGTTATTGAAGACGTTAGCGGCAGGAAAGTAGAAATTAAATCCGCAGTAAAGCGGATTATTTTAGGGGAGGGCCGACAGATTTATCTGCTGGCCGCCTTTGACACCGAAGCGCCGTTTCAGCGCGTGGTCGGCTGGCGTGACGATTTACCCAAAGCGGATTATGACGGCTATCTGGCTTATGAAAACCAATACCCGGAAATCAAAAAATTGCCGACGTTTGGCGGCGCGAAAGACGGGACTTTTAACGTCGAACAGGCGTTAACGCTTAAGCCCGATCTGGTGCTGATGAACCTGGAATCAAAAGCCGCGACGGATGAGGGCAAGTTGATTGAAAAGCTCAACTCGCTCGGTATCCCCGTGGTGTTCATTGATTTCCGCGAGAAGCCGTTTGAGAACGCGGAAAAAAGCATTCACATCATGGGGCAATTGCTGGGTAAACCGCAGCGCGCCGAAGAACTGATTCAGTTCCGTCGCGAGCAGATTGAACTCGTCACCGAACGGTTGAAAAACTATCAGGGGCCGCGTCCGCAAGTGATGATCGATCGGGCTGGAGGGTATGACGAAGAGTGCTGCATGTCATTTGGCGACGAGAACTTTGGTCGTATGGTTGAAGCGGCGGGCGGCGACAACATTGCTAAAAACATCATTCCCGGCACCTTTGGTACGTTGAACCCCGAGCAGATTATCAGCGCCCGCCCGGATGTGGTGGTCGTGACGGGGGCGAACTGGAAAAACTACAACACGGCGAATGGTTGGGTTGGCGTAGGGCCGGGCGCGGACCAGAAAGAGGCGCTGCAACGCCTGCAAAAACTGATGGCGCGCTCGGCTTTTAAAACGCTGCCCGTCGCGACGAATGGCAACGCCCATGCGATTTGGCACCAGTTTTACGACAGCCCCTATCAGTTTGTGGCGATTCAGGTATTAGCCAAATGGATACATCCGGAGCTGTTTCACGATCTCGATCCTGATGCGACGTTCCGTACCTTCCATGAAAAGTTCCTGCCGTTGCCGTATCAGCCGGGCTACTGGGTGACGCTGCCCGCGACGAAATAGCGCCGGCTGGCGAGGCCAGAACGTAAAAAAGCACTGAACGATCCGGTCAGTGCTTTTTTTTCTTGCGATGCGGGACTAGAAGGTCGGTTCGCTGACCAGTCCGTCGATAATCACCTGCGGCACCCCCTGAGAGCAGCGCTCGATGCGTCCGCGCACGCCGTAGACAGCAGATAAACTTTCCGAGCTAATGACTTCCGCGGGTGCGCCATCGGCAATCAGATTACCGCTTTGCAGCATCAGGACATGATCGCCGTGGCGCAGCGCGATATTGATGTCATGCACGACGACGACGGTCACGATGTTGCGCTTGCGCGTTTCCTTGCGCACCAGATCCATTACGTGGAATTGATAGTTCAGATCCAGCGCGCTGAGCGGTTCATCAAGCAGTAATAGCGACGGTTGGCGGATGAGCGATTGCGCCAATCCTACCAGTTGTTTCTGCCCGCCAGACAGTTGGTCGAGGTAGCTCAATGCCAGATGCTCGATACCTAACTGACGCAGCAGCGTCATGACTTCATGTTGCTTTTCGGCATTATGCATGCCGCCGGACGCGCGTTGCGCGACGATAATGGATTCCAGAACATGCAGGTGAACGCCTGCGGGTAGGGACTGCGGTAGATAAACGACCTTTTCCGCCCGTTGAGCGAACGGCAGCGTCATCAGGTTGGCGTCATCCAGCCACAGCTCGCCTTCAGAGGGATTCAAGCCCGCAATCGCACGCAGCAGCGTGGATTTGCCGCTGCCGTTAGGGCCAAGCAGGACGGTGATTTTTCCGCGCGGGAGTTCCGGTACGGACAGATCGCGAATCACCTGACGCTTGGGATAACCCGCGCGAAAATGTGAAAGCCGTAATCCGGAAGTGGTTTGCTGGTTCATACATTCCCTCTGTGGCGCAGAATAATGCTCAGGAAGAAAGGCACGCCTACCAGCGAGGTGACGATACCAACCGGAATAATGACGCCTGGAATGAGGTTTTTCGAGGCGACAGACGCCATCGACAACACCAGTGCGCCGGTTAATGCGCTCGCGGGCAGATAGAAACGGTGATCTTCACCGAAAATCATGCGGGCGATATGCGGCGCAACGAGGCCGATAAAACCGATGGGGCCAACGAAAGCAACGGAAATGGCAGACAGGATGCTGATGCGCAGCAGCGTCGCCAGACGCAGACGTCGCACATTGATACCAAAGCTGACGGCGCGATCTTCACCCAATCGCAGTGCGGTTAGTTTCCATGAGCTCATCAATGACAGCGGCATCACGATAACGAGCACCAACAACAAGATCCCGAGTTTTTCCCAGGAGGCGCGGGCCAGGCTGCCCATCGTCCAGAAGACAAGGCCTTGCAGCGTATCTTCGTTGGCGATGAACTGGAGCATGGACACCAGCGCATTAAAGGTGAACACCAGCGCGATCCCAAACAGCACTACGCCGGAGGTTGCGACCTGCGTCCAGCGGGTAATTCCATCAAGCAGCAAGGCGGCCAGCAGGGCAAAGATAAACGCGTTGGCGGAGATAAACCACTGCGCCGGAATGCCGGGGATGCCGATGCCGAGGACGATCGCCAGCGCCGCGCCGAAGGCTGCCGCGGAAGACACCCCCAGCGTAAATGGGCTGGCCAGCGGGTTATTCAGGATCGTTTGCATTTCAGCGCCGGCCAGACCCAGCGCCAGCCCGACAATGATAGCCATCAGGGCATAAGGCAGACGAATATCCCAGACGATCACGCGCGTACCCGCGTCAGCGCTGGCTGGGTCGGTCAGCGTCTGCCAGAGTACATCGAGCGTCAGGCCCGAAGGCCCCATGGTAAAATCCAGCAGCAGAGAGCTAAGGATGATCACCAGCAGTAATGCCATCGTGCCGACGCGGCGTCGAATGATACCCCGATAGTTGTCCATAACGGTGTTGGCATCCGCAACAGTGCGGCTACGGATACCCGGTTCAGTGGTTGTGCTCATGAAAAGTTAGTCACCTTGTTTCCAGGCAAAGATAAAATCGCTGTCAGGCAGCGAAGTAAAGTGTTTAATAATATGGCGATAGGTGTCATCAGGGTTCAGGTCGCTGAAGAGTTGGGGATAGATCGCCTTCGCCAGATATTCCATCCCGACAATGTTGTACGGATGGTTGTAAAACTGGTGATAAATACCGACAACCTGTTTTTGCGCCACCGCCGGAATTTGGCTCACGCCCTGACGCGCCATCAATGCCTGTGCGCTGGCGGCGATATCTGCCTTGTTGGCGTTGTAACCCAACGGCAGCGTTTTGCTTGACGGCGAGTTACGCTTTGCGCCGGTCATAATGTACACATCTGGCTTCATGCTGATGAGTTTTTCCAGCGAGACATCGCCGTTAGCGCCCGGCAACAGCGCAGAGCCGATATTGTTCGCGCCGATCGCTTCGACCATTCCCCCCCAGCCATTATGCGCATGGCTAAAACAGCAACTGTCGGAGCGTCCTGCCCAGGCTTCGACAAATACGTTGGCTTTTTTGGGTAGCGTCGCGGTTTTTTGCTGAATTGCCGTCAGATGTTGACGATAAAACTCGCTATAGGCTTTGGCGTTATCTTCTTTGTTCAGGACTTCACCCAGCAAGTCGACGCTGCTGGCCGTGTTTTTCGCCGGATCGACTTCGGAATCGATGAAAACAACCGGAATATTCAATGCGCCAAGTTTCGCCAGCACACCACTTTCGGTCAGTGACGACTTGGCGCGTAGCTGCGCCACCATGAGATCGGGCTGTTTGGCCAGAACGCTCTCCAGCTCGATTTCACCTTTGTCGCCAAATCCCATATCCAGAACATTCTCTGCCTGCGGCCATTTAGCTTTCAGCATATTCCAGGTCGCAATATCGGATTTCTTGGGGATATTGTTCCATGCCACCATTCGTTGAAAGGGATTATCCCGATCCAATAATGCCATGGTCATGATGTCGCGACCGTCCTGAATCACGATGCGTTTCGGTTCCTGTTTCAGCTCAACCTGGCGTCCCGCGATATCCGTAACCGTGACGGGATATTGGGTAGCATCGCTACCGAAGGATGCGAAGACGGTAGTCGCCAATAGCAGTGGCATAAATGATTTCTTCAACATGGACATTTTCCTGATGAATCCCAAATTAAAGAGAATGATTCTAATAATTATTATCAAATGAGGGTAGAGCTAAAGGTGGAAATGGCCGCGAACAGGGGGGTAAGTAAGTAAAAAAAATACGCCAGCGCGGGGCTGGCGTAGGAAGACGATATTGTCAGAAAGTGTATCAGCGTTTTAGCGCGTCGCTTAACTCTTCGCGGATGGTGCCAAGAATGGATTTCACCACGCGCGGGTTGCCTGCTACCAGATTACCGGAGGCCAAATAGTTATGACCGCCGACGAAGTCCGTTACGATGCCGCCTGCTTCACGAACCAGTAATTCGCCACCGGCAAAATCCCACGGCTTGAGGCCGATCTCGAAGAATCCGTCAACGCGACCTGCGGCCACGTAGGCCAGGTCCAGTGCGGCAGAGCCGGTGCGGCGGAAATCCGCGCAATAGGTGAACAGTGCGCCAATCGCGTTAAGGTAGCTTTTGCTGTGCTGTTTTAATTTGAAGGGGAAGCCCGTTGCCAGCACGGTCCCTTCCAGATCGCGCGCATTGCTGCTGCGCAGGCGATAACCGTTCAACTGTGCGCCCTGACCGCGGGTGGCGCTAAACAGTTCATTACGCATGGGATCATAGACGACGGCAACTTCGGTGCGGCCTTTGATGCGAACGGCGATAGAAACGGCGAAGTGGGGTAAACGTTTGATGAAGTTGGTGGTGCCATCCAGCGGGTCGATAACCCATTGTATCGTCGGATCTTCACCAGCCAGCTCGCCACACTCTTCACCAATAATGGTGTGCTGTGGGTAAGACTTGCGGATGACTTCAATGATCAGACGTTCTGCATCCCGATCAACGTTGGTGACAAAATCGTTGCTGCCTTTCTGGCTGGCTTCGACAGCGTCTGGCGTTTCATAGTTTTTGGCAATCAAATTACCGGCTTTACGCGCAGCGCGTATAGCGATGTTGAGCATCGGGTGCATGGTATCGTCCACTGGAATGTTAAAGAACAGAAAGCGGCGCGTAGTATAGCAACGAAAAGATCAAATATCTATATATCCCGCGCGTTGCGGCGTGTCGAGACCGGCGCATCTTGGAACGCGTTCTTAAGCCCGCGCTTTACGCCGTTCAAATGCGCGTGTTTTATCTCGCAACTCGAATTATTTCGTGTATGTGTTTGTGTTAAGGTATCGCGATTTCCTTTTCGCACGACAGAGTTCACATGTTAGAAAATATTCGCATTGTTCTGGTTGAAACGTCCCACACCGGCAATATGGGCTCGGTGGCCAGAGCGATGAAAACCATGGGGTTAAGCAAACTTTATCTGGTCAACCCGCTGATTAAGCCTGATTCGCAGGCGATAGCGTTAGCAGCCGGCGCCAGCGACGTTATCGGCAACGCCACGATTGTGGACTCGCTCGATCAGGCGCTGGAAGGGTGTAGTCTGGTGGTGGGCACCAGCGCTCGTTCCCGCACCTTGCCCTGGCCGATGCTGGAACCGCGAGAGTGTGGTGTGCGCAGCGCGCAGGAAGCCGAACACGCCCCGGTGGCGCTGGTATTTGGCCGCGAACGCGTCGGGTTGACGAATGATGAATTGCAGAAGTGTCATTATCATGTGGCGATTCCCGCGAACCCGGCATACAGTTCGCTTAATCTGGCGATGGCCGTGCAGATCATCGCTTATGAAGTGCGTATCGCCCATCTGGATCGGTTACAAGCGGAAGCGCCGGTACATGAAGAATCGCCGTACCCGCTGGTCGATGATCTGGAGCGCTTTTATCTGCATCTTGAGCAGACGCTGCTGCAAACCGGATTTATCCGGCCTGCGCATCAGGGACAGGTGATGAACAAGCTGCGTCGCCTGTTCACCCGCGCCAGACCGGAAAGTCAGGAACTTAACATTCTGCGCGGCATTCTGAGTTCAGTACAAAAAACACACGGCGAATAATACTTGAGTATTTTGCTTGGTTAAATAGTTGACTAAAACACTCGGGAATGTCAGACTCGCGGTATGTTCTGCTAATACATGTTTTCATAATACATGTTTTATCTACGGGTATCACTATCATGAGACTGACATCTAAAGGCCGTTACGCGGTTACCGCCATGCTTGATGTGGCTCTGCATTCCCAGGAGGGGCCGGTTCCTCTGGCGGATATTTCCGAGCGTCAGGGCATCTCGCTGTCTTATCTGGAACAGCTGTTCTCTCGCCTGCGTAAAAATGGGCTTGTTGCCAGCGTTCGCGGCCCGGGCGGTGGTTACCTGCTGGGTAAACATGCAAATGAAATCGCGGTTGGCATGGTGATTTCGGCGGTTGATGAGTCTGTTGACGCGACGCGTTGCCAGGGGCGGGAAGGCTGTCAGGGTGGCGATCGCTGCCTGACGCATACGCTGTGGCGCGATCTGAGTGACCGGATTACCGATTTCCTTAACAACATCACGCTGGATGAGCTGGTGAATAATAAGGAAGTGCTGGACGTGGCGGATCGTCAGGATGCGGATACGCGTCGCACCGCCAACGGCCGTATTCAGGAAACTATAAACGTTAATCTGCGAGCCTGATTAGACTTCAACGTGGCGGAGCAAGTCCGTCACGTTTGTTTTTCAGCTAGACGCTTAACGACGCAACGACGGGTCTGGCGCTATTCAGACTCCGGCGAAGTATGATTTGCACTGCCCCGAAAGGTTGCGGGTAAAAAAACAGCCTGTCAATAAAACAAAACGCATTGTACGTTTTGAAGTGATGTACGGAGTTTATGAGCAATGAAATTACCGATTTATCTTGATTATTCAGCGACAACACCGGTTGATCCGCGTGTCGCTGAAAAAATGATGCAGTTTTTAACCCTGGACGGTACGTTCGGCAACCCGGCTTCCCGTTCCCACCGTTTTGGCTGGCAGGCGGAAGAGGCGGTTGATATTGCCCGTAACCAAATCGCAGAACTGGTTGGCGCCGATCCGCGTGAAATCGTTTTCACTTCCGGCGCAACTGAGGCCGATAACCTTGCGATAAAAGGGGCTGCCAACTTCTATCAAAAGAAGGGCAAGCACATTATCACCAGCAAGACAGAACACAAAGCCGTGCTGGATACCTGCCGCCAGCTTGAACGCGAAGGTTTCGACGTCACCTATCTGGCGCCGCAGCGTAACGGCATCATCGACCTGGCTGAGCTGGAAGCCGCGATGCGTGAGGACACCATCCTCGTTTCCATTATGCACGTCAACAATGAAATCGGCGTTGTTCAGGATATCGGCGCTATCGGCGAAATCTGCCGTAGCCGCGGTATTGTGTTTCATGTCGATGCCACTCAGAGCGTGGGCAAATTGCCTATCGACTTAGGCCAGTTAAAAGTGGATCTGATGTCTTTCTCCGCGCATAAAATCTATGGGCCGAAAGGGATCGGTGCGCTGTATGTTCGTCGTAAACCCCGTATTCGTCTTGAAGCGCAGATGCATGGCGGCGGTCATGAGCGCGGTATGCGTTCCGGCACCCTGCCGGTTCATCAGATCGTCGGCATGGGCGAGGCCTACCACATTGCGAAAGAAGAGATGACGGCAGAGATGGCGCGCCTGCGTGCGCTGCGCGATCGTCTGTGGAACGGCATTAATGATATTGAAGAAGTCTACCTGAACGGTGATATCGAGCAGGGAGCCCCCAACATCCTGAACGTCAGCTTCAACTATGTTGAAGGTGAGTCGCTGATTATGGCGTTGAAGGATTTGGCGGTGTCGTCCGGTTCTGCCTGTACGTCAGCCAGTCTGGAACCTTCCTACGTGCTGCGCGCGCTGGGGATGAATGATGAGCTGGCGCACAGTTCGATCCGTTTCTCATTGGGGCGTTTTACCACTGAAGAAGAGATCGACTACACCATTGAGCTGGTACGCAAATCCATTGGTCGTCTGCGCGATCTTTCCCCGCTGTGGGAAATGTTCAAGCAGGGCGTGGATATCAGCAGCATCGAATGGGCACATCATTAATTTACCTGACCGGGGACGACTATCATGGCTTATAGCGAAAAAGTAATCGATCACTACGAAAATCCGCGCAACGTGGGTTCATTTGATAACGCCGATCCTTCTATCGGCAGCGGTATGGTCGGCGCGCCCGCGTGCGGCGACGTAATGAAGTTGCAGATAAAGGTCAACAATGAGGGCATTATTGAAGATGCCCGCTTCAAGACATACGGTTGTGGTTCCGCGATTGCTTCCAGCTCGTTGGTGACTGAGTGGGTCAAAGGTAAATCGCTGAGCGAGGCCGAAACGATTAAGAACACGCAGATTGCCGAAGAGTTGGAGCTGCCGCCCGTGAAAATTCACTGTTCTATTCTGGCGGAAGATGCCATCAAGGCCGCGATTGCGGATTACAAAAGTAAACGCGACGCGAAGTAACCTGCGCCCTTGTCGGGGCCGCAATCGAAGCGGTCCCCCGGCGAGACAGTAACGATCGAGGTAACAGTATGGCGATTTCACTGAGCGAGAGTGCGGCGCAACGCGTGAGCGCCTTCATCGCAAACCGGGGAAAGGGTCTTGGGCTGCGTCTTGGCGTGCGCACATCCGGTTGTTCCGGCATGGCGTATGTACTGGAATTTGTCGATGAATTGAACGACGATGATCGTGTTTTTGAAGATAAAGGTGTTAAGGTCATTGTCGATGGCAAGAGCCTGGTCTACCTTGACGGAACCGAACTGGATTTCGTCAAAGAGGGGCTGAATGAAGGCTTTAAGTTCAATAACCCGAACGTTTCCGGTGAATGCGGTTGTGGTGAAAGTTTTAACGTCTGATCCCTCTTGGGTAGCGGTGCATACGGCCTGTTAATGGCGGTGCCGCTACCCGGAACTCCTGAGTACCACTATGGATTACTTTACGTTATTCGGGCTGCCGATTCGCTATGATGTGGATGGCGGCCTGCTGGTTTCCCGTTTCCAGGAATTGCAGCGGCAGTGGCACCCTGACCGTTATGCCGCCAGTCCGGAGCGTGAGCGCATGCTGGCTCTGCAACAGGCAGCGACGATCAATAGCGCCTATCAGACGCTGAAACATCCGTTGAAGCGTGCAGAACACATGCTGTCGTTGCACGGTTTTGATCTCAATAATGAGCAGCATACCATGCAGGACACTGCGTTCCTGATGGAACAGTTGGCGCTGCGTGAAGAGTTGGATGCGATTCCGCATCGATCTGATGCTGATGACGCGTTGGCGCTTTTTGCGGCACGGCTCCAGACGATGACGGACAAGCGCCAGTCGCAACTGCGCAGTGAACTGGACAATGAAACGTGGACAGATGCGGCGGATACCGTGCGCAAGCTACGTTTTTTAGACAAACTCCAGCAGCAGGTTGAAGAACTCGAAGAACAATTGCTGGACAGATAACTCGTTAATCCGGCGGGAGGACGATGGCGTAGCCAAACGGTTTTCCTGCCAGCCAATTGATGGAAGCTCAATATGGCCTTATTGCAAATTAGTGAACCGGGGCTTAGCGCAGCGCCGCATCAGCAACGTCTGGCTGTCGGCATTGATCTAGGCACCACACACTCTCTTGTGGCGACGGTGCGCAGCGGCGAAGCTCAAACGCTGGCGGACAGCGAGGGGCGCGATCTGCTGCCGTCGGTTGTCCACTATCGCCTCGACGGTCACAGCGTGGGTTGGCAAGCGCGTCGCGATGCCGCGCACGATCTGGAAAATACCATCAGTTCAGTCAAGCGCCTGATGGGCCGTTCTCTGGCCGATATTCAACAGCGCTACCCCCACTTACCCTACCGTTTTCACGCCAGTGATAATGGCCTGCCGCTTATTCAAACCGCCGCGGGCAATCTGAACCCTGTACAGGTTTCGGCGGATATTTTGTCCGCGCTGGCCGCACGTGCGGAAGCTGCGTTGGGCGGCGTACCGGACGGCGTGGTGATTACCGTTCCGGCCTATTTTGACGATGCGCAGCGTCAGGGGACGAAAGACGCTGCGCGCCTTGCCGGGTTGCACGTGCTGCGCCTGCTGAATGAGCCGACCGCTGCGGCGATTGCTTACGGTCTGGATTCCGGCAAAGAGGGCGTGATCGCGGTTTATGATCTGGGCGGTGGTACGTTTGATATTTCCATTTTGCGCCTGAGCCGTGGCGTGTTTGAAGTGCTGGCGACAGGCGGCGATTCTGCGCTGGGCGGAGATGATTTCGACCATCTGCTGGCGGAGTGGCTGAGTGAGCAGGCGGGAATGAGCGCGTATGGCGATCGTCAGTTGGAACATGCGTTTCGCGACGCGGCGGTAAAGGCCAAGATTGCGCTCAGCAACGCTGATGTGGTGCGTGTGGCGGTCGCCGGCTGGCAGGGCGATGTTACGCGTGAACAGTTCAATGCGTTGATTGCCGCATCGGTTAAGCGCACGCTGCTGTCCTGTCGACGCACCTTGAAAGATGCAGGGGTAACGCCACAGGACGTGCAGGAAGTGGTGATGGTCGGGGGATCGACCCGCGTTCCGCTGGTGCGTGAACAGGTTGGCGCGTTTTTTGGTCGTCTGCCGCTGACAGCCATCGATCCTGATAAAGTGGTGGCGATCGGCGCCGCAATTCAGGCGGATATTCTGGTGGGGAACAAGCCAGAGAGCGACATGCTGCTGTTGGACGTGATCCCGCTGTCTCTGGGGCTGGAAACGATGGGGGGGCTGGTTGAGAAAATCATCCCGCGCAACACCACGATCCCGGTTGCCCGCGCCCAGGAGTTCACGACGTTTAAAGATGGCCAGAGCGGTATGATGATCCATGTATTGCAAGGAGAGCGTGAGCTGGTGGCCGATTGCCGATCGCTTGCGCGCTTCTCGCTGCGTGGTCTGCCGCCGCTGCCTGCCGGTGGCGCACATATTCGCGTCACCTTTCAGGTCGATGCAGATGGCCTGCTGAGCGTCAGCGCGCTGGAAAAATCGACGGGCGTTGAGGCATCGATTCAGGTTAAACCGTCATACGGCCTGAGTGATACGGAAATTGCCGCAATGATCACCGATTCGATGGTGAACGCGCAGGAAGATGTCGGCGCGCGTCGTTTGGCAGAGCAAAAAGTGGAGGCCGCTCGGGTGCTGGAAAGTTTGCAGAGCGCGCTATCGGCTGACGCGGATTTATTGAGCAATGATGAAAAAGACGCGATTGCCACGGCAGCCGAACATCTGCATGCGATGATGCAGGAAAGCGATCCGGTGGCGATCGAGGCCGCTATTAAAACCGTAGATCAACAAACCCAGGAGTTTGCTGCCCGTCGCATGGATGCATCGATTCGTCGTGCGCTGGCTGGCCACTCTGTGGATGAGGTGTAACATGCCTAAGATTGTTTTTTTACCGCATCAGGATCTGTGTCCTGAAGGGGCGGTTTTGGACGCGGAGTGTGGGGAAAGCATTCTGGAAGTCGCGCTGCGTAATGGTATAGATGTTGAGCATGCTTGCGAAATGTCCTGCGCTTGCACAACCTGCCACTGCATTGTTCGTGAAGGTTTTGATTCGCTGGCGGAAAGCACGGAAGAAGAAGACGATATGCTGGATAAAGCCTGGGGGCTGGAACCGGAAAGCCGTCTGGGCTGTCAGGCGCGGGTTGCGAAAGAGGATCTGGTCGTTGAGATCCCGCGTTATACGATCAACCATGCTCGTGAGCACTGAATCTGAATAGGAGGAACCGCGATGGGATTAAAATGGACAGATAGCCGGGCTATCGGCGAAGCGCTTTATGACCAGTTTCCCGATCTCGATCCGAAAACCGTGCGTTTTACCGATATGCATCAGTGGATCTGCGAACTGGATGAGTTTGACGATCGACCGGACGCATCCAACGAAAAAATTCTGGAAGCGATCCTGCTGGTCTGGTTAGATGAAGCACAAGCGTAACGTTGCAGGGCTGCCTTTGGCGGCCCGTTTTATTTTGGCGGCAAAATTTGTCGCATCCTTATCATGATGATCCAGACCGTTGACAAACCCATCACCGCGTGTCGGGCTTTGTCAGCAAACTCAAGCATCCTTATCATGATGCTCGATGCACCTACCAACATGAAAAGTAGCAGGAATACCAATTACCGGGAGAAGTACAATGACGACCAAGGCAATGCTGATTTCACTCTCCACGCAACCTGCTGACGCGCGCTGGGGAGAAAAAGCGACGCTGAGTGTGAATGAGCAAGGGTTCACTATCCATGTCGGAACGACGCCGTTGAATGGCAAAGCCGCGCTGGCGGCGATCCAGCGTGCGGCCCGTAAAATTGATGGGCAGGGGATTAAACACGTCGCGCTTGCCGGAGAAGGCTGGGATCTGACGAACAGCTGGGCATTCTGGCAAGGTTATCGCGGTCCGAAAGGACAACGAACGGTTGAGTGGGCGGAGCTGAACGAAGCCGACCAAAAAGAATTGAATGACCGCCTGAAAATTGTGGACTGGGTACGCGACACCATCAACCTGCCAGCGGAAGATCTGGGGCCGGAACAGTTGGCGACGCGCGTCGTCGACCTGATGTGCGACGTAGCCTGCGACGCCATTAGCTATCGTCTCACCAAAGGCGAAGATCTGCGTGAACAGAATTATGCCGGGCTATACACCGTTGGGCGGGGTTCTGAGCGTCAGCCGGTGCTATTGGCGTTGGACTATAACCCGACGGGCAATCCTGATGCGCCGGTATTCGCTTGTCTGGTCGGCAAAGGCATTACGTTTGATACCGGCGGATACAGTCTGAAACCGAGCGGATCGATGGATTCCATGAAATCGGACATGGGCGGTGCGGCTACCGTAACCGGTGCGCTGGCGCTGGCGGCGGCGCGCGGTTTGACACAGCGTGTGAAGCTGTATTTATGCTGCGCAGACAATATGATAAGCGGTAATGCGTTCCGTCTTGGCGACATTATCCGCTACCGTAATGGCAAAACGGTTGAGGTGATGAACACCGATGCGGAAGGGCGTCTGGTGCTGGCTGATGGCCTGATTGATGCTTCCGAACAGAATCCGCAGTGGATTATTGACTGCGCGACCTTGACCGGCGCAGCGAAAATGGCGCTGGGCAACGATTATCACGCGCTATTCAGCTTTGATGATGAGCTGGTGGCGGCATTACAGGAAAGTGCCAAAGCCGAGGGCGAGCCGTTCTGGCGTCTGCCGCTGGAAGAGTTCCATCGCAGTCATTTGCCCTCCAGCTTCGCGGATCTTAACAACGTGGCCGGTGCGGCTTACAGCGCAGGCGCCAGTACGGCAGCCGCATTCCTGTCGCATTTTGTGAAGAGTTATCAGCAGGGTTGGCTGCACATCGACTGTTCAGCCACCTATCGCAAAAGTGCGGTCGAACAGTGGGCAACCGGCGCCACCGGGATTGGTGTACGCACGCTGGCGAACCTGCTGCTGAGTCAGGAAAAGAAATAGTCGCTTATAACGTTATTACGGTGAGGAGAGTATGGAGTTTTCACCACAAAACAAACTGGAAGAAGTGTTGATTTTGGCTGCAACCGAGCCTGCGCATCGTCCTGAATTTTTTAGTGAGTTGATGGAAGCAACGGTATTTGTACTGGGCAGCACCGAGGATAATGACGAACCCGGTGAGAAGGTGTTGCAGGCGGGCAGTAACGTCAATATCCAGCATTGGGAAAAAGCCGATGGGTCGTCCGCGATCCCTTTCTTTTCCTCACTGGAAGCGTTGCAGCGTGTGATCACGGAGGAAGCCTCTTTTCTGGCGTTGCCAACGCGTTCGCTGTTTGAAATGACGCAGGGCGCCACGCTGTTTCTTAACCCGAAGCTGCCTTACGGCAAAGAGTTTTTGCCGCAGGAAATCGACCATATTCTGTCTGGGGAAGGGCATGGCCTTGTTCAGGAACGCATCATCGAAGAAGAGATGCAGGTCATGTTGAGCCAACCAGCGGAAATGCCAGCGCAGATGATCGACTCCCTGACGCAGCTATTTGCCAAACATCGCCACGTAAAGCGAGCGTTTTTGGCGCAGATTCATGAACCGGGACAGGCGCAACCGCATCTGTTGATTGGTATTGATGTCAATCAGGACGTCGAAACCATTATCCGTGAAGCGGGCAGCGTTGCCAGCGACACGCTGCCGGACGAACGCCCGGTCGATTTGTGTCTGGTCAAAGAGGGGGAGCCGGGCATCAGCCATTATATGATCAAACACACCACGCCGTTTTACGAGCGCAAATGGGGCAGCTTCCTGAGGGAGTTTAAGGCCACCGGCAACGCCTGATATCGGGTATCAAGCTGATGAGGGCAACAGCGGATCAGGTTTTTTCCGTTGTTGCCTGCAACAGCAGTAAATCGATCGGCATCACCAGATTTGACTCAACGAACCGATCTCGCCGGCTTCCGCCGCATAGTGAACCGCATCATCGTAGAGCCGGAAGTGCAGATCGGCGAGCTCGTCTAATGAATTCAATGACCTGCGCATCAACATCTCGCCACGGAGCATTCAAGAGATCCGTTGGGTACCCATGTTACCCTGCGCGACATCAATCACGCGCAATCGGGACATCATCGCGGCTGCCCCAGTCGCTCCACGAGCCGTCGTACAACGTCACGTTGGGGATATTCAACTGCGTGAGCGCCAGCACCACGACCGAGGCCGTTACGCCGGAACCACAGCTGGCGACGATAGGGCGAGTGAAATCGACACCGTGCTTGTGCAAAATGGTCGCCAGTTCGGCATTCGGTTTTAACGCTCCGTTGTTGACTAAATCGGTCCAGGGTACGTTCAGGCTGCCGGGAATATGGCCGCGATGCAGGCCAGGACGCGGTTCGTCGACTTCGGCATTAAAGCGCGCGGCGGGACGGGCATCGATAATTTGCGCTGATTTGTCCTGACTGATTGCCAGAACGTCTTCACGTGAGCGAATCGCACTTGCATCCAGTGTGGCGTGGAACGTGGCGGGCTTTCGCCTGACCTCGCCTTGTTCCAGCGGCAGCCCCTGTGCTTTCCAGCCCGCCAGCCCGCCGCTCAGGATCGACAGTGTTTTCACGCCGAAGGTATGCAGCATCCACCACGCGCGCGGGGCGGAAAAAAGGTTGCCTTCGTCATAAATCACCAGATGCTGCCGATCGTCAATGCCCAACTCGCCCATTGCGCGCGCGAAGTTTTCGCGAGTCGGCATCATGTGCGGCAGGTCAATGCTGGGATCGGACAGGGTTTCAATATCAAAAAAAACCGCGCCAGGCAGGTGACCGGCGCGGTATTCGGCATGAATATCACGTGTGGTATCGCCCGGCGGCAACATCCGGGCGTCAATCAGCGTAATGCTGCTGTCATTCAGGCGGCTGGCAAGCCAGTTTGCGGAAACAAAACGCTCATGAGAAGCAGGCAAATCAGACGACGACGCTGGCATAGATCCTCCACGCTGGGGGCGATGCATTTAGCCCCGATGTGTAATGATAGAGGCATTGTCAGCGATTTTCCTTCATCCGACAAGTCACGGATGATTGCGCGATCCCGTCGCTATATGCTTGTTTTCACATCGGCCTGCCGTTTAGCTATTACGCCCGCCGTTGTCATAAATGCCAGAGCAATGAACGGGATAGATCGCCGATGGTCTGTGGCCTTTACCGTGGAAGAGGGGAAAAAGGAAAACGCCGTGCGTGGGCGTTAATGAAGAGGGAACAAGACGTAATATTATTTTAATAAAATGTTATTTCGCTGGTAGGCAATAACTGCGGCTGCCCCTATAATTTGCGCCACTTTCACTGGTCGGGTGTACAATTTTAATAATCCGACTGCAATCCTGACAGTTAGTTAATGAGGTCAATATGACGATAGAACGTACCTTCTCCATCGTAAAACCTAACGCGGTCGCGAAGAATGCTATCGGTGCCATTTATGCGCGTTTTGAAAGCGCGGGATTTACGATCGTGGGTGCAAAAATGCTGCGCCTGAGCCGTGAGCAGGCCGAAGGCTTTTACGCGGAGCATCAAGGTAAGCCGTTCTTTGAAGGACTGGTCGAATTCATGACGTCGGGTCCGATCATGGTGCAGGTCTTGGAAGGCGAAAATGCGGTTCAACGTAACCGTGACATCATGGGGGCGACGAATCCGGCCAATGCGTTGGCAGGCACGCTGCGCGCCGATTACGCCGACAGTTTCACGGCGAATGCCGTACACGGCTCTGATTCAATTGAGTCCGCTCAGCGTGAAATCGCCTACTTCTTCAGCGACGACGAGATCTGCCCGCGCGCTTAACGCGCGCAGACGGCGGGGGAGCAACCACTATCGGCCTTTTACCTGCGGTATCGCGTAATCATGCAGAAAAAAGGCGGTGATGGTGGCGAACCCGCTGTAAACTTTGTACAATGCCGCGCCCCCGATGAGCCTGCGCTTGTGCGGGGGCGTTTCTTTGGTCACTACCATCGAGTGCCACTCTCTTTTTTTGTGCCATAACGTGTAATAACGAGGCCGGGATCTACCATGTCTGAACAAACCGTATCTGAAACCACCGTGTCCGAGCAAACCGTGTCTGACTTCTCTCCGGCGTCTGTGGATGCCTCTCAATCCGCTAAAACCCATGCGGAAAAAATTAACCTGTTGGATCTTAACCGCCAGCAAATGCGCGATCTCTTCGTTTCGATGGGAGAGAAGCCGTTCCGCGCCGATCAGGTCATGAAGTGGATTTACCACTACTGCTGTGATGACTTTAATCAGATGACGGACATCAATAAAGCCTTCCGCGCTAAATTACAGGATGTGGCCGAGATTCGCGCCCCCGATGTGGTGGATGAACAGCGTTCTTCCGACGGCACGATTAAGTGGGCGATTCTGGTTGGCGGCCAGCGGGTTGAAACCGTCTATATTCCCGAAGACGATCGCGCGACGCTGTGCGTTTCCTCTCAGGTCGGGTGTGCGCTGGAGTGTAAATTCTGCTCAACGGCGCAGCAGGGCTTTAACCGCAATCTGCGCGTATCCGAAATTATCGGTCAGGTATGGCGTGCGGCGAAGATCATCGGGGCGTTTAAAGTGACCGGCCAGCGCCCGATCACCAACGTGGTTATGATGGGGATGGGCGAACCGCTGCTGAACCTGACGAACGTGGTGCCGGCGATGGAAATCATGCTGGATGACTTCGGTTTTGGCTTATCCAAACGCCGCGTCACGCTGTCCACTTCCGGCGTAGTGCCGGCACTGGATAAACTGGGCGATATGATTGATGTCGCACTGGCGATTTCACTGCACGCGCCGACGGATGATATCCGTAACGAAATCATGCCGATTAATAAGAAATACAATATCGACATGTTCCTGAGCGCGGTGCGGCGCTATCTGGAAAAATCCAATGCCAATCAGGGTCGCGTGACCGTTGAGTACGTGATGTTGGATCATATCAACGACGGCACGGAACATGCGCATCAACTGGCTGAATGCCTGAAAGATACGCCTTGCAAGATCAACCTGATACCGTGGAATCCGTTCCCCGGCGCGCCTTATGGCCGTAGCTCCAACAGCCGCGTAGACCGTTTTTCCAAGGTGCTGATGGAATATGGTTTCACCACGATCGTGCGAAAAACCCGTGGCGATGACATTGATGCCGCCTGTGGCCAGTTGGCCGGCGAAGTGGTGGACAGAACCAAGCGCACCCTGAAGAAGAAAATGGCGGGTGAACCTATCACGGTGAAAGCGGTCTGATAGCTAGTGAGCGCGGGCTAGCGATAGCCCGTTGCCTGCATTGTGGTTGCCGTGGGTGAATTGCGAAGCGCGCCGCGTTGTCGTCAGGTCTTTCTGTCGGCAGATTCGTATTCGGGTAACCTCATCTGTCAGGAATGACAGCATGAGGCATCAGGGATGGTGAATTTCTTACAGAAGATAGTGTTATCACACGGCGTATATTGCGCGGGCGGCCTGTTGGCGACGCTATTGCTGGCAGGGTGTGCGCAGTCGCCTCTGGCGAGGAGTACCGTCGTTGCGCAAACCCGTTTGCAACTGGGGTTGGCGTATCTGACGCACAATAATCTGAATTCGGCCCGTCAGAATCTGGAGAAGGCGGTGGCCATTGCCCCACAGGATTATCGGACGCAACTGGGGATGGCGCTTTACGAGCAGCGGATAGGTGAAAACCGCCTGGCCGAGCAGCGCTATCAACGGTTGCTGAATGCATCGCCCGAAAATGGCAGCGTCCTGAATAATTACGGTGCGTTTCTGTGTAGTTTAGGGCAGTATGTAGCGGCGCAGCGACAGTTTAGCGCGGCTGCGCAACTTCCTGATTACAGTCAGGTTGCTGATGCGTTGGAAAATGCGGGATACTGCTTTTTCAACGCAGGACAAGTTGAAGACGCGCGCCATGTTTTGAGCAGGGCGCTGAAATATGACCCGACAAAAGGCAACGCCTTGCTGACGGAAGCGGAAAAACAGTTTTCTGCCGGAAAAAATGAGCGCGCACGGCTGCTGCTTGATGTTTATCAGCGTCGTCTTCCGGCCAGTGCCGAAAGCTTATGGTTACAGATTCGTTTCGCCGCGTTAGCAGGCCATGATGGCGATAAAGCGCGTTATGGCCGCATGCTGGCGCGAAGTTTTCCACAATCTAAACAGTACCAGCATTTCTTAGCTAATGAATACTGAAGCCACCCAAGATACAACAGAAGAAAAATTACCCGGAGAACGCCTTCGTGAGGCGCGTGAGAAACTTGGGCTTAGCCAGCAAACTATTGCTGAGCGTTTGTGCCTGAAAGTTTCCACCGTTCGTGATATCGAAACCGGCGCATCCCCCGTCGGTCTGGCGCCAACCTTTTTGCGCGGCTATATCCGCTCTTACGCCAGGCTGGTTCATCTGCCTGAAGATGAACTGCTGCCCATGATGGATAAGCAGGTTTCACCTAAAGCCATTTCGGTGGCGCCAATGCAGAGCTTCTCTCTGAAAAAAAGCCGTAAAAAACGCGATGGCTGGTTAATGACAATTACCTGGCTGGTGGTGTTGATTGTGCTGGGATTGACCGGCGCATGGTGGTGGCAAAACCATCAGGCGCAGCAGGATGAAATCAATAGTCTGGTTGACCACGCCAGTTCAATGCAGACGCCAACGGAAGGGCAGCCCATTGCGTTGACTGACAGCCGGGCGTCTCAGGCGCCGACCACGCCGGATGTTGTCGCAGCGCCTGCGCCTACGCCGGCCGGCCTGCCAGCCAAGGTGGCCGAGACGCCTGCCGCGCCCGCAACGGCGCCGTCTGATACGCCTTCCAACCAATCGCCTTCAGCGGAGAACTCCGCGCCGCCCCAGTCTGTGGATAATACATTGTTAGGCGACGGGGCCATTGCACCCGCGGCAACGGTCGCGGAGAATAATCCAGCGTCTGCTGCCCATGCGTTGATGATGACGTTTACGGCTGATTGTTGGCTGGAAGTGACCGATGCGAGCGGTAAGAAGTTGTTCAGTGGTATGCAGCGCAACGGCGGTACGCTGAATCTGGATGGTCAGTCTCCATACCGACTGAAAATTGGCGCGCCAGCCGCGGTACAGATCCAATTTCAAGGTAAACCGGTTGATTTAAGCCGGTTTGTAAGAAGCAATCAGGTTGCACGCCTGACGCTGACGGCGGAATAACGCGTCGTCCAGATAAGAGTGCCAAGTTGGAGACGAAGTAATGCATAACGCTGCACCCATAACCCGCCGAAAATCAAAACGGATTTACGTCGGCAAGGTGCCTGTTGGTGATGGTGCGCCTATCGCGGTGCAATCCATGACCAACACACGAACCACCGATGTTGAAGCCACCGTCAACCAAATCAGATCGCTGGAGCGTGTAGGGGTGGATATCGTCCGTGTCTCCGTTCCCACGATGGAGGCGGCTGAGGCATTTAAGCTGATTAAACAGCAGGTGAATGTCCCGCTTGTCGCCGATATCCATTTCGACTATCGCATCGCGCTGAAAGTCGCGGAATATGGCGTCGACTGTTTGCGTATCAACCCCGGCAACATTGGCAACGAAGAGCGTATCCGCTCGGTTGTCGACTGCGCGCGGGACAAAAATATTCCGATTCGTATTGGCGTCAACGGCGGTTCGTTGGAGAAGGATTTACAGGAAAAATATGGCGAACCGACGCCGGAAGCGCTGCTGGAATCTGCGATGCGCCATGTGGATATCCTCGATCGTCTGAATTTCGACCAGTTTAAAGTCAGCGTTAAAGCCTCGGATGTTTTTCTGGCGGTGCAATCCTATCGCCTGTTGGCGGCTCGTATCGATCAGCCGCTGCACCTTGGCATCACCGAAGCGGGCGGCGCACGAAGCGGGGCGGTGAAATCCGCTATCGGCCTTGGTCTGCTGCTGTCCGAAGGGATTGGCGACACATTGCGCATTTCGCTGGCGGCCGACCCGGTTGAGGAAGTGAAAGTCGGCTTCGATATCCTGAAATCGCTGCGCATTCGTTCACGGGGAATCAACTTCATTGCGTGCCCGACCTGCTCCCGTCAGGAGTTTGACGTCATCGGCACGGTGAACGCACTGGAGCAACGGCTGGAAGACATCATCACGCCGATGGATGTCTCGATTATCGGCTGCGTGGTGAATGGCCCCGGTGAAGCGCTGGTGTCGACTATCGGCGTGACCGGCGGACACAATAAAAGCGGGTTTTACGAAGACGGGGTGCGTCAGAGAGAGCGTTTTGATAACGAGCAGATGATCGACCAACTGGAAGCGAAAATCCGCGCGAAAGCCTCCATGATGGATGAAAATCGGCGTATCACCGTCAATCTGGTCGATAAATAACCCCTGTCGGCGCGGCGTATGCCGCTACCCGCATTATTCACAACGCCTGATTTTGATAGGCGCGCGTCGCATTGAAGAGCGCCCCTTGATAATCGGTTTTATTTTTTGAAAAACGCATAGAGAACTGACGTGGCAAAAAATATCCAAGCCATCCGCGGCATGAACGATTACCTGCCAGCCGAAACGGCACTGTGGCAGCGTATTGAAAACAGCCTGAAACAGGTGCTCAGCAGTTACGGTTACAATGAAATCCGTTTACCGATTGTCGAACAAACGCCGCTGTTTAAGCGTGCAATCGGTGAAGTGACCGATGTCGTCGAAAAAGAGATGTATACCTTTGACGATCGCAATGGCGATAGCCTGACCCTGCGCCCGGAAGGGACGGCGGGCTGTGTCCGCGCCGGTATTGAACACGGTATTCTTTATAATCAGGAACAGCGTCTGTGGTACGTCGGTCCGATGTTTCGCTACGAGCGTCCGCAGAAAGGGCGCTATCGCCAGTTTCATCAGTTGGGGTGCGAAGTGTTTGGTTTGCAAGGACCGGATATTGATGCCGAGCTGATCCTGATGACCGCCCGCTGGTGGCGAGTGCTGGGCATTGCCGAGCACGTGAAGCTGGAACTGAACTCGATTGGCTCGCTGGATGCGCGCGCGCGCTATCGCGACGCGCTGGTGGCATTCCTCGAACAGCATAAAGATCAACTGGATGAAGACTGCCTGCGCCGGATGTACACTAACCCGCTGCGCGTTCTGGATACGAAAAATCCGCAGATTCAAGTGCTGCTGAATGATGCGCCGGTACTGACGGACTATCTGGATGATGAATCGCGAGCGCACTTTGAGTCGCTGGGTGAACTTTTAACGCAGGCTGGCATCCCATATACCGTTAATCCGCGTCTGGTTCGCGGGCTGGATTATTATAATCGCACCGTATTTGAGTGGGTGACGACCAGTCTGGGCGCTCAGGGCACGGTCTGTGCCGGTGGGCGTTATGATGGTATGGTGGAACAACTGGGTGGGCATGCGACCCCGGCGGTGGGTTTTGCTATGGGGCTTGAACGTCTGGTGCTGCTGGTGCAGTCGGTGAACCCCGAATATAAAGCGCAGCCCGGCGTGGATGCTTATCTGATTTCCTCCGGCGCGGGAACGCAGGTTGCCGCGATGCAGCTGGCGGAGAAATTACGTGATGCCCTGCCGCAGTTGAAACTGATGACTAACTACGGCGGCGGTAATTTTAAGAAACAATTTGCCAGAGCCGACAAATGGGGCGCGCGCATCGCGCTGGTGTTAGGTGAAAATGAGGTGGCGGCCGGTCAGGTGGTGGTGAAAAACCTGCGCAATGGCGAGCAGGATACATTGGCACAGGCCGACGTCGCATCGCGGCTGGCAGCGTTACTGGATTGAGGAGAAAGACACCGTGGAAGTCTATACCACAGAGAATGAGCAGGTTGATGCGCTACGTCGCTTCCTCGCGGAGAACGGAAAGGCGCTGGTTGTCGGCGTTGTGTTAGGCGTCGGCGCACTGGTTGGTTGGCGTTTCTGGCAGAATCATCAGAGTGAGAGCACGCTGGCAGCCTCTGCGTCTTATCAGCAGGTGACTCAGCAACTGGCCGAAGGTAAAGCGGAGGCCGTTGCGGCAACGGAAAAATTTACCGCCGGGAATAACAACACCTACGGTGCGCTGGCTTCTCTGGAACTGGCTCGTCATTACGTTGAGCAGAAGGATTTTGCAAAAGCCGCGCAGCAACTGATTCAGGCACAGTCTCAGACTAAAGATGCCGATCTGCTGGCGGTGGTGAATCTGCGTCTGGCGCGCGTTCAGTTGCAGGAAAACAAAGCGGATGAGGCGCTGAAAACGCTGGATGCCATCAAGTTGGAAGGTTGGGCAGCACAGGCCGCGGAAATTCGTGGCGATGTTTTGGTCAGCAAAGGGGATAATCAGGCTGCACGTGACGCCTACAATAAAGGGTTATCTTCTAATCCATCGCAGGCACAGCAAGCATTACTGCGTATGAAACTGAATAACCTGTCCAGCTAAGAGGAATGCTATGCAATTGCGTAAAACACTGTTGGTAGGTCTGGTTTCTGTTGCCCTGCTGAGCGGATGTTCGCTGTTCAACAGCGAAGAAGATGTTGTCACTATGTCCCCACTGCCGCAGGTGGAAAACCAGTTCACGCCGACCAAGGTGTGGAACAGCTCGGTTGGCAGCGGCATTGGCGAGTTTTATTCCAATCTTCATCCTGCCTGGCAGAATGACCGCGTTTTTGCTGCTGACCGTCATGGCACGGTGAAAGCGATGGATCTCAATGACGGCAAAGAAATTTGGCGTGCCGACCTGTCGGAGAAGACTCACTTTTTCTCCCGAAATAACCCGGCGCTGCTGTCTGGCGGCGTAACGGTTTCCGGCAACCATGTCTATGTCGGCAGCGAAAGAGCGCAGGTTTATGCGCTGAATGCGGAAGATGGCACACCGGCATGGCAAACGACGGTGGCAGGCGAAGCGCTGTCTCGTCCTGTCGTCAGCGATGGCGTGGTGCTGGTTCACACCAGCAACGGCATGTTGCAGGCGCTGAACGAGGCGGACGGTACGATTAAGTGGACCGTCAACCTGGATATGCCGACGTTGTCTCTGCGCGGTGAATCTGCGCCGACAACCGCATTTGGCGCAGCGATTGTCGGCGGCGACAATGGCCGTGTGAATGCCGTGTTGATCGGTCAGGGGCAGCTCATCTGGCAACAGCGTATTTCACAACCGAGCGGCGCGACGGAAATTGACCGTCTGAACGACGTCGACACCACGCCGGTTGTGGCGGGCGAGGTGGTATATGCCTTGGGATACAATGGCAACATGACCGCCCTTGATCTGCGTTCTGGCCAGATTTTGTGGAAGCGTGAGCTGGGTTCCGTGCATGATTTCATTATTGACGGCGACCGTATCTATCTGGTGGATCAGGACGATCGCGTTGTGGCATTGAACACGAATGGCGGCGTGAGCCTGTGGCGCCAAAGCGATTTGCTGCACCGCAACTTAACCGCACCGGTACTGTATAACGGCTATCTGGTGGTGGGTGATGCGGAAGGGTATCTGCACTGGTTGAATACGGCGGATGGTCGCTTTGTGGCACAGCAACAAGTGGATAGCTCAGGCTTCCTGAGCAAGCCTGTGGTTGCCAGCGATAAGCTGTTGATTCAGGCGAAAAACGGCGACGTCTACGCGCTGACTCGCTAAGCAACACCGTATTGATTTGGAGCGCAGCGTTTTTGGCTGCGTTCTCATAACGGCTCCTGAGATTATCAGGGGCCGTTTCGTCTTTTTATCGTCAGCGAGCGTTTCGCTGTAACGTATTGAAATATAAGTAATGAGGTTGTAGCAATGATACCTGTCGTCGCGCTGGTCGGGCGTCCGAATGTGGGAAAGTCCACGCTGTTTAACCGCTTAACGCGTACCCGTGATGCATTAGTGGCGGATTTCCCTGGGCTGACACGTGACCGCAAGTATGGTCGTGCAGAAGTGGAAGGGCATGAGTTTATTATCGTCGATACCGGCGGGATCGACGGTGCGGAAGACGGTGTGGAAACACACATGGCGGGCCAATCGCTGGTGGCGATTGAAGAAGCCGATATCGTGTTGTTCATGGTGGACGCCCGTGCTGGCTTGATGCCGGCGGATGAAGGCATTGCCAAGCATCTACGTAGCCGTGAAAAGACGACGGTTCTGGTCGCCAACAAAACCGATGGCCTTGACCCGGATATGGTTACGGCGGATTTCTATTCGCTGGGCATGGGGGAAGTGTATCCCATCGCCGCTTCTCATGGTCGCGGTGTGACCTCGTTGCTTGAAACGGTTCTGCTGCCGTTTGTACAGGATGACGTCGAGGAGCCGGTTGAACTCACCGAGGAAGAAGAAAACGCGGCTTACTGGGCGGCACAGGAAGCAAAAGAACAGGTTGCTGAAGAAGAGCCGGAAGACGATTTTAACCCTGAGGAATTGCCGATCAAACTGGCGATTGTCGGGCGTCCCAATGTGGGTAAATCCACGCTGACTAACCGCATTTTGGGGGAAGAACGTGTGGTGGTGTACGACATGCCGGGCACGACACGCGACAGCATCTATATCCCTATGGTGCGTGACGAACGTGAATATGTGTTGATCGATACCGCCGGGGTGCGTAAGCGCGGCAAAGTGACGGATACGGTAGAAAAATTTTCCGTCATCAAAACATTACAGGCGATTGAAGATGCCAATGTGGTGCTGCTGGTTATCGATGCACGCGAAGGCATTTCCGATCAGGATCTCTCACTGTTGGGCTTTATCCTCAATAGTGGGCGTTCACTGGTGATTGTGGTGAACAAGTGGGATGGCTTGTCGCAAGACGTGCGTGAACAGGTAAAAGAGACGTTGGATCTGCGCCTCGGTTTTATCGATTTTGCCCGAATTCACTTCATTTCCGCGCTACATGGCAGCGGCGTCGGCAACCTGTTTGAATCCGTCACTGAAGCCTATGCCTGCGCCACGCGGCGCGTCGGTACGGCGATGTTGACGCGCATCATGCAAATGGCGGTTGACGATCATCAGCCGCCGTTGGTGCGCGGCCGTCGAGTGAAGCTGAAATATGCGCACGCCGGCGGTTATAATCCGCCGATTGTGGTGATCCACGGTAATCAGGTGAAAGACCTGCCGGATTCCTACAAACGTTACCTGATGAACTACTATCGCCGTTCGCTGGACGTGATGGGCACGCCAATCCGTATCCAGTTTAAAGAAGGGGAAAACCCTTTTGCGGATAAGCGCAACACGCTGACGCCAAACCAACTGCGTAAACGTAAACGTTTAATGCAGCACCTTAAAAAAAGTAAATAACCCATCATCGGGGCGAATAATATTATTCGCCCCGTTTTGTCTGGATGAGCGGCGTTTGCCATAAGGAAAGTCATGTCCTGGGAAACCTGGAGTTTTGCGTTCAGCGTGACCATGCCGAATTTACTGATGTTGTTGATTGGTATCGCGTTACGCAAACTCAATCTGATTAACGATGCGTTTTGCGATACCGCAATGCGAGTCGTGTTTAATCTTTCTCTTCCTTGCCTGCTATTTTTTAGTATCGCTAATCATCACCAGTCTTTCGCCAACCAGTGGTTACTGGTGGTTTATGGCGTAATTGGTACATTGGCGACATTTCTGTTGCTGGAAATCGCGGCGGTGCGTTTAGTCAAAGATCCAAGGGCGCGTGGCATTTTTGTACAGGGTGGCTTTCGTTCGAATACGGGGGTGATGGGGCTGGCCTTTGCGATGAGCGCGTATGGCGATGAAGGCGTGGCCGTCGGCTCTCTGTATCTGATGGTGACGGTGATTATGTTTAACTCGCTGTCTGTGATTACGCTGACGCGCAGTTTGCAGCGGCAGTCGCCTGAACAGAAGATCCCGGTAAGCCTGTTACTGCGAGGCATTGTGACGAACCCGCTGATTATTGGTTTGTTGCTTGGGGCGGCGTATGGACAAAGCCAACTGCCGATGCCGGGCGTGATCAAGCAAACTGGCGGTTTTATCTCCTCGATGGCGTTGCCGTTAGCGCTGCTGTGCGCGGGCGCCAGTCTGGAGTGGCGCAGTATGTTTCGCTCATCCAATGTCGCGGTATTGTCTTCCGTGGCGAAGATATTCGTCGTGCCGGGACTGCTTACTGCGGGAGGATGGCTCATGGGGTTTCGTGGCGTTGAATTGGGTATCATCTTCCTGTTTTCTTCAACGCCAACCGCAGCAGGCAGTTACGCGATGACGCGTGCGATGGGGGGCGATGCCACGCTGGCGGCGAATATCATTGGATTGACGACGGTGGGGGCTTTTTTCATGATTGCCATTGGTCTTTCTGTGTTGCGTGCCCTCAATATTATTTAATCTCTGATAACCGTTGCGTTCGCGTCGAGAGCTGAAATGGAGGAGAAGATGGAGGCGTGTTGTCCTGATTGCCATCATGTGATGGTGTGGCAGAGCGAGAGCGTGTACCTGTGCACGCTGTGCCAGATACGCTATAAACGAGAAGAGCGTTGTCCTGAGTGTAATCACTTACTTCAGGAACTGAAAGCCTGCGGAGCGGTGGATTACTTCTGTCAGCAGCACGGGATGATTTCCAAACGGCGCGTAGTGTTGCGTTATGCGCCGGCCAACTAAGCCTGCTGTTACTCCTGTACGCCATTGCGCCACAGCTCGCTGAGTTCCGGCGGCGCACTGTCTTCGGGGATGAGCAGGATGATGTCGGCATACTCATTTTTCTGGGGGTGACGGTAGCTGATGTGGATGCGGTAGTAGAATTGGTCGCCACGGCCCGGCCCGTCGGGTTCTCCGGGCTCGCGCGCCAGAGGAAAGGCGTTACGGATGGCGTTGCAAATACGCTCCCGTTCGGATGACGGCATACTGGCGAGAGCAAAACGTCGTGGCCCGGAAAGGGCAGGGATCCAGGCGAACCCGCCTTCGCGAGCCAATTCGACGATGGCATCTTCGTTGAGCTCCGGCAACGTCTTCATAAGAACTCCTGTCTTACCTCTATGCCCACGGTTTCCCACGACTGTTTGATCATATCGGCAACGGTAGGGTTAAAGCGTTTTGCGGCATGCCGGATGGTGTAACGTGCGAAAACTTCAAAATCCGCGTTTTGTGGTAGCGTCTCATCGCACAGGGTGTCGTACCAGATCGGGCCGGCTTTCTCCCAGGAATGGCCGCCCAGCGCGGTGGCCGCCAGATAAAACGCGCGGTTGGGAATGCCAGAGTTTAAATGTACGCCGCCGTTGTCTTCGCGGGTGTTCACATACTCATTCATGTGAGCAGGTTGCGGATCAACGCCGAGCAGCAGGTCGTCATAGGCCGTGCCTGGATTTGACATCGAGCGCAGACCCAGACCGTGAATGCCATCAGCCAGCAGCCCGGCGCCGATAATCCAGTCGGCCTGTTCGGCGGTTTGCCCCAGATGGTACTGCTTAACCATCGAGCCAAAGACGTCCGACAGCGATTCATTGAGCGCCCCTGACTGACGGAAATAAATCAATCCTGCTTCATGTTCGGTAATGCCGTGAGTCAGCTCGTGCGCGATCACATCAAGCGCAATCGTGAAGCGGTTGAAGATTTTACCGTCGCCATCACCGAATACCATCTGCTGTCCATTCCAGAACGCGTTCTGATAGTCCTGACCATAGTGCACCGTACCGGTGAGCATCAGCCCTTTCGCATCCAGTGAATTACGCTGGAAAACCTTCCAGAAGAAATCATAGGTTGCGCCAAGGTAGTCATAGGCTTCATCCACGGCAATATCACCATTGCTGGGCTGTCCTTCAGCCCGTACCTGCTTGCCGGGCAGCTGTTGCTGATGTTCCGCATCGTGAATGCTGCGATGCGCCTGTCCTGCGGGCACGGTCTCATGGGGTTCCGGGCGGGGGCTGTGACTGGCCATTAATGACTGTACGTGCATCAGGGTTTGTTGTGCGCAGTGACGCTGATCGTCTGTGCCATTCGCAATGATTCGGTGCAGAATATAAGGGGGGATCACGCTACAAATCGGTCTGGATTTCATACCTTATCTCCTTGAAGGGCGCTCATCAGGGTAACGCAGACGATCAACAGCACTTACCGTCTTTCTGGTCAATCCCGTTCGTTATGCAGAGACTGGCAAGATGTCAGTTAAAGACGGCGAATATAATTTAGTGACCTGGAAATGAGTATAGTTCAGATGTCGGTGGCGATAGTGGGGGGATCGCTGCCGTTTTAGGAAAAATCCTTTGCGGAACTTTTTATGACGAGGGCGTGACGTTACGCCGCTTTTTGGCGCGATTAGCATGGGGAACCAGCGTTGTCACCTGACTTTCCACCCAGCCCGTCTGCAAGCGGGTTTTCAGCGTGTCGCCGGGTGCAATTTGGCTGATGTCTTTCAGCACTTTTCCGTCCGGGGCGGTGGTCACGTTATAGCCGCGCGCCAGCGTCGCCAGCGGGCTGACGCCTTCCAGATGCGAGCAGGCCATGCCCAGCTTTTGCTTATGCTGATTCAACTGGCGCTCTACTGCGCTCTGCATTTGATAGCGAAGTTGCTGTAACCGCTGCTGCGCACGATGGATCCGCGTCTGTGGCTGCTGTTGCATCAGGCGCTGTTGTAAGCGTTCACTCCGGCGTGAGATCTGCCGAAGCTGCTGCTGCATGGCGTCATCCAGACGTTGGCGCAGTTTGACCAACTGTGCCTGCTGGCGCGCCAACCGTAGTTGCGGGTGCTGCTGTTGCAGTCGATGATGCAGACGGACAAATTCCCGGTTGCGCTGGGCGAGGTAATAATCCATCGCCATTTCCAACCGCTGACGCTGGGACTGTATCTGGCGCAACAGCTCCAGTTGGTTACGGCTCACTAACTCGGCAGCGGCGGACGGTGTGGGCGCGCGCAGGTCGCCGACGAAATCGGCTATGGTGACATCGGTTTCATGGCCGACGGCGCTGACGATGGGAATGTGGCTGGCGAAGATGGCGCGGGCGACCCGTTCATCATTAAAGCTCCACAGATCTTCCAACGAGCCGCCGCCGCGCCCGACGATGAGCGCATCACACTCGTCCCGCTGGTTGGCCAGTTCAATGGCGCGAGCAATCTGTAGCGGCGCTTCTGCGCCTTGCACCGACGTCGGGTACACGATGACCGGCAGCGACGGATCGCGGCGCTGCAATACCTGCAAGATATCGTGCAAGGCGGCGCCGCTGGCTGACGTAATCACGCCGATCTGTCTGGCGGGCGAAGGGAGCGCCTGCTTAAACTGCTGGTCGAACAACCCTTCGGCGGCAAGTTTCTGTTTAAGTTCTTCAAACTGTTGCTGCAACAGGCCGTCGCCGGCGGGCTGCATACTTTCCGCCAGCAGCTGGTAATCACCGCGAGGTTCATACAACGTAATAGCCGCACGGATCAGCACCTGCTGACCGTTTTGCGGGCGGAACGTCACTCTGCGGTTGCTGTTGCGGAACATCGCGCAGCGCACCTGAGCACGTTCATCCTTCAACGTGAAATACCAGTGGCCGGATGAGGGCTGAGAAAAGTTGGAGATCTCGCCGGAGAGCCAGATCTGGCCCATTTCCATTTCCAACAGTTGCCTGACCGTCTGATTCAGACGGCTGACGGTAAAAATTGCAGAAGAGGGGAAGTGAGACATTGTGAGCCAGATCAAATTTTAAAACAGCGACTTAATTAACTGATACTACCCGGCTGGAACAGGTAATCAAGCATTTTAATAAAATAATGCTGGAGGCAACCGATTACGCTCTGTATAATGCCACGGCAATATTTTATCTATTCTCCACATCCACCTTGGTGAGATATTGCCCATGCTACGTATCGCTAAAGAAGCACTAACGTTTGATGACGTCCTCCTGGTTCCCGCACACTCCACTGTTCTGCCGAATACTGCTGACCTGTCCACGCAGTTGACGAAAAACATTCGCCTCAACATTCCTATGCTGTCCGCCGCGATGGACACCGTGACTGAATCTGGTCTGGCTATTGCGCTGGCGCAGGAAGGGGGGCTGGGCTTTATTCACAAAAACATGTCCATTGAGCGTCAGGCTGAAGAAGTCAGCCGCGTGAAAAAACACGAAAGCGGCGTGGTGGTTGATCCGCAAACGGTTACTCCGGAAACCACGCTGCGTGAAGTGAAAGCGCTGACCGAGCGTAATGGCTTCGCAGGTTATCCGGTGGTTGCTAAAGACAACGAGCTGGTGGGGATTATCACCGGTCGCGACGTGCGTTTTGTGACCGATCTGGAAAAACCGGTCAGCGCGTTCATGACGCCGAAAGCGCGTCTGGTCACCGTTAAAGAAGGCGAAGCGCGTGACGTTGTGCTGCAAAAAATGCATGAAAAACGCGTCGAGAAAGCGCTGGTCGTTGACGAGCAATTTCACCTGCTCGGCATGATCACGGTAAAAGATTTCCAGAAAGCCGAGCGTAAACCAAACGCCTGCAAAGACGAACACGGTCGCCTGCGCGTCGGGGCGGCGGTTGGTGCCGGCGCGGGTAACGAAGAGCGCGTTGATGCGCTGGTTGCCGCAGGCGTTGACGTCCTGTTGATTGACTCCTCACATGGCCATTCCGAAGGCGTATTGCAGCGTATTCGTGAAACACGCGCGAAATACCCGAACCTCGAAATTATCGGCGGCAACGTTGCAACGGGCGCAGGCGCGAAGGCGCTCGCCGATGCCGGAGTCAGTGCGGTGAAAGTGGGTATCGGCCCGGGTTCTATCTGCACGACGCGTATCGTGACTGGGGTCGGCGTACCGCAGATTACGGCGATCTCCGATGCGGTCGAAGCGCTGGAAGGCACCGGCATTCCGGTCATTGCGGACGGCGGCATCCGTTTCTCCGGCGACATCGCGAAAGCCATCGCCGCAGGCGCGGCCTGTGTCATGGTCGGTTCGATGCTGGCGGGGACGGAAGAATCCCCGGGAGAAATCGAACTGTATCAGGGGCGTGCATTCAAATCTTACCGCGGTATGGGGTCACTGGGCGCGATGTCCAAAGGCTCATCTGACCGCTACTTCCAGAGCGACAACGCCGCCGACAAACTGGTGCCGGAAGGTATCGAAGGGCGCGTTGCCTATAAAGGCCGCCTGAAAGAGATCGTTCATCAGCAGATGGGCGGTTTGCGCTCTTGTATGGGACTGACAGGTTGCGGCACTATCGACGCGCTGCGCACGCAGGCGGAGTTTGTTCGCATCAGCGGCGCGGGCATTCAGGAAAGCCACGTTCACGACGTCACCATTACGAAAGAGTCACCGAACTACCGTATGGGTTCATAAGGTGATTTAACGCCATAAACCTTGTACTATTTTGCGCCGCTCCGCCTGTGTGTCAGGCCGAGCGGCCAGACGGGTTTACTTTTTCGCTTTTGTCTTTTGTTTTTTGGAACATTGCGCCTCATGACTCAAAACATTCATCAACACCGCATTCTTATTCTGGATTTCGGCTCGCAGTACACGCAGCTGGTTGCACGTCGCGTGCGTGAACTGGGCGTTTACTGTGAACTGTGGGCATGGGATGTCACGGAAGCACAGATTCGCGGGTTTAATCCGAACGGGATCATCCTGTCCGGCGGCCCGGAAAGCACCACCGAGTTTGGCAGTCCGCGTGCGCCAGAATACGTTTTCAACGCTGGCGTACCGGTATTAGGCGTGTGCTACGGCATGCAGACCATGGCGATGCAGTTGGGCGGGCACGTTGAAGGTTCCAGCGAGCGCGAATTTGGTTACGCGCAGGTCGAAGTGAAGACCGATAGCGCGCTGGTGCGAGATATTCAGGATGCGCTGAGCGCCACGGGCGCACCGCTGCTGGACGTCTGGATGAGCCACGGCGACAAAGTGACGGCAATCCCGGAAGGGTTCGAGACCGTTGCCAGCACCGACACCTGCCCGTTCGCCATCATGGCTAACGAAGAGAAACGTTTTTACGGCGTGCAGTTTCACCCGGAAGTGACGCACACCCGTCAGGGCCAGCGTATGCTGGAGCGTTTTGTTCGCGGTATTTGTCAGTGCGAAGCGTTGTGGACGCCAGCCAAGATTATCGACGATGCGGTGAACCGTATTCGTGAGCAGGTGGGCAACGACAAGGTGATTCTGGGCCTGTCCGGCGGCGTGGATTCTTCCGTGACCGCGATGCTGCTGCACCGCGCGATTGGAGATCGCCTGACCTGCGTGTTTGTCGATAACGGCCTGCTGCGCCTGAACGAAGCCGATCAGGTGCTGGAAATGTTCGGCGATCATTTCGGGTTGAACATAGTGCATGTAGCGGCGGAAGATCGCTTCCTGAGCGAACTGGCCGGCGAAAACGATCCGGAAGCCAAGCGTAAAATCATCGGTCGCGTGTTCGTGGAAGTGTTCGATGAAGAAGCGAGCAAACAAGCTGATGTGAAATGGCTGGCGCAAGGCACCATCTACCCGGACGTGATCGAATCCGCAGCGTCTGCGACGGGCAAAGCGCACGTGATCAAATCACACCACAACGTGGGCGGCCTGCCGAAAGAGATGAAGCTGGGTCTGGTTGAACCGCTGAAAGAGCTCTTCAAAGACGAAGTGCGTAAGATCGGCCTGGAACTGGGTTTGCCGTACAACATGCTGTACCGCCATCCGTTCCCGGGCCCGGGTCTGGGCGTGCGCGTGCTAGGTGAAGTGAAGAAAGAATACTGTGACCTGCTGCGTCGTGCGGATGCGATCTTCATCGAAGAGCTGCACAAAGCCGACCTGTATAACAAAGTCAGTCAGGCATTCACCGTCTTCCTGCCGGTTCGTTCCGTGGGCGTGATGGGTGATGGTCGTAAATACGATTGGGTAGTCGCACTGCGCGCGGTAGAAACCATCGACTTTATGACCGCACACTGGGCGCACCTGCCATACGACTTCCTTGGCCGTGTCTCCAACCGCATCATCAACGAAGTCGACGGCATCTCCCGCGTCGTTTATGACGTGTCAGGCAAGCCACCGGCAACGATTGAGTGGGAATGATATACAGACTGTTATTTACCACTATTAACCAATCAATATAAATATTAACCCGCTGAAATTAGCGGGTTTTTTATTATCTACGATTCAATAACCATCAAATAAAGCATGTAATTTTAGACAGTATATCAGACGGTATTGTTGACGGTATCACCTGTCAGGTGATAATTTTCAACGGTATTTCCGTTCACCGCTGGCGGATTTCTGGCGGTATTTTACTGGGTGATTCTATGCTGACGGACACAAAAATAAAAAGCCTCAAACCGAAGGATAAACTCTACAAGGTCACAGACCGCGATGGCCTATATGTTGCCGTGTCTCCCGCAGGGGCCGTATCGTTTAGATACGACTATCGGATCAATGGACGAAGGGAAACCGTAACCCTCGGTCGGTATGGTGGTGACGGTATTACGCTGGCGGAAGCAAGGGACGCACTCATTACCGTCAAAAGGCAGGTAAACGCAGGTATATCACCGGCTGCCACGAAGCGTGACGGTAAAAAATCTATCAGTGGCGCGCCGAAATTCTCCGACTATACCGTCGCCTACATGAAGCACGTCAGGCTGGCCGACAGCACACGGGCAATGAAGCAATCCGTTATTGACCGCGACTTAATACCGACACTTGGCAACCGTCTTATGCATGAGATAACGCCCGCAGCACTGCGTGCGCTCTGTGAAAAAATACTGGATCGCGGCGCAAGAGCGACGGCGCTACAGGTTCGCGAGATCGTCGGTAGCGTTTTTACCTATGCGATTGACCGTGGTCTGAACTTAACTAACCCTGCCGACAACATTAAGGCGTCATCGATCGCTACGTTCGAGCCACGCGAGCGCTCACTATCCCCTTATGAGATAGGGATTTTCTTTCGCACCCTAAACACAATGACATCGCAGGGATCGCTGCGTATGGCGGTAAAGCTAATTCTGCTGACAATGTCGCGAAAGACCGAACTGGCGAAAGCTGAATGGCAGGAGGTTGATTTTGCTAACGCGACATGGACGGTGCCAGCGGAGCGCATGAAAGCGCGGCGCCAGCATGTTGTTTACCTGTCACAGCAGGCTATGGATATTATTACGGGTTTGAAAATGTGTGCTGGTGGAAGCCCTTATTTATTACCAGGCCGTTATGACCTGCAAAAACACATATCAACATCGGCACTAAACAAGGTGGTTACGGAGACAGTGCAGAAAGCGCAGCAGAACGGCGAGAAGATCGAGCACTTTACAGTGCATGACCTACGCCGAACTGCCAGCACGATTTTGCATGAGGCGGGATATAACAGCGATTGGATAGAAAAATGCTTGGCCCATGAACAACGGGGCGTCCGTGCCGTTTATAACAAAGCCGAATACGCGCAGCAGCGGCGCGAAATGCTTCAGGATTGGGCCAATATGATAGATGGGTGGATTAAGGCGGGGTGATGCGGTCACGCTGGTGCATGCTTTGGCGGGCGTCCGCGTTTTTTGGGTGATGGTGGGATGAATGTTTGTAGCGTCTTTGGCCCATTGGCCTGCCGTTCATCCAGCCACGCTTCTACTTCGTCGGCATTCCATGCCGCCCGGCGGTCAGTGATGTAAAATCGCTTAGGGAAATCACCGTTTCGCTCAAGCTGTTCAATGGTGGCGATAGATAACGGTACTACCTCAACCAGTTTTTTCTTTCCGTATGCCTGTTTCATGCGGTTATTCCTAATCTGTCGGATTGCCCTCATCACCAAACACTCTGGCGACGATGTATACATAAATTACGATAGCCATTACTGGCAGCCAAAAAATAGATTTAACGAGTGCGGCTACATTTTCCTGAATTCCGTCCTTCGCCAGAATGCTGAACACATAACCGGCAATCATGGCGTACCGTGAATATCGGTAACCTGCTGCAACACGTCGTAGTGACTGGCGAGTGGCGCGGCGACTGCTGCGTAGACTGCGTCCAGTTCTTCTACGGTCTTAGCGACGTTGGCAGCTTCCACAAAGCCGGATAGTAATTCATCAGGATTTATTTCGTCATTGGCAAGCGACGGAGGTGGCGTATCGTCAACAACCGAATACTCACCAGTCAACGCGGCGCCGTTGTCCTGCGCTATGCCAGCTTCGGCTTTCTCATCCAGTACAACAGCTTGTTGTAGCTCGATAGATACTGGCAGGTACTTAAACAGGCGGCGAATAACCGTCTTTTTCGCCATTTCGTCGAAGTGGTCAACCCATGGGCCATTACTGCCTGCCTTACTCATGGCTCTGACTTTCTCGACATCAGCGCGACTCATTACCTCAAATTGCACACCACCGTCTTTTAGTCGCGCCACGGCATAGACATGGGTTAGATCGCCGCGGTTTCCGGTTTCATTCGGGACATGTTCCAGTGTCTCTTCCAGCCCATACGCATAGCTGAATTTGTCATTCTGGTAGACAGTTCGCGCAGAGATACTAAGGATTTGACCGGATCGGCGTGCAAGGTCAATCATGCCGCGATAACCGATAATCAATTGCGCCTCAGTTGCCACCGTTTCCCAGCGACCATTAACTTTCTGGCGCTTGTCGAACGGAAGTAGATAGGCGTGTCCAAGCGCGCCTCCCGGCTCTAAGCCCAACTGCGCACACTGCATAATCGCGCCGAGAAAACTCACCTGATCACAAGTTGCCAACTTCGGCACCTTGCGGATCTCCGTGGTGGCGATACGGGCAAGCCGGTCAGCCGTCATGTGGCGGGGAAGGGCAAGCGCCATTTGCGCCTTGATTTTTGGGCTGGCAAGCAACTGATCCAGTGTTTTAGGTTTTTCGTTGGTGCGCGTAACCGCGCCGCCGGTTGCCGCAGCTTTTAATGCGTTAGTCGACATAATATCTCCGTAGATTATTTCAGTCGGAAAACTCGACTGGTTGAGGACTTTTTGAACTTATCGTATAGGCCGGGGTGTGCTTCTTTGAATGCTGTCTGGTCGAAGCGGCTACTGCTTTGCGTTTTCCATGTGGCAATCGGCTTGCCGTCAACGGAAAGGATCGCGTTATCCTGCATAAACAGCTTTAACTTTTCTTCGATAACGTCGATCTCTGATTTTGCGTCTTTCTCCTGTTTTTTGAGTGCACGCAGGTCGTTGTAAAGCTGAATAACTTTGCCGTCTGCCTCGATGCTGGTTCCCGCGTCACTTTCGAACATCGAAATGATGTCACTAACCGTGCTGGCAGGCGGTGGATTCAGATTTGTTACCCGATCCCAAAACTCAATTTCGCGCGCCAGTATTGCATCAATCGTTTCCTGATCACGCTCAACACGATAGATGCGGAAGTCATCACCACCAATGAGAACGCCGAACACGCACACATCTTTTCCCGTTACCATCATGCCGTGCATAGCCTGAGCGGTGTAATGAACGGGGATTGCATCGGTCTGCACTTCCCCCCACTCCTTCGCTTTGAATGGGCTTACCGTCTTGATCTCGATGTTTTCCCCGCTGGCCGCCTCTGCGTCAATTTCAGCCGCGATGAATCCGTAATCAGGGTGAATGTAGCGGTTGCCGCGATGTACGATATCCAGACCAGTTTCTTCGGCCAGAAGGTCAATTACGTAAGGCTCCATGCGCTGGCCGCGAGTGAAAACCTTTTGCTTAGCTGGGTCGATAGGTTTTACCCGTGGTTGCACCTTATCCAGATAAACTTCTAAAGGCGTCCTCCACGGACTAATACCGAGGATGGCGGCTACGTCCGAGCCGCCAAGGTACTTACTCCGATCCATGCTTCCTGCATTTTTCATCATGATACCCATTCCCCCGTAGACAACCGCTCATATGTCGGATTCGCCGCCGCTGACAGAGCCAGCGCACGTTCCAGAATGACGCATTGGCGCATCAGGTCGCATTGAACGCCGGACAGGTATTCCTCTACTGCGCTGGAATAGAAATACGCATCCAGCGGGTCGCGACCCTCAACCAGTCCGCGGGCTTCCTGACTGAACGCCTTGCGAGAAACATCGGTTAATGCGCCACGCAGCCCATCAAAATTAATTCCGAGCGCTTTGCTGTTGAGGCGAGTCATTACCTCATTTTCTAGCCACTCCTGTTCGTCGGGATCGGATGATAATAGTGATTCATACGATTCGACGAGATCCTCGATCATTTGCTGGTAGTTCATGGCTAACCCTCCCGCGCTTTCAGCATGGCGTCGGCCATCAAGTAAGCATCGCTTGCAACCCCTTCCCGCCATCCTTCACTAAATCCCTCAACTTCGGCGTGATTTAGATATTGCGCAAAACACAATCCAAGAGCCTCTCTTGCGAAATAATCGCGCAATGTCATGCCGTGATTATCAATTATGTAATTTTCGTTATCTCCTTTGTGAACGCCAGAATATGGAAACGCTGGTCCACCTGTTTGTTTGCTCATGATTACTCACCCATTTCTGACGCGACGTGAGCCGCATGTTTGGTTGTAAATGCCCAATGCAATCCGGCGCGGAAATCGTCGAACTCGCGCATCTGTCCAGTGCCGCAGGCTGTGAATGTGTATTTACCATCGCGATATACGTATTTCATGATTACCCCTAGAGTAAATAGATTACCCCGTGGGTAATCATTTAGGCGTAAAAAAACGCCCTTTCGGTCTTAAATTGTCACATTCCGATCTGGCGTTCCGATTTCAACGGGTTAGCTCAGACATCCCCGGCACAATGGGATTGTGGGTTGTGTGTGCCTGCCTATTGTTAAAGAGCGTGATTACCGCGCAGGTAATCTTTATGCTCAATTATTACCAATAATTACCCGTTGTCAATCGTTAATGCGAATAAAATTACCGCGCAGGTAATCTTTTTGGGAGGGGTTAGGATGTGGGCGCCGGGCGGCGCTCTATTGATTGGCTTCGTTCTTGTTGATCATAAATTCGATGAATTGCTCTACTGCTGCCTTGTCCTCTTTGGACAGCTTCGCGTAACCACGTTTGTCGTAATTAATGATTTCCGGATCGTCGGGGGAGATTAGCAACTCGTAACCGCGGCGCCCGAATGCACTAGCGATGGCATATAGGTTGTTAATGCTGATACTGGTTTCTGCGTCCAGAAATCGACCAACGGTAGAAGCGGCCACGCCGCTGGCGCGTGAGATTCTCGCCTGGTTTCGCATCGGAGGATTATGGTTCATCCATGCGCGTAGGTTTTTCGCTGCGATAATGCCGATCTCGCCTATTTCATCAGCCGGCTTGGATGGCATCAGGTAATCTTTATGATCGATATCCAGCCAATTCCGTGGTTGTCGAGTGGCGTCCTCAATCTTCCGAGCCATTTTGTCGCCGATTTTTTTACCAGAAATCCAGCGACTAATCAGCGTAGGATTTAGACCAATGGCGCGAGCGATCGACACCTGTTTCCCGTCGTAATGTTTTTCCATTATTTCGATCAGGTTTTCCCGTCGAATCGCAAACAAATCCCTCATCATCACCATCCAAAAAATAACAATTTAATATGCAATAAACCTGAAATAATTAGAGCATTGATTACCAGACAGGTAAACTTACCTGAGTGGTAATTAATCTGAAAAAGAGCTACATTCAGGTAATCATTTTTTGGTTAAAGATGTGTTTGGGGGCTTTATGGAACAATTTGACCTGAAACAGACGTGGCTCAGCCTGTCCAAATCTATGCGGCATAAAATCGCGTCCGAGGCTGGCACCACCGCGCATTACATGGTTACCCACGTTATACGTAAGACACGAGAACCATCCATTAATTTCATAAAAAGATTAAGTAAATCAATGAATTCAAACGGTGTTGGTGTTGACAAAAAAGAGCTAACAATGTGGTTCCTGTAAGGGAAGCCACGACGGAGAAGGTCGCCAACTGGCGGCCTTTTTTGTTGCCCAAATCACGGATTGATGATCGGAATTACCAAATTTGCAAATTTGGTTGATCTTTTTCGGTATTGGTGCAAAATTACCGATATCTAAATCTTAGATTTTGGGGGTATGGGTGAAAATAATTACCAGACTTGAGGCTATCAGGTCAGGAAAAAACAGGTACTACACGGGAAAACTGTGCAAATACGGACACGATAGCGAGCGGTACGTAACCAATGGTGGCTGTGTTCAATGCATGGCTGAGGCGTCAGGTCGCCAGAGAAAGGAGATAAGTGATCTGCTTAGATCTGCGCGGGAGGTGATCTGATGGCGAGCAGTTGGATAAAGGTTGAGGTTATTACCCCAGACAAGCCAGAGATTCACAAGATGGCCGAAGAGTTAAGTATCGATCCCGATGCCGTTCTTGGGAAGTTGGTTCGCATATGGGCATGGGCCGACCAACAGACAATAGACGGTAACGCTGGCAGCGTTACAAAGAGCGTACTAGATCGTATCGCTTTTGTTACCGGTTTCGCTGATTCGCTGATTAATGTCGGTTGGCTTGCATATGATGGAAATTTTCTCATTTTCCCAAACTTCGATAGGCATAACGGGGAATCATCTAAAAAACGGGCACTTACAAACAGAAGGGTGGCAGAACATAGAAAAAATGTAACGCAAAAAGTAACGCAACAAGCGTTACAAAAAGCGTTACCAGAGGAAGAGGAAGAGGAAGATATAAATAAAGATCCCCCTCTTACTCCCCCAAAACAAAAAAAGGAATTTCCTTACCCCGATAACTTGAACGTCGAGGCATGGGAGGAATGGAAGCGATACAGGAAGGATCTCAAGTTGAGATCCTATGCTCCAACATCGAGAAGCGAAGGGGCGGCAATCACAAACCTGATAAACCTTTCAGGCGGCGACCTGCAAAGACAGGCGGAGATCATCAAGCAGAGCATGGCCAACTGTTGGCAAGGGCTCTTTGAATTGAAACATAACGGAGGTTCAGATGCAGGAAAACAGCCAGAGCACTGGGCGAGTGGTAAATCTCGCGCAATGCAGAAATTCTTACGGGCAACCGAAGAACGTTACGGAGAGCAATATGCGCGATCTGTGGCAGGCGATGATCGAGCTGTACGCGGATCGGTGGATAGCGAAGAACGGCGCGGAACCATCATCACCATGGATAGCTGCAATAGGGCAACTGACGGAAACGCAGATCGGTAAGGTGGTTCGGGCATGTATCGATCGCTGTGCTGCTGGCAATACATGGCCCCCTGATCTGGCTGAGTTTATCAGTCTAGTTGCCGAATCTGGCGCGAATGTATTTGGTGTCAGCGTTGATGATGTCATGGGCGCTTATTGGGACTGGAGGAACAAAGTTTTTAAGTACGACAGCGCAGAGAAATACCCTTGGTCGCATAGCGTTCTCTATCATATTTGCGTCGATATTCGGCGTCAGGGCTCAGAGCGGAACCTGAACGAAAATGAGTTACGGAATCTGGCGGCTGAGAAGCTGGATTATTGGGTAAAGCGCAGCCAGAGGGGGATCCCTGTTCCTCCTGTACGAAAGGCGATTGCTGCTAAATCAGATATTCCGTCATGGGTCACTCCTGCGGCTCAAATGGCTGCTGGTGTTAGGTACGTTAAATAACCAAATACGGGGGTGTTTCGTGATTATTCCAGAAAACGAAGACTGCTATGGGCTGGAGGTGGAAGATTTGGGCTGGATGCTTTCCATCGGTAGTGACGGTCTGGCAATCGACAGGGAACAGGCGCAGCAACTGATTGTTGTGCTGCAACGATGGATTGATAACGAAGACATTGAGGATTAAACGATGAGCAGGGTCATAGAGTGATCAATGCAGTCGTTACGGTCAAATAGGTGTCAAATCGCAACGTGACAGAGACAACAAGCACCAATACGTACAAACGGTTAACAGGAAATAAAACGGCTCACAATTCGATTGAGAGCGTTTTATAGGCATAGGGCGATTTCGAGAAGAATCGCATTTTTTACTTGCAAAAGATTACCTGTTAGGTAATGTTATTACCAATGGGGGTAATTAGGGAGTGCAATGAAAAGGGTTAATAGTTCGTTTGCGTTGGGGCGTCTCAAAGTCGGGCAGATGAATAAGACCGAAACCGCCTACTCGCAGCATTTGGAGATTTTGAAGCGGGCAGGGGAAGTTCTCTGGTATCGGTTCGAGGGTGTCAAGTTGAGGCTGGCGGATAACACGTTTTACACGCCGGACTTTGCAGTAATGACCGCCAGCGGAACCATTGAAATGCATGAAGTTAAAGGGTACTGGCAGGATGATGCCCGCGTGAAAATCAAAGTCGCGGCTGACATCTATCCATTCCGGTTTATCGCCATAAAGCCACGGGCTGTTAAAGCTGGTGGCGGGTGGGAAGTTGAGGAGTTTTGAGGGGTTAACGTGGATATTTTAAATCAGTTAAAGCTTGTAGGGGCCAATTATGAGGCATCTATCGCTGATCGTCAGGAGTTGAAACGCAGGGTCGCAGAACTCGAACGCCAGCGGGATGAGTTGGTTGCTGAGAATGCGGCGCTGAAATCAGCCGCTGAGTTTTCTACCGCTCCTGATATGTGGGAGGAATTGGGAGGAAATGTCCTCAAATATCAATACGCAGAATGGTACGCAGACATTCTTAAAACAGCCATGAAAACACCGAAAACTGACGCCGCATTGCGTGAAATAGGGGCAAAGGCGGTTGATAAATTAATCTGCTGGGCTACCGCTGGGAATGTACCCGCCGAACTTACGATAGAAGAGTTAGAGGAATTCGCCCAACAATTGCGGGAGGGGAAGGTATGAATACCATTTTTGTAGTTGATAGAAATCCTGTCACAAAAAATTACATTCCTAGCGAGCTAAAAGGCCTCGTCCCTTTAATTACAGAGCGGGAGGTAATTAAGCGAACATATAAGGGATATAGGTTGAAAGTTAATTACTCAAAAAACGGAACGATGTACATGGATGAGCATTATGCGTTCTTTCCTGTCTACGTTACAGCCTTAGATTTTGTTGCAAAAGAGGCCAATAAAGTCGCAGGGGAATTAGAGAGCTTGAAACTGAAAGCCATTGGCCTGATGTGTGAGGCCCATGACGAATTGAAGCGTATTGGCGGTGCAGCATGAACAACAAACCGATTAGTGAAGTGATTGCGGATATTGAAACAAAAATACAGGCACTTAAGGATGTTTCACACACAAGGCGAGCGCTAGTAACAACAGACCACTCTGTAGCGTTAAACGAATATGAGCTGGCGATAGTTCCTGAAAACATTACCCGCCTTCTCGACCACATCGCAGCCCTTGAGCAGCAGAACGCAAGATTACAGTTCATTGTAGAAAGTGCGGATAAAGTTCAGAAAGAATTCGCTGATGAGCTGGGGTGTGCTGGGGATAACGAATCAATTCTAGAAGCAATTGACGCGTTAAAGCAGCAGTTAGCAGCAGAGCGTGAGCGGGTGGTGAATGTTGAATCGGAGCAGACGACAGAGATCGGGCAACAAATTCTCATCGAAGCAATTGGCGCTCATGGTTACATAGTCGGCTGCTTGACTCAGGGCCGACCAGATTTAGCGTTGGCTGAATCCCGCAAATGGGTAGAGGCATTTTCGCAGGCGGGATCAATTATACCGGTTGAGGGGGAGTGATGGCAATTCGACTTTTAACAAAGAAGCGACCGATTGATATCGCTCCAGGTGATGTTATCGAAGTATTTGATGAGTGGTATAGGGTCAGATACATCACCTATCACGGAATGATTAGGTTACATCTACAGCCTGAGAGCGAGCCACTTTCACCGTTCACAGAGAACGATGTCCTGATTATCTCGATTAATGATGATGTCGTGACATGGATTGATGTTGAGGTGAAAGATGCCTAAATCCCCAGCAGAGCGCAAAGCGGCCCAGCGTAAGCGCCAACAAGAGCAGGGTATAACGAAAATGGAATTGTCGCTTGATGCTCAGGAATTGGAAATGCTTGACCGTAACCGGCAGGCGCGGCGACCGGGCAAGGATGCTTACGACCGCGAAGAGTATATTCAAATGCTGATCCGTCAGGATGATGCGCGGGTTAAACTTCGCATTAAGGCGATTAGCAAGCAGCGGTGCGGCAAGTGCGGTGATGTGCTGCCGGTTGACAGTTGCTGCATGCAGGGTGATACGGCGTGCTGGGTTACGAATGGGTGGAAAAAGTTTCTTTTGGCCTAAATAATTACCGCGCCGGTAATGTTTGGTATGATTGGATGTAATGATTACCCAAATGATTACCGGAGGCGGTATGGCACTGAAAGACAAACAGGAGGCTTTCTGCCGTGAATACCTCGTTGATTTAAACCTCACTCAAGCCGCTATACGTGCCGGTTATGCCGAGAAATACGCAAATCGTGAGGCGTCCCGCTTGTGGTCTAAAGTAGACATTAAGAAGCGTATTGCTGAGTTGAAAGCTGAACGCAATGAGCGCACCGACATCACCGCCGACTACGTCCTACAACGCCTTGCCGAGATTGACCAGATGGACGTGCTCGACATCCTCACTGATGAAGGGAAGTTGAAGCCGGTAAGCGAGTGGCCGAAGGTATGGCGCACTACGCTGTCGGGGTTGGATATCTCAACGACCATTCTCAATTACGATGAGACTACCGCCGAGACAATCCTCAAAAAAATCAAGTGGCCGGACAAGGTTAAGAACCTTGAACTGATCGGTAAGCATGTCGATGTTAATGCGTTCAAGGAACGCGTTGACGTCAATGTGAATGTCACTGTTTCCGACCGCATGGCTAAAGCCCGTAAACGTGTTAATGGCGGCGAAAAATGACCGAGCAAGAGCAACTCATCGAGGATATCGCCAGCTTTACTCATGACCCGTACAGCTTCGCTCTGTACGCTTTCCCTTGGGGTGAAGAGGGTACGGAGCTTGAGCGACACACCGGGCCGCGAGAATGGCAGGCGGAGGCATTTAAAGACATTGCTGAACACCTGAAAAACCCTGAAACGCGACACCAGCCGTTAATGGTTGCTCGCGCCAGCGGCCACGGTATCGGGAAAGCACAGCGGATTGATGATTTTATTGATACGCCGCAAGGTCGCAAGGTATGGGGTGATATCTCTGTTGGTGATGAGGTTTTTGGTATAAACGGATCCGCTGTGCGCGTATCTGCGACAAAAAACTACACATCAGCCCCCATGTATCGAGTCACATTTGATGATAGATCGTATCTTGATGTTTCCAGCGGTCACTTGTGGAATGTCAGGGGCAGGAATGAGCGAAGAAATGGCCTTTCATCGTGGAGAACGATGGAAACGATAGAAATATTGCGCCAGGGAGTTAAGAGGAAGAATGGCGTATCAATGGCTAGGCAGTGGGAAATCCCTACTCAGGGTGCTGTCGATTTTCCATTTAAGCCTATTCCTGCCGATGCATACATGCTGGGCGTGTGGATTGGTGACGGCGGGAAAAATAAATCTCTATACACGAAGCCGGATAATGAGATTTTCGAAAAACTATCTGGCTTGGGTGTGAATGTAGAGCGTCGAGATCGTTATGCCGTTGCACTTGTTGGTCAACACTCCGCACTAAAAGCCACCGGGCTGTATGGGCTGGGATCCCATGAACGTTATATTCCAGATTTGTACAAGTACAACAGCATAGAAACGCGCAATAGTTTGCTGTGCGGCATTCTTGATACTGACGGCGAGGTGCATGCATCTGGATCTATAGGTTACAGCACAACAAGTAAGCGATTAGCAGATGACGTTATCTGGTTGGCTCGCTCTCTTGGTTGTAAAGCAATGATGCATCCATCTGTAAAAAAACCATCATACCGCGATAGAGACGGAAACAAGGTTCCTGGTAGGGATTGTTGGCGCGTAACTATTAACGCACCATTCAATCCATTCTGTGTGGCCCATAAAAAAAATGCATATAAGCCATCGGAAGATCGCTATGTAAAGCGTTGGATAGAAGGCATTGAATACATCGGTGATATGCCAGCAATGTGCATATCTATTGATGATTCAACCGGCCTATATCAAGCGCGTGACTTTATTGTTACACACAATAGTGCATTCATTTCTATGCTAATCAATTGGGGCATGGCGACTTGCGAGGATTGCAAAGTTGTCGTGACCGCCAACACCGAGAACCAGTTACGCACAAAAACATGGCCTGAGGTCATCAAGTGGTCGAATCTGGCTATCACAAAGGACTGGTTCACAACTACCGCAACGGCGATGTACAGCAACGATCCTGGGCATGATAAGCGCTGGCGTGCTGATGCTATTCCGTGGTCTGAGCACAACACCGAGGCGTTTGCAGGGCTGCACAACGAGCGCAAGCGCATCATCGTCGTGTTCGATGAAGCGTCCAACATTGCCGATCTGGTAACCGCATGGGCGCGGGGCCGATTACTTCACTTATGGGTCCGGCAGCTTCCAATGCTGACGCGATGATAACATTGTTGCAGCAGACGACGCGCGGCGATGCAGACCTTGGTGACTGGTATCGCACCGCGCTGGACAACACGCCATTCCTGAACATATTCTGGCTGCGCACAGCGATGAATGGGCTGATTCTTAACCGCATACAGGACGGGTTAGATCCCGGTTCTCTGGAACGCTATCAGCGCCGAGTTGAGCGCGAGCAGGGCAATGAATTTTTAATACCTCCATCACAATTTATGTTAGGGAAATGACAATGAATGCCAAATATATTTCTTGCGCTCTTTTTTTCTCATTCTTGTTACCAGCAGAAGCAAAGTTCTACGATGGTCAACAATTATACCAATATGCTCAAGAATATAAAAAAGCCGAGCAAGGGGGTCGTAGTAAACCCGGTAACCAACTTCAGACTGGTGTGTTCATAGGGTATGTGGCGTCAGTCATTGACGCATACGGGGATGAGGGCGCTCAGGTTTTTTGTCAGCCCAATGGAAGGCTACAGACCTATGCCGATGTTGTTTATAAATACCTAAATGACAACCCCAATCAGAGAGTTAACTCAGCTGAGAGTTTGGTCATAGCCGCTATGCAGGAATCATTTCGCTGCAAAGAACCACCAAAATGGATGAGTAATAAATAGCGTGACATGTCACAACAAATAAGGCCCTCGGGCCTTAGAAGTATTTCGGCAAACCTGCTTGTTTCAATATGCCATTGGCGGTGTGCGTGGATACGACAGAGAAGGGGACGCTAAATCTTTTGTTGGTTATCGGGCTATACCATATCTCATGGCTACCTTTGCCTTGCCTTTCAAAATTACAATTTGCTGAAAGTAGCAATTCGGTTAATTTAGGATATAGCCCGTTTCCCATTTTTTAGAGTGCAATCCTTTCGTCGTTGGATTGCTCATGAGTGAACGCCAAGCGAATATTGCCACTTCTGCTTCTGCAAAGCCCGTTAAGCTCGCACAGTTCTGGCGCAATCTCCCACACTCTTTCTGTAAGGGCTTCGTATGTTTCAGCTTCGGTAACCAAACCAAGATCATCACATACGCCTACCCATACGTTTTCATCATGGATGACGTTTACCGTATAGGCGCGCGGAAATTTTACTACGTTCATGGCGGCCTCCTGTGTTACCTGTAAGGTAATTCTCGTTTAAATTCGTCCAAACTTCAACCAGAGTTTTTAAGCGCGCTGAAAACTTCTTGCGAAAACTCGCATTAAAAAAGGCCCGAAAACGGGCCCTTGAATTCTTAAGCTTTATAATGCAACTTTTTAACGCTGCATCCTAACGCATTATTTGCCACTGCCAGTAACTGAGCCTCGGTAAAGCGATTGGCTTCACTATCCATTTTGTTGGCCGCCGAGACCATCCACTTTGATGTGGTGTTCATGAAGCCGCACAACTGGCCGCGTATGCTATTGAATCCTTCCTCTTCTGATTGCGCCGCTTCCGCTGCTTGACCGCCCTCAAGTTCGTACCGATGGAACAGCGAAAACATGATGTGCGTGTAATAGTTGTAACCAACCTCAGCAGGCACCTTATTCTCATTCAGGAATTTGAGGAACAGGTAAGCCATCGACTCACCAACCTCATAGCCACGGAAGTAGCCGCCGATAGATGGCAGCGTCCAATACGGCGTCTCGTCACGATCGAACCGGGCAGACACAAAAGGTAGGCGAGTAATGTTGTCCTTTGCCACCGGCTTGGGTAGGGCGCGGGGTTTGGCTTTTGTTGGGGTAGCTTCATACTTTCCGGTTTTGCGGATAGAAGGAAGGACCTCACCAGTTACCCATTTACGAAAGCGGTAGGGGATGGTACCCGGCGTTACCGCATCACGGCAGCGCAAGATCAGAGTGTATAGGCCGGACTCGGAAATAATGCTTACATCCTGCATCCCGCCAGGGGTATGCATTGAATGCAGACCCTTTTCATCATCATCTAACTTACGTATTGAAGTGTTATCGAGAGCGATAGCTTTGCAGACATCAGCAGCAACGAACCACGGATTACCATCAACGGACAGGACGCGAACTTTTACGGATGAGTCGAAAGAAAACACAGATGTTTTGGTGTTCATAATGATAACTCCACTTAGTGAATTATCACCACCATCGAGACCAATCTTCTGGTGGTGAACTGAACGGAGTTGGTCTACCAGCCTAAGTGGCTACTGGCGCGTCTTGCGACGCCTCCGCCCAGCCCACCATTGATAGATGCAGCGAAGCGAATGCACAAAAAAAACACGCCAGCGCGTGTTGTGCGCCACTTAGTTCTTCAGGAGACCAATCCCGGCACCTGATTTTGCAGGTGCGTAATCACTATGGCGCGTTGTGCATAGGGTGTCAAATTACCACGCGGGTAATCATTGCGCAATTTAACAATGTTAAAATTACCTGATTTGTTTTAATTCCATTAATTACAATATGTTGCTCAGGTAATCATTCACACCGATTAACCAAAAATAATGCATGGTTTTTTACATCAACTCTAAATTTATTGCTGTACTTCACAAAATTCTTGATGGCGGTCAGCTCCGCGCGCGGGCCGCTAACGTCCACTCCCTCATCTTCAAGCTCGGTTAGCAGTCGTTCAATATATGAGTCGGCAACAAGCCGGCCAACCCCCTCATTAGTGTGAATCTCGCTGCTGTAGTTTTCCCTGGCTGGGTAACTGTATTTAGGACGATCTGTTTTATTTTTCATGAAACATTCCCTTACATACTGTTCATTTATACAGTATATTCAGAAGGGGATAAGATCAAGCCTATCTCAAATTTTCACGATTTAATGATTACCCATATTCATGCAAATATGGTTGATTTTTGGTAATGTATCCGTGTAAACAACACCGGAGCACTCACCATGACCGTATCGACCGAAGTTTCTCACGAAGAGTACACAGGCAACGGCGTTACAACCACGTTCCCTTATCGCTTCCGAATTACCAATTCATCCTACATGCTGGTTAAAACCGCTGACCTTGACGGCAATGAAGCCACGCTGGTTTTAAATACCGATTACACGCTGACCGGCGTTAAATCCTATTCCGGCGGTAACGTCATTTTGACCAACGCGCTACCTATCGGCTGGCGCATTCTGCTTGAGCGCAATATGCCGCTGTTACAGGGAACCGACCTGCGCAACCAGGGTAAGTTCTTCGCAGAAGTTCATGAAGATGCATTCGATAAGCTTACGATGCTGATCCAGCAGTGTTTCAGTTTCTTACGCCTAGCGTTACGTAAGCCTTCCTTCATAGCCAATTTCTATGATGCTCTTGGCAATCAAATCAGAAATCTGAAGGATCCTGTAAACCAGCAGGATGCTGCAACAAAAAATTACGTAGATAATTCAGTATCAGATTCAATTGAGCATTCCGAAGACCTCTTTTCCAGGACTCTCAGAGTTCCAGAATCAAGCGTGCCGATGTATGCAAACGCTGATCTCAGATCAAATATGCTTGTAGGCTGCAATAACGTTGGTAGTTTCGTGCCTGTTGCAGCGGAGACAGATACAGCGGATCTTGCAATAAAGCTTGCAGGAACTAATGGGGCTGCATTAATCGGCGGGTTAAGTTTCATTACTCCTGAAATGCATGGTGCTCTTGGAGGAATCAACGACGACAGAGTATATATACAATCAGCAATTGATGAAGCCCACACAAATTACCTGTCAGGTGTCGGCCCTACTAACGTTCTTATTGGTGGGCACTATACTGTTACCTTAAACCCTGGCTCAGTATTAATACCGGGTGAGGTCGCTGCCGGGCGTGGCGCTCTGTGTATGCGCAGTGGCGTAACACTGATGGGCGGTGGCTCAATCACTCTTGATAGCAGTTTTACCGGCTCATCCAGCGGTGCAATCATTACTAACTGGGAAGGCGCTGCCGATAACTGCAAGATACAGGGGATCACGTTTAACGGTAGCCGTAGCAACGCTTCCGGAACGGGAATTACCTGCATTAATATCGTGGACTCGGATAATGTCACCATTGATAACGTTAAGGCGTTTGACAGTACATCGGGCGGCATTTATCTGCGGCGTGCAAATAATGCAGTTTACGGGTGTTCTAACTCCCGGATATTAAACTGCTATGTGCATAATGTAGGGTATATCGGAATTCAGTGTGAGCGTCCCAATGGGATGACCATTACGGGATGTACCGTAACCTCCTGTGGTGATAACGGCATTGATATCTTTGGTAACGTAACCGATGAGACCGGTCAGGGTATTGCTGAAAATGTTGTTATAGCTAATTGCACAGTGGGTGATATTTCCGTTGGAATCTTTATCGAATCCTGCGGAAATGCCACCATTTCTGCCTGTGTTATCTTTGGATTTCCCAATTCGGGAGTTTTCTTTAACCGGATAAATACAGCGGCGTATAACTGTTCAGTTACCGGGTGCACGATTACGGGTAAAGATGTCACGAGCAGCCAGGGCATCCGCTGGAAAAACGCTGTAGGTTATACACGCGTATACAATAATACGTTAAAAAACTGCATTGATTCCTTTGTGACAACCGGAGGTATGATTTACGTTGATATTGGGGTAAATAATCATGAAAACATCGGTCGTTGCTTCCTCTACGTTCCTAAAACCTCAAACGGCTGTGTCTACACCCGAATGGTGCAGCAGGTCTATAACGGGGTTCAGACGGATGGCATACCCTACAATACCACCCCTCGCGGCTGGCCATCAGCGAACAATACCCGGTACTACCGTTGCTCATTTACCGCGCCGTACATGATGTACTCCGCGACGACAGGCGAGGATAACTTCATTCGGTCCACGGGTAATTTGCCTTCAAACAGTGGTTGGGGGCCAGCTTATTCACTTTATAACTCCATCGTAGCGGGTGAAACTGTTATTGCTATGAGTAGTGCGCTTTTGGCTGCGGGGGAGTTCATGCTGATAAACGGAAGTTACTACTCTGTTCACAGCGTAACATCATCTTATGCAGTCGTCAGGAAATGGGATGTTACCAGCCAAGATTATATCGCAGGCGATTACACATCATACCTGAATAGCGCTTACGCCTATTCCATCTTCAGAGCAGCATGGGGAACGATATGATTTATATGAAAGGTGATTACATATCTATGAGCTCTCGCTATGGCGAATCGAAGCCAGGATGTTTTGCCTACATAGATGACACTGTGAAAGATGGCGATCTTTATATCAGTTCTATCGGAATTTATGATGGAGAGGACAAGGGAAATAAAATATTCGATTTTAACGTAGGCACTCTCAGTGGGGATGCTTATGAGGTATTCTCCTTAGCAAAAGAAACATACTTGAGCAACTTCTCGATAATAGATTAAAAGCGCTACCCCGCCGGTATGGCGGGGATTATTTATTTTGTTGTTAACATTGCTTTTACCTGCTCTTCAGCATCATCCAGTGGGTGCCCGTTTCCTGAGTAAACAAACGGATACACTATTACGCCTCCAGAAATACCATCGATAGTTGCAATACACTCCACGGTACCATTGTTATCTCTCCCAAGAGAAACAATATTCAAAACATCAATTAAAACATCTATTGGTTTACTTTGCTCACCTAAGGCGACATTGAATAATGGAAATGATGTTCTTTGCGCTGTGGTGACTTTAATTGTAAATGACATGAATTGTTAGTTTCAAGAAAAATATTCCAAGGTATGCATTTTTTTGTTTGAATAATTACCAAAATACCATATATGGTATATTTTTGTTATTGTTAACACCAATACGGATACATTGATAAGGTGGGCCACATGATTCCTGAACCGGTAACCAGCAGTTCCGGTGTCACTCAAGCACTGGCGGGGACGGCAATTTCGGCGTTCCTTGCCGGCCTGCCAGCAGAGGTGGTGTTAGGGGCATTTTCTGGCGCCGTGATATTCGTCACGTCAGCAACAGAATACCCGATTAAACGACGACTTTTCTTCTCACTAATCAGCCTGATTTCTGGCCTGATCGCCTACAAACCAATGGCTACCGTCCTGATGGGCGTAGCCAATGCCATTCCCGGAATCACGATGGAATCATTCGAGCGTGGCAGTGTAGACGCCGCTGGCGCGTTCGTGGTTGCTATCGTTTCCGTGAAGTTAGGTCAAGTGGTTTACCGGCGCGCAGACAGGCCGGAAAGTCTGTTACCGGGAGGCAGAGATGATGACCATTCATGAAGCTTTGCTTATCGCTAATGCCCTGATGTGTGCCGCTATCGCACTCAGGGTGCTGACATTCCAGCGGAACGGCGCGCGTCACCGCCGCTGGGGTAACTGGCTGGCCTATGCGGTAGTGGTGATTACCGGATGGATCGCTATCAAAACACTCTACGGTGCGCATGTTTCAGTCGAATGGTACGACATCGCATTGCGCGCGTTCCTGCTGGCCGCCGTGATTAGAACTCGCGGCAACGTCGTGCAGATCTTCAAGGCGAGGTCATCATGAATATCGAACAATTCCGTAACGCGTCAGGAATATCAACGGCGTTAGCCACTCGTTGGCACCCGCATATTATGGCTACATTCGACGAGTTCAACATCAAATCATCGACAGATCGTTCGATGTTTATCGCTCAGGTTGGTCACGAGTCTGCCGGTTTCTCTCGCGTTGTTGAGTCCCTGAATTACACTCCAGCCGCATTGGTTTCCACGTTTGGGAGGCGTATCACTCAGTACCTGGCTGATATGTTAGGCAGAACACCGAAGCGGCCGGCTAACCAGGAGGCGATCGCTAATCTGGTTTATGCGGGCAGATTGGGTAATAAAGGCAAAAGCGACGGCTGGCGATATCGCGGGCGCGGTCTGATTCAGATTACCGGATTGGACAACTACCGGGCGTGTGGCGCGGGCCTGAAACTGGATCTCGTCACATCACCTGAGTTACTGGAACAGGACAGTAACGCAATGCGCTCGGCTGGTTGGTTCTGGAAATCCAGACGGTTAGGTCAATACGGCGAAGATATGGAACGCGTTACGCTGGTTATCAACGGCGGCCGCAATGGGATCGAAGATCGGCGCGAGCGCTTCGAACTGGCTCGGCAGGTGTTGACATGAACATCATAGCCGCATTCCTAAAACGCTACTGGAAGCCGCTTGTTGCGTTCCTGCTGGCAGCCATTGCGCTGGCTGTGCTGTATGGCGCTGGTTTTCATGCCGGTTACCAGAAAGCAGATCTGCAATGGAAAGCCGACTGGTCGGCGCGCGATGGACGCGACGCCGTGGCGCTGGCGCTTCGGCAGACCGAGGCGCGGGAAGAAGAGCAACGAAGACAGAGGGCCGCAAATGAAAACCGTAAAGATGCACAGAATAAACTGGCAGCCGCTAAAGATGATGCTGATAATGCCCGCGCTACTGCTGATAGCCTGCACGCCAAAGCCGAAAGACTTGCCAAGCGACTGGCAGAAAGTGAACGCGCCCGCAATGCCGGAGCTACCGGCGGAGGCCAGACAGGATCCGGCGGGGCCGTTGTGCTCGCCGAGTTGTTCCGGCGCGCTGACGAAAGAGCGGGAGAATTGGCGGCAGCGCTTGACCGATCTCGAATCAGGGGATTAACCTGCGAGCGTGCGTATGATTCCCTTGCGCCGATTGTTGCATCCGGTTCGGTGGTCACAATCAGCGAATGACGGCATTATTGACGGTATTGATTTTATTGATAATGTAATCTGCATCATTAAATCAATAGGTTACAATTCCCGTATTTAATTGAGTGGGGACGGTTTTCTAATTTATTGATTTGATGCTGTAAAATTGAATGCCATTGATGATGTTGCTTATATTATCAATGGCATTTTTCATGGCATTTGGATGGGAGTGCCATTGAAAAAATACCGATACCATGACCGAGTGAATAATGCCGACATGGTATCGGAAGAGCTACCGCACATCGGTTACCTTTGGGTGTTGCCCAATGCCAGGCTCCGGAGAGACTTCAGGGGGCTGTAGTTAACTTGCAGCAAGCCTGAACCGCGGCGCGAGATCCGAATTTATACTCTCCAAATCGTCGAACCCACAATCTTTCAGGAAGGCATAGATGGCCTGGTAAATCGTGGGCGTTCGTGTGGCATCCTCGCTAGAGCCTTCGGGCACGAAAACCACCATGCCCTGTCTGCCGCGGGTCAATAGCACGCGATAGGCATTGGCCACATAAGCCCTGCGTGCTTCGTCATTCACAGCTTGCCATCGCGTGCCCTTGAATTGTAGGGCGAGCCATTGATCTCCCTCACGTCGGTAATTGGCGTCCCAGCACAGACAGGTCCAATCCAATTCCAGGCCCTGAATGTCGAACTCTGTGGCGGCATCTTCAAGCGCATCAGACGATCGCACGTCATCGTTCGGAGCCAAGAACCATTTGGTCGGCTCTATCTTGGCTTTCACAAACACGCCATATGGCTTGAGGCGGGAGGCATTGGACGAGGCCAGCAAGCCTGTCCGTTCAGCGCCACGGCATTTGGAACGAAGCCACTGCCTCGCGTGCTCAAGGTCCCGTGTGATGTAGAGAGGAAAATTAGTTAGCGTGTTTTTTACTTCTCGTGCGGCAGTTGCATCGCCATCGATCACATGACCAACAAAATCAGATAAGCTCTCGGCTCGGAAAGATCGTAGCGAAGTGGCCAAATGGAGGGCTGGTGCGGTGACGCCTTCAGTGAGCATGCATGAATGCACGAGACTGTTGGGAGTGTGCGCTTGCCAATGTTTAAAGCTCCGCTCCAGTGCGTATAGCCATTCTTTAATGCCAGCCTCACCGGTGTTGATTTCTTGGCCATTGCCCACCAGGCAGATGATCGCGCACCAGTCTTGGTGCCGATCCATTACCGAAAGCAAGAATTCGGGTTCCGACATAGAAAAGCCAAGTTGGCCCTTTTTCTGCTGCATGAATTTTGACGTCTGTTCCGCATTCCAAGCGCGTTGGGCCTCGTCAAACACAGCGACCTTCTCTACCGGGGCATCTTGAGAGATGAGTGCATCGTCGCGAAAGTGGTGGATGTTTTGGATGAAGGTGGCTGCACGGCGATCCTCTTGCACCTTGGTCGTGCTGGTACCGGTTTCACGTGCCCTTGCCACGGCATCCAAGGCCAGCGCCTCGCGCAGGACATCCACCAAGGGGCCATTGCCCGAAAGAAAAACGGCATGCTCATCGCTATGAGCGCGTTGGCGTGCTGTGACGAGATTGAGGCCTGCTAATGTCTTACCGGAACCTGGGACGCCAGTGATGAAACAGATAATTTTGCGTTTGTTTCGCTTCGCTGCTTCGATCGCATTAGCCACATAATCGGCAGTATTTGTAAGGTTCTCGGCTCCAGCCTCGGAACGAGAAATTTCTTCGACCGCATGTCCCTGATACAGCGCTTGGGCAGCCTCTACGATGGTTGGCGTCGGGCGATACCGCCCAACTTCCCACGCTGCAACATCAATCGGGGAGCTATTCCAGGTGCGACACAGATGGTTGATGGCTTGCAGAAGGCCTGCGGCATTGACACCTATTGGTCGCGCTAGGCCATCATTATCCCATTGCACGTGCAGGTCATCATTACGCGGCGCATGGGTGGCGACCAAAACTGGTACGATCGGCAGGCTATGGCTGGTTTCGTGGAAATGCTTGAGATCAAGGCCATAGCCATAGACTTGGTTCAGGCTAGAGCGATCAAACTGGTTCGCGCCGAGTTTGTACTCGATCACAAACACTATGCCATTGGTCAGCAAGATCAAGTCAGCTCGACGTCCCATACGAGGAATTAGAAACTCCATGAAGGCATGGGCATTGGGTAATTCTCGCGCCAGTTCGCGTAAGTGCTGGATCTGGTAATTCCACGCGGTGCGCTGCCCGGGCTCTAGTGCGAAGGGCAAATGTGAAGCCAGGCGACCGAAGAGTTCGGCATCACTGAGAGTGGCTACATCGTGGGCATGCAAGGAGAGGTAAGCACGGTTCATCGACTGTTCCTGACGGCGTGAGGATTTTCAAGTTAGAGAATGGCACGATAAGTCGCCAAAGCTTTGGTTGTCTGAACTAATCCCTGCCGAAACAAGATTTCCAGATAATGATCGACGTCAATAGGCGGGTTCTTGAGTTGTGACCGCTGGCGCTGCGCCGCGGCAACTACCGATGCGGCATCAAGGTCGAAGAGATTCTCCACAAACTCGTCGGGATGCTGAGGCTCTATCCCATAGGAGGCAAGTATGTCTGCGGGAAAGTCCCGCTGGTTGAAGGTCACGATCACGCTAGCACCGCAGCGGATGGCCGCAGCCAGAACATGACAGTCGTCGGGATCGGGTAGCGTCAGTCCCGCAACGAGCGCTTCGTACTTATCCACCAACCCATCGGGGATCGCGCGATCCATCAAGTCTGAAGTGCGATCCACCTGCGCACGTGTGAGATCGGGCCTGTTGAGCAGTAGATTGCGTTTCCATTCTTCATGAATATCTCGACTCCAGCGGGCACGGAACTGTCCCGATAGTCCTAGCCACATCAGAAAGTCGCGCAGCGGTGCGGGATAGAGAACGCAGGCATCGAATATGGCGGTGAAGGGGGAATGCCTCATTCGTACCCCATGCCTGATTCCTGTGCCTGACGTGTGAGTTCTGCCATAGCTTCTTCGCTAGCACGGTCGCGTGCATCTTTGTATTGCATCAGGTCTGCGAACCGTACTCGCCGGTGTTTTCCCGTTCGGTGGAACGGCAGCACACCATCCTCCAGTAGCTTGACCAGGTGAGGGCGGGAGACGTTGAGCAGGTCTGCGGCTTCCTGGGTTGTCAGCTCCGCATGGACGGGGACGACTTTTACAGCATTGCCGTCGGCTAACTCAGCCAGGATATCTACGAGCAAACGCAGCGCGGAGGTGGGCAACTCCACCTGGTGAGCTTGGTTTCGGTCATCGAGAATCTGTATGTGTTGCGTTTCGAAGCGCGTTGCCAGGTAGGCCGCCAAGGCGCGTTGACCCTGCTCGGCTGCCTGAACTTCCCGTTCGGCGGGCAGCGTCATCTTGGTCTGTGTGATGGTGGTCATGGCTAATTCCTAGACTATGTAGCGATCTTAGAGGTTAGTATATTCGAAATAAACGAAAATCGCAATAAACGAAGAGAAGCCGAGAGATGACTGAGTCAGATAGTTATGGTCTGGCTGAATGGAGCAAGCTTTTTCGACTAAATGGACGTCTGCAGAGGGCAGTCGCTGCCGCTGCCCGCCTGAGTCACTGGTGATCAGGCCGATTGGCTCGCCATGGCATTTTTCATGGTATCGGCGGATGTGGCTGTTTCAATTATTTGACTTAAAACAGCTTTTTCTTCTTATTGATGACTGAGTGGGAATAAGCGTCAGCAGTGTTGAATTGCTGAGCGTTACTTTAAAAACACTAGCCTCTTGTGAGGCTGGTGTTTTTTTATGGGTTTTTGTTATATTAATACTCGTTTTCATGTAAAAATAGGGAGCTCCGTGTGGCTAAAGTTTTGGTGTTTATTTCTTGGAATCTTATAAGGTTAGTCTTTTAATATTTAATGCTGTGTCGTTTTTTTTTATTTTATCTATTGTTTTTTATTTGAGGTTTTTAGATGAATATTAAAAATAGTTTAACTGAATTACAGAGGAAACAATTATCTATACTTGAACCTCAATTACGTTCATGTGTTAAAAGTGCGAACTTAGATAAAGCTAAAGATATAACTATTAAATTACAAACCCTTCTTAGACCGACTGGCCATGAAACACGATTACTTCAGGCTAAGAACTGGTTATATGAAACAGCCCTTGAGGCTGGAGCTCTTGAGTTTGCAAAGTCAGGTTTTAAGGGAAATATTGCAAAAAGTTCTAACAGGACTCGCATAAATTTAGAAGCTAGCGCTTTGCTGGCAATATGTTTTTTACGTGAAAAAAACATATCAGAAGCAAGAGTTTTAATCTTCAATGTTGTTGATAATATTAATAACATAGTGTCAGAGTCAAGAAGGAAACAATTCCATGAGCGATTATTGCAAAGGCTAGAGGAAGAAAGTATTTTATCTGGATTAATCGGGTATTCGGGGGAAGTGTTAGATTTAGATGAAGTTAATAACGAAACTGTTAGTTTGGTTATGAAAAAAAGTGAAAATGAGATTTTGGAGAATATAGGGTGTTCAGTCCCTCCGTTATCAATTGATTTATTAGAACAGGTTCAGGATGCTTATATGTTAAGATTGCCAGCTCCAGATAGAATACTATTACCAAAACCATTATCAAAAGATAAAAAAATTGATTTAGGTAAAAGAACCAGCTCTGCTTTAAAAAGAGTAGCATGGCGAGCGTTGTGTAGTCCTGATAGCGAAATATATAAGGCATGGAGTCAAGGGTTGTCTGTTGTGTATGATAAAAAATATATTGCAGGAGCTATAGTCTCAGCATTTAATTATTTTAGTATATCGATAACAATGCTGGCAGCTAGCATTGCTGCTTTGGCTATTAAATTTGGCTCGGAAGTTTTTTGTGAGATTTTTGCTCCTAAATCTTTAATGATAGACAAAAAAGATAAGAATTAAATTTTTTGTCTATCATTTTTGAAGCGTGTGATGAAATGACAGAGAAACACGGTGGTTAGCACGCACGAAACTTTTGTCGCTATCCACACATGCGGTTATATCTATATGGATATAATTTAGCATAAGAAATGAACGTAGCCTAGCTGCGGTAACGTTGAAATGAGGGCTGGGAGTGGGGAGCATTAACGGGAAAGCGCCAACGTTTACTGGCGCTTTAAAATTATCCCGGAATAAACCTGATATCGAGAGAATATATTCCCAATTTACAGCCTGGCGAATTTAAACGGCGTAGCCGGTTTGAAATGCTCTGACACCTGTCCGGAATAAATTGTGCTTTGGTTTGGCACTAGATCTAATTTCGCCGCTTGTCCATTACGTGGGGCGAAGTCGATCTTTTTCAAATCAACCCAAAAGATATTAGGTGAAATGGCAGATTTAAAGAAGTATTGCATCGATTGATGGTCAACGACGGTGCGCCAGCGTGTTGAGGCAATATTTCGCCTCCTGTCTTAACCTTACCGTCAACTGGCAGTAAACTGACTGAATGATGTTTTGACCGATTTTCACTGTAGGCGCTCGCCCGCAGGTGTATCGATTCTGTTCCATCTCTTTTCCGTGAGCTATCTGGCCTATGACGTACCTCAAATGTCTGGGGATTGGATTTATTTGTGTGCTGTTGCTGTCTTTTTGGCAAAGTTGGGCGCAATCGACGCGCAACGGCGAAACGTTAAGTGGGAAAGGTTGGTGGTCTGCCAAACAGGATTCTTCCGGGTTAGCGCCGGACCCTGTGCAATTCCGGCAGACTGCCATCGTACAGGTTTATGCGGCGCCGACTTACGGCTGGCGCGGGCTGGTGGCGGTACACCCGTGGATCATTTTCAAAAAAGCGGGAGAAACGCAGTATCGCCGCTATGAGGTCGTAAGCTGGGGAAGCGATAATGTCGTTCGTCTGAACCGTTCGGCGGCCGATGCCTATTGGTATGGCGCGATGCCGACGTTATTGGTGGAGCACCGCGGCGACAAGGCGCAAGCCATGATCCCGCAGATTGAGGCCGCGATAAAAAGTTACCCGTGGCCGAATACTTATCACGCCTGGCCGGGGCCGAATAGCAATACCTTTCTGGCGCACATTGGCCGCGAAGTGCCTGCGCTCAAGCTGGATATGCCGGCCAATGCCATTGGTAAGGATTACCGACCGATAACGCATCCGGCTGGGCTGTCGCCATCGGGGCGCGGCGTGCAGATTTCTCTGTTGGGAGTATTGGGGATAACGATGGGGCTTGAAGAGGGTATTGAAGCCAATATTCTGGGGCTGAATATGGGGGTGGATATAAACCCGCCTGCGCTACGCTTACCTTTTGTCGGGCGCTTTGGCCCGACAAAAACTGGCAATGATGAAGGGTAAAGCCGCGTCACGCTGGCTTTTTTGCCACCGTTTAGCCGTTATTCTTTAAATTTTCCCATATTTATCATCATGCTATTGATGAAGTGTTCACCTGCGGTCCAGGCGCCTGCCTGCGGTTTTAATTGGCCAAGTGGACCGTCGTTTCGGATATAATCGATGAGCTCATCATAGCTGATTTTTACCGTTACGCCGCCGCAAACGCCTGGGGTAATTTCGTATTCACTGAAAATGAAGTTAATAGTGTCTGGCGTCATAAAAAAACGCGGGATAAAACCGGGTTTCTCCAGTTTGTCTGCAAAAATACCGTATTCGCAGACTTCACCTATTTTATCTGTAATCAATGCTTTTATTTCATTCAACGCATCCCGGCGAGCGTCGAAAATATCGAAAAAATCGATGATTCTGTCATCGCCGGGTTGGAGGTTGATGGCAAATTGTGAATTATCGCCATTTAAAGCGCCTTTATAATAATAGTATTGATTAATTCGTAAACTCACCATATTTTCCGACAATAAACCGATTTCATGATCAACATGATATTCCAGAAGATATTCGTTAATATAACTCATCACATTATTTTCTATTTCCTGATTAATCCCGGCAAGAAATTTATTTGGTAAGAGGTAGGTGAGCTGCGGATAATTAACCTGAATATTGGCTTCATCATGGTTGAAGGTTATTCCACTCTCTTTTTCAATATCGGCCAGTGAACGTGTCACGCTCGTGACATCAACGCGTTTATCCAGCCAGTGGCCGAGACTGACCAGAACATAAGACATCGCGCTGAAAGCCAGGGGAATTACCGTAAGATAAAGCCCGACCGCCGTCATTTTGCTGGGTAAACTCCATTTTTTCCATTGGGCCTTATTGGGCAGCAACTGCATAACGACACGTCCTTTTTATTCCGTTTATCATTGGATGGCGAAGGATTATGTCACTGCGAAGGGGGAAGCGGAATAGTTAGGCTGAATGTTTGGCACGCGTTCGCGGGCGTCAACACGGGATATCCGTATCCCGTCCGTTTGCGGCAAACAGGAATGTTTCCGGTTTGTCGGCGGTTACGCCAGCGCAGGGAATACGGCTGGCGGTAAATGTCCGATGAATTTATGACGCGGCTAAAAGTCGGCTTTAAGTACGACACGATAGCGGGCTTTGCCGTCGCGCAAATGCTGAATGGCATCGTTGATATGTGACATCGGGAACAGTTCAGTTTGCGGTTTTACCTTGGTGCGCGCGGCAAGCTGCATCAGAGAACGCAGTTCATGCGGTGAACCGGTCGACGAACCGGAAACGCTGCGGTCACCGACGATAAGGGTAAAGGCCGGCACGCTAAACGGCTTCATAACCGCGCCGACGGTATGGAACTTCCCGTTATAGGCCAGCGCCTCAAAGTAGGGCTGCCATTCCAGATCGACGCTCACGGTGTTGATGATCAGATCGAACTGGCCGGCCAGCGCGGTCAACGCCTGCGCATCGCGGCTGTTAACGACCTTGTCGGCCCCCATCGCCAACACTTCCTGCTCTTTCGACGGGTTGGAGCTGAACGCAGTGACTTCACAGCCCATGGCGCGCAAGAGTTTGATCGCAATATGTCCCAGTCCGCCGATACCGATGACGCCGACGCGGCTGGTCGCGGTAATGTGGTGCATCAGTAGCGGTTTGAAAACGGTGATGCCGCCGCACAGCAGCGGGCCCGCAGATTCAATATCAATGGCATCCGGCAGCGGGATCACCCATTGCCAGTTTGCGCGGATCTTATCGGCAAAACCGCCTTTGTTCAGGATAGTCGGCACGCAGCCTTGCTGACAGTTACTTTGGCTGCCGCTGATACAGGCATCGCAGTGCCCGCAGCTGTGCGCCGTCCAGCCAATGCCGACGCGCTGACCTATCTTCAAGCCTTTGTTTTTCGCCGCGCTGCCCAACGCATGCACGCGGCCAATCACTTCATGTCCGGCCACCAGCGGATAATTTGAGATGCCCCATTCGTTATCGATCATGGAGAGATCGGAATGACATACGCCACAGTACTCTACGGCAACTTCTACGTCTTCATCATGCAGTTCACCCGCGTCAAACTCATACAGCTCCAGCGCTGCGCCCGCTTCCGGTGCGGCATAACTTTTTATTGTCGTCATCACAGTTTCCTCGGTGTGGGGTTGATAGATCAGTTTAATGGGTTAATGCATTTTTCTCTATGGCATCAGGTCTCCGCATGTTTTATTCCATCGCCATTGTGTGACCAGCGGCGACCGCTTGCTTTATAGCCACCATTTACTTATGCTGCGAAGCGTAATACATGACTCGGGGTGCCCTTCTTTGTGAAGGCTGAGAAATACCCGTACCACCTGATCTGGATAATATAATTATTTTATTTATCATGGTGTTATGACTTATTTTCCCTATCCACTTCCCTATCCACTTCCCTATCCACTTCCCTAACCATTCCCAATCTTAGGGAAGTGAGGTGGTACCTATCTCGGTCAATCCCCTGAAATACTCTGCAACAAAACACCAGAAATCTGTGCTCTTCGTTTCCTGTCTTCCATCTGTGAGATAGCGTTGTTGCTATTGCTTGGCATAAGATAACACTCAGATAAATCGGGCATAAAAAATCGTTCGGTATCAGAACAGGATAATAAGAATGAAGTCAGGTGAGGTTATCAAAGCTGCGAAGCAATGGTTCAGGCTGAGCAACTATGATGTTTTACAGGAAATCACGTTAAAAGACCTAAGTGATGAGTTGAGTCGCCGGGCAGTTTTGTTCCGTTATGATTCCACCAATGAACAAAGTCAACGCTATCAACGCTATCTGGAAGAAGAAGCCAAGATACTGGCTGGCACTCCGCTATTAATCAGCTCAACCAAAATTACCCCTCCATCATCCAAAAAGAAAAACCCTCTGGCTGATGCCACATTACATGTTCAGCATATCACCGTTGGGGATATTAGCCGCTATGAGGCAGACTTAAGGAAACTCAATTTACTCCAACGTAGCGATGCTTCGCCTGATGCACCATCAGTACCAGTGTCGAGAGAACAGGGTAAACAGCGATTAACGGACATCGAGCGTTTGAATGATGATCACCCACTATACCTATGGCTAAACATCAAACGTCTGACCGATGATGAAGTTATCGAACATATCAAAATCATGCTCCCACAATGGCGTAAGGAGTATGGCATCACGGAACTAGAGATCGGTTTATTTCGCTTTGGTTTGAGCACGATTAAGAAAGTGATCTCCCTGAGAACTATCCCTATGTTGGACCTGATGTTATGGGCTAATCACCGTGGCGTAAAAATCTCTAATGAGCAAATGTCACGTTTACTCTATCCGAATGATTCAGAGGTGATTAGAGGAGGGGCGCAAATTAAGGATACCGATAAGCCTTTTGCGGAGAAGGCACGGACTCGTGAGTTTGCGCGTTTGTTTAATCTCTATCTGAGCAAAGACAGCTACATGATGGATATCAGAGTGGCTGATGCCATGAAGATGAACGAAAAAGAAGAAGAAAACTAACCTTTTCCACTATCTCCGGGAACCTGCCATCAAGACAGGTTCCCTTATGCAAAACCAGCGACATTCGCACATTTTCATTTTCCCCAAAATCATATCCCTTCATTTTCTCGAAAGATGTTGTTTGCCAACGTCTGCATCTTGTCATTGCCATTTTTTCTAGAATTACTCCTGTCGAAACAAACAGGAGAAGACAATGAAAAATAATAATACAAATCAAAAAAGAACAGGATCCTATGAGCAACACGAAGTCACACCAAGAAGGCTTATCCGCCTCCCTGAAGTGCTCAAAAGGGTAGGGTTAAGCAGGGCAAGAATGTATGGGCTGATCAATACAGGTCGTTTTCCGAAACAGGTCAGGATTGGATTGAGATCGGTTGCCTTTATCGAAAGTGAGATAGAAGCCGTGGATGGATAGCGTTATTGCTGCCCGTAATGAATCTCACTAATAATATTTTAATAACAGCAAGAGGAAATAAAATGAATAATCAAGAAATGGGAAGTATCAAAGAGTTATCCACAAAAACATTTTATGCTATGACAAAGTATCTTTATGTGGCTGGAATGCTGATATATAAAGAGCAAGGAGATCATGAGTTAGTCGCATCTATTATGTTAGATAATAATAGAACGGAATCGTATCTTTCACATGTTAAAGATTATCTGGCTAAGCGTTTTGATGGACATATGGAAAAAGCTGGTAAAAGAGAAAGACTGATTTATGTTGATATGGATAAAGTTATATTGGAAATGAAAAGTGTCCATATAAAGGCATTACTTTTTGGCATGAGCTAACAGCAGAGTATTCGGCCCCGAAAGGGGCTAATAAAAAAACAATAAATTAAATAAGCATTTAACTATGAGGATATAAATATGTCTAAAGATACGATGGGTATTAATAAATCAACCGAACTGTTCTATGACCTTGCTTGTAGATCGTTTGCCGCAAGCTGGAATATGTTCATGGAAGTTAATGGTGATGGTGACGCCAATGATTATTTAGATGACCCGGATTTTATGAGTCCATTTATTATCCATGTGATTAATCATATTCAGAACAACTTTGAAAGATTCACTGCCCAAGAAGGTAATAGTGGTGATATTAATCAGGTTAACTTTGAACTGGTCGCTGCCATGTTAGTAGGATATTCAGAAAACTTTAGAAAGTACTAACTAATCTTGCCCCGTAAGGGGCTAACAAAAGATATAAGAGGAAAATAAAAATGGTAAACAACATAAAGAAAAACGAAATGCCTACGATATTACGTAAAAAAGACAATGAACAAAGTTCTATGACAAATAAAATATCTATAGTTGTAAGCGTGTTGTGTGATGGAACTCCAGAAGTAATGAATGCTATTCAAGAGCGTTTTGAAATATTTGTTGCTATTACTGGATATTCAGTAGAAGAAATCATGGATGATGAGAATATACTTGATGAGTTAAATCGATTTATTAATAACGAGCTAGTAGATGATTTGGGGTTGGAGTATGACTGTGTCGTCATCAATATCGGTTATAACAACTAATTTTTTACTGACTATTAACTGAAAAGTAAGGGTGAGAAAATGAAAGAGATTGTATTGAACAGCTATAATAAAACAAAAAATGCTCTTATTGCTAACATCTTACAAGGATTCTGTGATGAGATATATAATATTTATGAAAATGATCCTGAAACAGCAATCTATATTATGAGTTGGGGTAAATTTTCAGAAGTTATTTATGATGTAGTGATAACTCGTGAGATAATGAAATACTCTATTAAAAATGATGTATCTGGTATCAATAAAAATGATTTGAAGGATGAAATCTTACATTGGCATCTTGAGCATATCATTGAACTTGTGTTTAAAAATATAAATCAGGATGAAAATCAATACCCTGCTTATTGGAAGTTAAAAATGACAGTTGTTTGATATTAAACATTATGATTGTTCCCTCAAAAGAGGGAAATAAAATAAATGATAACACTATGAGGTTTAATATGATTGATGAATTCCATGTAATGTATATGTACAGAAAAATCCAAGCTGAAGCGGCTACAACTGATCTAAAAACGCTGGAACAGCTTTTGAAGAAGTTCCGTCAAGTCGTTGCGGAGCATCGGGAAGAATATTATCAGGAGATTGGTGAGAAAAAGGCTCAGAAATTGAGGGCTAAGAGATTACAACGGTTGCTCGAGAAAATGGGGCGTGATCGTGTATCACCTGAAGACCTTTATCACTGACACCTGACACTGCCACAGATGCTATTGATGATGACATTCATATTTCGTCCGCCATCGAAGTGTTCAGCACTGAAAACGGTACAGTAATACCCGTGTCTAATACATAGAGGGTAGGAATGTGATCGCAGTGCTTTTTGAAGCAGATGTTATTCCCATACAACAAGAGCGTTATCTCCAGCTTGCTGCTGAATTGAAACCGCTATTAGCCGATATTGATGGTTTTATCTCTATCGAGCGTTTCCAGAGTCTGACAACAGCGGGAAAGATACTGTCATTGTCTTGGTGGCGGGATGAAGAGGCCGTATTACTATGGAAACAAAACGTTTTGCATAAAGCAGCTCAGGCAGAAGGACGTCAATCTATCTTCTCTTTTTATCGCATCCGTATTGCCCCTGTGCTCAGAGACTATTCATCAGAAACCAGAGGTCAGGCCGATGTATGACATCCATGTTGTTTTAAATAATGCGCCGGGAGAACTGGCGGCACTGGGGACAGTATTAGGTCAAAACGGTATTGGCCTTGAAGGTGGTGGCGTATTTACTGTTGCAGACAAAGCACATGCGCATTTTCTTGTTGAGAAGGGGGATGCTGCCAAAGCCGTGCTGGAAAACGCAGGATTTCAGGTTGAAAGCGTATGCAGGCCACTGATCCGAAAACTGAAGCAAGAGCGCCCCGGCGAGTTAGGAGAAATTGCGGCAACACTGGCTGAGAAGGGAATTAATATTCTGTGCCAATATAGCGACCATGCAAACCAGCTGATCCTTGTGACCGATAATGATAGGGTTGCCAGCAAAGCAACGGAGAAATGGACTGTCGTGCCTGACTAATATGTTAAAACACGCTAATTCAACAGATAGCGGTGATGCTTTGGAACATTCAATGGCGGCCTTAGCTGCTGCCATGTCTGAGCCGTCCCGCATAAAAATGCTCTGTGCCTTGATGGATGGACGTGCATGGACAGCGACAGAGTTAAGTGTGGTCGCTGATATCGCGGCGTCAACTGCCAGTGCGCATCTGTCCCGGTTGGTTGGCGAGGGGCTGATTACCTGCCTTTCGCAGGGACGTCATCGTTATTACCGTCTGGCCGGAACAGATATTGCCGGGCTGATTGAAAATCTGATGGGCGTATCATGGCGTTCGGCATCATCAGCTAAAATAAGCACACCTTCCTCATTACGGGTTGCCCGGACGTGTTATGACCATTTAGCCGGTGAGATCGCGGTTCATATCTATGATTTTATGGTTGCTGAGGGCTGGGTTACGTCAGATGGCGCGTCAATGACGCCATCAGGACAAGAACAGTTCCGAGAGTTAGGTATTATGTCCAAGCCAAAGACACGACGTAAAACGTGCTGTGGTTGCCTTGACTGGAGTGAACGGCGATTTCATCTTGGTGGTGAGGCTGGTGCTGCCTTTTTTGCGCATTGTGAGCAAAAAGGGTGGTTAACCAGAATACCGGGGTTCAGAGAAGTAACTATTACCACCAGTGGTAAGCTGGCATTTAAAAAATTATTCGGGCTGTATACGTAGTAAAATTTAAAAAGACATTTTTCGGTATTTTTTATCTGACGTTATAAAATCTGATGAAATACTGGAAAGCTGTTCAAGACTCAACTCAACAGAACGTTGAAACTCAAGTGCTGCTTCTGTACGCTGTTTTATTACCAGAGCAACAATTTCTTCATCGCTTTTTTCTTGAATTGCTTTCCTATAAAGACTACGTTCATAAAACTTATCAAGATCCCCTGATGATTTTGCAGATGTGTTAGCTGTTGAAAAACTTATAGGATTTAGTTCACCGATGAAACTACCCATAAGTGATTGTCTCTTCTTATCCAGTCTGCGCAGTTCACTATGAGCAGATCTGTATTTATCTACTTCAGTGCCAAAAGGACTAGCCTCACGAACTTTACGATAGCCTTCTAAATATTCATCCATTGATGGCTGTTGTTTTAGTTTTTCTACAGTTTCAAAATAAGTTAATAAATCGCTGTTATCTAGTTTTATTTTTCTCATAAGATCTCCTTTAATTATATACGTTATAATATATGTTAATGGATAGAGAGAAAGTGTCAAATATAGAGGAATGACATTAGTACAATATACGGATGAAAAGATTATATTGTTTCATCGTCATTGATGTATTCATGATAATCATCAAATATATTATTTCCTGAAACTGAGTCCCAATCGATATCATCATCAGGTACAGAAAGTAATGGCGTTTCATCTCCCTTTGTTGTTTCTTCTTTATCCTTGTTATTTACAAATATGGTCTCTTTATATACGGTAGAAAAAACGTTCTCTACGCCTTCACTGGCAGTTCTGAGCGATTTTTTTACATATTCCTTGCGTGTTCCATTAAGCGTCCTGTATTGGCCTTTCAGAAAGAGATTGGCATTTATTAATGTGTGTTTACCATCTAAGATAAGGATGCCTTTATTGATAAGTTTTTTCCAGCATTTGCATACATTTGATTTACTCATGTTCAGTTCTTCTGCGAGTGCTGATTGAGATATACTGGCTATAAGATTGCCATGTTGCATAAGTTTACATAATCGGATCATTATTGTGTATTCTGCGCCAGACATATTCTTTCCGAGCTTTTCCAGATTATCTAAAAAAGCGTGAGCATAGGCTATTCCCGGTTGTATATCAGAACTATGCTCTTTCCTTACATTAACAGTTATTTTGTCTTTTTTATTTCTGTTATAAAAACTGTAAATCTCTAGCTTTTGTTTATCTGTGAAGTGATTTCTGTTGATATAGTTTTCTACTTCTTCACTGCTTGAGTTCATTATTGTGTTGTAATCAATGCTCATAAGTATTCCTTTTATCATTATAATGTTTGTTATATATTATGCAGAGTATAATATTGTCAAAAATAAATGTGAAAAAAGGAAAAATAATACACTTTTGCGAAATTGCGTTCACGTTTCTGGATATGTTAGATTAGTGAAAAGTTTCCACAGAAGAAACTTTAGTTGTCGTACAGGAAACTTCGGTTTCCCCAGAGGAAACTTAAATTTCCGTACAGGAAACTTTTATCGTGAAATCTCTTTTAAATATAACAAGTTACGCGTCCTTAATACTGTAATATGTTTAATAACCTTAACGTGAAGTGTGCCAAACAAGTGGCACCTTGTTATTCTGCATGATTTTTCTTTGTATTTTATGTGCAGCGATGTGATTGTTTCATACAATCACAAAGTGCTGCTATTGGTGATATAGTTTTACTATGTGTTTAAGAGTAAATGCTATAGCTTTGATACCTTCCCTGTTGATATATGGATAAAGGGCGAAGCCATGAGCGAAAGCTCATAAGAAAAGATCTGTATTCAATATGAATTTTTCATTAAGTATAGGATAAAACTAGTTTATAAAATATCTTAAAAACTAAATCATACATGAAGTGGTAAGATTAATTATACCCTTATTGTATTAGCGGCTACTGCCGCAATTCTTTATGGATAAATCCATAATTAACAGGGATGAACCCTGTTCCAGCAATGTGATTGTTTCGAGCAATCACTCAGTGCTGCTTCTTTGGATATAGTTTTCCTATATGTTTAAGAGAAAATGCTATATATTATCGCGGTAATGCTATGTTCAAACATAGGATCAAATTTATAATTTGATGATAAAACGATCTAAAACAAATCTTTTTCATCTTTACTATCAAATATTAAAAATACCATTATCAAGATAAAATATATTAATGTCAGAGTTAGGGCGTAGCCGTGCTTATGAAAACAGACTTATCGTTTTCGGTAGCACATGAGCGTTAGCTCATAGAGGGAAGTGATTTTCAAAAAAAAGATGTTAGTGCAATAAAAAGGAAAGCTTCGCAATGGAAATTATACTTTTAACTCAAAAATAGCCAATCATTGCTAAATGTTTAAACCCCATATGGCGATCATAAAAATCGCCCGGTTTCTTTTAATCCTCTTAAGTATTATCTCTTACTTCTTGCAAAATTAAATTATGGAAAAATCGGCCTGTAGCCCTTGCGGTATAAGACTTAGGACAAAAATATACGACTGACTGTACGGTCAGTGTTCCTGACTCTATAGTCAGTATTCCTGACTGCACGGTGAGCTTTCCTGACTTTGCAGTCAGTTTTTATGTCATTTTTTAGCTTAAAAACGACAGTGCTTTAAATTATCGTCACTGGAATATTGGCGATTTTCAAAATATTTTCGCAAAAAAATATGCAAAAAACTTGATATCTATTTTGTGCATGGTATTTAATTGATTATAAATAAAATAACAAGAGGTAATAATATGATGAATGAAATGGATGTTGACTTGGATTTAGGCTTAAATCCTTTTTGTTTTGAGACAGAACTAAAGATTGAAACAAGAAAGAAAAATCTGACTGTTTCAAGGGGAACAGAACTTATTGAAAGAAAAGATACCAGTAAAAGTTACTTCGCCAATATCGTACATACCCAAGAGGTAGATAAAGAAGAGTTTATAAAACTCTATACATCTCAGATAAAAGCGTACTTTGATCTCACGAAAACAGCTTATAAAGTTTTTTTTATCTTTTTACGTATCTATCAGGATGCGATAGGAAAAGATCACTTTTACCTGAGTTGTAAAAAGGCAATGTCGCTTGCGGAAAAGATAGATCACTTTGTCTTGTCTGAATCTATATTTTACCGAGGGATAAAAGAACTCATTGAGAAGAAAATCATTGCTAAAACCAATGAGAAAAACTGGTATTTCATAAATCCGGCTATTGTCTTCAATGGTGATCGTGCTCGCTTTGTTTCAGAGATTATAAAAAAGAAAGAGGCAATGGAAGAACAACCCGAAAGTGTGGTCAGCAATAACGGCGGCAATAGTAAAATTAAATATAAAAACAGGTCAATTGAGGCAGTTATGCAAGAAGTTAATAACCAAGAAGATATAGATTTGTTAATCGCCAGATTGCAGGTTAAAAAATCCCAAGTGTCGATAATGAATAAAAATATGAGTGGATGTGCTGCTACTGAAGAAGCAACTCTTTTACCACCAGAAGAACCGTTAGATTGGGATAATATTCAGGGCGAGGATTTATTTACAAAGATGATGTTCAATAAGGCTATTAATAATATGTATGATAAAAGTCATATTAGTGAGCAGGAGAACGCATAATGGAAAACAACAACGAACGTAGTCCTGTGGAAAAGAAGAAAAGAAAGATCCCCAAATATACGCTTGACCAGCTTCTGACCCAATGTGATCAGAACGGGACATCCGTTGGAGATCTATGGGAAGGACTGAAATCTGTAGACAGGGAGATAAGAAATGCTGACTACATTACGCATATGGTGGAAGAATCTCGCCAGATGGGATCTGTTCCAATACAAGGTGAAACCATCGAAGAACTCCGTGCCAATTTGTTACGTGACATTTGGGGGATTGTCGAAGTCGTAATGCTGTAGGACAGGGTAAAGAAATGTGTAGAGAACAGCGTAGCGAGCAAGCTGTTACCTCTTTTGCAGATTATCATAACAGTGGAAAACATCTGACAGGTAAAGAGGTTATCGATTTTCTGCGTAATGAAAAGACAGGGGAACTTCCAGAGTGTCATAGATGATCGAGCACTTGCATGGTCTAAGCCCGATGTTAAGGTTACAGAACAGCAGGGTGATTTGTTTGCATGAATGCTACTGTAAGGGTAAAATTCGATTACTGATGCGAAAGTGTCGAGATGGTTGGTTATGTAGGGGGGATGTATGCGCATCGAAAGTTATGTTGAAGATATGCAGATCGTTGGCAATGTTCTTGCTGGCGTGTCCTCCAGTGCATCGCAGTTTTCGAACACTCAGCCTAGCAAGCGAGACGTTTTAGCCTGCAAAAACATGCCTGTGGGCAAGATCAAGTCTACTCCTGTGTCATTGACTCCATTTCTTATGAATGCTGCCGTTGAACGTATTAAGCATTTGACTGCTAAGCATGTACGTCTTGTTCACCAGATCTCAAACTACAGTGCCGAACAGGTTCGGGATTTCTTTGGTGAAAATAGCTATCAAGATGTCAAGAATCTTGATCTTAGTATTCGTGGACTTGAAGGATATATTGCCACGTTAGTTCGTATCACGAGCGATACAAGCGCGAACCGGGCACTTAAGCATCTTGATAACGTTATTACCGAATATAGATTAGCTGTTTCCGATCTGTTGATGATTTTAGATCAGTCTTTCATTGAATCAATAGTCGTTCCATCGCAAACGGAATTCGTTGACGAAAGCCTGTTCGAAAATTTCAGCTTTCATTAAGGACATCTAATGAAAGTGCTGTGGAATAGTGATAGCTACGACAAGTTTTTATTACCTGTTTTTAAAGTAAAGCCATTGTGGGAAACGTCCCTGCTTAATGACTTTATTTCCTATAAAAGTAGTCAGTTTGGTACGATCCCTGCTATTTTCGGTAAAGATGATGTATATACCGAACCTAATTCTATTGTGTCATCCCGACTCTACCACATTCATCTAATGACGGGTGAATCAGATCGAAAGGGAAAAAATAAACAAAACTGGACGAGCAATGCTGCTCTGGTTTATACAAAACATATTAAAGCTAATGACGTATATAGTCTTTTGGCTATATTCCCTACAAATGCGCATTCCTTTGCCAGAAACAACGAGATCATGAAGGAATTGGCTTCATACGCTAATAAATTTCACAAGAATCCAAATCCTTAATTATTTGAATTACTGATCAATCGATTCGCCTCGCTAACAGAAAAGTAGATTTTTACAGGTGTAATGATGGATAGTCGATTTTTTGTTGTTTTTAACGAAATAATTGCTAGCGGTTCTCACAAAGCATTGCTACTGGAAATATAGTTTTCCTATGCGTTTAAGAGTAAATGCTATATGTAATCTCGGTAATGCTATGTTTGAACATAGCATCCTTCTTCATTAATTGAAAAGTATTCGCGGAATATGCCATTTTCTATCCCATAATGCGAAGAGATAACAATAAAAATAATATTTAGTAAGGGCGTAGCCGTGCTCATGAAAACAGGTTCATCGTTTTCGACAGCACATGAGCGTTAGCTCATAAGATAAATATTTTTTCAAAAGAAGGTTAAAACCGTGGGTAAAGCGTTATTACGCAAGAGTTAAATTTGATTTTTCCGTGAAGAATATAGTATTTATTAATAATAAAAAAAAGGAAAATAAAATAATGAATAATATTAAAATCATTACGCTATTTAATGCCAATGAAAAAATCCCATTTATGACCTGTATGGTTAAAGATATTGAAGAAAACGAAATCGGGATAAAACTTACCCTCGAAAATGGCAATAACATCTATGTTAAAGATTACGACTTTTTCTTCCTGTCAGAATCTGCAAATGATTGTGATAGGGAGCGAATGGTAAATGTTTATGGAAGATTGATATCTGAACTCAGCCAAGTAAGCGAAGAAACAATAAGATCGCTGATGTCAGAAACGAAAATCTATAACAGTCAGCATCCCAACACGCCCGTTAGTGTTCTGGATGATTATTATTACTGCGATAGAATAAAAGCCAATGCCCCATATGAATCCAAACTGATGAACGCGCTTGGCCTGCAGGATCTGCATGAAGCCTTACAACAAGATAGCTTTCTGTCGGTGTTGGAAGCCGATGGTGATATCGTTATCCACGACAACATGGGCTATCCAGTGGTTGAGTATTTACATTCTGGTATCAGCATTGGCATAGAGCCTGTAAACTACATACGTCAGCGAGATCTGACAGGCGGCTATGTGGTAATGTTCAGGAACGGTGAGTTCACGAATGAGATTGAGGGCGATCTCTATGAGGCGTTATCTCATGCTGTCGATAGGCTTAAGATCGCTGTTGCGTTGTATGAGAATAGATAAATAGATATTATTATGTTCACTTTTGAAAAGTTGGTTGATATCTTTTAAGAGATATGTGATGGATATTAGAAACTCAGCCCGAGCTTTACTTATTGATAGTGACAATAGGATTCTGTTATTTAAATTCAGATATTAAAAATATAAAAGATAATATTAATTCGAGTATTAATGAGTTCTGGATCACTCCCGGCGGTGGATTGGAAGCTAATGAAAGTTTTGAACAAGCTTTAAAACGTGAGCTAGCAGAGGAAACAGGGTTAATCATTAAAGAAAAACCAATATGGGTTTGGTCAAGAGATGTTATTTTTGAACGTAATGGTAATAAATTTATTAGTCATGAACAGTATTATATCATCTATGCTAACACTTGTGATATAGGTGAGATTAATCTTACTGATAATGAAAAAAATAACATTTTAGATAAACAATGGTGGAGTGTTGAGGAAATGAAATTCTCTAAGGAGTGTTTTCGTCCTATAAATATCCACAAAGAATTTGAAAACATTATTTTAAATGGCATTCCTAATCAACCGATCACCATCGATTAATCTTATGTAAAAGAAAAAACAAAGAGCCTAATGAGTGATTTTTATAATCAAATAAAAACATAACACTGGCTCTTTAAATATAAAAATTAATCCAACAACCCACGCGAAACCTTACTCGCCGTTTGACTGAAATTATATCGGTCAACAACATTCCCTTTGAACCAAATGTCTAAGGATTTCATGTGAGCTGTGCTACTGTTTTTCAGTAGGGCTAGACCGGGAATGTAATTTGAAATCTGAGTTTCGCCTGACATGCTGGAGTAGGACCACATCTCCTGACCATCATTGGTTGCTCGTGTTTGTGGTTCACCGAATGCGTTAATAACATCTTGCTGGGTAGTTTTCCCCTTAACGATTTTGGTTTTTACGGTTTGTTGTGATTCGTCTTTTAGGGATTTGTTGCCGTAGGTGGTGCAAGCGGAAAGAGGAAAGATCATCATTACCGCAATAAATATTTTTTTCATGTTAACTCCAAAGATAATAAACTAACAACAAATAACAATATAAAACTATGTCTATAAAACGTACTTTTTAAAGATAAGAAGCCAACGATCACAAATTTCTTGATTAGAAGATGATGTTTTGTTTTTCAGGGGGAGGTTAATTTTCCATGTGGGATTTTTAATATCATCGGTTAATATGAAGATACCGGAACGTTGATTTGCTAAAAGCTTTTCATTGTTATTGGCGTCAGCGGTTTTTATCATGGATTTTAGATTATTGCCTGTGTTATAGATTTTTCCTGCTTCGGAAACGGTATAGTTGATTTCCCTGATGTTGTCATAAGTATAAGTGGTATTTTTATCTTTATTAAAGATGCGGACCGTATGCTTTTTGGTGTCTAGGATGATACCTGTGTCCTGACATTCATATGACAAAATATCCCCGTCCAACACTTCGGCATAAGTATTTAGGTGTTTTCTCTTTTTAGGATCAAAATAAAAAACGCGACTGATAACAAATATTACAATCACTATCCCTAAGAATATATTGAGCTCTGCCACTCTTCTTGTCTCCGCGCCAATGGTTTAACCACATCTGTTAGTCACAAAACAAAGCTCTGGCTTGGTTGTTTTTTCTTGCCGAAGCATCTGTCCCTGTGTAGCAAGGATACCACTCCGAAAGCCAATCTCAAGCAAAATGATCGATATAATAGATCGATAAATTATTATTAATAGGTAATGACGATTGATAAGGCTTTATTGATCGGCTTTTTAATTGATTTAATCGATCGAATATAAATATATGATAGTTTACATCTATCATTATTTTGTTTTTGATCGTTACAAACGATATGACGACCCTCAAAAATAATTGAATCCTATCAATTGGTTAATCAGGTGGTTTTGCCGTGTTATGTCAGTAAGAACAAGCTCTAGTGACTACAGGTGCACAGCAGACAGCCTATACATAACAGCATTTTTGATTATCAGGATGGATAGGAAGATGAAGAAAATTTTACTCGTTGCTGGCACAGCTCTTGTTCTGGCGGGATGTGGTGAAAAAGGCGACTTTGAGAAAGCTATTAATGAAAAATTCAGCAAACAAAGCATTTGTTATTCTTTCAGCAAAGAAAACAACATTGCGGTGTTTAACGATTTTAGAAATGGTATCCCCGTTAAAGTAAATATCTATAATAATGAAGAAGATCCTATTTTAGCTGGGTTGAAACTTTCTGGGCTGTTGACCATTTCATACGAACAGGAAATGTTCAAGAGAACGGCCATTTTAACGACCACGGATAAAGGACGTAAAACAAGTTTTTGGGATCGTGATAATGGTGCTTGTGTAGGTCATCGGACTGTTGATGAAATAACGGAATGGACAGAGGCCGGTGAAGATGGCATGAAGATTGTTCGCGTGTCTTATACATGGAAACTGGCGGATGTACCGGGCTGGGTTGATAAAGATGCCTTTTCTGACATCAAAGGAATGGCCGAACCAGAAGAGTCAAAAATTGCTTTGGTGAAAACTAATAAAGGCTGGTCGGCACGGTAAGTTTTCCGTCTGTTTTTCGACTGTGAATGGCTCTCCGTGCAGGGCTGTTCACATCGGGGCTTCTGACAAGTTAAACGCGCTGTTTCTGCATTTTTCATCATGAAATACTTTTTCTGCCTCAACGAATCCGCTGTTCCACGCTCTTTGACATAAAAACCTATAACTGATACAACATAATAATCTATCAAGGACGGTAAGTGCCAATTATCTTGGCACTTACCGATTGGCTACTAGCCTTGTAAGTATCCCGCATAATCGTGCCATACACATTTAGAGATCATCCGGCATAATCAATCTGCCAACGAAGGAGATCGCTATGCGTAAAGCCCGTT
>NZ_SMBY01000010.1 GCF_004342665.1 Samsonia erythrinae | reverse complement strand
TGCCGCTCGACTTGCATGTGTTAGGCCTGCCGCCAGCGTTCAATCTGAGCCATGATCAAACTCTTCAATTTAAGATTTGTTTGATTTGCTGAACTTGTCAGCGATGCTCAAAGAATTAAAACTGTTTATTCGTAATGAATTTACTGTTGTTCACTCTTCAAGACTTTTTATATCGTTAAGATACGGTCTTGTGAGTGCCCACACAGATTGTCTGATTATATTGTTAAAGAGCAGTGCGCGCGGCCTGAACCGCTTTGCGAGGTGGCGTATATTACGCTTATCACCTTCAGAGTCAACGTTTATTTTAAAGCGTTTTCCCTTTCTTTACCGACCGACTTGTGAGTCACAGCGCCGTGTCGATGGAGGCGCATTATAGGGGGCGAAATCAGAAGCGCAAGCAAATCTCGCAAACTTTTTTCCGCTTGCGCATCTTTCATTCGTTTAGCCTATTAACTGCGCGTTTTTATCCATTTGGGCAGGTCTGCGAGGCTTTCCAGCACATCATCCGCCAGCGCTTCCCCCTGCCCGGTGATGGCTTTACCGGTGCGAACCAGCAGTTTAGTACCGACGCCCGCGCCGATTGCAGCCTGCATATCTTCTGTTTTATCGCCCACCATATAAGACGCAGGCATATCAATGTGCAGGTGACGTTGCGCGGAAAGTAACATTCCGGGCTCGGGCTTACGACAATCACAGGTCTGACGGTATTCGCCATCCCCAGCGTCGGGATGATGTGGACAAAAGTAGATGCCATCCAGATCCACGCCGCGATCTGCCAGCGACCAGTCCATCCATTCAGTCAGTTGCATAAACTGGTCTTCGGTAAATTTGCCGCGCGCGATGCCGGATTGATTCGTCACAACAACCAGCGCGAACCCCATGTTTTTCAACTCACGCATGGCATCAATGACGCCATCGATAAACTGAAAGTGATCGATATCATGAACATAACCGTGATCGACATTGATCGTGCCGTCACGATCAAGAAAAATTGCTGGAACGCTTTGCGCCACTGACTTTGCTCCTGAATGGCCTAAATTACGCGGTAGTATCGCATGTTTTCCCCCACTGGGAGAATGCAGAGCCATGACAATCCCGATTGACTTAGACGTCTAGACGCCCTAACATCCGTCCATATTCTGCATGCGCAGAAACTGATTTATCCTGCCACAGGCACTCACGATAAAAAATATATGATTGAACTTTCTAATATTACTAAGGTTTTTCAGCAAAATGGCCGGGCAATTACCGCACTTGCTGATGTGAGCCTTCATGTTCCCACCGGGCAAATCTATGGCGTGATTGGCGCATCAGGGGCGGGCAAAAGTACGCTCATTCGATGCGTCAACTTATTAGAGCGTCCAACGGAAGGGAAAGTGCTGGTAGACGGACAAGATCTGACTCAGTTGTCAGACAACCAGTTAACGCGCGCTCGTCGTCAAATCGGTATGATTTTCCAGCACTTCAACCTGCTCGCATCGCGTACCGTTTTCGGCAACATCGCTCTCCCTCTTGAACTGGATAACACCCCAAAAGCTGAAATTACTCGCCGGGTTAATGAACTGCTCGAATTGGCTGGGTTGTCTGACAAGCATGATATTTACCCTGCCAATCTGTCCGGCGGGCAAAAACAACGCGTGGCCATCGCCCGCGCGCTGGCCAGCAACCCGAAAGTCTTGCTGTGCGACGAAGCCACCAGCGCGCTGGATCCGGCGACGACTCGTTCAATTCTTGAATTACTCAAAGACATCAATCGACGTTTAGGCCTGACGATCCTCCTCATTACCCATGAAATGGACGTCGTGAAGCGTATTTGCGATCGGGTTGCCGTTATCAGCAATGGGAGACTTATTGAACAGGACACGGTAAGCGAAGTCTTTTCTCATCCTAAAACGCCGCTGGCGCAAAAATTCATTCAGTCAACATTACATTTGGATATTCCTGACGATTATCTCACGCGCCTGTCTCCTGACCCTCAGCCGGGGAGCCCGCCGTTATTACGGATGGAGTTCACCGGTCAATCAGTGGATGCGCCGCTGTTGTCCGAAGCCGCCCGACGTTTTAACGTCAACAATAATATTATCAGCGCCCAGATGGACTACGCCGGCGGCGTCAAGTTCGGCATCATGCTGGCAGAAATGCATGGCAACACGGTAGACACCCAAGCCGCGATCAAATTTCTGCAAGAAAATCACGTGAATATTGAGGTACTGGGTTATGTCTGAAGCCATGTTATGGTTACTTGCCCGAGGTGTATGGGAAACGATCGCCATGACATTTGTCTCTGGCTTTTTCGGTTTCGTTTTAGGCTTGCCCGTCGGCGTACTGTTATACACCACGCGTCCGGGGCAAATTATTGCCAACCCTAAGCTTTATCGGATTGTTTCTGCGCTGGTGAACATTTTCCGTTCCATTCCGTTCATTATCCTGCTCGTCTGGATGATTCCTTTTACCCGCGTGATTGTCGGAACGTCGATTGGTCTACAGGCGGCGATAGTCCCGCTCACCGTCGGTGCAGCACCTTTTATTGCCCGCATGGTGGAGAATGCGCTGCTTGAAATTCCGACCGGGCTGATCGAAGCCGCCCGCGCGATGGGCGCCACGCCGATGCAGATCATCAGAAAGATATTACTGCCGGAAGCCTTACCGGGATTAATTAATGCTGCAACCATCACGCTTATCACGCTAGTAGGCTATTCTGCTATGGGGGGAGCCGTAGGCGCAGGCGGCTTAGGTCAAATTGGTTATCAGTATGGTTATATTGGTTATAACGCAACGGTCATGAATACGGTATTAATACTGCTGGTCATTTTGGTTTACCTGATTCAATTCTGCGGAGACAGGGCAGTAAAAGCTGTCACACACAAGTAATCACCACAATAGGCATTTGCCTATGGCATATGCGAAGAAGGCATTTTAATTAGAGGTAAGGATATGGCGATTAAATTGAAATCGATTGCGACCATTGGCGCACTAATTGGTGCTCTGGCGTTAGCGGGATGCGGACAGGAAGAAAAGGATCCCAACCATATTAAAGTCGGCGTGATTGTTGGCGCAGAACAGCAGGTTGCGGAAGTTGCCCAGAAAGTCGCGAAGGACAAATATGGCCTGGATGTTGAATTGGTCACGTTTAACGATTACGTATTGCCAAATGAAGCACTGAGCAAAGGCGATATCGATCTGAACGCCTTCCAGCACAAACCGTATCTGGATCAGCAGATCAAAGACAGGGGTTATAAACTGGTTTCTGTTGGCAACAGCTTTGTCTACCCGATTGCCGGCTATTCCAAAAAAATTAAATCACTGAATGAACTGCAAGATGGCGCTCAGGTTGCATTACCGAATGACCCAACCAATCTGGGGCGCGCTTTACTGCTGTTGCAAAAAGTCGGGCTGATTAAGCTGAAAGACAACGTCGGTCTGCTGCCGACCGTACTGGACGTGACCGAAAACCCGAAAAATATCAAACTGGTTGAACTGGAAGCGCCACAGCTGCCTCGTTCTCTGGATGATGCACAAATCGCACTGGCGATAATCAACACCACTTACGCCAGCCAGATTAACCTGACGCCGACGAAAGATGGCTTGTTTGTTGAAGAGAAAGATTCTCCGTACGTAAACCTGCTGGTGGCACGTGAAAACAACAAAGACGCCGAAAACGTGAAAAAATTTGTTCAGGCTTATCAATCAGACGAAGTGAACGACGCTGCAAATAAAATCTTTAATGGCGGCGCGGTGAAAGGCTGGTAATCCCGCGATTACCCAGTCAACTAAAAGATATCTGCAAGACGGGCTACGGCCCGTCTTGTTATTTGCGTGATAGCTTGCTTCAATACCCGTTCTTTGAAAAAAAAGCAGAGGAATTATTAATGCGTGCAGTTCCCTTTATTGTGTTAGCAATGTCGCTGACTGGCTGTTCCTTATTCCAGAAGCCACCGGCACCTGCTCCTCAACCGGTTATTGAGACCAAAACCGTGGAACCGGCACCTAAACCCAAACCGACAGTTCGCCCGGCTCCTGCCACATTGTATAAAAGCGCGGAGGAATTGGTCGGTAAGCCTTTCCGCGATATGGGAGAGGTTTCAGGCTCTTCCTGCCAGGTTAGCGCTCAGGATGCGCCCCCCAGCATCGCGAATGCGCGGAAAAGAATGCAACACCGCGCGACCGGCATGAAAGCCAATGCGGTTTTACTGCACGAATGCCAAACCGTCAGCGGCGTAGCGGGCTGTCATAGTCAGGTCATTTGCCAAGGCACAGCACTGAAAGTCTCTGCACAATGAGCGAATTTGTTTTCAATCAGATCGGGGTTATCCGCTCCCCTTATAAAGAAAAATTTGCCATTCCGCGGCAGCCGGGCCTGATTGAAGATGGAGGCGGAGAACTTCAGCTACTGCCGCCGTACCATCATCCTGAGTGTGTGAGAGGACTCGAAGATTTCAGTCACATTTGGGTGCTGTTCGTATTTCACCAAACGATGGAAGGCGGTTGGCGTCCAACGGTGAGGCCACCGCGCCTGGGCGGAAACACGCGGACGGGCGTGTTCGCCACGCGTTCAACCTTTCGTCCTAACCCTATCGGCATGTCATTGGTTGAATTAAAGGGGATTCGCCGAAAAGGCGACGCCATAACGCTCGAATTGGGCAGCCTTGATCTGGTTGATGGTACCCCGGTCGTCGATATCAAACCTTATCTGCCTTTTGCTGAAAGTTATCCGCTGGCGCGAGCAGGTTTTGCCCAGACGACCCCCGATGCCGCGATGCCGGTCAGGTTTTCTCCGCTGGCGGAAAAGCAGGTAGCTGAATACCAGAAGAAATATCCACAGCTCAGGCGGTTTATCTCGCAGGTATTGGCGCAGGATCCTCGCCCAGCTTACCGGAAAGGAGAAAATACGCCGCGGGAATACGCCGTTTTGCTGCTGGAATTCAACGTTTGCTGGCGTGTCTGCGGAGAACAAACCGAAGTGTTAAGCCTCGACCCGTCAAACGGGTGTTAAAACACTAACCGCAGCAATATATTCTAAAATTGTTCCTACTCTCTTTTGGCCCGCCGCCCACGCTGTTAAACTAAGCCACTTTTTATGTGCCTTCGGCTGCGCGACAGCCCTATGCTTTTTACCGTTCTAATGGAACTAAAACACCATGCGTACTAGCCAATATATGCTCTCCACGCTCAAGGAGACGCCAGCCGATGCGGAAGTCATCAGCCATCAGTTGATGCTCCGGGCAGGAATGATTCGTAAACTGGCCTCAGGTCTTTATACCTGGTTACCGACCGGTTTACGTGTTTTAAGAAAAGTTGAAAACATCGTACGCGAAGAGATGAATAACGCAGGGGCCATCGAAGTGTCCATGCCCGTTGTTCAGCCTGCCGATTTATGGGTGGAAAGTGGCCGCTGGGAGCAATATGGTCCAGAGCTGCTGCGCTTTGTTGACCGTGGTGAGCGCCCATTTGTTCTTGGCCCCACGCACGAAGAAGTGATTACCGATCTGATCCGTAATGAAATCAGTTCGTACAAGCAGTTGCCGCTGAACTTTTTCCAGATCCAAACGAAGTTTCGCGATGAAGTTCGCCCACGTTTCGGCGTGATGCGTTCGCGTGAATTCCTGATGAAAGATGCCTACTCCTTCCATACCTCTCAGGAATCGTTGCAGGTCACTTACGACGCCATGTACACCGCTTACAGCAAAATTTTCAGCCGTATGGCGCTGGATTTCAGAGCTGTTCAGGCGGATACCGGCTCTATCGGCGGTAATGCGTCTCATGAGTTTCAGGTGCTGGCCGCCAGTGGTGAAGACGATATCGTATTCTCAACAGAATCCGATTATGCGGCAAATATAGAACTGGCGGAGGCCGTCGCACCGCAGTCAGGCCGCGCAGAAGCAACAGAAGCATTGCGTCTGGTGGATACGCCGAATGCCAAGACCATCGCCGAGCTGGTCGAACAATTTAAACTGCCGATTGAAAAAACCGTCAAAACGCTGCTAGTGCAAGCCACAAAAGAAAGCGGCCACAAGTTGGTTGCGTTGCTGGTTCGCGGCGATCACGAACTGAATGAGATCAAAGCAGAGAAAATCGATCTGGTAGCCAGTCCGTTGACTTTTGCAACGGAAGAAGAAATTCGTGCGGTCATCGGCGCTGGCCCTGGCTCGCTTGGCCCGGTCAATTTGTCGATCCCCGTCATTGTTGACCGAACCGTCACGGCGATGAGTGATTTCAGCGCGGGTGCGAACATTGATGGAAAACACTATTTTGGCATCAATTGGGAACGTGACGTCGCACTGCCGCAGGTTGCGGATATTCGCAACGTGGTTGAAGGCGACAGTAGCCCGGACGGCAAAGGTACGCTGCAAATCAAACGCGGTATCGAAGTCGGCCATATTTTCCAACTGGGCAGCAAGTATTCCGAAGCGCTGAAAGCGACGGTTCAAGGCGAAGACGGGCGCAACCAGATTCTGACGATGGGCTGTTACGGAATTGGCGTCACACGCGTAGTGGCGGCGGCGATTGAGCAAAACCATGACGAACGCGGCATCATCTGGCCAGACGCTATTGCGCCTTTCCACGTGGCTATTCTGCCAATGAACATGCACAAATCTTTCCGCGTGAAGGAAGTGGCGGAGGATATTTACCAGCAGCTGCGTGCAAAAGGCGTTGAAGTTCTGCTTGATGACCGCAAAGAGCGTCCGGGCGTGATGTTCGCCGACATGGAACTGATTGGTATTCCTCACACCATCGTCATTGGCGATCGCAATCTGGACAGTGAAGAGATTGAATACAAAAACCGCCGGGTCGGCGAAAAGCAAATGATTAAAACCAGCGAAATCGTCGATTTTCTGCTGGCGAATATTGTACGCTGATCGCCGCCAATGCCCCTTTGCGAATGAGCTGGGGTATCAAGGCATAAAAAATGGTGGGGAAACCCACCATTTTTTTAATGTACGAATCTCCGGTTATGGATTATTCACGAAACAACTCTTCGATGCTTAACCCCTGAACCTGAAGAATTTCACGCAGTCGGCGTAAACCTTCAACCTGAATCTGACGAACACGCTCGCGCGTTAAGCCGATTTCGCGTCCCACATCTTCCAGCGTCGCCGCTTCATACCCCAGTAGACCGAAACGACGTGCCAGCACCTCACGCTGCTTGGCGTTAAGCTCGAACAACCACTTCACGATATTCTGTTTCATATCGTTATCCTGAGTGGTGTCTTCAGGCCCATTGTCTTTTTCGTCAGCCAGAATATCCAACAGCGCTTTGTCCGAATCACCCCCAAGCGGGGTGTCGACGGAGGTAATACGCTCATTCAGACGCAGCATGCGGTTGACATCATCAACCGGTTTATCGAGCTGTTCGGCAATTTCTTCCGCACTCGGCTCGTGATCCAGTTTATGCGACAATTCGCGCGCGGTGCGCAGGTAAACATTAAGTTCTTTAACAATGTGGATAGGTAAACGAATGGTACGGGTTTGGTTCATGATGGCCCGTTCTATCGTTTGTCGAATCCACCAGGTGGCATACGTTGAAAAGCGGAACCCTCTTTCTGGGTCAAATTTTTCAACGGCCCGGATCAGACCAAGGTTCCCTTCCTCAATCAGATCCAACAGGGCCAGACCACGATTGTTGTAACGGCGGGCAATTTTCACAACCAGCCGCAGGTTACTTTCAATCATCCGGCGACGTGATGGAATATCACCACGCAGCGCACGCCGGGCAAAATACACTTCTTCTTCTGCGGTTAAAAGCGGCGAATAGCCAATTTCTCCCAAATAGAGCTGCGTTGCATCCAGAACACGCTGTGAAACCCCTTGTGATAACGGCTCATCGTCAGCCAAGTCGTTATCATTGGTATCGTCCTCAGCCAGCGCCTTGTCATCAAAAACGTCAAGTCCATTCTCGTCGAAATCGGTCTCTTCATGTAACTCGTTAACTTTCAGCGTACTTTGGCTCATAAGTGGCTCCTACCCGTGATCCCTTGGCAGAATACCGAAATACTCTGCCCGATTTATCGCTGCGGAAGAAAACGCAGCGGGTTTACGGATTTCCCCTTGTAACGAATTTCAAAGTGCAAGCGAACTGAGCTTGTGCCCGTACTGCCCATCGTAGCGATTTTTTGTCCAGCCGTGACATCTTGTTGTTCACGGACCAGCATCGTATCGTTATGAGCATAAGCACTGAGGTAGTCATCATTATGTTTGATGATTATCAGATTTCCGTAACCACGCAGCGCGTTGCCCGCGTACACCACACGCCCACTAGCGGTTGCGGTGATCGGTTGCCCACGTGAGCCGGCGATATCAATCCCTTTATTTCCCCCTTCGGTAGCGGAGAAACTATCAATGACTTTTCCATCAGTAGGCCAACGCCAATTGCCGACAGCAGCAGTATTGCTGCTGGCTACAGCCGCTGGAACGGAAGCAGGAACCGTTGTTGTCGCCCCTGCCGCAGGTAACATTTTACCTACATTCTGTTTACCCTGGTTACCAGAATACGCATTAGTTGACTGGGAATCAACCGATGTAGTTTGTATTTGGTTACTTGATGGCGGGGTCGGTACACCGCCGCGGGTGGCATCGGTTGCAGCCAACATGCCGCCACCAGCCGAACTACCGTCCTGGATAGCATTGCCCGATCCGTTGCCCAAACTTAGCGTTTGCCCCACATTCAGACTGTAGGGTTCAGGAATATTATTGCGCTGCGCCAGATCCCGGTAGTCATTGCCGGTGATCCAGGCGATATAGAACAGGGTATCTCCCCGTTTAACTGTGTAGGTATTCCCGCCGCTATAGCTGCCTTTCGGAATAGTACCGTAGCTGCGGTTATAGATGATCCGCCCGTCGGATGTGGTTGCAACCCCCTCGCCCGGGGTTGAAATGCGTGATGGCGGCGCAGATAACACTCCCCCTCGGCTGCCAGTATTTCCGTCAACGCTGCTGATCGGCGCGGATTGAGTATCGTTGTTGGAACACCCAGCCAATCCTACGATCATCACCGTACAAGCAGCAATCTGACGCAAATTGATCATTCGGCTTCCCATGCGCCTTACTCCCCTATAACTATAGCGTTCAAAAAAATAATGATACCCGTCATATTTCAAGCTGCATGTCGATGAGCTTTCTTAAGCACTCGGTCCGGCCTGGACCGCCAGCGCGTGTTTTATCCTGCAACTCAAACTATCAGAGTATATAACGTTCAGAAAACAGCAATATTCAGAACCCAATCAGGTGGGTGAGCCCCGCATCCGTTGTCGCCCGCCTGACTGACGCATAACACAGTGTAGCGTAAGCGGTACCCGGTGTTTGTTCGCAAGCGGAACAACGGGAAGAAATACCACGCTGGTGAGAGGCTAAAAATATCAACACGTTCGCACCATAAAATCGTGGTATTGAAATGTTAAAGGCTTAACAATCATGCACACCACCGTCACGGTATCAGGCTAATTCCCCTTTGACCAGCGGAACAAACCGAACGGGCTCAACCATCCGAAGGGTAAATTCGCTGGCGCGCCGCTGCACCACCTGAAGCATTTGCGCCTGTTCCCCGACGGGCAAGACCATCACGCCGCCCTCATCAAGCTGCTCCAGTAACGCACGAGGAATTTCCGGCGGCGCCGCCGTCACGATGATGGCATCAAACGGGCCGCGCGACGCCCAGCCCAACCAGCCATCGCCGTGACGGGTGGACACGTTGTGTAAGTCAAGCTGCTTCAGACGACGTTTAGCCTGCCATTGCAGCCCTTTAATACGCTCAACCGAGCAGACGTGTTGCACCAAGTGCGCCAGAATCGCCGTTTGATAACCCGAACCGGTACCGATTTCCAACACGCGGGAAACCGGCGTCAGACTGAGCAGCTCCGTCATCTTCGCAACCATATAGGGTTGCGAGATCGTCTGACCAGAACCAATAGGCAGAGCGGTATTTTCATACGCTTTATGTTCGAAGGCTTCGTCAACAAAACGTTCTCTGGGTACGGCTTCTATCGCCTGTAGCAGACGTTCGTCCTGAATGCCCTGTTGGCGCAGCTGCGCCAATAACGTTTGTATACGCTTGTTTACCATTCCCCGCCGACCTCAGCTATGGTTAACCTCGTCACCAATCAATATTCCCGTTCAGGGGCAAGCCAACCGCACACGTCTATGGCTGCCGGCTTCTGCGCGCTTCAGGAAAACGCATCGCGACATATTAGAGATCGCTATCCGTATCCTGCCGCGAATGCAGCACTTCTCTCACCACGCTGGTGGCAAAACTTCCCGCTGGCAGCCAAAACTTCAATTCCACGGTGGCGTCATCCCGCCAATTCCAGCGCATCTGCTGTGGATACAGCAAAATAGCACGCCGGGCGGATTCAACCCGCTCCCGCCGGACTAAGGCCCAAAGCGTCTCTTGCCCAGCCAATGCCCACTCTTCAAAACTCCGCGCATCGTCCTGCGACCCCAGTTCACCATCCCCCGGCAGAGGCGCGGTAATCTGGAGTTCACCGGCATCAAGGCGGGTCTGTAGGGCATCCCGTTCGTCGGCTTTCGCCACAAACCAGCTACCGCGCCCCGAAAGCTGCAATGCATCGCCGCAGAGTACGGTCTTTTCCTGCCGCCGCGCCAGTCTTGCGCTGGCCACCTGATTAAACATCGCGCTGCGGCTGGCGGAAAGATAAAAGCTGCGTTTATTGCGTTCTTTTACCCGAATTTCGTTATTCGCCCAGCGGCGCGCCTGCTCAAGATTGTTCCCGTCCCGTCCGAAACGCTGGCTACCGAAATAATTAGGCACGCCGTTCGCGGCAATTAACGCCAGTCGAGCGTCGACATCATGGCGATCGCTGACCTGACGCAACACCAGAGTAAAATCATTGCCTCGTAGCGTACCGATTCGCAATTTGCGACGATGGCGGGTAACGTCAAGCACCTCACAGCCTTCAAGTTCGAACGCGGAAAAATCCGGCGTTTCCTTTCCCGGCATATGCAGACAGAACCATTGCTCTGTCACGGCATGGCGATCTTTCAGCCCGGCATAGCTCACGGCACGTAGCGGCAGTCGGGCAAACTTTGCCAGCATCTCGGCCACAAATTGCGTATTACAGCCGCGCTTGCGCACGCGCACCAATACCTGTTCGCCGTCGCCGTCCGGCTGAAACCCTAAGTCTTCCACCACCACAAAATCGTCTGCGGCCGACTTTAAGGCGCCGGTAGCACGGGGTTCACCATGCAACCAGACGAGTTGTTCACTGTTTTCCATCGTTATCTCACAAAGCGCATCACCGTCATGCGATGGCTTTTTTATATTCTTCACGCTTTGCGTTCAGACCATCGCTTACCACGCGACGATTTCGCCGGTTTCTTTTTTCACTAGCAACGCTACGGCCTCACAGGCTATTCCTTCACCACGACCGGTAAACCCTAACTGCTCTGTCGTCGTGGCTTTCACGTTGACATCATCGATATGGCACTGTAAGTCTTCCGCCAGATTCACCCGCATCTGGGGAATATGCGGCGCCATCTTCGGTGCTTGCGCAATAATGGTGACGTCCAGGTTGCCCAACTGATAGCCTTTGTCGTTGATTCGACGCCAGGCTTCACGCAGCAAGACACGGCTGTCTGCGCCTTTAAAAGCCGGATCGGTATCGGGGAACAGTTTACCGATATCGCCCAGAGCTGCCGCGCCCAGCAGGGCATCCGTCACGGCATGCAGAACCACATCCCCATCGGAATGCGCCAGCAGGCCTTGAGCATAGGGAACTCGCACGCCACCGATCACCAACGGACCTTCTCCACCAAATTTATGGACATCAAAACCGTGACCGATACGCATCGCACGTTCTCCTTAATGTATTTAGCTAATCGAATGAGTGGAGTGCAGACTCGTCAAATAGAACTCGGCCAGCGCCAAATCCTCAGGACGAGTTACTTTTATATTATCTGAACGCCCACTGATAATTTGCGGACGATAGCCACAATATTCCAACGCGGAAGCTTCATCCGTAACGGTTACGCCATCCTGAAGCGCGCGTTGCAGACACGCTTTCAGCAACACCGCAGGAAACAGCTGCGGGGTCAATGCGTGCCACAAATCGTTACGCTCAACGGTATGCTCGATAAATCCGTCCGTACTGCGTTTCATGGTATCACGAACCGGCGCCGCCAGAATGCCACCAACGTCGCTCTGCCCGACAAGCGCCAGCAAACGCGTTAAATCGTCCTGATGCAGGCACGGGCGCGCGGCGTCATGCACCAGCGCCCACGCGGTATCGGCAACGGCGGCCAGACCAGCCAGTACAGAATCCGCACGCTGCTGCCCGCCGGTAACAACGAGAATACGCGGGTCATTGGCGATCGCTAATGTAGGAAAAAATACGTCATCCGAACGGATGGCGACCACCACACGCTGTATTGAGGCGTGGCGCAAGAGCGTGTCGATGGTATGTTCCAGGATGGTTTTACGACCGGTTGCGTCATTGCCAATCGTCAGATATTGCTTGGGGCGATCGTTTTGCATTCTGCTGCCGTTACCGGCGGCAGGCAAAACGGCAACAACCTCAGGTGGGGAAAGGCTTGGTATATGCATGTGTCAACGTGATGTGTTGTTGGATGAATTGGTATTCGCGTTACGACGGCTCGACTCCGGTACCAGACGATAGAAGCTTTCGCCGGGTTTGATCATACCCAGTTCATTGCGCGCGCGCTCTTCAATCGCCTCCTGCCCACCATTGAGGTCGTCAATTTCGGCAAACAGTTGTTCGTTACGGGATTTTAATTTGGCATTGTTCCCCTGCTGGACAACAACATCCTCTTTCACCCGAACGTAATCATGAATACCATTCTTGCCCAGCCACAGTGAATACTGAAGCCAGCCAAGCAATATCAATAATAACAGCGTAAGCTTTCCCATCCCGCCCCCTGAAAAACCGCTTAATCATCCCATAACTTTTGTTTTGACTCCACTGTGTCTGGCCGTGGAAAGCAAGATTCCCCTTATCCCTTGTTCAAATGGAGACCATTTTGGTATGGAACACGCCAAACGCGCCCCCTCCATTGTCCCTGACGTCTATTCATTAATACCGTGTTTTCTCTCCACTTCAATCGCGGGTCAGAAAAGGTAAGTGTGCAGGATCCCAGCAAGATAAAACCGCACTAAGGAAAATCGTAAGTTGAACCCTTAGGGATACCCGTGTATTTTTATGCATCCAAAGTGCATAAAAATAAGATTCGCATTTAAACCAGGAGATAATCATGTTCAAAAAGCTGCTATGTATCGGCGCGCTCTGCGCCGCCGCTCTCTCAATCACCACCTTCGCCGCAGAGCCGACTTACGTGGTTGGCTCCGGCGGAACTTACCGTCCGTTTGAATTTGAAAATGCGCAGAAAGAGCTGGAAGGTTTTGATATTGATATTATTAAAGCGATCGCCAAAGCAGAGAATTTTAACATCAAGCTAATCAATACGCCGTGGGAAGGTATCTTCGCGACCCTTAACTCCGGCGATCGCGATATTATCATTTCTGGTATCACCATTACCGACAAGCGCAAGCAAATGGTCGATTTTTCCGCCCCATATTTTCCTGCCGAGCAATCCATCGTCATTCCAGAAGGTTCGACGATCGACTCCATTAACGCCCTGAAAGCTCACAAGGTAGGTGTTGTGAACTCCAGTACCGCTGATGTGGTGATCTCAGACGTATTAGGAAAAAACAGCACATCAATTAAACGGTTTGATAACACGCCGCTCATGCTGCAAGAGCTGTATGAAAATGGTATTGGTGCTGCGGTTGGCGATGTCGGCGTTGTGAAGTTTTACATTAAGACTCACCCTGAAAAACAGTTCAATCTGATTTCCGATGCCAAATTCGAACGCCAGTATTTTGGCATCGCCGTAGCCAAAGGCAATGACGAGCTGCGCGAAAAAATTAACGCCGGGCTGAAAAAAATCGTTGCTGATGGCACCTACGCCAAGATCTATCAAACCTGGTTTGATAACAATGTGCCGACCTTACCTGCCGAATAATGACGGCGATACGCGGCGTATCTCTCCGGGCTAATCACCTGATGCGAGACGCCGCGAAACCGGCTAATTGGCTAACAATCAATAGATATCCTCTTTAAAAGGAAACGGTCTTGACGGGATTTCGTTGGGAGATCATTCAGGAGTATGCTCCCCTCTTTATGGAAGGCGCCTGGATGACCATCAAATGCACCATTATTTGTGTCATTCTTGGCACCTGCTGGGGATTAACGCTCGGATTAGGCCGCTTGGCGCAAGCGCCGCACGGTCCGTGGAAATATATACTGCACTACGGCGTTCAATGGCCGGTACGCATCTATATCAGCGCCTTTCGCGGTACGCCGCTGTTTGTGCAAATCATGGTGGTGCACTTCGCTCTGGTGCCGCTGTTCATCAACCCGCGTGACGGGCTGCTGGTGACCAGCAATATCATGTCAGTGGATTTTGCCCGCACGCTACGGTCTGATTACGGCGCGTTCCTCTCTTGCGTCGTGGCCATTACGCTCAACGCGGGGGCCTACGTTTCCGAAATATTCCGCGCGGGTATTCAATCCATCGATCGTGGACAGATGGAAGCCTCGCGTTCTCTCGGCATGAGCTATGGACGCACTATGCGAAAAGTGATTCTGCCGCAGGCTTTTCGCCGTATGTTGCCGCCGCTGGGCAATAACGCCATTGCGATTGTGAAAGACTCATCGCTGGCCTCTGCCATCGGCCTGGCGGATCTCGCCTATGCCGCCCGGACGGTGTCAGGCTCTTATGCTACATACTGGGAACCCTACCTGACGATTTCCGTCGTCTATTGGGTCATTACTTTCCTGCTCTCGCTGCTGGTGCGGCACATGGAAACGAGGTTTGGCAAAAGTGATTCACGTTAACAACCTGCAAAAACAATTTGGCGATACCCACGTCCTGCGCGGTATTTCCTGCGACATCGCGCCTCAGGAAGTGGTTTGTCTGATTGGCCCTTCCGGTTCGGGAAAAAGTACCTTTCTGCGTTGCATCAACGCACTGGAGACGCTGTCAGCAGGCGAGATTACCGTCAATGGCTTTGCCATTCACGATCGGAAAACCAATATCAACCGCCTGCGTGAAAGCGTTGGTATGGTGTTTCAACGCTTTAATCTCTTTCCACACATGACAGTGCTGGAAAACGTGATTATGGCACCGATGGATATCAAAAAGTTACCTCGTGATCAGGCCGTTGAACGCGCCAGAGCGCTGCTAAGCAAAGTCGGTCTGCTGGATAAAATCGACGCTTGGCCAAACAGTCTGTCAGGCGGTCAGCAACAGCGCGTCGCCATTGCCCGCGCGTTGGCAATGGAACCGGCGGTGATGTTGTTCGATGAACCGACATCCGCGCTGGATCCGGAGTTGGTCGGCGACGTTCTGGACGTCATGAAAACATTGGCAAACGAAGGCATGACGATGGTCATCGTCACTCATGAAATGGCATTTGCCAGAGATGTGGCTGACACCGTGATCTTTATCGATCAAGGCGTTATTCAGGAACAGGGAGCGCCAGAGGCGATCTTTACCCGCCCCGTCAACCCGCGCACACAGGCTTTCCTGAGCAAAATACGGTGATGCGGCAGGCGGTCGGCATTCCGTGCTGGCCGCCTTTTCCCTTACCAACCGGTCAGAAATGAGAATACCAGCCAAAACAGACACATCACCGTCAACCCCGTCGCAAACAGGGTGTAAAAAATATAGCCTCTCAGCAAAAAGCTAATCCCAACCCCCACCAGCACCGAAAATGGCATCAGTGCCAGAAAGAACGGCCAGGTATACAGCATGAAAAAAAACGTCGTATTGGAGCCATAAACCCAAAAAGGAATACTAAAAGCCAACCAATAAAAGGAGAACGCCGTCACCGCGCCCATAAACAGCGTGGAAACACCGTCATCCTCTTCTTCTTGTACTGATCGAGTTTTGCTAATCGTTAACTGTGTGGCGTTTTGCATAAGCGTTCCCATTGTTCCCCTGCGACACCCAACGACGCGGCGAAAAATGCGGGGACATCAGAGTTTGATAATAGCTCGCTTGCCAAGCAGATCTAACAATTGGCCGGTCAAATTTGTTACGAATTGTTCGCCATTCAGATGAAGGTCGGGCGCTTCCGGCGCTTCATACACCGAATCGATCCCGGTGAAATGGCGCAGTTCTCCCGCTCGGGCTTTCTTGTACAACCCTTTCGGATCGCGCGCTTCGCAGGTCGCCAGCGGCGTATCGACAAACACTTCGATGAACTGCCCATCTTCCAGCAAATCCTGCACCATTTTACGCTCGGCGCGGTGCGGTGAAATAAACGCGGTCAGCACCACCAGTCCGGCATCCAACATCAGCTTAGCCACTTCCCCCACGCGGCGGATATTCTCCCGCCGGTCATCATCGGTGAAGCCCAGATCCCGGCACAAACCATGCCGGACGTTATCGCCATCCAGCAGGTAAGTACTGACGCCACGTTGATGCAGTGCTTGCTCCAGCGCCCCGGCCAGCGTGGATTTACCGGAGCCCGACAGCCCGGTAAACCAAATCACCACGCCCTGATGACCATGCAGCTTCTCACGCGACTCACGGGTCACATCATGCGCATGCCAGACAACATTATCGTCAATCGGTTCATCGCGGGAAGACACGTTATTTGCCTCCCAGCAGGTCACGCGCACCCCAATGCGGGAAGTGGCGCCGCACCAGGGCATTCAGTTCCAGCTCAAATGCACTGTACGCATCCGGTTCCTGATACACCTGTTCGATAGGCTCGCGCACCAGTCCTGCGCCTATCGTCACGTTACTCAGACGATCGATAAAGATCATGCCGCCAGTCACCGGGTTTTGCTGATAGTTGTCCAGCACCAGCGGTTCATCAAACGTCAGTTCAACCGAACCAATACCATTCAGCGGCAGGTTCTCCGCTACGCGCTGTGTCAGCGTATTGATCTCGACCTGATACTGAATATTCTCGACCCGAGCACGCGTTTTCTTACCGCCAATCTTGATATCGTAGCTCTGTCCCGGCACCAGCGGCTGCTCCGCCATCCAGACCACATCCACCAGCGCATGCTGCACCGCTTTCAGTGATTCACTGCTATCGACCAGCAGGTCGCCACGACTGATGTCAATTTCATCTGCCAGCACCAGCGTAATCGCTTCCCCTGCCTGCGCCTGCGGTAAATCACCGTCAAAGGTCACAATGCGACTCACGGTGGATTCTACGCCGGATGGCAGCACTTTAACCCGTTGCCCGACGCGGATAATGCCGGAGGCCAGTGTTCCCGCGTAGCCACGGAAATCCAGATTCGGGCGGTTAACATACTGTACCGGGAAGCGCATCGGCTGCTTGAGGCTATGCTGAGCCACGTTCACCGTTTCTAACACCCCCAGCAGCGTCGGCCCGGTATACCAGTTCATCGCCGTGCTTGGCGTCGCGACATTGTCGCCATCCAATGCGGAAATCGGCACAAAAGTGATATTCAGGTCGGTAGGCAGTTGCTGGGCGAAATCCAGATAATCCTGCTTAAATTGCTCAAAGACCGTTTGCTGATAATCCACCAGATCCATCTTATTCACGGCCACCACCAGATCGCGGATGCCCAGCAGGGTCGCAATAAAGCTGTGACGACGAGTCTGATCCAGAACGCCTTTACGGGCGTCAATCAGCAGGATAGCCAACTCGCAGGTTGATGCGCCGGTCGCCATGTTGCGGGTGTACTGCTCGTGCCCCGGCGTATCGGCGATGATGAATTTGCGTTTTTCCGTCGAAAAATAGCGGTAAGCGACGTCAATGGTGATGCCCTGCTCGCGCTCGGCCTGAAGTCCGTCCACCAGCAGCGCCAAATCCAGCTTTTCGCCCTGCGTTCCCAGACGTTTGCTGTCATTGTGCAGCGTACTAAGCTGATCTTCATAAATCTGGCGCGTATCGTGCAGCAAACGGCCAATCAGCGTACTTTTTCCATCATCGACGCTGCCACAGGTCAGGAAACGCAGCAGCGTTTTATCCTGCTGCGCGTGTAAATAGGCTTCGACACCGCCCTGTTCGGCGATCTGCTGCGCAATCGTATTGTTGATGACAGCGGCATCCTTCTCAGCCCCATTTTCTGCGGCTGTGTCTTTTAACGAAATTTGACTCATTCGACGATTCCTCAGAAATACCCTTGACGCTTTTTCAGCTCCATTGAACCGGCCTGATCGCGGTCAATCACCCGTCCCTGACGCTCGCTGGTGGTGGAGATCAGCATCTCTTCGATAATCTCCGGCAACGTCTGCGCATTCGATGCCACCGCCCCCGTCAGCGGCCAGCAACCCAGCGTGCGGAACCGCACCATACGTTGTTCGATCACTTCCCCCGGTTGCAGGTCGATACGGTCATCATCCACCATCAACAGCATCCCATCACGTTCCAGCACCGGACGCTCCGCGGCCAGATACAGCGGAACTATCTCGATGTTTTCCAGATAGATATATTGCCAGATATCCAGTTCGGTCCAGTTTGAGAGCGGGAAAACGCGGATACTTTCGCCTTTGTTGATCTGGCCGTTGTAGTTATGCCACAGTTCCGGACGCTGATTTTTCGGATCCCAGCGGTGGAAACGGTCACGGAAGGAATAAATACGCTCTTTGGCGCGTGATTTTTCTTCATCGCGACGCGCTCCGCCAAACGCAGCGTCAAAACCGTATTTATCCAGCGCCTGCTTCAGCCCTTCGGTTTTCATGATGTCGGTGTGCTTAGCGCTACCGTGCACGAAGGGGTTAATGCCCAGCGCTTCCCCCTGCGGGTTGCGGTGTACCAGCAATTCACAGCCGTAGGCCTTCGCTGTGCGGTCGCGGAATTCATACATTTCACGAAATTTCCAACCGGTATCAACGTGCAACAGCGGGAAAGGCAGCGAACCCGGATAGAACGCCTTGCGCGCCAGATGCAGCATCACCGAAGAGTCTTTACCGATGGAATACATCATTACCGGGTTACTGAACTCGGCCGCCACTTCGCGGATGATGTGAATGCTTTCGGCTTCGAGCTGCCGTAAATGCGTGAGTCGTTTCTCGTCCATACCCCTTCCTTAAGCCAAGTTGACTACCGCCGGACGACCATCTTGCGTCACCGTCGGCGTTTTCTGACCAAACCAGGCAATTTGATGATGTAAATCCACCACCTCGCCAATCACCAGCAGCGCCGGTGTCGGTGCCTGCCGAGCCAAATGTTCTAACTGTTGCAGTGTGCCAATTTGCACCTGCTGATCGTGTCGGGTGCCGCGACTGATCACGGCGACGGGAGTGTGAGATGCGCGACCATGCGCAATAAGCTGTTGCGCTATCTCCGCGGCCTTCATCGTTCCCATGTAAATCGCCAACGTCTGACGCCCGCGCGCCAGCGTTGACCAATCCAGCGCATCGCCATCCGGGCGGCAATGGCCGGTGATAAAAATCACGCTTTGGGCGTAATCACGGTGCGTCAGCGGGATCCCCGCATAGGCCGTAACGCCCGCCGCCGCCGTCACGCCGGGCACCACCTGAAAGGCGATACCGGCCTGCGCCGCCGCTTGCAGTTCCTCTCCGCCACGCCCGAAAATAAAAGGATCGCCGCCTTTCAGCCGCACCACCCGCTTGCCTTCTTGCGCCAGCTTCACCAGTAACTGATTAATCTCATCTTGCGGGAGCGAATGCGCGCTGGCACGCTTTCCGACGCAGAGACGTTCGGCATCACGACGCACCAGATCCAGTACGTCAGCGCTCACCAGATGGTCATACAGCACCACGTCCGCCTGCTGTATCACCTGTAATCCTCGCAGCGTAAGCAGCCCGGCATCCCCCGGGCCTGCGCCGACCAGCGCGATTTCACCCCGTGCCGCCGCCGGCTGCCGCTGTTCATCTTGCTGATGCGTAAGCTGCTGTTGCAGTTCGTCTTCGGCCTGCGCCAGCTGTCCGGCGGAAACCAACGCCGCAAAACGCCCGACAAACAGGCGTTCCCAAAAACGACGGCGTGCCGACATTGAATGCAGCCGGGTCTTAATCCTGTCGCGCCAGCTTCCGGCGATTTGCGCCATAGTACCCAGACTGGCAGGCAATAACGATTCCAGCTTTTCACGCAGCAGACGCGCCAGTACCGGCGCTTGTCCACCGGAGGAAATCGCCACCACCAGCGGCGAACGATCGACAATCGAGGGGAAAATAAATGAACACTTCGGCTGATCGTCCACCACGTTCACCAGCAGATGACGCTGATTCGCGGCCTCAAACACCGCCGTATTCAGTTCGGCATCATCCGTTGCGGCAATGACCAGAAACACACCGGATAACAATTCCGGCGTGAAGACACGTGCCAGCCACTCGACCTGTCCAGCCTGATGCTGCGCAGCCAAAGGCTCCGCCAGCGCGTGCGCGACAATTTTTATCTCCGCACCCGCGCGTTGCAGCAGATCGATTTTGCGCGTGGCAATCTCGCCGCCGCCCACGACCAATACCGGGCGCTGACGGAGATCGGCAAATAAAGGGAGATAGTTCACAATCGCCTTAACTAAGCAAAAAAATAGATAATGCGACTATACGGTGCGGACAGAACACTTATGAAATGCCGAATTGGAATGACAAGTTCCGTAATGGAATAACAGTAAAACGCATCCGCCAATTATGTCTTCCCCCCCCGTTTCCGCCCCTCTCCTGTCTATGCCATAAAAACAGTTTATGACGCGCTTCAAAGTTGCGGACAGTTTGCCGATTTTTGATATTTGCTTTGGCTGATCCATTGCAACATGCCATAGCCCACAGGCAGTCAAAGCCGTTTAGGAGTAGAGGTTCGTGCAATCCCGGTCGTCGATAAACGGAACGATAAGGGATCGCGGTTCCTGACGGTATGCGCGGTCGACGACGTTGTGGTCATGCCATGACAAACCGCACAACAGATTATCTTATTGATAAAAGAGGATTTCACGTATGGAACCATCAACGCTTGAGCTAAACGCCCCGCTTCGCCCTGTTGTCGAGTTCGATGCGCAATACGGGATCTTTACCTCTCTGGATGATTCAATCCATGCCGCAACGCACGCGCAAAAACGGCTGGATAACGTGAACCTGCGGCAAAGTATTATTGCCGCCATCCGTCAGGCCGGCGAACGTTACGCGCAGGCTCTGGCAGAAATGGCGGTACAGGAAACCGGAATGGGTCGCGTCGCGGATAAATATACCAAAAATGTCTCACAGGCGCGCAGTACCCCCGGCACGGAAAACCTGACGGCAAAAGTCGTCACTGGCGATAAGGGCCTCACCCTCATTGAAAATGCCCCCTGGGGCGTGGTGGCGTCCGTCACGCCATCGACCAATCCCGCCGCCACCGTCATCAATAACGCCATCAGTATGATTTCCGCAGGCAACAGCGTCGTTTTTGCCCCGCACCCCGCGGCAAAGAACGTCTCGCTCTATACGATTAGTCTATTAAATCAAGCCATTATTGCCGCAGGCGGCCCGGAAAACCTGTTAGTCAGCGTGACCGAACCGAATATTGAAACCGCCCAGCGGCTGTTCAGTCATCCGGGAGTCAGCCTGCTGGTCGTCACCGGTGGCGAAGCCGTCGTAGAGGCCGCGCGCAAACATACGGATAAACGTCTGATTGCCGCCGGAGCAGGCAACCCGCCGGTGGTTGTCGATGAAACGGCGAATATCGAACGCGCCGCGCGTGACATTGTTCACGGCGCCTCATTTGACAACAATATTATCTGCGTCGATGAGAAAGTGGCGATCGTGGTCGATAGCGTCGCCGATAAATTATTGACGGAAATGCAGCGCCATCAGGCGGTGCTGCTGACGCGTGAGCAAACCAGGCAGTTGCAATCGCTGCTGCTGACCGACATTGATGAGACAGGGCAAGGCCGTCCAAGCCGCGACTGGGTCGGACGCGACGCGGCCAAAATCGCGGCGGCCATCGGTCTGAACGTCAGTGAAGATACCCGCTTACTGCTGGCTGAAACCGATGGAGATCACCCCTTTGCCGTTACCGAAATGATGATGCCGGTTCTGCCCGTTGTTCGGGTAAATAACGTACAGGACGCCATCGATCTTGCGGTACGTCTGGAAGGCGGTCGCCGCCATACCGCCGCGATGCACTCAACAAATATTGATAACCTCCACAAAATGGCGAATACCATTAATACCAGCATTTTTGTGAAAAATGGCCCTTGTATTGCGGGACTGGGGTTAGGCGGTGAGGGCTGTACTTCCATGACGATCTCAACGCCGACCGGCGAGGGAGTGACATCCGCCCGAACTTTTGTTCGCATCCGGCGCTGCGTAATGGTGGATATGTTTAGAATCGTTTAAATTTATATGAACCCTTGTTAAAAGCGCGGGCGTCTTTTATTACAGCGTCACACAACGTCCCATAGGGTGACGGGCATGGCAGCCCGTCAACATCAACCGCAATGGTTAAGTGACCCATATTTGGTATTACCGGCTTTTTCTGGGAGGAAATTGCATATGAGAACCGATAACCTGATTCCACTGCATCAGCTTGATGCCCGGATGACTCCTCCCGAAGATCTATTGGCTTTTCATGGACAGGCCCAGTACATACATCAGTATTCCACGCAGGATGTTTATGCCCAGTCCTGTACCCTCACCGCCTGGCAGCAGCTCTACGATCAGGTTTCCCCCGGTCATTTCCGGGGCGAGCTTCAGGAATTACTGCTGGATGGCATTCAGCTGTGTCACGAATACACCAACCTCGCGCTACGCCAATCCTGTATGGTGTGGCCCGGTTCATTCTGGTTCGGCCTCCCTTCTACACAAAAAAGTATGGGGTTTATTGATGCGCAGCCGCTGGATGAATACAGCATTGCCGTTAGCCCGGGCGGCAAAGAATTTGAATTAAGCACGCCGGATGATTTCTCCATTTTGGGCGTGGTTATCTCTCATGATGTGCTCAGCCAGTATATTGGCGCGCTCAACGATCCAGAATGGCTGACTCAGCGGTTTAATCAGGGCGCCACGCTGCAAATGGCACACGACAAAAAGGCTACACTTTGCTCATTCATTCGTCATGCATTGTGGTATAGCAGCCAGTTCCCTCACGAGATGAAACAACACAATGCAGAAAAGGTGCTGAAACACAATTTATTGACCACACTGATTTCTTTTCTGGAAGAGGCTCAGCCCGCTACGGAAAAAACGCCCAACCGCCATCACCATAAATTGATCGCCTTTGTCCGGGAGTATGTGTTGAGCCGGACCTCAGAGCCGGTCACCGTCCTCGATCTCTGCCGTCAGTTACACGTCAGCCGTCGCACATTACAGAACGCCTTCCAAGGCGTATTGGGAATCAGCCCGAACGCCTGGCTGAAAATCATCCGCCTCAATGCCGTCCGCCGTGAACTTATCAGCCCGGCCTCACTCCATCGCACCGTTCAGGATGCGGCGATGCAATGGGGTTTCTGGCACCTGAGTCAGTTCGCCAGAGATTACCAGAAGCAATTTAACGAGAAGCCGTCGTTAACCTTGCGACGACGCTTACAGTACTAGCCATTTTCTTTACCCGTTGTAACGAGTCTTCCTGTGACGCCCATCCGGCATCACAGATGCCAGACTCACCTTGATTTTCGTCATCTAACGAATGTGTCACCGTCAGCTTATGTACGCGTTAAAGACCAACAGGAGTCAGTTATGAAAGCAGTTGTCGCCGGTAAAGGCGGAAAAGCCGAAATTATTGAAAAAGCATTACGCGAACCCGGCCACGGCGAAGCGCTGCTCGCCATGGAATACTGCGGCGTCTGCCATACGGATTTACACGTCAAAAATGGCGATTACGGTGATAAAACCGGGGTCGTTCTCGGTCACGAGGGCATCGGTATCGTCAAAGCGATTGGGCCCGGCGTCACCTCACTAAAACCGGGCGATCGCGCCAGCGTGGCCTGGTTTTATCAGGGGTGTGGGCACTGCGAATACTGCATCGGCGGCAACGAAACGCTATGCCGAAGCGCAAAAAATGCGGGATTCACCGTCGACGGCAGTATGGCTGAAGAGTGTATTGTCGTCGCAGATTATGCAGTTAAGGTGCCTGACGGGCTGGATCCGGCGGCGGCCAGCAGTATTACCTGTGCAGGCGTAACCACCTACAAAGCGGTGAAAGTATCCACGATTAAACCCGGCCAGTGGATTGCCATCTACGGCCTCGGTGGATTAGGTAATCTGGCCTTGCAGTACGCGAAAAATGTCTTTAACGCCAACGTTATCGCTGTCGATGTCAACGATGCCCAACTGGCGTTCGCAAAAGAGAGAGGAGCCGATCTGGTCATCAATCCGGCGAAAGAAAACGCGGCGGAAATCATTCAGGAAAAAGTGGGCGGCGCGCATGCCGCCGTTGTGACCGCCGTCGCGCGTGCGGCGTTTAATTCAGCCATTGATGCGGTGCGTGCCGGCGCTCGCGTGGTTGCCATCGGCCTGCCGCCCGAAAGTATGGACTTGTACATACCGCGTCTGGTGTTAGATGGCATTCAGGTTATCGGTTCACTGGTAGGGACGCGTCAGGACCTGCGGGAAGCATTCCAGTTTGCTCAGGAGGGAAAAGTCGTGCCCAACGTGACGCTACGTCCAATGACCGACGTCAACGCCATTTTTGAAGAGATGGAGCAAGGAAAAATTAAAGGCCGGATGGTCATTGATTTGCGTAGCAGTAGCCTGGCGGCGTTAAATCGCGGGTAATCCTCGCTGACAGAACAGAACGTTGGCTCATTCACCCGAGCGTAGACAACGTCAAGTATCGCGGGAACCCGCCCGAGAGAACTAAGAAGGATAATACATGTCCCGAGCCATCATGATTTTCTCTACAGGGGCGGGGAAAAAAACCGGGCGATGCCCGGTTGCTGTTTTTACCCTTCGTGCAGGCCGCATTCGCGTTTCAGGCCGAAGAAGCGGGTTTCTTCTTCGCTCATACCCGGTTCCCACTTACGGGTCGTATGCGTATCGCCCACCGATAGGTAGCCCTGCTCCCACAGCGGGTGGTAACTCAGGCCGTTCTCTTTCAGGTAGTGATAAACCTGCCGGTTATCCCAATCGATAATCGGCAGAAATTTGAAAACGCCGCGTTGGATCGCCAGTACCGGCAACGCGCCCCGACTGCCGGACTGCTCACGACGCAGACCGGCAAACCAGGTTCCTGCTTTTAGCTCGCTCAGCGCCCGATTCATCGGCTCAACTTTATTGATCAGGTTGTAGCGTTCGATACCTTCCACGCCCTGCTCCCACAGCTTGCCGTAACGCGCTTCCTGCCAGGCGGGGGATTCTGCGGCGCGATACACTTGCAGATTCAGTTTCAGCTGTTCCGTCAGCGCATCAATGAACTGATAGGTTTCAGGGAACAGGTAGCCGGTATCCGTGAGGATCACCGGGATATCCGGTCGCTGCCGCGTCACCAAATGCAGCGACACCGCGGCCTGAATGCCGAAACTGGACGACAACACAAACTCGCCCGGCAGATTTTCCAACGCCCAGCTTACTCTTTCCTGCGCAGACAGCCGTTCGAGCAGGTCATTCGCGGCCAGGAGCGCAGCCGACTGTTCCGCTTTCGGTAACGCGTTGAGCGCCTCAAGGTTAAATTCGGTCATCAGGCTCTCCTGTCAGTCATAAAAATCGCGGGCGGGATCCAGCACCGGTTTAATAATGTTGGTACGAATGACGAAATCGCCGAAGCCTTCATTCGGCTGGCGATCCCGCGCCCACAGCCCGATAAGCCGATCGATTTCCGCAAGGATCTCGGTCTCGTTGATATTTTCGCGATACATACGGGGGATCCGTGTCCCTTCGCGATTCCCGCCGAGGTGCAGGTTATAACGCCCCATCGCTTTGCCAACCAGCCCGATTTCCGCCAGCATGGCACGGCCACAACCGTTCGGACAGCCCGTCACGCGCAGTACGATGTGTTCATCGCCCACGCCGTGCTGCTGCATAATCTCTTCCACTTTCGTGACGAAAGTCGGCAGGAAGCGCTCGGCTTCCGCCATCGCCAGCGGACAGGTCGGGAACGACACGCAGGCCATCGAATTTTTACGCTGCTCGCTGACGCTGTCATCAATCAGGCCGTGCTCACGCGCCAGCGCATCAATCTTCGCTTTGCTCCGCGCAGGAACGCCCGCCACGATCAGGTTCTGATTCGCCGTTAAGCGAAAATCGCCTTTGTGGATCTTGGCGATTTCCGCCAGACCGGTCTTCAGCGGACGACCGGGATAATCGAGAATACGACCGTTCTCAATAAACAGCGTCAGATGCCATTTATTGTCGATGCCTTTTACCCAGCCGATACGATCGCCACGGGCAGTGAACTCATAGGGGCGTATCGCCTCAAATTTCACGCCCGCGCGCGCCTCCACTTCTTGCTTGAAGTTATCGACGCCCACACGCTCCAGCGTGTATTTGGTTTTGGCGTTTTTGCGGTTGGTGCGGTTGCCCCAGTCGCGCTGCGTGGTCACTACCGCTTCCGCAATCGCCAACGTGTGTTCGACGGAAATATAGCCCAGTTCGCTGGCGGTACGCGGATAGGTGGCCTTATCACCGTGCGCGATGGATAATCCGCCGCCGACCAGCACGTTGAAGCCGACCAGCCGCCCATTGTCGGCAATCGCAATAAAGTTGAGATCGTTGGCGTGCAGATCGACATCATTCTGCGGTGGGATCACCACCGTGGTTTTGAACTTACGCGGCAGGTAAGTCGCGCCCAGAATCGGCTCTTCATCGGTCGTCGCGACTTTTTCCTGATCCATCCAGATCTCGGCATAGGCACGGGTGCGCGGCAACAGATGTTCAGAGATCTTTTTCGCCCACTCGTACGCCTGCTGATGCAGCTCAGATTCCACTGGGTTAGACGTACACAGCACGTTACGGTTCACATCGTTCGCCGTCGCTAACCCATCCAGCCCAAGACGATTCAGCAACTGATGCACCGGTTTCACATTCGGCTTGAGGATGCCATGAAACTGAAAGGTCTGGCGGTTCGTGATACGAATGCTGCCGTAAATCGTACTTTCACTGGCAAATTTGTCGATTCCCAGCCACTGTTCCGGCGTCATTACGCCACCGGGTAAACGACAGCGCAGCATCATTGCATGGCGCGGTTCCAGCTTCTGTTCAGCACGCTCAGCGCGAATATCGCGGTCATCCTGCTGATACATGCCGTGAAAACGGATCAGCAGAAAGTTATCGCCGTTGAAACCGCCGGTCAGACCGTCATTCAGGTCTTCAGCAATCGTGCCGCGCAGGAAATTGCTTTCCAGCTTCATTCGCTCAGCATCAGAGAATTTCCCTTCTACCACCAAAGGGCCGGGGTGTTTTTCACTGAAAACGTATTTTTCGCTCATTAGTACACATCTCGCTGATAACGGCGCTCAAGGCGCAGATCGCTTAAGAACTCATCGGCCTGTTCACAGTCCATGCCGCCATGCTCAACTATCACATCCAGCAGCGCCTGCTCGACGTCCTTCGCCATACGATTGGCATCACCACACACATACAGATGCGCGCCGTCCTGAATCCAACGCCAGACTTCCGCGCCCTTTTCCCGCAGTTTGTCCTGCACATAAACCTTGTGCGCCTGATCGCGCGACCAGGCCAGGTCGATGTGCGTCAGCAGCCCCTCTTTAACGTAGCGCTGCCACTCCACCTGATAGAGAAAGTCTTCTGTAAAGTGTGGATTACCGAAGAATAGCCAGTTTTTCCCCTCCGCCCCGTCGGCATCGCGCTGCTGCATAAACGCGCGGAACGGCGCAATCCCGGTTCCCGGCCCAATCATGATGACCGGCGCGTCGGGATTAGCAGGCAAACGGAAGTTATCGTTATGTTCGATGAAGACGCGGATCTCATCGTCTTCGCTCAGCCTGTCGGCCAGATAGCTGGAGGCCCCGCCAGCGCGCGCGCGGCCTTCGTACTCGTAGCGCACCACGCCAACGGTGATGTGCACTTCGTTTTCCACTTCCGCCTGCGAAGAGGCAATGGAATAGAGGCGCGGCGTCAGCGGACGCAGCAGACCAACGAGTTGCTCCGCCGTCAGTTCCGTGGGCGCTTGTCGCACCATATCCACCAGCGGCGTGCGCTGTGCAAACTGCTGAAGCGCGTGCTTATCGGCCAGGAGCGACAACAGCGTCTCATTGCGCGACAGCGCGGCATATTTCTCAACGATCGGCGCAGTGTTCTGCGTCAGCTCAAAGTGGCTTTTCAGCGCCTGCGATAATGGCAATGTCTTGCCGTCAACGCTGACGGATTCATCCCCTTTCAGCCACAGGAGTTCCAGCAGTTCCTGCACCAGCGCGGGATCGTTATCAAACCAGACGCCCAGCGCATCCCCCGGCTGGTAACGCAAACCGGAATCCCCCAGATCGATCTCGATATGCCGCACATCTTTTTCGGAATTACGCCCGGTCACTTTCTGATTCACCGCAAACGTGGCATGCAGCGGCGAGGATTTGCTGTACGGACTGCTGGTCACTTCATCCACGGAGCCCTGAGCCGCGATCTGCGCCACCGCCTCGCCCTGAACCGGTACTCGCGCTTGCAAAATATCAACCAGCTGTCGCCGCCACTGTTCGGCCTGCGCCTGATAATCCACATCGGCGTCAACGCGATCCAGCAGGCGTTCAGCACCCAGCTCGGCCAGACGGCCATCAAAATCTTTTCCCGCCTTGCAGAAGAATTCGTAAGAGGTATCTCCCAGACCCAGCACGGCAAAGGCGGTGTCTTTCAGCGCCGGCGCCTTTTTAGAGAACAGGAACTTATGTAACGCGACCGCTTCTTCCGGCGGTTCGCCTTCGCCCTGCGTCGATGTCACGATCAACAGCAGTTTTTCCTGCCCGATCTGCTTAAACTTGTAATCGCCCGCGTTAACCAGATTGACAGACAGTTTGGCCGCCAGCAGGTCATCACGCAGCTGTTCCGCCACCCGACGCGCATTGCCGGTTTGCGAGGCGGAGATCAGCGTGATCGTCTGTACCGGCACCGTGACCGCCGATGCGGCAGCCGCAGGGGCTACCGCCCCCGGCTGTAGGCCGGGTTGCTGCACCAGCCCCCAGAAATAGCCGGATAGCCAGGCCAACTGCGTCGATGAGAAATCACCGGTTGCTGCCTGTAGACGCGCTAATTGCTCCGCACTTAACGGAAGCAACGAAGTAGGAGAAACCGAACTAGTCATTGTGATTTCTGTTTCCTTGTGCCTGTGCTGTTAGCCAACGGCGCTAATACAAAAATAGGCAATAAAAAGATGAATGGACGATAAGGGTAACGACCTGCATCTTAACAATTAAAGAAATGATGGAAATATCAAATAACCAAAATGACTAAATGGTTTTTCTGATAATCCTTACTGCTTAAAGTGTTATGGCAGATGGCGCGCACGTTTTAAGCCGATAACAGGCGCAAGGTGGATAGCGTCGTATGGAGAGGGAGGGCTGTTATTCAGCCCCCGATACCGACGATGTATGTCAAACTTTAAGCACTTTTATGCCGAAATCTGCCGGATTAACGATGCCTTCAAGTAAACCAACCTGCAACAGATCCCCTTTGGAAACAACAGAGCTGATATTGGCCTCAGGAAAACGGAGATTCTTCACAAGATGGACGACCGTGGGTTTGCCCTTATTATCGATATCCATTACCCACCCAAGGAAACCGCCCGAATATTTCGCCAGACTACCGATAGGATAAAGGCCGTAGATCTGGACATATTTGACCATAACCGCTTTATCGTAGGCGGTGTTAGCCTCATAGATTTTGCGGTAAGCCTTTAATGGCGTGCGGGGAGGGATGCCATTACGCGCATGTCTTAACTTATTAATCGCTTTAATCACGGAAACCAATCGAATAAGGTCAGAAAGCCGATCGCCACGTTTCCCCGCCGGATAACCCGTACCATCCAGACGCTCGTTAGCGTTTTCAATCACATCATAACATGTAGGGCTGGGCTCCCAGCCGAGCTCACGTAATTTCGCACAGAGCGCGGCCACATGACCACGGAGGATCGCCTTTTGTGTCGGGTTCATATTGACTTTCAGCGACGGAAGGCTGGCGTTGACCAGCAGGGGCTTGCCCATGGTGTGCAATAGCGTACCGAGCACGGCTTCACGCACCTGAGGATCGTGTGGATCGGCCATCAGTAACATGTCAGCCAGTTTCCCGGCGACCTGCACGGCATGTCTGACCCAGTCAGCCTCATCGCGCAGGGATGACAGGGCATACAGAAACGCTTTTCGGTCCTTCCGGACCAGATATAGTAGGGTGTCGACGCAATCGTAAAAGATCTCCACCGGCATTTGATGGCGGGTTTTTATGTACATCAACCCAATTTGGAGGCGGTGTGCCACCTCCATGACCCCGCGCTCCATCGGCGTCTGGCGGGTACGTTTCTCCCGCTCCTGACTTTCTCGCCGCCGCATGTTCTTCTCCTTGGTGCCCGGCACGAACAAAGGGGAAGGAGACACCATACTGCGGGTGACTCCGGTTCGATAGGCCGCTTCTCTTTCCGCTTCAGTCGTGTATCGGAACAGCGCTTCAGACTGAGACGAAGACAGGTTGATAAATTGAATACCCACGGCGGCATAGCCATTATTCCCGAAGGGGCGTATGTGGCGGATTTTTCCTTCGGCAAAAAAACGCTCTCCGTTAGGAAATTCAAGCGTAATACCCGGTATATCTTGCCCTACTTTAATCGCAATGCTTTCAACGAGATCAATTTCGACCATGCAACCGCCGGTCGACAAATCATGCACATTCCCAGGTACGCTCAGCGTGTGCATATACACTTCGATTCGCGCCCGAGCCCGCATTCCGAGAATAAAGGGAATGCGCACCGCCCCTCTCTTTTCCGTGACAAAGATCGATTTTGGCAGTTGACACTCCAGGCTATAGAGTATGCTGTCCGTTTTAATAAACCGGGCGGGAATATTGCACAGGCTGTAGGTTTCTCGCTCAATATTTTCTATCCCTTTTAGCGCCTCCAGATCAAAATTGACGCCGCCGTCGGCAAGATAACGCTCAATATCTGCGCCCGCATATTCCACTTCCAACACCATGTGGTTTTTATCCAGGCTTAACTCTGCGACGTCTGCTTTCAATGCATATGGCACATCTTTGGCATAAACAGACATGACATAAGCATGCTGCAATAATGAACAAATAACATTAACAGAAGGGGGAGAGAGATGTTCCATCGATAAAGTATACCTATTCACGAGATGCTGACTGACCTAAAAAAGAAAAATTCTTATTAAAAACCAATCATAAAAAAGGAATTTTTAATAAGAAAATTATATTTCCCTCTGATAGATGACACCCCAGAAACCCTATATCTCAGATTGAAAAAGCAGGCGGAAGTTTTACGCCTCATGAATGAAGCCATACACTCACCCTCGTTTATTACACTAACAAGGATGTGATGAAGTTACAACGCTTATCCACACGTCACAATTGATCTTTTTTTAGACAAAAAGATCAACAATCCAAACTAAATAAAAATAATGAAACTTATCACTAATAAATTAAAATTTAAAAAAATAAAACACTAAACAACAAATAGATTTAAACGATCATTAATCAACAAATGATAGCATTTATCTATCAAAATGGAATTTTTGATCATTTAAAACAATTTCCAAATATCCTAATTTGATGTGTAAAATTTAAAAGACTATGGGAACTCCCATTTCTATGGAAAGGATATGAATCAATAAATGAACTCGATAATATTGAATATCGATGGAAAGATCCTTAGGCTGACAGCAGAATTTCAGCCAATCATCCGTCTTCCACAAAATAGAATATTCCGTTATGAAGCACTTGCACGTTTTTACACCACCGAAGGCACTCTTGCCCACACTCAGAAAACAATAGATGAAATAGAGAAACTCAACGCCATCGATAAAGTAACGGATTTTATTTTCGATGAAATTTGTAACATTATAAAAATAAAAAAAAGCCTATCAATATCATTCAATCTTTCACACTTGCTTTTTAATGACATTGCCTACCTGGATAAAATATATAAGAAATGCTTAACACATAATATCGATCCACAAAATATAGAAATCGAGATAAGTGAGAAAATCACTCAACAGCAGTTAACTGATGGTTTAGCTTTCTTAAAGAAAGTGAAAGAATACGGATTTATGGTTTCATTAGATGACTTCGGCACTGGCAACCTACAGATAGATAGTCTCAACTTGTTTAAATTCGATACGATAAAAATCGATCGTTCAATGGTAGACGGCATCGGCGAAGAGGAACAAAAGTCGCATAGGTTAAAGATCTTACTGAATAAGTTAGTGCCCTTGGGAGTGAGTATTATCTGTGAAGGCGTAGAAAAAGCCGCTGACTTAAATCAACTCAGTAAATTTCATTACATCGGCATCCAAGGATATATTTTCTACCGCCCCCTGAGGCTAAATCAATTAAAGCTGCTGGAAGGTTTTTAGCGCTTCTCCTTATCGCCCGATCAGGTCCGAATGGCGGACCGAGCGAAGATCGCACCATAGCAAGAATCAGTGCTTCGAACGAGACTTTCAGGTAGTATGCGACGGCTTTTGCATACTATGTTCTGAAGGCTCTTTTCAGAACGAAAACGGGAACACCGCTATGGTCACGACGATATTTAAAGATTTTCAGTTTGAAGCTGCACACCATCTGCCACACGTACCGGAAGGCCATAAATGCGGTCGGCTGCATGGGCATTCTTTTATGGTGAGGCTGGAAATTACCGGCGAACTGGATCCTCATACCGGCTGGGTGATGGATTTCGCCGATCTGAAAGCCGCGTTCAAACCCACATGGGAACGGTTGGATCATCACTATCTGAACGAGATCCCCGGTCTGGAAAACCCGACCAGCGAAGTGCTGGCACAGTGGATCTGGCATCAGTTAAAGCCGACATTACCCCAGCTCAGCGCGGTGACGGTGAAAGAAACCTGCACCGCCGGATGCGTCTATAAGGGCGAGTAGCGAAGCGATCGGGTGCTGCGTCGTCTGGCGTGAGCATCCCCTCACGCCGTTGACATCATGCGATGTTCAGGTACTTGTGTGTTTGCATGGAAAGCCGCCAGTTGCGGGCAATACAGGTCGCGATACACAGTTTGGTCGCCTCGTCCTTTTGACTGATCGGCTGTAGCGCCACGATGCGGGGTTTATCATCATCAAGTCGGGCCAGCAGCGTATCCAGCGCCTCAATATCACGTTCACGCGCCACCGGATGTTTGATCTCATCCGCTCGCTGCAACGCCTCATCGAGCACCTTCATACCACCGCGCATATTCACCTTCGGCGATACCGTCACCCAGGTTTTGGGCGAACAGCGCACCTCATGAGTGCCGCTGGTTTCGATCTGGCAGCTGAAACCCTGCTTTTCCAGTTGTAGCGTCAGCGGCGCCAGATCGTGAATACAGGGCTCGCCGCCGGTGATGACCACATGGCGCGCCGTGTAGCCCTGCCGCGCCATCTGCGCCAGAATATCGTCCGCACTCGCCGCGCCCCAGGCATCGCTTTCTTGCGTTTTTACCAGCACCTGATCCAATGCGACTTCACGTTCTGCCAGTTTGTCCCAGGTGTGTTTGGTATCACACCAGCTACAGCCGACCGGACACCCTTGCAGGCGGATAAACACTGCGGGAACGCCGGTAAAATAACCTTCGCCTTGTAACGTCTGGAACATTTCATTAATCGGGTACTGCATAGCTTCACTGTCTCACTCACTTAAAAACGCATTATACCCTAAATTATTCGCGTTGCAGGGCGGCGGCGACGCCGGGACATACGCCCCCTCGGAGAACAGTTGAGTAATTCTCGCCGCGCGTTAATAATCAATCTGTTGTTACGATTCACCTGCTTTCACTACGTTTCATTATTAACAAGGATAAAAATCAATGAAGTTATTGAAACCGTTAGCCTTATTGCTCGTCTCATGCGCGTTCGCGCCGACGTTTACGCAGGCGCAGGAAATTGCTCAAATAAAGACGCAACCGGGTTATTACCGCATGATACTGGGGCAGTTTGAAATCACCGCGCTGTCTGACGGCACCAACACCATGCCGATGGATAAACTGCTACAGCGCACCTCTCCGGAGAAAATTACCGAACTGCTGGCGGAGAAAGCGCTGACGCCGCAGGTGGAAACATCCATCAATGCCTATCTGGTCAATACCGGAAAACACCTGATTCTGATCGACACGGGTAACGGTAAGCAAGACAACGCGACCGTAGGAAACGTGCTGCCGAATCTGATTGCGGCGGGTTATAAGCCCGAGCAGGTCGATACCGTGTTGATGACCCACCTGCACGGTGACCATTTTGGCGGTCTGGTACAAAACAACACGCTGAACTACCCGAAGGCCACCGTTTACGTCAGCCAGCCGGAAACGGACTTTTGGCTCAGCCCGGATAACCTGAAAAATGCGCCAGAGAACAGAAAGGTCGCGTTCCAAAATGTGCAAAGGATCTTTGAAACCATTCGCAAAGAGAACAAGCTGAAAACATTCCCTGCTCAGCAGACAGCGCTGCTGCCCGGCATCACCGCGGTGCCAAGTCCGGGCCATACACCGGGACATACTTCTTTCATGATCGAGAGCGAGGGGCAAAAGCTGCTGGTGTGGGGCGATATCATTCATGCGGAAGCGGTGCAAATGAGCGTACCGACCACCACCATCAGCTTTGACACCAATCAGGATCAGGCGACGGAATCCCGCAATAAAGCTTTGGCCGACGCCGCCAGTCAGGGGTATTGGGTCGCGGGCGCTCACCTGCCCTTCCCCGGCATCGGCCACGTGGGCACGCGTCTGGAGCGCAACGGCACCACCAACGGCTACCGCTGGCTCCCGGTGAATTACAGTCTGTCAGGATTGTCGCAGTAATTCCTTGCCCGCCATTCAAGCAGGGGGCGAATCCGCCTCCTGCTCTGCCACCACCTCCGTCATTTGCTCATAAAGCCACTTTATCGCCGGATTACTGTCCTGCCTGGCATGCCAGAGCGCCGAGAGCGTATACGTCGGTAAATCAAGCGGAACGGGACTGTCTATCAGACCATAATGCATGCGCCACAGCGTCGCTAATTTCTCCGGTACGGTAGCGACTGACGGCGTTTGCCGCAATATTCCCGGTAAGGCGGAGAAATGCGGCGTGGTGTAATGAATCGTCCGCGTCATTCCCTGTTTTTCCAACCTGTCGTCCACGATACCACGCGCACGTTCACGGTAGGTCACCAACAAATGGCGCTGCTGACCGTATACGTCCAAAGGCAGCGGACACGGCAGCGTAAGCTGCTGTGGGTGCCAGATCGCCCTGAATCCTGACGATAACAGGGCGCGCTGCTTCAACCAGCCCGCCTGTGAGCTGGCGACGGAAATCACCAGATCGACGCGGTCATTTTCCAACCGTTCCATATCCAAAAACGGATCGGTGGCGACAAGGTTGATGCGCAAACCAGGCGCATGCGCTTTGAGCCGCTTCAGCAACAGCGGCATCAGCCATATTTCCACCCAATCGGTCATTCCCAGCGTGATCACGCGTGAATCCGTCAGCGGATCAAACCTCTCAGGCTCGCCCAGAACCGCCTGCAAATGTTCAAAAGCCGGTGACAGCCGGGTCGCCAGATAATCCGCACGCGCCGTCGGACGCATCACCTGCCCCGTGCGGATAAACAGCGGATCGTCAAACAGCGAGCGTAACCGCGCCAGCGCGCCGCTCACGGCGGGTTGCCCCAAATGCAGCTTATCCGCCGCCACAGAGACACTTCTCTCCCGATGCAACACCAGAAAGGTCACCAGCAGGTTTAAATCCACGCCGCGAAAATCATTTTCCATGATAGTGGGTATCAAAATAATCAATTTGAACAATAGTAGCGGCAGCAGAATAATCCTTCCACTCCCTGACAAACAGGCTAACTTTCCAAGAGTACACAATGAACATGAACATGCTGAGACCAACACTATTACCACTCGTTTTACTCGCGGGCACACCGCTTATCGCCGAGGCCCAATCGGTGCCGCAACTGAGAACACAGGCGCCGGGTTATTACCGCATGATGCTAGGCCAGTTTGAAATTACCGCGCTGTCTGACGGTACGGTCACTATTCCACTGAATAAGCTGCTCACCCATATTTCCCATGAAGAAATGCTGCGCCTGCTGGCGCAAAAGAATCTCCAGCCGCAGGTGGAAACCTCAATTAATGCGTATCTGATTAATACGGGTGAGCGGCTGATACTGGTAGACACCGGTGCCGGGCCGCTATTCGGCAAACAGGCAGGGAAATTACCCGATAACCTGCGCGCCGCCGGCTACCCTCCCGAGAAGATTGATACCGTTTTGCTGACCCATATTCATGCCGACCATTCCGGCGGCGTCTCACGTGACGGCAAGCTGGTTTTCCCCAATGCCACCGTTTACGTTAATCAGAAAGATGTGGATTTCTGGCTCAATCCGACGAATAGCCACCATGTGCGGGAGAGCGAGAAACACACCTTCGGGCAGTCTGAAGACTCATTGCAACCGGTGATTAGCGCCAAACGGCTGAAAACCTTCACCGGCACACAGCAGCTTTTTCCGGGCATTACCGCCGTACCCGCACCGGGGCATACGCCGGGGCACAGCCTTTATCAGATCGAAAGCGATGGTCAAAAACTGACGCTCTGGGGCGATACTATCCATGCAGAAGCCGTACAGTTTCCTCGTCCTATGACCACGATCGATTTCGATCGCAATATGGATGACGCCGCAGCCACGCGTTTACAGGTTCTGGCCGAAGCGGCGCAGAATAATGAATGGATTGGTGCGGCACACATTTCCTTCCCCGGTTTAGGTCAGGTCAAAGCCGTATATGATGCTAACGGTAAACCCAACGGCTACCGTTGGATCCCGGCGAATTACAGTATGACGGGGCTCAAATACTAAGGGCAGGATGGAATTCATTACGTTAATTACTGGCGGTTCGCGCGGCATCGGTCGCGCAACCGCCGCTGCGCGGTTCCATCGGTGCCCATGCCCGCTTTTCGTGCCGCCAGCGACATGCTCACGGCATGGCGCTGGCTTTCGCGACGTCCTGTCGATCACTCGGCGGTCAAGCGCACCGCTGCATAATTTTCACGCCGGATAACGGCCAAACCACAAAAACTCGTAGCATTTATCTATAGGATTCTGCCTGCACAGGCCAGAGCGATGACCCGTTACAGATAGATCCGCAGGTATTCCGCCAGACAGAGGATCGCCATCGCCTGACCGTAAGGCATCGACGTCAGCGCGATGTTGCGGTAAAAATCCAGATCGCTGCCCATCGCGGTGCCGAATGATACCTGCGTCAGCTCGCCATCCTCATTAACGTGATTAATCACGCCGCGAATCGCTTTTTCCGCAACCTCGGCATAGCGCGGATCCACGTAGCGCTTGCGCACCGCTTTCAGGATCCCGTAGGCAAACCCGGCGGTTGCCGAGCTTTCGAGGTACGAGTTCGGATCGTCGATCAGCGTGTGCCACAAGCCGCTGTCATCCTGATATTTCGCTAAGGCTTCAATCTGGCTTTCCAACACCTGCAATAGGAAACGGCGCGTCGCGTTGTGTTCCGGTAGATCCAGCAGTTCGATAAATTCAGGGATCACGATGGTCAGCCAGCTGTTGCCGCGCGCCCAGCGCGCCTTCGCGTAGTTGTGCTGCCCTTCGAACGTCCAACCGTGAAACCACAGGCCGCTTTCGCGATCCATCAGGTATTGCACATGCAGCAGAAACTGGTACGTAGCTTCTTCCACAAACTCCGGTCGGTTTAACAGCTTGCCGATTTTCGCCAGCGGCAGCACGCTCATCATTAGCGTGTCGTCCCACAGCTGCTGGTGGTTTTCGTTGTTATAAACGATGTGCTGCAAGCCCTGCTTGTCCGTGCGCGGCATCTCATACATCACCCACTCCGCCCAGCGCTCCAGATAGGGCAGCCAGCGCGCATCCCCCGTTTCTTCATAGCAATACGCCAGCGTCAGGAACGGGCACACGGTGTTCACATTCTTCGTCGGCGTACCTTCCGCCAGACGCGCGGCAAACCAGTCGTCGATGATGGCGCGCATTTGCTCGTCGCCCGTCTGCTGGTAATACTGGTAAATCCCGTACAGCCCGATGCCGTGCGTCCATTCCCATCCCGCCCAGCCTTTCGTATCAATCACCCGACCATCGTCCAGCCGTAACAAGAATTCACCGGTTTTATCCTCAATATTCACCAGATTGTCGGTGATACGGCAAATCAGCGCCTTCAGATCCTCACGGGAGATAAAGCGTTCCGGCTGACGTAAAAGCGGGCTATGTTTTACACTGAATACGGTCATAGTCATTCATCCAATTAGGTTATCAGTTATCAATACGGTTACGGCTGCGTGGCGTGTGTGACCGGCTTGTCGCCTTTATGGCGGTTCAGGTAGCCGATGTTGTTGTTGCCCCACAGCGATTCATACGGCATACCCGCCAGCATTTCGACCGTCGCCCGCGCCTGCGGCGTAATGTTTTCGGGGACAGGACGCCCGGCTTCGCGCATTTTCAGCGTCTCTTCCCGCAGCACGCTGTGCGTTTGCAGGTTGAGTTTAAAGCGGAGAGACACCAGGAAGCCCAGCGCCAGCACGCCCACGGTGCCAAAGCTCAAAATCATCAGGATCGTGTGGCTGACGCCCGGCGCCTGCACGTTCTGACCAGACACAAAGCCGGATAGCTGTAACACCACGCCCACCAGCATTACCGCGCCGGCCTGAGAGGCTTTACGGGTTAGCGTCATGATCCCAGCGAAAATCCCTTCACGACGCTGTGCGGTAATGACCTCATCCACGTCTGCGATATAGGTATAGGTGTTCCACGGGACGTAGTTGATCCCCCCGCGTCCCAGCCCCGCCAGCGCGGAGATCAACAATAACAGCGAGAACGCGTCATGCAGGCCGCTGTACCACAGGAAGGCATAGGAGATCGCGCTCGCGCCGAACAGGCACACCACCAGACGGTAAGACGGCGCTGGCCCGAAGCGGATACACAGCGGGATCATGCCGATCACCGCGATGAATTGCAGAATGGCCATCGTTCCCATCAGGTTGGACGCCATTGTCGGGCTTTGCATTAACACAAAGACCACGTAATAGGTGAACACGGCGTTGAACACGTCCTGAGCAATATAGCCGCCGAGATACATGCCAAGGTGCTGGCGGAAAATACGAATACGCAGCGTGGAAAGCAGCTCCGTATTCAAACGTTTCAGACTCTGCACCAGCGTCAACGACTGGCGCTCTTTCTCGGCGCGTAGCGATGCTTCCGACATCTGATCGCGCGGTCTTTCCCAGGTAAATAAATAGACCAGCGTCAATACCAACGCACAAATGACAGAGAAGACCAGGCTCGCATAGAAGAACGAGACCGCGTTGTCCTTGCCGAAGTAGCCCAGCAAAATCCCCGGCAAAAACGCAGCCAGAATGGCGGAAAGCTGCGCCAGCGCGATACGCGCACCGGAAAATTTGGTTTTCTGTTTAAAATCATCGGTCATTTCCGGCACCAGCGTCTCATAGGGCACCAGCACCATGGTGTAGACGACATCGAACACCAGATACGTCAACAGATAGTACCAATAGCTCATATCCCCCACCCACATAAAGCTGTAGCTGAACACACAGGGAATACCGAGCAGAATAAAGAACTTACGCCGGCCAAAGCGTTTGCCCAGCCAGGTCGAACCGAAGTTATCGGTCAGGAAGCCCATTAACGGGCTAACGATGGCATCGAGGACGCGCGCCATTGCGAAAATAAAGGTCGCCTCAATCGGCGATAAGCCACAGAACGTGGTGTAAAAATAGAGTAACCAGGCGGCCGTCAGGGCGGTTGTACCCGCCCCAAGAAAGTCTCCCGAACCGTAGGCTAAATAGTTAGCCAAGCCGATCTTACGTGTTTTCATCGCCATCCTTCTCCGAGCATTTTTGTTATGAAGGTGTCACCGTGTTACGTTAACGCCCGGCGATCGTGAAAACCTTTGCGCTTTTGCCACCAGATGACCTACGCTGGCAGTACAGGGAAGATTGGTACGATCGGCTTCAAAATTTTATAAAAAGCCATTTTAACTTAACAAAACCAACAGTTCGATTATAGCGATCACAGGATAAGAGAAGAGACGCGATGAACGCCCCCCTTCATCTTGCAATCCAGAGAGGAAAAGCGATGAAAATTTTAATAGTACTGACGTCTCACGATAAGCTTGGCGATACTGGCGATAAAACCGGCTTCTGGCTGGAAGAATTTGCCGCCCCTTATTACATCTTTAAAGACGCGGGCGCCGAGATCGTTCTCGCTTCCCCTGCTGGCGGCCAGCCGCCCCTCGACCCCAAAAGCGATCTGGCCGATTTCCAGACTGCGCTGACGCACCGTTTTAAAGCCGACTCTGCCGCGCAGCAGGCACTGGCCAATACGGTAAAACTCGATAGCGTCCATGAACAGGATTTCGACGCCGTCTTCTATCCCGGTGGCCACGGCCCGCTTTGGGATCTGGCGGAGTCGCCGATCTCAATCGCGCTCATCGAAAGCTTTGTGCGCGCCAACAAGCCGACCGGCTTTGTCTGCCACGCGCCGGGCGTACTGATTCATGTCAAAGCAGCAAACGGCGACGCCTTGATTAAAGGACGTAAAGTGACGGGTTTCACCAATGGCGAGGAAGAGGCGGTTCAGTTAACGGACGTGGTGCCTTTCCTGATCGAAGATGAATTCAAGAAACTGGGCGCGCGGTACGAAAAAGGCCCGGACTGGGCTCCGTACCTTGTGGAAGACGGCAAGCTGATCACCGGACAGAACCCGGCCAGTTCGGAAGAGGTCGCCAAGGCGATTCTCCGGCAGTTGGCATAATCAACCGCGGCGATGGCAGCGTGGCGCAGCAACGGCCCGCAGCATGACGAAAAAAATCCAGAAACGTTTTCACGCTTCTGGATTTTGGTGGTGAATCACGTCAGGTATGAATCAGGCGCGTTCTCCGCGACCTGATTACACCGGCAGGCGATTACTGACCTTTAACTTCTTTCAGACCGTTAAACGGTGCTGCGTCACCCAGCGCTTCTTCAATACGAATCAGCTGGTTGTACTTAGCCACGCGGTCAGAACGGCTCATAGAACCGGTCTTAATCTGGCCCGCGGCAGTACCGACAGCCAGATCGGCAATGGTAGCGTCTTCCGTTTCACCGGAACGGTGAGAAATGACCGCCGTGTAACCTGCGTCTTTCGCCATCTTGATAGCAGCCAGCGTTTCGGTCAGGGAACCGATCTGGTTGAATTTGATCAGGATGGAGTTAGCGATGCCTTTCTCGATACCTTCTTTCAGGATCTTGGTGTTGGTAACGAACAGGTCGTCGCCAACCAGTTGGATCTTATCGCCCAGAACTTTAGTCTGGTAAGCGAAGCCATCCCAGTCGGATTCATCCAGACCGTCTTCGATGGATACGATCGGATACTGTTTGGTCAGATCTTCCAGGAAGTGGGTGAATTCTTCTGAGGTGAACGCTTTGTTACCTTCACCCGCCAGAACGTATTTGCCATCTTTGTAGAATTCTGATGCCGCACAGTCCATCGCCAGCGTGATGTCTTTGCCCAGCTCGTAGCCCGCTGCTTTTACCGCTTCGGCGATTACCGCCAGCGCTTCGGCGTTGGAGCCCAGGTTAGGCGCATAGCCGCCTTCGTCGCCCACAGCGGTATTCATGCCTTTAGACTTCAGCACCTTAGCCAGATTGTGGAACACTTCGGAACCCATACGGATGGCTTCTTTAACGGTTTTCGCGCCCACCGGCTGGATCATGAACTCTTGAATATCAACGTTGTTATCCGCGTGCTCACCACCGTTGATGATGTTCATCATCGGCAACGGCATGGAATATTTGCCCGGGGTGCCGTTCAGTTCAGCAATGTGGGCATACAGCGGCAGGCCTTTGGACGCCGCGGCCGCTTTAGCCGCCGCCAGAGAAACCGCCAGAATGGCGTTAGCGCCGAACTTGGATTTGTTTTCAGTGCCATCCAGTTCGATCATGATTTTGTCGATGTTCGCCTGATCTTTCGCATCTTTGCCCAGAACAGCCTGAGCAATCGGGCCGTTAACCGCATCTACCGCTTTGGTCACGCCTTTGCCCAGAAAACGGGATTTGTCACCGTCACGCAGTTCCAGCGCTTCGCGAGAGCCAGTAGAGGCCCCTGACGGCGCAGCAGCCAGACCGACAAAACCACCTTCCAGATGAACTTCCGCTTCAACGGTTGGGTTTCCGCGTGAGTCGATGATTTCACGACCAATGACTTTAACAATTTTGGACATTAGATTTTCCTCAGTACAAGTTAAACTAAAACTTTAGATATAACTAAAACCCTAGACGAACAACGCGCGATAGTGATCGCGCGCTGCTGATATAACTCTTACTTCATCTGCCGCTTCTGGTACGCGCCAGCGGCTTTCACAAAGCCGGCAAACAGTGGGTGTCCATCTCGCGGCGTTGACGTAAATTCCGGGTGGAACTGACAGGCAACGAACCAGGGATGATCGGGTAATTCGATAATCTCCACCAGCTTGCGATCGGCGGAAAGACCAGCAACCCGTAATCCCGCCGCTTCAATTTGCTTCAACAGCATGTTGTTCACTTCATAGCGGTGACGATGACGCTCAATAATCGTCTGCTCACCGTACATCTGACGCACCAGACTGCCTTCGGTCAGATGGCATTGCTGCCCGCCGACGCGCATGGTGCCGCCGAGGTCGCTTGCTTCATCACGCACTTCGACATTGCCGTTCTCATCACGCCACTCCGTGATCAGCGCAACCACCGGGTACTTACAGTCTGGCGCAAACTCCGTTGAGTTCGCCCCTTCCATGCCGACAACGTGGCGGGCAAATTCCATTAATGCGACCTGCATCCCCAGACAGATACCCAGATAAGGGATATGGTTCTCACGGGCATAACGCGCCGCCATGATTTTCCCTTCAACGCCACGGTAACCAAAACCGCCTGGGATCAGGATGGCGTCTAAATCTTTCAGTACCTCGACGCCGCGGGTTTCGACATCCTGCGAGTCGATAAGCCGGATATTCACCGTCAGGCGATTCTTCAAACCGCCGTGTTTCAGCGCTTCAATCACGGATTTGTAGGCATCCGGCAGCGCTACGTATTTCCCCACCATACCGATGGTGACTTCCCCTCCCGGATTGGCTTCTTCATACACCACCTGTTCCCATTCTGACAGGTTTGCTTCCGGGCAGGTTAAGCTGAATCGTTTACAAATATAATCATCCAGCCCCTGCGATTTCAAGAGCGACGGGATTTTATAAATAGAATCAATGTCTTTAAGGGATATTACTGCTTTTTCCGGCACATTACAGAATAAAGCAATCTTTGCACGCTCATTTGCAGGGACCGTGCGGTCAGAACGGCAAATCAGCACATCCGGCTGAATACCAATGGAAAGGAGTTCTTTAACAGAGTGTTGCGTCGGCTTGGTTTTCACTTCACCCGCCGCCGCCAGATAAGGCACCAGCGTCAGGTGCATAAATAGCGTGTGTTCACGACCAACTTCCACCGCCATCTGCCGAATCGCTTCAAGGAACGGCAAAGATTCGATATCCCCCACCGTACCGCCGATTTCCACCAGCACCACATCGTGACCTTCACCACCTTCGATAATGCGCTCTTTAATCGCGTTGGTGATATGCGGGATAACCTGAATCGTCGCGCCAAGATAGTCACCGCGGCGCTCTTTGCGCAGCACATCGGAATAGATACGGCCAGTGGTAAAGTTGTTGCGGCGTGACATTTTAGTGCGGATGAAACGCTCATAGTGGCCCAAATCCAGATCGGTTTCGGCGCCGTCTTCAGTGACGAATACTTCACCGTGCTGCGTCGGGCTCATCGTGCCCGGATCCACGTTGATATACGGGTCCAGTTTCATGATGGTAACGTTGAGGCCACGGGCTTCAAGAATAGCCGCCAGAGAGGCTGCGGCAATGCCTTTACCCAGAGAGGAAACGACCCCGCCGGTCACAAAAATATAATTAGTTGTCATGCTGAACCTGAGAGTTTAGGTTTAAAGACGATGGAAGTACCAAGACGGGAAAGTAGTATACCTGAACCTGATGAGCGCCACAAATGTTCGTTTTACACAATGTGGCGATTTCAGCACGCGTGAGGATGAGACAAAACCACAACAAATACGATAATCAATCGCATTTAAAAACAAATGGTTAAATATCAAAAAATAGACAAACACCCCTTTCCTTACTTAATACCTTCTAACCGCTAATTTCTCGTTTTTTCACCTGATTCCACGCCGCGTCCATTTCTTCCAGCGTTGCCTGTTCCAGCGTTTTACCCGATGCGATAATGATTTGTTCTACCTCGCGAAATCGACGCGTGAATTTACGGTTTGCCGCCTGTAATGCATTTTCAGCCTTGTGTCCCAGATGACGGGAAAGATTGACGGTGGCGAAGAATAAATCACCAATCTCTTCACCCAGTTTTTCTTCATCGACAACGGCTTGACGCGCCTCGAACATCACTTCATCGATCTCTTCATACACTTTATCGAGCACCGGCCCCAGCGAGTCCCAATCGAAGCCAACTGATGCACAACGCTGCTGAATTTTTTGCGCTTTCATGAGCGCCGGCAGCGCTTCCGGAATATCGTCCAGCGGCGAGTGACGATCTTTTTTTGCACGCTCCTGCGCCTTGGTTTGCTCCCAGTTTGCCAGTACGGCGTCGCTGTCCGTCAGCGTCAGTTCCCCGAAAATATGCGGATGGCGGCGTTCCAGTTTGTCGCTGATGGCGTTACATACGTCAGAGAAATCGAACAGCCCTTTCTCCTGCGCCATTTGCGCATAAAACACGACCTGAAACAGTAAATCCCCCAACTCACCGCGCAAATCGTCAAAATCCTGACGGCTGATGGCATCCAACACTTCGTAAGTCTCTTCCAGCGTGTAGGGCGCAATGGTGTCAAAGGTCTGCTTCTTGTCCCACGGGCAGCCATTTTCGGGATCGCGCAGGGTTTTCATGATGGCGAGCAGGCGCTCGACGGCGGATACGTTCGTCAAAGATACAGTCATAATATTCCTGAAAATCAAAAATTATTTTTACGAAGATTGCAGACAAGCTGGAGAGGTTTCGTGCGCGATATATTCCAACGATCATTTCCGCAACTGCGTCGCGCCCGACACGGGGCGTCCAATCGACGCCGCCCCGTGACCCCAGTCTTTTACGCGGGAATTACGCCGCTTCGCGGTGCCTTCGGAAATACAGCCATCTGGAGGACCGTCGCTGACGCGTTCCCTACGCGGCAGCGACTTTCGTAGCATCCATGCCACTCATCCTAGATGGCTGTGTTTCCTCAGCGTAATTTTTACGCTTGAGGCAAAACACAAAACCATCATTTACGCCCCCTGCTGGCGCCGCGCATCAATCACATCCGGCAGTTGGTTGAGCTTCGCCAGAATGCGGCTCAACACTTGCAAGTTATAAATCTCGATATCCATATCAATCGTCGCCAGCTGCTGTTTGGTGTCGCTACGGCTGGCGACGCCCAGTACATTGACCTTTTCATTCGCCAGAATCGTGGTGATATCACGCAGCAGGCCGCTGCGATCGTTGGCAATCACTCTTACCACCAGTGAATAGCCGCTGGAGTAGCTTTCGCCCCACACGGCATCCACAATCCGCTCCGGCGCACTGGCGCGCAGCTCGTCCAGCTGTTCACAGTCAGCGCGGTGAATCGAAATGCCCCGTCCACGGGTGATAAACCCGGTGATGTCATCTCCCGGAATCGGCTGGCAGCAGCGGGCGATGTGATGCATCAGATTACCAACGCCTTCAACCACGATGCGCCCGTTGTCTTTACTGTTATTGCTGCGCGCCGGCGGCTGCATGGATTTCTGCGTCAACTGACGCAGCGCTTCCCGATCCTGCTCTTCCGCGCTCGGTTGATTCAACTGCGATTGCAGGAAATTCACCATCTGATTTAAGCGAATATCGCCGCCGCCGATCGAAGCCAGCAGCTCATCCAGCGAGTTCACGTTGTAGCGCGGTAACAGCAATTTCTCTGCGGCTTTCAGGCTGATGCCAAGATGCGACAGTTCATCATCCAGAATCTGCCGTCCCGCCAGAATATTCTTGTCGCGATCTTGCTTGCGGAACCAGTTCTGGATCTTGGAACGCCCGCGGCTGGTCGTGATGTACCCCAGATTAGGATTCAACCAGTCGCGGCTTGGATTCGGCTGCTTCTGGGTGATGATTTCAATCTGATCGCCCATTTGCAGTTGGTAGGTAAACGGCACAATGCGCCCGCCGACTTTCGCCCCGATGCAACGGTGCCCGATGTCGCTGTGGATGTGATAGGCAAAATCCAGCGGCGTCGATCCCGCGGGAAGATCCACCACGTCGCCTTTCGGCGTAAAGACATAGACGCGATCGTCGAAGACCTGACTGCGAACTTCATCAAGCATGTCATTCGAATCCGCCACCTCTTCCTGCCAGGCAAGAAGTTTACGCAGCCAGGCGATTCTCCCCTCATAACCAGAACGGCCTCCCGCCACGGTGCCTTCTTTGTATTTCCAGTGCGCCGCGACGCCCAGTTCGGCATCTTCATGCATCTGCCGCGTGCGGATCTGAATTTCAAGCGTCTTCCCGCCCGGCCCCAACACCACGGTGTGAATAGACTGATAGCCATTCGGTTTTGGGTTCGCGACATAATCGTCAAACTCGTCTGGCAGATGGCGATAGTGCGTGTGCACGATACCCAGCGCGCCATAGCAGTCCTGCAAGCGTTCAACAACAATCCGCACCGCGCGCACATCAAAGAGTTCATCAAACGACAGCGCTTTCTTCTGCATCTTGCGCCAGATGCTGTAAATATGTTTGGGACGGCCGTAAATTTCCGCCTGCACGCCCTCTTTTTTCATGGCGTCGCGCAGCGTTTTGACAAAATCGTCAATATACTGCGCGCGATCGATACGGCGCTCGTGCAGCAGTTTGGCGATTTTTTTATATTCCTCAGGGTGCAGATAGCGGAAGCAGAAATCCTCCAGCTCCCATTTCAACTGTCCGATGCCCAGCCGGTTAGCCAGCGGCGCGTAGATATTGGTACACTCCTTGGCCGCCAGCACCCGCTCTTCTTCCGGAGCATCCTTCACTTCACGCAGATGCGCGATCCGCTCGGCAAGCTTGATCACCACGCAGCGGAAATCTTCCACCATCGCCAGTAGCATACGGCGGATGTTATCAACCTGTTCAGAGGCGCCTGAATCGTGCTGCGTTGCTTTGAGCTGGCGAATGGCATCCATATCGCGCACGCCATGCACCAAATCCACGATGTTTTTGCCAAACGCCTCCTCCAGCGTCGCCTCATCGACGACGTTGGCATCCGCCAGCGGGAAGAGCAGCGCCGCGCGCATGCTGTCGTTGTCCATACTGAGCGTGGACAGGATTTCCACCATTTCGATGCCGCGCCACAGCAGCAGCGATGCATCAGGTTGATTTTGCGTTTGCTTCTCACAGTAACGCCAGGTTTCGGCTAAACGCTCACACGATTGCTGGCTGGCAATGCCGAGTGAAGCAATCCACGCATCAGGCACGAACTCGCCTGCCGTATTCAAATGTGCACTTCTTACCGCAACCATAATCTCTCCCTACGTTACCCTTCACCTTGCGAACGACAACAACATGCGCCTGCGGCTTATCGCGTCTTACGCGTGCTGGAATCACGCAAAAACAGCGCCATCGATTCAAGGTGCCCGGTATGTGGAAACATATCCAACATCGCGACGTTTGCCAGCCTGAAACCTGCCGTCAGTAAAACGTTGCTATCGCGCGCCAGCGTCGTGGGGTTACAGGAAACGTACACCACCCGTTCCGGCGCCAGACTGGCGATTCGCTCCATCAATCCTGCCGCGCCCGCGCGTGACGGATCGAGTAATATCTTATCAAAACTCTGGGCCGCCCACGGCTGTTGCATAACATCATCTTCAAGATTTTGGTGAGAAAATGTGACATTGCCCAGCGCATTGCGCCGGGCATTCTCGCGCCCTTTTTCCACCAGCGCGGGCACACCTTCAACACCGACAACACTGGCGGCGCGCTGCGCCAGCGGCAGCGTAAAATTCCCCATGCCGCAGAACAGATCTAATACCCGATCCTGTGGTTGCACATCCAGCCATGCCAGCGCCTGTGCGACCATCTGCTGGTTCACCGCATCATTCACCTGAATAAAATCACGCGGGCTGAATGCCAGCGTCAGCCCGGCAACGTGATACACCGGCGCCTCGCCATGCAGACAGCGCAAGGTGTCGGCATCCGACGCCAGATAGACCGCAACCCCATGCTGACGAGCAAAATCACGCAGCCGCTGCTCATCGGCATGCTGTAGCGGATCGAGATGCCTCAGCACCAGCAACGGGCCATTATCCGCCTGTACCAACTCGACATGCCCCAACCGCGCCACCGCACTGAGCTGGTTCAGGCACGCGCGCAGCGGGCGCAACAACGCTTCAAGTTCAGGGCGCAGCACCGGGCACGCATCAATATCCACAAGATCGTGCGAGGCCGACTGCCGATATCCCATCAACAAACGCCGCGCTTTCGCCTGAAAGTATAACGCAAGCCGCGCGCGTCTCCGGTAGGCATAGGGTGTGCCGGCGATCAGCGACACGGCAGGGGGTTCGTCCCCCGTTTCCCGAACCATCATGCGCGCCAACGCCGCCATTTTACTCGCCTGCTGTAGCGCAATATCCGCGTGCTGCTGTTGGCAGCCGCCGCAGCGGGTAAAGTGGGGGCATCGCGGTTCAACACGCTGTAGGCTTCGCGTCAGGATGCGTTTCAGTTTGGCGTGCGCGAACTGACGTTTTTCTTCCGTCAGTTGAATCTCAGCCTGTTCTCCCGGCAACAGCCCCGTGACGAACACCGCCTTTCCTTCATGACGAGCGACGCCCTGACCAAACGGGTCAAGTGACGTTGCCGTTACCGTGAGCGTTTTAGCGGGAACCGCTTTCCGGGTCGTCACACGCCGGTTGGGAGAGTAGAATTGCGCCATAATGTACTATCGATTTATCTCTTGAGTTGAACGGTTATACCCGATACATGTAAGGGTGCCCGATATCCTTTAATTCTCCCACATTGGAACCTCATGACCAAATACAGTCTTCGTGCACGGATGTTGATACTGATTTTGGCTCCGACGCTCATGATCGGGCTGTTGCTCAGTACATTTTTCGTTATCCACCGTTACAACCAGTTGCAGTCGCAGTTGGCTAACTCCGGCACCAGCATCATTGAACCGCTGGCGACGATCACCGCTTACGCCATTACCCATCGTCAGACGGAGGCGATCCCGCCGTTGATCAATACGCTTCATCGCCAACACTCCGCGATTATTCGCACCATCAGCGTGTTCGATGCGCATAACCAGCTACTGGCCACGACCAATGTACGCAATAACGTTCCATTACAGTTGCTCAACAACGATGACTTCTCTGGCAATAAGATGCACCTGCATTACACCGATGACGCTCTGATTCTTCATATGCCGATCGCCATTGACAGAGAGTTCGCGCCCCGCGAAACGGCGCCCGCGCAGTCCGGCCAGACCACCCCCATGGGTTATCTGGTGATAGAGCTGGACACCAGCACCATTCGGCTTCAGCAGTATCAGGAAATCTTCATCGCCGCGATCTTGCTGCTGTTGTCTCTGGGCGCGGCGGTCTTCTTCGCTTATCGCCTGATGCGAGACGTCACCGCCCCCATCCGTAATATGGTGGACACGGTCGATCGTATACGCCGTGGCCAGTTGGATAGCCGGGTGGAAGGCGACATGCTCGGCGAGTTGGATATGTTGAAAAACGGCATTAACTCCATGGCGATGTCGCTGACCGCCTATCATGAAGAGATGCAGCAAAACATCGATCAGGCGACCTACGATCTGCGGGAAACGCTGGAGCAGATGGAGATCCAAAACGTTGAGCTGGATCTGGCCAAAAAACGGGCGCAGGAAGCCGCGCGCATCAAGTCGGAATTTCTGGCCAATATGTCTCACGAATTGAGAACACCGCTGAATGGCGTGATCGGTTTCACCCGCCAGACGTTGAAAACACCGCTGAACCCGACGCAAACCGACTATCTGCTCACCATCGAACGTTCCGCCAATAACCTGCTGAACATTATTAACGACGTACTGGATTTCTCCAAACTGGAAGCCGGAAAACTGGTGCTGGAAGATATCCCCTTCTCATTGCATAACACGCTGGATGAAGTCGTGATGTTACTGGCGCATACTGCCCATGAAAAAGGGTTGGAACTGACGCTCAGCATTCAGAATGACGTTCCCCAACAGTTCGTCGGCGATCCCCTGCGCATACAGCAAATCATCACCAACCTGCTGGGTAACGCGATTAAATTTACCGAGCAGGGCAATATTGATATTCGGGTCGAGAAGCGTCGGCAGGAGCAAAACCAGGTGCAGTTGGAAGTGCAGATCCGCGATACCGGTATCGGCATCGCCGAATTGCAGCAATCGCAGCTGTTTCAGGCTTTTCGTCAGGCCGACACCAGTATTTCACGGCGTCATGGCGGTACGGGACTCGGACTGGTCATCACCCAGCGTTTAGTCAAAGAAATGGGCGGCCATATCAGTTTCCAAAGCCAGCTCAACAAAGGGTCGACGTTCTGGTTCCACATTACGCTGGCGCTCAACCCGCACGCGGTTCCCACCGAGCCCGTCTACACGATGCTGCAAGGCAAACGTCTGGCCTACGTGGAATACCATCCTATCGCCGCACAGGCCACGCTGGATATCCTGAGCCAGACGCCGCTGATAGTGAGCCACAGCCCGACGCTGGAGCAACTGCCGGAAGAGGAGTTTGATATTCTGCTGCTCGGCATTCCCGTGCAATATCGCAATACGCTGCTCGATTACATGCCCAGACTGCGTGATGTCTGCCGCCGCGCGCCCTACGTGATGATGGCGCTGCCGAGTCTGGCGCAAATGGATGCCGAACAGTTGAAAACCTTCGGCGTGCATGCCTGTCTGAGTAAACCGATCGCCGCGCAACGCCTGCTGCCATTATTACAGGACAGCACGCTATTTCCCCACGCGCCGCTGACGGATAACGCGGCATCGAACCAAAGTGCCGCTCCCCATCCGGTCCGATTGCCGCTTAGCGTGATGGCGGTTGATGACAATCCCGCGAACCTGAAACTGATTGGTACGCTGCTGGAAGAGCAGGTCGACACCATTATCCTCTGTGAGAACGGGCCGGATGCCATTTCACAGGCCAAAAAACACCACATCGATATCATCCTCATGGATATTCAGATGCCGGGAATGGACGGCATACGCGCCTGCGAACTGATCCGTCAGATCCCCCACCATGTCACCACGCCGATCATCGCCGTGACGGCACAAACCATGGCTGATGAGCGCGAACACCTGCTGCGCTCTGGAATGGATGACTATCTGGCTAAACCGATAGACGAGCAGATGCTAAAAAGCGTGCTGACGCGCCATGCGCGTCAGGATCCGCCAACGCGGGAACAAGGCGATATCTCCGGCCTACTGAGCGAGCATGACGACAGCCAGTTGTCGCTTGACTGGGCATTGGCGCAACAGCAGGCGGCCAATAAACCCGAACTGGCGCGTGACCTGTTGCAAATGCTGCTGGATTTCCTGCCGGAGGTGCGTCAGAAGGTAGAAAACGAGCTGAATGGTCAGACGGATGAAAACATTATCGAACTGATCCATAAACTGCATGGCAGTTGCAGCTACAGCGGCGTTCCGCGCCTGAAACGTATTTGCCGCTATCTGGAGCAACAGTTGTCTAAAGGTATTCACGCCAGCGAGCTGGAACCTGAATGGCTGGAACTGCTTGATGAGATTGAAAACGTCAACAAAGCCGCCCAGCCGCATATCAAACCGCTACACCCGTAATCAATATTCCCGGCATAGCTCTGTCTCTTCGTCACAAGCACAGGAGAACATCGTGGGTTTTGCCGTTATCGGGCGCTGAGGAGGTAGCTGGCTTAGGATGAGCCGCAGGACGCGACGAAAACTTGCGCCACGTGCTGGCCCGAAGGGCGAGCCCCATTTATGGGGCGAGTAATCGTGTCGCAATCGCTCCGTTAAGCCAGATACCGACGAGGGTACCGCGTTAGCGGCATAATTTACGCCGAAAGCCCAGGGGTAACGGGGCGAGCGGCGTTTGAGCCTCCCCGTGTCGGGCGCGTGCTGCGAAGTAGCATGAAATATCAGTATTGTGGCGCACGAAACCGTCTCCGCGTCTACGTCTGCATACAATATTTAGTAAAGCCGACATTATTTAGTAAGGTCGACATTGAATCTAGTCCCTACCAAATCACGATGGCGCTCAGCGCGAGACGGACTGCGCCAGACGGATCGTGGCGGCGATATTCCGCGCCGCCATCCGCACGTTTTCCGCCGCGTTATCCAGCGCTTCTTCTAAAGAACAGATGTTGTAAAGCACGCTGAATACAGCGTCCAGACCATGTTCATGGACGACGCCGACATCTGCCGTCAGGCTGCCTGCAATGCCAATCACGGGTTTATTATACTGTTTGGCGACCCGCGCCACGCCAATCGGAACCTTGCCGTGAACCGTCTGGCTGTCGATACGCCCTTCCCCGGTGATCACCAGCGTGGCATCCCGTACCAGTTCATCCAGCCCCAGCGCCTCTGTCACAATCTCAATGCCCTGACGCAGTTCGGCACCGCAAAACGCCTGAAGCGCCGCCCCCATCCCGCCGGCGGCGCCAGCGCCGGGAACCTGCTCCACCGCGATATCCAGATCGTGGAGAATGATCGCCGCATAATGCTTCAGCGCGCTATCCAGCTGTTCGATCATGGCCGGCGTGGCCCCTTTCTGAGGGCCAAATATCGCCGATGCGCCCTGCTTCCCGGTTAACGGATTGGTTACATCACAGGCCACTTCAAAGCGGCAACCTTTAATTCGCTCATCCAGTTCACGGATATCAATGCTCACCAGCTTGTCGAGCTCGCCACCGCCAAAACCGATCTGCTCGCCCTTATCATCCAGCAGCTTCGCGCCCAGCGCCTGCACCATCCCTGACCCGCCATCATTGGTTGCGCTGCCGCCAATACCGATGATGCAGTGTCTGACGCCGTGATCCAACGCGCAGCGAATCAGCTCGCCCGTGCCATAGCTGGTGGTTTTTAACGGATTGCGCTGTTGCGAAGGCACCCGCTCTAACCCGCTCGCCGCCGCCATCTCGATGAAGGCCGTTTTCTCGTCGCCAGACAGACCAAAAAACGCGTCGATCTTATCGCCTAACGGGCCAGTGACTTTAACATTGACAATCCTGCCGTTGGTCGCTGCAACCATCGCTTCAACGGTGCCTTCCCCACCATCTGCAACGGGTAATTTGACATAGCAGGCATCGGGAAAGATTTCACGAAACCCCTTTTCAATCTGCGTGGCAACCTCTTGTGCAGACAGGCTTTCTTTATAAGAATCCGGTGCGATCACTATTTTCATAAACGGTCCGATTTCATCAACGTTCCGATTGCATCAATAATCCGCGCGCTCATGAAACGGCGCTAATACCCGTTATATTTCAGGCTGCGTGTCCGTTGTTCAAACCGAGAACAAACTGTCCTGCAACGCAAATCGCAGATCCTGAAATCTATTGAGTGGATCAGAATGGTTATCCGCTGGTCGGCTGGCCTCCTGCGCCAGCCGACTCACGGCCATTGGTTATCTTGATACTTCAACTTTAGCCAGTTTCTCGTAGTAACAAGCCAGCGCACTGTGGTCGGCCGATCCCAGATCGTCCGCTTTCAGCGCCTGCATCATCTCCATCACGGCCGCCGTCAACGGCAACTGCGCCCCCACGCCGTGTGAGGTATCCAGCGCGTTCGCCAGATCTTTAATATGCAGATCGATGCGGAAACCCGGTTTAAAATTGCGATCCAGTACCATCGGCGCCTTGGCATCCAGCACGGTACTGCCCGCCAGTCCGCCGCGGATCGCCTGATAGACCAGCTCAGGGTTAACCCCCGCTTTCGTCGCCAGCACCAGCGCTTCCGACATCGCCGCGATGTTCAGCGCCACAATGACCTGATTCGCCAGTTTGGTCACGTTGCCGGCACCAATATCGCCGGTATGTACCACGGAACCCGCCATCGATTTCAGGATCTCAAAACAGCGCTCAAACTGCGCTTTGTCACCGCCGACCATCACCGACAGCGTGCCGTCAATCGCCTTAGGTTCACCACCGCTGACCGGCGCATCCAGCATCGCAATCTCTTTTTCCGCCAGAGCGGCGGCGATTTCACGGCTGGCAAGCGGCGCGATTGAGCTCATATCCACGACAATGCTGCCGGCACGCGCGCCGTCAATGACGCCGTTCTCTCCCAGCACCACCTCTTTAACATGCGGGGAATTCGGCAGCATGGTGATGATGACATCGCTCTGTTCGGCAACCTGTTTCGGCGTTTCAGCCGCCGTTGCGCCCGCAGCAACCACATCTGCGACCGTTTCCGGATTTCTGTCCATCACGACTAATGAGTAACCTGCCTTCAGCAGATTTTTACTCATCGGTTTTCCCATAATGCCCAGTCCAATAAAACCAATTTTCATTGCCCTAACCTCATTGTCTGATGTAGATATCACTTCAATTCACGATAAACCCGCCGCAGAGCGGATTCGATTCGCAGCGGAACCGCTGTTCACTTCTTGTATTTGTCGCTCAGCGCCTGCGTGGCGCTACGGAACACGCCCAGATCGCTGCCGACGGCGACAAAGGTCGCGCCCCACGACAAATAGCGACGCGCATCGGCTTCAACCGGCGCCAAAATACCGCAGGGTTTGTTGTGCGCCGCCGCACGGTCGAAGATGTGGCGGATGGCATTCTGCACTTCGGGATGATTCGGCTGGCCGAGATACCCCAGCGCCGCGGACAGATCGCTCGGGCCGACGAATACGCCATCAACCCCGTCAACCGCGATAATGGCATCCAGATTATCAAGCCCTTCCTGGCTTTCGATTTGCACCACCACGGTAATGCAGTCATTAATTCTGGCGAAATAGTCCGGCTCGGTGCCATAACCGTTGCTGCGATGCGCCACGGAGACGCCGCGGATCCCTGCCGGCGGATAGCGGGTAGAGGCCACGGCGCGCGCGGCCTCTTCCGCCGTTTCCACAAAGGGGATCAGGAAGTTATTGAACCCAATATCCAGCAACCGCTTGATAATGATCGGTTCATTGCACGGCGGGCGCACGACGGGCGCACTGTCGCTGCCTTTCAGCGCCATCAGTTGGGGAATGAACGTCAGGATATCGTTAGGCGCATGCTCGCCGTCCAGCACCAGCCAGTCGAATCCTGCCAGTCCAAGTACTTCAGTTGAAATCGGGTTGCCCAGCGCACACCAACAACCAATCAACGTCTTCCCCTGCTGCAAATCTTGGCGAAAACGGTTAGGTAACAGCGGAGTCTTCATTTTTTATCCTCGGTCATTCCGGCGCGGCGTCGTCCATCGAGGCCGCACCCTAAAAGCGGAAAATCAGCACGTTAGCGCACCAGACACGGACGCTTGTTATCAAACGTCCACTCAGGAATAAGGTACTGCATGCCTACCGCATCGTTACGCGCGCCTAATCCCATGTTTTTATACAGTTCATTCGCTTTCATTACCTGATCCATGTCCAGTTCGATACCGAGCCCCGGTTTTTTCGGCACCGCCACCATACCGCCGACAATCTGCAACGGTTCTTTTGTCAGACGTTGGTTGCCTTCCTGCCAGATCCAGTGCGTATCGATCGCCGTGATCTTGCCCGGCGCCGCCGCCGCGACCTGAGTAAACATGGCCAGTGAGATATCAAAGTGGTTATTGGAGTGAGAACCCCAGGTCAAGCCCCACTCGTGGCACATCTGTGCGACACGGACGGAGCCTTGCATCGTCCAGAAATGCGGGTCGGCCAGCGGGATATCGACCGATTGCAGAGAAAAGGTGTGACCCATCTGTCGCCAGTCGGTGGCGATCATGTTGGTCGCCGTAGGCAGCCCCGTCGCACGACGGAACTCCGCCATCACCTCACGACCAGAGAAACCTTGCTCCGCGCCGCAGGGGTCTTCCGCGTAGGCCAACACGCCGCGCAACTGTTTACCCAAGCGTATTGCCTCATCCAGCGACCAGGCTCCGTTTGGATCCAGCGTGATACGCGCCTGCGGGAAGCGCTTCGCCAGCGCCGTTACCGCTTCCGCCTCTTCGCTACCGGCCAGAACGCCGCCCTTCAGTTTGAAGTCATTGAAACCGTATTTCTCATACGCCGCTTCCGCCAGACGCACGATGGCTTCCGGGGTCAGGGCCTCTTCATGACGCAGGCGATACCAGTCGCATTTCTCGTTACTCTGGCTCTGGTAAGGCAGATCGGTTTTATTGCGATCGCCGATGTAGAACAGGTAACCCAGCATCTCCACCGCATCACGCTGCTGGCCGTCTCCCAACAGCGAAGCCACGCTGACATTGAGGAACTGCCCCAGCAGGTCGAGCATCGCGGCTTCAATCGCCGTCACGACATGAATGGTGGTACGCAAATCGAAGGTCTGTAAACCGCGGCCGCCAGCGTCACGCTCGGCGAACTGTGCACGCACGGCCGTCATGACGTTTTTGTACTCGCCCAGCGTTTTACCGATGACCAACGCCGAGGCCTCTTCCAGCGTCTGGCAAATTTTCTCGCCGCCGGGCACCTCACCCACGCCAGTGTTACCGGCGTTATCTTTCAGAATCACGATGTTGCGAGTGAAATAGGGCGCATGTGCGCCGCTCAGGTTGAGCAGCATACTGTCGTGACCTGCAACCGGGATCACCTGCATATGGGTAATCACCGGCGTTGAACGTTGCAATGTCATTTTCTTGTCCTGTCTCTCTAATTGTTTATGTCGGAACAAATTGTTTATGTCGGGTTAGCGGCCAAAAACCGGGCGCTTGCGATCAAATGTCCAGCCGGGGATCAGGTACTGCATGGCGGCGGCATCATTACGTGCGCCGCTCGGTAATGTCTTATGCAGCTCATGGGCTTTCATGACCTGTTCCATATCCAACTCAATCCCCAGACCTGGCCGCTCCGGCACTTTGATTTTGCCGTTGACGATTTGCAGCGGTTCTTTAGTCAGATGCTGACCTTCCTGCCAGATCCAGTGCGTATCAATCGCCGTCGGGTTACCCGGCGCCGCCGCGCCCACGTGCGTAAACATCGCCAGAGAAACATCAAAGTGGTTATTTGAATGACAACCCCACGTCAGCCCCCACTCATCACACATCTGGGCAACGCGCACTGCGCCGTGCATCGTCCAGAAATGCGGGTCGGCCAGCGGGATATCGACCGCCTGCAACATTACGGCATGGTTCATTTCACGCCAGTTAGTGGCGATCATATTGGTCGCGACCGGCAGCCCGGTGGCGCGGCGGAACTCCGCCATCACTTCACGACCTGAGAACCCTTGTTCGGCACCGCAAGGATCTTCCGCATAGGTCAGAATGCCCTTCATGTCTTTGCACAAATCGATGGCTTCATCCAGCAGCCAGGCGCCATTGGGATCGACCGTAATGCGGGCATCCGGGAAGCGTTTCTTCAGCGCCTTCACGGTATCGATCTCCTGTTCACCCGGCAGTACGCCACCTTTGAGTTTGAAATCTTTAAAACCGTAGCGGTCCGTCGTGGCTTCAGCCAGACGCACAATCGCCTCGCTGTCCATCGCCTGCTGGTGACGCAGGTGATACCACTCGTGTTGACCTTTTTCACCCGGCAGATAAGGCAGATCCGTCCTGGTACGGTCGCCGATGTAGAACAGGTAACCCAGTACCGTCACTTCGTCACGCTGTTTACCCGGCCCCAGCAGTTCGGCAACCGGCACGCCCATGAACTGCCCCATCAGGTCGAGCAGCGCCGCTTCCAGCGCGGCGACGGCGTTAACCCGGAGTTCAAACGTCCAGGCCCCTTTGCCGAAGGAGTCAAAATCAGAAGACTGGTTGCCGACATGGATGTCATGGACCAGACGGTTCATGCGGGCGATTTCTTCCCCCTTCACACGAGGAATCGCCTCAAGTAGCGTGTTATAAATGACCTCGCCGCCGGGCGCTTCACCGACACCGGTATGCCCGGCGCTGTCGGTCAGGATGACGAGATTGCGCGTAAAATAAGCGCCGTGCGCGCCACCGATGTTCAGCAACATACTGTCATAACCCGCGACGGGGATGACTTGCATATCGGTAATCACAGGCGTTGCCGACAAGTTTCTCATGATACGCTCCCGTCACCGACTGAGTGGAAGACGCTGACTGTTCCGATGTTTGCCATCGTGCAGGCTCGCACTGAGGCTGATGAAAAGAATGCGGTTATAGAGAAATAAAAAACAGATGGTGCACCAGTAGATGATTTCATATTGTTTTCCTACTTTATTAGCGCGACCTTGTTTTTACTCTGCGTTGAAATAAAGCGTGCTTGTAGGGGTGCCAGAATAAAAACAGGTTTACTTCCTCGATACAGGAATAAAACGGTGGAAAAAGCGGTGTGATAATCCATCTCGCTTTATCAACCTCAGGAAAAAGTATAAGTTTTCTTATTTCACAACTCATTGGGCAATAGCACAGCATTCCCCAGCTAAATACAGATTAAATATGTCATTATCACAGGCCAATGGGAGGTATTTCACGAAAACCGGTAAAAGTAAATTTTCGTCTTACAAACGCATCGTCGCGGCCCGCGATTGGGAATAGCGAGCTCCCGTTTTTATGGGAATGAATGGTAGAAAATTGGTAGAAGATTAATAGCAAAACGCCGCGCCATCAGTGTGATAGCACAGCGTTTTATGGAGTTGCCTCCCCCGTGATATATCGTGCCGCATGTACGCAGGCTGCAATATTTACCGGTGACAGGCATCGCGCTGTTGCATTATTTAACGAACGGTTTTAATTCGATGCGCTTAATGTCTTGCACGATGAACAGGTAGCTGATAATCGCCACCGCGGCATGAATACCGACGTAGACCAGACCGCCGCTGAACGACCCCGTCATACCGATGATGTAACCAATCGCAATCGGCGTCACAATGCCGGATGCATTACCAAAGGTGTTAAATAACCCTCCGCTTAAGCCACTGATCTCTTTCGGCGCCGTATCCGCCATCACCGCCCAGCCCAGCGCCCCGATGCCTTTACCGAAGAATGCCAGCGCCATGACCGCAATAACCACCCACTCGGTTTCGACATAGTTACAGACCACCATCGACATCGAAAGCAGCATCCCCAGCACGATGGGTGTTTTACGGGCGAACGTCAGCGAATTTGTGCGCCGCATCAGATAATCGGAAATAACCCCGCCCAGCACGCCGCCAATAAACCCGCAGATCGCCGGGACGGAAGCCACAAACCCGGCTTTGAGAATCGACATGCCACGCGCCTGCACCAAATACAGAGGGAACCAGGTAATGAAGAAGTAGGTCAACGCGTTAATACAATACTGTCCGATATAGATGCCCATCATCATGCGCGAAGTGAGCAACTGTTTGACCTGATGCCATTTCTCCCCTTTTACGGCGGCTTTTTTCGCCCCTTTGACATCCATATTGACCAACGCGCCGCCGGCTTCAATATAATCCAGCTCGGCCTGATTCACGCCCGGATGATCTTTGGGATCGTGGATCACTTTCAGCCAGACAAAGCTGATGATGAGCCCCAGCCCGCCCATGAACCAGAACACATGCGCCCACCCCACGGCGTGGGTCAGCCAGCCCATAATCGGTGCGAAGATGACCGTGGCAAAATATTGCGCGGAGTTAAAAATAGCGACCGCCGTCCCGCGCTCCTGTGCCGGGAACCAGGCGGCCACAATCCGGCTATTTCCCGGGAAGGAGGGAGACTCACACAGCCCGACCATAAAACGCAGGAAGAACAACGCGATGACGATAGACGCCGTGGTAGGGAAGAGATCGACGAAACCCTGCAACAGGGTAAACATCGACCAAGTAAAGATACTCCAGAAATAAACTCGTTTGGAACCGAAGCGATCGAGCAGCCACCCACCCGGGATCTGTCCAATAACGTAGGCCCAGGAAAAAGCAGAGAAGATATAACCCATCCCTACGGCATCCAGCCCAATCTCTTTTGACATTGCGGAGCCAGCGATGGACAACGTGGCGCGATCGCCATAGTTAAATGATGTGACAATAAACAACATCACGACAATCCAGTAGCGGGCGTTTGTTCTCTTTTGTATCGCGCCAGCTGCTGAGCTTACTGTATTCATGATGAACTCCTGCTTCAATCGCGGTTCGTTCATTCATTCCGGATAACAGATAACGATGTAGGGTTATCAGAATGAAGACTCAATGGATGGTTAAAATTGCCATTTTATTTTTTGCGAATAGCCAGGCTATCTGGCTTCAGAGTAATTAGCTGACATCTTCAACTCGCAGGGCCATTATAATTTTTACCTACTGGCTGCTCACTAGAGAAAAGCACAACATTAAAAATATCCTTTTTGATATGTTGGTGCACTTGCCCTATTCAATGCGAGGTGTTTCACGAAAAACACCGCTATTCTCTTTTTTCATCGGGAAATATTATTGCTATTTCAGGCAGTGAAACAGCGATGGTATGGAATGTGATCAAACTCACCTGAAATTGTTATTTCGCCCTATAAGGAACGAATAAAAAAAGCCGGCTTAGGTCAGTTGCATAATGTATGCGCCGTAAAGCCCACGTATACTGATTTAATGAGCAATGAAGTTAATCATGTGCCAGTGTCCGCACTGCACGACTGACAAACAAATAATAAAGGCTTTCACTATGTCAGATAAATCAGAAATTAATGCTGCACAAGAACAGCCGCTTTATATTAAGGTTCACGAATCCGATAATGTCGCCATTGTTGTTAATAATAATGGCTTACGTGCCGGAACCCGTTTTAATGATGGCCTGGAATTAATTGAGCATGTGCCGCAGGGACATAAAGTGGCCCTGGTTGATATTGCCAAATCCGGCGCCATTATTCGCTACGGCGAAATTATTGGCTATGCGCTGCGCGATATTGCCAAAGGGAGCTGGATTGACGAATCGCTGGTCGAACTGCCTCAGGCGCCCGCGCTGGAAACGCTGCCGCTCGCCACCAGGGTTCCGCCTCCTCTTCCGCCGTTGGAAGGCTATACTTTCGAAGGCTACCGTAACGCCGACGGCAGCGTCGGCACCAAGAATCTGTTGGGTATTAGCACCAGCGTACACTGTGTCGCCGGCGTGGTGGATTATGTCGTCAAAATCATAGAGCGGGATTTATTGCCCAATTACCCGAACGTAGACGGCGTCGTCGCACTCAATCACCTCTACGGCTGCGGCGTCGCAATTAATGCTCCGGCGGCGATTGTCCCCATCCGTACCCTTCATAACCTGACGCTGAACCCGAATTTCGGCGGTGAAATACTGGTGGTGGGCCTGGGATGTGAAAAATTACAACCGGAGCGCCTGCTGGAAGGCACGCCGGACGTACAGGCGATTTCGCTGGATGACACCAGTATTGTGCGCTTGCAGGATGAACACCACGTCGGCTTCCGCTCGATGGTGGATGACATTCTCACCATGGCGGACAAACACCTGCAACGACTGAATCAACGCCAGCGCGTGACCTGCCCGGCATCCGAGCTGGTTGTGGGAATGCAGTGCGGCGGCAGCGATGCGTTTTCCGGCGTCACCGCCAACCCCGCCGTTGGCTTTACGTCCGACCTGCTGGTGCGCTGCGGCGCGACCGTCATGTTTTCCGAAGTTACTGAAGTGCGCGACGCTATTCATCTGTTAACGCCGCGTGCGGTGAATGAAGACGTCGGTAAACGTCTGCTGGAAGAGATGGCCTGGTATGATAACTATCTCGACAGCGGCCAGACCGACCGCAGCGCCAACCCCTCGCCGGGCAATAAAAAAGGCGGTCTGGCGAATGTGGTGGAAAAGGCGCTCGGCTCTATCGCTAAATCCGGCACCAGCGCGATTGTCGAAGTGCTGTCCCCCGGTCAGCGCCCCACCAAACGCGGGCTCATTTATGCCGCGACGCCGGCCAGCGACTTTGTGTGCGGCACTCAGCAGCTTGCCTCTGGCATCACCGTGCAGGTTTTCACCACCGGTCGCGGCACGCCTTATGGCCTACTGGCCGTACCGGTGATTAAAATGGCGACTCGCACCGCGCTGGCAAACCGCTGGCATGACCTGATGGATATCGACGCCGGCACCATCGCCACCGGAGAGGCCACGATCGAAGAGGTGGGCTGGCAGCTTTTCCACTTCATTCTGGATATCGCCAGCGGCAAGAAAAAAACCTGGTCCGATCAATGGGGGCTGCATAACGCATTGGCGGTCTTCAACCCGGCGCCGGTCACCTGATGATTTTTCCCCGCAGGCCGGATAATCGATCCGACCTGCGGATAACGCAGGACGATATATTTGATCTGGAATAAATTACGCCGTTTAAAAAAACAAAAACAGGTCAAAATAAAACAGCGGACATCATTACAGCAACATCCAATTCCACCAGAGAAAACAAAAAATAAAAAATAAATTAACAAACAAGTTATTCCATCATCAATTAACCCTCATCCGGCATCGACTTTTCAAACCATTCATCGTCATCCCGCCAGCTATTTCCAATCCTTTTCCCTTAATTATTTATTGCAAACAAAATGAATCAATTGACAGGGTAATCGTCCTCATCATAAATTGGCACGCGCTGAAAAGCGCGCTGACATTAATACCGATTTATGACAAAACACGCCTATAAAAACATCCGTACGTGCAATATCGGGCGATAGCCTGTTTATTATAAATAATGTCTGGCATCGGTTTTTTATATGAGCACGTTAGATACTCAAAAAATTTCAGCATACTTATTTGAATAATTTGAATATATACATAGCCTATATCCCTGACAGATTTCACAGCGATAGCCATACGGCGGCTCGGCTGTGCTTCAGACGCTGATATCACCAACGCGGCTGAAGCCAAAAGAACCGCACGTCTGACCAAACCTGAACGCTGAGCGGGATTAAGCACGCCGGGGTTTCTAATGAGATTAAACACGCCTGTCACACAGCAGGAATATCTGTTAGACATGGACACCATATTGATGTCCACGACAAATATTCATAGCCATATCACGTATGCTAACTCGGCATTCATCAGAGTCAGCGGTTTTTCCGAAGAACAACTCATCAATCAGCCGCACAATATCGTGCGCCATCCTGATATGCCCGCAGAAGCCTTTGCCGATATGTGGTTTACGCTGCAACACGGCGACAGCTGGACCGGACTGGTAAAAAATCGTCGCAACAACGGCGACCACTATTGGGTTCGCGCCAATGTGACGCCGGTTTACCATCATGACCAACTCACCGGCTACATCTCAGTGCGCAATACCCCCAGCGCCGAAGAAATCAAATCCGCCGAGCTGCTGTATGATGCCGTGAAGAAAAAACAGGCGGGAAAGCGCAGATTCTACAAAGGGTTGGTGGTTCGCACCGGGCTCTTTTCCCCGCTATCGCTGTTGCAAAAATTGTCCGTTCGCTGGCGCTTACGCGCGGCGTTAGTTGCTGCGGGGCTCATCCCCTGCCTGCTCGCTTTCAGCGGTATGAATCCACTGTGGCTATTGGTACTGACGCTGCTGCTGCTCGTCGGCACGGATGTGTTTTTGCAAAAACACATCTCCCAGCCGTTGAGAGTGATACTAAAGCAGGCCCAGCATGTGGTATCAGGCCGCAAAGTAAAACATATTCACCTGAATCGGGTTGATGAAATCGGCCTGCTGTTACGCGCGATTAACCAGTTTGGGTTGAACCTGCACTCGCTTGTCGATGACGTCGGCACACAGGTACGGGGGATTACCACTGTCAGCAATAAACTGGCGGAAAACAATGTCGATCTGAATACCCGGACGGAAGAAACGACAGCCAATCTGCAACAAACCGCCGCGGCCATTGAACAAATCACCGTTGCCGTACAGCAGAGTGCGGCAACCGCGACTCAGGCAACAACCGTGGCTGAAACCGCCAGCCATGTCGCGTTAAAAGGTGGCGACATGATGAAGGAAACCATCGGCATGATGGGTTCCATTTCCAGCGCCAGCGACAAAATCGTTGATATTATCGGCGTGATAGACAGCATCGCCTTCCAGACCAACATCCTTGCGCTGAATGCCGCGGTTGAAGCGGCGCGGGCAGGCGTACAGGGCCGGGGATTTTCCGTCGTTGCTGCCGAAGTCCGCAATCTGGCACAGCATTCCGCCTCCGCGGCCAAAGAGATTAAAGCGCTGATCGATGCCAACGTCGAAAGTGTCAAGCAGGGCCGCGTGATGGTCGAAAGCGCCGGTAACCATATCAGTGACATCGTGAATGAAGTCCTGCAAGTTTCCACGCTAATCAAAGAGATCAGCAACGCAACGCATGAACAAACTGCCGCGCTGGGCCTCATCAATACGTCGATTGCACAAATAGAGCAAATGACGCAGCGCAATACCGATATGGTGACTCAATCGACCGAAGCCGCTGAAGATCTTAATCGCCAGGCCCTACGCCTGAGTAGCGCGATTAACGTGTATGGCCGCTGAGGATTTATTTTATCAAGATTGCCGAAAGGAGTAGCCCCCCCTTCGGCATCAGAAGAATATGAAGGAAAGCCCGGCGGTAAGCGCCCGCCGGTTCAGGGACGTTTCAGGGGCGTCACCAGCCCTTGCAGCCCTTCGATTTTAATGGCTAACGTAAGCTGCATTAACTCTCCCAGGCGACCTTTAGGAAATTCGCCCTTGCGGGAAAACCACAGCAGATACTCTTCCGGCAAATCGATCAATACCCGCCCTTTATATTTACCAAAAGGCATTTGCACGGCCGCGATCTCGATCAGGTCCTCTTTCTCCACCCGCTTACTCTCCCAATAGCCGGATCATTTCCGCTTCATCGATCACGGCAATTCCCAGCTCCTGCGCTTTCACCAGTTTGGAGCCTGCGGCTTCCCCGGCGATCACCAGATCGGTTTTCTTCGAGACGCTGCCGCTCACCTTTGCCCCTAGCGCCGTTAGCCGATCTTTAGCTTCATCGCGGGACAGGAGACTCAGCGACCCGGTCAACACGACCGTTTTTCCGGCAAACGGGCTATCGATCTCTTCCGCGTTGACCACCTGAACCTCTGGCCAGTGGACGTTGATACCCGCAGGATCGGTCAATTCACGAATAACGGTTTGATTGTGCTCTTCCTCAAGAAAATGACGTACGTGCGCAGCCACAACTTTCCCCACATCCGGCACCGCCAGAAGCGCTTCTTCATCAGCCGCAAACAGCGCCTCCAGTGAACCAAAATGCGCGGCCAGATTAGCCGCCGTCGACTCCCCGACATCGCGGATCCCCAATGCATACAGGAAACGCGCCAGCGTGGTGCTTTTCGCCTTTTCCAACGCATTGACTAGATTGGTCGCGGATTTTGGCCCCATGCGATCCAGCCCCGTCAGGAGCCCGGCGCTCAGGCGGAACAGATCGGCTGGCGTTTTCACGTACTCTTTTTCCACCAGTTGATCGATGATCTTATCGCCCATGCCCTCGACATCCAGCGCACGACGGGAAACAAAATGCTTTAGCGCTTCTTTACGCTGAGCGCCGCAGATCAACCCGCCGGTACAACGCGTGACGGCTTCTCCTTCCACCCGTTCCACATCAGATCCACACACGGGACAGGCGACAGGGAAAACGATCGGTTGCACCGTTGCTGGCCGTTCAGATTCGACAATACCGACAATCTGCGGGATCACATCCCCCGCGCGCCGCACAATCACACGATCACCAATCTGCAACCCCAGCCGTTCAATCTCATCGGCATTGTGCAGCGTGGCGTTGCTGACAATCACACCGGCGACCGCGACCGGTTCCAGACGCGCAACTGGCGTAATGGCGCCCGTCCGGCCAACCTGAAATTCGACATCACGCACCCAGGTCAGCTGTTCCTGCGCCGGGAATTTAAAAGCCACAGCCCAACGCGGCGCACGGGCTACGAACCCTAAGCGCTCTTGCAGTTCCAGAGAGTCCACTTTGACGACCACACCGTCAATATCAAAGCCTAACGAGCTGCGCGTTTGCTCAATCTGGCGGTAATAATCGAGCACCTCGGACGGACCGGTACATCGCTTGATTTTATCGCTAACCGGCAACCCCCACGCCTTGAAGCGCATCAGGCGTTCCCAGTGACTGGCAGGCAGTTCTCCTCCCTCCAGCAAGCCAACGCCGTAACAGAAGAACGTCAGCGGGCGCTTCGCCGTAATACGCGGGTCAAGCTGACGCAACGACCCGGCCGCCGCGTTGCGCGGATTCGCAAACACCTTTCCCCCAGTGCGGCGGGCTTCTTCATTCAATTTCTCAAAGCCGCTGTGCCTCATAAACACTTCGCCGCGAACTTCGACACGACGCGGAATATTATCGCCTTCAAGGCGCAGCGGGATCGCCGCAATGGTTCGAATGTTGCTGGTAATATTTTCCCCTGTCGTCCCATCACCACGCGTGGCCGCCTGCACCAGCAGGCCATCTTCATACAACAGGCTGACCGCTAAACCGTCCAGCTTCAGCTCGCAGCAGAATGTCAGGTCGTCGCCGTTTTTCAGCCTGTCGCTAATGCGCTTGCTGAACGCCAGATAGCTCTCTTCATCAAATACGTTGTCCAATGACAGCATCGGCACTTCATGGCGCACCTGTTCAAAGGCCGCCAGCGGCGCAGCCCCCACGCGCTGGGTGGGAGAATCGCTGGTCACCAGTTCAGGGTGTTCCGCTTCTAAGGCTTTCAGTTCCTGCATCAGCTTGTCGTATTCGATATCAGGAATTTCGGGCGCATCTTCGACGTGATATTTGTATTCGTGATGGCGTAAAACCCGGCGCAACTCCGCGACCCGCAGTGCGAGCGCATTCACTTCGGCTGGTTCTTTCTTCACTGGTTTCATACCTGTTTTATCTGAGGTGTCGCCCTGTCGGCGTGATGATTGTTATGATCCCCGACCGTGATGTGCAGGGCGAGGATCATTAGCTTGCGGCCTGAACGGCATCGACGCCGTCAGCGATCTGTTTTAAGACTTAGACGCGCTGGCTTTAATCGTGTTGATGATGTTCGTCGTAGAACAACCGTCCTCAAAATTCAGCACCTTCACTTCCCCACCGTTAGCCCAGACTTCCTCACTACCGGCGATTTCATGCGGCTGATAGTCTCCGCCTTTCACCAGAATATCCGGCAGGATGCCGGCAATCAGCCTTTGCGGGGTATCCTCTTCAAAGGGCACAACCCAGTCAACCGCCTCCAGCGCCCCCAGGACAATCATGCGCTGAGGCAGGGGATTGACGGGACGCGTCGGCCCCTTCAGACGTTGGGTTGAGGCATCGCTGTTTACCGCCACAATTAAGCGGTCGCCAAGCTTGCGGGCGTTTGCCAGATAGGACACGTGCCCGGCATGCAGGATATCGAAACAACCGTTAGTCATCACGATCTTCTCACCCCGCTGGCGCGCCAGTTCAACGGCATCTTTCAGCTGTTGTTCCGTCATCACGCCAAACCCGGTATCGGCACGGCCACGGACGGCATTTTCCAGCTCAATCGGAGTTACCGTTGAGGTTCCCAGCTTACCGACCACCACGCCTGCGGCGGCATTCGCCAGGAAGCAGGCTTCATCCAGCGGGTTGCCCGCCGCCAGCGCTGCTGCCAGCACCCCAATCACCGTATCGCCCGCACCGGTCACGTCATACACTTCCTGCGCCTGCGTTGGCAAATGCAGCGGGGCTTGACCCGGCTGTAACAGCGTCATGCCCTGCTCGGAGCGGGTAATCAGCAACGCAGAGAGATCGTAATCGGCCACCAGTTGCATGCCGCGATCAACCAGTTCCTGTTCCGTTTTACAACGCCCTGCCACAGCTTCAAATTCAGACAGGTTCGGCGTCAACAGCGTCGCGCCGCGGTAGCGGGCAAAGTCGGTGCCTTTCGGGTCAATCAGCACCGGAACCCCCGCCGCTTTCGCGGTCTGAATCATGATTTGCACTTGCGCTAATGCGCCTTTTGCATAGTCAGACAACACCAGCGCACCAATTTTCGGCAGCGCCAGTTGAATACGTTCGACAATCGGCTGGGGATCAATGCCCGCAAAACCTTCTTCGAAATCCAGTCGGATCAATTGCTGATTACGCGACAGCACGCGCAGCTTGGTGATGGTCGGATGTGTGGGAACAGAGACAAAATCACACTTTACGTTCACTTCGCCCAGCTTGGCGTTCAGCGCGCGGGCCGCATCATCAATTCCGGTGAGCCCCACCAGACGTGCCCCCGCCCCCAGCGCGGCAATGTTCATCGCGACGTTCGCCGCGCCGCCGGGTCGCTCTTCTATCGTATCAACCTTGACCACCGGCACCGGCGCCTCGGGTGAAATCCGGCTGGTCGGCCCATACCAGTATCGATCCAGCATGACATCCCCAACCACTAACACATTCGCTTGACGGAAATCAGGCAGCGTCACTTTCATCCTCTACTCCAGGCTTATTTCGCATAATGCGCGTAAAACTCTCTGCGTACATACTATCACAGGCACCCTCATGACACGCCACCGCACCGTGGCGCTCGCTGCATGGCGGCGATATCCCATGAAAGAACCTTACGCGCCCGACAACCATTTATTCCAACTGACCAGCACCTGCTCTCGCTCAGCAACGAACCGATCTTTGCTGACCCGTCCTGACAATTCCTGCAACGCCAGACGGTGCAATGCATCACGCATGGTCACGTAGGCCAGCTTGAGCGCATTGGCTTCGCGCTCTTCCATCACGCCATGCTGCGCCAACAGGTCCAGAATACGCACATTGTCCGACCAACGGGTTAAACGCGGCTCCTGCGCGGCGTAACGCAGCACCAGATACTGGACGATAAATTCAATGTCCGTAATCCCGCCCGCGTCGGTTTTTATATCAAAAAGCGCTTTATCTTTGTTTGCCAGATGCTGACGCATTTTTTCCCGCATCTCACGCACTTCGGTACGCAGGGTGTCTGCGTCACGCGCCGTGCAGAGAATACGGCGGCGAATGGACTCGAATTTCTGCTGCACGCCGCTTTCGCCGTATACCATACGCGCCCGTACCAGCGCCTGATGCTCCCACGTCCATGCCTCATTGCGCTGATAGTCGTCGAACGCTTCAATCGTGCTCACCAGCATACCGGCGGCGCCCGACGGCCTCAGACGGGCATCCACTTCATACAGAATGCCTGATGACGTGCGGGTGCTAAACAGGTGCATGACGCGCTGCGCAAGGCGCAGATAAAACTGGCGACCATCGATACTGCGTTCACCATCCGTCATGACATCCGCCGGACAGTCCAGTAAAAACACCAGATCCAGATCGGAACGGTAACCCAGTTCCCAGCCCCCCAGCTTGCCATAAGCAATGACGGCAAACCCGCGTCCTTCCCGATGCTGCAAATGGGAAGGCTGACCATAGCGCTGCACCATCTGCCCCCACGCTTGCTGAACGACCGCGGCAATAATCGCTTCCGCCAGATAGGTTAAGTGGTCGCTTACTTTCATCACCGGCAGCACGCCGCCGATGTCGCCGGCGGCAATGCGTAATAACTGAGACTGTTTGAACTGGCGCACCGCCTCTAACTGTTGCTCTTCATCATCCTCAGGCACACGCAGCAAATACTGACGTAGCTCATCGGAATACGCCTCCGGCGCCGTCGGCTGATACAGCGTCGAGGCGTCAAGCAGCTCATCCAGCAGCAGAGGATAACGCGCCAACTGGCTGGCAACCATCGGCGAAGCCTCGCACAGGCGGATCAACTGCGCCAGCGCGGCCCGGGACTCCAGCAACAGTTCGAGATAGGTAGTACGGGTGACGATCCCCAGCAGCAGCGGCGTCAAACGGGACAACACCGTATCCGCCTCCTGACGGGCGCAGACTTCCGCCAGCAAACACGGCATGAGTTGATCCAGCACATCACGTCCGCGCGGCCCTATTGTGCGTTTCGCCACGTCTTTACGAAATTCAACAACCGTCTTCATCAGCTGTTCACGTACCGCTTCCGTCAGGTGCGGCGTCAGCGGAGCCAGATCACCGTCATCCAGCGCGTCCTGCCACAGGCTGCTGTAGCTGCCATGTTCGGGGATATCCTGACTGTCCGGCGCATCGTCGCCAATCAGATCGTCGAACACGCGGCGCACCGCCTGCATATGCTGTAACAGCGTTGAGTTCAATCGTTCCCAACGGTCAAACCCCATGCCCCACGCCAGCCGCTGCTGGTTCAATGCATCATCCGGCAACGTTTGCGTCTGCTCATCGGCAATGGCCTGCAACAGGTTTTCCAGCCGACGCAGAAACAGATACGATTCACTGAGATCGCGCACCTGCTGCGGCGTCAATAGCCCCAGCGTACCGATATGCTGGAGCGTAGGCAGCAGCGCGCGCGCCTGTAAACCCGGTTCACGCCCGCCGCGGATCAGTTGGAACACCTGGGTAATAAATTCGATCTCCCGGATGCCGCCTGCTCCCAGCTTGATGTTATTACGCAAATCCCGACGCCTGACCTCACGGGCAATCATGCTTTTCATATTGCGCAGCGACTGAATCACGCTGAAATCGATGTAGCGACGAAAGACGAAGGGCTTCAGCATACGGCGTAACTCCTGACTGTAAGCATCCTCCATCCCTCCCATCAGGCGGGCTTTGACCATTGCGTAGCGCTCCCAGTCCCGCCCTTGTTCCTGATAGTAATCCTCCATCGCCGCGAAGCTGAACACCAGTGGCCCGCTGTCGCCAAAGGGACGCAACCGCATATCCACACGGTAAACGAAACCATCGAACGTCGGCTGATCCAGCACCTTGATGAGCCGCTGTCCCAGGCGGGTGAAAAACTGCGCGTTATCCAACTCGCGTCGTCCGCCCTGCGTTTGACCATTTTCGGGATAGACAAAGATCAGGTCGATATCCGAAGAGAAGTTAAGCTCGCCGCCGCCCAGCTTGCCCATTCCCAGAATCAGCAACGGCTGAGCGACGCCCTGCGCGTTGCAGGGCGTCCCCCACTCACGGCAACAGGCCTGATACAGCCAGTCTCTGGCGGCGACAATCATCGCCTCGGCCAGTTCGCTGAGCTGACGCAGCGTCTGTTCCGTCGAACTGGTTTGCAACGCCTGCGACCATGCAATTCGCGTTAACATCTGGCGGCGGAACCGACGCAACGTCGCCATCAGCGTATTCTCATCGGTCACGCTGGCCATCGCGTCATTCAACACGTCGGCGTAGTGTCGCCACTCTTCCGGCTGCGGCGGTTGTTGATGGATCCGTTGCCACCAGTCGGGGTGCAGCACCAGCGCATCGCTGACAAAATCACTCAATGCCAGCACGGCAGCGTCGCTGTCTGATACCGGTTCATCAGGCGCCGCCTCGCGCAAACGCGATAACGCCCGCTGAGCATGTTCCGCTAAAAGCACTGGTAGAGCTGGCACAGGAAGTATCGACATGAGGGTTCCCTTGATGCGCCGCCTGTCCTCTCCGGCAAGCGGCCGTTAACGGTTACTGTCCGCCGCTATGTAACCAGAACGGAGACAACATCTGCGTCGCTTTACGGCAGGTTTCCAACTGCATCGCAGAGGCGCGATCGACGGCGAATTGTTCAACCGCCTGTAGCAACCCCCGCCAGTGTTCAACGTAAGCCTCTACCTGCTCTGCCGGATAAGCGCCGGATAAGAGAAGAAAAGCATAAAGAGAGCGTTGCAGACGGGGAGCTTGCTGTTCGTACTGTACCTCCGTCAGAGGGGAGGAAAATGCGCTTTTCAGCTCCGCTGCGGTGCGGCTCAGCATAATATCGGCAAAACGCTTGAAAGAGCCCTGTAGCTTAATGCGATCTTTATTATCCATATAATCGCGCCAGCCTGATTCGACCAGCCAGGAAGTCAGTACCAACTTACTTTGCAGATAGTCCACGCTATAACACATCTCCGCACCGTCGGGGCCTTGCAGACGGGCTTCCAGACTGGCAAGCGCAGAGCGAAAAAGCGTGGTGACTTTACGGGGTACGCCCCCCCCCACCAGCACCAGCATTTCCCGCATTAACGCGCTGGCCTGCGGCAGGGCCTCACGCGCGGCAGAATCACCTCTGACCCACAGTTCTTCATGGTACTGCCAGTGATTCAACGCCTGCTCCAGCGCCGCGCGAATGGCCTGATCGATATTGGCTTTCGCATCCACGACCAGCCGATTCAGGGGAAGACACGGACGAACCGGATTGCCTTTCGCCAGATGAGACCCCCGTGCGGCTTTACTGAGGCAGCCTTGTCGCAAACCGCCAAATTCCGCGATCTCTTTTGCCAACGCCAACAGATGGTGGGTCTGCCCCAGCTTTAGCTCCATTTCCAGTTCGCACAGGGGTTCGCTCAACGCGCCGGCACGAATTTCACCGCGATCCAGGGCGACTTCAATCACGCTTTGGTGGTAAGTAAACACCCACTTTTCACGGGTAAAATCCGTACTGAACAGCGGGATAAGCGACTGTTGCAGCGACGCCACATCGCAATCCTCCGGCCAAATCTCAACCGGAAACCGGCTGAGATCCAGCTCGGCATTTTCCAACGCGACATTGTATTCGGGGTGTTGGTGCAGCCCGGCAATCACCTTACCCGCAGTTTTCGCCGTCATCTCGTAGCGCTGGTTATCACCGCGGATGCGCAAACCAATGCCATTGCGGCGCAGGTAATTATCAGGCGTTTCGTAATAGGTATTGCTCAGGCGCTGAGCGCGCATGTGCTCATACTGGCTGTAATCACTCTCCCACTCAGCCAGCTGCGTCAGCAGCGATTCCACGCCGTCGGGATGAACAATAAACTTCAGTTCAATTTCTTCACTCATAGCATTCACAGCACCAGAATCGCGTTCATTATCATGTCAGTAAATAACATTTTACTTCACCTGACCACCCTTACCACACAGACTCTTTTTCACCTGCGAACAAGCGCGCATTTCTTATGCAAACATAATGTTGGCTACGCCCTTTTTCCTGCTTAACTCCCCGTTCGCCACCTTCTAAGACTGTTCTCATTTCGGTTTACACATTGCCTCGTCAGACTTAAGCCTCTACTATCAGACCACCATTCACGCAACATAATGATCTTATGCAGAAATTAGGCTTACTTTGTTTCACTTTATTTTCTCTCACGCTGAGCTGGAGCGCGCAGGCGGAAGAGAAACGCTTCATTTCCGATGAATTATTGACGTATGTCCATAGCGGCCCGGGCAATCAATACCGTATCGTCGGTACGTTGAATGCCGGCGATCAGGTCACGCTGCTCAGCGTGAACGAAAACGCAGGCTACGCGCAAATCCGTGATGAAAAAAATCGCACCACCTGGATACCGCTTGATCAGCTCAGCGAAACGCCAAGCCTGCGCACACGAGTACCGGAACTGGAAAATCAGGTCAAAGACCTGACCGAAAAACTGAATAATATCGATCAGACCTGGAACCAGCGGACGGCTGACATGCAGCAAAAAGTGGCAGCAAGCGATGATATTATCAACGGGTTACGCCAGGAAAATCAGGATCTGAAAAATCAACTTATCGTCGCGCAGAAGAAAGTCAGCGCGGCGAATGTCCAGTTGGACGATAAACAGCGGACTATCATCCTGCAATGGTTTATGTACGGCGGCGGTGTTGCCGGCATCGGTCTCCTGCTTGGTCTGTTGTTGCCGCACATCATCCCCCGCAAGAAGAAAAACGATCGCTGGATGAGCTAATCTGATGACATGCCTGCCGCCACGCAGGCATTTTTTTGCGCGGACAACGCCGCCACGTAAAGATGATAGAATGTTGCCAGATATTGGCCATTGATTCAGGAGCCCGACGTTGAAGATCTACCTTGTCGGCGGCGCTGTGCGGGACAGCCTGCTTGATTTACCCGTAACAGAGAAAGATTGGGTGGTGGTGGGCGCGACGCCAGAATGCCTGCTTGCGCAGGGCTACCAGCAGGTTGGAAAGGATTTTCCCGTCTTCTTACACCCCGTTAGCCGCGAGGAGTACGCGCTGGCCCGAACCGAACGCAAATCCGGCACGGGCTATACCGGTTTTGTCTGCCATGCCGCGCCGGATGTCACGTTAGAGCAGGATTTGCTACGCCGCGATTTAACCATCAACGCCATGGCGCGCACCGAGCAGGGCGACCTGATCGACCCTTATCATGGCCGCCGCGATCTTGAGAATCGCTTACTGCGCCACGTTTCCGATGCCTTCAGTGAAGATCCGTTACGGGTGTTGCGCGTTGCCCGTTTTGCGGCGCGTTTTGCCCATCTTGGCTTCCGGATTGCGGAAGAAACCATGACGCTGATGACAAAAATGACGCAGGGCGGGGAACTGGCTTATCTGACGCCAGAGCGCGTCTGGAAAGAGACGGAAAAAGCGCTCGGCACCGCCTCGCCGGCGGTCTATTTTCAGGTACTGCGACACTGTGGCGCGCTCGCCATCCTGTTCCCTGAGGTCGATAAGCTGTACGGCGTGCCTGCCCCGGCAAAATGGCATCCTGAAATCGACACGGGCATTCATACGATGATGACATTGGCAATGGCTGCCCGCCTCAGTCCGGAGATCGATGTGCGTTTTGCCGCGCTGTGCCACGATTTAGGGAAAGGGCTAACGCCCCGCGAATTATGGCCGAGCCACCACGGGCACGGCCCGGCCGGCGTCAAGCTGGTTGAGGCGCTGTGCCAGCGTTTGCGCGTGCCTAACCCCATCCGTGATTTGGCGAAACTGGTTGCGGAATACCACGATCTGATTCACACGGTGCAGGTGCTGCAACCGAAAACGTTGCTGAAGTTATTTGATGCGATCGACGTCTGGCGCAAGCCGCAGCGTCTGGCGCAGTTAGCGCTGACCAGCGAAGCCGACGCCAGAGGACGGACCGGTTTTGAAGAGCACCCTTATCCACAAGGCGACTACCTGCGAGAAGCCTTCCGCATCGCCAGTCAGGTCGGCAGCGCCGACGTTGTCGCCGACGGCTTTAAAGGCATTGACGTCCGCCATGAACTCACGCGCCGCCGTATACGCGCGCTGGCAGACTGGAAAGCGCAGCAGCCGGATGTATCCGCGACATCATAAAAGAAAGGCCGCGCAATGCGCGGCCTCTCGTTACCCGGACAACGTTTACATAAACACCATATAAACGACGCCCGCGACGATAAAACGATAAATCGCGAACGGCACAAACGAGATGCGTTTGATGACTTGCAGGAACGTTTTAATCGCAATCAGCGCCACGATAAACGCCGTCACAAACCCGACCGCAAACATCGGTACATCGGCCAGTGACAGGAAATGCCAGCTTTTGTAGAGATCCAGTACGGTCGCCCCCATCATCATCGGCACCGCCAGAATGAACGAAAACTCGGAAGCGGCATAACGACTGACCCCGACCAGCATCCCGCCGGAAATCGTCGCGCCGGAGCGTGAGAAACCGGGCCACAGCGCCAGACACTGAAAACAGCCAATCATAAACGCCTGACGATGCGTAATATCATCCAGCCCGACGGCAAGCGGTTTTTTAGGCTTAAGCCATTCAGCCGCTAATAACAGAAAGCCGCCGACCACCAGCGCATACATCACATTCTGTGGATAAAACAGCGATTTAATGACGTTATGGAAAACCAGTCCAAGCACCACCGCGGGGATCATCGCCAGCAAAATGTGCGTCAATTTCAGTCGGCCAGCCGTATGCCCTTCATGTGGCACACCACCAAAGTGAATGCCGATCAAACCAAAGAGACGACGCCAGAACATCGCGACGACCGCCAGAATAGAACCCAACTGAATAATGACTTCAAACGTTTTGGCTTTCTCGTCCGTAAACCCCAGCCAATGGCCCACAATGATCATATGCCCCGTAGACGATACGGGCAAAAACTCGGTCAATCCTTCGACCACGCCGAGAATAAATGCAATTAGCAATGAATGCAGGTCAGCCATCTAGAAATCCTTGCCTCTCATAAAAAAAACAGAATATCGCTTACTCGCAGAGCTGATAACGCTACACGCGTATCGGCGCCGGTGGGTGAAGCCGATATTTGCCAAAAAAAAAGCGGCGCGCACTTCCGCGAGCCGCTATAACAGGCTTATAGACTGGTTAGGTTACGATTTAGTTGCAAGTAATTCATTATTTATTCTGTTAAATCAGATTTATCGCGTACCGCGCTCAATAATCACCCCCACCTGACGCGCCTGCGCCACTGCGCCGGGTTTGCTGAGTTTGATGCGCAACCAGGGGATCGCGAAACGCTGCATTAACAGCTGTGCGACTTCTTCGGCCACGCGTTCTACCAGCGCAAAACGCTTACCGGCCACATGCGCAATCACCGCCTCACTGACATCAGCATAGCTCAGACAGTCGCGAACATCATCGCTGGCCGCAGCCTGACGGTTATCCCAGCCCAGTTCGATATCGAACACCAGTTTCTGCTGGATGGTCTGTTCCCAATCGTAAACGCCAATAGTAGTGATTACGGTAAGCTCTTCAATAAATACGATATCCATCACGCCATTCTCTGTTTTTGTCGCTGTCGGATACCACTTCCGACGGAATGTGCGTATTATCCACAGATGAGAAGAGTAAAACGACTCTTATTAAACATCCCTCAATTGAACGGAATGGCGTTATGAGTGTTATCGCGCTTGGTATGATAATAATCGCGTATCTGTGTGGATCGATTTCCAGCGCGATTTTGTTCTGCCGGATTGCCGGGCTCCCCGATCCTCGTCAACACGGCTCGAAGAATCCGGGAGCGACTAACGTACTGCGTATTGGCGGCAAGGCTGCCGCGGCGACCGTACTGGTTTTCGATGTGCTAAAAGGCATGTTGCCCGTTTGGGCGGCTTACGCGCTGGGCATCCCCCCGCTGTATCTTGGCTTGACCGCCATTGCCGCCTGCCTCGGCCATATCTATCCGATCTTTTTCCATTTTCGCGGCGGTAAAGGCGTCGCGACGGCCTTCGGCGCGATTGCCCCTATCGGTTGGGATCTGACGGGCGTGATGACAGGCACCTGGCTGCTGACCGTGCTGTTGAGCGGTTACTCCTCGCTTGGCGCCATCGTCAGCGCGCTCATCGCGCCGTTTTACGTTTGGTGGTTCAAACCCCAGTTCACCTTCCCGGTCGCGATGCTTTCCTGCCTGATATTGATGCGCCACCACGACAACATCCAGCGCCTATGGCGCGGACAGGAAGGCAAGATCTGGCATAAACTGCGCAAGAAGAAAAAACCAGAAGACGAACAAACGTCCCCAGAAGAGTGAGACGAAAAATTCCCGTTTTCACGGGAATTTTTTACGGGAGATATCCCTAAATCATTCGAGTTTCAGGCAGTTAGAACCGGCCAATCGCCGTAAATTCCTGCGGTTGGATTTTAAACTGCGCCATGCTTTCTGCCAGCAGGCGCGCCTGCTCTTCCAGTGAACGCGTCGCGGCTGCTGATTCCTCAACCAACGATGCATTTTGTTGCGCGACTTCATCCATCTGCGATACCGCCAGATTGACCTGCCCAATCCCGTTACTTTGTTCACGCGTCGCTGACGAAATCTCGCGCATCAGGGCCGTCACGCGCGCGACCGCATCCGAGACATCCCTCATCGTTTCGCCCGCGATTTTTGCCATGCTGGCGCCTTCACTGACGCGGCTTTGCGATTCTTCCATCAGCATTTTAATCTCTTTCGCCGACTGTGCGCTGCGCTGCGCCAGATTACGGACTTCACCGGCAACCACGGCAAACCCACGCCCTTGCTCGCCGGCTCGCGCCGCCTCAACCGCGGCATTCAGCGCCAGGATATTGGTTTGGAAAGCAATGCCGTCAATCACGGCCAGAATGTCGCCAATGCGTTCGGAACTGTTGGAGATCATCTGCATTTTCTCCATCATGTTCCCCACCGTCTTGCTCCCTTTATCCGCGATGTCAGATACATCCTGCGCCAGCGTGTGCGCCTGCTCCGCACTCTCGGCATTCAGCGCCACCGTCGCGGTCAGTTGCTCCATACTGGCGGCGGTTTCTTCCAGTGACGATGCCGACTCTTCCGTGCGGGCGGCCAGATGGGTATTGCCGGACGCCAGCTCCCGGGTTCCGACGTCAATCTGCATGCCGGCATCGCGAACGCGACCCACGGCGGTTGCCAGAGAAGACTGCATCGCCTTCATGGCCTGAACCAGTCGGCCAATCTCGTTGTTGCCGCCGTCAGCGATCGGCTGCGTCAAATCACCCCGGGCAATAAACTCCAGTTGTCTAACCGTTTCTTCCAGCGGAGACAGAATTGAGCGCTTCAACGCAATCCAGGTTGCCAGCACCAGCAGCAAAACGGACGCCAAAACCGCCCCGATGATGATCAACCGGCTGAACGCAAAACGCTGAGCTTCGACGAGCATACCTTCCCCCACCTCCAGAGCGAAATCGCGGAATTCGTTCGCCACTTTATCCATCTTCACGCTGAGCGGCGGCAGTACATCCTGCAATAGCACATAGTAAGCGTCGACGTCACCGCGCTTAAGCGCCGCGACCATCGGCTGGATCCCCTGACTCATGTATTGCTCGTAGTGAGTTTTTACCTCTTCCGCCATTTTGGCGCCGCGCTCCGTTACGGTGCCATAGGAAAGAAAACGCGCCATTTCTTTAGCGGAAAGCGCCATATAGGCTTCTGCGCGCGCGACTGAGGCATTAGCGAGATCGGTCAGACCGCTTTCCATCTGGCGTGCCGCCAGTGCCGCCCCCGTTCTGGCGCGAAGTGAAGCCGTGTAACTCCCCGCCAGCGCCGTCACTTCCTTGCCCTGAATCTTATCGATCTTGGTAAGCGAAGCGCTTCCCTGATTGATGGCGCTAACACCAATGCCGCAGACCAGCAATAAAAGCAGAACCATCATTCCCAACAGCGCAATCAAACTCGTCTTGATTGTTATATTCTTTAACATCTTATTTTCCCTGAAATGACAAGCAATAAACAAATACGAAAAATACCTTCGTATAAAGTGATTTGGATCATGTTCCTATCGGTAGTACACCTGCTTTCTTTAAGGAAACTTTAATAACGAAAGTGTTTTTACTTAAACAGCCTGCGCTGGCGACGAACGTCTCTGGCACATGAAAAATCAGGGACATTAAACGCTTTTTGGCTATAATGACGGCCACGCTATTTCAGGTTTAAGAGAAGGAAACCGACATGAGTCTGAACAATGTCCCGGCGGGTAAAGATCTGCCGGAAGATATCTATGTAGTGATTGAAATTCCGGCGAACGCCGATCCGATCAAATACGAAATTGATAAAGATACCGGTGCGCTGTTTGTAGACCGTTTCATGTCTACGGCCATGTTCTACCCATGCAACTACGGCTATATCAACCACACGCTGTCTCTGGACGGCGACCCGGTTGACGTGCTGGTGCCGACTCCGTATCCGTTGCAGCCGGGCTCGGTGATCCGCTGCCGCCCCGTCGGCGTGCTGAAAATGACCGACGAAGCAGGCGAAGACGCCAAGCTGGTTGCCGTTCCGCACAGCAAACTGACGAAAGAATACGATCATATTAAAGACGTTAACGATCTGCCTGAGCTGCTGCGCGCACAGATCGGTCACTTCTTTGAACACTACAAAGATCTGGAAAAAGGCAAGTGGGTGAAAGTGGAAGGTTGGGACAACGCTGAAGCGGCAAAAGCCGAAATCGTTGCCTCTTTCGAGCGCGCCAAAAACAAATAAGCCTTAACGCCATCCATGTTCAACAACATGGTTCGATCAAAAACACCGCCTTGCGCGGTGTTTTTTTATAAGCCCCATATGCGTGACTTAACGCACAGAATCAAGTGATTTCTTCGTCGCGTTTCAACCAGTCGCCGCTGACGATACGCGTCAGCCCTGCAACCGGATGTTTGTACAGGTAGATCCAGGCGTTGCCCAACGGAGTGGCGATCAGCTCACGCTGGTATTCGTGACCATCCCGTTTTAAAGCATCCAATTCCGTCAGTATCGACGAACTAATACGATAGACTTCGCAATAAATTTCCCCATCACCGGGCACCACCGCCGGATAATGGCCGAGATCGTACATCTCGTACCCGGCGAGCTGACAATCCCCTAACCACTGCGCATTCGTCATCCAATGACTATTTCCCTGTTTGCGTCGTAAACTGCCGTAAACAATAATTCGCATCACTAAAACTCAAACTGATAGAGCACATCTAATGCCTGGCTAACGCCAGACACCGCTTCCAAATAGAGCCTTGGCATCAGGCGGTAACGCAAAGTCAACGTTGCCAAAGAATCAAATATGCCAACACCATATTTCACTTGCAGACCCGGTAGGACGTAGCCGCTGACGACAACCTGTGAGTTATCGCCAACGCCCTGTGTATCCAGAGCTAAATTACTTACGCCAAAGGCCTCGCCGATTTTACCCACAACTTGACCACTTTGTGCAACCCCTAAACCGACTAACATTGAGGTCATGGCCGCGCTATCCGTCCCGCTGCTATCCAGCCCTTCCCCGCGCAGCAGATAGGAGAGCGCTTCCTGCTGCGACATCGCCGGGTCGGAAAATATCTCCAGCTTCGGCGTGGTGGCGATGCCGGTAACGCGCACGCCAGCGGTGACGTCATCGGCCGTGTTGTCCGGGTTACGAATCGCTTCAATATTCAGGATCGGCTGATCCGGCGGCCCGGAGAACAGAATCACCCCCTTACGAACCAGCAGATCCTGCCCATAAGCCTTAAAGCGGCCGGAAGGTATGTCGACCTGTCCGTTCAGCCCCAGCCCTCGTTCATCCTGAACCATCTTCAGGTCGCCCTGCAAGCGAGCAGCCAACCCAAACGCCTCCAGCCGCACGTCATTGCCAATGCGGATGGTCAGATTGCTGTTGATCGGGATCGCGGCACTGGTTTTCTTCAGCGGTTGCCCCTGGGCATCCAGCATGACTTCATCCGACGACACCGCCACGGCGCTCTCCGGCATCTCTTTCACCACGATGCGCGCCCATGGAATACTGACAGAGCCGTTTAGAGCAAATAGCTGCGGCGTAGCCTCGAAAACAATATCCGGCGAGACATCCAGCCGCGCCATGGGCGGGATCGTCACCCGAAGTTTCTGGCCTTTTGCCGCGATCCTTGCGCGCCAATCATCGGGCCGGGACCAGTCCGCGTTTCCGCCGAGGTTCAACTGCCCGTTATCTGTTTTCAGGAAGCCTTGCAGCGTAGACGACATCCCGCTGAAGCTCACCGCCAGCCGCGCGGTAGTCAGATCGACGGGCATCCAGTTGCCGTCAACATCCAACTGTTCCAGCGCCATCTGGCCGAATATCTGGGGGCGCGCGGCGTCTCCCGCCAGCCGCAGATTCGCGTTCAATATCCCCGCCACTTTTTCGCCCTTATTCAAGGCCGGATTAAGCAACGCCAATGAAAGATTATTGACCGTGACGTTACCGCCGAGGTTACGCTGTCCCTGTGGGTCGGAGACCCGGATATCGCCGCTCAAGCGACCGTTATCGCGGATCGCCATCAACCAACCGAGCTGAACCTGTCCACGATCGATTCCTGCGTTCAGCGTAAAGGTATCGAAATCGATCGGCAGCGTGTTGCTCTGTACCCGTTGACGAACGCCCACCCCGCGCCCCACCAGCGAGACTTTCGCCTGTGGTAAGGCCTGCCCAGCCTGCCAGCTGATGTCCGCACCGCCGGTAAACGTTCCCGCCAGCGCCGTATCCGCCGTCAGGAACGGTTTCAACATCGCGAGATCGAAGCGGTTCAGTCGAACACTGGCCTGTCCGCTCGGCCCGGCTTCAATCGCCTTCGGCACGCAGAGTTCGGCATTCGGGTTCCGCCAGCAGTGCGTCCCAATGACGATCGTCTGTCGCATGTTCTGGTAGTCCAGCGCCATATCCTGCGTCAGCCGCCATTCACCAACGGGGGTGTCGAAACGGGTATTGTTCAACGTGCCGCGCCAGCGCTGTTCCTGACGATCGAAATGCCCGGATAGCGCCAGCCGTCCCGCAACCGGCTCACCTTGCATATTGAACTGAAGCTGATGCTGATCCTCATTGCCGCTCGCCTCCAGCGTCAACTGCGTAATGTCAAGGGCGTCCTGTTTCAGCGCGTCAAGACGCACGGCCAGTTTACCGTGAATCTGCTGTTCTGAGCTGACATCGCCTTCCACCCGCAGCCGACCAAGCGTCATCGCCTGCCAGCGCAGGCCGGACGCGGTAATATCCGCCAGCACTTGCGGCTCGTTCAGATTGCCGCGTAGCTTGAGCGTTCCGATGACGCGCCCCGCCAGACCTGGCAGCATGCCGTCCAACGAGGGTGCATTGATGTCGGCATCCAACTGCCACTTATCACTCAGGTCGCCTTTGACGTTCAGTTGATTGCGGCCTAAAGCCAGATTCAGCTCAGGTATTGTCCACTGTCCAGCGGCGTTGCCGCGCAGTTCGCCTCTGGCCGTGAGCTTATTCGCTTTCACGTTGCCGTCCAGACGCAGTTCCGGCACCTGCAACTGCCAGCTGCCGCCATAAACACTGCCGCGCGTCGTTATCTTGCCATCTATTTTCGCCGGCCATTCGGGCCACTGTTTCGCGGTGTTAATCCCATTGATCAGCAGTTCGCTGCGCCAACTGATCGCTTTGCTCCAGTCGATAAGTGCATTCAGATCCGCGTTCCCTTGTAGCGCAGCCAGCCGCAGGCGGCTCAGCGTAAACTGCTGCTCGTTGCCTTTGCCGTCCAGCAGCAGCGTCGCGGGGGGAATAGCGGCGCCGCTCAGATCCCCACGCAGCGATAACGCGTAGTCCGTCACTTTGCCATTAAAACGCAGTCTGACATTGCTGGCCTGATACTGCGTTTCTCCGCTCAGCGGCCAGCGCACGCGCTCGGTTTGCAGCGTCAACGCCAGCGGCAAGCCGGCTTCCGCCAACCGGGTTTGCAGATCGAGCTGAGCACGCTGCGGCCCTGAAAGATTCAGCGCCACATTCAACTGTTCACGCAGACCACCGTCGACCGTCAGTTTCAGTTTTTCCCCTTTGAGCGGATCGACATTCAGTACGCCGTTAGCCGCCAGCGAGACCGGCCAGCTATCGCTGAGCGTCGCCTCACCGCGCACAGTTAATCCGCCCTGCGGCGATTGCACGATGAACTTATCCAGACGTAAACGCTGCTGCTGCGTCGAAGCCTGCACCAACAGATCGTTAATTAAAATGTTTTGATCGCCCGTCAGGCGTAGTTGTTCGCCGTGGATCTCAACAATATTCAGGTCCAGCGGCAGCGTGAACTGCGGCAGGTCGGGCAGCAGCGGTTTAGAGAACAGTTCATTCAGACGTTCGCCCAGCGGCTGTTCCGGTTCACTCAGGGCCGGGTTGTCAGATGCGCGATCGGCTTTCGGTATCGATGGCGTCTGAGTCGCCGTAAGGGTTTTATCGATATGAAGGGTTTGCGTTGTCCCCTGCTCTACGGCTTCGCGCACGCTAGCGGCAGAATCCTTGACGACACTCGCTATTTCCTCCGCCGTCACCTTGCCATCTTCCAGTACATCGACGGGCGTTTTCGGCAAATCCACCCGCAGCGCGCTGATTTTCGTCGGCAGCAGCGTCAGCGCCCGACCTTCCCACTGCATTCCCGTGCGGAACTCGCCCAGAGAAATCGCCATGTCATCCACGTTGACCTCAACGCCGTTGAGCACAAGCTGGCGCAGAGAAATAGGGAAAGGCGCCGAGATTTCCGTGACCGGCTCAGACGCTGGCGCAGGCTCTTCCGTCGCAGGCAACGCCTTGGTATCGACCATCACCTTAACGCGATTCGCCGACAAATCGTTGATGCAAAGCTGGCTCTGGCGCAGACAGCCAGGCGCCAGCGACAAATGAAACGCATCACTGTGTACCGTAACGCCCGGCATCTGGTAACTGACGTTTTTCAACGTCAAATCGCGCCAGCCGCCGCTGACGCTGGCGATCTCCAGACCCGGAACGACCCGCGTCGCCGTCTTCAGCAGCAGATGCAGTCCCGACGTCGTCCCCACCAGCAGCCCCAGCGCCACGATCAGCAGCATCAGAAAGGCGACAATGCCGATGCCAACCTTTTTCCACGGCCGCTTTTTCCACACGGGCTGCGGCGTAGTATTTTCTTCGGTCATGACCTCATGCGCTTTTTTTTCACCGCCGTTTTTATCATCCGTCATAATTCAGGCCCCAGCGCAATATAGAACTGAACATTGTTCTTCTTCTCGTCATCGCCAATCGGCATGGCAACATCCAGCTTCACAGGGCCAATCGGTGAGGCCCAACGCACACCGACCCCCGCTCCGGTCTTGAAATTACTCTGTTTGATATCATTCACGGCTTCACCTGAATCAACAAAAACCGCTCCCCACCATTTTCCTGATACGTTGTACTGATATTCCAGCGATCCCGTTACCAGCTTGGAGGCCCCGGTCAGTTTGCCGTCACTACCGCGCGGAGAAACAGATTTATACTTGTACCCGCGAATACTGCGATCGCCGCCGGCGAAGAAGCGCAGAGAAGGAGGCACGCGGGAGAAATTATTCGTTTCAATCCAGCCCAGATTGCCGCGGGTCACAAAGCGATGTTTCTCTGCCAGCGTGCGGATCCAGACGTTCTGCGCCTGAATCACGGCAAAATCGATATCCGATCCCCACGTGGTGTCAGAAATATCAATAGAATAGCGCTGCGTATCGCCCCATTCCGGCATCAGCCCTCCACGCTGGCGGGTACGGTTAATGCTCACGCCCGGATAGAGCAACATGGTGGTATCCGTCACACTGCCTTGCGTAAAGTGATCGAGGCTCCAGCGCAGATTAATCGCCCGTTGCCAGCCACTGGATAACTCCCAGTAGCGCGCCACGTTCAGCGTGGTGCTATCCGATTGGGTATCGTTGAGATCTTCGCGCTTAAAGCCGCCCTGTAGCAGGTAATAGTGCTCAAGGGGATTCTTCAGTAACGGAATTTTGTAGCTCAGATCGAGCGATTGCTCCGGCGCGGACACGCTCAGACTGCTTTCCAGACTATGCCCCCGCGAATTTATCCAGGGTTTATTCCAGGTCGTTTTAAAACGCGGGCCGACATCGGTGGCGTAACCCAGCCCAGTCTCGACGCGGTTACGGGTACGCGGCGTGACAACCGCCTCCAGTGGCAGCACCTTCGTATTTTTCGAGCCGTCGAAATCGGGAGAGACCACCACCGAATTAAACCACCCCGTCGCGGAAAGGCGGCGGTTTAATTCGCCGAGATCTTCGCTGGAATAGGCGTCGCCTTCGTGAAACGGCACCAGATTGTGTAAATAGGCCTCGCGGATTTGGGAGCCCTGAAAATTTACCGCCCCAAAGCGATAGCGTTCGCCGCTATCAAAATCGATGTCCCAAAACGCTTTTCGCTCTTCTCGCATCACGCCAAGTTGGCTTTTCTGAAAGCGTGCATCGAAATAGCCTTTATGCAAGGTCAACCCATTCAGCCCGCTCTTAAAGCGATCGTAGTCGCTATGATTCAACACCGAACCGATTTCAGGGCGGTCGTCTTTCACCAGCTTCTGGTAGTCTTTATCGTTCCGCGCCTCGCCGCGCAAGGTGATGTTCACTTCCGCTATTCGGACCGGTTCACCGGGGGTGACGGTCGCGATAAGAACAGGACGCCCGCCATTCACTGCGGGCCGGAATTCAAAATTAATTTGTGGATCGTAGTAGCCCAGCGCACGTAGCCCCTGACGGATCGCTTCATCAACGCGTGAACGGAAACGTCCGTCGGCATTCACTTCATCAACCGCAATCGTTGATAGGCGCGCGCGCACGTTTTTTTGTAGTGCGCCTTCCAGCCCCATGACCTGCAAACGTACATTTGCCGCCTGACTCTCGGGGGCCAACATCAGCAGCGCGCACAACAGGCCCCAAATTCGGTATCGTGACGCGCGGCAGGCAGCAAGACCGCTTTTTTGTCCTGTAATACTGTTGTTTCTGATAAAAATAGTCACTGAGCTCCCTGATAAAATCGATCTGTCGCCTAAAAATCTATAGCATGGCTTTTATCACTTCGCCCGCCGCGTTGGCGCTCGACGTTGTACACCTGTCTGACACATCACCACGTAACGTTGAAACAGCGCCGTAACTTTGCATGAAATTAGTGATAAATACTAATTTTCTATCTTAAGAATAGATTTTTACCTGTAAATATCAGTCTGTCGCTTTATCAATAAACATGACTTTAACATTAAACGCGATGAAGAGATAAAGACAGCTCAATGCTTCTTGGTTATGCTCTCTATAAAAATTTTACGAATCCAGCGGAGTCAACAACGCGATGAGTCCTATTGATAAAACCCAGCGGATTACGAAGTCCGATGCTTTACCGGGGCGCGCCACCCCGATGCCGGTGGCCAGACTGCATGCCGTTAATGAACATTCCATGACGCACGTGCCTGACCACATGTCCGTGGCGATTTTTGCGATGGGCTGTTTCTGGGGCGTAGAACGCCTGTTCTGGCAGCAGCCGGGCATTTACAGCACCGCAGCCGGCTATACCGGCGGCTATACGCCCAATCCGACCTACCGTGAAGTCTGTAGCGGTCAGACCGATCACGCTGAAGCGGTGCGTATCGTCTTCGATCCTGCCATCATCCGCTATGAGCAGTTGCTGCAACTGTTCTGGGAAAATCACGATCCCGCGCAGGGAATGCGTCAGGGCGGCGATATCGGTAGCCAATACCGCTCCGCCATCTATACGCTGACCCCCGAACAGGAGCAGGCCGCGCGGGAAAGCCTTCAGCGCTTTCAGCAGGCGATGATAGAGAACGGCGACGCCCGTCCTATCAGTACGGAAATCGCGCCTGCCGGCCCGTTCTATTATGCGGAAGATGAACACCAGCAATATTTGTATAAGAATCCGGATGGCTACTGCGGATTAGGCGGTATCGGGATCTGCCTGCCGCCCCAGCGTTGATCGCTGGCGGGAATTTCACCGCGCCTGTTATAATGCCGCCGAACCGGGCCGAATATCGCCCGGTTATATACCTTCAATCACGACCATGAATTGATACTTTTAATTATTCGCGTTGTGTGAAAGCGGCAAGAGAGGGCGCTCAATATTCTGACTCAGGTCGACGAAACATTCAGCCTGAGCGGATTTGAATGCTGCTGTGGCGGCCCAACGGGTGAGGCTCTCGCAGGCGTGCCGGTTCATGCCGCCAACGCACAAAGCAACCTGAAATATGACGAGTGTATTCACCTTTCTGAGGATCGCTGAGCCAATTCCGGCGCAGGCGAAAATGTTAAAATGATATTAAACAGTCTATTACTGATTCTCTTTCTGATCGCCGTCAGTGCGTTTTTCTCGCTATCCGAGATATCGCTGGCGGCTTCCCGTAAAATAAAACTTAAACTGATGGCCGATGAGGGAAACCTCAACGCCGATATGGTCCTTAAATTTCAGGAAACGCCGGGCATCTTTTTCACCGTGATTCAGATTGGCGTCAACGCCGTCGCGATCCTGGCCGGTATCATCGGCGATGCGTCCTTCTCCCCCGTGTTCTCCGTGCTGTTTGAGCGCTTCATGTCGCCGGAAGCCGCGGCTAAAGTCAGCTTCATCTGTTCGTTCGCACTCGTCACCAGCCTGTTCATTCTGTTTGGCGATCTCACCCCGAAACGCATTGGTATGATTGCGCCGGAAGCGGTAGCGGTCCGTATAATCAACCCTATGCGCTTCTGTCTGTTCCTTTTTCGCCCGCTGGTTTGGGTATTTAACGGCTTGTCTAACATCCTTTTCCGCCTGCTCAAACTGCCGATGGTGCGTAAGGACGACATCACCTCCGACGATATTTACGCCGTGGTAGAAGCCGGTGCGCTGGCGGGCGTGTTGCGCAAGCAGGAACATGAGCTGATTGAGAACGTATTTGAGCTGGAATCCCGTACCGTGCCGTCTTCCATGACATCACGCGAAAGCGTGGTCTACTTCGATCTGCACGAACAGGAAAGCAGCATTAAGGAAAAAATCGCCGAGCAGCCGCACTCGAAATTTTTGGTCTGCGACGGTCATATCGACCAGATCGTCGGCTACGTGGATTCAAAAGACCTGCTGAACCGGGTGTTAGGAAACCAAAGTCTGGTTTTGACCAGCGGCATGCAGATCCGTCCCGCACTGATCGTTCCGGATACCCTGACGCTGTCCGAAGCGCTGGAAAGCTTCAAAGCGGCAGGTGAAGATTTCGCGGTGATTCTGAACGAATACGCGCTGGTTGTTGGCATCATCACCCTTAATGATGTCATGACCACGCTGATGGGCGACCTCGTCGGTCAGGGGATGGAAGAACAGATTGTCGCACGTGATGAGAACTCCTGGCTCATTGAAGGCGGCACGCCGATAGAAGACGTCATGCGCGCACTGCACATTGATGATTTCCCGCATTCCGGCAACTACGAAACGATCGGCGGATTCATGATGTATACGCTGCGGAAAATCCCTAAACGAACGGACTCGGTGCGCTTCTCCGGCTATAAGTTTGAGGTAGTGGATATCGACAGTTACAAGATCGATCAATTGCTGGTCACTCGGCTGGAAGACCGACCTGCCCCCTCCTCCAACGTGAAAATGGATCATGCAGAGTAAAGTAATCCGCTGCGTTAGACGATAAAAAAGCGGCCCATATCGGGCCGCTTCTTCGTCATTTATCCCATCTCGGCCTGAAGCCGAATAACCTGGCGATTGACTTCAGACATCACCAGAAGATGCTGTTTATCCTGTTTCTTTGGCAATAAAATTTTGCCGTAGTCGAACTCAAAAGCACCAATCCCTTTTATATACAGCCGTCCACGAAACAGGGTTTTCACGTACTTGGCGACTTTCAAAGGATTGTAACGTTCGAAGATCCTCATCGTTTTTACTCTCCCGTTTTATTTTCGACGCTCTCCCTTTGACCAACATGGCGAAGGATGTCGAGCGCTAATGAGATAACGGATACTGATAGTTTAGTCTCGCAAAACGGCATTTCGTTCCCCGCTTTTCAGTATTCTTAACTGCTTTTACACAATCTTACAGAATAGTGTTTAAATAAACGCTTTCTTATCAGTATAAACCTTCAAAAATAAGGTTATTCTCCCCTCAGACAGCAACCGTTTTATCAAAAGCAGGACAGACCCGTTTCCCGAATCTACGCTTATTCTATTGCCTGATACCGTATCGGGCCGCCGCCAACGCTCAGGGATTTACCATGATAAAAGTACGCGACCAGTTCATCGTTCTCTCTTTCATTGCGCTGTTGGGGGGGATCTCGCCTCTGGCCTTGGCCCATACGCTGACGCTTAACCAGTCGGTTCCCCCCGTTGGCGTCGCAGACAGAGGGGAACTTCAATACCTGAATAATCAGTTTAGCTATAAAAACTGGAACAGTGCGCAACTGCCCGGGAAAGTTCGCGTGATACAACATATCGCTGGCCGGACGTCTGCCAAAAAGATGAATGATCCGCTCATCTCTGCACTGAAGGCCGCTAACTTACCGCACGATTATTACCAAACGACGACAATCGTGAATACCGATGATGCCGTTATCGGCACCAGCCTGTTCGTGCGCAGCAGTCTTGAGGACAACAAGAAAGCCTTTCCGTGGTCGCAATTTATTGTCGATAGCAACGGTAACGTGCGGAAAAGCTGGCAGCTACAGCCACAAAGCTCAGCTATCGCCGTGCTGGATAAGCAGGGGAAAGTCCGTTTCGTAAAAGATGGCGCGTTGACTGGACAGGAAGTGCAGCAGGTTATATCCCTGCTGCGCCAGTTGCTGGAAGAAAAACCGTGACCTAAAACAGAGCGACGCGAAAACCGGGGTTGAGGAAAGATTCACGCGGCGTGTAAGACAGCGTCTGCCCTTGCCAATCGTGGATCTGCGCGCCGGCAGCGACCGCGACCGCATGCCCCGCCGCCGTGTCCCAAATGTTCGTCGGCCCAAAGCGCGGATAAAGCTGCGCCTTTCCTTCGGCAACCAGACAAAACTTCAGCGACGAGCCAATCGCGACAGTTTGGTGCTCGCCTAATTGGCTAAGATAATCCTTCAGTTCCCGATCGGCATGAGAACGACTGACCACCACCAGCGGCGGGTGCGCCGGCTTCACCGTGATTTGTCGACGCTGCCCGTTTTCTTCTTTCCAGGCTTTTCCGTCCGCGGCGGCATACATTACGCCCGTGACCGGCACATACACCACGCCCAGCACGGCCTGACCATTCTCGATCAGCGCAATATTCACCGTAAACTCGCCGTTACGGTTGAGAAATTCTTTGGTGCCATCCAACGGATCGACCAGCCAGTAGCGCTGCCAGTGCTGACGAACGTCCCATGCCGGTGGATCTTCTTCTGACAATAGCGGAATTTCAGGAAACGCGGCGCTCAGCCCGTCCTTAATGACCCGGTGTGCAGCCAGATCGGCGGCGGTCACCGGTGAATCATCTTTCTTATGCGCCACATCCACAGGGTGATGCCCTTCGTATACCTGCATAATGGCGGCGCCGGCATCGCGAGCCAGTTGGCAAACAGTTTCTAACATGATCCACCTCATCGTTATCGGTTACGCGTAATGCAGACTTCATCTCTGTCATCCATGATACCTCTGTGAGGCAATCGACGATTATTGCCATTATTCATATCATCCTCAGCATTTAGAGACGATAATCACTTTAACTTCATCATGATATGAAAGACACCCCCGATCGCCTCACGCGCCGACAATGACCACCTACACAAGGAGTTACGCAATGAAGTATCCACTGGCACTCAGCCTGCTTGCTACGCTGGTCGCCACGACCGTTCATGCCGCTACGGTTGATCTACGGGTATTGGAAACCACCGATCTGCATAGCAACATGATGGATTTCGATTATTACAAGGATACGCCAACCGAGAAATTTGGTTTGGTGCGTACCGCCAGCCTGATCCACGCCGCGCGCGAACAGGCCGCCAACAGCGTGCTGGTCGATAATGGCGACTTGATTCAGGGGAGTCCGTTAGGCGATTACATGGCGGCGAAGGGGCTGAAGGCTGGTGATGTCCATCCGGTTTATCAGGCGATGAACACGCTGGACTATTCCGTCGGCAATATCGGTAACCACGAATTCAACTACGGATTGGACTATCTGCATAAGGCGCTGTCAGGCGCGAAATTCCCTTATGTGAACGCCAACGTGCTGGATGCTAACACGGGTAAACCGCTGTTTACACCCTATCATATTGAAAACAAAACCGTCACGGACCGCGACGGCAAGCGGCATACCCTGCGTATCGGTTATATTGGCTTCGTGCCGCCGCAGATTATGGTGTGGGATAAAGCCAACCTGAGCGGGAAAGTTACCGTGGAAGACATCACCGCCAGCGCTAAAAAGTGGGTGCCGGAAATGCGTAAGCAAGGCGCCGATCTGGTGGTCGTCATCCCCCACTCCGGTCTTTCTGCCGAGCCGTATAAGGTAATGGCGGAAAATTCGGTTTACTACCTCAGCCAGGTTCCCGGTGTTGACGCGATCCTGTTTGGTCATGCCCACGCGGTGTTCCCCAGCAAGGATTTTGCGAATATCAAAGGTGCCGATATCAAACAGGGCACGCTCAACGGCGTGCCTGCGGTGATGCCGGGACAGTGGGGCGACCATCTGGGCGTTGTCGATTTCACCTTGAATAACGACGGCGGCACATGGAAAGTGATAAGTGCAAAAGCGGAAGCCAGACCGATCTACGATAAGGCGCAGAAAAAATCACTGGCGGCGGAAGACGACAAACTGGTTAAGGTTCTCTCCGACGCGCACCAGAATACGCGCGAGTTCGTCAGCAAGCCGATCGGCAAATCCGCAGACAACATGTATAGCTATCTGTCGCTGATTCAGGACGATCCCACAGTACAGATCGTCAACAACGCCCAGCGCGCCTATGTCGAACACTTTATACAGGGCGATCCCGATCTGGCCGATCTGCCGGTGCTCTCCGCCGCCGCGCCGTTTAAAGCCGGTGGACGGAAAAACGATCCGGCTAGCTATGTCGAAGTAGAAAAAGGCCAGCTCACCTTCCGCAACGCCGCCGATCTCTATCTCTACCCGAATACGCTGGTGGTAGTGAAAGTCAGCGGGCGGCAGGTACAGGAGTGGCTGGAATGCGCGGCGGGTCAGTTCAATCAAATCGATCCGAACAAGCGCGAACCGCAATCTCTGCTCAACTGGGACGGTTTCCGTACCTATAACTTCGACGTGATCGATGGCGTCAATTATCAGATTGATGTCACGCAGCCTGCCCGCTATGACAGCGAGTGCGCGTTGATCAACGAGAAAGCACACCGTATCAATGCGCTGACGTTTAACGGCAAACCGATCGATCCTAACGCGACCTTTCTGATCGCCACCAATAACTACCGCGCCTACGGCGAGAAATTTGCCGGCACGGGGGAAAAGTATGTGGCCTTCGCCTCGCCGGATGAAAACCGCGCCGTTCTGGCCGCTTACATCAGCGCGGAAACCAAGAAATCGGGAGAGGTGAAGCCGCAGGCGGATAACAACTGGCGTCTGGCGCCTGTCGTCAGTAAGACGCCGCTGGATATCCGTTTTGAAACATCACCGTCGGAAAAAGCCGCGGCGTTTATCAAAGAGAAAGCGCAATACCCGATGACCCCCGTCGGCAATGATGAAACGGGCTTCGCGGTTTACCGCCTTGACCTGCAACAGGCTAAATAAGCGCTAAACGCCTTGTTATGCGCGGGCTCCTGCATCGGCGGGAGCCCAACCAGCCCCGGCTTTCGCGGTACGCTTTATCTGTTAGTCGCGAAACGCTCCCCGTCCATTGCGATAGTCATCCTTTCGCCGCTCATGCCCGCGTCTGTCCCCATCAGCGCGCCGCGGCCCACGATCGTCATCATAGCGAGACGGCTCGAAACGACGCTTATCATCGCCACGTCTGTCACGCAGGTTCTCATGCCACCAGCGAGCATCACGCCAGCGCCAGCCGTCCCAATAGTGACCGTGCCGATTGCGTTCACCCCGATGGTAACCCCGGTGCTGATGCCACCAGCGCTCGCTGCGCCAGTCATAACCATCCCAGTAGCGACCTCGTTTGTCACGATCGCCGATATTCAGCGTCACACCAGGCAGCAAATCAATACGAATGCTATCCGCTTCCGCTGCCGGCATGATCGCAAACATTCCCATAAACAGGGTACTGATGACGAGTGGCTTAAACATAGGCTAACTCCTTGCTCACCGCGACGGCAGCCTGACTCAGGTATACCGGGAAGTCCCCTGCGCCACTATCAGATAAATGCACATTTTCCTGACTTTACCGTTCTTAACGTTTCGCTAACGCTGATGCCGTGCAGCCGCACATTAAGCTTTATGCTCTACCTCGTAAGCGGTATATTCAACGCCAAAAGATGCATTTAAAATGCAATTTATAAATTGTAATTCTTGAGAGGCACCATCATGGCATACCGCGATCAATCTCTGGGCGAACTGGCTATCGCTATCCCCCGCGCCACCAAACTCTTTCGTGAGCTAAACCTGGATTTCTGCTGCGGCGGGAAACAGACGTTAAGCCGCGCCGCCGACAAAAAAGACCTCGACATTGACGAATTGGAAACCCAACTACAGGCATTGGCGGCACAGCCTTCAGATGCACGGGACTGGCGTGACGCACCGCTGACCGACATTATCGCTTATATCATCCCTCGTTTTCATGACCGTCACCGTGAACAACTGCCGGAATTGATTCTGATGGCGGAGAAAGTTGAGCGGGTACATCATGAAAAGGCCCATTGCCCGCACGGTCTCACGGCGCAGTTGACCATCATCTATAACGAGCTGTCTCAGCATATGATGAAAGAGGAACGTATCCTCTTCCCGATGATCGAACAGGGCATGGGCGCAAATGCCGCCGCGCCGATTTCGGTGATGGAGCATGAGCACGATGATGCCGGACATGATGTCGAAGTGGTAAAAGAGCTGACTAACGGCGTCGTTCCGCCGGACGGTGCCTGTAATACCTGGCGCGCGCTGTACGCGGGGATCAATGAATTCATTACCGATTTGATGGAACACATCCATCTGGAAAACAACTTGCTGTTCCCACGCGCGTTGCGCGGCGAGTAACAACGCCTCTGTAAAATGAGGCCGTCAGTAGAAACCAGAAAGGCGCTCACTGAGCGCCTTTTTTCTATCAATCCGGAGATTACAGAATTTCCAGCAGTTCCACTTCAAAAATCAGCGCGCTGAACGGCGGAATGGACGCACCCGCGCCACGCTCGCCATACGCCAGATTATGCGGAATGTAGAGTTCCCACTTGGAACCGACCGGCATCAGCGTCAACGCCTCAATCCAGCCAGGGATCACGCCGCTGACCGGGAATTCCGCGGGTTGACCGCGCTGAACGGAGCTATCAAACACGCTGCCGTCCACCAGACGACCGGTATAGTGCACGCGTACCCGATCCTGACGAGACGGGATCGCACCTTCCCCTTGAGTCAGCACGCGGAACTGCAAACCAGATTCCGTACTGCTCACGTCTTCTTTCTGCGCATTTTCAGCCAGGAACTGCTGGCCTTCTACCGCCATCTCCTGCTGACGCTCACGACGCGCCGCATCGGCACGTTCGTGAATTTCACGTAGCGCACGATGAACCACATCCACAGGCACCGCAGGCGCATTACCTTCCAGCGCATCACGCAGGCCAGCAAGCAGCGCTTCCGGGATCAAACCTTCAAGACCCGATTCCTGTAACTGTTGACCGACCTGTAAGCCGATGCCGTAACTTGCCTGCGCTTCGACGCTATCAAAAGAAGGGGTTGTCATGGATGTTCCTTTTAATCTGTAAAAAACTGAAAGCGCAGCATAACAGCGACGGAGATTGGGGTAAAATCCTGTGTGCAGGCAATCACGTTAACCGAATGCCGGACAAATCATTCCGAACCGTTGGCCTATACTGATAGCGATGGCGTTTTCGACACGCGCGCCGCCTTAATCATCAACGTGTTAACTGGTCAGACAATGCGAATTACCGGTATACTGGATTGCATTATTACCCTGATACTTTATTGACACGCCGCCTCGCTGCTGGCATCGCTTGATTACCGACCATGTTTCTATACTGGCGAGTTTTTATACTGAATTGTAGTAAGAGAGGTCACCATGGGCAGAATTGCGCCCAGGAAGCGGAAAACCGCCTGGGATTATCAAACGTTAGTACGCTTCTGCCAACGCATTGTTCAGCGGCGGCCCTCACATGACGCAACCATCGAGCACGCAGAGGACGACGACAGGCCGGCACATTCCTCTTCGCCTTCCCTGCGTCAACGTGCCGGCTCGGTTCTTGATAAAATCGCGACCGCATCGCGAAAAATCTGGCATCTCCCCGATAGCTATCGCTGGATGGAACCCCTGCCGTTCTTCCATCGCCGCTGGATTTTAGTAGCGATTGCGCTACTGCTGGTCGTTCTACTTTGGCCTTACAGCCCGCAACACACGCCGCCCGTCAATACGACCTCCGTTCCTCTCACTCAAGCGGACAATCAGGCTGCCATGCAGGCCGTGATCATTGAAAACGCCCCGTCTTCGCAGCAGCAACAGCCTGCTGCGACCGAACCGCCGCCGTCATCATCGGCGCCATGGCGACAGTATCAGATCGCCTCGGGACAAACGCTGGCGCAACTCTTTCGCGACAACAACCTGCCCGTCAGCGATGTGTTCGCCATGGCGCAGGTGGAAGGACGGGACAAACCGCTTAGCAATTTACGGGCAGGACAGGAAGTCAAATTACAGCTGAATGCGCAAGGCATGGTCGCCGAGTTGGAAATTGAAACCACGACCAACCAGACGATTCGGTTCACCCGCGGCGCGGATGGCGCATTTACTCGTACTCGCTAACGCGCCAGACGGGACAACAGAAAATCGCGCAGAACAATCGCATGGTTGTGCTGCGCGTCTTTACTGCCATAAAGCAGCGTGATGACCTGCTGCCGCTCAAGCAGCGTCAATAGCCTGTCGCATTCCGCCCCTTGTGTCAGTTCATGACGATAATAATCCACAAATTCCGCCCAGCGTTGAGGCTCGGCATGAAACCACTTGCGTAACGCGTTGCTCGGCGCAATGTCTTTAAACCACGCTACCCCTTCCAGACGCGCCTTGCTGATGCCCCGCGGCCAGAGGCGGTCGATGAGAAAGGTGTGGGGAGGAAAAGGCGCTTGCGCGTCATACACGCGGATGAGGTGAATTAATTCGGACATGTGAGCCTCCTTAGAGACAAGCTTACTACAGGTATGTCCCCCCTGAAATGCAAAACGCTGGCACAAGGCCAGCGTTTCACATGTTAACTAAAGTGTTAATTCGACGATAAACGTGAATTACGCTTCAGCAACAACAACGACATTCAGCTCAGCAAAGACATCGCTGTGTACCTGGAAGCTGACTTCGTGCTCACCCAGAGTACGCAGAACGCCGTTCGGCAGGCGAACTTCGCTCTTCGCGATTTCAACACCGGCCGCCGTTACCGCATCAGCGATATCGCGAGTACCGATGGAACCGAACAGTTTACCTTCGTCGCCAGCTTTAGACGCGATGGTTACGCTACCCAGTTCTTTGATCTTAGCGGCGCGAGCTTCAGCAGCGGCCAGAACGTCAGCCAGTTTGGCTTCCAGTTCAGCGCGACGTGCTTCGAAGAACTCAACGTTTTTCTTGGTTGCCGGCACAGCTTTGCCCTGCGGAACCAGGAAGTTACGGGCGTAACCCGCTTTAACGTTTACCTGATCACCCAGGCTGCCCAGGTTTGCTACTTTATCAAGCAGAATAACTTGCATTACCTTATCCTCTCAAAGTCTCGTTAATGGACAGTGGCCGATTACTGATGACGATCAGTGTACGGCAACAAAGACAAGTAACGCGCACGCTTGATAGCGCGGGCCAGCTGACGCTGGTATTTTGCACGAGTACCGGTGATACGGCTCGGAACAATCTTGCCGCTTTCAGTGATATAGTTTTTCAGCGTAGCGATGTCTTTATAGTCGATCTCTACAACGCCTTCCGCGGTGAAACGGCAGAACTTGCGACGACGGAAATAACGTGCCATTTGGCTAGTCTCCAGAATCTATCAATTCAATCTGCTCGGCATGTAACACTATCCTGCTCAGGCCATTGCGTCCTTGATGGGAGCTAATAAACCCGTGTACGGTAAGTAACGTGCCGACCGTTATACTGTGGGTAACTGCTTGTGACGACAGTCCACTGACAACCACGGGCATACGACACCATGCTTGCCGACTCAATCCGGCTTCCTCCTGCGTCGAGCGGTGCTCAAGCACAAACTGACAGTGAGGAATGCCTGACGGGCTGACTTTACGAATGGGCGTCTTGCACACGGTGCCGGACAACACCAGACGATTTATCGCCACCACGACAATTACTCTTCAGAATCCCCTGCATCCACATCATCGCCAGCTTCTGCGAAATCTTCACGACGCTCACGGCGCTCGTCTTTCGCTTTCACCATTGGAGATGCTTCAGTTACCGCGTGCTTAACGCGCATAACCATGCTGCGGATAACGGCATCGTTGAAGCGGAAGTTTGTTTCCAGCTCATCGATCGCTTCCTGCGGCGCTTCAACGTTCAGCAGAACGTAGTGCGCTTTGTGCAGTTTGTTGATCGGGTAAGCCAGCTGACGGCGGCCCCAGTCTTCCAGACGGTGGATCGTGCCCTGCGCACCAGTGATGGTAGCAGTGTAGCGCTCGATCATGCCCGGAACCTGTTCGCTCTGGTCAGGATGAACCATAAATACGATTTCGTAATGACGCATCGAATTGCTCCTTACGGATTATTCAGCCTCCTGTCTGGGTCAACCGCGGCCCGTGGAGGCAAGGAACGTGTATGTGTGCGGCTGAAAAAATGACGCGTAAGTATAGTGCCCGACATTAAAGAACACAAGGAAGAAACGCGGATAAATCCCGGTGGGCGCTGAGCGGGAAAGGATAAACGGACTGAGAAGCGAAAACCGCACGGCGTGGCGGTCACCGGGGAAATCGACGCGCCACTGATAGCGTTACTTTTTGCCGTCAAATTCTTGTCTGTACTCGGTATCAACGCTCTCGCAGCGCTTCTGCCGCGCGATTAAACGGTTTAATTAAATAATCCATCACCGTTTTCTCACCGGTTTTGATATCCACCGTCGCAATCATCCCCGGCACGATGGAAAACTGGCGCCCCGATTTATTTTGCAGATAATCCTGCTGGGTGCGAATAAACACGCGGTAATAAAAAACGTCCGGTTTGACTTCATCCTGAATGGTATCCGGCGAAATCGTTTCTACCACGCCGTCCAACCCGCCATATATGGCGTAATCGTAGGCGGTAATTTTTATCAGCGCTTTTTGTTCGGGGTGGATAAACGCAATATCCCGTGGCGACAGACGCGCTTCAATCAGCAGGTGATCATCTAACGGCACAATCTCCATCAGTTGACCGTTCGGCGCGATCACGCCGCCAATGGTCGTCACCTGAATATTTTTCACAATGCCGCGCATGGGCGAACGCACTGTTAAACGCATCACGGAGTCCGTGCGTCCCCGAATTACTTCCGATAAGGTATTGGCCTCCGCGTTGGCCTTCGCCAGTTCCTCTCTCGCCTGTACATAATACTGCGAGCGCAGATCGGTCATTTTCAGTTCAAGATCCGATTTCTGGCGCCGAAGTCGCAGCACTTCAACATGGCTCGCCGCCCCACTTTTCACCAAACGCTCGGTAATGTTTAACTCGCTATCCACCAACCTCAGCGCTTCCTTTAACTGTGACTGGGCATCCTCAAGCTGAGCGCGGCGGCTGTTATAAAGTCGGGTTTCCATCGCGGTCAGCTCCCCCCAGCTTTCCAGCGAAGGAGGAAAAGTCAGCGGTTCATCATTCACTTCCGCACTCAGGCGGGCGCTGGCAGCCAGCGCGGCGCGATAACGGGCGGCGCTCTCCCCCACATTGGATTCGGAACGGGTCGGATCCAGCCTGGCAACGACTTGTCCTTCCTCAACCACATCCCCTTCCCGCACGTTCAATTCCACCAGAATGCCGCCGTCCAGCGACTGCAAAACCTGTTCGCGCGAGCTGGGGATCACTTTCCCCCCGCCGGTCGACACTTCGTCGAGCGTACCGAACCATGCCCATACGCCCGTGACGAAAAAGAGTAAGGTGGTGAGGACGATAATACGCCGCGCGCCGATGTAGCGTCGTTCCCGGCTATATTGCCGCTCGGGATCGTCCTTCATCCATTCAGACGACTGCATTTTCATTTTTCACCTCCTGATGACCGGGGCGATGACGGCCCGTATTCAGCGCCTGTTCTTTCGGCGCATCCATCACAAGCTGCCCTTCTTTCAGTACGATGACGCGCTCCACCAAGTCCAGTACTGCGACCCGGTGCGTCGCGACGACCAATGTCCGTCCGCCCAGCCAGTGACCGAGGCGCTGAATAAACTCTCGTTCGGTATGCTCATCCAGAAATGCCGTGGGCTCGTCCAACAACACAATATTCGGATTACGCAATAACATGCGCGCCAGCAGGATCGATTGCCGCTGACCGCCCGAAAGCCCTAATCCCCCTTCCATTACCGGGTGCTCCAGCCCCAGGGGCAGCTTTTTGACAAAGTTCCCCGCGCCGCACACGTCCAGAGCGGCAAAGATCTCAGAATCACTGGCGCGCGGTGCGCCTAGCGTCAGATTGTCGCGTAAGGTGCCGAAAAATAACCGTGCGTTCTGCGTCGTCAGGGAAACGTTACGCCGCACATCGGCCATATCAATCTGCGGCAGGCTCAGATTATCAAGCAGTAACTCACCTTCTACGAGATCCATTCCTCCTCCCATCGCTTGAAGCAGGGTGGATTTTCCCGCGCCATTGCGCCCCAGCAGGGCGACCCGCTCACCGGGACGAATCTCCAGTTGTGCTATTCTCAACGCGATGAGGTTAGTCTCGTTGTGGTAGCGAAACGACGCGCCGCGAAACCGGTAGTGGCCATAGAGCACATCGCAATGCACTTTTCGTTCGTCCTCGCTGCTTTCCAGCGGCAGTTGCATGATGCTATCCAACCCTTCTTTCGCCGCTTTAACTTGTTGCCAGCGTGCCAGTACGCCGCACAACGTCGTCATCGGCGCGATCATGCGAGACGCTAACAGGGAAGCCGCGACAATAGCCCCGGTCGTCATTTCCCCTTCCATCACCAGCGGTGCGCCAATCATCACCACCAGCGCATACACCATGCCCTGCACACTCACGCCCCAGCTAATCAACCATTGCGTGAGTTTGCGGGTTCTCACACCGGATTCCGCGCTCGCGCTGATGTAATGATTCCACTGCTGTTGAAAACGGTTTTCCGCCTGCATCCATTTGATGTCTTCCAGACCCTGAACACTTTCCACCAGCACCGCATTGCGCAATGTGTTTTCCTGCGTGGACAAATGCGCTAACTGCGCCAGTTTCTTTTGCATACAGAGACCGGGCAGGATCATCAACAGCGCGGCCACAGGCGCGATCCATGACAGCGGCGGGGCAATTATCGCCATCACCAGCCAGAACAGCAGAAAGAATGGCAGGTCGACCACGGCAGAAACCGTGGTTGACGTCGCCATTTCCCGAATTTGCTCCAGTTCACGGATCTGAGCAATAAAGCTGCCGGTTGAACGGGGGATCGCGCTGTTTCTTAGCCGAAGCGCGTGGCCGAAAACGCGATCGGAAATCCGAATATCCGCGCGTTTCCCCAAAATATCCGTGATATAAGCGCGGCTGATCCGTAAAAGGAAAGAGAAAATCACGGCGATCAATACCCCAATCGCCAGCACATAGAGCGTCGGGTAGGACTGCGCGGGAATCACGCGGTCGTAAACCTGCATAGAAAACAGGATGCCGGCCAGCGACAGAATATTGACCAGCAACGAAGCCAGCATGACGTAGCCATAGGGTTTGATATCCTGAAATACCCACCGCCACAGCCAGTCGGGGCGATACGCTTGCAGGTAGTGCCGGGCGCGTTCGTCTCTTACCAGATTGGCTGGCCTGAACGCGGCAATGTGGCGAATTTCCGGCAAGAGCTGGCGCAGAGAGAGCGCGTTAAGCTGTTTATCCTCCTCCATAAAACAGACGAGCAGATTATCTTCTCCGTCAAACTGCTCAATCACGCCGACGCGCCCGTCGGCCAGTTGCACGACCAAAGGCAAATGGTATGTAGCGATATCCGGCGAGTTCTGGAGCCTGGCGGTCATTCCCGCCAGTCGCGCCAGATGGCTTAACGCCTCTTCCAACGCGTGGTTTTCCAGCCAGCGGGCGCTGGACTGAAGCGCGCCCGGAGAGAAGACCAGCCGGTAATGTCCCCCGACATAACCAATGGCGGCCGCCCACGCGGACATTGAACATGGCGTCTCTTCCGCCTGAACGGGAGCGGTCATTTCTTCTGTCTGGCTCATGGTTGAATCTCCACGGCCTGAATAGCGCGATGATTCAATGCGAAGGCGTTGCGCATTTTTCCCGTACTGTACAGGCAATCAAGCTGTAACTGATGCAGTTGCATCAACGTCTGCTGTTCAGTGAAGCGGGATTGAAAGACTTCCTGTTCAGCATTCAAGATATCCAGTAATGGCCGGGTGCCCAATTCCAGATATTGCTGTTGATAAAGTTTGCGCGTCCTCTCCCCCAGCGCCTGCTGACGCGCCTGAATTTGCAAGGTATGGGCCAGACTTTGCGATTCATTCTGCGATTCCGTAAGTTGCTGACGCGCTTCCAGCCGCGCAATGTCTATTGCGGCATTCGCCGCTTCAAGCGCATGCGCCGCGGCATTACGGCTGGCGGTCAGGCCGCCACCTTGATAGAGAGGCATTTCGACTTTCACCCATGCGGAATACTGGGTGCGATCCAGCCTTTCACTGTTCGCATAGCGATCGTTAAGGTAGTGATTGACTTCAGGCTGTAATGAAATCGTCGGACGCATCCGGGCCGTTGCTTCATCCATCTGAGCCTGTGCCTGATTCGCGCGGGCATAGGCCGCAAGTACCGTCGGAATCAGCCGATCGTCCAGCATACCGCTGCTGCATGCATTTTTCAGACTCACCGGAAAGTCATCGCTCACTCGGGGAATCTGCGCCCAGCCCAATCGAGAGGCCAGCGTCGCTCGCCAGCGATCGAGATTCGCCTGATACTGCAACAGGGCAGAACGCGCGCCTTCAATACGCACATCGGTCTGCACCACATCTGACTGTGAACTCGCTCCCTCATCGCTGCGGTGACGAGCCATCTGACTGATCCCCTCCAGCGCCGCTAACTGATCTTTAGCGATATCGACCAGCCGCTGGTATCCCTGAACACGGACTACCGCCGATGCGGCGTCATGCGCGACCTTATCAATACTGACCAGGACATTCGCCTGCTGCTGCGCGACGCCGGCATTCGCCGCGCGCACCTCGCTATCGACTTTACCGAAGTCATACAGCATCTGGGAAATGGACAGCACCAGCGACGGGCTATAACCACTGTTGCCGTAACTATTGGTGATGCCGTTATTAATGCCGCCATTTATCTGCGGATAGTATTTCGCCTCTGCCACATTGACCGTTTCAGACTGTTCAAGCAGGCGCCCGATGGCCTCACGAATATCCGGGTGCCAGGAAACCGCGCGACTAATGGCCGCATTGAGGTCTAAATTTTCCGGCACATGAGAGGGAATCGGTGCGGCCATCTGGCCGGAAAGCGAGGGTAAAGCATCCTGAGATACGATCTGTCCGGTACTGATAATGCGCGTGTGAGAGTCAACCTGTGCCGCACTGATACCACTGTAAACGCCCGCCATCACTCCCCATAAACAGGTCAGTCTCATCATACTGCTACGGCAAATTCCCATATTGTTCCCTGATATAATGAAAAAATTGCATGTGCCACAGGCACCGGGGTTCGCCACGGTGCCTGTGGGCTGTCGTTTTACATCAAGCGATAATCGCGTTGTTCTCCATCAATTCATCCAGCGTAATCTGCGTCGTTTGGAGCGACACCAGATCCGTTGAGGTAAACGCGCTTCCCTGCCCATCACGGTCAATCGCGATCACGGTGTTGCCGTTAACGGTTTCGACAGATAGCCAGTCGCCGAGATTACCGGTGCCAGCATCCCAGCCTTCCAGTAGCTGGCTGATATCAACCTTATCGCCCTCCGCCAGTGAGAAATCAGTCCAGGTGTCCTTACCGTTGCCGCCCGTCGCATCCGCACTATCCAGCAGGTTAAAGATCAACGTGTCTGCCCCAAGACCAAGGGCGAACGTATCGTCGTAAGCCGTACTGGTCGCGATATCGCTATGGATGGATCCATCCAATTGGGGGGTAAGGTCGATGGTTAATGTCGAACTGGCGGTTTCACCGCTGAGCGCGGTCAGGGTGTAGTCAAACGTCTCTTTCTGGGTGATGGTGGAAATATCCACATCATTTGAAAGGCTATAGCGGTAATCACCGTTGCTATCCAGCGTCAAGGTGCCATAGCGCCCCTGAACCGATGCCGTCGCGTCGCTCGTGATATACGGATCGAGCGTGGTGATTTGGCCATTGACATCGGTCACGGAGACCTTCGTCTGCACCGAAACCAGCTGATCGGCGGCGTTGTCTGCCGAACCACTACCGTCGAAGATATTACCTTCCGCGGTGGCGGAGTCCGTCTGGAAGCTGTCGAGCAGTTGGCTGGTGCCCGTCACGGAGGCGCTCACCGTGATCGTTCCTAAGGACAACGCGCCAATAGAGCCGGTGAAATTAAGGGTATAATCACCCGCCGCCAATTCCAGGTCGCCGAGTGACGCCGTTGCCGTACCGCCCAGCAAGGTGCCGCTGGCTACCGAACCAGACGCCAGTTGCGTACCTTCACTGTTCAATAAAGCCCAGCTAATGCTCAGACCACCGAGATTAAGGCTGGAGCCCACATTAAACGTGATGGTGGCGTCTTTTAGCGCGGAGTTGTCTGCGACGGTCAGCGTCCCGGAGCCGTTACCTGACGTTGAGCTGAACAATGATGACGACCAACTGGTCGTACCGACATCGGTATCGCTGTAGCTGGTTTCCTCCTGCACCGCCGTTACCGGCAAGGTGACGCTATCCTCAATGGCTGCCAGCGAACTAGGGGTCAGCGTGATATTCAGCGAACCGACATCAGACTCGCCATCCGGCGCAGTCAGCGTGTAGACAAAGCTGTCCGGCGCGGTGATACCATCGGCGCCCACACCGTTATTCAGCGTGTAGGTATAATTCCCTTGTGCATCGATCGCCAACACACCATAGGAACCCGTAACACTGGTCATCCCGTCTGCGGCGATCGCCACGCCGTTAACAGCGCTGATGATCGACCCCGAAGGCGCGGTGTCATCCTGCATGACATTACCGGAAACGCTGGTACTCACCGTTTCCACGCTATAAATATGGTCTTCCAGAATATTTAAGGTATAGCGGGTGAACGCGGTTAATCCATAAGCGGTATCCATCAGGAACAAATACCGCCCGCCTTCCAGGGTGAGCGTCAACGCCTCAGAGGTTCCCCCCACCAGCAGGACCTGGAGCCAGCTATCCACGACGCGATACTGATCGTATTGCTGGGTAGCATCGTTGAACTTGTAAATATAGAGATCGAAACCGGATACGACGGAACCGCCGGCTGCCGAAGCCTGAAGCGTCATGGTTCTGCTGCTTCCCTCCTCGATATCGAAAATAATCGGGTCGGTAAGGTCGTCCAGAATACCTACATTCAGCACATTGCCCAGACCAAGATTCAGCACGGTGAAACCACTTTGTGATGAAGGGCCATTATCAATCGAATCCACTGAAGTATCGAAAGTGATAGCGACTTCATCATCAACCGCAACAACATTACCGGGCGCTTGAGGTTCAGCCCCCAAAGAGATCGTGAGGTTGGCGCTGGTCGTCAACGCCCCCGCGCTGAGGGTATAGGCGAAGCTATCCGTTTGTCCCAACACGGCGGTGGAGGTTTCCGTCAGCGTATAGGTGTAACTACCATCCAGATCAATGGTCAGCGTACCGTATTCCCCCTCAATCACGGTGTCATCTGCCGTAACGGAAACCACATCGCCAGCGTGATTCACAACCTGTGTCACTACCGCGTTAGCCGGAACGGTATCGGCGCCATGCACCGGATCCTCATCGGTGATGACGTTGCCGGTATAGAGGGTTTCACCACTCACTACGCCTGCGGCGGTTTGCGTCACCGTTGCGGTAAGGCTGGTGAACGATCCCACGGCCAGCAGCGTGGTGTTATAGGCCAATGCGCGGTAAGTACCTTCACCTAAGTTGTCAAGATTCAGAGAAACGCCACTACGACCAATGGTAAAGACGCTGGCCCACTGCGGATCGGAACTATCAGCAACGGTATTCCAGGCGCTGGTTTGCGCGTTATATTGCTGTACGGTGACGCCCATCGTATTAAGTAAAGACAAGACGCTGCCGGTAGCGCTGGCTTCTAATACGACATCGGCCGTCGCATTACTATCCACCGTAAAGGTCACTTGCGCGCTGTCATCTCCCAGCAACGACACGATATCGCCTAACGCGCCGACGATTAAGAATCCCCAATCGCTTAACGACTCGACCGTCGTTGCCGAATCGGCGCTCAGATCCAGTACGACATCATTATCGTTGGCCGCCAGTGACAATACGGGCGCCGTGACCGTGGTTGATGCCGAAACGTTGCCTGCAATATCGGTAGCCGATACCGATATCGTTTCGCCATTAGCCTGTACCTGCGGGAAAGCATAACTGTAGCTCCCGTTTGAATCCGCCTGTGCCGTCGCCGTCGTGCCATCTGCCAGCGTAATCGTCACCGTGCTGCCGGCCTCCGCCGTGCCGCTAACACTACCACCATCCTCGCTGACCGTGGCAGTCGGCGCGTCCGGTGCTGTGGTATCCGGCGCGGTTGCCGTCGCCGGCCCGCTGCTGTTGCCCGCTGCGTCGGTCGCCGTTGCCGTGACAGATTCACCGTTGGTCAGCGCCGGTGACAGCGGTACGCTGAAGCTACCATCTTCGCCTACCGTCACGCTGCCCAGTTCATTACCTGTGGCATCGGTGATCGTCACCGTACTGCCCGCTTCCCCCCAGCCGCTGACGGATGATCCATCCTCTGACACGGTAAGCTGACCCGGCACCGCCGGCGCCGTGGTGTCCGGCGCGGTTGCCGTAGTTGCCTCAGACATGTTTCCGGCCGCATCGGTCGCCGTGACCGTCACGGATTCACCGTTGGTCAATGCCACCGGCAGCGCGATGCTGTAAACCCCGAATGCATCCGCACTGGCGCTCAGCACCGTGCCGTCCGGCAGCGTAATATGTACCGTGCTCCCCGCCTCGGCGGTGCCGCTCACGCTCTGGCCGTTTTCACTGATCGACGCGACAGGCGCATCCGGCGCTGTCGTATCCGGCACCGACGTATCCGGCACCGTCGCCGTGGCCGGCCCGGACATATTCCCGGCCGCATCCGTCGCCGTTACCGTCAGCGCGTCTCCTGCCGCTGGTACCGGCGACAGCGGTACGCTGAAAGTGCCGTCCTCACCCACCGTGACGCTGCCCAGTTCATTGCCTGCCCCATCGGTGATCGTCACCGTACTGCCGGCCTCCGCGGTGCCGCTGACGAAAGCGCCATCCTCACTCACCGTGGCGGTCGGTACCGCCGGTGCCGTGGTATCCGGTGCGGTTGCCGTGATCGCCTCGGACAGGTTGCCTGCCGCGTCGGTCGCCGTTGCCGTGACGGATTCGCCGTTGGTCAGCGCCGGTGACAGTGGTACGCTGAAGGAACCATCTTCGCCCACCGTCACGCTGCCCAGCTCATTGCCTGCCCCATCGGTGACCGTCACCGTACTGCCGGCCTCTGCCGTGCCGCTGACGGAAGCACCATCCTCGCTGACTGTCGCGGTCGGTACCGCCGGTGCCGTGGTATCCGGCGCGGTTGCCGTCGTCGCCTCAGACACATTGCCTGCCGCGTCGGTTGCCGTTGCCGTCACGGATTCACCGTTGGTCAGCGCCGGTGACAGCGGTACGCTGAAGCTACCGTCTTCGCCTACCGTCACGCTGCCCAGCTCATTGCCTTCCGCATCGGTGACCGTCACCGTACTGCCGGCCTCCGCGGTGCCGCTGACGAAAGCGCCATCCTCACTGACTGTCGCGGTCGGCACCGCCGGTGCCGTGGTATCCGGCGCGGTTACCGTGGTCGCCTCGGACACGTTACCTGCCGCGTCGGTCGCCGTTGCCGTGACGGATTCGCCGTTGGTCAGCGCCTCCGGCAATGCGATGCTGTAAACCCCGAATGCATCCGCACTGGCGCTCAGCACCGTGCCGTCCGGCAGCGTAATCTGTACCGTGCTCCCCGCCTCAGCGGTGCCGCTCACGGTCTGACCGTCTTCACTGACCGACGCCACCGGCGCGTCCGGTGCTGTCGTATCCGGTACCGACGTATTCGGCGCGGTTGCCGTTACCGGCTCACTGCTGTTGCCCGCCGTATCGGTCACCACTGCGGTAACCGTCTCGCCGTTGGTCAGCGCCGGTGACAGCGGCACGCTGTAAGTGCCGTCCTCGCCTACCGTGACACTGCCCAGCTCATTGCCTTCCGCATCGGTGACCGTCACCGTGCTGCCGGCCTCTGCCGTCCCGCTGACGGAAGCGCCATCCTCGCTGACTGTCGCGGTCGGCACTGCCGGTGCCGTGGTATCCGGCGCGGTTGCCGTCACCGGTTCACTGCTGTTGCCCGCCGTATCGGTCACCACCGCGGTGACCGTCTCGCCGTTAGTTAACGCCGGCGACAGCGGTACGCTGAAGCTACCGTCTTCGCCTACCGTCACGCTGCCCAGCTCATTGCCTTCCGCATCGGTGACCGTCACCGTACTGCCGGCCTCCGCGGTGCCGCTGACGAAAGCGCCATCCTCACTCACCGTGGCGGTCGGTACCGCCGGTGCCGTGGTATCCGGTGCGGTTGCCGTTACCGGCTCACTGCTGTTGCCCGCCGTATCGGTCACCACCGCGGTGATCGTCTCGCCGTTAGTTAACGCCGGCGACAGCGGTACGCTGAAGGTGCCGTCTTCGCCTACCGTGACACTGCCCAGCTCATTACCGGCGGCATCGGTGACCGTCACCGTGCTGCCGGCCTCCGCCGTCCCGCTGACGGAAGCGCCATCCTCACTGACTGTCGCGGTCGGCACCGCCGGTGCCGTGGTATCCGGCGCGGTTACCGTGGTCGCCTCGGACACGTTACCTGCCGCGTCGGTCGCCGTTGCCGTGACGGATTCGCCGTTGGTCAGCGCCGGCGACAGCGGTACGCTGTAAGTGCCGTCCTCGCCTACCGTGACACTGCCCAGCTCATTGCCTTCCGCATCGGTGACCGTCACCGTGCTGCCGGCCTCTGCCGTCCCGCTGACGGAAGCGCCATCCTCGCTGACTGTCGCGGTCGGCACTGCCGGTGCCGTGGTATCCGGCGCGGTTGCCGTCACCGGTTCACTGCTGTTGCCCGCCGTATCGGTCACCACCGCGGTGATCGTCTCGCCGTTGGTCAGCGTCGGTGACAGCGGCACGCTGAAGGTGCCATCTTCGCCTACCGTCACGCTGCCCAGTTCATTGCCCGAAGCATCGGTGATCGTCACCGTACTGCCGGCCTCCGCCGTGCCGCTGACGGAAGATCCATCTTCACTGACTGTCGCGGTCGGTACCGCCGGTGCCGTGGTATCCGGCGCGGTTGCCGTCACCGGTTCACTGCTGTTGCCCGCTGCGTCGGTCGCCGTTGCCGTCACGGATTCACCGTTGGTCAGCGCCGGTGACAGCGGCACGCTGAAGGTGCCGTCTTCGCCCACCGTGACACTGCCCAGTTCATTACCTGCCCCATCGGTGACCGTCACCGTACTGCCCGCCTCCGCGGTGCCGCTGACGGAAGATCCATCCTCACTCACCGTGGCGGTCGGTACCGCCGGTGCCGTGGTATCCGGTGCGGTTGCCGTTACCGGCTCACTGCTGTTGCCCGCCGTATCGGTCACCACCGCGGTGACCGTCTCGCCGTTAGTTAACGTCGGCGACAGCGGTACGCTGAAGGTGCCGTCTTCGCCTACCGTGACACTGCCCAGCTCATTACCGGCGGCATCGGTGACCGTCACCGTGCTGCCCGCCTCCGCCGTCCCGCTGACGGAAGCGCCATCCTCACTGACTGTCGCGGTCGGCACCGCCGGTGCCGTGGTATCCGGCGCGGTTACCGTGGTCGCCTCGGACACGTTACCTGCCGCGTCGGTCGCCGTTGCCGTGACGGATTCTCCGTTGGTCAGCGCCTCCGGCAATGCGATGCTGTAAACCCCGAATGCATCCGCACTGGCGCTCAGCACCGTGCCGTCCGGCAGCGTAATCTGTACCGTGCTCCCCGCCTCAGCGGTGCCGCTCACGGTCTGACCGTCTTCACTGACCGACGCCACCGGCGCGTCCGGTGCTGTCGTATCCGGTACCGACGTATTCGGCGCGGTTGCCGTTACCGGCTCACTGCTGTTGCCCGCCGTATCGGTCACCACTGCGGTAACCGTCTCGCCGTTGGTCAGCGCCGGCGACAGCGGCACGCTGAAGCTACCGTCTTCACCCACCGTCACGCTGCCCAGTTCATTACCGGCTGCATCAGTCACCGTGACCGTGCTGCCAGCCTCCGCCGTGCCGCTCACCGATGTGCCGTCTTC
>NZ_SMBY01000009.1 GCF_004342665.1 Samsonia erythrinae | reverse complement strand
AGGCGACGGCCCGAAGGGCGAGTCTCAGGAAGAGACGAGAAATTTGCCTGGCGGCGATAGCGCGGTGGTCCCACCTGACCCCATGCCGAACTCAGTAGTGAAACGCCGTAGCGCCGATGGTAGTGTGGGGTCTCCCCATGTGAGAGTAGGGAACTGCCAGGCATCAAATAAGTGGAAAGCCCCTGTCGTAAGACAGGGGCTTTTTGCTGTGCGTGTTTGGAGAATTCTGTATATATATCCGGCAGCCCGTATGACAGAAACGTGGAATTGCTGCCGCCCTTATTCAATGGCGTCGTAAAACGGCGATCTTCTCCGAACTACAGACGGCTATTTTTGAGCCATTGGTGGATAAAATTAGCAACCTGCTCTGGTTGATTGATATCAAGTACCGGAAGCATGGTGCTTATCTCTATATCGGATGCAATAGCGATAACATATTCATCGATCAAATCATGTAGTTCCCTGTTCAACGATTGGCGAAACAAGGCGATTTTCGCGATCTTTTCGTGTTTAAAACCCTCAACTAGCACCAAATCGAGAGTGGATGCATCCATTTTTTCCGCCAGATCGTAAAGATGGGGTTCTTCCTGCCCGGGCGTTTCCGTCATTAGCGCCCACCTTTGGCTACTGGCGACAATAGTTTGCGCTGCTCCTGCCTTACGCAACTCGTAGCTATCTTTACCTGGTGTATCAATATCCATCTGATGATGTGTATGTTTAATTAATCCGACCCGTATACCCTGATTAGCCAGCAGGGGGATAACTCGTTTAAGTAACGTCGTTTTACCTGTACCGCTGTAGGCGACAATTGCGAGCAAGGGGAGATGATTAGAGCTCATCGTATTTGATCCTCCCAGTTGGATAAATCCTCGGGTGAATTAAGATTACGAAAGGCTTCTGGCTGCTCGTTAAATGAAACGGTTTTTGCTCCAACCTGCTCCATAAATAACATCAGCTTGCGATTGCCGTGGTTCAGGTAGTCTTCCAGCGTGTTAATAAGGATTTTATTCATTAAGACTAATGTCGGATGTGGGCGTTCTCCGTCTGTGGCATAAACCGCATGCGTGTCTCCTCGTGCTTGCCATAAGCGGTGTACCAAATCGAGAGGGAGAGCGGGAACATCACAGGGGACGAATACGACCCATTCGGACGTGGAGGCATGTAATCCACTTAGCATACCCGCCAGAGGACCTGGAAAGCTTGTATCAAAATCCCCAATAATTCGACAACCGCTTTGTGCATAAATTGGCTGATTGCGATTAGCGCTGATGATGACCTCATCTACCTGCTTTTTGAGTCGAAGCAGGACATGCTGATATAGCGGTACGCCGTTCAGTGCGATTAAGCCCTTATCGCGTCCTCCCATGCGGCTCGCGCGTCCGCCTGCGAGAATCACACCTGTAATCATTTCACTTTCCCATCAACTGTGTTCACCTTTCTATGTATCGAAAGTCTGTGGAGGATAAACTATGCGTTATTCTCTGAAAACTTTTACGGAAGACCAAGCCCTTTCCACGCGCCCGTAAGGCTGTTATTTTGTCGCTAGATGCTCGGATGCGATTCGGGCGCTTTACCGCATCTTGATGAAAACAGTTTCAAGGAGAAAAAATGAAATGTCATCGCGTTAACGAACTGATTGAGCTGTTGCACCCGGCCTGGCAAAAAGAGCCCGATCTAAATCTGGTGCAATTTTTACAAAACCTTGCACAGGAGGCGGGCTTCCAGGGGCAGTTAAATGAACTGACAGATGATATCCTTATTTACCATCTGAAAATGCGCGACACGAATAAAGAGCAGGTGATTCCCGGTATGAAGAAAGACTATGAGGACGATTTCAAAACGGCTTTGCTGCGCGCCCGGGGTGTGATTAAAGACTAGTGCAAAGGAATAACTCGCTCATGATAGTCTGCTATTGCCCGTATTTATTTTATTCTTCCCCCTATTGTTCGTGGTTGTGATGATGAGTTCCGTATTTAATTTTCAGACGTTATTCCCGGAATTGATCATGGATGCCTTACTGAATGTCGGACTGAGAGTGGATTCCGGCCTGACGGCGCTAAATAGCTATGAAAACCGGGTGTATCAGTTTGCGGACGAAGATCGTAAGCGATTCGTGGTGAAATTTTATCGTCCGGAACGGTGGAGTGCGGCGCAAATTCAGGAAGAGCATCGCTTTGCTCAGCAATTGGCAGAAGATGAAATACCTGTCGTTGCCCCGGTATTACTTCATGGTCAGACCTTGCATTGTTATGACGGATTTTATTTTGCCGTCTTTCCCAGTCAGGGCGGACGGCAATATGAAGTGGATAATGACGAGCAGCTTGAGTGGGTCGGGCGTTTTCTCGGGCGGATTCATCAGTCAGGCCGGAAATCATTATTCACCGAACGTCCGACGATTGGGGTTAATGAATATCTGCATGAACCTTATCGACTGTTGGAGACATGTCCGCTAATACCGAAAATACATCGACATGATTTTTTACAAGCGACCCGTCAACTGATTGATACAGTTGAAGCTTATTGGCACAGCGACTGGCGTCCACTGCGTCTGCATGGGGATTGTCATCCGGGAAATATTCTGTGGCGTGATGGTCCGCTATTTGTGGATTTGGATGATGCCCGCAATGGCCCGGCTATACAGGATTTATGGATGCTGTTGCACGGTGAGCGTCACGAACAACGCGTTCAGTTGGATATTTTACTTGAGGCCTATAGCGAATTTGCGGAATTTCAGGAAAAGGAACTCGCGCTAATTGAGCCTCTTCGAGCGATGCGGCAGGTTTATTATCTGGCCTGGGTTGCTCGCCGCTGGCAGGATCCTGCTTTTCCGAAAAATTTTCCCTGGATGACGGATGCCGATTTTTGGTTAAAGCAAACGACAGTCTTTATTGCGCAAACTCAGCTGTTACAGGAGCCTCCTCTACAGCTGGCGCCAATGTACTGAAATTAAATGGAGAGAGTTAGATTTATGAAAAGATTATGGCTTGCGCTGATTGGTATGGTTCTGGCATTTAGTGCTTCAGCTGCAGAATTCACTGACGGCAAACAATATGTCGAATTAGATAAACCGGCGACGCAAGAACCTCAGGTTCTTGAGTTTTTCTCATTTTATTGTCCACACTGCTATCAGTTTGAACAGGTTTACCATATTCCAGAGGCTGTGGAAAAAGCCTTGCCGGCAGGGACAAAAATGGTGCGTTATCACGTGGATTTCTTAGGTCCGTTGGGTAAAAACCTGACTCAGGCCTGGGCGGTGGCGATGGCGCTGGGGGTAGAAGATAAAATTACCCCGCTGATGTTTGATGCCGTTCAGAAAACGCAGACGGTACAAAAGCCGGAAGATATTCGGAACATCTTTGTCAAAGCCGGCGTGAGTGCGGAAGAATTTGATGGCGCGCTGAATAGCTTTGTTGTGAAATCGCTGGTTGCTCAGCAGGAAAAAGCCGCGGCAGATTTGCAATTACGTGGCGTTCCGGCCATGTTCGTTAATGGTAAGTATATGATTAAGAACGATGGCCTTGATACCAGCTCAATGGACGCATACGTAAAACAGTATGCGGATGTGGTGAAGTTCCTCATTACTAAAAAATAGTGATGAATGAATAAACTATGCGGCTAAAACCGCATAGTTTTACACTGTTTTAGCATTGAATTGCTTATCTTTTATATTTCATTATTTCGCCAAGCCCATTTATTGACGCATTTATATCCACAAATTGGATGACGGTTTTTTGAAACTAAAAATAAATAATTTTTATTATAACTAGATGAAATAAAAACATATTAAGTTTTTTAGAAAAATCAAAATAATAATTGATAATTAATGGAATAAATTTATTCACAAACTTATCCACAGGGATGTCTTGCGAACGTCCATGCAAAATTAGCCAATCTTTTACGTTAAGGATCGTCTCTTTCCCTTACCTATGGCATGCTTAGCGCCATGACAAGACAACAATGATCGTGGCAGGTTATGGCTCAGATTGCAGAAAATCCTTTAATACTGGTAGACGGTTCATCCTATTTGTATCGCGCATATCATGCTTTTCCACCGCTTACAAACAGCGCTGGGGAAGCAACAGGTGCGATGTATGGCGTGCTGAATATGCTACGCAGTTTGCTGCTGCAATATCATCCCAGTCATGTTGCTGTGGTTTTCGATGCAAAAGGGAAAACGTTCCGCGACGAGTTGTTCGAAAATTATAAGGCTCACCGTCCTCCAATGCCGGAAGATCTGCGCGAGCAGATTGAACCTCTGCATAACATGGTGAAAGCGATGGGGCTACCGCTTCTGGCGGTTTCTGGCGTGGAAGCAGACGACGTGATTGGCACGCTTGCGGTGCAGGCAGAGAAAGCGGGCAGGTCGGTGCTGATCAGCACTGGCGACAAAGATATGGCACAGTTGGTAACGCCGAGTGTGACCCTCATTAATACCATGAATAACACCATTCTTGGCCCTCAGGAGGTGTGCGATAAATACGGTATCCCGCCTGAACTGATTATCGATTTTCTTGCGCTGATGGGAGATGCGTCGGATAACATCCCCGGCGTGCCCGGCGTGGGAGAAAAAACGGCGCAGGCGTTATTGACGGGAATTGGTGGGCTGGATGCGCTGTATGCAAACCTTGATAAAATAGCTGAGCTTTCTTTTCGCGGTGCGAAAACCATGGCACCAAAGCTGGAACAGCATAAAGAGGTGGCTTATCTCTCGTATCAACTAGCCACGATCAAGACGGATGTCGAACTGGAGCTTAGCTGCGAGCAACTTACCGTTAATGAACCGGATGTGGATGCGTTACATCGCCTTTTCTCCCGTTATGAATTCAAGCGCTGGCTATCCGATGTGGAGTCCGGTACCTGGCTGGAAGACAAAAAAGGCAGACAGCCTGTTCAGGCTACCAGTAACGTGGTGGTTGAAGAGGCGGATGAAGAAGACGCTGCTTTTGCGCTTTCTGCCGAAGGCTATGTCACGATTCTGGACGAGAGCACGTTACTGGGGTGGATTGAGCGTCTTAAACAGGCTGACGTTTTCGCGTTCGATACGGAAACCGACGGGTTGGATACGCTCACTGCCCATCTGATTGGTCTGTCGTTTGCGATTAAGCCCGGTGAAGCGGCGTATCTGCCATTGGCTCATGACTATCTTGATGCGCCGGAACAGTTAGATCGCGACCGGGTGCTGGCACTGTTCAAACCGCTGCTGGAAGACGAAAAACTGCTGAAAATTGGCCAGAACCTCAAGTTTGATAAAGGCGTCATGCAGCGGTATGACATTGATTTACGCGGTATCGCGTTTGATACCATGTTGGAATCTTATGTACTCGACAGCGTGGCGGGGCGTCACGATATGGATAGCCTTGCCGAACGTTATCTGAAGCATAAAACCATTACTTTTGAAGAAATTGCCGGTAAGGGGAAAAACCAGCTGACGTTTAATCAGATCGCTCTGGAACAGGCCGCCCCTTATGCGGCTGAGGATGCGGACGTCACGCTGCATCTGCACCAGAAGCTCTGGGGGAAACTCCAGCCGCATGCCGATCTATGTCAGGTCTTCCAGACTATCGATATGCCGCTGGTGCCGGTTTTATCCCGCATCGAACGTACAGGTGTGCTGATCGATCCTGCGATTCTGGCGGAACATTCAAAAGAGCTGACAACCCGTCTTGCGGAGCTGGAAATACAAGCCTACGAGCTGGCAGGCGAAGAGTTTAATCTCTCATCGACCAAGCAGCTACAGGGCATTCTGTATGAAAAGCAAAAGCTGCCGATTCTGAAGAAAACGCCAAAAGGCGCGCCATCAACCAATGAGGAAGTGCTGGCTGAGCTGGCGCTGGATTACCCTCTGCCGAAGCTGATTCTGGAATACCGTGGTTTAGCCAAGCTGAAATCCACTTATACCGATAAGCTGCCACTGATGATCAACCCGGCGACGAAACGTGTGCATACGTCTTATCATCAGGCCGTCACCGCGACCGGGCGTTTATCTTCCAGCGATCCGAACCTGCAAAACATCCCGGTACGTAATGATGAAGGGCGTCGTATTCGTCAGGCGTTCATTGCGCCGAAGGATTACAGCATTGTGGCTGCCGACTACTCGCAAATTGAGTTGCGTATCATGGCGCATCTGTCGGGCGATAAAGGGTTGCTAAATGCGTTTGCGAACGGGTTGGATATCCACCGGGCAACGGCATCGGAGGTGTTTGGTATCGCGTTGGATAAGGTGACGTCGGAACAGCGTCGGAGCGCAAAAGCAATTAACTTTGGCTTGATTTACGGCATGAGCGCGTTTGGTTTGTCGCGCCAGTTGAATATTCCGCGCAGCGAATCGCAAAAATACATGAACCTGTACTTTGAACGTTACCCAGGCGTGCAGGACTACATGGAACGCACGCGCCAACAGGCGACTGAACAGGGCTATGTGTCCACGCTGGATGGGCGTCGCCTCTACCTGCCGGATATCCATTCGCGTAATGCGATGGCGCGTAAGGGGGCGGAACGTGCGGCGATTAATGCCCCAATGCAGGGCACCGCTGCTGATATTATTAAGAAAGCGATGATCGCGATCGACGATTGGCTACAGAAAGAGAAACCGCAGGTGAAGATGATCATGCAGGTACACGATGAGCTGGTTTTCGAGACCCATGATTCGGTTATTGAAGAGTCCATTAGTAAAATCAAAGCATTAATGGAAGGTTGTATGGAATTGAATGTCCCGTTGCAGGTAGATATCGGCACTGGGATTAACTGGGATGAGGCGCACTGATAGCGGTTGCTTGTCCCTTTTCTGTAATTAAATAACAGTATTGTGTGACCTGGTTTGACTTTGTGTAATCAATAACCATTTTTTATGAAAGTAAACAACAAAAAATCCTTTGTTCCGGTGAAAAAATAGGGTAAAGTTAACGGGTAGGGTACAGAGGTAAGATGTTCTATCTTTCAGACCTTTTACTTCACGTAATCGGATTTGGCTGAATATTAGCCGCCCCGCTCAGTTTTGAGCGGGGCGTTTTTTATGGGCTTTATCCAGGTTTTTTACCTGAAAAACGGCGGCAATGGAGCGACAGACGGCAATGTGCCGGCGCCGTTCTGTATGAAAAGAAAATCTGTCACGGCGGGTTATCGTGGAAAACAGCAGCGTGATGTGAGTGATGACACTCAGCACCACGTGAAAACGTTATTCCGTTTCCTGTTCATCTTCCGCCTGTTGCAACGTGCTGAACCAGTTATCCAGTTTCTGCCGCAGCTTATCGACCCCGAGCTTTTTCAGCGATGAAAACGCCTCGACCTGAATATCGCCCATGAATGGCAACACGGCTTCGCGCACCATGTTCAACTGGGCTTTACGTGCGCCGGAAGCCAGTTTATCGGCTTTGGTCAGCAGCACTAAAACAGGAAGCTCGACATCGACCGCCCATTGAATCATTTGCTGATCGAGATCTTTTAACGGATGGCGAATATCCATCAGCACGACCAGCCCCTTCAGGCTGTTACGCTTTTGCAGGTATTCACCCAATGCACGTTGCCATTTGAGCTTCATCTGTTCCGGTACTTCGGCATAGCCATAACCGGGAAGGTCAACCAGACGCACGCCGTCGGTGACTTCAAACAGGTTGATTAACTGGGTACGTCCCGGCGTTTTACTGGTGCGAGCCAAATTTTTCTGGTTGGTTAGCGTATTCAACGCGCTGGATTTTCCGGCGTTGGAGCGCCCAGCAAAGGCCACTTCGATACCGCTATCTGTTGCCAGGTGGCGAATATCCGGGGCGCTGATGATAAAGCGTGTCATGTGGTAGTTATGTTGCTGGGTCACAATCGTTATCTCTGTCTGGATCTCTGTCTGGTTGGGGATTATACCTGTAACTGACAATTAAAGGCGGCTTTATCTGCCCCAACGTGCGGTAAACTGATGTGAAAAGAAAAGTGCGGACGTCTGCTGCGGACACTTTTTTATTATCGGGCTTTCTGCTAGATTCCGCCGCAATTCCTTTATAGCTGTGTACCTGAGAACAACATTATGAACCGACCTGTCAAAGGGGTTGCCGATAAGGCAGGAAAGCCCAAAGTGAAAAGAAAAACCCGTGAAGAGCTGGATCGGGAAGCACGTGAACGGAAACGGGATAAAAAACATCGTGGCCGTGCCGCGGGCAGCCGAGCTCAGGAAAAGACCTCTGCAGATCGGCAAGCTGGGCAACGTCAGGCTGCCGATCCGCGCATTGGCAGTAAGAAGCCTGTGTCGCTTGGCGTATCGAATAGCACCATCGTTAAACCGAAGGCGGAACACGCGCCAACGGCTAAACCAGCGCTGTCGCCGGCAGAAGAGTTGGAGATGCTGGAAAACGACGCGCGTCTGGATGCGCTGTTGGACCGTCTGGATAACGGCGAAACGCTGAGTGCCAAAGATCAGTCATGGGTTGATGAAACGCTGGATCGCATCGACATCCTGATGGAAGAGCTTGGGATTGAGCTGGGTGATGATGACGAAGAAGACGAACAGGAAGACATGTTGCAACTTTTAAAACGTAATAACCCAAAAGACGCATTCTAATCAATGAAATGGTTGTTTCTGTCCTGACAATACTGGTTGTATTTTATCTGCTCATCCTGTTCGGTAAACTGTGGCTGCTATCGAAACGTAAACGCCGATTGCAGCGCGCCTTGTTTAACCGGCGCGTGGATCAGATTCGACGTCATCCCCCCAGACAAAAACGCCGGGAGCGTTTTTGAACGCCATCGTTGGGAGATCCGAAGGAGGGAGAGGATAACCCGCCGAGCAAAATAATAAGGAGTGAGCAAATATGTCGATACCGTCCGTTGACTGGGATCTGGCCCTGATTCAAAAATATAACTATTCCGGGCCGCGTTATACATCTTATCCCACAGCGTTAGAATTCAGTGAAGCTTACGATGAGCCTGCGTTTCAGCAGGCCATCGCCCGTTATCCGCAGCGACCGCTGTCGTTGTATATCCACATCCCTTTTTGCCATCGGCTGTGCTATTTCTGCGGCTGTAATAAGCTGGTCACGCGTCAGCAGCATAAAGCAGATGAATACCTTGATGTGCTGGAGCAAGAAATTCGCCAGCGTGCGCCGCTATTCGTCGGAAGAACGGTGACGCAGATGCATTGGGGCGGAGGTACGCCAACCTACCTGAATAAAGCACAAATCAGCCGTCTGATGTCGCTGCTGCGTGAGCTGTTCTCTTTTTCCGAGCAGGCGGAGCTATCGCTTGAAGTCGATCCGCGGGAGATAGAACTGGACGTTCTCGACCATTTGCGCGCTGAAGGTTTTAATCGCCTCAGCATGGGGGTACAGGATTTTAATAAAGACGTTCAGAAGCTGGTCAACCGAGAGCAGGATGAGGCCTTTATTTTCGCCCTCATCGAGCGGGCGAAAGCGCTTGGTTTTACTTCAACGAATATTGATTTGATTTACGGCCTGCCCAAACAAACGCCGGAAAGTTTTGCCTTTACGCTACAGCGCGTTGCTGAATTGAGTCCACATCGGCTTAGCGTCTTCAACTATGCACATTTGCCCAACCTGTTTGCGGCACAGCGTAAAATTAAAGAAGCGGATTTGCCAAACGCAGAACAAAAGCTGGATATCCTGCAACAGACGATTGGTTCGCTGATGCAATCTGGCTATCAGTTTATTGGTATGGATCACTTTGCCCGCCCGGATGATGAGCTGGCGATAGCGCAGCGGGAAGGGAAGTTGCACCGCAATTTCCAGGGCTATACCACACAGGGTGACTGCGATTTGCTTGGGATGGGCGTTTCGGCAATCAGTATGATCGGTGATAGTTATGCCCAGAATCAGAAAGAACTGAAGCAGTATTATGCGCAGGTGAAGGACAAGGGCAATGCCCTGTGGCGGGGATTACAGCTGACGCGCGATGATTGTCTTCGCCGCGATGTGATTAAGACGCTGATCTGTAATTTTCAGCTCAGTTATGCGCCAATCGAAGCAGAATATAATATCGATTTTAAGACCTATTTCGAGCAGGATTTGGCTCTACTGGCGCCGTTGGTGGCCGATGGACTGGTCGATAGGCAGGATGACGGGCTGGTGGTAACGCCGAAGGGGCGTTTACTGATCCGAAATATTTGTATGTGTTTCGATATCTATTTACGTAACAAGGTAAAAACTCAGCAATATTCCCGAGTGATCTAACGCGGTTAACGATAAAAACAGCCAGTCTATGCTAACAGACTGGCTGTTTTCGAACGTTTGATCGACTAGGGCGTGATTAACGCAAGTCGTGATTAACTGAAAAAGTTAATCAGAGCGGCGCACAACACAGCGGCGATGGCGGCCTGCGGAGAATGACTTGCCGCAGAGCCAATTTCAGCGCCGTGTGTAACCGCAGAAATGAATGAATCCAGCATAGCGCTCCTCCTGAATTAGCGACACGATCATACTGCTGACTTGGGGCAAGTAAAGGATAAATTGATGACAATTTTGTGCGCCAGATTGTATTTTCTTATCCCCCGTTAGGTTGCTGACCCTCAAGAAATAAACCAGCGACCTTCGCTACTCCATTCCTAATTCTTTTAGCTTACGCGTCAGGGTATTCCGGCCCCATCCCAGTAATCTTGCCGCTTCCTGTTTATGTCCCTGCGTGTGCCGCAGCGCCGTTGTCAGCAACGTTCTTTCCATTTCCGGCTGCGCTTCCGCCAGCAGATTTTGATGACCGGCACGCAGCGCGCGATCGGCCCACTGCGCCAACAGCGTAGACCAACTGTCGGGCAGAGCGTGCGCGGTCGAATCTGGCGCGGTAGTCTCAAAGAGTTCAGGCGGCAAATCCTGAATCAGCACCTCCTGACCGGCGGCCATCACCGTTAACCAACGGCAGGTATTCTCTAACTGACGGACGTTACCCGGCCATGGCAAACGGGTTAATGCTGTCTCCGTTTCCGGATGCAGGTTCTTCGGTTCGACCCCTAACTCTTTTGCCGTGGCCTGTAAGAAGTAGCGCGCCAGACGGGGGATATCTTCCCGACGTTCGCGCAGCGGCGGCAGATGAACACGAATGACATTCAGGCGGTGGAACAGATCTTCGCGGAATTTACCTTCCTGCACGCGTTGTTCAAGGTTTTGGTGCGTCGCCGCGATAATGCGTACATCCACTTTCACCGCCGCATAGCCGCCGACCCGGTAAAACTGGCCGTCAGCCAATACGCGCAACAAACGCGTCTGTACGTCCAGCGGCATATCGCCAATTTCATCCAGGAACAGCGTGCCGCCGTCGGCCTGCTCAAAGCGCCCTTGACGGATCTGGTTCGCCCCGGTGAAGGCCCCTTTCTCGTGGCCGAATAATTCCGATTCGATCAGATCTTTGGGGATCGCCGCCATATTCAAGGCGATGAACGGGGCCTTGGCGCGTGGACTATGGCGATGCAGAGCATGCGCTACGAGTTCTTTGCCCGTACCGGACTCACCGTTAATCAGTACGCTGATGGATGAACGAGACAGGCGACCGATAATGCGGAATACATCCTGCATGGCGGGCGCTTCCCCGATAATGTCCGTTGTCGGGCCATTGATCGTCGTGTTGCGTACCGGCTGTTGCTGCTCCAGATAATGACTAATCGCGCGCTCGACCAGCGCGACGGCCTCATCGATATCGAACGGCTTCGGCAAATAGTCGAATGCGCCTTGTTGATAGGCACTTACCGCGGCATCCAAATCGGAATGCGCCGTCATAATGATGACCGGGAGCATCGGGTGGCGCTGTTTGATTTGTTGCAATAGCGCCAATCCATCCATCCCGGGCATACGGATGTCGGACAGCAGAACATCCGGCGTTTGTGTTGCCAGTGCTTGCAGCGCCTGATTACCACTATCAAACATGACACAGGTTAAACCCGCGCCAGTCAGTGCCCGCTCAAGTACCCAACGGATGGCGCTATCGTCATCAACGATCCAGACTATCCCTCGTTGCATTGTGAACCTCACTGGCGAATGGGCAGGAAAACCGAGAATTCGGTGTGTCCTGGCCAACTGTTAAATTCAATTTTACCGGAATGCTGATCGATAAGGCTGCGGGCGATGGAAAGCCCTAAACCACTTCCCCCTTCGCGCCCGCTCACCATCGGGTAAAACAGGGTATCCTGTAGTTGCGCGGGGATGCCGGGGCCGTCATCTTCCACGTCAATACGTGCGGCAAGGCGATAACGCACGCCGTGTAACGTGATCTGAAAGGCCGTGCGGGTACGGATCGTAATCGTACCGCCATCCTCGCCCAGCGCCTGTAGCGCATTGCGGGTGATATTCAGCAGCACCTGTTCAATTTGGTCAGGGTCGTGCGTCAGTTCTGGCAAACTTGGGTCATAATCTTTCACCAACGTCACGCTATCCGGCTTTTCCAGCGAGACGAGCTGGCAGACGCGTTCAGCAACCTGATGGATGCTTTGCGTAACGTGCAGGCCGGGTTGCTGAGGCCCAAGCAGCCGATCAACCAGATTGCGCAGGCGGTCCGCCTGTTCAATGATGACTTTGGTATATTCCGTCAGCGCCGGGTCGGGCAGGGCCTTGGAAAGTAGCTGCGCGGCACCGCGTAAACCGCCGAGTGGATTTTTGATCTCATGCGCCAACCCTCTGACCAAATCGCGGGCGGCTTGCTGTTGCGCATGTTGAAGCTGCTCCTGACTGAGACGACGCTGGTTATCCATTGGCGCCATTTCCAACAGGATAAAATTGTGCTGAACCCGCTGGGCGGTGAGCGACATGATGTGCGCTTTGCCATCGACGACGATGGTGACTTCGTTATCCGTAAAGCCTTGCCCTGAATCCAGACTTTCACGCAGTAAATCGATATTCAGGGAAAAATACCCCAGCAGTTCCGGTAGTGGCGTACCGGATAATTTACGCGAACTTTGCGCCAGTAGTTGCTGCGCTGCCGGGTTGGAATAGTGAATCGCCAGATCGTCATCCAGCAATACAATGCTGTTTATCAGCGAATTTAGGATCTGCCCAGCATCGGGCAGCGTGCCTGTTGCCATAACGCAGACTCCCGCACCCTATTGGTGCATCGTTGTGTCGATGACGGATGTTACGTCGCAACGGTCATGCCGGTGGTGAAAAAAGCCCATCCGAAGATGGGCTGAAAAGTTTCTACGGCAACAAAAAATTTTCAGGAAATTTTTAATAACGCAGAGCGCTAACCCGTAGGACGAATCAACATTTTTGACGTCGCACCGTGACACTCCTAGCGAGTGGCGGGCATCGCCGCTCGTCACAAAAAACATTTAGATTCTGTTGAGTATCGTTTATGGTCGGGTCGTCATTCCCCCGACCATGGCGAGGCAAAGATGCCGCCGCGCATTAAACGCTGTAGTACAGTTCGAATTCAACCGGGTGCGGCGTCATACGAATGCGATCTATCTCTGATTTACGCAGCTCGATGTAAGCGTCGATAGCGTCGTCGGTGAACACGCCGCCACGGGTCAGGAACTCGCGATCTTCGTTCAGCGCAGCCAGAGCCTCGTCCAGCGAGCCTGCAACTTTTGGAATCTCAGCTTCTTCTTCCGGCGGCAGGTCGTACAGGTTTTTGTCCATCGCATCGCCAGGATGGATTTTGTTGATGATGCCGTCGAGGCCCGCCATCAGCAGCGCGGCGAAACACAGGTATGGGTTCGCTGCCGGATCCGGGAAGCGAGCTTCGATACGACGCGCTTTCGGGCTGGCGACCACAGGAATACGGATGGACGCAGAGCGGTTACGGGCTGAGTAAGCCAGCATCACGGGGGCTTCGTAGCCTGGGACCAGACGCTTGTATGAGTTGGTGGTCGGGTTCGACAGGGCGTTGATTGCCTTAGCATGCTTGATCACACCGCCGATGTAGAACAGTGCGGTTTCAGACAGGCCGCCGTATTTGTCGCCGGCGAACAGGTTAGCGCCGTCTTTAGACAGTGACATGTGGCAGTGCATACCTGAACCGTTATCGCCGAACATCGGTTTCGGCATGAACGTCGCGGTTTTGCCGTAAGCGTGAGCCACGTTATGCACGACATATTTGTAGATCTGAATTTCATCCGCTTTTTTGGTCATGGTGTTGAAACGGGTCGCGACTTCGTTCTGACCCGCGGTAGCCACTTCGTGGTGGTGAGCTTCAACAACCAGACCCATTTGCTCCATCGTCAGACACATAGCGGAACGAATGTCCTGTGATGAATCGACAGGCGGAACCGGGAAATAACCGCCTTTCAGGCCAGGACGGTGGCCTTTATTGCCGCCTTCATATTTTTTGCCGGAGTTCCAGCAGGCTTCGATATCGTCGATAGCCACGTGGGAACCGGAAGTGCTGCTACCGAAACGGATGTCATCAAACAGGAAAAATTCCGGCTCAGGCCCGAACAGCACGGTATCTGCGATACCTGAAGAACGCAGGAAATCTTCCGCGCGTTTGGAAATAGAACGCGGGTCACGGTCATAACCCTGCATGGTGCCGGGTTCGAGGATGTCACAACGGATGATCAACGTAGAATCTTCGAAGAAGGGGTCAATCATCGCGGTGCTGGCATCAGGCATCAGAACCATGTCTGATTCGTTAATCCCTTTCCAACCGCCAATCGAGGAACCATCAAACATTTTACCTTCTTCAAAGAAGTCGGCATTGATTTGATGAGCCGGAATGGTGACGTGCTGTTCTTTGCCTTTCGTATCCGTGAAGCGTAAATCGACAAACTTCACTTCGTGTTCATTCAGCATCGTCAAAACATGTTCTGCGGACATACTTGAATCTCCCGATTGGTCATTTTTTCGTCGTGGAACGAATATCGTTGTGGATTGATGTTGTTGCCATGAGTAGACTAAAGCTAAAAGTGTGCCAACTTTTTAAATATGTGCAATGTGTTGCTCTTTGGGGCTTTCTGGCTCAAATCCACTGCACCATTATAGCCTAAAGCACCAAAATGGTGCTCTTGATGTGAATTTACGCACTAATTTGGTGCAATGCTATTCGCTTGTCGCACTTTTGCACCGTGAAAGGGATCACAAAGCAGGCAGCAATGAGTTGTTTAACATTGATGCTTGTGATCTTGTTTAGTCCCTCGATTAATACGTGTACAATAGCGCGCTATTTCTAAATGCCTGAGGCAAAGCTGTGATCGAAAATTTGCGTAACATCGCCATTATTGCGCACGTTGACCATGGGAAAACCACCCTGGTCGACAAGTTGTTGCAACAATCCGGAACGTTCGGTGAACGTGCTGAAGCAACCGAGCGTGTCATGGACTCCAACGATTTGGAGAAAGAGCGTGGAATTACTATCCTCGCAAAAAATACCGCCATTAATTGGAAAGACTACCGCATTAACATAGTGGATACCCCAGGACACGCCGACTTCGGCGGTGAGGTTGAGCGTGTAATGTCGATGGTTGACTCGGTGCTGTTGGTTGTTGATGCGATGGATGGCCCGATGCCGCAAACGCGTTTCGTGACCAAAAAAGCCTTTGCCAACGGTCTGAAACCGATTGTGGTTATCAACAAAGTCGACCGTCCCGGCGCGCGTCCTGACTGGGTTGTCGATCAGGTGTTTGACCTGTTCGTGAATCTGGACGCAACTGACGAGCAGCTGGATTTCCCGATCATTTACGCTTCTGCGCTGAATGGTATCGCGGGTCTTGATCACACCGACATGGCGGAAGATATGACCCCGCTGTATCAGGCGATTGTCGATCATGTTTCTCCTCCTCAGGTTGAGATTGATGCGCCGTTCCAGATGCAAATCTCTCAATTGGACTACAACAACTACGTTGGCGTGATCGGCATTGGCCGTATCAAGCGCGGTAAAATCAAGCCGAACCAACAGGTTACGATTGTTGATAGCGAAGGGAAAACCCGTAACGGTAAAGTCGGTAAGGTACTGACTCACCTCGGTCTGGAGCGTATCGACGCGACGGAAGCGGAAGCGGGCGATATCATCGCGATTACCGGTTTGGGCGAGCTGAACATTTCCGATACGATCTGCGATCCGCAGAATGTTGAAGCGCTACCCGCGCTGAGCGTCGATGAACCTACCGTTACCATGTTCTTTAACGTCAATACGTCACCGTTTTGCGGTAAAGAAGGTAAGTATGTGACCTCGCGCCAGATCCTGGAGCGCCTGAATAAAGAGCTGGTGCACAACGTCGCGCTGCGCGTTGAAGAGACCGAAGATGCCGACGCGTTCCGCGTTTCCGGTCGTGGTGAATTGCACCTGTCTGTTCTGATCGAAAACATGCGCCGCGAAGGGTTTGAGATGGCGGTGTCGCGTCCGAAGGTTATCAACCGTGTGATCGACGGCCGTAATCAGGAACCGTTTGAAAACGTTACGCTGGACATCGAAGAACAACACCAGGGCGCAGTCATGCAGGCCATGGGTGAGCGTAAAGGTGATGTGAAGGACATGATACCGGATGGCAAAGGTCGTATCCGTCTGGATTACCTGATTCCGGCACGTGGTCTGATCGGTTTCCGTACCGAGTTCATGACAATGACGTCAGGTACGGGTCTGCTGTACTCCACGTTCAGTCACTACGATGATGTGCGTCCGGGTGAAATCGGCCAGCGTCAGAACGGCGTGCTGATTTCTAACGGTCAGGGTAAAGCGGTCGCATTTGCGCTGTTCAGCCTGCAAGATCGCGGTAAGCTGTTCCTGGGCCACGGTGCGGAAGTGTATGAAGGCCAGATTATCGGTATCCACTCTCGTTCTAACGACCTGACAGTTAACTGTCTGACCGGTAAGAAGTTGACCAACATGCGTGCATCCGGTACGGATGAAGCAACGGTATTGGTTCCGCCGATCAAGATGTCTCTGGAACAAGCACTGGAATTCATCGATGATGACGAACTGGTTGAAGTTACGCCGCAGTCGATTCGTATTCGTAAGCGTCACCTGACCGAAAACGATCGTAAACGCGCGAGCCGCGGCAGCAAAGACGTCTGATTTCTCGGCTAATTTATGTCGTTACGTAACAGAGCACCTTTGGGTGCTCTGAATTTTATGTATTTTCTTCCATTTTAACCTTTCCTCATATTTCCTGTCTGTTCTGCCTTGTCATTTCTCGCTAGAGTGAAAATCCTACGATTACGTCAGGAGGTGGCGACCATGCTGTATATCTTTGATTTAGGTAATGTCATCATTGATATTGATTTCAACAGAGTGTTGGGCGTCTGGAGTCATCTGAGCGGCACGCCGCTGGCGACATTGCAAGAGCGTTTCGTCATGGGGGAAACGTTTGAACAGCATGAGCGGGGGGAAATCAGTGATGAGACGTTTGCCAGTAGACTGTGCAATGAAATGGGCATCACACTGAGCTTCGAGCAATTCACCGCTGGCTGGCAGGCGATTTTCGTCGGGCTGCGTTCTGACGTCATTGATATTATGCAGTGCCTGCGTCAGGAGGGAAACCGCGTGGTGATTCTGTCGAATACCAATCGTCTCCACTGTGAATACTGGCCTGAATTATTCCCGCAAGTTGAGGCGGCGGCCGACAAACTGTACCTGTCGCAAGAGATCGGGCTGCGTAAACCGGATCTGGCGATTTATCAATATGTACTGGCGCAGGAAGCGGTGACGCCAGCACAGGTTGTCTTTTTCGATGATAATCCCGCGAATGTCGAGGCTGCGCAACGCCTCGGAATTTATAGCATTCTGGTGACCAATCGACACGTGGTGCCACATTTTTTTGTCATGCATGTTGCGATGAGCAGGACATGATTTATATCGTAGAGGGATGCTGCGCACGGTGCATTCCCCGTTAAGAATTATATCAGGAGCGGTTGGGGTTATGATTGCACTTATTCAGCGCGTTTCCAGCGCCAGCGTTAGTGTTGAAGGCCGGGTGGTTGGGGAAATCGATAAAGGGTTGTTGGTATTGCTGGGCGTTGAGCAAGGCGATAATGAACAAAAGGCGACGCGGCTTTGCGAACGGGTTCTGGGCTACCGGATATTCAGCGATGATGAGGGGAAAATGAACCTCAATGTTCGTCAGGCTGGCGGTCGTGTGCTGGTGGTGTCGCAATTTACGCTGGTGGCCGATACGCAACGCGGCATGCGCCCTGGGTTTTCCCGCGGCGCGCATCCATCCGAGGCCGATCGTCTCTATCAATATTTCGTTGAGGGGTGTCGTAAGCAAGGCGTTCACACAGAAACGGGGCAATTTGCGGCGGATATGAAAGTGGCATTGGTAAATGACGGCCCGGTAACGTTCTGGCTACAGGCATAACGTCAGTCATGGGTTGTTTTGACAAGATACGGTTGAAGAGGAAGCGTTATGTATCATCTGAGAGTACCAGAGAGCGCGGAAGAACTGGACGCGTACTACCAATTTCGCTGGGAGATGTTGCGTAAGCCTCTGCATCAGCCGCTGGGTTCCGAGCGCGATGCCTATGATGCGTTGGCGCATCATCAAACCGTTGTGGATGAGCATGGGAGGCTGGTGGCGATTGGCAGGCTTTCCATCAATGCCGATAACGAAGCCGCGATCCGTTTTTTAGCTGTTCACCCCGATCTGAGAGGAAAAGGATTGGGAACGCTGCTGGCGATGACGTTGGAGTCCGTCGCGCGTCAGGAAGGCGTCAAACGCGTGGTTTGTAGCGCCCGTGAAGATGCGATGGATTTTTTTTCCAAGCTGGGTTTTGTTAATCAAGGAGAGATCACCGCGCCACAAACGACCCCGTTACGTCATTTTCTGATGATCAAGCCCGTTGCGACGCTGGATGATATTTTACATCGCCCTGACTGGTGCGGTCAGCTACAGCAGGCCTGGTACGAACACATCCCTTTAAGTGAAAAAATGGGGGTGCGGATAAGCCAGTACACCGGAAAGCAATTTATTACCACGATGCCTGAAACGGGCAACCAGAACCCGCATCAAACGCTTTTTGCCGGTAGTCTGTTTTCTCTTGCTACGCTTACCGGCTGGGGGTTGATCTGGCTATTGCTGCGTGAACGCCACCTTGGGGGAACGATCGTTCTGGCGGATGCGCATATCCGCTATAGTGTGCCAGTGACTGGCAGACCCAGTGCGATTGCCGATTTGGGGTCGCTGAGCGGCGATTTGGATCGCCTCGCGCGCGGACGCAAGGCGCGCGTGCAGCTCAATGTCGCGCTGTTTGGCGATGACACGCAAGGGGCGCTGTTTGAAGGCGTTTATATCGTCTTTCCTGCTCAGCCGGATGCGCCGCTTGAAGAGGGCGGGTCCGTGGTCGAGTAACCGCTGTCTGAATCCCCGGTTTCTTTAGCGCCCCTGCGCTTAGGGCGTTTCGGTGACGATCCCCTGGCGCATCTGCTGCCTGATGCTGCGTTCGTTGCTATCTACGCCTTGCAGCGTCCCGTTTAGCGTTGGCTTCATCGGCGTATCGGCGGCGAGCCGCCCATGCAACTGCAATTGCAGATTGCTGTTTCCCGCAGGGAGGTTTGAGGACTCCGGCCATCCCCAGCGAGTCAGAATATCCAGCGGTACGGCGCGGCCTGTCAGCGACAGAGAAAAGTTGCGTTCGGGGTGCTGAGCGATCGTCGCTTTGGCGTCCAGCATGCCATTTTGCGTAAACGCGCTGAGCTCGTTGATGGCGATCTGGCGTTGGTCGGCGACCAGCGCCAGGGAAGGACGACGAACATCGACTTTATTGAACGTCGCATCGCTGGCATTGAGGTTCAGAGAGCCTGTCCAAATCCCCCATTGGTGTTCACGAGCCAATAGTAAATCATTGCCGTAGCCATCCAGCGCGGTCATCTGGAAGGGGAAATCCGGGTTAATGTCGATGAGCAGGTTTCGATTGGCCGTGAATTTTCGTACATACACTTCCGCCAGCCATGACGGCAGCGTCTCTTGCCAGCGCTGACGCCAGTCGCCGGGGAGCGTGTATTCCATACCCGCAACGACAAACTCATCCAGTTGCAGACGGTGGTTTTGGCGCAGCCAACTGCCGCTGGTACGCAGCAAGCCGCCTTCCCAGCGTGTAGAAAACTGCTTGATATTCACGCCCGCTGGCGACAGATCCAGATTCACGATCGGATCGATAAGGTGCATGCTGCCGTTCACAATGTCGGTTGCATTAAATGACAGCGTTCCCCCTTCGCTCTGCCAGTCATTCTGTTTGAATGTGATATTTTGCAGCGCGACATCCAGGTCGATAAACGCCCATCCCGGCCCTTCTACACGGGCATCTATCAGGTCAAAACGGTTGACTGTCACAGAAGGCCGCGCGGTCACGGGCAGCCAGAACGCTTCCGGCGTTTTTCGGGTCTGTAAACGAACATGGCTGAGTCGGAGATGATCAATGTGCCAGCTCCCGTCTTCTGCACGGCTGGCGTTGCCGGTGAGTTGCCCCTGAGCGACATCTGCGCCGAAATTACTGAGGATCAGCTGGTTGTGGTTGATCTCTCCCTGAACCAGAACCTGGCTGGCCGGAATGTCGTTGAGTTCAAGCGAGCGGGCGCTGAGCTGGAATTGACTCTGTTTACCGAGTAGGTCGCCTGCTTCGGGCTGCCACGGCATGATCCCGCCGTTGACCTGTTGACCATTCAGGCGCCAGTCACCGTCCTGCGCGTGTAGCGCCATCGTGCGCAATTGCAGGACGTCGGCTTCAATCGGGAGTGTGGTGGCCTGGGGTGAAAGGTTCAGCGTGCCGCCTGATAGCATCAGGCTGGCGAAATGGCGGGGCTCGGTAATCTGGCGCAGGCTAAAACCCGCTGAAACCTGTTTAGCCGTAAGCGTTGGCGGCTGGTTTTTCTGACCAAAGCTGACGTCGGCTAACTGGAGACGATCGGGAGCAGACCAGTCATGATTAATGTTTCCCAGTGACAGCTGATAGCGGGTGTTTTGGCTGACCCACTGGCTGATCCAGCCGGCGGCCCAACGGGTTTGTAGCAATACGTAGGTGATTGCCAGCGCCAGCAAGGCGAGTAACAGCAGCGTCAGCAATAATTTCCCGATAAATTTCATCGTGTCAGTCCATGCCAATCGTCAGGGGAACTGTTTTTATGCCGTAATTCCCCTGAAGGCTCAATAGGTAATGCTGTTACAGACAGTAAAAAGCGAGCGGTGTTGCATCACCGCTCGCTTTTCTCTGCGCCAGACAAAAATTATTGCGGGCTGACGCTATTTTCTTCGTGCGGGAAAACCAGATTCAGCACGATAGCCGTGATGCCGCCCGCGGCGATACCGGAAGACAGTAGCGTTTTAATCCACTCCGGCGCAAATTGCAGGATCAGGGGCTGCTGTGAGACGCCAAGGCCGACGGCCAGCGACAGCGCAATAATCATGATTGCTCGTCGGTTCAGTGGTTCACGGGACACAATGCGCACGCCGGAAGCGGCAATGGTGCCGAACATCACGATGGTGGCGCCCCCCAAAACGGGCTCTGGAATGTGTTGTACAAACCCGCTGACGGCAGGAAACAGCCCTAGCGCAATCAACATCAGCGCAACCACGAATCCCACGTAGCGGCTGGCGACGCCGGTAAGCTGGATGACGCCGTTATTCTGGCCGAAGCACGAGTTGGGGAAGGTGTTGAATAGGGCGGAAAGGCAAGAGTTCAGGCCGTTGGCCAGTACGCCGCCCTTTAAACGTTTCATGTACAGCGGGCCTCTGACCGGCTGTTCTGAAACATCAGAGGTGGCGGTGATGTCACCGATGGTTTCTAGCGATGTCACCATAAAGACCAGCATCAGCGGGATCAGCAGGTTCCAGTCAAAGCCTAGACCGTAATACAGCGGCGTGGGGACCATGATGACCGTCTCGTGGCGTGCTGGCGCGTTTTCCGGCAGCATCCCCATGAGCCATGCCCCCAGATACCCCACCGCCATGGCAATCACCAGCGAAGCGACGCGCAGGTAGGGGTTGCGCTGACGGTTAAGCAGGATGATGACCAGCAGCACCACGCCGGCTAACAGTAAGTTTTTGGGTGCGCCGAACGTATTATTTTCCATGGCCGCATAGCCGCCGCCGATGGAGGTCAGACCAACCTGAATGAGGGACAGACCGATGATCATCACAACAATGCCGGAAACCAGCGGGGTAATGATGCGGCGGGTCAAGTGCAGGAAGCGCGACAGAATGATTTCGGTAAAGGAGGCGACCATCAGCGTCCCGAACAGCGCCGCCATCATCGTGGGAACATCCGCCCCGCCGTTCTTCAGTGCCAGCCCACCCATAATCAGCGGCGTCACGAAGTTAAAGCTGGTGCCTTGAATCGACAGCAGGCCGGAACCGACCGGCCCCCAGGTTTTAATTTGCAAAATGGAGGCCAGCCCGGAGGCGAAAAGCGACATGCTGATGATGTGCTGTGTATCCTGAGCTGGCAACCCCAACGCCTGACAGATCAACAGAGCGGGAGTGATCACCGCGACAAACATCGCGAGCAGGTGCTGGCAGGCAGCGAACAGTGTTTGCGGCAGCGGAGGTCTGTCTTCAAGGCGATAGATCAGTTCGCTGCGTTGGGGAGCGGCAGTAGCTTCTGGCCGGGACGTTTCCGTGGTGGTAGTCATGTAAGTTGGCGTTCCTGAAACGACAAAGTGCGCATTTTAATGATCTCTTCGGTGAAAGCAAACGTTTGCTAATGCATCATTGCCGGAATGAACTTTGTCTGATGAGTAATTCCTTATTCTTTAAAGGGATATGGTTGAGAGAGCGGGGGGCTATCAGGCATTGGTATAACGCGTGCGCTCCGGTAGCCAGCGTTCGATCAGCGCGGTGGCATGTTCGGGATACTGTTCATGCAGATGGCGGGCGACGCGATGTACCTGCGGGATCAGATCCCGGTCACGAAGGAGATCTGCCACCTTAAATTCGGCATTGCCGGTCTGCCGCGTACCTAATAACTCGCCGGGGCCGCGAATTTCCAGATCGCGCTGGGCAATGACAAAACCATCATTGCTGTCGCGCAGCACCTGAAGCCGTTTTTGCGCCGTCTTGCTCATCGGCGTTTTGTAGAGCAGCACACAGTGAGAGGCAACTGCGCCGCGCCCGACTCGCCCGCGCAGCTGGTGAAGCTGCGCCAGCCCCAGACGCTCCGGGTTTTCGATAATCATCAGGCTGGCGTTGGGAACGTCAACACCGACCTCAATGACGGTTGTCGCTACCAGCAGGTGCACCTCACCGTGCTTGAACGCCTGCATCACCGCCTGCTTTTCCTGCGCTTTCATGCGGCCATGGACCAGCCCGATATTGAGATTGGGCAGCGCGGCTTTCAGTTCTTCACAGGTGGCTTCTGCGGCCTGCGCTTCCAATAGGTCGGACTCTTCAATCAGTGTGCATACCCAATAGGCCTGCCGGCCTTCCTGCTGGCAGGCGTGGTTGACCCGTTCGATAACATCACTGCGCCGTGAGTCCGGTATGGCAACCGTGGTGATAGGGGTTCTCCCCGGCGGCAATTCATCAATAATGGAGGTATCCAGGTCGGCATAGGCGGTCATGGCCAGCGTGCGGGGAATGGGGGTCGCGGTCATAATCAATTGATGGGGATGAAAGCCCTGCTCTTCACCTTTTTCCCATAGCGCAAGGCGTTGATGCACGCCAAAGCGGTGCTGTTCGTCAATAATAACCAATGCCAATCCGTTGAATTTCACCTGCTGCTGGAAAATTGCGTGCGTTCCCACCACCATCGACACCTGCCCGTTGGCGATCGCATCCTGTTGTGTCTGGCGCGCTTTTCCTTTTTGTTTGCCGGCCAACCAGCCGACTTCAATTCCTAACGGTTCAAACCACTGACGGAAGTTGTGCGCGTGCTGTTCGGCCAGCAATTCCGTTGGCGCCATCAGGGCCACCTGCTTGCCGTTAGCGATCGCGCGCAGCGCCGCCAGCGCGGCGACCAGCGTTTTTCCTGACCCGACATCGCCTTGTACCAGACGCATCATCGGGAAATCTTTTGCCATATCCGTTTCAATTTCCGCTACGACACGCGCTTGCGCCTGCGTGGGGGAAAAGGGCAGGGCGGCGAGCAACTGCTGTTTCATGTTGTCCTTTGCCTGTAGCGGCTGGGCCTTATGCCGCTGTTCCCCAGCTCGCACGGCAAGCATACTCAGGTTATGCGCCAGCAGTTCTTCCATAATCAGCCGTTGTTGTGCCGGGTGTTTCCCGTGCTCAAGCTCGCTGAGCTGCATATCCGGTGGTGGTCTATGCAAGGTGCGCAGCGCCTCCGGCAGGCTGATAAGCGAGCGGCTCAGCGAATCAGGCAGTAGCTCGTCAATGGGGTTGGCGTCGAGCAAGGCCAGCGCCTGATCGGTGAGTTTACGCAGCGTGGCCTGACGAACACCTTCTGTGGTGGGATACACCGGCGTGAGTGATTCCTGTTGCTCAATCTGCGTATTATCCCCCTGAATACGATATTCAGGATGGATGATCTCAGCGCCGATTTTACCGCGCTTGATTTCGCCGTAAGCGGTAACTCGCTGCCCCGGCGCGAGGCTGTTTTTCATTGCCGCGTTAAAGTTGAAGAAGCGCATCGTCAGCATACCGCTGCCGTCGCTGATCTGGCAGGTCAACATGCGGCGACTGCCGAAGGTGATATCGTTGCGTAAAATTTCACCTTCTACGGTGGCATACATCCCGGGAAGAAGGTCGCCAATGGGGTAAAGGCGCGTACGGTCTTCATAGCGCAAAGGCAGGTGTAGCAATAAATCCTGCACGGTTTCCAGTCCGAGACGTGCGAGCTTGGCTGCCTGGCTTGCACCCACGCCGGCGAGTGTACTCAGTGGTTGGGTGTTAAGCAGGCGGCCTTTCATCAGGACTCCGATGATTGCATCGCGGCCCACCAGGGGGCGTCCGCGACGATCTGGCCGTGATGGTCGATATAAGGACGAGGTAGCCCTTTACGTTTCGCGACGCGCGCCAGTACCGGGTAGCCTCCTTCAAAGAGCAGACGCTGTTGTTCTTCCTCATTCAGCGGGCAATTCTCGCGCTGATACATACCCGCAATCTGACGCTGGCGCTGTGCTTCATACAGAATTAATGCAGAAGCCACGGAAACATTTAACGACTGCACCATGCCGGTCATCGGAATGATGATATCCCGATCGGCCAGTTTGAGCGCTTCGGCTGTAATGCCGGTTTTCTCTTGTCCGAGCAGAATACAGGTTGGGCGGGTGTAGTCAATTTCACGAAAATCAACCGCCTGTTCAGATAAATGGGTTGCCAGAACCTGCATCCCCGCAGCCTTCAGGTGGCTGATGGCCTCACTTATAGAGCGGTGGGTTTTCACCTGTACCCAGCTATTGCTGCCCGCAGCGGAGGAGGCCAGCGTTTTCATCCGGCTGGTAGGCCAGATGGCATGGATCTGATGCACGCCGACGGCATCCGCGGTACGGATGACGGCAGAAACATTGTGCGGCTTATGCACTTGCTCCATACAAATCGTCAGGTCGGGCTGACGACAGCTCAGCATTTCTTTTATACGTGCATAACGTTGAGGAGTCATGACGATCAGTTTCGGTTACGAGTAACTTTTATCACATCCGGCATCACACGGATCTTGCGCATAATATTGGCCAGATGAACGCGATCGAGGGTGGTAAGACGGATAAAGGCACTGTATACGCGACCGTCTTTCTCTTCCGTGTTGATACTCTGAATGTTGGAGTGAGTGGCGTTGATTGCTGCCGTCAGATTCGCCAGCGCCCCTTGATGGTTGAACATATCCACTTTGATTTCGGCGATGAACTCCTGTTCCGTCACCTTATCCCACTCTACCGCCATGAATTTTTCGGGTTCTTTTTGATAGCCGCGAATGTTGCGGCAAGATTCATGGTGAATAACCAGCCCTTTACCGGGGCTGACGTGAGCAATAATCGGATCGCCAGGGATAGGACGACAGCATTTTGCGAATGAGATCATCACGCCATCCGCGCCCTTGATCGGCAACTTGCGTAAACCGGATGTGCCTAACTGGGATTGCTCATTCAGCAGATTTTTCGCCACGACGACACTCATGGCGTTACCCATGCCGATTTCCGCCATGAGATCGTCCAGCGTGGCGAGCTTCATACGTTCAAGCTCAAGCTGAATGGACTTCTCAGGGATATCGGAGAGTTTGCGACCATTGCCCAGTGCGTGGTGCAGCAAACGGCGTCCGAGACTCACGGAATCATCACGTTTGAGGTTTTTCAGCATCTGGCGGATTTTGGCGCGCGCTCTGGAGCTGACCACAAAATTAAGCCATGCGGCATTGGGTCTGGCGCCGGGCGCAGTAATGATTTCAACGGTCTGTCCGCTGGTGAGCGACTGAGAGAGCGGATAGGGCTGACGGTCTACGCGTGCGCCGACACAGGCATGGCCGATGTCGGTGTGGACCGCGTAGGCGAAATCGACAGGCGTCGCGCCCGCAGGGAGTTCCACAATGCGTCCTTCCGGCGTAAAGACATACATTTCGTCAGGGAAGAGATCGGTTTTAACGCTCTCGATAAATTCGAACGAACTGCCGGCGCTTTGCTGGAGTTCCAGCAGGCTCTGCATCCAGCGCTGCGCGCGTACCTGCGCTGTCGTGCTGCTTTCGCCCTCTTTATACGCCCAATGTGCGGCAACGCCCATTTCCGCCATTTGATCCATATCGTCGGTACGAATTTGCACCTCGACCGGTACGCCATGCGGGCCAATCAGCGAAGTATGCAGTGATTGATAGCCGTTGGCCTTGGGTATCGCGATATAGTCTTTCACCCGACCCGGACGCGGCTTATACAGGCTGTGAACCTGACCCAACACGCGATAACAGGTATCCAGCTCTTTCACGATAACGCGGAACGCATAGATATCCATGATGGAGTGAAAACGCTGCTCTTTCAGGTGCATTTTGCAGTAGATGGAGTACAGATGTTTTTCCCGACCGCTAACGCGGCAGGCGATCCCCGCTTCGGTCAAACGCCCTTTTATTTCCGAAAGGATCTTCTGAATCATCTCCTTGCGGTTACCGCGCGCGGCCTTGACGACTTCTTTAATGACGCGATAGCGGTTTTGATAGAGCGCTTCAAACCCCAGCTCTTCCAGCTCGGTTTTCAGATGATGGATACCCAGTCGGTGTGCCAGCGGGCTGTATATCTCCAGCGTTTCGCGGGCGATGCGGCGGCGCTTGTCCGGGCGTAATGAGCCCAATGTGCGCATGTTATGGGTACGGTCAGCGAGCTTGATCAGGATGACGCGGATATCCTGCACCATCGCCATGATCATTTTGCGAAAGTTTTCCGCCTGCGCTTCTTTTTTATCGCGGAACTTCAGTTTGTCCAGCTTGGAAACACCCTCTACCAGTTCGGCAACGCTTTTACCGAAAAGTTGCTCCATATCCTGATAGGTGGCGGGGGTGTCCTCTATGACATCATGCAGCAGGGCTGCCATCAGCGTCTCATAATCAAGGCGCATCTCCGCCAGAATACAGGCGACGGCAACAGGGTGCGTGATATAGGGTTCACCGCTGGAGCGAGTCTGCCCCTCGTGAGCATCACGTGCGACTAAATAGGCCTGCTGTAAACGTTTTATCTGATCGTCGGGCAGATAACGTTGAATCAGCAGATTAAGGCTTTCAAAAATGTACAAGGGCGACTCGTGGTCTGATTAACGGCGACCTTCAGCAATCGCGGTAACCGCCTGGATTTCTGCGGCTTCTTGCTCTTGCTGCTCCTGACGATCACGAACATCCAGAATCTGGTTGTTGATCAGACCTTCTTCGATTTCACGCAGTGCGATGACGGTGTACTTGTCGTTTTCTTCCGGAACCAGCGGATCTTTACCGCCGGTCTGGATTTGACGGGCGCGACGAGCAGCGACCAACACCAGGTCAAAACGGTTACCAATTTTCTCTACAGCGTCTTGAACAGTTACGCGTGCCATAATGTGCTACTCCACAGGAAATAAAAGGACTGCGCATCATACTGAAAGAGGCGTCAGTCTGCCAATAGTTTGGTGATTAATGCATCATGCCGGACTTTTTGTCTGCCCATACGCAGACGTTCGGCGCGAATAATGGTTTTCAGATCGAGCAGCGCCAGATCGAAGTCATCATTCACAATCAGGTAATCATACTCGTCGTAGTGCGTCATTTCAGCTACCGCCTGCGACATACGGCGGGCGATGACGTCATCACTGTCTTGTCCACGGCCACGCAGGCGGCGAACCAACTCTTCTTTTGACGGCGGCAGAATGAAAATACTGCGTGCTTGCGGCATTTGGGCCCGGATTTGCTTGGCACCTTGCCAGTCGATATCCAGAAAGACATCAACGCCTGTCGCTAATACCTGCTCAATTGCCGGTCGGGATGTCCCGTAGTAATTGCCGAAGACCTCGGCGTATTCCAGAAACGCATTATCCTGAATCATACGCTTAAATTCATCGACTTCGACGAAGAAATAGTGTTCGCCGTGGTTTTCTCCCGGTCGTTTCGCTCGCGTGGTATGTGAAATCGATACCTGTGTGTCATAAAGCGGCTGAGTTTTTAATAACGCCTGAATCAGACTGGATTTCCCGGCTCCACTGGGAGCAGAAACGATATATAACGTGCCTTGAGCCATAATGAAGTTTTATTCGTTATTACGCTGATGAATGGTGATATGCGGCAGAACCATGCGCATTTCCTCACATTATACACGCCAATATGCTATCAGTCGCGCTGCGATAAATCGCCCGCTGATTGTTTTTGCGTTATGCCATTGGGCCGTTCCTTTGCCAACGTGTTTTTTTCAGCTTGCGAAGCGTATTCCTATCTTTTTTGTCTGGGCTGCAAATAGCAAATTATCCTGCGGCGCATTTGGCATTTTTCTTTTTTCCTCCTCGAATTTTTTGCGCCTTTTTTGTGTACTGCCCCCATCGCTAATGGATGGCAGGAGGAAATATGGGCTTCAGGGGAACGCTGTTTTTGATTTGCATTACGGTTACGGGGCTCTGTCGTTTCCCTGTCGCGGCAGCAGTGTGTCCCGATTGGGATAAGCAGCGAGCGGGCAAAGAAATCGACGCGTTACGCCAGCAGTTGGAACGTTGGGATGACGCGTATTACACCCAGGGACTGAGCCCGATAGAGGATGACGTTTATGATCAACTCCGGGAGCAATTGAATCAGTGGCTACGTTGTTTTCAAGCGGGAACGGTTGCTCCGGTGCGGCTACCGGATGAGGGCAAGCAGCAGCATCCCGTTGCCCAAACGGGATTGAAAAAATTATCCGATCGCGGGCAGTTGGCGCAGTGGATAACGCAGCGTGATGATTTATGGATCCAGCCAAAGGTGGATGGTGTGGCTGTCACGCTGGTTTATCGGCACGGTCAGCTTGTCTCCGCGGTGAGCCGGGGCAACGGTCTGCAAGGTGAAGACTGGACGCAAAAAGTTCGCCTGATTCCCGGCATTCCTCATTCATTAGCGCAGGGGCCTTCTTCGTTGATATTGCAGGGAGAACTGTTTCTACGAATGACCGACCATCAACAGCGCGTTCAGGGGAGCGTTAACGCACGCTCTGCCGTGGCTGGCGAACTGCGTCGTCACCACCCGTCCCCCGTGTTGTCCCAAATAGGCCTGTTTGTCTGGGAGTGGCCGGATGGTCCGCGGACGATGCCCGAGCGTCTGGCAAAACTGAAAGAAATGGGGTTTACCATGACGGAGAAATATACTCACGCCATTGCCTCATTCGCCGATGCGGAAAGGTGGCGTCATCACTGGTATCACAGCCCGCTGCCGTTTGTGACGGATGGCGTGGTGATCCGCCAGGCCAAAGAGCCGCAGGGGCGTTACTGGCGTAATACCTCGGCCGATTGGGCGGTGGCGTGGAAATATCCGCCGGCCCATCAGGTGGCTGAAGTGGCTGATATCGTATTTTCAGTCGGGCGCACGGGAAAGACGACGGTGGTGCTGAAACTCAACCCTGTGAGGTTGGATGATAAATCAGTCCACAGGGTAAATGTTGGTTCGCTGTCCCGTTGGAAGCAATGGAATGTACTGCCCGGCGATCGGGTGAGTATCAGTCTGGCCGGGCAGGGGATCCCGCGTCTCGATAATGTGGTATGGCGAGGGATTGAACGGCCTGCCGTTGCCTCACCCCCTGAGCATCATTTTCATATTTTTAGCTGTTTCAGGTACAGCGCGGTTTGTCAGCAGCAATTCCTTGCTCGCCTGGTCTGGCTGAGTGGCGAGCATGGGTTGAGTCTGACGGGATTGCGTGAGGGCGTATGGCGGCTCCTGATTCAGCATAATTTACTGGAAGATGTCTTGTCGTGGCTCTCTCTGACGGAGGAACAGCTTAACGCTGTCAGTGGCATGGGGAAAAAACGCTCAAGGATTATCTACGCGAGTTTGCAGTCGGCGCGACAGCAGTCGCTATCCCGTTGGTTACTCGCGTTAGGGATTCCTATTCCTCGCTCGGCGATTAGCGCATTAGATAATGTAGATTGGCGGACGCTTCAACAGCGGACTGCACAACAGTGGCATCAATTTGCCGGGATCGGGAAGAAACGGGCGGAAGAGGTGATGGCGTTTCTGCATCATCCTATCGTGGTGGAGTTGATTGCCAGATTACATCATGAAGGTATACGCAGGTGAGTCCGGGGACTTTTTCAGACAAGGTTGAATATCGCATTTTTTATCTTTTTGCGGTTTTACGGCGTTAAATTGACTCGTTTCCCTGTTTTTTATATTTAATCAATAAATAAAGTTTATGAATTAAACGCATTTTTGTTTAGCGGTATAAAAAGGGTTGTGAACCCGATAATTCCCGTTGAACTCCGTAATAGGGATGCTGTCGTATAGCTTCAGATAATAAGACAAGTTTCGTTGGAGCATTTGTCATAATGAAGTTAGCAACATCTTTTTCGCAACCCAAGTTATCATTTTTTTTAGCTGTATATATTGGTCTTTTTCTTAATATCTCAGTGTATTATCGCCGATTTGATTATTTTTCACTCTCGGCTGGCAACCAGGTTTCAACGTATGTTCCCGCGTTTGTCGAACTGACCGCGAGTATCTTGTTTACTTTTTTCCTGATGAGGATCCTTTCACTCGGGGGGCGCCGTTTTTATCGTGTTGTCGCTTCTCTTCTGGTCTTGATCTCTGTTGCCGCCAGCTATTACATGACGTTTTTTAATGTCGTGATTGGCTATGGCATTATTGCAGCCGTCATGACGACGGATGTTGATCTGTCAAAAGAAGTCATTGGCTTTCATTTTTTCCTGTGGATGCTGGCGGTGAGCGCGCTGCCGCTGCTGCTCATCTGGAAAAACTCGTTACGCCACACGTTAATTGAACAATTGACATCACCGGGAAAGCGCGTGCTTCCGCTTCTGGTGCTTGTTGCTGTCGTGGCGCTGGTTTGGTTGCCGCTTCGCTATATGGACAATGTTCAGGCGGTATCCGAGCGGGAATCCAATGTGGATTTGCCCAGCTATGGCGGTGTCGTGGCTCATTCGTATCTGCCTTCTAACTGGTTGTCCGCATTAGGGTTATTTGCATATACCAAATACGATGAGAGTCAGGATTCTTCGACTCTTTTCGATCCCGCACAGCATTTCACCTATGTTGCGCCCAAAGGCATTGAGGATACTTACGTCGTTTTTATTATCGGTGAAACCACCCGCTGGGATCATATGGGGCTGTTAGGCTACGAGCGAGATACAACGCCAAAGTTATCAAAAGAAAAAAACCTGGTCGCCTTTCGTGGTCAATCGTGTGACACCTCAACCAAGCTTTCCATGCGCTGCATGTTTGTGCGCGAAGGCGGTACTGAAGACAACCCACAACGAACGCTGAAAGAGCAGAACATCTTTGCGGTATTGAAAGCGTTGGGCTTTACTTCGGAGCTGTTTGCGATGCAGAGCGAGGTGTGGTTTTACAATAGCATTGAGGCGGATAATTACTCTTTCCGCGAAATGATTGCCTCAGAGAAACACAACGATGGTAAATCGGTGCAGGATATGCTGTTAGTTGATGAGGTCAAGGATTCACTGGCGCGCTATCCTAAAGGTAAGCACCTGATTGTGTTGCACACTAAAGGTTCCCACTACCTGTATTCTATGAGATACCCGCGCAGCTATGCGCGTTACCAACCTGAATGCATGGGCGTTGATGCATCCTGTTCGCGCGAGCAGCTGATTAATGCTTTTGATAATAGCGTGCTCTATACCGATAGTTTTATCGATAGTGTGATCGATCAGGTGCGGGATAAAAAAGCGATTGTATTTTATGCTTCCGATCACGGTGAATCCATTGATGACAATTATCATCTGCACGGGACGCCGCGCCATATGGCTCCGCCCGAGCAGTTTCGTTCGCCAATGATGGTTTGGACATCGGATAAGTTTCTGGCTGATGCCAATAATCTGCATGCGTTTGAACAGTTAAAAGCACAGCAGAGAGTCGGTAAGACACACCGCCATGAAGAGCTATTTGATACCATCCTCGGGTGCCTGGGATATACGTCACCCGATGGCGGTATTAATCCTAAAAATAACTGGTGCCAACGCGCTTCTCATTGATACGAGGCAGGACAAGGACGTCGGTTTCGCAGGGTGAATTTATGGGGCGGATGTTTTAACAGCAGCCAGCGTCCTTTTTCCAAAAAGGGATTGACGCTTCAGTAGGGTAGCAGTAAGATGCGCCCGCATTCGGTGAGTGGCGCAGCCTGGTAGCGCACTTCGTTCGGGACGAAGGGGTCGGAGGTTCGAATCCTCTCTCACCGACCAATCTTTCCCACCCAACAGTTTATCCCCATCCATTTTTATTTTATCGCGTGATTTTCACCCGCAAACGAGATCTCTTTCTGACATTTTTGGCGTCGGCTGCTGTTATTTTCTCCTGCGTTGTTTCGGAATGCTCCCAAAAAGCAGTCTAGGGGGTGTCTATTAATTATGCTGGTTTTTTTAATTTGTTGTTTTATCTATTAAAAACAAAAAAATTTCTGTTGCTAAAAAGAAACCTGACTTTACCTCTGCATATTTAAATGTAAATTTATGCGCGGTCAACTTACGCGGTATTTATTCCTTCGCTTTGTTGAAACTGCCTTTTTATTCAAACATGGAAGATGTTTTGATCATGAAAAAAACAACGCTGTTGTGCTCCACTCTGGTTGCTTGTGCCATGGGAATCTCTGTTGCTCAGGCAACACAAACGGTGTCATTAGGCTATGCGCAGGCGAAAGTCGATGATTTTAAAGATCTGAAAGGGATCACGGCCAAATACCATTATCAGGGCGATTCCGCCCTCGGCATTATTGGTTCTTTCACCTATGTCACCGGTAAAGAGAGCTACTCACAGCAGAGTACCGGGTTTAGTTCACATGAAAGCGATAAAGTGAAATATTACTCTTTGATGGTTGGGCCATCTTACCAAATTAACGATATCGTGAGTGTTTATGGCCTTGCGGGATTGGGTTACGGCAAGGTTGATTCTTCGTACCATTACACATTGCCCCGCGAATCAGGAAGTGAGCATTTCAGTGATTATGAAACCCGTTTTGCTTACGGTGCCGGTATTCAGATTACGCCAGTGGCAAACTGGACGGTTGATATCGGCTACGAAGGGACAAAAATTTATGATACGCGTATAGACGGCTTTAATGTTGGCGTCGGCTACCGTTTCTGATGTGCTGAATCGCAACCGGCGGAGAGCTTTCCGCCGGTTATTGGTTTTTCTTCCCCCTTCCTCTTCGACTATCACATTCTCCAGCGATTGGTTGTCGTAATAGAGAAACAAAACCTGCAACATTCATTACCTACGGCATTGGTATAAAGGCGCTTTGCCTCTTCTCTGCGTTGCGCTGGCGTGATGCCTGGGTTCTTGCGCTCTCCACGTCTTTCTTCTTCAATGGGGGCAGTCCGGGGCGGGAAGCGCGCTGACAAATGATCAATCAATTTAAAAAGTTTTTTACACGCTACTCAGTATGCTTATTTTCGCTTGCTGTCAAATAATGATGTGAGTGAAATAACCCATCGCATAAACATGCGTAACTGATTACGCAGGTAGAGGTAAATGAAATGAATATTAAACAGAAAGTCAGTGCAATGACGTTAGAAGAAAAGATTGGGCAAAAAATCATGTTGGATTTTCGCTACTGGAATTCCAATGATGAAGAAAATAATAAGGATATGATCGCTCCCAATGATTTCATCGCGAACTTGATGACGGAGAATCATATCGGCGGCGTGATCCTTTTTGCGAACAATCTTAAAAACAAGGAACAAATTAATACGCTCACCGCCTGGTATGCCGCGATGAAAACCTGCGGAGATATCCGATTGTTTATTGGAACAGATAACGAAGGGGGCAATGTTTTCCGGCTGCCCCGCGAGGATTATGCGCCATTTCCCGGAAGCATGGCGCTTTCTGCCGCGATTGAAGGGGGAGCGGATATCCAACTTGCTGGCGAACAAGGAAAGCAGATGGCGCAAGATATGCTGTCTGTTCATATTAATACCAACTTTGCGCCGGTCGTGGATGTCAACACCAACCCTTTCAACCCGGTGATCAACGTCAGGGCGTTCAGTGATGATGTGGGGACGGTTTCCCGACTGGCGGAGAAAATGACGGCGGGGATGAAACAGCAGAATTTAATCACGGCTTACAAACATTTTCCGGGACATGGCGACACCGCGACCGATTCTCATACGGGTCTGCCTCGGGTTGATCGCTCCCGGGAAGACGCTTTCGCGATCGATATTGCGCCATATAAGCATGCCATTGATCGCGCGGCCGCTCCGGATATGATCATGACGGCTCATATTCAATACCCGGCGTTGGATAACAGCCGGGTACGCACCCGAACGGGGGAAGAGATTACCGTGCCGGCTACCATGTCACGGGAGATCCAAACCCAGATCTTGCGCCATGAGTTAGGGTATGACGGCGTGACTATTTCAGATGCGCTTGATATGGGCGCGATCGCGGACTATTTCAGCCAGGATGATGCCATTGAACGGGTATTCACGGCGGGAGTGGATATTGCTCTGATGCCCGTCAGTCTTTCGTCGCCCTCTCAGGCGGCGCTGCTGCCGGAATTAATCCGTTCTGTGACAGACAAGGTAAAAAAAGGCGTCATTCGCGAGTCGGATATTAATGAATCTGTTGAGCGTATCCTGCGTCTCAAGCAGCAATACCATCTGCTGGGCGATGGCGTTGAAATGAGCGACGTTGTCTCATCGGGCAAGGCGTTGGAAAAGCAGATTTCCGATCGGGCGATCACCGTTGTGATTAACCACTATATGGCTCTGCCGCTGTCGGACAACACTCTGCGCTACTTTATTCTGACGCCTTGGGGCGAGCAAGCCAAAGGTATCGCTGAGGAAATGGGGCGCGCAGGCTATCAGCATGTGGTTGCACTCAAGGAGACGACGCTGACGGAGGCGGAAATCAGGCAGCAGATTTCCGCCTGTGATGTGTTTATGCTGGGTACGCTGTCCACCAGTTTTTCTCCGGTCGAACATGACAACGCGAACACGGAGGCCGTGAAAGATGATCGCTACCTGAGCTGGTTGCGTTATGCCGGCCAACAGGGGAAAAAACGCATACATCTTTCACTGCGTGCGCCGTATGACATTGTCCGCTATGCCAACGATATTGATGCATCGGTGGCGACCTATTCGTATTACGGCTATGACGAGGGGGTATGGCGCGGATACGCAATGATATCGCTGGCGGAGGTATTGATAGGGAAACGGTCGCCGCAGGGGAAACTGCCCGTCAACGTGTGGTATGACTACGATGCGACGACGGATACCGGGACGGTGGCATTTCCCAGAGGGTATGGACTACGTTGGTGAGTAGATCCGCCGGGCCTATTCACGGAAAGGGAGCGCCTGTGCGCAGGCCCAGGCTGAGCTCCACGCCCATTGGAAGTTATAGCCGCCGAGCCAGCCGGTGACATCGACCACTTCACCGATGAAATACAGCCCGCGCACAGCGTTGGCCTCCATGGTTTTGGAGGACAGCGCCTGCGTGTCAACGCCGCCGATAGTCACTTCGGCGGTGCGATAGCCTTCCGTCCCGTTTGGCTGTACGCGCCATTGTTGCAGGTTTTGCGCAATGCGGGCCTGTTGTGTGTGATTAAGCTGTTTTAATGTCACGTCCGGCAACTGTCCCAGCGTTTGCAGACACTCGACCAGTCGTTTGGGTAGCCACTGTGCCAGCGTGTTTTTCAGGCTTTGATTCGGGTGAGCGGCGCGCTCGTCATTAAGTAAGGTGGTGAGATCGCGATCGGGCAGCAAATTGATGGTAACGAATTCACCGGCCTGCCAGTAGCTGGAAACTTGCAAAATAGCCGGCCCGGACAGACCGCGATGCGTAAACAGAATGTTTTCACGAAATGTTACGCCGTTTTCTGCGGTGACGATGGCGGGCACGGAAACGCCGGAAAGCGCCTGTAGCTGTTCGAGCAGCGGCTTGTGTAGCGTAAACGGCACTAGTGCGGCGCGGGTCGGGAGCACATTGATACCGAACTGCGCGGCAAGCTGATAGCCAAAGGGCGTGGCGCCCAGACCGGGCATCGACAGGCCGCCACTGGCGACGACCAGCGCCGCGCTGTGGAATGATGCGCCGTTGTTGAGGTGGATCGTGAAGCGATCGCCGGATTTCTCCACCGCGGTAACTTCACTGCGCAGGCGGATGGTAACATTCGCCTGCTCACACTCGGCCACCAGCATATCTACGACCTGCTGTGCGGAATCATCGCAGAATAGCTGACCGAGCGTCTTCTCGTGATAGGCGATGCGGTGGCTGTTGACCAGACTAATGAAATCCCATTGGGTGTAACGCGCCAGCGCCGATTTACAAAAATGGGGGTTGTGGGACAGATACGCTGCGGGTTCTGCATAGAGATTGGTGAAGTTGCAGCGACCGCCGCCGGACATCAATATTTTCCGACCGGGCTTCTTGCCGTTGTCGAGCAGTAGAACACGCAGCCCGCGTTGTCCGGCCTGTGCCGCACAGAACATACCTGCCGCTCCGGCACCGATGATGACCGCGTCGAACTGTTCCACAATGCATGTCTCCAATGAGTGATGGGGGGAGCCTCTGGCGCAAGCCGTTGGGGCGGCAAATTGTAGTGTTGGTTGCTGTTCGATACCAGCGTAACAATTTGCGTGTTTTGGTAAAAATATATTAATTATTTGATTTTTATATGATTAATGGTTTTCATGCTTTTCTCTGCCAAAGATTAAGTCAAAAAAAAGTCATATTTCCCTTTTCCCCACCCCTGATTGTCGCCGATAATGCGCCGCGTTCATGACCACTAAATGGCCTAACGTTTATGTTACATTTATTCGCCGGACTGGATTACTACACCGGCTTGATGCTGATACTGGCTTTGTTGTTTGTATTGTTCTATGAAGCCATTAACGGTTTTCACGATACCGCGAACGCCGTTGCCACCGTTATCTATACCCGAGCCATGCGCGCTGAGTTTGCTGTTGTGATGGCAGGTATCTTTAACTTTTTTGGTGTACTGCTGGGTGGCCTGAGCGTCGCCTATGCAATTGTCCACCTTCTCCCCACGGATTTATTGCTGAATGTGAGTTCGGCGCATGGTCTGGCCATGGTGTTTTCCATGCTGCTGGCCGCCATTATCTGGAACCTGGGTACATGGTATTTCGGTCTTCCCGCGTCCAGTTCTCATACCTTGATCGGCGCCATTATCGGGATTGGTTTGACCAACGCTTTGCTGACGGATACCTCTGTTGTTGATGCCTTAAACGTGCCGAAAATGATCACGATATTCCTGTCTCTGCTGTTATCGCCGATTGTGGGGATGATTGTTGCAGGCGTGATGGTGTGGGCGCTGCGTCGATTCTGGAACAACAGTAAAAAGCGCAAACGCGTGCATTTGACACCTGTCGATCGCGAGAAGCAGGACGGCAAACGTAAGCCGCCGTTCTGGACGCGTACCGCGCTGATTTTATCAGCGATTGGCGTAAGCTTCTCTCATGGCGCGAACGATGGGCAAAAAGGCATCGGCCTGATTATGTTGGTGCTGATTGGTGTTGCGCCGGCCGGGTTTATTGTCAACATGAATGCGTCTGGATACGACATCAGCCGTACCCGCGATGCGGTTGTCAATTTACAGGAATATTACCAGCAGCATGGCGACGCGCTGAAGCACGTTATCGATCTGTCTCCGCCGGTCATTCCCTCACCGGAAAGCACGATCCCCGGCAACGGTCAGAAAGAGTTCCATTGTGACAGTTCACGCGTGATGATTGTGATTGAACATACGCAAAATCTGCTGAATAACCTGAAGAGCTACGAGCAGTTGAATGCTGACGATCGTAGCCGGGCGCGTCGTCTGTTGATGTGCATCGCGGATACGATGGATCGCATTATTAAGCTGCCGGAAACCCCGACGGACGATAAGCGTTACCTGAGCAACCTGCGCAAAGACATGTTGCAGACGGTGGAATATGCGCCTATCTGGATCATTGTTGCCGTTGCTCTGGCATTGTCTCTGGGCACGATGATCGGCTGGAAACGCGTGGCGGTGACCATCGGTGAGAAGATCGGCAAGAAAGGGATGACCTATGCGCAAGGCGTTTCCGCGCAGGTGACGGCGGCATTGTCGATTGGCGTTGCCAGTTATACCGGTATGCCGGTTTCCACAACGCACGTTCTGTCCTCCGCGGTTGCGGGCACAATGATTGTCGACGGCGGGGGCGTGCAGGGTAAAACGATAAGAAGCATTCTGCTGGCCTGGGTATTAACGCTGCCGATCTCAATGCTGATGTCCGGTTCGTTATACTGGCTGGCGCTGAAGCTGATTTAGTTTCGTTAGCGCGTCAATCATAAAAAAGGCGATTCTGTGGGGATCGCCTTTTTACTTTTTATCGACATTCATGGAGTGAGTAGGCGGGGTTAATACCACATCATCATGGCGACCAGACTAATGATGACAAGGCCGCATAAGGCGGTCGTGAGTAGAAATTGTCCTCTCACTCGTTCGCAGCGGCGAATGAATTCGGGATCGTGATGTTCAAGATAGCGTTGTGCATAGATATAACGTACCAGCCGGATTTGCTTACTTGGCTGACCATGCGATGTGAAAAAACCGCCGCCATCGACGTATTGGTAAAGCAGCGGATCGCAATCACGCAATACCAGCAGCAAGACGCGTAATGACGAATAATACCGCGCCATATTGATGATGCAGACGACACATAAAGCCCAGAAAAGCGCAAATGTACTGATCATGCTTCCCTCCCGGTCGTTCTGTTCGTCAGATGAGGCGACCCTGCGTTCCCATAATCCCACCTGCGGCCGCAACAACTAGTCTGTCTGCGAACAGTTAGGTATGCCACGCGCTTGCGTGCGATTTTATTGTTAATGCGAAGAGACAGAGTACGACGGCTAATCCTATCGTTTTCCATCCACAGGCGTGACGAATAGACTCACCACCCCCTACTTTTTAGTGTAGAAGAAGAACGCTTGTTTGTGCCAGTGAGGGCTGCGCGATCCGCTTAAAGGATGATTTTCAACGATGTAATGTCTCATCCTGAAGGAGAAAACACGTGATTTAATTATGAAAAGGAGCGGTTTCAACTACACTTATTAATAGAATTAACAGGTTTGAAACGGGTTGTGATCGACTGAACATACCGATAGCGCGGGTGAGTGCTATTCTATAATCCGCTGTTAAGAATCAGATCGGCAGGAGAAATATCTGCTAACCCTTAATTAGTCTTTACGGAAGGAGTCTTATTATGGCCTATAAACATATCCTTATTGCTGTTGACCTTTCTCCAGAAAGCAAAGTGTTAGTGGAAAAAGCCGTATCAATGGCCAAACCGTACAATGCAAAAGTCTCGTTAATTCATGTCGATGTGAACTACTCCGATCTCTACACGGGGCTCATCGACGTCAATCTGGGGGATATGCAACAGAGGATTTCTGAAGAAACCCATAACGCGTTGACCGAACTGTCGCAAAACGCAGGTTATCCGATAAGTGAAACGCTGAGCGGCAGCGGCGATTTAGGGCAGGTTCTGGTTGATGCCATTAAGAAATATGATGTCGATCTGGTGCTGTGCGGACACCATCAGGATTTCTGGAGCAAACTGATGTCTTCGGCACGCCAACTGATCAACACGGTGCATGTCGACATGCTCATCGTGCCGCTACGCGATAGTGAAGACGAATAAAAATTAGCTTTTATTGAATTTTTTTTCAGTCTTGAAAGGCACGGCTTTTATGCTGTGCCTTTTGTTATATAACAAAAACTTATGCCAAAATTTCCCTTCAGGAATTGCGAAAACTCCCTCCTATCTCATTGGATTCTAACGTTTATCTGAAAAGAAAACGCTTGCTTAAATATCCATCGCTAGTGTTATAGTCCAGAGGACACAACATCATTTTCACCGATCCCGCAAGCTTCAGCGTGTCTAAAAATAAGAAGCAGATGGGAGCTTAATTCGTTCAATCAGGAGCAGTTCATGGCACAAATCGTATCTCTGGCAAGTTTTCTTGATTCTGTCCAACAACGTGACCCGCACCAGCCTGAATTCTTACAGGCCGTTAACGAAGTGCTGTCCACGCTATGGCCTTTTCTGGAGCAGAATCCTCATTATGCCGATTACAGCCTGTTGGAACGCCTGGTGGAACCTGAGCGCGTAATTCAGTTCCGCGTCGCCTGGACGGACGATAAGGGACTAGTACAAGTGAACCGCGCCTGGCGCGTCCAGTTCAGTTCCGCGATTGGTCCATACAAAGGCGGCATGCGTTTCCATCCGTCGGTTAACCTGTCGATTCTGAAGTTTCTCGGGTTTGAGCAGACATTCAAAAATGCGCTGACGACGCTGCCAATGGGCGGTGGTAAAGGCGGTTCGGACTTTAACCCGAAAGGGAAAAGTCAGGGAGAAGTCATGCGCTTCTGTCAGGCGCTGATGACGGAGCTGTATCGTCATCTGGGCGCGGATACCGACGTGCCGGCGGGGGATATCGGCGTAGGCGGGCGTGAAGTCGGCTTTATGGCTGGCATGATGAAGAAACTGACCAATAACACCGCATGCATCTTTACCGGCAAAGGGCTGTCATTCGGCGGTAGCCTGATCCGTCCGGAAGCGACGGGTTACGGACTGATTTACTTCACCGAGGCGATGCTGAAACGCCACGGTCTGGGTTTTGAAGGGATGCGGGTTGCGGTATCCGGCTCCGGTAATGTGGCGCAGTACGCGATTGAAAAAGCGATGGCGTTGGGGGCTCGTGTGGTCACGGCATCCGATTCCAACGGCACGGTGGTGGATGAAGACGGGTTTACGCCGGAGAAACTGGCGCTGCTGGAAGAGATCAAGAATCAGCGTTATGGCCGTGTGGAAGACTATGCGCGTGAAGCGAAACTGACCTATATTGCCGGCAAAACGCCGTGGGACGTGCCGGTAGACATCGCTCTGCCGTGCGCCACACAGAATGAGCTGGATCTGCCGGCGGCGCAGCGGCTTATCGCTAACGGCGTGAAAGCCGTGGCAGAAGGGGCCAATATGCCGACCACAATCCCGGCGACAGATGCGTTCCTGGAAGCGGGCGTACTGTTTGCGCCGGGAAAAGCCGCCAATGCCGGCGGCGTGGCGACATCGGGCCTGGAGATGGCGCAGAATGCGGCGCGTTTAGGCTGGAAAGCAGAGAAAGTGGATGCGCGTCTGCATCACATCATGCTGGATATTCACAATGCGTGCGTGCAGTACGGCGGCGAGTCTCGCCAGACTAACTACGTGCGCGGCGCCAATGTGGCGGGCTTCGTCAAAGTCGCCGACGCGATGCTGGCGCAGGGCGTGGTGTAATTTTTTTGCGCTGATGCCCCTGCCGGCGGTTAAGGCTGCGTAGGGGCAGAGATGTTAAGCGGGAGCCACGTTTAGCCATTGGTTGACTGTTCTGGCGGGGTAACGGTTTCTGCACAGACAGCGCGGTGATACCCTGCGACGTCTCCCGTTCTTTTCGATGGCACACCTCTGTGCCTCCGTCTGGATTGTCAGGCCGGAAGGTAAAAATCGAAGCGGTGGCTTTTGGTTGCCAGCACGGATTGTGCCGGTACGCCAGCCAGCGGCGGCGCATAGTCCGGTCGCTTCACCACCACGCGTTTCTTCGCCAGCGCGCGCGCAGGTGCCAGCAGCGCATCGGCATCGTCATCGGCACCAACCAGTGATTGAAACACCCGCATCTCTTTTTTCACCAGCGCGCTTTTTTGCTTGTGCGGAAACATCGGGTCGAGATACACCACATCCGGCGGGGGCGTAATAGCGCGCAGCGCGGTCATACTTGAAGCGTGCAGCAGCGTCAGCCTCTCCCGCAGCCACGGGCCAATCTCCGCATCCTGATAGCCGCGCCGCAGCCCGTCGTCGAGCAGCGCCGCCACCACCGGATTGCGTTCCACCATACGTACCCGACAGCCCAGCGCCGCCAGCACAAAGGCATCGCGTCCCAGTCCGGCCGTTGCATCCACCACGTCCGGCAGATAACCTTTTTTGATCCCGACGGCTTTGGCGACCGCTTCGCCGCGCCCGCCGCCAAAGCGACGGCGGTGCGCCATCGTCCCGGCGACGAAATCGACGAAGACGGCGCCGAGCTTCGGTTCGTCCCGCTTACGCAATTCCAGTCGCTCCGCCGTCAGCACCAGCGCAATCACCGCATCGGGATCGGAAACCAGCCCCCAGCGTTCGGCCAGTGAAGAGAAGGCGCCATTATCGGCGCCTTCTTCTGCGATCAGGCAGACACTCATTCTTTGATACCGTAATGCGCCAGCATCGCGTCCAACTGCGGTTCACGGCCACGGAAGCGTTTGAACAACGCCATCGGCTCTTCAGAACCACCACGGGTCAGGATGTTATCCAGGAATGACTGACCGGTTTCACGGTTGAAGATCCCTTCTTCCTCGAAGCGGGAATAGGCGTCGGCGGCCAGCACATCGGCCCACAGATAGCTGTAATAACCGGCGGCATATCCCCCCGCGAAGATGTGGCTGAATGCGTGCGGGAAGCGGCCCCAGCTAGGGCTTGGCACCACGGCCACCTGCGCTTTGACTTCAGCGAGCGTCGGCAGAATGCGTGCGCCTTTCTCTGGATCAAATTCGGCGTGCAGGCGGAAATCAAACAGCCCGAACTCCAGCTGGCGCAGGATGAACAATGCAGCCTGATAGTTCTTCGCCGCCAGCATCTTATCCAGCAGTTCCTGCGGTAGCGGTTCACCGGTTTCATAATGGCCGGAGATAAAAGCCAGCGCTTCCGGTTCCCAGCACCAGTTTTCCATAAACTGGCTTGGCAGTTCGACCGCATCCCAGGGTACGCCGTTGATGCCCGCGACGCCGGCGGTATCGATCTGGGTCAGCATGTGGTGCAGGCCGTGGCCGAATTCGTGGAATAGCGTGGTGACTTCGTTGTGCGTGAACAGTGCCGGTTTGCCGTTGACCGGACGGTTAAAGTTACAGACCAGATAGGCGACCGGTTTTTGCAGTTCGCCATTACCTTTACGCAGTTTACCCGCGCAGTCGTCCATCCAGGCGCCGCCGCGTTTGTGTTCACGGGCGTACAGGTCGAGGTAGAAACTGCCGCGCAGTTCACCGCTTTCATCAAACAGGTCGAAGAAGCGCACGTCCGGGTGCCAGACGTCCACATCGTGACGCTCTTTGGCCGTGATGCCGTAAATGCGTTTCACCACTTCAAACAGGCCGTTTACCGCACGATCTTCCGGGAAGTAGGGGCGAAGTTGCTCATCACTGATGGAATACAGATGCTGTTTCTGTTGCTCGCTGTAGTAGGTGATATCCCAGGGGTGTAATTCATCTACGCCGTAGTGTTCTTTGGCGAAAGCGCGCAGCCGCGCCAGCTCCTCTTCAGCCTGCGGGCGGGCGCGTTTTGCCAGATCGCTCAGAAAATCGAGTACCTGCTGTGGGTTTTCCGCCATTTTGGTCGCCAGCGATTTGTGCGCGTAGCTATCGAAGCCGAGAAGTTGCGCCAGCTCGTGACGTAACGCCAGCGCTTCCGCCATGATGTCACTGTTGTCCCATTTGCCCGCATTCGGCCCCTGATCGGACGCGCGGGTGGCGTAGGCGCGGTACATTTCTTCGCGCAGCGCCTGATTGGCGCAATATGTCATCACCGGCAGATAGCTCGGAATATCCAGCGTCAGCAGCCAGCCGTCCTGCTCTTTGGCTTCCGCCTGCGCTTTGGCGGCGGCCAATGCGCTTTCCGGCATGCCATCCAGCTCGGCGATGTCGATAATCAGCTTGCTCCAGCCCATGGTGGCATCCAGCACGTTGTTGCTGAACTGCGAGCCGAGTTCAGACAGACGGGCAGCAATTTCACCGTAGCGTTTCTGTTTTTCCGGCGGCAAACCGATGCCGGACAGCTCGAAGTCACGCAGCGCGTTATCGACGGATTTCTTCTGCGCCACGCTCAGCTCGGCGTAATGTTCGCCATCGCGCAGGCTGCGATAGGCCTGATATAGCCCGGCATGCTGGCCGACCCAGGTGCTGTGTTCGGACAACAGCGGCAGACATTGCTCATAAGCGCTACGCAGCTCCGGACTGTTCTTCACCGCGTTCAGGTGGCTGACGGGGGAAAAGATGCGGCCAAGACGATCGTCGCTGTCTGCCAGCGGCTGACACAGATTGTCCCAGGTAAACGGCCCCGCTTGCGCCACCACACGCTCTACCGTCTCGCGGCACTCATCCAGCGCAGATTTCACTGCCGGGACAATATCTTCCGTTTTGATGCTGGAGAACGGGGGGAGGGTAAATGAGGTCAGTAATGGATTCGTCATGGTGCCGTCCTGATAATTGTAGGTGATCTCGTTGCCGGTAAGTGGAAACTCTTGCTGAGAAACCGGCAAGGCGGATATCAACTGAAGATAATTCTTTAAGATGAGGTCAAGCGGCGTGAAAATCAATGGGGGAAGCGGCGTTGCTCGTGGTTAAAGGTGCGTTTGGGCGAGAGAGTCAGCGCCGCCTGTTCCCTGAGCGTTATCGTTCGGGCATTTTTGTCCAGCCAGCGGGGTGAACGATAGCCAGGGATAACGCCCTGCGTATTGCTGGCTGGAATAAAGTTAGCACGCTAACTGTGCGTCATAGCCAGCATAAAAAAAACGAATTGCATACGGGTTGCCTTGTTCGATAAAGAACTCTGCAACGCGTTCCCGCTCCAGCCCGTATCGGCGCGACAACAGCCCCGCTTCAAAGGCCGCATGCTGGCGATCGCCTTTGGTTTCCACCAGATGGTGAGCATAACCGCAGATATAGCCACGTCGATAGTCATAACAATAAGGCCGAATGTCGGAAGTTGATTTTGGGCTGGCGGCCCTTAATCCGGCGATGACACCCCGCTCAAAGTGGTTTTCCATATAACGCTCCTTGGATTTTCGATATATAAAAAATAATATAACGATTGTTTTTCACCCACCAGAGCGAATAGAAAATTTTCCTGCTCTGCTGCGCGCACGCGTAGTGCCGGCATATTCGTTCTGCTTGCAGAAAGGTGGGGCTGTTGAAGGGTATTAACTGGGGCGGTGTGCTTTCTAGCTGGACTGTGTCGCCGTGACAAAAAACGCCGTGGCGGGATTGATGGGATATTTTCTGTCGTAGACAGTTATACTGTCGGTTAATCGACGTTATTTATAAAACTTCACCGGAAAGTAAGCATGCTAAGTTACCGCCACAGTTTCCATGCCGGCAATCACGCCGACGTGCTGAAACATACCGTTCAGAGCCTGATCATTACCGCCTTGAAAGAGAAAGAAAAACCTTTCCTGTATCTCGACACCCATGCGGGGGCTGGTCGCTATCAGCTCAGCGGTGAACACGCCGAGCGCACCGGCGAGTATCTGGATGGCATCGCGAAAATCTGGCAGCGTGATGACTTGCCGCCTGAGCTTGAACCTTACATGCAGGCGGTGCGCACCTATAATCATAACGGCCAGTTGCGCTATTACCCCGGTTCTCCGCTGATTGCCCGCCAACTGCTGCGTGAGCAGGACAAGATTCACCTGACTGAACTGCACCCCAGCGATTTCCCGTTATTGCGCAGCGAGTTCCAGAAAGATGCGCGTGCGCGCGTTCAGCGTGAGGATGGCTATCAGCAGTTGAAATCACAGCTACCACCGCTTTCACGCCGGGGTTTTGTGTTGATCGACCCGCCCTATGAGCTAAAAACGGACTATCAGGCCGTCGTGAAAGGCATTCAGGAAGGGCATAAACGTTTTGCCACCGGCGTGTTTGCGCTGTGGTATCCGGTGGTGTTGCGTCAGCACATCAAGCGCCTATTGAAAGAGCTGGAGGCCACCGGCATTCGCAATATTTTGCAAATCGAGCTGGCGGTGCTGCCGGACAGCGATCGGCATGGGATGACGGCGTCAGGCATGATCGTCATTAATCCGCCGTGGAAACTGGCCGCGCAAATGAAGCGCGTTCTGCCGTGGCTGCATCAAACGCTGGTGCCGGAAGGGACCGGACATACGCTGGTGGAACAGCGCGTACCGGAGTAATACCAGGGTTTTTAAGTGGAGACGATCGATTTTCCCGATTGAAACCATAGGCGTAACCTTTATGGGGCGTATGGCTCCGGCGTTACACTCTAGGCAAATTTTATTCACTTAAGCATGGGTAACCTGATGACCAAACACTATGACTACCTTGCTATTGGTGGCGGCAGCGGCGGTATCGCGTCTATCAACCGCGCGGCGATGTATGGACAAAAATGTGCGTTGATCGAAGCAAAATATCTGGGCGGCACCTGCGTCAATGTCGGCTGCGTGCCGAAGAAAGTGATGTGGCATGCGGCGCAGATTGCCGAAGCGATCCATCAGTACGGGCCGGATTATGGATTCGATACCACGGTGAACGCGTTTAACTGGGGTACGCTGGTCAAGAACCGTAGCGCCTACATCGATCGCATTCACCAGTCCTATGACAACGTGCTGGGTAAGAATAAGGTCGATGTCATCCACGGTTTTGCGCGCTTTGTCGATGCGCATACGGTGGAAGTCAACGGCGAGAAAATGACGGCTGACCACATCCTGATTGCGACGGGCGGCCGTCCGGTGCACCCGGATATTCCCGGCGCGGAATACGGTATTGATTCCGATGGCTTCTTTGAACTGGATGCGTTGCCGAAGCGTACCGCTATCGTCGGTGCCGGTTATATCGCGGTAGAGATTGCCGGCGTGCTGAACGCGCTGGGTTCTGAAACCCATCTGTTTGTGCGTAAACATGCGCCGCTGCGCAGCTTTGATCCGCTGATTGTCGATACGTTGCTGGAAGTGATGAACACCGAAGGGCCGACGCTGCATACCGAATCGATTCCGAAAGCGGTAGTGAAGAACGCGGATGGCAGCCTGACGCTGGAACTGGAAAACGGTCGGTCACAAACTGTCGATTGCCTGATTTGGGCGATTGGTCGCGAACCCGCGACGGATAACCTGAACCTGAGCGTCACCGGCGTGGCGCTGAACGACAAAGGCTACATCAACGTCGATAAATTCCAGAATACCAACGTTCCTGGCATTTACGCGGTAGGCGATAACACCGGGGCTGTCGAGCTCACGCCGGTTGCCGTCGCGGCAGGGCGTCGTCTGTCCGAACGTCTGTTTAACAACAAGCCGGACGAGCATCTGGACTACAGCAACATCCCGACCGTTGTCTTCAGCCACCCGCCGATTGGCACCGTCGGGCTGACCGAACCGCAGGCGCGTGAGCAGTACGGCGACGATTGGGTGAAAGTGTATCAATCCGCCTTCACCGCGATGTACACCGCCGTCACACAGCATCGTCAGCCGTGCCGCATGAAGCTGGTCTGCGTGGGGAAAGAGGAAAAAATCGTCGGCATCCACGGCATAGGGTTTGGTATGGACGAAATGCTGCAGGGTTTTGCGGTCGCCGTCAAAATGGGCGCGACCAAGAAAGACTTCGACAACACCGTCGCCATCCACCCGACGGCTGCGGAAGAGTTTGTGACGATGCGGTAATAAGGTAGGGAAGTGGTGCTGCTGCTTTTCTGGAAATGAAAACAGGCTGGTTGAATAGTGAACTATTTGGCCGGCATTTTTTATGTCCGCACCGAACGCTTTATGGTCACGCGATGAAGAAAATGCCGGGTTTATCACCGCACCACCGCGAATGGTGATAATGATTATCGTTAGTGTTTTATTTATGGTAAGTTGCGTACCGGGGGATTTATCCCGCTGACTGACTTTTTTCTTACCAACATACCGGCTTTCCCACTATGTCTTTAGCTAACCGCACAACGTCTTCAGCCTATCGGTTGTTCAATTTACGCTTAGAAAGCAAGGCGTTGCTTTCGCCTTCACTCGTTCGCTGTGTCTTCACGGGCCCGGAAGTGCGCCAGATGAAACTGGACGCGCCGGATCAGCGCATCAAGCTGCTGTTTGCCAATGAGCACGGCGAACTGACGCCGATGGCCGTGAGCGACACCTGGTATCAGGATTATCTGGCGCTGCCGCGCGAGCGGCGTCCAATTCTGCGCACTTATACGCTGCGCCTCGTCTCACGCGAGTCACAGCAGGCGGCCATCGATTTTGTGCTGCACGGCGATACCGGGCCAGCCTCAAGCTGGGCAAGTCATGCCAAACCGGGGGATGCGCTACAGATTGTCGCCCCGAATGCGGACGCCGATGGCGACAGCGGCGGCTATGAATGGGCGCCGCACGATGGCGTTGAACAGGTGTTGCTGATCGCGGATGAAACGGCGCTGCCGGCGGCGATGGGGATCCTCGAACAGCTGGCGACCCAGCCTTCTCCGCCGTCGGTGCAGGCGTTTTTTGAAGTGCCGAAAATAGCCGACTGCGTGACTACCGCCGACTTTCCTTTTGCGCAGATTAACTGGTTGCCGCGTGAGGAAACCGGCAGCACGGTATGGGGCGAACGCCTGCTGGCGGCGGTGCGGCAGGCTGCGAAGATCCCCGCCAGCGCCTGTACCCACCGCGATGAAACCGTCGGGGAAATGCCGGAAGGCGAGCTACTGTGGGAACGCGCGACGGCACATCGTCCGTTTTACGGCTGGGCGGCGGGGGAATCGTCCGCCATCAAGCGGCTGCGTCGCTATCTGCTCGACGAGCGCCACCTTGATAAAGAAACGATCAATTTTATGGCTTACTGGTCGCATCGCTAAAAAACGTCGGGAGTCGCGGTCTGTTCACTAAAAAACAGACCGCTTGGGGATTAATGCGCCGGCCAGAAGGGTTCTCCTAGCGTCAGCATCAATCGGTTGGCCCATGAGAAGAAAGCGGCTGACTGCACCACATCGACGATCTCCAGCGTATCTAACCCCTGTTCCTGCAACTGCTTCAGGTCGTTTGCGTTGACCTGCGCGGGCGTGACGGAAAGGCGGGCAGAAAAATCGATAATCGCCTGCCAGCGCGGGCTTTGGCCGATGCCTAAATCACCGCCGGGAACGACATCCAGCAGCCGTTGCACGTCGTTGTCCTGCTTGGAGAGCTGGCTGGCTTTACGTGCATGTACTGAAGCGCAGTAGATGCAGCCATTGACCTTGCTGGTGACGGCGGCAATCAGTTCGCGTTCTTTGCGCGGCAGGCCGCCGGCGGTATAGAAAATCCCTTTATCTGTCAGCGTGCGCTGTTCCAGTACCGGAAGGTTGCGGGCGAGCAGACGGAAATAGTCGGAATCGGTGTGGCCGAAACGCGCCAGAATCGCCTGCTCATCCGCATTGAATGCGGCCAACGGTTTGGGGGCGAGCCACGGTTCCCAGCCCAACTCTGCCTGAGTGAACGCCTGCGGCGCAGACTTGCCGCTGTGCGTCTGCGGTTGAGTATGCCACTGACCCGCGACGGCGGCCTGCGAATGCGGCTGGCTGACGCGATGGCCGGCAATCAGGCGATAGCCCCGCAGCAAGCGACTTTGAAAATTCACAAACGCGATAAGCTGCGAGAGCGTCACGATATCGTCTGCCGACCAGCCCGCCTGCTCCAGCGCGTTGACGTGGGACGCCGAGGCTTGCACGGGCGTTTTCGTCAGCCGTTCAGCGTGATCCAGCGCGAGTTGTCGCGCTGGCGTCAGGGTGGGTTCCGGGAAGTCCGCCAATCGCTCGGCATAAAAACGCTGCAATTGCTCATCCTGCTGCCAGCCGCTGATTTTGGTCGCAAACCAGAAGCGCAGCGATAGCGGCAGTGTTGCATCGTCATGTGCGGCGGCGTTAAACAGCGCGTCGTAGCTGCCTTGCGTGTGGCGGGTTGCCGCCTCACGGGTTTTTCGCGCGGCGGCGAGAGCGGAATCCGGGCGGATTTCGGCCAGCGTATCCAGTACGTCAGGGGTGTGTAACGTGTTAGCGTGCGTCATGCAATCTCCTGCCCGATCGGGCTTGTTTGTTTGACGGCGGGCTTCCAGCCCAAAGCGGGAGCCACCTGTGTGGCGATCAGCTCAAGCGAGCGAAGAATCAGCGCGTGCGGCGGATCGATAGAGTGCACCTGAAACGTCACATCGGTCGCGCGTTCCAGCGAACTGTCCGCCTGAAGAGAGGCGATGACGTCCTGCACGGTGCCGACATGACTATCGAAGGAGGCGATCAGCGCCGCTACCGAGTCGTGAGGGATCGCGCGGAACGTGCCGGAACGGGCGGAAGAACGCGTCAGCCCTTTCTCCGCCAGACTCAGCGCTAATTGACGATCGTCAGCCACGAAAACGCTGCGCGAGCTGAGGATACGTGGTGCGACGCCCGCGGGCAGCGCGGCTAAGTAGGCGTCGATCATCGGGTTTTGCAGATCGGCGAGCGTGGCGTCTGGGAAGTGCTCCGGGCGCGGCTGGGTACGGGAGAGCATCAGACCATCGCCCGCTTTACCGGCTCGCTCCGCGCCTTCGATGGAAAATGTGGCCTGCCAGACGCGCTTATCCAAATGCGGAGCGGCGGGATAGAGCTGATTGCCGTCTTCGCTCAGGGCTTCTCCCCGCCAGGCCGCACGCAGCTTTGCCAGATGACGCCCGAGGATTTGCCCGCGCTGCGCGCTGTCATGACCGAATGCGGCAAAGGAGGACGGCGTGCCGCCGGAACCCACGCCGACTTCAAGCCTGCCGTTGCTGAGTAAATCGAGCACGGCGGTGTCTTCCGCTACGCGCAGTGGCTCCTCCATCGGCAGTGTAATCACACCGGTGCCGAGTTGGATGCGCTGAGTGCGGGCGGCGACCAGCGCCAGAAACACCAGCGGTGAAGGCAGCCCGCCTTCATCAGCGTGAAAGTGGTGCTGCGCAACCCAGGCGCTGTCGAAGCCTAATTGTTCGGCTTTGACGATCTGTTCCGTCGCCAGCCGATAGCGCTGCCGGGTGGATGTGTCATCCAGCAATCGCGTGAAAAATCCCAGCCGTTTCGTTGTCATTCTACAGTCCTTGGTTTAGTGCGAATTGTGAATTTGAGCGTGGTGCGAGCGGGCAAAAGCCGGGTGTTGCTGCCCGGGGATGGCCTCGATCAGTTCACGGGTGTAGCGATGTTCGGGCTGGGCGAAGATCTGCTCCACCGGGCCGGATTCAAGCTGCTTGCCGTGGTACAGCACGGACACGGTGTCGGCGATTTGGCGCACTACCGCCAAATCGTGCGAAATGAACAGGTATGTCAGCCCGAGCGATGCCTGTAGCTCGGTGAGCAAACGCAGGATCTGCGCCTGCACGGTGACATCCAGCGCGGAAACGGCCTCGTCCAGCACCAGCACCTGCGGTTCCAGTACCAGCGCGCGGGCGATGGCGACACGTTGGCGTTGGCCGCCGGACAGTTCACGCGGCTTGCGTGACAGAAGGGCTATCGGCAGGGCGACGCGCTCGAACATCTCATGAATTTTCCGCTCCCGCTGCACGGCGGTATGGCGATTAAAATTGCGCAGCGGTTCCTCGACGATGTCGTATAACCGCTGTGAGGGATCGAGTGAACCAAAGGGGTTTTGATAGACCAGCTGAATTTTCTGCCGGAACTGTCGTAGCGCTTCGCCTTTCAGGTGAGTGATATCGGTGCCGTCGATCAGAATGCGTCCGGCGCTGGGGTGATGAAACCCGAGCAGGCTGCGGGCCGTGGTGGTTTTGCCGGAGCCGGATTCGCCGACAATCGCATGCGTGGTGCCGCGTGCCACGCGGAAAGAGACGTCATCCACGGCACGAAAATGTTCCCCTTTTCGGCCCGACAGGGGAAAAGTCTGCACCAGATTTTCGACCGAGACGATGATATCGGACGCAGGACTGCGCGGTGGACGCGGGGTGGGGTTGAGCGACGGCACGTTTGCCAGCAGCGTGCGGGCATAGTGGCTTGAGGGCGCGCTGAGCACCTCAAGCGTTGGGCCTTGCTCCTGAATGTCGCCGTTCTGGAAAACCAACAGACGATCGGCTCGCTCGGCCGCTACGCCCAGATCGTGCGTGACAAACAGCACCGCCGTGCCGTTTTCGCGTCGCAGTTCATCGAGCAGGTCGAGAATGCGTTTCTGCACGGTGACATCCAGCGCGCTGGTGGGCTCATCGGCAATAATCAGCGCGGGTTTCAGCGCAATCGCAATGGCGATCAGGACGCGCTGTTTCATACCGCCGGACAGCTCATGTGGATACTGCTTCGCCCGTAATTCGGGCTGATTCAGGCCAACGCGTTCCAGCAGGGCCAGCGTTTTCTGACGCGTGGTCTGGCGATCTTCCCGCAGGTGAATCCGCAGAATCTCGTCCACCTGTTCGCCGATGGTCTGCACCGGATTCAGGGAACTGGTGGGATCCTGAGGGATCAGGCTTACCTGCGCGCCGCGCACGCTGTCCAGCCGCTTTTGCGACCAGCCGCTGATATCCACGCCGTTCAACCGGATAGCGCCGCGCGTTAACCTGCCGTTCTCAGCCAGCAAACCGATGACGGCCTGCGCGGTGGTGGTCTTGCCTGAACCGGATTCCCCCACCAGCGCCACCACTTCGCCGGGCTGAATGTGAAACGAGACGTTTTCGACGACGGTTTGCTCGCGATCGTCGCTGCGGTAGGCAATCGTCACGTTTTCCAGCGCCAGTACGGGCTCGGCGGCGCTGGCTTGTAAGCGGGCTGACAGGCTCATCGTTCCGTCCCCCTCATCGACTGGCTGATGCGGTTGGCGGACAGCACAACGAATACGACGACCAGACCGGGGAAGGTGGTGAGCCACCATGCGGTTGCGATGTAGTTGCGGCCTTCGGCTATCAGCAGGCCCCATTCCGGCGTGGGCGGCGGCGCGCCATAGCCGAGGAAACTCAGCGTGGAGATGGCCAGGATCGCGCTGCCGAATTGCAGGGCGGCGAAGGCGAAAACGGTGGTTAATGAATTCGGCAGAATGTGCCGCCACAGCACGCTGAAGAAGGTGCCGCCGCTGCCATAGGCGGCTTCGACATATTCGCTGTGGCGCACGCGCAGCACTTCTGAACGCACCAGACGGGTAAAACTGGCGACGGAGGTGACGCCCACGGCAATCGCGGCGTTAACTGTGCCGAATCCCAGCAGGATGATGACGCTCAGCGCCAGCAGCAGACCGGGGATGGCCAGCAGTACATCAATACTGCGCATCACGACGCTATCGAGCCAGCCGCCAATCGCGCCCGCCAATAGGCCAAACAGGCTGCCAAGGACCAGACCCAGCCCGACGGCGATAACGGCGCCGGAAAGCGAGTGCGCCGCGCCGTAAACGATACGCGCATAGAGGTCACGCCCCAGTTGGTCGGTGCCGAGCCAGTAGTCGGCGTCAGGCGCCAGCCGCTGCGCGCCCGCGATGCCTTCCGTCGGGCTGTAGCCGGTAAACCAGCCGGGAAACAGCGCCCAGAGCGCGACGGTCAGCATCACCAGCCAGGCCAGCGCCAGCCCCGGCTGAAAGGCGTAGCGGCGCAGAGAGCGTCGTTTGCGCAGAAGAGGAAAGGTGATTTTTTCCAACGGTAACGTAGTCATAACGTGGCTCCTGGCGTTCTTTTCAGGCGCGGATCGAGAAGGGGATAGAGCAGATCGACAGCGAGATTGACGACAACAAAGGCGGCGGCGGAAATCAGCACGATGGCTTGCAACACGCTGCTGTCCTGAGAGTTCACGGCTTCCTGCGTCAGCTGGCCGAGTCCATTGCGGCCAAATACGGTTTCGGTAATCAGCGCCCCGGCAATCAGTTCCCCGAACAGCAGGCCGGCGATGGTCAGCGTGGGCAGCATGGCGTTACGGGCGATATGCCGCCAGAGCACGCCGATGCGGCTGGCCCCTTTCGCACGGGCGACGGCGACAAACGGTTGGGTTTGCACCTGATCGATGCTGCGCATCAGCACCTGAGCAAGCGGAGCGGAGATCGGCAGCGCCAGTGTGAGCACCGGTAAAATCAGCCCTTCCCATTCACCGGGGTTAATCACCGGAATCAGCCCCAGACGGAAAGAGAAAATCTGAATCAGTACGATGCCGAGCCAAAAGGTCGGCACGGAAATAAACAGCGCTGGCAGTGATTGCAACGCGTTTCGCAGCCACCTAAACGGCATGAGCGTCGATAAAAACGCGAGAGCAAACGCCAGCGCCCCGGCGGCAATAAAACCCAGCACCGCGAGCAGCAGCGTAGGTGGCAAATTCGCCGCGATCAGTTCGGTCACCGGCACGCCAGCCTGAAGAGAGAGGCCGAGATCGCCGCGCAGTATCTGGCCTATTGCATGGAAGTATTGCGTGATTACCGGCGTATCGGCGCCGTAGGCCAGACGCAGCTGTGCGATCTGCTCGGCGCTCAGGCCGAGCTCCGGGTTTTGGAACTTGATCAGTACGGCATCGCCCGGCATTGCCTGAAGCAGGATAAACGACAGGGTAAATGCCGCCCACAGGACGAGCAGCGCCTGACCGATGCGGAGTGCCAGATATCGGTTCATGATGATCTCCTCACGCTAGCTTTAACGCTTCGTTACTTATCCAGCCAGGTGTTGTAAAAGCTGGGGCGCCCAACGGCTTCAAACGCGATGCCTTTGGTCGTGGGGGCGCCGGCAAACACCTGCGGCTCTTCAAAAATAGGAATGACGTAGGCTTGATCGATCAGGTAGTTCTGTACCTCTCCGACCAGCGCCAGCCGCTTGCTGCGGTCGGTTTCAGCGGCGATGCCATCCAGCAGCGCATTCAGATGCGGATCAACAAAATCCTTCACCTTGTCGCTGGATCCGCCTTTTTGCAGCAGGACGTTACGTAGCGTCGGATAATACTGGCTTTTCAGCACGTCCGGGTCGGCGCGGCCGACCATCGCCGGCGCCACGCCGGTTTTCAGTGGATCGAGGCTATCCACGGTTTTGCTGCCCGCATCGCCCGCCAGCACGTTCAGCTTCACGCCGACTTTGGCCCACTGTTGAGAGACCAACTGTAAGGTTTCTTTGTTCTGCGGCTGCGGCAGCGATTCATACGCGGTCAGCGCCAGCGTTTTGCCGTCCTTTTGCCGTAATCCCTGCGAACCGGTTTTCCAACCCGCTTCATCTAACAGCCGGTTGGCCTGAGCGGGATCGAAGGTAAGCTTACTGGAGAGGTCGACATAGCCAGCGGCGGTTTTCGCCAGCGGGGAGGTGGCCTGCGGGTAGTTTGCAGAGAACAACGTCTCAACAATCTCTTTGGTGTTGGTGGCGTGCAGCAGTGCTTTGCGCACGCGGATATCGGCAACCAGTGGATTATCCGGACGAAAAACGATGCTGTTATTCACGCCTCGTGTGGGTGGGGCATAAAGATTGAAACCCTGAGCTTGCACCCGTTTTTCATCATAGGCCTGGATCTGACGAATGAAATCCGCCTGACCGGAGAGCAATGCGCCAATACGCACGCTGTCTTCCGGGGTGACCAGATAGGTAATGCCATCCAGATAGGCGCGCCCCTGATGCTTCGATTTCACCGGCGCCCAGTTGTAATCTTTACGGGCAGTCAGTTTTAGCTCTCGCCCCAGCTTCTCGCTGCTGACCACGAACGGCCCGGAGCCAATAATGTTTTTGGCATTACCGAGCTGATTGAAATTGCGCCCAAGCGTACTGAGAGACACCAGACCGGAACCGATCGCCGAAGTGCCTTGCAGGAAGCCCGGCGACGGTTTTTTAAAGTAAAACGTGACCGTGAGCGGATCGACGACTTCACTGCGCAGGTAGTTATTGATGACCTCTGAAACCGGTTGGTTGAGCGCCGTATTGCCTAAACCGTAAGTATCGAAATTTTTTGCTACCGCGTTGGCATCCAGCGGCGTGCCGTCAGAGAAGGTGATACCGGGGCGGATCCTGAACGTATATTCGGTGTTATCCGCATTGATGGTCCAGGATTCGGCAACCCACGGTTCGATCTCCAGCGTTTCCGGGTTCTGGTAGGTCAGCTTATCGGTGATCTGGTTGAGAATACCGCCGTTCGGGTAAAACCCGCCTGCGGGGGTATAGAGATTGGTGTGCGCCTGCTGTTCCAGATAAACCAGCGTACCGCCGATTTTCGGCGTGTCGTTCGCGGCCTGTGCGCTCAGCGCACCGCCCAGAAGGAGCAGTGAGGCAAAAATAGTGAGTTTCTGATGAGGATGCAAAAAAGTCGCCACGATGGTTGTTCCTACAGGTAATGGTTTTTATGAATATTCTGTTTTGTCAGGTGAATCGGCGTATCGATTACGTCCTGAAACGGGGAATACAGCGAGGGGACGTTACCGTTCGTTACCGCCGATACTTCCATAGGCGGTGGGAAACAGCAAAGAACAAAACCGGCATTGGTTATCCAGTTTTCAGGTGGGAAAAGCGCGGTTTTTTGCGGGAAATCGCCACGTTTTGCGTGTGATGGCGTGTTTATCGCGTAAACGGGGGCAGCGCTGCGAAAGCATCATCGCAGCGCTAAGGTTGCCTGAGGACTATTGCAAAACCTGCGGATTCACGCAGTTTTCTTTGACCTGACCACTCAGGGCGGCGACCAGGTTGTCGACCGCGCAGGCGGCCATGCCGTAACGGGTTTCGTGCGTGGCGGAACCAATATGAGGCAGCGCCACCACGTTGGGTAAATCCAGCAGCGGGGAATCGACGGGTAACGGCTCTTTGACAAACACATCCAGACCTGCGCCCTGTATCGTCCCTTTTACTAATGCTTCCGTCAGCGCGTCTTCATCCACGACGGCGCCACGACCGATATTGATCAAAATGGCGCTGGATTTCATTTTTGCCAGCTGTTCGCGCCCGATCAGACGATGGGTTTCCGCCGTGAGCGGCAGGGTGATGCAGAGGAAATCAGACTCGGCCAATAGCGTATCGAGATCGCAATAGCGGGCATTAAAGCGCTCTTCCGCTTCGGCGTGCTGGCGGCGCGCGTTATACAGAACCGGCATGCTGAAACCAAAGTGCGCGCGTTGTGCGACGGCCAGACCGATGCGACCCATCCCCAGAATGCCGATGGTTTTGTGGTGAACGTCTGTACCAAACCAATCGCTGTCAACGCCACCTTTCCATTCGCCTGCTTTAACGCGTTCGGCGACTTCCACAACCCGACGCGCGCTGGCCAGCATCAGTGCCAGAACCGTATCCGCCACGGTTTCCGTCAGCACGGTGGGGGTGTGCATCAGGAGCACTTTCCTTTCGTTCAATGCGTTAACGTCAAAGTTGTCGTAACCAACAGAAATGGTGGAAGCCGCACGCAAACGCGGTGCGTGTTGCAGGAAGTCTTTATCGACTTTACCACCGGAACCCAAAATGCCCTCAGCCGTTGCCAGAGCCGGATGGTCAACAGAAGGAAAGTCATCAAGTTCAGTAACGACAAAGTGTCGGTCTAAACGAGCGCGTAAGTCGTCAGGGATTTTTTTGTATAAGATCACGCTAGGTTTCATCACAAACTCCAGCAAGTTGAGGGAATGAATGTCGAAATCGCTTATCGAATCATCGCGTAGGCGGCGGGAGACCGCAAGCGATACCGTCCCCGCATTTGCACAAGGTTAATGGTGATTAATGGGGTATTTGCACGATGGCTGTGATGAGCGATGGCTCGGAACCGCGCTTAAAACGTACATCCGGGTGCGGCCCACTGCATGATCAAAGTCGTAGCCTGAGTATCCTGATTGAGATTTTCCTCTACGGCGACAAAACCCTGCTTATGGTAGAACCGGCAGGCGCGTGTATTCTGCTGATACACTTCCAGACTGAGTAAGGGGAACTGCACCTGAACATGCTGGATCAGCGCTTTGCCAATCTGCTTTCCATAATAGGCTTGCTCCACAAACAGCGCGCCGATAAAGCGTTTTTCCAGCACGCTGATAAAGCCGATAAGGCGTTTTTGTTCTTCATAAACCCAGGTTTGCGACCGGGGGATATAGACATCACGCACCTCCGCTTCACTTTCCCGCCAGTAATCTTCACGAATAAAGGGATGCGCCAGAATGGTGCTCTTTAGCCAGAGGTGCATCAGCGGCGCAAGATCGCGGCTGCGATAAGGGCGGATCATGGCATGCTTTCCTGATGGCAAAAGCAGTCGGTGACGTGGTCGTTGACCAGTCCGCCCGCCTGCATGAAGGCATAACAGATGGTTGAACCGATAAATTTGAAGCCGCGTTTTTTCAGCGCTTTTGCCATGGCATCCGAAATGTCCGTTTTGGCTGGAACCTCTGCGAGCGAGGCGGGATGATTGAGAAGCGGCTGGTGTCCGACAAAAGACCAGATGAAATGCGAGAAGGGCTCTCCCTGATTTTCCATCGCCACCCACGCTTTGGCATTGGCGATAATCGCCTCGATTTTCCCGCGATGGCGGATAATGCCGCTATCCTGCATCAGCCGCTCTACGTCATCCTGAGTCATTTGCGCCACTTGCACAGGATTGAACTGATGGAAGCAACGACGATAGTGCTCGCGTTTTTTCAGAACGGTGATCCAGGAAAGACCGGCCTGTTGGCCCTCCAGACACAGTAACTCAAACAGCTTCTGGCTATCGGTACAGGGTTTTCCCCACTCGTTATCGTGGTAATCCTGATATAAGGTGTCTTGTGTAACCCAGCCGCAGCGTCGCATTCCTTTCTCCTCAATTCAGGGGAATGACAAGGTAATGCGATAATCGCATTCATAGTGCTGTATAGGCAACCAGTGTTTTGCGGGCGAGCTCTCAGATATGAACGGTTGTTTGCGGATGGGGCGGAAAATCGTCGTGGAATTGTGAATAATGTTTTGCCGGCAGCCTTGGCTGTCCACGATCAAAAATAATGAACAAGGGGTACAGGGAATGGCAGCAGAGTGGATTGCAGCCTATCTGGCACTGGGTGCCGTGGTAGGCTTTATGGCGGGGTTATTGGGGATTGGCGGCGGGGGAATTATGGTGCCGGTGTTGACGGCGCTGTTTGCCGCGCAGGGCGTAGATAACGCGCATCTGGTGCATCTGGCGTTGGGGACATCAATGGCGGCCATCGTCATCACGGCGATTTCCAGCCTGCGAACTCACCATCAACATCAGGCGGTGCTCTGGCCCGTCGTGGTGAGAATTACGCCCGCCATTCTGATCGGGACATTCGCGGCCACCTGGCTGGCGACGCTGTTGCCGACGCGAGCGCTGGCAATCTTTTTTTCTTGCTTTATGGCCTACGTTTCGCTGCAAATGGTGCTGAATATCAAACCGAAACCGCAGCGTCACTTGCCCGGTACGGCGGGCGTTTCGCTGGCGGGACTGGTGATCGGCGGCATTTCGGCGCTGGTGGCCATCGGCGGCGGGTCGCTCACCGTGCCGTTTCTGACGTGGTGTAACGTTCGCATCCAGCAGGCGATTGGTACGTCGGCGGCGGTGGGATTACCGATTGCCCTTTCCGGTGCGCTGGGCTACATGATCAACGGCTGGTCGGCGGCGGGGTTGCCTGACTACAGCGTGGGATATGTTTCTCTGCCCGCCGTGCTCCTGATTTCCATCGTCAGCTTTTTTACCGCGCCTGTCGGCGCGCGTCTGGCACATCGCCTGCCGGTCGCCACGCTGAAAAAAGCCTTTGCTGCGCTGCTGTTGCTGCTGAGTCTGAAGATGTTGCAGACCGTTTTTTCAGGCTGATTTTGAAATTTGAAAGATGATGATGGGGATTTGCACTTGTTGCCGCATTCTGGCTGTATATCTTGCGGTCAGAGGGTATACTGGCGCATTCCTTATAAATCCACTTGTATCGTGCGCGAATTCAACATGCAAAAGTTTGATACCAAGACCTTCCAGGGCCTGATCCTGACATTACAGGATTATTGGGCGCGTCAGGGCTGCACCATTGTTCAACCATTGGACATGGAAGTCGGCGCAGGCACTTCACACCCGATGACCTGCCTGCGGGCGCTGGGGCCAGAACCGATGGCCACCGCCTATGTGCAGCCGTCCCGACGTCCGACGGATGGGCGCTACGGCGAAAACCCTAACCGCTTACAGCACTACTATCAGTTTCAGGTCGTCATTAAGCCATCACCGGACAATATTCAGGAGCTGTATCTCGGCTCGCTGAAAGCGCTGGGCATGGACCCGACCATTCACGATATCCGCTTCGTCGAAGATAACTGGGAAAACCCGACGCTGGGCGCCTGGGGGCTGGGTTGGGAAGTCTGGTTAAACGGTATGGAAGTCACGCAGTTTACCTACTTCCAGCAGGTGGGCGGTCTGGAGTGTAAGCCTGTCACGGGAGAGATCACTTACGGTCTGGAACGTCTGGCGATGTATATTCAGGGCGTCGACAGCGTGTACGATCTGGTCTGGAGCGATGGCCCGCTGGGTAAAACCACCTATGGCGATGTGTTCCATCAAAACGAAGTCGAACAGTCGACCTATAACTTTGAGTATGCTGACGTCGACTTCCTGTTCAGCTGTTTCGAGCAATATGAGAAAGAGGCGCAGCACCTGCTGGCGCTGGAAAAACCGCTGCCTTTGCCCGCTTATGAACGCATTCTGAAAGCGGCGCATAGCTTTAACCTGTTGGATGCGCGTAAAGCGATCTCGGTGACCGAGCGCCAGCGTTACATTCTGCGTATCCGTACCCTGACCAAAGCGGTTGCGGAAGCCTATTATGCCTCGCGTGAGGCGCTGGGCTTCCCGATGTGTAATAAGAAAGAGAGCTAAGAGGCAGCCATGACTGACAAGACTTTTCTGGTGGAAATCGGCACGGAAGAGCTGCCGCCGAAGGCTCTCCGTAATCTGGCAGAATCCTTTGCCGCCAATTTCACGGCGGAATTGGATGCCGCCAATCTGGCGCACGGTGAGGTGAGCTGGTTTGCCGCGCCGCGTCGTCTGGCGCTGAAAGTGGCAAGGTTAAGCGCTTCCCAGCCCGATCGTGAAGTGGAAAAACGCGGCCCGGCGATTGCTCAGGCGTTTGATGCCGACGGCAAGCCGACCAAAGCGGCAGAAGGCTGGGCGCGTGGCTGCGGCATTACCGTTGAACAGGCCGAGCGTTTGACGACGGACAAAGGCGAGTGGCTACTGTACCGTGCTCACGTCAAAGGCGAACAGGCGCAGGCGCTGCTGGCGGGTATGGTAAGCACCGCATTATCAAAGCTGCCGATCCCAAAACTGATGCGCTGGAGCGATAAAGAAACCCAGTTCGTCCGTCCGGTGCATACCGTCACCTTGCTGCTGGGTGAGGAACTGATCCCCGGTCAGGTATTGGGCATCAATTCCGCGCGCACGATCCGCGGTCACCGTTTTATGGGCGAGGCTGAATTCACGATCGATAACGCTGACCAGTATCCGCATATTCTGCTGGAACGCGGTAAAGTCGTCGCCGACTATGAGGCGCGTAAAGCCAAGATCAAAGCCGATGCGGAAAGCGCCGCGCGCCAGATTGGCGGCAAGGCCGATCTGAGCGACAGCCTGCTGGAGGAAGTCACCTCGCTGGTGGAATGGCCGGTCGTGCTGACCGCAAAGTTTGAAGAAAAATTCCTTGCGGTGCCGTCCGAAGCGCTGGTTTACACCATGAAAGGTGACCAGAAGTATTTCCCGGTTTACGACAACAGCGGCAATTTGCTGCCGAACTTCATCTTTGTTGCCAATATCGAATCCAAGGATCCACAGCAGATTATTTCCGGTAACGAAAAAGTGGTGCGTCCGCGTCTGGCTGACGCCGAATTTTTCTTCAATACCGACCGCAAGAAACGTCTGGAAGATCACCTGCCGCGTCTGGAAACCGTTCTGTTCCAGCAGCAGTTGGGGACGCTGCGTGATAAAACCGACCGTATTCAGGCGCTGGCCGGCTGGGTTGCCAGTCAGATTGGCGCGGATGTGAATCACGCGACGCGTGCCGGTCTGTTGTCCAAATGCGACCTGATGACCAACATGGTGTTCGAGTTCACCGACACGCAGGGCGTGATGGGGATGCACTATGCGCGTCACGACGGCGAAGCGGAAGATGTCGCCGTTGCACTGAATGAGCAGTATCAGCCGCGCTTTGCGGGTGACGAATTGCCGTCTTCTGCGGTGGCTTGCGCGCTGGCGATTGCCGACAAGATGGATACGCTGGCAGGGATTTTCGGTATCGGTCAACATCCGAAAGGCGACAAAGACCCGTTTGCATTGCGCCGCGCCGCGCTCGGCGTGCTGCGTATTATCGTTGAAAAACGCCTGCCGCTGGATTTGCAGACGCTGACCAGCGAGGCCGTGCGTTTGTATGGCACTAAGCTGACTAACGCCAATGTTGTGGATGACGTGATTGAGTTTATGCTTGGTCGCTTCCGCGCCTGGTATCAGGAAGAAGGCCATAGTGTGGATACCATTCAGGCGGTCTTGGCGCGTCGTCCGACGCGTCCGGCAGATTTCGATGCCCGGGTGAAGGCGGTGAGTCATTTCCGTTCGCTGGACGCGGCGTCGGCACTGGCGGCGGCAAACAAGCGCGTTTCCAACATTCTGGCGAAATCCAATGATACGCTGAACGAGAGCGTCGACGCTGCCGTATTGAAAGATGCGGCGGAAATTACGCTGGCGACACACCTTGTCGTGCTGCGTGACAAGCTGACGCCGCTGTTTGCCGAAGGTCGCTATCAGGAAGCGCTGGTTGAGCTGGCCTCACTGCGCGAGCCGGTTGATGCGTTCTTCGATCAGGTGATGGTGATGGCGGAAGATGAGCAGGTGCGAGTGAACCGTCTGACGCTGCTGAGCCAACTGCGTGAGCTGTTCTTGCAGGTTGCGGATATTTCCGTTCTGCAATAACGGCAAGGGCATAATTGTTATCTCCGCCCCCGGCAGGGTTCCCCTGTTCGGGGGCGTTTCTTTTCATATGAAGCGACGTCTATCGGCGGTGACGTTGGGTCATGGCCCGACGCACGCCTGTGGCCTTCGGCTACGCGTTCTACTCGCGCTGCGCGTATGAAGTCTGCCAAAAACGCGTGTACATGGCGCAATGGCGATCCCCTGCAAAACCTGTTGTCAAATATGGCCTTTTTCTGCACAGCCAGCCTTCATCGACTATGCTTATGGCGTAGAAAATTTTGTTATGGAATCCATCGCCAGCCTGCGTTTATCCGTGTAAGGCGCCGCTGGTGAGGCCGTGAGTATAACAGGGGTAGGGAATGAGAAGGTTGATGACGTATCGTTCACGCTGGCTGTGGCCAGTTCTGATGATTCTGGCGGCATTGCAGCTTGCAGCCTGTGGCGACAGTGAGGCTGAGCAACGTAAGGCATTTGTTGCGTTCCTGCAAAGCGCGCAATCGCAGCAGGATGGGCAACTACCGGCGTTGACGGAAGAACAGAAGAAGAATTTTGGTCATTTTGCTAACGATTACGCAATTCTGACGACATTTTCTCAGCAGTTTAATCAGGCGGTATCAGGCAGCCTGACGCCGATGCTGGGGCAAATATCCCGGATTCGCGTGCCTGAAGATTATCTGGGGCAGCGTGAAGCACTGAGGCAATCACTCGGAACCCTGAGCCTGTTGGCGCAGCATGTTCAGACGGCGAAAGCGCAGGCTGATAATGCCCACCGCAAGTTAAAACAACCGGAAGAGGTGCAAGTCCCTTATGAACGGTTATACGCACGCACGGTAATCCAACCGACTAACGCGCTGTTACCGGCAATTCCCAATGCTACGTCATTTGCGCAAAACCTGATTCAGGTCGGGGATTTCCTGCATGCTCAGGGAGATCAGGTCATATTTAACGGTGCGTCGGTGCAATTCCGTACGCCACAGCAGGTACAGCAATATAACAATATGGTGGCTGCGCTGCCGGTTCAGCAGCAAAATCTGATGAATGCGCTCAGAGGCGTCAATGGCGTGGGGTATCCCTAAACCTGCAATTCACGCCTCGATAAACAGGAAATTGAGCAGTGTCATTCGAGGCAAACGGTGAGAAAGGAAAATAAATTGTGACTTTCGTCACACATATAAAACAAAGTGTGATTAATGAAATGTGATATGTATCACAAGAATTTTGCGTTGCTCGCCTGAAAATTGGTTTGTTTTTTCATTTTAAACCATTTTTTGTGAATTAAATCACCTATTTGTCTTGTTGATGTAGGGTTATTGTGTGATTTTTGTCGCATTTTTCCGTGGAGTTGCGGTATGAAAACAGCGTGTTAGAGTCCGCGCTGCATGCAGTGATATTGACGGAAAGGTTTAGTGGCGATCGTTACATGCGCCACCGCTGATGTTCCGGTCATAACCCTGACGGTTGGTCAGCGCGGTTTGCTGGTCATCATCGATCCTGACATGACTGTTTCTATTATGAATTGTCACGCCGTCTCACAATAATTACCACGCGCTCTTATTGTCAGCGCGTTTCAATAGGGGTGCGTTTTTATGCTTTCACCAGATATTAAGATCAAAGTGCAGAATTTTGGTCGCTTCCTCAGCAATATGGTCATGCCGAATATTGGCGCATTTATCGCCTGGGGGATTATTACTGCGCTGTTCATTCCCACCGGCTGGATTCCCAATGAAACGCTGGCGAAGCTTGTCAGTCCCATGATCACCTATTTACTGCCATTGCTGATTGGTTATACCGGCGGACGTTTAGTCTTTGGTGAGCGTGGCGGTGTTGTGGGCGCGATTACGACGATGGGCGTGATCGCCGGGACAGATATCCCGATGTTCCTGGGCGCGATGATCGTCGGTCCGCTGGGCGGCTGGGTGATCAAGCGCTTTGACCTCGCCGTTGACGGTAAGATCAAGAGCGGCTTTGAAATGCTGGTCAACAACTTCTCCGCCGGTATTATCGGTATGTTGTTGGCTATTCTGTCGTTCCTGGCAATCGGTCCGCTGGTTGAAATTTTCTCTCAGGTGCTGGCTTCCGGCGTTAACCTGATGGTTCAGAATAACCTGTTGCCGTTTACCTCTATCTTTGTTGAACCAGCAAAAATTCTGTTCCTGAATAACGCGATTAACCACGGTATCTTCTCACCGCTGGGCATCCAGCAGGCGACGGAAACCGGAAAATCGATTTTCTTCCTGATCGAAGCGAACCCCGGTCCCGGTATGGGCGTGCTGATGGCGTATATGTTCTTCGGCCGCGGTAACGCGAAGGAATCGGCGCCGGGTGCGGCAATCATCCATTTCCTGGGCGGGATCCACGAAATCTATTTCCCTTACGTATTGATGAACCCGCGTTTGATTATCGCGGTGATTTTGGGCGGGATGACCGGCGTGTTTACGCTGAACGTTCTGGGCGGTGGTCTGGTTTCTCCGGCCTCTCCCGGCTCTATTCTGGCGGTGCTGGCCATGACGCCGAAAGGCGCTTATTTCGCCAACCTTGCGGCCATTGCCGCGGCTTTCGCGGTTTCTTTTATTGTCTCTGCAATTTTGCTGAAAAGCACGAAGCAGAAAGGAGACGATCTGAACGACGCGACGCGCCGGGTACAGGAAATGAAAGCGTCCTCCAAAGGGACGGCGGCTAACGTCGGCGGCGTCAGCGGCGATATGAGCACCGTGCGGAAAATCATTGTCGCCTGTGATGCGGGTATGGGGTCCAGCGCCATGGGCGCCGGCGTGTTGCGTAAGAAAATTCAGGACGCCGGATTGACCAACGTTGTGGTGACCAACAGCGCGATCAATAGCCTGCCAAATGATGTCGATCTGGTGATTACGCACCGCGATCTGACGGAACGCGCGATGCGTCATGCGCCGCAGGCACAGCATATTTCGCTGACCAACTTCCTGGATAGCGGCCTGTATAGCGATCTGGCGGCCCGTTTGGTGGCTGCACAGGGCGCCGGAAAGCCTGAAACCGTCGCGACGCCGGCCCCTGCTCCTGCTGCTGCGGATGCCCCGGCTGACCTGTTCCAATTGCGTGAAGGCAATGTGTTCCTGAATCAGCACGCGTCAGACAAAGAGCAGGCCATCCGTTTTGCCGGTGAGCAACTGGTGAAAGGCGGCTATGTTGAGCCTGAGTACGTTGAAGCGATGCTGGAGCGTGAAAAACTGACATCCACCTATCTGGGCGAATCGATTGCCGTCCCGCACGGTACGATTGAAGCGAAAGATCGGGTGCTGAAAACCGGCGTGGTCTTCTGTCAGTACCCTGAAGGCGTGCGTTTCGGCGAGGAAGAAGATGAAGTGGCGCGTCTGGTTATTGGTATCGCTGCTCGTAATAACGAACATATCCAGGTTATCACCAGCCTGACTAACGCGCTGGATGATGATGCCGTCATTGAACGTCTGGCAAAGACGCAGGACGTTCAGGAAGTGCTCGATTTACTCTCCGGTAAAAAGGGTGCCTGATGAATTTGGCTTGTGCCGCCTTCGGGCGGCCTCTTTTTATGTTTTAAGGTTATCTTCTCATGAAAGCATTACATTTTGGTGCCGGTAATATTGGCCGTGGATTCATTGGTAAACTGCTGGCGGATGCGAATGTTGAACTGACATTTGCTGATGTTAATCAACCGTTATTGGATGCACTGAACAGCCGTAAAAGCTATGCGGTACGGATTGTCGGCGATAAGACGCAGATCGATACCGTCAGTAATGTGAGCGCCGTTCACAGCGGCAGCCAGGATGCCGTTGCGCTGATTGCCATCGCCGATCTGGTGACGACGGCGGTGGGGCCGCAGATCCTGGAAAAAATTGCCGGTACGATCGCTCAGGGGCTGGTCAAGCGCCATGACGAGGGCAATACCCGTCCCTTGAACATTATCGCCTGCGAAAATATGGTGCGGGGGACCAGCCAGCTAAAACAGCATGTGCTGAAACACTTGCCGGAAAGCCATCAGGATTGGGTGGCTGAGCATGTTGGGTTCGTGGATTCAGCCGTCGATCGCATTGTACCGCCTTCAGAAGCAGGCAGTGACGATGTTCTGGCGGTAACGGTAGAAACCTTCAGCGAGTGGATTGTCGATAAGACGCAGTTCTGTGGCGAACCGCCTGCGATCCCCGGTATGGAACTGACCGATAACCTGATGGCGTTCGTTGAACGCAAGCTGTTTACGCTCAATACCGGCCATGCCGTGACGGCCTATCTGGGTCAGCTGGCGCGCCATCAAACGATTCGCGATGCGATTCTTGACCCGAAAGTCAGAGCCGTAGTGAAAGGCGCGATGGAAGAAAGCGGAGCGGTGCTGATTAAACGCTACGGTTTTGACGCGGACAAGCACGCGGCTTATATCAACAAAATTCTCAGCCGCTTTGAAAACCCCCATCTGCATGATGATGTCGAACGCGTGGGCCGTCAGCCGCTGCGTAAGCTGAGCGCAGGCGATCGTCTGATCAAACCGTTGCTCGGCACGCTGGAATACCATTTGCCGCATGATAATCTGATCACCGGTATTGCCGCCGCCATGCATTATCGCAGTCAACAAGATCCGCAGGCGCTGGAACTGGCTGAGTTAATCCGTACTCAGGGGCCGCAAGCGGCGTTGGCGCAGATTTCTGGTCTGGATGGTGACAGCGAGGTTGTCGTGCAGGCAGTGAATGTGTATAACGCCATGCAGTAATCGGCGCGTCTCGTCGCAAGGCAGGTGTGGTTTCCTGACCACGGTGTAGTGCATTGAGGCAACGTCGGAGATGGGATGTCGCTACACCTGCCGGTAAGCATACTGCCGGGATGCGGTATGCTGTGCGAAGGTTTAACGGTACGAGAAGTGACGATGGAAGAAACGCTGGCATTTGAAAACCGGGTTCTTGAGGCGCTGAACTCAGGGAGGACGGTGCGCGATTTTATGCTGTGCGCCGTTGAGTTACTGGCTGAGGCGGTCAGTATTTTGATGTTGCAGGTGTTTCGTAAAGACGATTACGCAGTGAAATATGCCGTTGAACCGCTGATGACGGGGACGGGGCCGCTGGGCGATCTTTCCGTGCGCCTGAAGCTGATTTATGGGCTGGGCATGATCAGCCGTAAAGAGTACGAGGATGCGGAGCTGTTGATGGCGCTGGGCGAAGAGCTGGCGCATGACGAACGGCAGTATCATTTTACCGATGATGAAATTCTTGGCCCCATTGGCGAATTGCACTGTGTTGCTGCGCTGCCCGCAGAACCCGCATTACCGCCGGACGCGGAAGCTGTCGATCCGCTGTTGACCAGTATGCAGCAGCAGCGCTATCAGCAGATGGTGCGTTCTACGCTGGTGTTATCTCTGACCACATTGATTGCGAAAATCAGTCTGAAAAAAGCGTTTTAGCCCCATAACCTGCCCCATTGCGCCACTGCGTCCTTCGGGCGTTTAGTGTATGCTGTGTCCCGCATTATTCTCCCGTTATACAGGTTATCTTTTATGAAAGAGCAGGAAAAAGCAGAGATTAAACGCCTCAGCGACCAGTTGGATAAGTTGACGCGTAAACAGGCCACGTTGCTGGCGCAGGGGGATGCCGACGCGATCGCCCTCAATCTGGAGGCCTGCGAGAAGCTAACGACTGAAATCGGGCGCCTGCGTAATGTGAGAGAACAAAAACTCGGCAAAGAAGCGCAGAAGCTGGCGAAGCTGCCGTTCAGCCGTGTGATTACGAAAAAAGAGCAGGCGAATATAGGGGCGTTGAAGAAGAGCGTGCGTGGTTTGGTGATCGTGCATCCAATGACGGCGCTGGGCCGTGAAATGGGGTTGAAAGAGATGACAGGTTACGCGCCGACAGCGTTCTGACGCCTTTCCCTGCCTCCGCGTATAGAGAGAAAGCGCCATTTCGGATTGTGTTCCCCCTGCTACAGCAGGGGGATGATTACTGGCCTCAGTTTAGCGCTTGCAGATGCGGCGTCTGGTTGGTAAAGGCAATACTGGCCGGTGAGTCGTCATGCTGCGAATTGGCCAGACGGAAGACGGAGACTGCTTGTTTCAACAGTCTTGCCTGTTCTTCCAGAGAATCTGCGGCGGCAGAAGATTGTTCCACCAGCGCGGCGTTCTGTTGCGTCGTGCTGTCCATTTCGACAATCGCCTGATTGATCTGAGTAATTCCCCGGCTTTGTTCATCTGACGCTGTAGCGATTTCGCCCATAATATCGTGTACCTGTGTAACAGAGGTGACGATATCATTCATCGTTTTCCCGGCATTGCTGACCAGCGTTGCGCCGTGTGATATCTGGTTGACGGATTCGGAGATCAGGCCTTCGATCTCCTTCGCCGCCTGTGAGCTGCGCTGGGCCAGATTACGGACTTCACTGGCGACAACTGCAAAGCCGCGGCCTTGTTCACCGGCGCGAGCGGCTTCTACCGCGGCGTTCAGCGCCAGAATATTGGTCTGGAAAGCGATGCTGTTGATGACGGAGGTGATTTCCGCAATGCGCTTGGAGCTGTTTTCGATCGCGTTCATGGTTTGCACCACGTTATTGACCTGTTCACCGCCTTGTTTCGCCGTCTGAGAAGCGCCGATAGCCAGTTTATTGGCGTGGTGCGCGTTGTCTGCGTTTTGTTTCACCGTAGCGGTGAGCTGCTCCATGCTGGCGGCGGTCTGTTCCACGGCGGCCGCCTGCTCTTCGGTACGTGAAGACAAATCGGTATTACCTGCGACGATTTCGCTGGATGCGTTAGAAATCTGACTGACGCCGACGCGGATGTCATCAATCATATTGTGCAGGTTGTCGTTCATTGTCGACATCGCAACCATTAGCTGGCCCAGTTCATCCTTGCGAGTCGTGTTGATGGACATGGTCAGGTCGCCTAACGCGATTTTCTCGGCCATCGTCAGCGCGCTGCCTAGCGGCGTGGTGATTTGGCGTGAAATAAACCAGGAGATCAGCAGACCAAGCAGGAGCGTAATCAGCGCGGTGATGATCATTTGCAGTGTGGCGTTGCGAATGTCTTTGTGTGAAGCGGCCAGCTGGTCGCCGAGCAGTGATTCAATGACGGTGTTCAACTGCCCTGCGACAGTATTCATTTGATCTGCCTGTGCAACTTCGTCCTGATAGGCGGGCATGTATGCGAGCGCCTGTTCTTCATAGTTGTTCATGATGGTCAGCACTGGCGCCAAGGTTTCCCTCTGTTCGGCGGACAAACTCTGATACAGGAAGGTTAATGACGTTTGCGCCGCGTTGATGGCCTCACGTAATTTTTCTTCGGATTCTTTATTCGTAGAAAGTAATAAACCACGAACGTGGTAACGAACCGCAATCAGCTTTTGATTCAAGTCAGACAGCAATAATTGCAGCGTCAGACTGCTATTGTCTGACTTGAGTTGCTCACCGAGCTGTTGCAACGGTGCTTCCGTCGTTGAAATATTCCAGCTCTTTCTGACGGCGTCCTTAACCCCTACGGCATGAATATAATTTTTTTGTTTTTCCTGATAGAGGGTAATCAATGCGGGAATACTGGCTATTTTTTTGGCATCGCTTTCCGACCAGCGAAACGTTTTTGCTTCTTCAATGAGTTTGTTGAGATTGGCAATGTGCTCAATGTTTTTTTGTATATCTTCAGGCTTATAGGTGGTGGCGTATAGGGCGCGGTAATATTTGGCCTGATTCATTTCATCATCGATATTATTGCTTAAATTAACCTTATTAATGCTGTCTTTCAGCGAGTCGATATGCATCACGCCTGCGGCGGCAATCGCTATGGTCATAAGGAGGATCAGGGAAAAGCCTAATCCTAATTTTTTACCCACTTTTAGATTGTCAATATTTATAACCATCACATTCCACCACGATATCGTATTGAGTCAACGTCACTATTCTGATACGCCGGCTTGCGGCGTTAGCATCCTGGACGGCCGCTTACTAAGTCTTTCTCTGTAACAACATGATAAAAAGACACAAATGGTATCGGCATTGTGCCCTGAAACTTTATGTGCGGCCTGCTGTTTAAGCGGAGAGTTTGCCCGTTACCGGCTGAGTGAGACGACGGATATCACGGGTGCGATCGTAAAACGTTATGGCGTGATTACCGACGGTGAATGGGGAAGGATGGAGACCACAGGATAAAACAAGGGCTGGAATAACATGCGGTTATCCCAGCCCTTTTTCAGTTACAACAGCGTTCAGCCGACGTTATTTTTTCGCGTTGGCAAAACGGGCTGCCGCTTCGTCCCAGTTCACCACGTTCCAGAATGCTTTGATGTAGTCCGGGCGGCGGTTTTGGAATTTCAGGTAGTAGGCGTGTTCCCATACATCCAGACCGATGATGGGGTAGCCGGATGCGCCGGCAACGGCTTCACCCATCAGCGGGCTGTCCTGGTTTGCGGTGGAAACCACAGCCAGTTTGCCGTCGTCTTTCAGCACCAGCCAGGCCCAGCCGGAACCAAAGCGGGTTGCCGCCGCCTGTTCGAATTTTTCTTTAAAGGTATCGACGCTGCCGAAATCACGTTCAATCGCCGCTTTAAGGTCACCAGACAGCGTGGTGCATAATTTCAGGCCTTTCCAGAACAGGCTATGGTTCGCGTGGCCGCCGGCGTTGTTACGCAGGGCGACTTTTTTCTCCGCCGGGACTTTATCCAGTTGAGCGATCAGCTCTTCAGCAGACAATTTAGCCAGTTCCGGCAGGGATTCTAACGCAGCATTGGCGTTATTGACGTAAGCCTGATGATGCTTGGAATGGTGAATTTCCATCGTTTCTTTGTCGAAATGCGGTTCCAGTGCGTCATACGCATAGGGCAGGGATGGCAGTGAATAACTCATGTTTAGCATCTCCATGGTAAAAAAAATGTTACGGCGCTGTTCTGTGAGCACCGTGTAAGCAATACGTCCATTATAGTTAATTAAGTGATATTGAAAATGATTATTCTCAGTGTGATGCCATGAATCAGATTATGTTACTTGGTGATAACAAACGCTTATGCCGTTATCGCACAACGTAAAAACAAATTAATCTATAGGCATCCTACATCCTGCGGCACCGGTATCCGCGTGTGGCTTATTCGGTCAGACGCTGTGTATGCGTGTAGATCGTTGCGTGCCCCGGCCGACAAAAACCGACCAGCGTCAGGTTGCAGCGCTGCGCGACGTCTACGGCCAGCGAGGTTGCCGCGGAGACGGCAAACAGGATTTCAACGCCGCACATGGCGGATTTTTGTACCATTTCATAACTGGCCCGGCTGGAAACCAGCGCCGAACCCTGTTGCCAACCCTGTCGCGCCCTGAGACCGAGCAGTTTATCCAGCGCCACATGACGACCAACATCCTCACTCCCTCCCGACATCGAACCGTCCGGCGCTATCCAGCTTGCGGCATGGGTACAGCCTGTTACCTCGCCAATTTTCTGCCACTCTCTTATCCGCATCAGCGCCGGTTCCAGTTGGCCGAGAGAAAATGTCTGGGTGAAGGGCAGTGGGGGGATCGGTTTACCGATTTCCGCGAGCTGTTCTACGCCGCACACGCCACAGCCTGTTCGGCCATCCATCGCCCGGCGCCGCGCTTTTAGCCCCGCAAAGCGTCGGCTGGACAGCTCAATCTGGACTTCGATCCCGTTGCAAACGGGCTGCACATCGATGCCATAGATATCTGCCGGTGACTGAATAATACCTTCGGACAGGGAGAACCCGAGGGCGAAATGCTCCAGCTCCTTCGGCGAGGCCATCATAACGACGTGCGAAATACCGTTGTAAACCAGCGCGACGGGCACCTCTTCCGCCAGCCAGTCAGCCTGCGGCTGATGCAGCGAATCGCGATGATAGACCATGCGCTGTGTTGCGCCTTCAAGAGCGGCATCCGCCTGTAAATGAACCCCTTCCACCTGAAATACCTGCCTGAACGTTAATAACCCTGGAAAGAAAAGTATTATTTCACCGTGTCAGAATGGATGCGAATTTTTCTCCAGAAATCGCGAGCGTGCTTGCTTACATCGATGTCTGTTTTCCCAACAACAGAAAAAAACTGTGCGTTAACTCGAAGAGTTGCACTCTTCTGCGGTGGCGTCCTGTCGTTAACGACACACCCCGTATAGGCTTAATTAACCGGATTACTGTTTGCCTCTTTTTTCACTGCGGCCTGACCGCGACCCCGGAAATGAAAAGGAGACTGAAATGGCGCACAATCATTCTGACGGCCGATTCGCATCTGATGACATTGGCTCTCTCAATCTGAAAAAACGTTATGACAACTTTATCGGCGGTACCTGGCTTCCGCCTGAAGGCGGCCAGTACTTTGTCAACCTGACGCCGGTGAGCGGTCAGCCGATGTGTGAAGTGGCGAGTTCAACGACGCGAGATGTCGACCATGCGCTGGATGCGGCTCATCAGGCTAAAGCGGAGTGGGGTGGCATGTCGGTACAAGAACGGGCGCTGATCCTCAATCGTATAGCCGATCGCATGGAGCAAAACCTTGAGCGGCTGGCGCAGGTGGAATCCTGGGATAACGGCAAGCCTATTCGCGAAACGCTCGGCGCGGATGTGCCGTTGGCGATTGATCACTTCCGTTACTTCGCGGCCTGCATCCGTGCGCAGGAGGGCGCGATCAGCGAGATTGACGGCGATACCGTGGCCTATCATTTCCACGAGCCTCTTGGGGTCGTCGGACAAATTATCCCCTGGAACTTTCCGTTGCTGATGGCCTGTTGGAAGCTGGCGCCTGCGCTGGCCGCCGGGAACTGTATCGTGCTGAAACCCGCTAAGCTCACGCCAATGTCAGTCTTGATTCTGATGGAGCTGATTCAGGATCTGCTGCCACCCGGCGTGCTCAATGTGGTGAATGGCTCGGGAAGTGAGATTGGTGAATATCTGGCGACCTCAAAACGTATTGCGAAAGTCGCATTCACCGGGTCGACGGAGGTGGGCCAGCAGATCATGAGCTATGCGGCGCAAAACGTGACGCCGGTAACGCTGGAGCTGGGCGGCAAATCGCCGAATATCTTTTTTGCCGATGTCATGGATAAAGAAGACAGCTTCTTTGATAAGGCGTTAGAGGGGTTCACGCTGTTCGCTTTCAATCAGGGGGAGGTCTGCACCTGTCCAAGCCGCGCGCTGGTGCAGGAATCTATCTATGAGCGCTTTATGGAACGGGCCATTAAACGCGTTGAGGCGATTCGCGTCGGCCACCCGCTAGACAGCCAAACGATGATGGGCGCGCAGGTCTCGGCAGGACAGCTTGAAACCATCCTGAACTATATTGATATCGGTAAAAAAGAGGGGGCGCGGGTGCTAACGGGCGGACAGCGTAAGGCGATGCCGGACGGGATGGCGGAAGGCTACTATCTGGAACCGACGATCCTGTTTGGTAAAAATAGCATGCGGGTTTTTCAGGAGGAGATTTTCGGGCCGGTGCTGGCTGTCACCACCTTCAAAACGATGGATGATGCGCTGGAGATTGCCAACGATACGGAATATGGTCTGGGCGCGGGCGTGTGGAGTCGTAACGCTAACATCGCGTATCGCATGGGGCGGGGTATTCAGGCCGGTCGCGTCTGGACCAACTGCTATCACGCCTATCCGGCGCACGCCGCGTTTGGTGGCTACAAGCAGTCCGGTATCGGGCGTGAAAACCATAAAATGATGCTGGAACACTATCAGCAAACCAAGTGTCTGCTGGTCAGTTACTCCGACAAACCCGTCGGGCTGTTCTGATGTCTTCGCACGATACATTCTGAACTCCCTGCGCTCTCTTGTTATCCCTGAGGGCGCTGGGCGTATCGTGCGGATTTTTCGTCTCAGGTCGTTTTTACCCGTTCGGTTTGCCCAACGGTGGATTGTGCAAACGCCGCACAACGGCTACTCTGTTTGGAATAGCGCTTTGCTTTCAAGAGGTTGTGCATGACGGACAAGATCGGCTGGATTGATAACCTGCGGGCTTTAGCCTGCATGATGGTCGTTCTGATCCACAGTACAACTTACTATATTACCGCAGGCGGCACGCCGGGAGACGGCTATTGGGATGTGGCGAATGTCCTGAACTCGGTATCGCGCGTGTGCGTCCCGCTATTTTTTATGATCTCCGGCTACTTATTTTTTGGCGAACGCCGAGCGGGGAAAAAGCATTTCCTGCGTATCGGGCTATGCCTGTTTTTCTACAGTGCGGTTGCGCTGATCTATATTGCGACACTGACGCCCATTAGCGGTATCAATGCCCTGAGCCATGCGCTGCAAAAACCGGTTTTTTATCATTTATGGTTTTTCTACGCCATTGCGGTGATTTATCTGCTCTCACCGCTGATTACGATAAAGCCGGTATCGGGATGGTATTTAGCCGTTTTAATCGTCTTACTGGCCGTGGTAGCCAACCCGCATACGGCGTCTCTGGAATTTAACGGGGTCCAGCTACTGCCCGTTAATCTCTATATTTACGGCGATACGTTTTATTATGTGTTGTACGCGGCGCTGGGGCGCGCGTTGGGTATGCTGGACGTACCGAAGAAGGTCGTGCTGGCCGCTATTCCGTTTTTCATTGCGTGTGTCACTCTGGTGGCGCTGGGAACGCAGCACCACACGCGATTGAATGAGGCGTTTACCCAGACGTTTTACCTCTACTGCGGCCCGCTGGTTTTTCTGGCCGCAGTCAGCTTGCTGGTGGTGTTTAAGCATTATTTTAGCCATCGGGTTTTACCCGGTTTCGCGACAATTTCACGCCATTCACTGGCGATCTACGGTTTCCATGCGTTGATCGTTCACTATCTGCGCACGCATGACGCTGTGCTGCCGTCCCACCCTGTTGCCGATATTTTTTATGTTTTCGCTATCGCGCTGGCGGGCAGTCTGCTGCTCTCGCTGGCGCTCCAGAAGATAGATGTCCTGCGCTGGGTGAGCTGACGCGCGCGATATCCCCACGCCGCCTGCTGGCAGGATAAGGTTATTGTGGCGCCGTCAGAAAGGCGCGGCGGCGCGCCTTAAACTTGTGAGGGGAATGGTTACGCCGGCGCGCGCCAGTAATCGTAATCGATGTGTTCGACCTGAAAGTTGGCCTCTTCGCGGTTACCCGTCAGACGGTTGGCGAGGGTAAAGGCAAAATCAAACGCCACGCCCAGCCCTTTACCACTGATGAGATTCCCATCCTCCACGACTTTTTCATTAACATAAACGCCATCGGTTACATTCTGCCATAAGTCTCCAGAGCAGACGTAGCGGCGACCTTTCAGCAGGTTGTTCCCCCCCAGCACGCGTGCAGCGGCGGAACACAGCGGACAAATCAATTTTCCCGCCTCGTCATGGCGACGGATAAACGCGACAACCATCGGGTTCGCCGCCAGATTGACCGTCCCCTGCGGGCCTCCGGGGATGACGACCGCATCAAACAGCGTATCCTGATTTCTTTCCAGCAGTGAATCGGCAAACAGTCGGATATGGTGATAACTGCGTAGTTCCAGCCTGTCGTGGCACGACAGCATCGTGACGTCTATTTTCATGCGGTGCAGGACATCGATCACCATAATCGCTTCCGCTTCTTCAAACCCGGGAGCCAGCAGAACGGCGACTTTCTTAGACATAGTATCTCCAGCAATCAGTGAGGGAGGGTGTTAACGGCAAGAGAATAACAAAGAAACTACGGTAAAATGAAACGATGTTTTATTAATGTCGATGGGGTCGCGTAAACGCGTTTTTCTGCTTATCCTGAGGTGCGGATAGCGCTACACTTATCCGCTAGGTCGTAATTGACCGCGAATTTTTTTGCATGAAAGCACGACTCTTCTCTTCCTGTCCCGTCAAAAAGATGTTTAAATTATCACTCACTTATTTTGCATAAATATGCATTTTTGAGTGTGTCGATGTCAGTTGTCGACCGGCCCGTTCGATTTCGCGTGTGCACTGGGCCTGAATTCTCATTAATGTATGGCGTAACATCATGGTGTGGGCGACTAGGCTTATATCCATAGATCTTTCGAGCAGGGATTATATCTATGACAACGATTCTCAAGCATCTTCCGGTTGGTCAGCGTATTGGTATTGCGTTTTCGGGCGGTCTGGATACCAGCGCCGCGCTGTTATGGATGCGTCAAAAAGGCGCGGTTCCTTATGCGTATACGGCAAATCTGGGGCAGCCGGATGAGGATGACTACGAGGCGATCCCGCGTCGGGCTATGGAATACGGTGCGGAAAATGCGCGTCTTATCGATTGCCGCAAACAACTTGTTGCTGAAGGTATTGCGGCGATTCAGTGCGGCGCGTTCCACAATACGACGGCGGGCGTGACCTATTTCAACACCACGCCGCTGGGCCGTGCAGTGACCGGGACGATGCTGGTGGCGGCGATGAAAGAAGATAGCGTGAACATCTGGGGCGACGGCAGCACCTATAAAGGCAACGATATTGAGCGCTTTTATCGCTACGGTTTGCTAACCAATGCCGAACTGAAGATTTATAAGCCGTGGCTGGATACCGATTTTATCGATGAGCTGGGCGGCCGTCAGGAGATGTCTGAGTTTATGGCGCAGGCCGGGTTCGACTACAAAATGTCGGCAGAGAAAGCCTACTCCACTGACTCCAATATTCTGGGGGCGACGCACGAAGCGAAGGATCTGGAGTTCCTGAATTCCAGCATCAAGATCGTTAACCCGATTATGGGCGTAAAATTCTGGGACGAAAACGTCAAAATCCCGGCAGAAGAGGCCACCATTCGTTTTGAACAGGGTCACCCGGTTGCGCTGAATGGCAAGCGTTTTAGCGATGATGTCGAGCTGATGCTGGAGGCGAACCGTATTGGCGGGCGTCACGGCCTGGGCATGAGCGATCAGATCGAAAACCGTATTATCGAAGCGAAAAGTCGCGGCATTTATGAAGCGCCGGGAATGGCTTTGCTGCATATCGCTTATGAGCGCCTGGTGACGGGGATCCATAACGAAGACACCATCGAGCAATACCATGCCAATGGCCGTCAACTGGGTCGTTTCCTGTATCAGGGACGCTGGTTTGACTCTCAGGCGCTGATGCTGCGCGATGCGTCTCAACGTTGGATAGCCAGCGCCATCACCGGTGAAGTGACGCTGGAACTGCGCCGCGGTAACGATTACTCCATCATGAACACGGTGTCAGACAATTTGACCTATAAACCTGAGCGTTTGACGATGGAGAAAGGGGATTCTGTTTTCTCACCGGACGATCGCATCGGTCAGCTGACCATGCGTAATCTGGATATCACGGATACGCGTGAAAAGTTGTTCAACTATGTTGAAACCGGCTTACTTTCTTCTGCCAGCGCGGGCTTGCCGCAAGTTGGGCGGCTACAGGATAAAATAGAGAAGTAACGAGCAGCGAGAATAATGAAAATCCGAAATCGTCCTGCGGTTTCGGATTTTTTTATTTTTATATCAATCAATTATATTTAATGCCTTTGCGGTATTTTTGGCGTGTGAACGCATTGTTGACAATGCAAGTTGCATCTGTACAACTGTCGTGGAAAGAGACAGAATGTTTATGCGTAACCAATTGAGACAATAATCTAAAAGCGAAAAATCTGCGGGATGATAGAGCATCGTTTTTTTGAGGCTATGTATTAACTTTTCAATGGAGGAAAAATGTTACAGATATTTGATGTAAATCACGCCTTGTTGTCAGAAAAAAAATCGGAAGAGTTGTTTATCCTCAGAAAAGAAACCTTTAAGGACCGATTGAATTGGGCTGTTCAATGCATTAATGGGATGGAGTTTGATCAATATGATAATGACAACGCCACTTATCTTTTTGGCATAAAAAATGACACCGTGATTTGTAGCCTTAGGTTCATAGAAACAAAATATCCGAATATGATTACCGGAACATTCTTTTCCTACTTCGAAAAAATAGAAATCCCAGATGGAAATTATTTGGAATCCAGTCGCTTTTTTGTGGATAAGTCACGTGCAAAAGAGATTCTGGGGAGTGGGTATCCTATTAGTTCTATCCTGTTTCTTTCAATGATTAATTATTCAAAGGATAAAGGCTATGATGGAATATATACGATAGTTAGTCATCCTATGTTAACAATATTAAAACGTTCTGGTTGGGGAATTCGCGTAGTCGAACGCGGTTTGTCAGAAAAGCAGGAAAGCGTCTATCTGGTTTTCCTTCCTGTTGATGATGATAATCAGGCTACGTTAGCGCGCCGTATTAACCGCAATGGCGCATTCATTGACGATGACTTGAAGCGGTGGCCTTTGCGATTAACCACCGCTATTCCACAGGTTTTATGAGCTGCAACTCCACGCCGAGCCTGATGGCATGCTTGGCATTCAGAACGCCCAGTTTTTTTACAACGTTGCCGATATGAAATTTGACCGTACTGGTTTTGATTCCCAAAATCATGGCTACTTCCAGATAGGTTTTCCCCATACTGGCCCAGTAAAGAATTTCATTTTCTCGTTGAGAAAATATTTCTTTATGATTTAACGTTTTCTTGTTCTCAGCCATCTCTCTGCTAAGAGAGATGGCTTTCTCATACGCTTCAATTAATAACATCTGGAAAGTGTCTTTTTTCTCTTTAATGAAGACTTCCACATCATTCGGATACGCGCTGTCTGCGATAATCGATAGCATCGCGAGATTGTCGCCATGATCGTGAAGCACGAAGGTGTATCCATTGATAATGTTATATTTTCTGGAGATGTCGAATATTTTTCCAAGCTGAAGTTGGGTGTTAATCTCCAGGCTCTTATCCCAGGAAAACGGCGATATTTTATTAAAAGAAGCCAAAACAACGGGGTCAATATGTTGATATTTATTGTCTTTATAGAGTTTAACCCACTCATCGGGATAACTGGAAATGATGATAATATGAGAGGGATTTTTCTTATTAAGCACCATAAATGAAAATTTTATGCCATCGTAATGGCTAAGGTTTTCATCAAGTTGACGTTTGATTACCTTGCTTATAATTTCATTATTGGAGAATAATGGCGACATTTCACGACCTCAGTCTGAAGAATCAGCATCCCTGTGATAGAAAAGTATATACTTATCTTTGGACTTAAGTCTAATCGTTATGAATGAGGGGACGTTAGGGTAAAAATAATAAAAAAGAGAAGAAAATAAATCCACGCATCGCCGGGCGAAACGTGATGGTTGGATAATATTTGGAAATACTAATTAAACAATCCTTATCAAAACCATGATGTAAAATGATTTTTCTTCTATAAAAATGGCGATGTTTTACAGGCTAAACTGTTTTTTATTCTTATTCACGTTAATTGTATGGCTGTTTAACTAAAAATAAGACGATATTACTTCTCATCGATATTATGATATTCCCACAACCGATTGAAATAGATATCATCCAGATGGCGTGCCGGCGACACATTACCGGCAAAGGGGCGGGCAGTGGTTGCCGCGGCTCCCCACGGTTGTTCCTTGTCATAACTGGCGTCAATCATACTGTCGCGGATCACTAGCTGACCATTGGCGGTCTGAGCCGGTTGGTATCCCGTTTGCCTTGCCCCCTGATCCCAGGCGCGTCCCAGTCTGGCTTTTCTTTCCCCGCGAAAGCCTCTATCTCCCGTCAGGCGGCAATTTATCACTAAAAAACCGTATTGCACCCACGGCAAGGTGTCAGGCGCGAAGACGTGAATATCTGTTGCCCCACGGCTGGAGACGGTATGAAAATGGACGCGTTCGAATACCGCTGCCGCCCGCCCAAAAACGTAATCGACATCACCTTCAATATAGCTGTCTTGAATGTAAGCGCGGCTATGGCGATCCGTGACGTACTCGTTGTGGATGTTGCTGACGTTGACGAAAAATGTATCCTGCCGACCGATCAGGCGAACGCGTTCAAGCTGTACTTTGTCGCCACCGGTGCGCAGTGCCACGGCCTGATGTGCCCGGCCATCCACCGAATCCAGCAGTGAATTGACCACCGTCAGGTTCTTCATCTGGAAATGGTCGCTCTGCGACCAGACCACAGCGGAACAAATTGTCTCGATTGTCGGGTTCTGTTTGGACGCACAGCGATCGTACTGGTACCAGGCTGGGTCGCCGGGCTGATACTCGCCGTGTGAATTCACCACTTCCCGGTAGGTTGCGGGTGAAAACATGGAATCAAGAGCGAGCCTGATCACCACGTCATCCGGCTGCTGGCCTGCACCGAACAGCGTGATCGGCGGCGCTCCGGCAGGGATGTAGACCGTGCCGATATAGGTGCCCGGCAACAGTTTGATGAAAACACGCGTCCTGTCGTGGTGATGCTGTAGCGCGGCATTCACCGCCTGCTGCACCGTCGTATGCGTCGCACGATTAATGCCAACATCCGGCCCGACGATCAAGGGGGTCGCAGGATCGACGCAAATGGGTTCGGGCATCCAGACATCAGAATGGCCATCGCGCTCAGGCAACGTAAAATAGTGCTGCGGCGTGAAGCGGGCCGCTTCCTGTTCGGAAAGGATAGGGCGAGAAGCCGTGCCGGGGTAGGTCATGTTGGTCATTGTGCGCCCCTGAGAGAAAAAACAGGCGTTAATTCGCCTGATACCACGTCCAGATTTTGATCAGCAGCGCGGCAGAGAGACTCCAGCACACCACCGCCGCGAGCAGCGCCTGCGGCAATTTCATCCACGCGGTGAAATAATACAGTGAGATAAGATAAACCAGATAAGGAATGACGGACCAGATGCCGAACAGGATGGTGGCGCGCAGCGCTTCCAGCCCGCGTTCGCTGCCAACGATGTAATGTGCGATCAGCGCGAATGTGGGGAAAAGCGGCACCAGCCCGGCAATATAATAATTCCGGCTTTTTGCCAGTAGGCTGATGAGCAGCACGATCAGTGCGCCAATGGCGGATTTTATCACTAAAGACATAAGTATGATTTCTGGCTCAATCATGCGGTGAATAATAGGGAATATTGCCAAAAGCCGGAGAGGATGACCTGTGATCCTCCTCACGGCTACGCGGCTGTAACCCTACTTTACGCCGATATTTTGCAAAAATGTTACCTCGGACGTTTTCAGCATGATTTTTTTGCCATTTATCGGACTGAAATGGCAGCCATGAAAAGGTAAATTCCTTGTGGATCGCGCAGCATGGCAAAACTTCACAAAAAAGACGTGTTTTATTAACAACTCGTTTATCACTTTGGAGACGCCTGACATGAGCACCATCCAGAAACGTATGTACATCAACGGTGAGTTTGTTGAAAACAAAAGCGGGAAGTGGATCGATGTGGTGAACCCGGCCACGGAGCAGGTGATTTCACAGATCCCGGAAGGGTCCGCTGAAGACGCGAAAAAAGCGATTGATGCGGCAGAAGCCGCACAGCCGGGCTGGGAAGCGCTGCCCGCGTTTGAACGCGGCGTGTGGCTGCACAAAATCGCCGCCGGTATCCGCGAGCGGGAAGCTGAGCTGACCGATACCATCATCGCGGAAGGCGGTAAAACTTACGCGTTGGCGCAAACGGAAGTGCTGTTCACCGCTGATTATCTGGACTATATGGCGGAGTGGGCGCGCCGTTATGAAGGCGAAATCGTACAGAGCGATCGCCCGAATGAAAATATCTTCGTCTTCCGTAAAGCCATTGGTGTGACGACCGGTATCCTGCCGTGGAATTTCCCCTTCTTCCTGATTGCGCGTAAAGCGGCGCCGGCGCTGATCACCGGTAATACCATCGTGATCAAACCCAGCGAGATCACGCCCAATAATGCGGTGATTTTCGCCGAAATCATTCACCATATTGGCTTGCCGAAAGGCGTGATCAATTTTGTAACCGGCTATGGCCCGACGGTAGGGCAAGAGCTGGCCGCGAACCCGAAAGTCGGCATGGTCAGCCTCACCGGTAGCGTAGCGGCAGGGATTGCCACCATGACGGCAGCGGCGCAGAACGTGACGAAGGTGTCGCTGGAACTGGGCGGCAAAGCCCCTGCGATTGTGATGGATGATGCCGATCTCGATCTGGCGGTGAAAGCGATTGTCAGCTCTCGCGTCATTAATAGCGGGCAGGTGTGTAATTGCGCTGAGCGCGTGTATGTACAAAAAGGCATTCAAGACGAGTTTATCTCCCGCATTAAAGCGGCAATGGAACAGGTGACCTTCGGCAACACGGCAGAGAAAAAAACGCTGGATATGGGGCCGTTAATCAGCGCGGCGGCGTTGCAAAGGGTGGAAGACAAAGTGGCGAAAGCGGTGTCGCAGGGGGCGAAGGTGCTTCTTGGCGGTAAGCGTGAAAACGGCATCGGCTATTTCTATCCGCCGACGCTGCTGGTGAATGTCAAACAGGACATGCCAATCATGCATGAAGAGGTGTTCGGGCCGGTACTGCCGGTGGCGACCTTCGATACGCTGGAAGAGGCGATCGCTATGGCGAATGATAGTGAATATGGCCTGACGTCGTCGATCTATACTCAAAATATCAATACCGCGATGAAAGCGCTGAAAGGGCTGAAGTTTGGTGAAACCTACATCAACCGTGAAAACTTCGAGGCGATGCAGGGATTCCATGCCGGCTGGCGTAAATCCGGTGTAGGTGGTGCGGATGGTAAACACGGCTTGCAGGAATATTTGCAAACGCATGTCGCATATTTACAGTTTCACTAAAGGCAATCTCACTAAAGGTAATGATGCTTGCTTAAGTGTGGGTTTCGGGGGAAACACGGCGATGAGGTTCCCGCGGGGAGATTTCGCACCGTGGTCGCCCCGGTATCTCGCTCTTTAAACGGTCGGCATGAGCGCCTGTGACTATCATTCCACTTACCATAACTGCGGTATAGATAAGAAGAAGGATGGGAAAGGACGATGATCATCTCTGCTTCAACAGACTACCGGGCGGCAGCGCAGCGTAAGCTGCCGCCGTTTCTTTTCCACTATATCGACGGCGGCGCGTATGGCGAGTATACGCTCAGGCGTAATACTGCGGACCTCGCGGATATCGCGCTACGCCAGCGTATCCTGAAGAACATGTCCGATCTGAGTCTGGAAACGCAGCTGTTCGGTGAAAAGCTGGCGATGCCAGTCGTGTTGGCGCCGGTTGGCCTGACGGGGATGTACGCCCGACGCGGCGAAGTACAGGCTGCCCGGGCGGCGGCGAAAAAAGGGATCCCTTTTACCCTGTCTACCGTTTCTGTCTGCCCGATTGAAGAAGTGGCGCCGGCCATCGATCGCCCGATGTGGTTCCAGCTCTACGTATTAAAAGATCGCGGCTTTATGCGCAACGCGTTGGAGCGCGCGCAGGCCGCGGGGGTGAAGACGCTGGTGTTTACCGTGGATATGCCGACGCCGGGGGCTCGCTACCGCGATGCGCATTCCGGCATGAGCGGCCCGAATGCGGCGGCGCGCCGGATTTTACAGGCGGTGACACATCCACAGTGGGCGTGGGACGTTGGCCTGAACGGCAGGCCGCACGATCTGGGTAATGTCTCAGCCTACCGTGGTAAGCCGACGACATTGGAAGACTACATCGGCTGGCTGGCGGCGAACTTCGATCCGTCTATTTCATGGCAGGACTTGGCCTGGATCCGTGAGATCTGGCAAGGGCCGATGATCATCAAAGGCATCCTCGACCCGGAAGATGCCAAAGAGGCGGTGAAATTCGGCGCCGACGGCATTGTGGTTTCCAACCACGGTGGCCGTCAGCTTGACGGCGTGTTGTCGACGGCGCATGCCCTGCCCGCGATAGCCGATGCGGTGAAAGGCGATATCACGATTCTGGCGGATTCCGGCATTCGTACCGGGCTGGACGTGGTGCGCATGATTGCGCTGGGGGCGGACAGCGTCATGCTCGGGCGCGCGTTTGTCTACGCGCTGGCGGCGGCAGGTGAAGCGGGCGTGATTAACCTGCTGAATCTGATCGAGAAAGAGATGCGGGTGGCGATGACGCTCACCGGCGCGAAATCCATTGCCGATATCACCACCGATTCGTTGGTTCAGGCGACCCCGCGGCGGCTGGCGGCGCTGTAAGTGTGGATAGCGCGGCGAGAGGAAACCGATCGCCGCGCGGTCTGATGGTTTTTGAACCTTCTCCTGAACCTTGTTACCCTTTACGCGACAAGGCCGCGTTGGGGGATAAGTGCATGGGAAGGCGAACGATAACCGTGGTGGATTACGATCCACAGTGGGCGACGGATTATGCAACGGCGGCGCGTGCGATAATGCAAGCGCTCGGTGAGGTTGCAGTGAGAATCCATCATATTGGCAGCACGGCCGTGCCGGGGCTCCCCGCCAAACCGGTGATTGATATGCTGCTGGAAGTGGTTGCGCTATCCGATTTGGACAGACTCGAAAACGTCATGGTCGATTTGGACTATTGTCCTCGCGGTGAAAATGGGATAGCGCGGCGTCGTTACTACACCAAAGGCGGAGATGCGCGTACTCACCATCTTCACGCCTTTGTTGTGGGTGATGAACATATTCAGCGGCACCTGTCTTTTCGTGATTATCTGCGGGCAAATCCTGCCGTGTGTGCTGAATATGCGGCAATAAAGCGTGCCGCCGCACTGGCATGTGACAACGATGCCGCCGTGTATAGCCAGCTAAAAAATGATTTTATTGCGATGCATGAGGCGCGAGCATAACCCTTTCTTCAGAATCAGGCGCTTTTTCCTATATTGCAAATGCCCCACTTCGTTCTATATTTCGAGAGCAGATTGAACGAAGGGGAAATCGTAGTGAATATTAAAGGGCTTACGAAGGGATTCTTTATCCTGATTTTGTTTGTCGTTACGCTGGCGTTTTTTGACATCCTGTTACCGTACTATTCCGCCATCCTATGGGCGGCGGTGTTGGCCGTGATCTTCCATCCGCTGAAAAGCAAAATTCGGCAGAAATTGAACGATAGCAATGGCATTGCTTCTTTGCTGACGGTTCTGATCATCTTCCTGATCGTCTTCATTCCATTGGGGGTGATCGTTTCCTCGTTGGTGGTGGAAATTAACGGGGTTTATACCCGTCTACAGGGTAACAACACACAGTTTCCTGTGGTGCTGGCGGATCTGCTTCAGCATTTACCGAGGTGGACGCGGCATTTCCTGGCGGAACACAATCTGGATAATGCCGCCAAAATACAGCAAGAGTTGTCTCAGGCGGCGTTGAAAGGTGGGCAATATCTGGCAGGGAGCGTGCTGTTGATTGGCAAAGGCACCTTCACCTTCTTCGTGGGTTTCGGGGTGATGCTCTATCTCCTTTTCTTCCTCCTGAAGGACGGCTCCTATCTGGTGAACCTGATTCTGGAATCGCTGCCGCTGTCTACCTATGTTAAGCACCACCTGCTGGTGAAGTTCGCCGCCGTATCGCGGGCGACCGTAAAGGGCACGGCAGTGGTCGCCATTGTGCAGGGCACTCTGGGCGGCATTGCGTTCTCCATCGCAGGAATTGAAGGGAGCCTGCTGTGGGGGGCGTTAATGGCGTTTCTTTCCCTGATCCCCGCGGTGGGCTCGGCGATTATTTGGGTGCCCGCCGCGATCTACCTGTTTGCTACCCACATGCTGTGGCAGGCGATTTTTATCGTCGCGTTCTTCGTGCTGGTGATTGGACTGGTCGATAACATTTTGCGTCCTCTGCTGGTGGGGAAAGACACTAAAATGCCCGATTACCTGATTCTGATCGCCACATTGGGGGGGATGGAAATCTACGGCATCAACGGCTTTGTGATCGGCCCGCTGATTGCCGCGTTGTTCATTGCCTGCTGGAACATCCTTTCCGGGCGTGATAATCAGGAAAATATTGAAGCTATCGACGAAGACTTTATTGAAGAGGGGCGTCTGTACGCCAGCGTCGTGAATTCTCAAGAGGCCGACGCGGTCGCGAGTCGTGCCGAGGAACCTAAGACGCCGGAGTAAGTCGGTGCCGGATACGGTTTCAGCCAGCCTCGCGGGCGTCTGCGTGATGCCCGCGCGGTTTCTGGCCGAGACGCAGTGTCCGGGGGGATGATTTCAGATCCCTGCGGAAACGCTCAGCGTTGTTAATCAATTCCCCTGTTTTTATACGTAATAAAAGTGGCGGGTGAATTTATCCAACTCATATTCCCTGAGGGGTTGTGAAATATACTGTCCCTGAAACGATCTGACGCCTATTTTTTCCAGTAAGCGTAGTGTCTCCAGGCTATTCACCCCTTTTGCAACGCAGGCGCTTTTCGTCGACCGACAATAGCACAGCAGATCCTGAATAAAATCCTGTTCATGCTGACTGCTTTGGGCTGCAATGACGGTGGGCGGGCTCAATATATAACCGCTGGAAGGGGTGGGCTTAAAGGATGACATGTCACGACTTTTCGTGACGCGGTGATCCAACAAGACATGAAAGCCTTCCCGAACGAATTGGGCGATATGGGTGAGCTGGCTGGCGCTATACGGCGACGCCTCCGGCTTGGTAAATTCCAGTACCAGTCGCGTTATCCAGCGAGGGTGTTTGAGTTGTCGCCGCGCGGTATGCAGCATGTGAAGCAGCTTTCCGTTTGCGATTACGCACGGTGGAATATTGATGGCGAAGTAGAATTTTCCCTCAAAGCGATTAATGCCAGAGATGGCTTCCCGGAGCATAAACGCGGTGAGCGACAGGCAAACCGAGTGTGATTTCAACTGCGGCAGAAAGGCCTCTGGTTGCAGATATTTGCCATTGCGATACCAATGTACCAAAATTTCTACGCCTTGCAGTTGCTTCTTGCTATTGACGACGGGCTGAAAGACGGGCAACACCTGATGGTGATGAAGAGCAAGCAGGAATTCCTGCTCCCGTGCGGATAACAGCGCCGTCTTCTCGGTCAGCCATTTCTGTTGTGTTCCCGGTAGTTGTAAAGCGATATTCGGAAACGGTACGACCATCTTCTTCAGCCCGGAGATTCTTTGGTTATACAGTGTTTTAATGCTGACGCCTTGTTGCCGTGCGAGGGCGATGGCGCTATGACCGTGAAACAGGCCTAAAACCACATCAAGCTCGCGTTTCGTTAACCCGTCATAACGTTTTCCTTGCCTATGTTTTTCTTCAAGTGACTGTTGCTCTAACGAGAGAGGCTTGGACTCATCGTGACGTAATATTCCGGCTAATTGCGCGCAGGATAAGTTTGATCGAGCCGCCTTAATGCGTGAGAGACTACGGCGGCTTTCAACCAGTCGGCGCAGTGTTTCCCACAACCATAACGACGGGCACTGACTAAAGATCACCAGTGGCAACGGGGTGGTGCCATAGTTCAGAATGGCGGCAACGTGCCGAAGTGAGGCAAGCAGATGAAGCGGATCGTTTGGTAAAAAAACGATCACGCGCTTTTTCTGTGATTCGGGGGAGCTCGACGCAAAAAATTCTGCGTCGAGCTCCTCCGGCAGAATGACGTGAGCCGTTGCCGCCCCTTCATGCTCTATCAATACCGATAACCCCTGCGCGGCGAGTGCGCAAGGCGATAAGATGTAGTCAATCGGGCGATTCTCTACGCCATCGTTACTGGTAGACAAATGTCACCCCGATGATTGATTGCACATCACCCGCAGTAACCTGTCCGCCGGTTCTGCCATAGGAGGCCGTTAGTCCGAGATCCACCGATGAGGTGCCTACGGTTCCTAAAGAGATGGCATCGTTCGCCGCGATAATGCCGTTCCTATTTGATAGCTGAACGCCTACGCCCTGTGCGGGTTGAGATGATGCGGTGTTGCTGAAAATGTTGTTCGTCCCATCAGCGAGTGTCCCGGTCAGGTAATAGGACAAGTTCTGGTTTTGCGCACAGCGAACCGTGAGCGGGACGGATATCGTGCTGGGATAATCAGGCAGCCTGACGGTGACATTCCGCGCGGAAACATCGCAACCGCCGGTCGGGACGACGACGCTGTTCCGGGCGTAAATATTCCAGGTAAAATTTCTGGGGAAGCCGCCATTGAGCGTCGCAATTTTATACATTCGCAGAACCGCAATTAACTCACCGGAATTAATCACGACGCCACCCGCCGCGCCGGTAGCGGTTAAGTACATACGCAGAGGCAATCCCTGATAGGCCGTGTGGGTGACGTTGTAAGTGTGGGTATTTGAATTTAACGGAAATGGGTAGGTTGAACCGGCCCAATACAGAGAGCCGTTGAACGAGATAAGTGCGCCGCCGTAAGCCGAGCCACTGGTTAAATTGAGGTGGTCGACATCCACGCCGCCAGTCGAGTCGTTTTTGCATCGAATCGAGTTAGATAAATCGACAACCAGGTTTTGTCCAACGCCGATGGCAGGCGTCAAACTGACGTAAACATTGGCGGTACCAGAACCGATATTCTGTCCTGTTTCTGGCAGGATACAGGTGAAGGCGAAAGCGTTAGAGGCGCCCAGCACCGCTAAAAATATTGACGTCAGCAGTTGGAATAACCGACGCATTATGAATAATCTCATCATTCTTTTTCCTTCATTCGGTTCAGGCATAGGTGTAAGTGATGTTGATAACGGCCTGAATACTCCCCTGTGTTGCATTACCGTTTACGGAAAGCGCGCGGATTTGCAGTGGGAAACTGGCAGATTGTGTCGCCTCATCGACAGCGATGGTTTTTTCTGCTCCGCTGTTTAAAGACACGCCTTCGGCATCCTGTACCTGCAATTGAATATTTCCGGCGCTCCCCTGATTCTGGTAGTAGCCCGTGCTGTCTGTGACGCCGCTGAATGTTGCCGTAACGGCGGTTGTCCCAACCGGGCAGGCGATTAAACTCAGCGTAACGTCATGCCATGGCGACGATGAGCCGGCAGAGACAAGATCGAAGGTGTATAAATCGCCAAGATCCACGACGGCTGACGGCGTGGAAACCGTGCATGGCTTCGCCACCACTCTGCCGTTGACCGTAATGGTGACGTCCGCGGCCTGCGCGGCGGGTAACATTGTCAGGAATAGCCCGAATAACAGCGCCGTTTTTATTCGTCTCATGTCCGTTCTCCGGTTACTGGAATTCAAGGGTAAAGGTGGCCGTCGCGTTAACCGTTCCGGGCGTCACGGGGATCCGCGTTGCCATGATCCGCGCGTAGAAGTTCAGCGTATTGGTCTGGTTCGGGGTGAGCGTTATCCAGTTCAGCGCCGAAGAGGGGGTATTCATCGCCAGCACGTTTTTTGCGTTGTTCAGAACTTGTATGCCAACGCCTGACGCCGCGCCAGCCTCGTTGTTGAGCTTGAGCAGGCTGTTATTATCGGCGTCTGCCGTGCCGGTAAAGCCGACTTTCACCGCCGTCGCGGCCCCGCCGCATGGCGACAGCACGACGTTGAAAGGGACGTCGGTTGTCGTTGAACCCACCGAAGGAAACTGTTTCGACGGGTGGATCATCAGGTCGACGGTAAAGTCTTTTGAGCCGACGGCGACGGCACAGGCGTTATCTTTAACGTTGCCCGTGATGGTGATGGTGCTGTCTGCCGCCTGACTTTGAGGGGCCGCTAAAGCGAGCAACAGACATGAAGGGAGGAGTCGTTTCATTATTATCTGTTCCTTATCGACATTGTGCAGTGACTTCAGTCAGCCATGACGTCTGACTTTCCGGCGGAATGTCGTAAGTCGCAGTACACTGCGTATCTGATTGATTCCCCCATTTCACGTGCACCTGGCCTTTTGTCGGTAGCCCGGTTAAATAAACCTGCCCGTTATTTGCGACAATGCTGCTGGAACCGTGGTCTCCGGATGCCACAACCGCGCCAAAGGGCACAGGTTTACCCTGATATTCAAGCGACATCAGCACCTTCAGCCCGACATTGGCCTTGAAATGCGCCCTGACAATGGCGCTGTGGGTCGGGGTCACGTTGATAACCGCGTCATCCAGATCGACATTGTCCGCGAGGGTATTGGTATCTAACGCGACGCGGTTTTCCCGGTAGTCCATGGCATAAGGTAAGACGGCGTAGCCACGCCAGTCGGTGCGGATACCGGTCTGGTTTTCCACTTTCACATTATTCGCCCCCGGCGCTTTCACCAGTACGGCCGTGTTGTTAAAGGGTTGGCTTAGCGTCACGCCGTCTTCATGCGCAACCATGCCGCCGGAAAGCCCGTAGTAAAGTTGACGGTAGCCGTCGCTGTGGCTATAGCCGACGTTGGCGTTGGCGTAACTGCCGCGATAATTCAGAGCGGCATAGCCCGTTTCACCCGATGTGCCGACGCCGCCGCTGGCATTGCCAGCCTGTACGCTGTAACTCAGGTTGTTGTCTTCCAACAGCGTGCCGTATAGTCCGACCGTATTGGTTTTTCGACCGTTGAGAGCGTTGGTCATGTTGTAACTGGCGCTGGCGTGGCGCCACGCTGAGGTACTGTCCGATCGCATCCAGTGGCTGAATGGAATACTCACGTTGAACGCCAGCATTTGGTCGCGGGTATCCTGCCATGCACTTTTGGTCAAGCTGTAGCTGAGGTTCAGGTTGATGTCGTTAAGGGTGGCATTGATCCCAGCCTGTAACTGTTTATCCGTTTTACTGGTTCCCCAGTAAGATTGGTGGTTGCCGTTGAGATAAAGCGTCATCTGGCGGTCTATTTGCTGCGTCACACTGAGCTGCACCCGGCCGCGTTTGCTGTAGGCGAGGTTATAGTAGTCGGTGTATTTAGGGGCGACCCTGATGACGCCGTCCTGCGTCACAATGTTGTATCCGGACATCCTGTTATAGGCGGTGTCGGAAAAATTAAAATAGCCGCGCGTGGAGTAGCGGTAGCCGACCAGTTGCAGATTGGTTCCCAGCTCATTGAGTGACTTGTTATACAAGAAGCGTATTGATTGCCCCTGATGTTTACTGTCGTCCGGCAGCGTTGAATTCGCCTGGGTGATGTCCAGCGACAGGGCACCCAATACGCCCATATTCTTACCAAGGCCGATATTGAATGCGTTATAGCGGTCGGCGAGTTGCGTCCCGCCGTAGGCGGTCCAACCATATGTCAGGCCCCGCAGCAGCGTGCCCTGAGCGAATGCGGGTTTCTCCTGCTGGCGGTTTCCGCTGCGAAATTTCCCCGCGGTCAGGGCGTAACGGGTATGTCCTTCACGTTGAAGCAACGGCACGGAAGAGTAAGGCACGCTGAAAACCTGTACGCTGCCGTCAGCCTCTTTCACCGTCACCTGAAGGTCGCCGTTGTTCCCTGCCGCATAAAGATCGTTGATGGTGAAGGGGCCGGGTGGAACGGTACTTTGGTAGATCTCATAACCGTTTTGTTTGATGGACACCTGCGCTGTGCCGCGGGCGATGCCGTGGATTACCGGTGCAAAGCCTCTCTGGCTGTCCGGTAGCATGTTGTCGTTGGAGGCAAGTTGTACCCCACGGAAGTTCAGGCCATCAAAAATCTCGTTGGACGTGTAACTGTCTCCCAGCGTGAGTCGGGAGCGCAGCGGGATGATATCGCGTTCCAGGTAGGTGTTGATGTGCTGCCATTTATTTTCGTTGTTGTTGGTGCCGCTACTGTAGCTCCACGTCGAGTTATCGCGCAGACGCCAGGCACCGAAATTTAACCCGCCTTGCAGGTTCAGGTAGGCATAGTTGCTATCGCCTCCTGCCCGGCTGTTGACGTTATTGCCCGTAAAGTTGTAGTTCAACAAACCCGCCGTGATGCCGTTATCCCACAGTTCAGGCGGAATATAGCCACGCGCGTGCATGTTCGTAAAAATCTGCGGTACGGTGAAATAAAGGCGTTGTTGGCCAACGTCAAAATGGATGGTGGCATCTTTAATTAACGTTTTTAGCGGCACGCATTCGTCATCCGCCAGACGTTCCATTCCTGGCACCGACGCCGTATTCACGCCCATGGTGCTATATTGTTGACGCGTCAGACAGGGCATTAATTCATTCCCTGTCTCTGCGGGCTGGAAATTGACGTCTCGTGTAGTGACGAAACGATCATTCATGTAGATATCAACGCGATAATTACCCGGTGCGACCTCCAGCCCATTTTCAAACATGGATAAATCGACCATGGCGGAGGGATCGTCCGACAGGAAACGCGGGTTGAAATACAACTCGGCGGCCTGGACCGGAGAAAAATTAACGGTAATGAAAAATGCAATAGGGAGTAGCGTAAATTGATGGCCAGACATTCGCCGGCTCATTCTGGTATTCTGCGGACAATAATGGTCCGCTCCATTTTTCAGGTATGACATGTTCCCTCCGGCCCGAACTTACTCGCCAGTTTGTCTGTTCTGATTTTCTATTTTGAGGCGGTTTTTTTAGGGCAGCGATTATTGCGCTACGCCATTCATGCGTGGTGTCAGCGCCCCATAGTCATTAATCGTTTTATAGGTAATGTCATTACCTGCGTCGGACGGTAACGTGACCGACGTTTCTCCCAGTGGTGGCACAAGTGCGTTTTCCAGTATTCGAGTACCGGCATTTAGTTCGGTTACGGTTAGAAAATAAGGGGTAGGGTTAATTAACGTCAGGCGGCCATTACCGCGTTTAAAACGTATCTTTTCCGCGGCCTGGTCTGGCGGCAGGGGCAGATTGGCCGGACGGTAATACAGTTTAATGCGGCTGATGATGGCAAGCTGTAACGTGTTTTCTTTCAGATTGGCTTTATCCATCGAGGGAATGGCCTTTACGTTTATCCAAAAAAGGCTTTCCCGATCCTGAGGCAGTTGTTTATTTGTCGCATCGATAATACGCAGCGTATTCTCTTTTTTTCCTTGCATGGCAAAGAGTGGGGGCGTAATGACAAAACGACTATCTTTTTGCCCATCGGCATTTTCTATCCATGACTGAATAAGATAGGTACTTTTTTCATCGTTATTCGTTACCGCCAGCTGTACCTGCTTTTGTTCGGCAGGATACACCACGCGGGTAGCGCCAAGCGCCACCCCCGCATTCGCGTAGGATGAGTATGCGCTTCCCGCCATCATCAGTAATCCGGCAAGTAAGCCGTGGGCCATCATTATTGTCTTTCTCACGTTATCCTCTTTATTGCCTGACGTTTTTTGGCATACTCAACACGTTATTCATAGGTCAACGAAAACCAGGCCAGTGCATTTGCCACACCGCCCGTCACCGGATGGCCTGTCGCTCTGTACTTCGCCACGAAATGGAGCATATTGGGGCCGTTATAAAGCGGTTGCCAATTTCGTGGCGGGCTGTTTACTGGAATAAGCCGGTCGTGTTCATCAAATAGCGCGATGCCCACACCTGTCGCAATTCCCGTCCCTTCCCCAATAGAGAGGACGTCGGGGTTTTTCCCATCGGCCACGCCCAGGAAAGTGATGCCTACTCGTTGGCTGACCGAGGTTGTGCATTCCTGCAAATGGAGGGTGAAAGGGACTGGGTTAACGTCTTCGCCCACGGAATGGAACCGGTTTGAGCTGATCTGCCCCATTTGAACGGTCATCTGGCGGTCACCGGCTTCTACCCGGCAGGGTTCCGCGATAATCTCACCCTGAAATCGCATGTTTCCGCCCGGCAATATTTCATTCCAGTGATTGCCTGCTTGCACGACCGGAGATAACACGGCGATTAACAGACCCAACTTCATCCCTCTCATCGTTCTCACCCCAGCGCTGTTACGAAGAGCAGGCCTTCCTGGCCTGACAGGTGCATCCTTGCTGATTAATGAATTACAGGTATTGCACTTTAAATGTGGCATCAGCATTCGCGATACCCGCGGTGGCGGCGCCGATAGCGTAGTAACGAGCCTGGAATGGGATCACGTTAGTACCGTCAATCAGCGTGGTTGCCGCGCTGAAAGTTGCGCCGTCCAAGGCTAATGGCGCACTTGTGCTATCGAGGATTTGAACACCGACGTTAGTTGCGCCGCCAGCAGCGGAGCTTTGCAGTGCCAGCACGGTGTTTTCAGTGCTGTTGATTGCAGTACCGCTAAAGGCAACGGACGCTTGTGTAGAAACGCTGGTATCACAATCATTCAACTGGATGTTGAACCCTACAGCCGTACTGGTGCTGCCAGCAGTAGCCAGACGCGCCGTACGAACCTGACCCAGTTGAACAGTTTGATCAACAGAACCGGCATCGACTGCGCAAGCCGCATTGACGATTTCACCTTTAAAGTGAACATTTCCGCCGTTAACGGTTTCAGCCGAAGCATTGAATGCTGTTGAAGTCAGTGAGGCTGCTGACAGTGCAAAGATTGCCAGTTTTTTGATTTTCATCGGTTTTTCCTTTAAACAAAGTAGATGTACCGGACCCAATGTGGCGGTTTTCTTGCTTCCCCGGCATTGGTAGATATGCTGGACATCGGTATCCGTGTTTCGCCCTGAAATGAGACAAAAAGGGCCATTTTGTATCGTTGATATAAAATCCTGATAAATGGATTTTTTTTATCTCAAAATGGTTCTTTATTCTTAATGTATTAATATTTACCTTTCTTTTATCTGGTGATGTTCAGGTGAGGGATCGGAGGCATCAAACCCAATTTTGATAGTGCCGACGAAAGGAAGAAAATGATTATTGGGAGCAGGTAAATTAAGGGAGTAATAAGGGTAGTTAAATCAGCTTGATAGGAGGCGATAAAAAAATATTATATATCGGGGTTGTAAATCGTTACTAAATATTTTAAAAATGTAAACAGTTTGGCCCTAATTGACTTATTCGAGGTCACGTTTTCTGTACAGTAATCCGACTATATGACATCTTCATTTCCATCGGCGAGATTATTATAGAGTAGGTTATGTTTCTCCCATATTCCTGCAAAGCGGGCCGCGTTGCTTGCGGTGTACCTCACCGTATGACGGATATTTCGGTGTCCAAGATAGTCCTGAATCAAACGCGTATCGGTTCCCCTCTCTGCGAGTTCATAACCGCAGGCGTGGCGTAACATATGCGGGTGCGTGTTTGTCGCGGTCCCCGCTTCTTCGCCTGCGGTTCGAATAATGCGATACGCCTGCTGTCGGGAAAGTGGTGTTCCTCGGCGGGAGATGAAGACCGCATCCGATTTTCCTGACGCTTTCCAACCGGCGCGCTCCTGGCTCCAGCTCTCAATCGCTTTGCGTTCATCCATCATGAGTGGATGGATGGTGGAAAAACCGTTCTTAAGCCGACGAATATTAATACGTCCTTGATTTAGGTCGAGATCTCGATAGCGAAGATCGAGCAATTCACTAATACGCATACCATGACGGAATGCCAATAAAATAAGGCAGTAATCACGTTCGCCAGTTTTCCCTCTACTGGCGGCTGACATCATATTCTGGACTTCTTTCTGTGTAAGAAAACGGCGTCGATTCATTATTTACTTCTCCAATATAAAAGTAGGTTTGGTTATGGGGTGGGTGGGGTATACAAGATTTTACTTTCAGCCTGTTTTTTATTACGGGTTAAAAGCTTTGGTGTTTTGTTCGGTGGACTCGTTGCATTATATTCATTTGAGGGGAATAATTCACATTTATAACTTTCATTTTTATCATTTATTACAATAAATAATTTCTTATATTATTTTTAATAATTTAATAACATATTTAAATAATTTTTTATTTGAATCGTGAACGGTTTTTCTGGCAATGAGATAAGGACTCGTTCGGGGTTAAGACGATTAAAGGAAAGGGTTATTTCTACCGGTAGGCACTGAATCAGCCTTAACATCCAGTCAGGTATCGGAAATGATCCTGATTTTCGTTTAGACAACATTCTTCGCCCTTCCGTTTTACCATTTGATTTCTGCTCTTGAGGCTATCACTGATACGGTTGATAATTGTGGTTTCATCACGTTAAGTCACCTGATGCTCATCGCTGGTTTTCCCTTTTCGAAGCCAGAAAAAGGTGGGTTGCGCTTGTCACGAAGGGAGATTTCCCCTCACCCCAGCTCGATTTCTCTGAAGTGATAACGTTGTTGTACTGAAAGTTTGCTCCGTTTGATGGTTAATATCAAATACCCATCACAAATGAAAGGATAAAAAATGGGGCAATAAGGCGGAGTTAATAAAAATTAGGTATAAGGGGAAAAGCCTTCCGTGGCTTCTAAAAAAGCGTGCGACAAGAAACCCTGAAAAAGGCTAAAGAAACAGTAACATAATTTTCCTCCTCTCTCTGCTTCAGATCGTGTATTCATACCATCGATGCGCAAGAGATAAAGACCATTTTAGTTTCAGTGGGGGCATTTATCCCAAATTCCGTAAAAACGTCCAGCATTGCTGGCGGTGTACCAAACCGTATGTCGAATATTTCGATGCCCCAAATAGTCCTGAATCAGTCGCGTGTCTATCCCCATATCTGCCAGTGCGTAACCGCATGAGTGTCTTAACATGTGCGGATGGATATCAAGAGGAATGCCAGCAATTACACCAGAGGTCGATATAATTTTATAAAACTGTTGTCTTGAGAGCGGATTCCCTTTCCGTGATAAAAAAAGCCATTCACTTGATGATTTTTGGTAATTATTCCTATTGTCAAGCCAGTCGTTTAGTGCATCAATTTCTCTATCGAGTAATGGATGTGTTGTGGAGAATCCTTTTTTTAAGCGATAAATATAAATACATCGTGCTTCAAGATCGATATCAGAAATTTTCAGCCGACAGATTTCACTGGCTCGGAAGCCATGAATGAAACAAAGTAATGTCAGACAGTAGTTTCGTGCGGCATGTTGCCCTGTTTTCGTCGCATGTAACAAATAGTCGATTTCATTTCTTGTCAAGAACTTCCTCTTTTTTTTCCTCTGGCCCTGCTTCATATATCCTCGCTTTGACGTTGGATTTAAATTTTCTATGAATGAGTTTTTTTTACCTTTTTTATTAATTTTCCCCCTTCATTTACAAATGCTTCATTTAATAACATATTAATGTCTTTTTGTTACTATAAGTAAACATAAGTTAAACAGAACAGGTAAAAAATAGGATTTTCATATAATAAACAGGAGATTAGTATTGCCAGCCATAGTGGTGAATCAATAAATGATAGCAGCAACGGCTGGAATTACCCGGAGATAGGCAAGATTGACTCAATGCGTAAATTTTAAATAAGGAATTGACTCAGATATTCGAGCATTTATCAAAAGAAGCGCAGCGTTGACCAGTGACAATAAGGGGCCTGAGGTCACGGCGTTGACGGCGGAAAGGGAAGATAACGTTGGCGGGAATCCGGGTTACAAAGTGGGTTATCGTGCGTCTTTATAGAGACACGCCGGGTCATAGGCATTTACCTCATGGCTCCACGGTATGTCGCGATCGTCAATAGTCACCTGCCATTCACTGTGTACAACGGCGCCGCGAACCTCGGACAGACATTGGCACCAATGATGTAGGCCGGTCAGGACAGCGTCTTCGTCATTGTCGGGCAGTTTGGTTGAGCCAGAGAACACGATTCCTTTCCTGAAAAGATTGCCGGGTTTCTTGTTGAGAGCAAAATCAAACGACTCCCAGTTCAGGCCTTCGCCTGTCGTCAGGTATTTCTCGATCCGATCGTCCACGCTGTAGCGCTGGACAATTTTCTTCACGGCAGAGATTTCTCCTGAGTTGAGTGCTCTTTTACGTCGTGCGGTATAGTAGAGAGAAATTGTCACGTTGCCCCGTGCGTCAGTCGTATCGAAGGTATGTGCATAGCGTGCTAATTATCGGATAAAAAGAATCGTCAGGTAATCAGGAAGTTCTGAATTTAAATATTAGGGGAGAATATGTTTGAAAAAATGGTTTTTATCGTGGTGAGCGCGGTGTTGCTCAGCGGATGTACTGTCGCCACCTATAGCCACAAACTGGAGGATGACCAGGGCTCTGAACGCGTAGGTATCACGTTTGATAACCGCAACCTCGACCCTATCCGGGTTTATCCGACGACTGAGCGATGTATTAATCTGGATGCGCCTGAAAACGGCTACACCAATAATGCCATTGGGTTCCAAACCAAGCTCAATAATAAGGAACTCGGCTTTCCGGCGATTCCCGAAACGCCAACGATGATTCGGGAATTCTGGGTCAGCGCGCAACACAATATCGCGGTCAGAATGATTGCGGCGAATGGCGGATTTAGCACCGTAACGTTTAAACCCGTGGTCGGGAACTACTATTATGTCACCGGTAAATCTGTCGGCCCCTATTCACCTCGACGTATTGACGTCTACGAAGTGTTCAAGACGGAAAAAGGCTACTACGATCGCCGGCCTGTCAAAGATTTGATGCTGAAAAACTGTGGTCAATTCTCGTCCAGAATGCAGAAGTTTTAATGCCACGCTCGGCCAGGCGTGATCTTCTGGTCGCTTTCACCATGTTTAGGTCAGTTGCTTTCCGGAAAACGTGCCGGCATACCAGGCGTCCATTACCGACAGCAGGTTTTTCACTTCCTCAACGGTCAGGCCGTAAGTGTCAGCGTTTTCATGAGGCTTAACGACGAGCAGCGGGATATCGGCGCGCGTATGCAGATAATCGAACTGATATTCCACTTCGCTAGTATAAAACAGGCTTCCGCCAACGTTCCCAGCCTGACGTCTCTGTTTGATCTGTTTATCTTCCGCGTGCGGATCTTCCGCCCAAATCAGGAAATCACGCAGCGGCTGCGTCTGGCGGGTAAAGTCATCTCGCGTGAAGCCAAAATAGGCGTAGCGCTTTCCTACTACTAACGCAATTTTGCTCTTATCGTCAGTAATCCTGACGTTAAAAGCGTGCTTATCCACAGTACAGTCACGAAACTGCGGCTTGTAATCACAAGCAGAAAGATTCTCGGCCTTATACACTTCATAAAGGCGCAGCGTGGCATATTTATCGAAGGTGGTTAACGCTTTGCATCCGGTTAGCGCAAGCAGGAGCAAGGGGAGGGCGAGATACCGCATGTCGGTTGGTTTTCCCTGTTTTGTTGCGGGAGTGCTAACTGCATTCGATCACGTTGATATAGCCTGAGCAGGACTGAATGATGTTGCCATCGTTTGTCATCATGATTTCTCATTAAACGTACCGATAATTTCTTCTTTATTCAAATCATTAAAATGAAATTTGGCCCTTCATGAAACCGATGCGTGGCGTTTTCTCAGTAACGGTAAGAGGAACGATCTTAGCCACAGGTTTACCATTGCGGGCGATAACATAGGATTCTCCCGTCTCTGATACGTGTCTGTGACCGATGAAGGCGTGGGCTGATTTTTTGGGGGGGCATCGCTTTCATACGGCAGGCGCTGCACGATACCGTAACGTGGAATTATCCGTGCCGCTCAATGTGGCAACGGCTGAAAAGTTCGTCACTTTATGAAAACAGTCGGCCGATTCCCGGGAAGTTTCCATGGTCTGGCAAAAGTGTCGCGGTATTAAGCGCGGCTATTTAGGCTATGAGGAATCATTTAAGGGGACGACCTTAGTAAAAATAGGCAATATGTCACTGCCGTGGTGGCGAGTTGCCTTCCTGTGAAGATGAAACCAAGGGTAAGCGAACGTAAAGCACCACAACATCGGCTTTACGCGCCACCGTTAATCCCGCCAAGGTGACTCTTGGCGGGATGCGGAAACTATTTACATTCAGCAGGCATCAACGCATTAACATTCTGAACCAGTTTTGGCATTGTGTCCGTTACGGTCGCACGGGCAGTGATGAGTGCCTCGGTGTGATCTTTAATGACTTCAATGATTTTCAGAGAGTTTTCACCAGGGAATGACGCCCATTCACCTAATACCGGAACCTGTTTAAGACTGGTTGTGTGGTTCGGGTGAGAAGCATAAAAGTTTCCGAGGAGATCGGCTTGCTCAACCGCAATTCTATTTCCTGGCATATAGCCGGTGAGGTTGGCCATCTCTGTCTGTCCCTGAGGACCCGTGACGAATTTAACATATTCCCATGCCGCTGCCTGACGTTTGGCATCGGTGGAAAGCACCATCGCAACATTTCCACCAGCAGGCAACTGCCCTTTAGCATCGGCCAGCGGGAACGGCATCGTTTTAAAGCCAAACGCCCCGTTGATCTGTTTCTCAGCGGCAGCGACATAAGACGTTGAATCCGCCATGATACCTACCGTGCCGGAGGCAAATGACTGGCGAGCCTGTCCAAGTGCAAGGTTAGGCATACCCGATTTTCCAAACGACTCCAGCGTTTGCAGCGCCCATTTTCCTGCATCACTGTTAAAGCCGATCTTACAACTACCCGGCTGTAACATATGTCCGCCTTTACTGGTGACTAACGTCTGGAATAGCCAGTTACCGGTCTGTTCCCACTGGTAATAAAGACCAGTCACCGGCGATTTCGCGTGACTTTCTATCGCCTTGCCTAATTTGATGAGTTCAGTCCATGTATTCGGTAACTTGTCCGGATCGCCACCTGCCGCTTTTACCAGATCGGTATTGACGTAAAGAATGGGAGTGGAAACCGCAAAAGGTAAACCGTATTGTTTGCCTTTCCAGGTTCCCAGCCGGGCTAGCGTCGGGTAATAACCCAGTTTATCCAGGCCGCCATCTGTCTTAATGTATGAATCAAGCGGTGCGCCAATGCCACGATCAACAAATAATCCGATCTGGTTTATCCCATTGAATACAACATCCGGCATGCTATTCGTGATTTGTCCACGCAGAATTTCCTGCGCAGCTTCTTCATAGCCTTTCACTGGATTACGAAACTTAATTTCAATGTCAGGATGCGTCTCAGTAAAACGTTTGGCTAATCCCTTCTGTAAGGAATTGAATGTCCCTGGCGTGGTATAAAGTACATCAAGCGTTATTTTATCGTCTGCATGTGCGGCGGTTATACCAGACATGATAATCACACCGGATAACAGGTGACGACGCATTGAAGCGGGTAAATTCATGGTACTCTCCTGGAGTCATTAAAAATAAAAATCATTTATTTGATGATGTTGTCATGCCATCAATAAAACGGCGCTGCGCGATAAGAAAAACAAAAATTAACGGGATCACTATAATCACGGCGCCAGCCATCAAGGGTCCCAGTGACTGACCTGATTCATCATCACGGAACAGCAAAATGCCAAGTGCCGGCGTAGAAATGGCCTGGTCGCGTACCGCGATCATTGGCCAGAACAGATCGTTCCAGTGTGCGACTAACGAAAAAATACCGAATGAAGCAAGAGCCGGTGTACTCATCGGCATGATAATGCGCCAGATAATGGCAAACTCGCTCAGGCCATCCAGCCGCGCGGCCTGAAGAATCTCTTCGGGGATCTTGCGAAAGAACTGACGCAGCAGGAATATGCCGAATGCCGAAATTATCCACGGCAGTATCAGCGAAGCATACGTATTCAGGATCCCGAAGACATAGAGCATCAAAAAGTGAGGGATCGCGAGGGCCTGTGGCGGCACAAGCAAACCGATCAACACGGCAGAAAAGAGCGTGTCCCGGCCGCGAAAACGCAGTTTTGCCAGCGCGTAGGCGCAGGGTACGCACACAATGAGCTGGATCAGGAAGATCATCGCGCAGACAAAAATGCCATTGGCGATAAACCGCAGCATCGGCACAGACGTCAGCGCCGCACGGTAGTTCTCAAGGCCGAAAAACTGTGTTGGCCACAGATGGAAGTCGGCGGCGAAGATCTCATGCTGCGGCTTCAGGGACAGGCTCACCATCCAGATAAACGGGAGCAAGGTAAACAGGGTTGTACCCAGCAGCATGACATGTCGTAGTGCACTCTTCGGGGAACGGGGTAAGGAGGGAAATTTAATCATGAGTAATGTACCCGCCGCTCAAGGATTTTCGACTGGCCGAGAGTGAGACAGACAACAATCAGCAGATAGACTACGGTGAGCGCGGCGCCATAGCCGGTTCTTAGATAGTCAAAGCTTTCGGTATACAGCCGGTGCAGCAGGACTTCCGATGCATAGTTCGGGCCGCCCTGCGTCAACACCCTAACGCTATCGAACACTTCAAACGCTCGGCATGCGGTCATGACGCTGACGAAGAGCATCACTGGGCCAAGCATGGGAATAGTGACAGTACGAAGCCGATCTATCATGCTATCCGCCCCATCAATATCTGCCGCGTGATAGAGATCTTCAGGGATAGACTTCAGCCCGGAGACAAACAGCACCATAGCGAAGCCAACGTTTTGCCAGATGCCGATCAACGCGATCGCCAGCAGCGCGGTATCTTCATCACGTAGCCAGTTAGGGCCGGTGATACCGAAAACCGACAATGCGCGATTTACCAGACCGATAGTCGGGTGAAGCATTGATCCCCAAACAATCGCCATGGCTGACATCGTCGACATCACCGGAAGAAAGTGAGCCGCGCGATAGAAACCGCGCAGGCTGGGTCTGGACTCGATTAATAGCGCAATTGTCAGTCCCAGTATCACGGTTCCCGGCACCACGATGACCGCGTACAGCAAGGTATTTTTCAGCGCCGTCCAGAACACCGGGTCGGAGAACAACGTATTAAAATTTCCCAGGCCAATAAACCGAAGCGTTGATGCGCCAAGCTGCCAGTCAGTCAGTGAGACGACAATCACCACCACCGCAGGAATGAACAGCAACGCAATCAGTAAAAAGGTGGCGGAAAATACCGACAGGTAAGCGAAGCGTCGCTGAGTCTGATTCAGCGAGGTGTGGGGCGCTCGCCGGGTTGCGCTGGCTGTCACAACAGGTGATTCGCTCATACTGCAATCCGCTCCTCTTTCATCAGTTGTTTGCCATCTGCGTCAAAAGCCAGAATCTGACGTAGGTCGAGCATGATGCCCACGGCGTTTCCCGGCGAGAGGCGGGGCGAATGCGGATCGCGGCGCACAATAATCGTTTCCGCGTCTTTGAGGTCAATATGCAGGAAAATATCCGCGCCGAAGTTCTCAACATTACTGACAACGCCTTCCAACATGCCTGTTCCGCTGGCCACAATGGAAGCGGCTTCCGGTCGAAAGCCAATGCGGTGTGCAGCCGCAAAGCCATACTTTAAGGCCCACGTGATATCGTCAACGGTCAGGATATTAATTTTCGGGCTGCCAATCAGTTCAGCAACTCGGATTTCAGCTGGGTTACGATACAGCTCTTCCGGCGGCGCAATTTGCAGGACATCACCACCGACCATGACGGCAACGCGGTCGGACATGGTCATTGCTTCAGCCTGATCGTGTGTCACATAGACAAACGTCACGCCAAGGCGACGATGCAACGCCACAATCTCTGCGCGCATTTGTACGCGTAACTTCGCATCAAGATTAGAGAGAGGTTCATCCATCAGGAAAATTTTGGGGTGGCGGACCATGGCGCGGCCCAGAGCTACGCGCTGGCGCTGTCCCCCCGATAGCTGTCCGGGTTTGCGTTGCAGAAGATGATCGATATTCAGTATCTTTGCGACCTGGTTAACTTCAGTGGCGATGGTACGTTCAACGCCTTTTCGTGCCGGCATCAGGCTACCCAGCAAGGGTAAGCGCTGGGTACGACTTAACCGCTGCATCCTTAACGGCAGCGCAATATTGTCAAACACGGTAAAGTGCGGATAGAGCGCATAGGACTGAAAAACCATCGCGACATCGCGTTCGCTCGGGCGGCGGGTATCAATATTCTCGCCATCCAGTTCGATATGACCGCTATCCTGCGCTTCCAACCCCGCGAGGATGCGTAACAGCGTCGATTTACCGCATCCGGAAGGTCCGATTAATGTCAGAAATTCGCCATCGCGGATATCCAGCGAGACGCCTTTCAGAACTGTCGTCTCGCCATATCGTTTACTGATCTGGTTAATGTTAACGCTCGCCATTTTATTCCTCACAACTTTTGTGTTGCAGGGCCTGACCATCAAATGACGGCAGGGGTTTACCCAGATGGGTAAAAATAGTGGGGGCGATGTCAATGACGCAACTGGGTGATGTGCGCTCGCTATCGGGCGTAAAGCCCTGGCCTGCAACCATCAGGAACGGCATCTGCTCAAAGGTGCCCATGCCACCATGTTGTCCCGCACCGAGAATATCGGCTTTATCACCGGCACGTCGGGCCGTGAACCCTTTTCCAGCCACGCCATAAGCATTTTTGGCGTCGGTACTGTGCATGGAGACGGCGAATTCAGGGCCGGCCTCAAGCGGAATACCCACTGACTCGAATTCACCGCGTGAGAACACTTGCCCTGCCCAGGCACAATTTCGTAGGAAGCACTCAATCTTTCGCTTTCTGCTAACCATGTCGGGGTGCAGGTAAATCAATACCGAGGTGCCATTTGAGGCAACAACCACGTCATCGGAGTCCATGCTGTTTTTCAGCCCCGCACTGACCAGTTCGGCTTCAACGTCGATTACCTCATCCACGGTTTGGTGGCCGTGATCCGAACCGACCAGCAGCAAAATCTCTTGTCGATCGGCCATCGCCTCAACGGCAGCAATAACCCGCCCCGCATGGCTATCCGCGTGGTGAAGAATGGCCAGATGTTCGGGTGAACCTAATGGAAAATGATGTTGAGACGCGTCGGGTTCGCCCATCCAGAGAACACCCACTGCCGGGCAATCACTGGCGGTAACCACGCGTTCAATAAACCTGTCTGTCATCACGCTTTCGCCCTGGATATCCAGCGAAATAGAGAGCACTTCACGAGAAGGGACGGGTTGACGGCCGGGGCCAAACGACCCGGCACGATGATAGATGTGACCAAATCCGTCTGGATCGTGGGCGTAAGCGGCGCCCGGCGAGACATTACTGAAAATCACTACGCCGCCTTCGTCAGCAAGGTATTCAGCCATCGTCGGGACGTGCAGAGAACGGCCGGTGACGTTGCGTTTGTGCTGGAGAAAATCCGGTTTACCGGCATCGTGACGAACCAGACGGCCATTTTCAGTCAGCACCATGGTATTTCCTGCCATCCCATGGCGGGCAGGCCAGCACCCGGTGGCGATACTGGCTGATACCACACGGGTGCAGCTCGGGAAAACGGTGTGGTGAGCGTTGAACTGCTCGGCACGGCGAGCGAATGCATACAAATGAGGCGTATTTTCCTCACTGATCAAATCCCGACGCAAACCGTCAAGAATGACAAGTACAGCGCGACGCATCAGATAGCCCCATTCAAGAGTGCGAAGAAGATGTCAAAGTTACGCAGCCGATGCGTCGGATTGATGTTGATCGGGATTGAAGTAATAAAAGGAACGGCTTGCTCAGTCAGACCGCCGTGTGAACGCAGACGAACACCAGAAAGCTGTGACAGGTCGTGGTCGGTTTCGCTTGCGCCCAGAGCAACGCCTTTAATCGCGATAACGGCGATATCGCCTTCGCGGTCATCAGCCACTTCGAACATCAGGCAGACTTCATCGCGTGGCAGCGCCAGTGCAACGCCGGGGATATTCCGTACAAAACGCAGCACGTCCTGGATGGCAATATCAGCGTTCATGAGATGAATTCTGACAAACCCACCCAGCGCGCCATGGTGGCGAACGAAGGGATCGGTTATGGGGCAAATCACGCGGCAGTTCCCCGCGCCGAACTCTCTATCCAACTGATCGGAAAGGTAAACAATACGCGGGTTACCCTCAGCGTCGGCCATATCACTCATACCATGATCAGCAACAATGCCTAACTGCGCGCCGAGCGAGAGAATTTTTCCCAGCCGCTGGTCAACGGCAACCATAAATTCGAGTGCTTCAGGATCGTTGGGCGCATGTTTGTGCTGAACATAATCGGAAAGCGAAAGGTAGCTGATGTCCGGCTGTGTGGTTTCCAGCAATTTGATGCCGGCATCCAGAACGAACAGCGAAAGATCCGCTGAGTACTGGTTTGGCGCATTTCGACCCACCAGTGCTTCGACATTACTGATGCCGTTCTCTGTTTCGGTGGCTTCGTTAGCCTTTTCCGCAGAGAAGGCAATACCATCCAGATTCTTGCCGAGCGCTTTACGTAGTTTATCCTTCGCGGTGATCGCAACGACCTTTGCGCCTGCACGGGAAAATGCGGAAAGCAGCGTTGGCGCACGCACCGGGGTTGAGTCAACCATCATCACATCTTTGCCCGTTTCACGGTCAAAATAGAAGTTGCCAGAGACACCATGTACATTGGGCGATACGCCGCATACGATTGAAATATTATTAGGATTCGTGAAGGTTGGCATGCTGGCCAACGCCTTGCCGGCAAAACCATCGCTACGCATTTTATCCAGATTGGGGATCAAACCCGCCTGACTCGCGGCTTCGATATATTCCGGGTCGCACCCGTCGAAACAGACCACCACAGTCGGCTGAGTGGGCCATTGATATTCGCGACCATTCACAGTGACAACTTTTTTATCGCTGTAAATATTATTGCATTCTGACATCGGTATTCTCTCGTTTGAAAATTTGATGTTAGTGAATCTATCACCCATCAATGACACATTTGTGAAACTAACGACACAAATGTGCTATCCTTCCCAAGCTAGAGACAATGTGATGATTATCAGGGAAATAATTTTGGAAAAAAGTAAAAGCACTTTGGATGAAAACGCGTTGATTGCACGAATTTGCTGGCATTACTTCAAGGAGGGTCAAACTCAGGACGTGATTGCGCGTCATCTGAATATCACCCGTAAAAAGGTCAACCGTATCCTAGGTGAAGCGCGAACGTCGGGGTTTGTACAGATCATTCTGCCCCAGGCCGTTGCTGTGCGTACCGATCTGGAAAACGCGCTCACCGCAAAGTTTGGACTGAAGCGGGTCATCGTCGTCCCGGTGCCGATAGAAGGTGATGACGTCAGGATGATGGTCGGCTCGGCAGCAGGACAATATGTCTCAGAAAATCTGCCGCCTTCGGGTACGCTTGGAATCAGTTGGGGAGGCACAATTCATACGGCTGCCCAGAACCTTTTGCCTCGAACGGCTGGTGGAGAACGCGTTGTGTTGCTGTGCGGAGGTCTGGCGGAAAGCACCAGCATCAATCCTTATGACAACGCGGCTTCTGTCGCACGCGCGCTCGATGCAAAATGTTTTTATATTACTGCACCGATGTTTGCCTCCTCTGAAACGCTACGCGATGCCCTGGTCGCGAGTGAACCGGTGAAATCGGTGCTTTCCATGGCTGGCGAGCTGGACATGGCACTACTGAGCGCCATCGATCTCTCGGAACACTCTAAGGCGCTGGAATATGGCGTCATTGATAAGTTATCACGCCTTTCACTGATTGAAGCTGGCGCTGTCGGGGATATCTGCGGTCACTATCTGGACGCTCAGGGGAGGACAGTAAAGCATCCCCTCGCACAACGAGTGATCAATCCCTCGATAAAGGATTTGAAAAAAACCAGGCAGCTCGTGCTGGCTGCGGGGGGGATGCATAAATACGCGATTATTCTCGCCGCCATCCGTGCCGGGTTATGTCATGTGTTAATCTGCGATGAAAAAGTCGGTAAGGCGCTTTCAGAGGCATGATTTCGGTTTAGGCCCTATCGAAATCAACAATTCGTGATAGCGGCTGAAAAATAACGCTGGGCTGGGCTATTTCTACCTGTCTGGTATTGCGCTTCCTTTGGGGTATCTCATCTAAATGTAGTCCCTCCGGTTTTTAGTACCACCGCCAATGAGGATATCCGGCCAGTTTTTGCCTCGTATAGATAACCGGGGGCATATCACCGGCGCTGTAGTGATACGATATGAGACTATATAAAACAAAAAAGGCCATGATTTACAATGGCCTTTTTAGACAGTGAGATGTGATGAGACAACGCGAGATCGCGTGAAACGTTACTCGATATTCTGGATCTGCTCCCGCATTTGCTCGATCAGTACCTTCAGCTCAATGGCTGAAGCGGTGACGTCGGCGTTGATGGATTTCGACGCCAGCGTGTTCGATTCGCGGTTGAACTCCTGCATCATAAAGTCGAGGCGGCGGCCGACGGCTTCTTCTTTTTTCAGGATTTTGTAGGTTTCTTTGACGTGGGCGTCGAGGCGGTCGAGCTCTTCGGCGACGTCGACGCGTTGCGCCAGCAGCACCAGTTCCTGTTCCAGACGGTTATTTTCCAGCTGTACCTGCGCGTCTTCCAGCTTGCTTTGCAGGCGCTCGCGCTGCCATTGCAGGATGTTCGGCATCTGGGCACGGACTTTGACAACTTCGGCGCTGACGCCCGCCAGACGTTGTTCGATCAGCGCTTTCAGCGCGTTGCCTTCGCTTTCACGCGCGGCGATGAAGTCATCCAATGCGCCTTCCAGTGCGGTCAGCAGTTCGGCGCTGATGGCGTCCAGATCTTGTTCTTCCGCGACCATCACACCGGGCCAGCGCAAAATATCAACCGGATTGATTTCCCCTTCGTCGCTCTGCATTTTCACCCAGTTGGCGGCATCCACCAGCTGTTTTGCCAGCTTTTCGTTCAGGATCAGCGCACTTTGCGCACTCGGGTCGAGTTCAAAACGCAGGCTGCATTCAATTTTTCCGCGGGTCAGGCGGGCGCGGATGCGCTCACGCGCCACCGGTTCGAGGCTGCGGAATTGTTCCGGTAAGCGAAGATAGGTTTCCAGATAGCGCTGGTTAACGGAACGCAGTTCCCAGGCTGCGCTTCCCCAGTTGCCCTTGATTTCTCGGCGGGCGTAAGCGGTCATGCTGCGAATCATTGGTGCATACCTGTAAAGCAAATGATGAAGGGATTATAGCGTTGCGCCCCCGCAGGGGATAGAAAAAACCGTCCGTGGCGTTAGTGGTCAATCAAGCGGCGTGGAGCAGAGCTTCGTTCTGTCTGGCAATCTCCCGGCAGCGGTTTTTCATCATCTGTTTCAGTTGCAGCGTCGCCTGTGACTGCGGGTTGTCGCGGCGGCTGATCAGCGTAACCTCAAAGGGCAGCGGCTGGTCGATAGGGACAATTTTGAGTTGATCGGCATAGCGGCAGGCGGTAAAAAGATCGACGATGCCCGCGCCGCCGCCCGCCAGCACCATGTCGGCAATCACCGAATAGGTTTTGATATAGAGCGCGGAAGCGGGCTGTAACGCTTTATCGCGCAGCGCCCGGTGTAACACCTGGCCGAGCGGATCCTGGTGCTGCATCATCAGCAGGTTGTTGTTGCACAGCCATTCCAGCGATACCGGGCCGTTCACCGGACTGTTTTTGGGCAGCAGCGCGACCATCGTGGACTGGAACAGCGGCTCAGCCAACAGTTCGGGCGGCACCTGCTGCCCAAAGATCAGTGCAAAATCGAGCTGGTTTTTCAGGATGTTGTGACACAGCGTACTGAAATGTTCGGTCACCAGCTCGACGTTAACCGATGCCGCCCGTTTACGAAACTCCACCAGCGTCGGCGCCACGATCATCTGCCCGAATGCATGCGCTGCGCCTAACCGCACGGCGTGTGCTTTGCTGGTTTTGATCTGTTCAGTGAGTGAACTGATGTTTTGCAGGTGGCTGAAGAGCTCTTGTACTTTCGGGATGAGGCGCAGCCCCTCTTCGGTTGCAACCATCCCCTGGGTACGGCGCTCAAACAGGGAAAAGCCAAGCTGCTGTTCCGCGTGATTTAAAACCCGGCTGACGTTGGGCTGTGAGACATTGAGCAAACGGGCGGCACCGCTGATGGTGCCCGCCTGAACAATGGCCTGGAAGATCTCAATATGGCGTAATCGCATGCGTGCAGGCTCCGACTAATGCTTTCTGATGAGCATTGGATGAGTAATAACCAAAATACATGCAATTATTACGCCAGGGCATAAGTGCTTATCAAGGGCTTTATGACGGATTAGTGATAGCGATGTGTAAGCGGTGACGATGCACTATTTTGGCAAGATTGCACTAATAGGGTGCATAGTTACCGCTTATTGTTCTGACGAGGGATGTCACCTTAACGGTAGATGCGAGCGACAGGCGCGTCTCCCACGTAGCCATAGCCGCGATACATGCCTTCGCTGTTGAAGGGCAGAACGATGTTGCCCGCCCTGTCTACGGCAATCAGCCCGCCGCTGCCGCCCATCTGCGCTAATTTCTCCATTACCACGCGATCGCCGGCCTGTTGTAGCGTGAGTCCGGCGTATTCCATCAGCGCAGAGACATCATAGGCGGCGACAGCGCGCATAAAGACTTCGCCGGTGCCGGTGCAGGACACGGCCACCGTCTGGTTATTGGCGTAGCAGCCTGCGCCGATGATGGGGCTGTCGCCCACGCGCCCGACCTGTTTGTTGGTCATGCCGCCCGTGGAGGTCGCCGCGGCGAGATTACCCGCGCTATCCAGCGCGACCGCGCCGACGGTGCCGAATTTACGGTCGGGGTCGATAGGGTCGTTCTGGCCGTCATGATCGAGAATGACACGACCCGAACCGGCCTGCGCGTTATAGAGCTGCTGGCGGCGTTCATCGGTGGAGAAGAACGATGGATCCACCATCTCCAGCCCTTGTTGGCGCGCAAAGGCTTCAGCGCCGTCGGCGGTAAACATCACATGCTGGCTGGCTTCAAGCACGGTACGGGCGGCCAGAATCGGGTGTCGAATATGGCTGACGCAACTGACCGCGCCGGCATCCCGCGTGCGTCCGTCCATGATGCTGGCGTCCAGCTCGTGGGTCTCCGCGTGGGTGAAGACCGAACCGTGTCCGGCGTTGAACAACGGACATGCTTCCAGCAGGCGGACGGCTTCTGTTACGGCATCCAGCGCGCTGCCGTTTTCCGCCAGAATGCGCTGTCCGCTGGCGACAATGTCGGACAGCGCGGCCAGATAGCGCTGCTCTTTTTCAGTGCTCATGGCTGAGCGGGTCAGCGCGCCTGCACCACCGTGGATCACAATCACGGGTCTCGTCATGCGATAAAGTCTCTTTTTCAAGTGGCTTACGCCCCCGGAAGCAGGGACGTAAACCGGGATCAGTTTTGCGTCGTCGCGAGATAGGAAAACGCACCGAGCAGGCTGGTGATTTCCCGCATGCTCTGCGCGGTATAACCGACAGTGACGGCATCCAGGCGTTCAACGTTCGGCAACAGACAGAAGAGATCGGCCAGCACCGGCTTTGCCACCATCAGTTCGAGGCGGTAGGGCGCCTCAATGCGCGAATTCAGCGTGCGGTGCGCTTTTGCCACCGCCGCTTTTGCCGCGTCACGAATCACCTGACGCGCCTGTTCGGTGCTGAGGGATTCCGCCGCGTGCTGCGAGATGGCGCGCTTAACACAGGCGTAGTCGGTGGCAGGGTAGTAGTGGGCGATCCAGCTCTGGAGGGTGTCGTCACCGCTGACCAGCCAAAGCGGAGTCTTCTGCTCAACGCCGGCGGCGGCGTAGATGTCGCTCTCGCCCATGATTTCACCGTTGATGCGCACGCGGTAGAAGGCTCGACCGTTGATGGTATGTGACAGCACGCCGAATTCGCCTGCCGCGCTGTGGTAGCCGATGAACATCAGGCCATCGAACTGCTGCTGTTCCAGACCTTCCACCATCGAATACCCACGCGGTTTACCCTGAACCAGCCGGGCGCGGGAGTCGATGTTCTCCGCGCGCAGGTTAACCATGGCCGCATGGCTGTCGGCGACCACCACCTCGGTTGCGCCGCCCGCGAAGGCGCCGTCGATGGCGGCATTTACTTCCTGCTCCATCAGGCCTCGCGCCAGTTGGTATTCCGCGGTGCCGGGGCTGCACTGTTCCGGGCGCATCACGCCGGCGATCCCTTCGATATCAGCAGAGATAAACACTTTCATAATCAATTTCCTACGGGAGAGTTTCCTAACGGACAACGCATTTCGGCCAGCCGATCCAACGCTTGTGGCAGCGTCGGGCGGTGATGGCCGCGAAAACCGGTCACGGCCTCGGCTTGAAGCAGGGCGTCGAGCACCGCGTGTTCGGTGGCGTCGGCGGCGGCGCTTAACAGCGGTTCAAGCAGCGCATCCTCCGGCGGCTGTGGCCGTGGGCAGGTGGAGAATGCGACGGCGATATCGCCGGAACCGTGTCCCCAGTAGCTGCCGAGCCGTCCCAGTCCTGCGCCGGCACGTTTGGCGATGCGCTTGAGCTGGCGGGCGTCGAGCGGCGCATCCGTCGCCATGATGATGATGATCGAACCCGCATCCCGCTGCGGGGCGAGCTCCGGCAGGAGGGGGGCGATAGCGCTCCCCATCTGCACGCCGTCCAGCGTCAGCGCGGAGAGCGTACCGAAGTTTGCCAGCACCAGTACGCCGAGCGTGGCGTTTAATTCGGGGATCCGGCGCGATGCGGTACCGATGCCGCCTTTCAGGCTGAAGCAGCTCATGCCGCGTCCGGCGCCAACGCTGCCGCGGGCGAAGCTATCCGTAGCGCTATCCAGTGCTTGTTGCGCCATCTGTTCCGTCACCGCCAGCGCCTGAATGTCGTTCAGCCAGCCGTCGTTGCACTCCAACGCCAGCGGGTTCACCGTCGGCAGCGTGCGCCCCAGTTCAGGATTGCGAGAAATGGCGTCGCGCACCAGCGTGGTAAACAGCGTGCCGGTGGCCAGCGTGTTGCTGAGCAGGATGGGCGTTTGCAGCTGTCCTAATTCCTCAATCTGTACCAGTCCGGCGGGTTTGGCGAAGCCGTTCAACACCGCGGCGCCGCAGGGCAGAGGCTGGGTGAACAGATTTTCGCCGGGCGGTACAATCGCGGTGACGCCGGTTTGCACTTCCCCAGCCGCCAGCGTGCAGTGGCCGACGCGCACGCCTGCCACGTCACTGATGCGGTTATGTGCGCCGCTGGCCGAACGCGGTGTACCTAACTGCCGCGTCGTTTTCCAGCGTTGTAGCAACAGCGCCTGCTGCTGCTGTTGATAATCATGCATCGCTTTCCTCAGCTTTTCAGTTTGGGATCGAGCGTATCACGCAGCGCATCCCCGAGCAGGTTAAACGCCAACACGGTGAAAAAAATCGCCAGACCGGGGAACACGCTGACGTGCCAGGCGCCCGCCATCATCAGGCTGCGGCTCATCGCCAGAATATTGCCCCATTCCGGCACGTCCGGCTCCGGGCCAAGGCCGATGAAGCTCAGCCCCGCCGCCGTCAGAATGCTGGTGCCGATGCGCATGGTGAAATAGACGATGACGTTGGGCAGCGTACCGGGCAGGATGTGGCGTATCAGCACGATGCGATCCGGCGCGCCCGCGCAGCGTACCGCTTCGACATAAGCCGCCTGCTTTAGCGACAGCGTGGAAGCGCGCACGATACGGGCGAAAACCGGCACGCTAAAGACGGCGACGGCGATAATCACGTTATTCAGGCCGGGGCCGAGGATTGCGACGACCGCAATCGCCAGCAGCATGCCGGGGAACGCGAACAGCACATCGGAACCGCGCATGATCAGCGTATCCACCCAGCGGCCATAGTATCCCGCCAGCAGGCCGAGCACGATGCCGACCAGCATGCCGAGCGTGACGGAAAAGATACCGATATATAACGAAATGCGGGCGCCGTAGATGATGCGGCTCATCACATCGCGCCCCAGATCGTCAGTCCCCATCCAGTGTGCCGCAGAAGGTGGCGAAGCCAGCGCCGTCCAGTCGGGCTCCATTGGGTTCCACGGCGCCAGCCAGGGGGCGAAAATGGCGACCAGAACCAGCAGCAGGACAAAGCCGCCGGACACCAGCGCCATCGGGTTACGGATAAAGACCTGAACGAAATCGCGCCACGGCGAACGTATCGTCTCTTCATCAAGCGTGGCCGCGGCCACGACGGGTTCGGAAGGTAAGCTCATCGTGTCTCCTAGCGTAGACGGATCGCCGGGTTGACCACCGCGTACAGCAGGTCCACCAACAGGTTAATGACAATAAATTCAAACACGAACAGCATCACCAACGCCTGAATGACGGGCTGATCCTGCGTTTTGATCGACTCAATCAGCAGCCAGCCCAGTCCCGGCCAGCTAAACACGCTCTCGACCACGATAGAGCCGCCGAGCAGAAAGCCGAATTGCAGCCCCAGCATGGTGATGACCGGGATCAGCGCGTTACGCATTACGTGTTTCCAGGTAATCAGCCGATTGCGTAGCCCCTTGGCGCGAGCCGTGCGCACGTAGTCTTCCTGCGCGACTTCCAGAAACGCGGAGCGGGTGAAGCGCGCCATGACGGCGGCGACCGATGCGCCGAGCGTCAGCGCGGGCAGAATGATATCGCTGGGCTGGTTAAAACCGCTGACGGAAAAGACGCCGAACGGCATCGCCACAAACTGAATCAGCAGCAGGCCGAGCCAGAACGGCGGCATGGAAATTCCGCCGACCGCGAAACTCATCAGCGTCCAGTCCTGCCATTTGCCTCGCTTGAGCGCGGAAACCACGCCGATCAGCAGGCCGAGCAGCACCGACCAGACAAAGCCTGCCAGCGCCAGCCACATGGTGGGCATAAAGCTTTTGCTGATGACGTCAATGACCGGCTGCTGCGTGCGGTACGTCACACCCAGATCGCCGCTGAACAGCCCGCCGAGCCAGTTGACATACTGCTGCGGCAGCGGGTCGTTCAACCCCAGCAGTTGGCGGGCGGCTTCCACCGCCTCAATCGTCGCGTCAGCGCCGGCGTAAATACGTGCCGGATCGCCCGGCAGCAGTTTGATAAAACCGAACACTAACAGGGAGACCACCAGCAGAACCGGGATCATTTCCAGCAAACGTCGGACAATATAAGCAAACATGGCGTTCTCCCTGAACGATTACTTAAATTCAGCCTGATCGAAGATCAGCGAGCCGTCCGCCAGCATGTATACACCGTCGAGATTCTTGGTTTTACCGACGATGTTGTCCGGCGTTCCCAGGAAGACCACGGGCGCGTCCTGCCAAATCTGGCGCTGTGCCTCGGCGTAAGCGGCGGCGCGTTTGTCGGCATCGGCGGTAGCCAGACCGGCGGTAATCGCGTTATCCGTGACCGGGTTGCTGTAGTAGGCAACGTTATACGCGGCCGGTACCCAGGATTCGGTGGCGAACAGCGGACGCAGCGCCCAGTCCGCGTCACCGGTAGACGGCGACCAGCCGTTGTAGAACAGGTCAAATTCGGCGTCTTTCGGATCTTTCACGCCGAACAGCTTGGCGTTACGCATCCCGGAATCCATCGGCGTGACGGTGACTTTGATGCCGACCTGCTCTAACTGCTGTTTGAAGAACTGCGCGCTACGGATGTAGTCGGTGCGGTTCGTCGTCCACAGCTTCAGGCTCAGGCCGTTGGCGTAGCCCGCTTCTTTCAGCAGCGCTTTGGCTTTCTCCGGGTTATAGCTGTAATTCGGCGCGCTCTGGCGCGCGAAGAACTGCACGTCCGGCGCCATCGGCGAGGTGGCAGGCACGCCCATACCGGCGAAGCCGACCTTCAGCCAGATGTCGCGGTTGATGGCGTAGTTGAGCGCCTGACGCACGCGGATATCGTTCAGCGGCGGACGCAGGTTGTTCATCGCCACCCAGAACTGATAGATACTCGGATCGCGCTGAATCGCCAGCTTGCTGTCGCTTTTTACGGTGGCGATGAGGTCGGAGGGCAGCGGATACACGGCATCGACCTGACCGGATTTCAGCGACGCCACGCGGGTGGAGTCTTCCGGCGTGGGGTAGAAGGTCACGCTGTCGACTTTCGGCCAGCCTTTCTGCCAGTAGTTATCGAATTTCACCAGCTTCACGTCCTTACCCTGCTGCCATTCGGTGAATTTGAACGGTCCGGTACCCACCGGATGGACGCGCAACTGGGCTTCGTCCGGGTATTTCTTCAGCGCTTCCGGGCTGTGCATCACGGCGGAGGGGTGCGCCAGCGTGTTCACAAAGGCGCCGAAAGATTTGTTCAGTTCGATTTTGACCTGTGTCGGCGACAGCACGGTGACGGTTTTCACCATATTAAACAGGCTATTGCGCTTTAAGCCTTTACTCTGATCGGCCAGACGGTCGAGGTTGGCTTTAACGGCGTCGGCATTGAAGGGCGCGCCATCCTGAAAAGTGATGCCTTCACGTAGCGTCACGACGAACTCGGTGGCATTGTCATTACTGGTATAGCCCGTTGCCAGGCGCGGTACCAGCTTCATTCTGTTATCGAACTGGAACAGACGCTCGAAGATGCCGCTCTGAATGGAATAGCTCAGCGTATCCGAGGTGTCGTGCGGGTCAAGCCCGGTGATATCGGCATAGATTGAAATGCGAAGATCCTGCGCCTGGGCAATGGCGGCCAGACACAGCGAGAGCCCGAGGGCGACGGCAGAGCGGCGAACGAATGGCTTCATGGTTTCTCTCCTGGTCAGCGATGAACGTGTGTTGTGTTTTATTAATACGTTGTGTTTCAGGCCGCCGAATCGTTGTCGGCGACCCAGTGCTGCGGCGCAACCTCTCGGTAGCGCGTTTTGGCGACGGTCTCGCCTGCTTTACGCAGAGGCGAAGGAATTTCGCTGTCGTCAAACTGGCGTGTGCCGCGACGGGTTGGGTCGGCAATGGGAACCGAGGCCAACAGGCGGCGGGTATACGGGTGCTGCGGGTCGTTAAACACCGACTGGCGCGGGCCAATCTCCACGATCTGACCGAGATACATCACCGCGACGCGGTTGGCGATGCGCTCGACAACGGCCATATCGTGCGAGATGAAAATCCACGACACGCCCGTTTTTTTCTGGAGATCCATCATCAGGTTGACGACCTGCGCCTGAATCGACACATCAAGCGCCGAAACGGCTTCATCGGCGATGATGACCTGCGGCTGCAACGCCATTGCGCGAGCGATCGCAATGCGCTGGCGCTGTCCGCCGGAAAACTCGTGCGGATAACGGCGCGCGTGTTCTGGCAACAGACCGACGCTTTTTAACAGCGCCTGTACCTGCGGCGTGGCTTCTTCCAGCGATTTCACCAGCCCGTGCAGCAGCAGCGGTTCGGCGATGGTGAACCCCACCGTCAGGCGCGGGTTGAGCGAGGCATAAGGATCCTGAAATACCATCTGCATTTCCCGGCGCAGCGGCTGGAATTGACGCTCTTTCATCTGGGAAACTTCCTGCCCCTGAAAGTAAATGCTATCGGCGTCGCTTTGCACCAGCCGCAGTAGGGCGCGTCCGGTGGTGGATTTGCCACAGCCGCTTTCCCCGACGATCGCCAGCGTTTCGCCCGGCCAGACGTTGAAATCGATCTGTTCGACCGCGTGAACGTGGTGAGTCACGGTGGATAAGATGCCGCTGCGCATCGGGTAATAAACCCGCAGCCCGCGAATGTCCAACAGGGGGTCGGCGTCATAGCGCGCGGTGACCTGTTCACTGTTTTCCGTGTCGGCAGCCTCTCCCAATAAAGGAAAGCGCTTCGGCCAGAGGCTATCGCGCATGTCGCCCAGCTTCGGCACGGCGGCCAGCAGCGACTGGGTATACGGATGCTGTGGCGCAGCAAAAATCTGTTCAACGGCGCCTTGCTCTACGATCTCGCCGCGATACATCACCACCACGCGATCGGCGATTTCCGCCACCACGCCCATGTCGTGCGTAATAAACAGCACCGCCATATCGCTTTGTTGTTGCAGGTCGCGCAGGATTTGCAGAATGCGCGCCTGCACGGTGACATCCAGCGCGGTGGTCGGTTCGTCGGCAATTAACAGCTGTGGGTCGCAGGCTAACGCCTGTGCGATCATCACGCGCTGACGCATCCCGCCGGACAGCGAATGCGGGTAGCTTTTCATCACGCGATCGACATCCGCAATGCGTACTTTGTGCAGCAGTTCGCGGGCTTTTTGGTTCGCGCTGCCGGCATCGCAGATTTTGTGATCAAGCAGCGCTTCCGTGAGCTGGTCGCCGACTTTCAGCACCGGATTCAGTGACGTCATCGGCTCCTGAAAAATCATCGCCAGGTCGCGCCCGCGTAGTTTACGGCGCGCTTCCGCTTTGATTGTCAGCAGGTCGTGTTGCAGACCGTCGCGGGCGGTAAAGCGGATCGTTCCCCGCTCAATATTGGCTGAATCGGCCAGTAGCCCCATGACGGTGAGCGACGTGACGGATTTACCGGAGCCGCTTTCACCGACGACGGCGACCACTTCCCCTTTATTTACAGTAAAAGAAATGCCTTTTAGCGCCTGATGCGTGCCGGAACGACCGCTAAAGCTGACGCTCAGATCGTCGATTTCCAATACAGGTCTGGGGGCGTTACCGGGCGCTGTGGCGGCACCCGCGTGCATGATATCCGTCATGGTCACTCCGGTTGAGGGGTTAAGGGTTACTGCGTTTGAGCGTGTCATAGCCAGATGCGGCCAAGGTTATAGGTCAGGTAGGGTGAGCTGTCGGCGGCCAGCCAGATCGGGCCGTCGAGATCGACATGCTCGGCATCCACGGCGACGGGCAGGGCGGCTTCCATCGCCATTGACGATCCCAGCGTGCAGCCGACCATAATACGCAGGCCGTGAACGTGCGCCTCGCGCGCCATCGCCAGGGCTTCCGTCAGCCCGCCGCACTTGTCCAGCTTGATGTTGATCATGTCGTAACGATGGCGCAGCCCGGCAACATCACCGCTGTGGCGGCAACTTTCATCCGCGCAGAGGGGGATCGGGTGAGCAAAACGTTGCAAATCCTCATCCTGACCAGCAGGCAGCGGTTGCTCTATCGTGGCGATCTGATAAGGCAGCAGGGCGATGGACAGGCTGTGTAAATCCAGTCCGCTCCAGCTTGCCTGCGCGTCGATAATCAATCTGGCGCTGGGCGCGGCGGCGCGGATGGCGGCGACTTTCTCCAGAATCTGTTCGCGATCCAGTTTGATTTTCAGGAGTTGCGCGCCGTGGGCAACGGCATGGGACGCGGCGGCGGCCATTTTCGCCATGCTGTCGAGCGATAACGTTTGCGCACAGATCACAGAAGCGGGGGGCCGAATGCCGAGGCGCTGCCATAGCGTCTGTTTTTTCAATGCGGTGTTGAGCCGCCACAGCGCGCAGTCCAGCGCGTTTCTGGCCGCGCCCGGCGATAAATCTTTCTGGAGTTGTTCGATGGTCAGACCCTGTTCGATCGCCTCACGGATCGCAAAGAGCTGGCGACATACGCTGTCGGCGGACTCGCCATAATGCGCGACTGGCGTACTTTCGCCTTGTCCGATAAATCCTTTTTCTTCCAATGCGACGCGGATAACGGTAACCGCACGACGCGTACCGTTCTCTTCCGCCATAGGACGGGCTAGTGGCAGATTGACGGTTTCAATTTGCATATGCCGCATCATGATCTTTTTTCTCATCAATGCTCAGGGGAGGAAAAGACTATTTCATGATGCATCAGCACTGACGAATACTTGTTTATGAGTAGGGTATAACCTCAGGTTATACCCTAAGTTCAAGGTATGGCTTTCTGCCAGCGCTTTGCCGCAACGTGAAGGATTTCGTGTATAATGCGCGCCAGTTTTCATTGACCCGCCGGAGATGAGCCATGCGCCCAACAGGCCGAAGTGCACAGCAAGTACGCCCCTTAAAATTGACCCGTCATTACACGAAACACGCGGAAGGTTCTGTTTTAGTCGAATTTGGCGACACCAAAGTGTTATGTAATGCCACGGTAGAAGAGGGGGTACCGCGCTTTCTGAAAGGCCAGGGGCAAGGCTGGGTTACCGCTGAATACGGCATGCTGCCGCGTGCCACGCACAGCCGCAATGCCCGTGAAGCCGCCAAAGGCAAACAGGGTGGGCGCACGCTGGAGATCCAGCGCCTGATTGCGCGCTCTCTGCGTGCGGCGATCGACCTGAAAGTGCTGGGCGAATACACCATCACGCTCGACTGCGATGTCTTGCAGGCGGACGGCGGCACGCGCACGGCGTCCATCACCGGTGCCTGCGTGGCGCTGGCCGATGCGCTGAATCAGATGGTTGCCAACGGCAAGCTGAAAAAGAACCCGATGAAAGGGATGGTCGCGGCGGTTTCCGTCGGCATCGTTAACGGCGAAGCGCTGTGCGATCTGGAGTACGTGGAAGATTCCGCCGCTGAAACCGACATGAATGTGGTCATGACCGAAGATGGTCGCATGATTGAGGTGCAGGGGACGGCCGAAGGCGAGCCGTTCAGCCATGAAGAGTTGCTCTCCTTGTTGGCGCTGGCCCGAGGGGGAATTGACACCATCGTTCAGGCGCAGAAAGCCGCCTTAGCCGATTGATTTTTAAAGCGACCAGATGGTCGCTTTTTTTATGGCGCGCCATCGGCCGCCACCCTTGCGGGCCGTCGCAAGCGACGTTGAAAATTTCTCCTGGAAATTTTTTATGTCTGATCAATTTTTAATTCTGATTTTTATTCTGAACAACAAGTAAGACGAGGAGATGCCGTAATGAAAGCCTACCAGCGCCAGTTTATTGAGTTTGCACTCAGCAAGCAGGTATTGAAGTTTGGCGAATTTACGCTGAAGTCCGGGCGCATCAGCCCCTATTTCTTCAACGCCGGGCTGTTTAATACCGGGCGCGATCTGGCCTTGCTGGGGCGGTTTTATGCGGAAGCGCTGGTTGATTCCGGCGTGGAATTCGATCTGCTGTTCGGGCCGGCTTACAAAGGCATTCCTATTGCCACCACCACGGCGGTTGCGCTGGCAGAACACCACGAGCGCGATCTGCCGTACTGTTTTAACCGCAAAGAAGCTAAAGACCACGGCGAAGGCGGCAGTCTGGTCGGCAGCCCATTACAAGGCCGTGTCATGCTGGTGGATGACGTCATTACGGCGGGGACGGCGATACGCGAATCGATGGAAATCATCGGTGCGCATGGCGCAACGCTGGCGGGTGTCATGATTGCGCTGGATCGGCAGGAGCGTGGCCGTGCCGATTTGTCCGCCATTCAGGAAGTGGAGCGTGACTATCAGTGCAAGGTGATCTCGATTATTACGCTGAAGGATTTGATTGCCTATCTGGCGGAAAAACCCGAATTGGCGGCGCATCTGGATGCGGTGCAAGCCTATCGCGAGCAGTACGGGATTTAACCCTGTGAATAACGATCCGCCGGCGGTTTCTGGCGGATCGTTATTCAGTACAAGAACGTTTAGTTCAGTTGTGCAGCCAGAAGTGGCCAGCGGGTGTCGAACTCCTGCGTTGGACGATAGCGGAATTCGGAGCGGATAAAGCGTGAGAGCATGCCTTCGCAGAAGGCCAGCAACTGGCTGGCCAGCAGCGTTTCATCATGCTGGAACGTTTTGCCGTCGCGTAGCTTATGTTCACGCAGCACCTGACGCAACTGTGATTCAATGCGTTCAAACAGCTGGTTGATTCTTCCCTGTAGGCGATCCTGTTCAAACATCAGCGCGTGGCCGGTCATGATACGCGTCAGGCCCGGATTCCGTTCCGCAAACCCTAAAATAAGCAGCAAAATCAGACGAAGCCGATTAAAAGTTTCTTTTTCATCTTGCAGAATCAGGTTAATGCGGGTGGTCAGGCTATCTTCAATAAATTCGATAAGGCTATCAAACATCCGCGTCTTGCTGGGAAAATGCCGGTAAAGCGCTGCTTCGGACACCCCGACGGACGCAGCCAGTTTTGCCGTGGTGATACGCTGGCTGCCATCGCTGGATTCCAGCATTTGCGCCAGCGCTTGCAAAATCTCCTCGCGGCGATTCCTTTTCGTATTTTCTTTTTCTGCCATGTCTGAAAAGACCCTTGCTAAGTATTTGACTGACAAGCATCCGCTAGCGCCACAGTCACTTCATTGCTCAAATGAGCGCGTGCTGTGGCTTTATAATGGGTTGTGGTCGTTATGGTTGAGCGGATGGCTGGGGCGTGCTAGCGACGGCCAGAATGGCCAAAGCCGCCTTCTCCACGTTCACTGCTGACGAAATCGTCAACCAGATTAAATTCAGCCTGTACGACAGGCACGAAAACCATCTGCGCGATGCGCTCTCCCGGTTCGATGGTGAAGGTTTGTTGACCACGGTTCCAGACGGAGACCATTAACTGCCCCTGATAGTCTGAATCAATCAACCCCACCAAATTCCCCAGCACCACGCCATGCTTATGGCCCAATCCGGAACGGGGCAGGATAACCGCTGCCAGCCCGGTATCGGCGATATGGATCGCCAGCCCGGTTGGAATCAACGTGGTTTCCCCCGGGTTGAGTTCAATGGCCTGATCCAGACAGGCCCGCAGATCGAGCCCGGCGGAACCCGATGTCGCGTAGGTTGGTAACGGGAATTGCTGTCCAACGCGTGGGTCAACAATCTTAACGTCGATTTTTTTCATCATAACGGCTGATAATCTCGTCGATTAATTTTTGGCCAAGAAGGCGCTTGTCGCACTGCGGCAACGGTTTGTCGCCATCTTGCCAGAAAAGGTGTAACGCATTGGTTTCACTATTAAAACCATGCCCGGAAAGCGAGACATTGTTCGCGCAAATCAGATCCAACTTTTTACGTGCCAGTTTTTGCCGGGCGTATTCTTCCACATTCTGGGTTTCGGCAGCAAACCCGACAACATAAGGGCGATTTTCCGTCATGGCTGCGACACCGGCGATAATATCTGGATTTTTGACCAGAGTGAGAGTCATTTCATCATCCGGTTGGTTCTGTTTTTTAATCTTCTCACCGGCGATGTGCTTGGCGCGGTAATCCGCCACGGCGGCACAGCCGATAACAATGTGCTGCTGTGGGGCATGTTCCATCACCGCCTGCGCCATTTCTAACGCGTTGTCGACATCAATGCGTGTGACGCCCTGCGGTGTGGCGAGCGAAACCGGACCGCTTACCAGTGTGACATTCGCGCCGCGGGCAGCAGCGGCCTGCGCGATAGCAAACCCCATTTTCCCGGAGCTGTGGTTGGTGATAAAGCGCACCGGGTCCAGCGCTTCTCTCGTCGGGCCAGCGGTGACCAGAATGTTAAGATGTTGCAGATCGTTGATGGCAGAAAAATGACGTTGCGCCCGCCCGACAATATCCAGCGGGTCGATCATGCGGCCCGGCCCCACATCGCCGCACGCCTGACTCCCGCTATCCGGTCCCCAGATCGGTAAACCGCGCGCAGCCAGCGTGCGCAGGTTGTCCTGTGTGGGTTGCGCACGATACATCTGCTGATTCATTGCGGGGACAACGGCGATAGGGGCCGATGTCGCCAGACAAATCGTCGTCAGCAGGTCGTTGGCCATGCCGGCGGCGATTCGGGCGATCAGGTCGGCGGTAGCCGGTGCAAGAATCACTAAGTCAGCCCATTTCCCTAATTCAATATGCCCCATTGACGCTTCCGCCGCCGGGTCGAGCAGATCGTCTGATACCGGGTAGCCTGAAACGGCCTGGAGCGTCAGCGGGGTGATAAAGGCCTTAGCGGCAGAGGTCATGACAACCCGTACGTCTGCTCCGCTATCACGCAGGCGGCGTACCAGTTCCGGGCACTTATAAGCCGCGATACCGCCACTGATACCCAACACGACTCGTTTGCCGGAAAGTGCATTCAGGCTGGAAAACTCCGTCATCATCATGGTCCGATTGAAAGTGTGAAGAGGCGATATTTTACCATAACCTTCATCGGTGAGAGGAATCTTAAGGTTGTCACGGCGGTTTCTCAGAGAAGAATGCGAAGCGCTTTGCAATCTCTGCACGCGGTAATCGCCCTGTATGTATGTCCATGACATGATGTCATCAGGCCTTACAGGGAGAGGACGATGGGGTGGGAAAAGGGGTTGGCGCCGCGTGAAAAGCTGGTGAGTTTAGGCGCGGAAGCGTTGACGGATGCGGAGCTGCTGGCGATTTTTCTGCGCACGGGGCTGCCCGGCGTACATGTGATGGAACTGGCAGAAAATCTGCTGACGCAGTTTGGGTCGCTCTATCAACTGATGATGGCTGACCAGTCTGCGTTTGATAACGCCAGAGGCGTAGGGATATCAAAATATACGCAGCTCAAGGCGATTGCAGAACTGTCTCGGCGGCTGTTTTTTTCCCGTTTGGCGAAAGAAGATGCCATGCTGAACCCGGAAATAACCGGACAATATTTGCAGTTGCTGCTGTCCCGGCGTGAACGCGAGGTTTTTTTAGTGTTGTTTTTGGATAATCAGCACCATGTTATCTGCCATCAGGAGATGTTTGTTGGTACGATTAACCGCGTGGAAGTACACCCGCGTGAAATTGTGCGTGAAGCGCTCAAGGTGAATGCCGCCGCGCTGATTCTGGCGCACAATCATCCCTCGGGAAATGCGGAACCGAGTCAGGCTGACCGCGCGATAACCGAACAGATTGTTAAAGCGTGTCTGTTAATGGAGATCCGCGTGCTCGATCATCTGGTCATTGGACAAGGGGAATTCGTTTCTTTTGCCGAGCTCGGGTGGATTTGACAGATATTTCCGCGATCCAATGGGATCTTTAGCTGTTCGGGACTTGAGCACTTACGCTTCAGAGCGTATACTACGCCACCTTTGAGAATCTTGGGTGTGGCGTTAAGAGCCTATCTCAGCAGGTTTATCCTGATGACAGAGTCTTTTCAGTGAAGTTGCTGAGATGGGCTCTAAAGCCTGACGAGGCGGCCAAACCCTATACGAAGCTCGAGCTGATTTGATTTTTGGAGAATAGACATGTCCCGAGTCTGCCAAGTTACTGGCAAGCGTCCGGTGACCGGTAACAACCGTTCCCACGCACTGAATGCGACCAAACGCCGTTTTCTGCCTAACCTGCATTCACACCGTTTTTGGGTTGAAGGCGAAAAGCGCTTTGTAACGCTGCGCGTATCTGCTAAAGGTATGCGTATTATCGATAAGAAGGGTATTGAGACGGTTCTGGCCGATCTACGTGCCCGTGGTGAAAAGTATTAAGGAACTGAATCATGGCTAAGGGTGTTCGCGAGAAGATCAAGCTGGTTTCTTCTGCTGGTACTGGTCACTTCTATACCACAACGAAGAACAAACGTACTAAGCCGGAAAAACTGGAACTGAAGAAATTCGATCCCGTTGTCCGTCAGCACGTTGTCTACAAAGAAGCTAAAATTAAATAATTTTTGTTTCTTGATGAGAAACCCGGCGTTAGCCGGGTTTTTTTTGTCATATGCCTGTCAGACAGGCATGAGTTTTGTTTTAAGCGCCGCAGGGAAGTACGTCAGCGGTAGCTCTGCATCCCGTCGCATCCCTTGTCCTGCGGGTTGTCACAGATGGTATCCTTTTGTTTATGCCAATGTAGCCACATTTATCAGGAGTCGTTTATGCCTGAATTACCTGAGGTTGAAACCAGTCGTCGGGGGATTTCACCGTATCTCGTCGGCCACACGATCCTTTACGCAGACGTGAGGAATACGCGACTGCGTTGGCCGGTGTCGGCTGAGATTCTCTCATTGAGCGATGAACCGGTACTCAGCGTGCGTCGGCGAGCCAAATATCTGCTGATTGAACTCACTCGCGGCTGGATGATTGTGCATCTTGGAATGTCTGGCAGTTTGCGGATATTGCCGGAATACATTGAGCCGGAAAAGCACGATCACGTCGATTTGGTGATGGATAGCGGAAAAGTGTTACGCTACACCGACCCCCGGCGTTTTGGCGCTTGGCTGTGGACGGATAACCCGGAAACCAGCTCGGTACTGGCGCATTTGGGGCCGGAACCGCTGGAAGCGGAATTCTCCGCGGATTATCTCTATCAGGCGTCTCGGGGTAAGAAAACGGCGGTCAAACAGTGGATTATGGATAATAAAGTGGTCGTTGGCGTAGGCAATATTTACGCGAGCGAATCGCTGTTTGCTGCGGGTATCCATCCTAACAGACCTGCCGGATCGCTGAATGAAAATGAAGCGTCCGTGTTGGTGAGCATGATTAAACAGGTGCTACAGCTCTCGATTGAGCAGGGTGGCACAACGCTGCGTGATTTTTTGCAATCAGACGGTAAACCGGGCTATTTCGCGCAGGCGCTGCGCGTCTATGGTCGCAACGGTGAACCTTGCCGCACATGCGGAACGCTGATAGAAACCGCGAAGCATGGGCAGCGCAGTACGTTTTTTTGCCGTTGTTGTCAGCGCTGAAATCGTTGGGTAACGGACAGTAAAGTGGAAAAGTGCAATGAACGATAAGATGGGAACCGTTTTTTTCCTTGAAAGCTCAAAGAATATGGGCGGTCAGGAATGGCAGTTATTGCAGCAAATGGAATCGTTAAATGCACAGGGTTTTACTACCCGCCTTTTCTGTAATGCGAAAGGGAGGATAAATAGTGAAGCGCGTGCTCGTGGATTGTCTGTCATCAATTTGCCGTTTCGTAATAGCGGCCATTTGCCAACCATTCGGGGATTACGGAATGAAATAAAGCGTCAGCGTCCGCTTGCCTGTATTTGTCACAGCGGGCATGACGCGAATAATTTGTATATTGCGGCGCTGACATTGTTTAACCGACCAAAAATCATTCGCTCACGAACCTACTACACGAATAGAAAACCTAATCCATTAAGCCGTTTTCTTCCTATCGATTTGGTGATGGTGCCAAGTCGCTTCATGGCTGAGAAAATCAGGGAACAGTTTCCGGGTAAACAGATTGACGTTGTGTATCCAGGGATTGCGTTTGAGAAGCTTGATCGTGAAGTCGATTTACCGTTAGAAAGCGATCTGGAGGCGTGGCTAAGCAAAGAAGAAGGGGATGTTATCATTCAGCTTGGCATGCTGCGTGCGGAAAAAGGGCATAGCATCATCCTGGCGGCGCTGAGCGAGCTGGCGGTCTGTCGACCCACTTTGCGTTATGTCATCGCCGGTGGGGGGAATGCCGCGCCGTTGCAACAGGAGATCGCCAAACGTGGTTTGCAGCATAAGGTGTGGATAGGGGAACTGGCCTCCGTTTCCGCTGCGCTGAGGCGAGCGGATATACTGGTTATGCCATCGACAAAAGAGCCGCTTGGCATGGCACAGATAGAAGCACTGGGATTGGCTGTCCCGGTCATTATCAGTAATGAAGGTGGCTTACCCGAGACGGTGCAGAACGGCGTGACGGGGATGATTGTGACGGAAAATAATCCACAGGAATGGGCGAAAGCGATTGACTTTGCCTTGTCGAATAAAGATATCGTGCAAGGCTATGCCGAGGCGGGAAAGGTGGATGTCAGAGCGCGTTTTGGGCGTGAGGCCAACACTGAGCGGCTCATCCAGATTGTCACAGACTCCCCTTTGTCATGACGACTTTTTCAATTTTTCCTGTAAAGCGTCGGCAATACCACCGGGTAAGAAATGCGATACGTCGCCACCATGTCGCGCCACTTCCTTAACCAAAGAAGAAGAAATAAATGACCACTCTTCCGATGGCATCAGGAAGACGCTTTCAAGCGTCGGCAGCAGGTGGTGGTTCATTTTTGCGAGCTGGAGTTCATATTCGAAATCAGCAACGGCCCGCAAACCGCGCACAAGAATATTGGCGTTTTGCTGCTGTGCGAAGTGCGCCATGAGATCGCTGAAGCCGACGACTTCGACGTTAGATAAATGCCCAGTCGCATCCTTCGCCAGCGCTACGCGCTCGTTTAGCGTGAAGAGCGTATGCTTGCTCGGACTGGCGGCAATGGCCAGTACCACATGATCGAACAGTCGTGATGCACGTGTCAGCAGGTCTAAATGACCATAGGTTAATGGATCAAACGTTCCGGGATAAATCGCTTTGGTTGTCATCACGTGAGCCTGTCCGTAATTCTGTGTAATTGCCACTGTATTAAAGGTGAGCGCTCAGGCGGTCACCGAACTCGATAATAAAACGGCTCATCGCCAGCC
>NZ_SMBY01000008.1 GCF_004342665.1 Samsonia erythrinae | reverse complement strand
TGCCGCTCGACTTGCATGTGTTAGGCCTGCCGCCAGCGTTCAATCTGAGCCATGATCAAACTCTTCAATTTAAGATTTGTTTGATTTGCTGAACTCGTCAGCGATGCTCAAAGAATTAAAACTGTTTATTCGTAATGAATTTACTGTTGTTCACTCTTCAAGACTTTTTATCTCGTTAAGATACGGTCTTATGAGTGCCCACACAGATTGTCTGATTATATTGTTAAAGAGCAGTGCGTGCGGCCTGAACCGCTTCGCGAGGTGGCGTATATTACGCTTATCACCTTCAGAGTCAACGTTTATTTTAAAGCGTTTTCCCTTTCTTTACCGACCGGCTTGTGAGTCACAGCGCCGTGTCGATGGAGGCGCATTATAGGGACTTCTCCGCCGCTGACAAGCGCTAAATGCAAAAAAATGACCGAGCGAGTTTTTTTTCAGCAAAGCGCATTAAAAGACGGCGTTATGCCGGATTTTCCAGCGTTTATTGGTAAGAAATCTTACCGGACGGATTGCCGCACCATTAATTCCGGCGTCAGCACCAGCACATTGGGCTCTGTGTCAGGATGTTCCAAACGATGAAGCAACGTATCAACCGCCAATTCCCCCAGTTCATCCTTCGGTTGATGAATCGTCGTCAGCGGCGGTGACATATAGCGCGCCAGCTCAATATCGTCGTAACCGACTACCGCCATATCCTGAGGAATCGACAGCCCCGCCTGATAAAGCGCATGATAAACGCCAACGGCCATCGCATCATTACTGGTGAACACCGCTTCAGGCTTATCTTCCAACGCTAATAACTGCTGCATAGCGCGATAGCCCGTTTCAAACTCAAAATCGCCGAAAATTTCATAATCCGCGGGAACAAATAACCCAGCGCGTTGCATCGCCTGCCGATAGCCCTCCAGTCGGTTGTAGGCCGTCGTCTTATCTTTCGGCCCCGCAATGCAGGCTATCTTTTTATAACCGCGCGCAATGAGGTAATTGGTTGCGATCTCGCCGCCGAGCAGAGAGTTATCTTTAATCACATCCATGACGCCTTCAAAAGGCGTCCAATCCATCATGACCATCGGAATAGAAGGATAACGGCTCATCATATCGGGCAAAGGGCGATGACTTTCCGTGCACATCAGCAATACACCATCGACCCGCTTTTGCAGCAGCGTTTCCAGACTATGACTCATTCTGTCGCGATCGCCTTCGGTGTTGCACAGAATCAGGCTATAGCCTCGCTCATAACAACAGCGTTCAACGCCACGGACCACTTCGGCATAAAACGGGTTATTACTGGCAGTGAGTAACATGCCGATGGTGCGGGTCTGGTTTATTTTCAGGCTTCTGGCCAGCGCCGACGGCGCATAGTTGAGCTCTTCAACGGCTTTCATCACTTTGTCGCGGATGGCCTCGCTGACAAAGCGATCATTATTAATCACGTGGGATACGGTAGAAGTGGAAACGCCCGCCAGAAGGGCGACATCTTTCATGGTGGCCAAAAATTACCCCTGAGCTTGCAAAAATTCGTCGATCTCTTCACGCCACGGAACAGAAGGCTGAGCGCCTCGGCGAGTAACGGCTATCGCCGCTGCCGCATGGGCAAATTTTACGGCGGAGGACATCGGTTTATTTTCCAGTAACGCGGTAACGAGCGCGCCATTAAACGTGTCTCCGGCGGCAATAGTATCCACGGCTTTGACGCGATACCCCGCTATACGTTGCCCCTGGCCGTTTTCACTTAGCCATACGCCTCGGCTACCCAATGTGATGAGAACCGTTTCGATGCCTTTATCATGTAGAACCTGTGCGGCACGAGACGCATCCTCTTCCGTCTCGACGGTAATTCCCGTCAGGAACTGCGCTTCGGTTTCATTCGGCGTGATCATATCAACCAGCGATAGCAGTTCATCAGGCAGTTCACGAGCGGGGGCAGGGTTAAGGATCACTTTCGTTTGATGTTCGTGCGCCAGTTTGGCGGCTGTGATGACCGTTTCCAACGGCGACTCAAGCTGCATAAGCAACGCAGAGGCATCAATAATGTATTGCTGATGACGATGAAGGTAATCAGGCGTCACAGCCGCATTCGCGCCTGCGTTTATCGCGATCATGTTCTCCGCTTCGGCGTTAACAAAAATCAGCGCGACGCCGGTCGTTTCCCCGGAAATAGCCTCAACGGCGGAAACATCAATATGGTCTTTGGACAACTGCTGGCAAATACGCGTGCCAATATCGTCTTCTCCGACACAGGCAATAAAGGCGATATCTGCACCGCTTCGGCCAGCGGCAACGGCCTGATTGGCGCCTTTCCCACCAAAAGCAACGCTATATTGTTTACCGATCACCGTTTCACCCGGGCGGGGAAATTGCTCAAGGTTGAGAATATGGTCAGCATTAATACTGCCCAGCACCACCAGCTTACCCGTTTTCATTATGTCGAATCCCGCTACGTTAATAATGCGCCACCGCAAATGGGTGGCGCGAGCCCTGCTTTATTCTTTAATTATTTTGCTACCAGCTTCAGATCAACCGGAATGATGGCCTGCGTTTTTTCACCTTTCAGTACTTTTGCCGCCGTTTCGATACCGATCACACCGATCTGATCGGGACGCTGAGCAACGGTTGCCGCCAGTTTGCCTGACTCTACGGCCTTCACGCCATCTTGCGTGCCGTCAAACCCGACAACCAGCACATCCGTTTTCCCTGCGGTTTGCAACGCGCGCAGTGCGCCCAACGCCATTTCATCGTTCTGAGCAAATACAGCCTGAACATCCGGATGAGCGGTCAGCAGGTTCTGCATCACGTTCAGCCCTTTAGTACGATCGAAGTCAGCGGGTTGACTGGCCAGCATAGCAAATTTATTTTTCTCTGCCGATTTCATGAAGCCGGCGCCACGCTCACGCGCGGCAGAGGTTCCGGCAATCCCTTCCAACTGAATCACTTTTGCGCCTTCACCCAGTTTTTTGGCAATGAAATCACCAGCGACTTTACCGCCGAAGGCGTTGTCAGAGGCAACGTGGCTCACCACTTCGCCGCTACTGGCGACGCGATCCAGCGTAATAACCGGGATTTTAGCCTGATTAGCCATTTTAATCGCATTACCTACCGCATCGGAATCGGTCGGGTTGATCAGCAGAACTTTGGTTCCACGTACCGTCAGATCCTGAACGTTTGCCAGTTCTTTCGCCGGGTTATTCTGAGAGTCCAGCACAATCAGCTCGTAGCCCAGTTTGTCGGCTTCTTTCTGCGCGCCTTCTTTCATTGAGACAAAGAATGGGTTATTCAGCGTAGAAACCACCAGAGCAACCGTATCTTTAGCCAAAGCATTCGCACTGACAGTCGCGCTCAGCGCAACAGCGGAAACCAGAGTAGCCAGTTTTTTCATATTCATAACGCAATTCCTGTGTGAATGAAGGTTATTTACTGCTTTTGTTATCTACCAGAACCGCCAGCAAAATGACGACCGCTTTGACGATCATTTGGTAGTAAGAAGAAACACCTAATAGATTCAATCCATTGTTGAGGAAACCAAGGATAAGCGCACCGATGAGCGTGCCAACGATACGTCCTTTGCCCCCGGCCAAACTGGTGCCGCCCAATACCACCGCGGCGATGGCATCCAGCTCATACCCCGTCCCCGCCGTTGGCTGTGCGGAGGACAAGCGTGCGACCTCAATAATTCCCGCCAGAGCAGACAGCAGCCCACACAGGGAATAGACAATAATCTTGATTTTATCCACGCTGATACCGGACAAACGCGTCGCGGACTCATTGCCGCCCAGCGCATAGATATAGCGCCCCAAACGCGTGTGGTGCAGCATGTACCAGGCCGCCGCGAACACGATAGCCATGATCCAGATCGGCGTCGGAATACCCAACGGACGACCAATTCCGAACCAGCCAAACGCATCGGCCGCGTCGGAAAAACCGGTATTGATTGGACTGCCGTTGGTATAAACCATCGTCACGCCGCGCAGCAGCAGCATCATCACCAGCGTGGCAATAAACGCCTGCACTTTACCTTTAGAAACAATAACGCCCGTACCTGCGCCGATCAGCGCGCCCAGCGCCAGCGCGCCAAACACCGCGACCAGCGCATTCACTTCAAGCCCGACGATGGAAGCCGCCACGGCACCGGTCAACGCCAACAGCGATCCCACCGACAAATCGATGCCCGAAGTCAGGATCACCAGCGTCATACCCACGGCCATGATGGCATTCACCGACGTCTGCTGAAGAATGTTGAACAGGTTGTTCAGGGTGAAAAAGTTAGGGCTCATAGCGGATACAATCGCAATCAGGATCAGGAGCGCAATCAGCGACTTCTGCTCCAGTAACCACGCTTTGCTGAACCAGCGTTTTTCCGCGATAGATTGAGAACTCATGTCTGACTTACTCCTGCTTTGCGCCATATTGCTTACCAACAGCCGCCGCCATCAGTATTTCCTGGGTTGCTTGCTCAATCGGGAAATCACCGCTTAAGCGCCCTTCATGCATAACAATGATGCGATCGCTCATTCCCAATACCTCGGGCATTTCGGACGACACCAAAATAATGCTCAGACCTTCTTCTTTGAATTGATTGATTAACTGATAAATTTCTTTCTTCGCCCCGACATCGACGCCGCGGGTTGGTTCATCAAGGATCAAGACATTCGGGCGCGTCATCAGACCGCGGGCAATCGCCACTTTCTGCTGGTTGCCGCCGGAAAGCAGACCGATGGGCTGCTCCATTGATGGCGTTTTGACGTTAAACAGACGAATAAAATCGCCTACGGCCAGCTGTTCTTCGGCATGTTTAAGGCGTCCTCCCGTCCGGCTGAAATAACGCAGTGCGGTTAAGGACATGTTTTCTTTTACCGACATGCCCAGCACCAGACCATCGCGCTTACGATCCTCGGAAATGTAAACGATGCCGTTAGCCAAACCATCCTGCGGTTTACGGGTCACGACGTCGCGACCATCCAGCGTCACGCGTCCGCCGGTTCGCGGCAGTGCGCCGTAGAGGATCTTCATCAGCTCAGTCCGACCTGCGCCCATCAGCCCCGCAACGCCGAGAATTTCACCTTTGCGCACCGTAAAGCTAACGTTGTCGACGCCCGGCCCGGACAGGTTCTGTACGTTAAGGCGAACGTCCCCCGGCGCTTTATTCAAGCGCGGATACTGGTCTTCCAACTTGCGGCCCACCATCATTTCGATCAGCGTATCTTCCTGCAAATCACTCACCGGACGCTCACCGATAAACTGCCCATCGCGGAAAACGGTAATGTCATCGCAGATTTCGAAGATTTCTTTCAGACGGTGGGAAATATAGACAATGCCGCACCCCTGAGATTGCAACTCTTTGATCACGCTGAATAACGAGGCGGTTTCGGTATCCGTCAGGGCATCGGTGGGTTCATCCATGATGATGACTTTCGATTCAAAGCTCAGTACCTTGGCGATTTCCACCATTTGCTGATCGCCAATCGATAGATCTCCCACGATACGACGACTGTCATAGCGCAGATTCAGACGCTTCAGGAGCTTATCGGCTTCCACATACATCTTGTTCCAGTCGATACGACCGAAGCGGTTAGTAAACTCGCGGCCAAGAAAGATATTCTCAGCAATCGTGAGCTGGGGGATCAGGTTAAGTTCCTGATGGATAATACCAATCCCCGCTTCCTGAGACGCTTTCGGCCCGCTGAAATCCACCTCCTGCCCCAGAAAATGGATGCTGCCGGCATCTTTACGGTAGATCCCGGTCAGGACTTTCATCATGGTGGACTTGCCCGCACCATTTTCGCCTACCAGCGCCATCACTTTTCCCGGATAAACATTGAGTGCCGCACCGGAAAGCGCCTTAACGCCGGGAAAAGATTTCGTGATGCCTTGCAGTTGCAGTAAAGGTTGCATGGGTGCCTCAGAACGTTACGCCAGCACAAAGAATGACATTGGCATAAGGAGAACACTCTCCGCTGCGAATGATGGCCCGGCTTTTGCCGCTTTGGGTTTTTAATTCTTCATGGCTGACATAGTGCAGCGCAATGGTGTTTCCCTGGTGTTGTTCAAGCTGCTTCAATTGTTCAAGTAATGCGTCATGGACGGTGGGATTCTTCTCACGAATTTCCTGCGCCAGAATGGCGGCTTCAACCTGCATTTCGCTGGTGACAATACTCACCACCTGCAAGAACGTCGGCACGTTATGCGTCAATGCCAGGTCGATGCGCGTCGTCGTTTCAGGGATCGGTAACCCCGCATCGCCAATCACCAAGGTATCGGTATGCCCTAGCTGGGAAATTACGGAAGAAATGTTTGAATTCAATAATGCTGTTTTTTTCATCTTTTTGCCCCACCAGCGAAACGTTTCGCTGATAACATATTAGAAAAAGAAGCGGGAAAGGCAATAAAGAAATAAAAAAAGTGTGATCGCTATCGAAACGTTTCGCTAACAAAAATAGAAAGGGTGATTAATACGTTCTGAACAGACATAGCATCCGATTTCTGAATTTTCTTGGATGAAAAAACTCAAAAAATCAGTATATTAATGAAAATCTTGTTATCAATGTCTAGTATATACAAATGGAAGTAATTACTAGACTAATACTACCCCCCATAAATTTCTCTGGGGGATAGCAACAGTGCCTGATAAAAAAACCTAGGCGGCGATAGCGACAAAACATTCGCCGTCGTTAACACCGACGAGCTCAACATTGTGTTCGCATGGGTTGAACTCTACATGCTCACATGAATGATGATCATTATGTTCTTCATCGTCACATGAATAGTGATGATTATGTTCTTCATCATCACAATCTAACAAGAAACCCATCCCCATATCACTTGCTGAAAGATCACATCCATCATAACCGAAAATTGACTCATTAAATTCGGCTAAGCAATCAAGTAAAGGCTGAACAATTTGATCTAGAATAACGCCCTCTAGGATACCATTCTGTAGATCGTCAAGGATACTCGGTAAATTAGTGATACAATTATCACCGAATATCGGTTTAAGAATATCGGTTACTGACTCGGTTAATACTTTGATTGGAATTTGAATTAATTCCGCATCGTGATCAAGGTGAGCACTGATATACTGTAAATCTTTGCCAACAATCTCACCGATGCCATCCCGAATGGCACATATCGCACCTTGGAGATCAGCTTCGCCAATGTTTTCAACGAAATCACCCGTAGTATTCAGCACCGTTCCTATGGCTTGTCCAGCTTCAGCACCCCACATTGTAAAGTGATGGGTGACAATTTCGACACCGTGCGTGGCACCATTTATCACATTTGCAGCAGCATCAACAACACCATTGACAACAGGCATGGGTTCGGTGACGTCAGAGATAAAATCTGTAACGCCATTTACAACTTGTTGGGCACCACTAACTGCGGTAGCTACTGCGTTAGCAACACTGGTGACGGCATTTGACTCCGCATCACCAATAAAACCCAGCGTTTTTCCGATCAAAGAAAACGTATTATTTAAAATCCCCATAAATGGCATCTCCATAGGGTATTAACATTTAAAATTAATGACTTAATAAAAGTCACCTACGTGGATTTATATAGAAATACAAATCACGTATAAAATTTATACTAATGTTTTATGTTTTACTAATCGGATTGAAAGTAATAATTGTTTGTTTTTTAATTCAATAATTAACGTTATATACATATAAAAACATAATCATTAACTTAAAATATAAAAAAAAACCAATAGCGTAATAATGTATGGTTTTTTTATTATTTAAATTTATATAAAAATAACTCCAATATAATTTATTATTATATTAAGAGTTTTCTTAAAATTTTATTGGGTATTATCAGGATATCTCAAGAGGGTGAGAGGATTTTTTTCTCTAATGTAAAATTGGCGGGACATAAGCCCACCAATAGAGAATGAGGATAATGCTTTAAAGTTTGCGAATTTGCTTCACGTCCACTTCGACGGAATTGAAGTCTTTATCCAGTTCGCCCTGGATTTCCACTTTATCGGTGGGTGAAACCATTTGGCCATTCCAGCGCTTATGGTCGATTTCTACTTCTATCGTGCCCGTTGAATCGCGGAATAAATAGTTTTCATCGCCAATTCGTTTTTCAATATTACCTTGCAGCGTGACCCAACTATCATCACGCAACGATTTCACCTTTTCTACCGTGGTAAGAGAGCTCTGTGAATCGGTGAATCCCCCTTTATGGGTGCCAACCGCTGGCGTTTCCGGATTGACAAAACCACCGCCGCTTTGTGCGGCAAGTACCGGGGTGGAAACCAGAGCGGTAATAGCAAGTAACGCGGCTGCTTTTTTCATGTTTACCTTCCTTATTTACCAATTGTTTCGCAGTTAAGCTGCGGGAGTCATCTCTCTTCGGAAAAGATTAAAACAAACGATTCTTAACAGAATCTTAAGGCGTCGGTCGTCGCATGTTTATTGTTTAAAATTGCCGGAATCGCCCGATTTCAGCGAGTTTTCCTGTACATGCCATCATCCTATTTCGTATAAAAACCCAAAACAGCGACGCGCTCCCTGCGAGGCAGGCATGAGAATATTGTTAATCGAAGACGATCGTCTGATCGGCGATGGCCTGAAAGCCGGACTGATCAAATTGGGTTTCAGTATAGACTGGTTTACGGAAGGCAACGCGGGGGCCGCCGCATTGAAGGCTGCGCCTTATGATGCCGTCGTGCTCGACCTCAGCCTTCCCGGTATGGACGGGCTGGATATTCTGCGCCAGTGGCGTCAGTCTGGTCATGACGAACCGGTATTGATTCTGACCGCCCGAGACGCGTTAGAACAGCGTGTGGAAGGGTTGCAGCAGGGCGCCGATGATTATTTATGCAAGCCCTTTGCGCTGACGGAAGTCGCCGCTCGTCTTCAGGCCCTGATTCGCCGTCGCCATGGGCAACTTCAGCCTGCGCTGACGCACGGCGCGGTTTCCCTTGAACCGGGTTCTCGCTGCGTCACCTTTAATAATGAGCCGTTGATACTCAAATCCCGCGAGCTGGCGCTGCTGGAACTGTTTTTGCTCAATCCCAACCGGATACTGACGCGCGCGCAATTGGAAGAAAAGCTCTACGGGTGGGATGATGATGTCTCCAGCAATGCGGTAGAAGTCCATATCCACCACCTGCGCAAAAAGCTGGGCAGCGGGTTTATCCGTACCGTGCATGGGGTGGGCTATATTCTGGGAGACGCGCCATGAAGCGGCTCAGCCTGCGTTTACGCCTGATTGCGGGGTTTACACTGCTGACACTGATGTGCTGGGGCATAGCCAGTCTGCTTTCGTGGTATCAAACGCGCGATAACATCAATGAATTATTTGATACTCAGCAAATGCTGTTTGCCAAACACCTGGCCACCATGAATCCCGATGAATTGCGAATCCAGTCAGCTTCTCTGCCCAAAACCAAAAATCTGGTACATAAAAACCGAGGCAAACAGGATGATGATGCGCTGGCCTTCGCTATTTTTACCCGCGACGGGAAAATGGTATTGAACGATGGCGATAACGGCAAAGATTTTATTTTTGACTATAAGCGCAACGGCTTCACCGACGGCAAACTGCGTGATGATAATGACGCATGGCGCATCGTCTGGCTGACGACGGCGGATCATCGTTATGTCATCGCCGTCGGTCAGGAGTGGGAATATCGTCAGGACATGACGTTGGATATTGTCAAAATCAGCCTGATGCCCTGGCTGTTCGCTCTGCCGATTATGCTGTTACTGCTGTACTGGCTGGTGACACGTGAACTCTCGCCGCTAAAACGCATGGCCGATGAGCTGCAACAGCGTTCGCCTGACGAAAGTACTCCGCTGATGACGCAACACGTCCCGCAGGAAGTTCGCCCGTTGGTCAACGCGTTAAACCAGCTCTTTTCCCGCATTAGCGACATGCTGGTGCGCGAGCGGCGTTTTACCTCCGATGCGGCTCACGAGTTGCGTAGCCCGCTGGCGGCGTTGAAAGTTCAAACCGAAGTGGCGCAATTGGCGCATGACGACGAGGCTATGCGTCGCCATGCGTTGACCAATCTGGATAAAGGCATTGATAGAGCGACCCGGCTGGTGGATCAACTTCTCACGCTGTCACGACTGGACGCCGGATCGCATACCGAAGGTCAGCAATCCGTTCAGTTCAATGAACTCCTGCAACAAGCGACCATCGCGCATTACCACACGGCGCAAGCGGCAGGGATCGAACTGACGCTGGATGTACCGGACACCCCGGTTATCCGGCAAGGCCATCCGCTGCTGCTCACTCTGCTGGTGCGTAATCTGTTGGATAACGCCATTCGCTACAGTCATGAGGGGGGAACGGTAAGCCTGACGCTGACGGAACGCGGCTTTCAGGTTGCCGATAATGGTCCGGGCCTCAGCAGTGAGGCGCAGTCAAGGATCGGAGAGCGCTTTTATCGGCCACCGGGACAGGAAAAATCCGGCAGCGGTCTGGGGATTTCCATCGTTAACAACATCGCCACGCTGCACCACATGCAGGTTACTTTTACCAACCGGCCCGAAGGCGGGCTGATCGTGTCGGTGAATTGGCAAAAGCTATAGGACGTTACGTTGGGGTAAGATCGAGATACTCGGTCGACCACGAGGCGAGGTGTCCCTGCGGGAACCTCATCCTCGTGTTTCCCTAATAACAAACAGCGAGTCGCTGCCTGCGTGTTAACGATAGCGAGTATAGAGGGTTCACTTAAATCTCGACCTGTATTCCCAGCTCAATCAGCCTGTTCGGCGGTATCTCAAACTGATCCGCCGCACGCAACGCGTTACGGCTAAGCATCATAAACAGCTTACCGCGCAAGCGCAGATACCACGGACGCTCGCCGATAGTCAGCGATTCATTGGACATAAAGAAAGAGGTTTCCATCATTTGACAGGTTAACCCATCCTGCCAGCAGCGATGAAATACCGCTTCCACATCCGGCGTCTCACGCCAGCCGTAGTTGGCGATCACCCGCCAGAACGTGGGGGAAAGCTGTTCAACCGTAACCCGGCGAGCATTCAACACATAGGGCGCATCTTCAGTACGCATGGTCAACAGCACCACGCGCTCATGCAGGATCTTGTTGTGCTTGAGATTATGTAGCAACGCGAAGGGAATGACGTGAGTCGCACGCGAGAAATACACCGCCGTGCCCGGCACCCGCGTGGGCGGTGACTTCTCCAGCGAGGCGATCATCGCGTCCAGCGAGTTGCCATGTTCATGCAGCCGACGCAGCAGCCTGAAACGCTCGCTTTTCCACGTCGTCATGATAATAAACATCACCATGCCCAACGTCAGCGGCAGCCAGCCGCCAGACAGAATTTTGACCACGTTCGCCAGAAACATCGGTACATCGATAACCAATAAGCCCGTCAGTAAAATCCATACCAGATAACGGTGCCAGTGCCAGTTCTTCGCCGCTACCGTACAGAACAGAATGCTGGTCAACACCATCGTCCCCGTTACCGCAATCCCGTAAGCCGCAGCCAGATTACTTGAGTGCTCAAAGTTCACGATTACAATGACGACCGCGATATAGAGCATCCAGTTAATTGCCGGAATATAAATCTGACCGGACTCCATATCCGACGTATGCACAATGCGCATCGGCGGCAGATAGCCAAGGCGCACCGCCTGTCGTGTCAACGAGAAAACGCCGGAGATCACCGCCTGTGAAGCAATAATCGTCGCCAGCGTCGCCAGCAACATCAGCGGGATCAGCGCCCAATCGGGCGCCAGCAGGAAGAAAGGGTTCTTGATCGCTTCCGGATTCTTTAACAACAGCGCCCCCTGACCGAAGTAATTTAATACCAAAGACGGCAGCACGACTGTAAACCAGGCCAGACGAATCGGGAATTTGCCAAAATGCCCCATATCGGCATACAGCGCTTCAACCCCGGTAATGGCGAGTACCACCGCCCCCAGCGCAAAGAACGACACCGCTTTATATTCGGCAAAGAAGCGCACGGCATACAAGGGGTTCAATGCCTGCAAGACCTCTGGATTAGCGATTACGCTACGTGCGCCCAGCACGCCAAGCGCCAAAAACCAAATTAGCATCACGGGCGCAAACAGTTTGCCAACGCTGCCGGTACCGTGTTTTTGAATGATAAACAGTAGGGTAAGCACGATAATCGATAACGGAACGATATAGCTGTCCATCGACGGTGCGACGATTTCCAGCCCTTCGATTGCCGACATCACCGAAATGGCAGGTGTAATAACCACTTCACCATAAAAGAAACTGCCGCCAATCAACCCCATGATGACCAGTACGGACGTCATGCGATCGGAGGTATTGCGTCCGGCCAGCGACATCAGGGTGAGGATCCCGCCTTCGCCAGCGTTATCTGCACGCATCACATAGGTCAGGTATTTCAACGAAACAACGAGAACCAGCAGCCAGAAGATCAGTGAAAGAAAACCAAAGACCGAATCAGGTTCAACCCCAAAACCAAATTGTCCTGATAGACATTCCCTTAACGTATAAAGCGGGCTGGTGCCGATATCGCCATAAACCACCCCAATGGCTGCCAGCGTCACCGCCGACAGCGAACGTTTATGTTCTGAGCTCATAAACCTATCTTCTGTGATTAATCAGTCCGCTGAACGCGTCATTCACAATAACTCATCCCAAAACGCACAGTATGCACAAATCGGGATAAAAACCCATTCTTATTCTGCAAGGCTTTGTATACGAAACATCCTGAAAAAAGTGGTTTATTGATTCCCCATAAATAATGCGTATAACTATTCTAATAAAAATCTGTGATCTGCCGTTTATTATGACCATTGACTTGTTAAGAGTCGGTTTTTTCTGAAAGCGTCATGCGTCAAACCCTCTGATTCAGACAGACATGATTTCAGTACATACACCAAGGGACTAACGGATCCATTATGCGTCAATCCACCGCATTGGCTGAAAGAATTTCGCGCCTCAGCCATGCGCTAGAGCACGGTCTCTATGAACGACAGCACGCCATTCGTCTGTGTTTGCTGGCAGCGTTAAGCGGGGAAAGTGTCTTTCTACTGGGGCCGCCTGGCATCGCGAAAAGCATGATCGCCCGGCGTATTAAATTCGCGTTTCGTCACGCGAATGCCTTTGAGTACCTGATGACGCGCTTTTCCACGCCAGAAGAGGTCTTCGGCCCCCTTTCCATTCAGGCGCTAAAAGACGAAGGTCGCTATCAGCGCCTGACCGCCGGCTATCTGCCGGAAGCCGAAATCGTATTTCTGGATGAAATCTGGAAAGCCGGCCCCGCGATTTTGAACACTCTGCTGACGGCGATTAACGAACGGCGTTTTCGCAATGGCAACAGCGAAAACACCATCCCAATGCGCCTGCTGGTTGCCGCATCGAATGAATTGCCAGAGGAAGATGGCGGTCTGGAAGCACTCTATGACCGAATGTTGATCCGGCTGTGGCTCGATCGGGTACAGGAAAAACAAAATTTTCGCGCGCTGCTGATCAATAACGCCAGCGAGCACGATAATCCCGTTCCGCCTGCTCTCAGCGTCAGCGATGAAGAGTACCAACAGTGGCAAAAGGAAATAGAGCGCATTACGCTACCCGAAGCCTGCTTCGAGCTGATCTATACCCTGCGCCAACAGTTGGAAACGCAGGAACAGGCACCTTACATTTCCGATCGACGCTGGAAAAAAGCCTTACACCTGCTTCAGGCCTGTGCCTTTTTCTGTGGTCGGGATGCCATTACACCTATTGATATCATTCTGCTGAAAGATTGCCTCTGGCACGACCAGAACACGTTGACACTGATTGAACGCCAGCTTGAATTATTGATGACCGAGCATGCCTACCAGCAAAAAACGCTGCTGTTCCGTCTGCAACAGGTCAATGTCAAACGCCAACAATATCAGAGAGAGCAAAGCGAATTACAGGCTTTTTCTGTGGAAAAGCAGGGACATTTATTCGGTCGCAAATTTCACTACGCCCTCCCTGACGCCATCACCGCAGAAACGCTGGATTTGGCGCTGCAACGCCCGCTGATCCTGCACGATATTGAAATCAGCCATCTGGTCATTGAAAGGAATGCGCTCCAAACCTGGCTGCAAAAAGGCGGGGAAATCCGAGGCAAACTCAACGGCATCGGATTTCCTCAGCCTCTCGATCTGGTGGTGGACGATCGTCAACATCTGGCCGTTCGCGACATTAGCCTGCAATCTTCTATCCTTTCTCTGCCGGAAAAACGCGACTGCACGCTCCCTGCCGAAATTGTCGATGAGTATGACAAGCTGAACATGCAGCTTCGCGAACAGCGGCGCATGTTCAATCAGCATCAGCCCTGTTTGTTCGTCCCCGGCGCATGGCTGGCGAAAATCGAAGACAGCCTGCAATACGTCGCCGAACAAATCCAGCAATCAGAGCGACAGGACTAACGCCGATGATTACGCTGGAATCGCTGGAAATGTTGCTGTCGATAGATGAGAACGAGTTGTTGGACGAGCTTGTCGTCACGCTGCTGGCGACGCCTCAGATTGCGTTCTTCTTTGAAAAGTATCCCAGCCTGAAGTCCGCATTACTCAATGATCTTCCCCACTGGAAAGAAACGTTAAAGCAGCGCCTGCGCACGACGCAGGTCCCGCCAGAACTGGAAAAAGAATTTCACTGCTACCAGCGCACACAATCGATCGACAACCAGACTTTTCAAACCCGTCTGCCTGCGATTATGGCTACGCTGAACACCGTGGAATCGCCGTTTCTGCCGCAGGCCTCACGGCTGATCCCCCCTCCGGAGAGCACCTTAACGCAGACGATCACCCGTGCGCTCCACACGCTCTTTCTTCAGCGCTGGCGGTTAAGTCTGACACTACAAACCGTTTCATTGCATCAGCAGTTGATGGAACAGGAGCGGGAAACCCTGCTGGATGAACTGCAACAGCGTCTGACCCTCAGCGGCAAGCTCGAACCGATTCTGGCCGAAAATGACAATGCGGCCGGACGACTGTGGGATCTCAGCGCCGCACTGCGTATTCAAACCGATCCTCGTCCACTGCTGGATTTCGGCGCTTTCCTGCAACGTCAGCCTGCATTACAAAAACTGGCGGAACGACTGGGACGCAGCCGGGAAACCAAGTCTATCCTCACGCAAGATGCTCCGAAAGAAGCGTTTCGAGTACGCATACAAGAACCCGCCGCGGTGCCCGAGCAGGTCAGCGGCGTGCATCAGAGCGACGACATTTTGCGTTTGATGCCGACCGAATTGGCGACAATGAGCATCCGCGAAATAGAATACGAATTCTATCGCCGTCTGCTGGAACATCGGCTGCTAACCTACCGGTTACAAGGGGAAAACTGGCGTGAAAAAATCACGGAGCGTCCCGTCCTTCACCAACAGAATGAACAACAGCCGCGCGGCCCGTTCATCGTCTGTGTCGATACCTCGGGATCTATGGGCGGCTTTAACGAACGCTGCGCGAAAGCCTTCTGTCTGGCGCTGATGCGTATTGCGCTCGCAGACAATCGCCGTTGCTACATCATGCTGTTCTCCACCGGGGTGGTGAAGTATGAATTAACGTCTGCGGACGGGCTGGATCAGGCAATACGTTTTCTCAGCCAGTCGTTTCGCGGCGGTACCGATATGAGCGCCTGCCTGTCAGCGCTGCTGGATAAGATGGAGGACGCCTTCTGGCATGATGCCGATGCGGTGGTGATTTCAGATTTTATCGCCCAGCGGCTGCCGGATGAAGTCGTAAATAAAGTTAAAAGCAGTCGGGATCGGCGACAGCATCGTTTCCACGCCGTCGCGATGTCCGATCATGGCAAACCCGGCATCATGCATATATTTGACCATATCTGGCACTTTGATACCGGGTTAAAAAGCCGTTTAATGCGCCGATGGCAGCACGGTCAGGCCGATTAAAGCAGACCGGAAACCGACTCGCGCAGCGGTTGCGGCCACACGCCGCACTGAACCTGTCCAATGTGCGACAGTTGCAGTAACAGCATGACCAGACGGGACTGCCCAATCCCCCCGCCGATCGTTTGCGGCATTTCGCCACGCAGCAGCGCCTGATGCCATTCGAGCTTCAGACGCTCTTCGTCCTGCGTCAACGCCAACTGGCGTTTTAACGCATCGGCATCCACGCGGATCCCCATTGATGAAATCTCAAAGGCATCGTTCAGAACCGGGTTCCACACCAGGATATCGCCATTCAGACCAGCCAGTCCCTGCTCGCCCGGCGTTGTCCAGTCATCATAATCCGGCGCGCGCGCATCGTGAGGCTGCCCGCTGGACAGTTTACCGCCGATCCCAATCAGGAAGACCGCGCCCAGCTCTTTGGCAATGGCGCGTTCACGCCCTTTGGCATCCAGCTCAGGGTAACGTTCTAGCAACGTTTCGGTGTGGACAAAGTGGATCTGCGCCGGCAGGAAAGGCTGAATGCCAAACGCCTGATGCACGGCAGCTTCCGTCGCTTTAATGCCCTGATAAATTTTCTCGACTGTGGACTTCAGGTAGTCGGCATGACGCTCGCCGTCGCCCATCACACGCTCCCAATCCCACTGATCGACATAGACGGAGTGGATCGGACTCAAGCGATCTTCGTCCGGGCGCAGGGCTTTCATATGGGTATAAATTCCTTCGCCGCGGCTAAAATCATAGCTGCCCAGCGTCTTACGTTTCCACTTGGCAAGAGAGTGAACCACTTCAAAAGCTGCATCCGGCAGCGCCTTAACCTTTACCTGTACCGCTTTTTCCGTACCGGATAAGTTATCCTGCGTACCATCGCCGATACGACTGAGAATCGGCGCCTGGACTTCAATCAGCCCCAGAAGCTGCTCCAACTGACTGGAGAAAAAAGACTTAACGAAGCTGATTTGCTGTTGTTTTTCGATGTACTGTTTTTTCATTGCCGCATCTCTTGTCAATCGTATTTGTTACTCATTAAGCAATAAAAAGGGTTAGTCATTCAATATTCTTATGGATAAATTGCGGTTGTGCTTTTAATCCGTCATTTTATAACGGTATAAAATGACTATTCGTTAAAACAGGAGGCTCAAAATGGCTGAAATTTATCAGATCGATAATCTCGATCGCGGCATTCTTTCCGCATTAATGGGCAATGCGCGCACCCCTTACGCCGAACTGGCAAAACAATTCTCCGTCAGCCCCGGCACCATCCATGTCAGAGTGGAAAAAATGAAGCAGTCAGGCATCATTGTCGGCACGAGGCTGGACGTGAACCCAAAACAGCTGGGTTATGACGTATGCTGCTTTATCGGCATCATTCTCAAGAGCGCCAAGGATTATCCCTCCGCGCTGGAAAAGCTGAACAATCTGGAAGAAGTCGTCGAGGCCTACTACACCACCGGCCATTACAGCATCTTTATCAAGGTCATGTGCCGTTCGATCGACGCGCTGCAACATGTACTTATCAACAAGATCCAAACCATTGATGAAATTCAGTCCACTGAAACCCTGATCTCCCTGCAAAACCCCATTATGCGGACGATCGTGCCATAATGCTTTTTTCCTATACCCATATTATCCACAGGTAGATCCCAGCCAGATCACAGCGTACAATGTCCCGTCTTTTATCGGATGGGATCGCTATGGCAGACATTACCCTTATCAGCGGCAGTACCCTTGGCAGCGCCGAATATGTCGCAGAACACCTGGCTGAATTGCTGGAAAAAGAGGATTTTTCCACTGAAATTCTGCACGGCCCTGAACTCAGCGAGCTGCCAGAAAGCGGAATATGGCTGGTGGTGACATCCACGCACGGCGCTGGGGAATTTCCCGATAACCTGAAAACTCTGTTTGAACAATTGGCACAGCAGAAAACCGATCTTTCTCAGATTCGTTTTGGCGCGGTGGGGATTGGCAGTAAAGAGTACGACACATTTTGTGGCGCGATCCTGACGGCAGATCGTGTATTAACCCAATCGGGGGCGAGACGGATCGGCGATGTTCTGACGATCGACATTACGGAACATCAAATTCCGGAGGATCCGGCAGAAATCTGGTTGGGATCCTGGATCGATTTACTCAAAAAAGATTAAAAAAACACCGAACAGATGTGGATAACTATAATTATTTCACGTGTAAAACCAGTAGTTATCCCAATAACAACCGCTGTGTGTTTTTTATCCTGTGAATAAATCCTCATTAAGATCCCAGCTTATACTGGCTAGGATCACCGATCATTCACAGGTAAGGATCTTCTCCATTCTCTTGATCTTTAATATGAATAATCACTTATCCACATAACACGACGATCCTAATAAGAGATCTAATAAAGAGATCTTTAAATAAAAAGATCTTTCTTTAATTAACGACGATCCAACGTGCTTGGTCGTTGACGCAAAGTTGAGTAAAATCCCCCACCCCAGGGCAAGTAACGATCGTTAACCACTCATCATTCGCAATAATGCGAGGAGCAGTTCCATGTTTTATCCAGATCCCTTTGACGTCATTGTCATCGGTGGCGGTCATGCCGGAACAGAAGCGGCGATGGCCTCTGCACGAATGGGCCGACAGACGCTTTTACTGACTCACAATATCGATACGCTGGGGCAAATGTCCTGTAACCCGGCTGTCGGGGGTATTGGCAAGGGTCATTTGGTGAAAGAGATCGATGCCATGGGGGGATTGATGGCGCGTGCTGTCGATCAGGCGGGCATCCAGTTTAGGATACTAAACAGCAGTAAAGGCCCGGCGGTCAGAGCCACTCGCGCACAGGCCGATCGCGTACTCTATCGGCAGGCGGTTCGCACCGCGCTGGAAAACCAGCCTAACCTGACGATCTTCCAACAGGCGGTGGACGATCTAATCGTGGAAAACGATCGCGTCGTTGGCGCCGTGACTCAGATGGGACTGAAATTCCGCGCGAAAGCCGTTGTGTTGACGGTAGGAACGTTCCTCGACGGCAAGATCCACATTGGTCTGGATAATTACAGCGGTGGCCGTGCAGGCGATCCGCCGTCCATTCCACTGGCGCGCCGTCTGCGTGAACTGCCGCTACGCGTCAATCGCCTGAAAACGGGAACGCCGCCGCGTATTGACGCCAGAACAATTGATTTTAGCGTGCTCACTCAGCAACACGGCGATAACCCGCTGCCGGTATTCTCATTTCTGGGCAATCCAAGCCAGCATCCGGCGCAAATGCCGTGTTATATCACGCACACGAATGAAAAAACGCATGAGGTGATCCGCAATAACCTCGATCGCAGCCCGATGTACGCTGGGATCATTGAAGGGATCGGTCCCCGCTACTGTCCTTCGATCGAAGACAAGGTGATGCGGTTCGCCGATCGTAACGCGCATCAGATCTTCCTCGAACCCGAGGGGCTGACCAGCAACGAGATTTACCCTAACGGGATCTCAACCAGTTTGCCGTTTGACGTCCAATGGCAAATTGTGCGTTCCATGACCGGGATGGAAAATGCGCGCATTGTTCGTCCCGGTTATGCCATTGAGTACGATTTCTTCGATCCCCGCGATCTGAAACCCACGCTGGAAAATAAATTCGTTCACGGTTTGTTCTTTGCCGGACAGATCAACGGCACGACCGGTTATGAAGAAGCTGCGGCGCAAGGCATGCTGGCAGGGTTGAATGCGGCGCGTTTGGCTGCCGATCAGGAAGGCTGGTCGCCGCGCCGCGATCAGGCCTATCTGGGCGTACTGGTTGACGATCTCTGTACGTTGGGAACCAAAGAGCCCTATCGTATGTTCACGTCACGCGCCGAATATCGGCTGATGCTGCGCGAAGATAACGCCGATCTGCGTTTAACCGAAATTGGTCGTAAACTGGGGATGGTTGATGACTATCGCTGGGCGCGTTTCAATGAAAAACTTGAAAATATCGAGAAAGAACGCCAGCGTCTGCGCGATATTCAGGTACATCCTCACGCCGAGCAGGTGGAACAAGTTAATTCGCTGTTGAAAACACCGCTGTCTCGTGAAGCCAACGGCGAAGAGCTGCTGCGTCGCCCGGAAGTGGACTACGTTAAGCTTACCGCTTTACCGCTGTTTGCTCCGGCATTGGCTGATGAACAGGCGGCGGAACAGGTTGAAATTCAAGTCAAATATGAAGGATATATCGCCCGCCAACAGGATGAGATCGAGAAACAGTTGCGCAATGAGAATACGCTGCTGCCTGCCGATCTGGATTACAAACAGGTTAGCGGGTTGTCCAATGAGGTTATTGCCAAGCTAAACGATCACAAACCGGTATCAATAGGTCAGGCTTCGCGGATTTCCGGTATCACGCCAGCGGCGATCTCCATTTTGTTGGTTTGGCTGAAAAAACAGGGGTTGCTGCGTCGCAGCGCCTGATTTGAGATAGACTTATCCTCTAAATAGCCGGTTATCCGGCTATTTTTATGACTATTCTGACACTTTCATCGGGATTTTATTGTGCGTAACACACTCGATAGTCTGCTGAACACATCTGGCATTGTGATCTCAGACAAACAAAAAAACCTTCTGATACAATATGTTGATATGCTGAATAAGTGGAATAAAGCGTACAACCTGACGTCGGTACGCGATCCGCAGCAAATGCTTATCCGTCATATTATGGACAGTATCGTCGTTGAGCCGTATTTAGACGGACGACGTTTTATCGATGTGGGAACCGGTCCCGGGCTGCCGGGGATCCCGTTGGCGATTGTTCGCCCTGATTCGCATTTTACCTTGTTGGATAGTCTGGGTAAGCGTGTCCGTTTTCTGCGTCAGGTGCAGCATGAACTTCAGCTTGAAAATATCACCCCGGTGCAACGCCGCGTTGAGGAATTTCCGGCTGAGCCGCCTTTTGATGGGGTCATTAGCCGCGCATTTGCGTCTTTGCAGGACATGATCAACTGGTGCCGTCACCTTCCAGCCCGACCCGCGGGACGTTTTTATGCCCTGAAAGGCGTTATTCCTGAAGAGGAATTGTCAGACTTGCCACAAGGGGTTGTGCTGGATCGGGTGGTTCGTCTCTCCGTTCCTGAACTGGAGGGAGAACGTCATTTGGTCGTGCTTAAACCAAACTAATTTTGCTCTTTATCAAAAAAACGATAGCTAAAGATAGCTAAATATTGTGCATCAGTCTGTTATCCCGTTTACCGGCCGGGGAATATCTGAGTACATTGTTTTCACTGAAATTTTACACCTTTGTTTTTCTGTCTCGCGCTTTTTGCTTTCGTGCTGAATAATAACGTTCGAAAATAAATAATTGGCATCAAAAGCGGGTTGTTTTTGTGTTAATTGAGTAAAAAAATGATATCAATAATGTCAATAGTTGGTTTAAACGGTGTTTATCAAGTATTCCAAAACGATGGTTTTATAACACATTGAAATTAAATAAAATAAATAGCTTCTTTTGCTAAAGACAAAAAAAAACGCTTTCGGTTATAAAACTTTGTAAGCGCTTTTATGTGAGAGGTATCACATATTGTGGACCTTTAGAAATTAATGATACCAGGCATGCGCTGAGAGATAGTTAGTAAAAATCGGGCTTCAGGAAGAAATTTAAATAATTGTTCACCTTTTCGCTACTTATCGATTGAATTCGTAGGGATGACCCGTATAATTTGCTCGTTTTTTGCTGCTTGACTCTGTGGTGTAAAGGCAGTTTTATACGTCAGCGGCATACCTCTGAAAAGGTACGGAGAGAGCAAACGTCATGTCTGTATCCCTTTACAGCGGAAAAGTGGCTTTAAAACTGCTGTTGCTACAGTTAATGACTTTTGTTCTGTTGAGCGCGGTTTTCAGCCTCAATAGCATCCATGCTGCCGTTTCTGCACTCGGTGGTGGGTTGTCGGCCTGGTTGCCGAACATCTTGTTTGTGCTGTTTGCCTTGTTGCATCAGTCGCACAAACCCGTGGATGGAAAGGTGGCTTGGTCATTCGCGATTGGCGAGGCGCTTAAAGTCTTTGTCACCATTGCGCTGCTGGTGGTGTCGTTAGGGGTGTTCAACGCGGCATTTTTTCCGCTTGGCCTGACTTATTTATCGGTGCTGGTTATGCAGATCGTGGCGCCGACAGTTATTAATCGTTACCGTAATTAACAACAAAAGGGTAAGAGACATCATGGCTGCTGGAGAAATCTCTACTCCGCAAGAGTATATCGGTCACCACTTGCATCATTTGCAGGTGGGGACGGGTTTTTGGTCGATTAACGTCGATTCGATGTTTTTCTCCATCGCTCTTGGGATCCTCTTTCTGGTTATCTTTCACCGCGTCGCTAAACATGCGACCAGTGGCGTTCCAGGCAAGCTGCAAACGGCTGTCGAACTGATTATCGGTTTCGTTGATGGCACCGTACGCGATATGTTCCACGGCAAAAGCAAACTGATTGCGCCTTTGGCGCTGACCATTTTCGTCTGGGTTTTCCTGATGAACCTGATGGATTTGCTGCCTATCGATCTGTTGCCGCAAGCCTGGGCTGGAATCTACAGCCTGTTGGGATACGATCCGGCGCATGCTTATCTGCGTGCTGTACCGACAGCTGACGTCAATATTACGTTATCGATGGCGCTTGGGGTGTTTATTCTTGTGCTGTTCTACAGCATCAAAATGAAAGGCGTCGGTGGTTTCGTTAAAGAACTGACCATGCAGCCGTTCAACCATCCCGTGTTTATTCCAATCAACCTGATTCTTGAAGGTGTCAGCCTGCTGTCCAAGCCTATTTCCTTAGGGTTGCGACTGTTTGGCAATATGTATGCGGGTGAGTTGATCTTCATCCTGATTGCCGGTCTGTTGCCGTGGTGGTCACAATGGTTGTTAAATGTGCCTTGGGCTATTTTCCACATTTTGATTATTACGCTTCAGGCTTTTATTTTCATGGTTCTGACCGTTGTTTATCTCTCGATGGCATCTGAAGAGCATTGATTTTCTTTCAACACAATAACGTTTTTAACTGAAACAAACTGGAGACTGTCATGGAAAACCTGAGTGTGGATCTGCTGTACATGGCTGCCGCGTTAATGATGGGTTTGGCGGCAATCGGTGCTGCGATCGGTATCGGCATTCTGGGTGGTAAATTCTTGGAAGGTGCTGCACGCCAGCCTGACCTGATTCCTCTGCTGCGTACACAGTTCTTTATCGTCATGGGCCTGGTTGACGCCATCCCGATGATCGCTGTTGGTCTGGGGCTGTATGTGATGTTTGCGGTAGCCTAAGCAGAAGGTTTTCTGCTGAGGTTAAAACATCAACTTATTAACTTTGAAAGAGGCATTGTGCTGTGAATATTAACGCAACAATCCTCGGCCAGGCCATTGCGTTCGTCCTGTTTGTCTGGTTCTGCATGAAGTATGTATGGCCGCCGATTATGGCAGCCATCGAGAAGCGTCAGAAAGAAATTGCTGACGGTCTGGCTTCTGCCGAACGTGCCAAAAAAGATTTGAACTTGGCTCAGGCCAATGCGACAGATCAACTGAAAAAAGCCAAAGCGGAAGCTCAGGTCATTATCGAGCAAGCGAACAAGCGTCGCGCTCAGATTTTGGATGAGGCGAAAGTTGAAGCGGAAGCTGAACGTAACAAAATTGTCGCGCAGGCGCAGGCTGAAATCGAAGCCGAACGTAAGCGCGCTCGTGAAGAGTTGCGTAAGCAAGTTGCCGTGTTGGCGATTGCCGGTGCTGAGAAAATTATTGAACGTTCCGTGGATGAAGCTGCTAACAGCGACATCGTTGATAAACTGGTCGCTGAACTGTAAGGAGGGAGGGGCTGATGTCTGAATTTGTCACGGTAGCTCGCCCCTACGCCAAAGCAGCTTTTGACTTTGCGGTTGAGAATCAGGCTTTGGAACGCTGGCAGAATATGCTGGCGTTTACGGCTGAAGTGGCGCGCAACGAGCAGATTGCCGAGTTGCTTTCTGGTGCGGTCGCACCGATTGAGCTGGCGAAAACGTTTATTGCCGTTTGTGGTGATCAACTTGATGAAGCCGGTCAGAACCTGATTAAGGTGATGGCCGAAAACGGACGTTTACCGGTGCTTCCTGAAGTACTGGAACAATTTATTCAACTGCGGGCGGCTCTGGAATCGACGGTTGACGTCGAGGTGATTTCTGCCAACACGTTGAATGAGCAGCAGCTGTCGAAGATTTCTGCTGCTATGGAACAACGTCTGTCACGCAAAGTGAAGCTGAATTGCAAAATTGATAAGTCTGTCATGGCCGGTGTGGTTATTCGCGCGGGCGATATGGTGATAGATGGCAGCATTCGCGGTCGTCTGGAACGTCTGGCAGACGTCTTGCAGTCTTAAGGGGACTGGAGCATGCAACTGAATTCCACCGAAATCAGCGAACTGATCAAGCAGCGCATTGCTCAGTTCAATGTGGTGAGCGAAGCTCACAATGAAGGTACTATTGTTTCCGTCAGCGACGGAATCATCCGTGTTCACGGTCTGGCCGACGTGATGCAGGGAGAGATGATCTCTCTGCCGGGCAACCGTTATGCGATTGCACTGAACCTGGAGCGCGACTCCGTTGGTGCGGTGGTAATGGGGCCGTATGCGGATCTGGCCGAAGGCATGAAAGTAAAATGCACTGGCCGTATTCTTGAAGTTCCGGTTGGCCGTGGCCTGCTGGGGCGTGTGGTGAACACGCTGGGCGTGCCGATTGATGGTAAAGGCCCTCTGGATCATGATGGCTTCTCTGCGGTTGAAGCGATTGCGCCTGGCGTTATCGAACGTCAGTCCGTCGACGAACCTGTACAGACGGGTTATAAGTCCGTTGACGCCATGATCCCAATCGGGCGTGGTCAGCGTGAATTGATTATCGGCGACCGTCAGACGGGTAAAACCGCGCTGGCTATCGATGCCATCATCAACCAGCGTGACTCCGGTATCAAATGTGTGTACGTCGCTATCGGCCAGAAGGCTTCCACGATCTCTAACGTGGTGCGTAAACTGGAAGAGCATGGCGCACTGGAAAATACCATTGTCGTCGTGGCTACCGCGTCTGAGTCTGCCGCGCTGCAATATCTGGCGCCGTATGCCGGTTGCGCGATGGGCGAGTACTTCCGTGACCGCGGTGAAGATGCGCTGATTATTTATGATGACCTGTCTAAACAGGCCGTTGCTTATCGTCAGATTTCTCTGCTGCTCCGTCGTCCGCCAGGCCGTGAAGCTTATCCTGGTGACGTTTTCTATCTCCACTCCCGTTTGCTGGAGCGTGCATCGCGCGTTAACGCCGATTACGTTGAAGCATTCACCAAGGGTGAAGTGAAGGGGAAAACCGGTTCGTTGACCGCGCTGCCGATCATCGAAACGCAAGCGGGTGACGTTTCTGCGTTCGTTCCGACCAACGTAATTTCGATTACCGATGGTCAGATCTTCCTGGAATCCAACCTGTTTAACGCCGGTATTCGTCCTGCGGTTAACCCGGGGATCTCCGTATCCCGTGTGGGTGGCGCTGCACAGACCAAGATCATGAAGAAACTGTCCGGTGGTATTCGTACCGCGCTGGCGCAGTACCGTGAGCTGGCTGCTTTCTCTCAGTTTGCCTCCGATCTTGATGATGCGACACGCAAGCAGTTGAGTCACGGTCAGAAAGTGACCGAGCTGTTGAAGCAGAAACAGTATGCGCCGATGTCTGTCGCACAACAGTCTCTGGTTCTGTTTGCGGCTGAACGTGGTTATCTGGAAGACGTTGAACTGTCGAAAGTCGGCAGCTTTGAAGCGGCTCTGCTGGCTTATGCCGACCGTGAGCATGGCGAACTTCTGCAACAAATCGACCAAACTGGCGCTTATAACGATGAGATCGAGGGCAAATTTAAAGGCATCCTCGATACTTTTAAGGCAACCCAGTCCTGGTAACGCCCGGTGGCCTGCTATAAAGCAGGCCGCAAGGCATTGAGGAGAGGCAAAGATGGCCGGCGCAAAAGAGATACGTAGTAAGATCGCAAGCGTCCAAAATACGCAGAAGATCACCAAAGCAATGGAAATGGTCGCCGCTTCCAAAATGCGTAAATCGCAGGAGCGTATGGCGGCAAGCCGTCCTTATGCGGAAACGATACGCAATGTGATTGGTCACCTTGCGTTAGGTAATCTGGAATATAAGCACCCATACCTGGAAGAGCGTGACGTTAAGCGCGTCGGGTATTTGGTCGTGTCTACTGACCGTGGTCTGTGCGGTGGTTTGAACATTAACCTGTTCAAGAAACTGCTGGCTGATATGAAATCCTGGAGCGATAAAGGCGTTGAAATTGATTTAGCGCTGGTGGGTTCCAAAGCGGTCTCTTTCTTTGGTTCAGTAGGCGGGAACATTGTTGCTCAGGTCACCGGTATGGGGGATAACCCTTCCGTATCAGAGTTGATCGGCCCGGTTAAAGTTATGCTGCAAGCCTATGACGAAGGTCGTCTGGACAAGCTGTATATCGTAAGCAACAAATTTATTAATACCATGTCTCAGGAACCGCTTATTGTTCAAATTTTACCGTTACCGCCTTCGGATGACGGTGAGTTGAAGAAGAAAGCCTGGGATTACCTGTATGAGCCCGATCCCAAGTCGCTGCTGGATACCTTGCTGCGCCGTTATGTGGAATCTCAGGTTTATCAGGGCGTCGTAGAAAATCTGGCTAGCGAACAGGCTGCACGAATGGTTGCGATGAAAGCCGCGACCGATAACGGCGGTAGTCTGATCAAAGAGCTTCAGTTGGTTTATAACAAAGCTCGTCAGGCCAGTATTACCCAGGAACTCACCGAAATCGTCGGGGGAGCCTCCGCGGTTTAAGCAGGTTTACGAATTACGTATTGTTGAATTACGTAGAGGATTCAAGATGGCTACTGGAAAGATTATCCAGGTAATCGGCGCCGTGGTGGACGTCGAATTCCCCCAAGATGCCGTACCGAAAGTGTACGATGCGCTTGAGGTAGAGAACGGTTCTGCCAAACTGGTGCTTGAAGTGCAGCAGCAGTTGGGCGGCGGCGTTGTTCGTTGTATCTCAATGGGTTCCTCCGATGGCCTGCGTCGCGGGTTGACGGTCGAGAATCTGGAACACCCGATCGAAGTGCCGGTTGGTAAAGCAACGCTGGGTCGTATCATGAACGTACTGGGTGAACCGGTTGACATGAAGGGCGACATCGGCGAAGAAGAACGTTGGGCTATCCACCGTTCAGCACCTAGCTATGAAGAATTGTCAAACTCACAGGAACTGCTGGAAACCGGCATCAAGGTTATCGACCTGATGTGTCCGTTCGCCAAAGGCGGTAAAGTGGGTCTGTTCGGTGGCGCGGGTGTAGGTAAAACCGTCAACATGATGGAGCTGATCCGTAACATCGCGATCGAGCACTCAGGTTATTCTGTGTTTGCCGGTGTGGGTGAACGTACTCGTGAAGGGAACGACTTCTACCACGAAATGACCGACTCCAACGTTATCGATAAAGTATCACTGGTGTATGGCCAGATGAACGAGCCGCCGGGTAACCGTCTGCGCGTTGCATTGACCGGTCTGACCATGGCGGAAAAATTCCGTGATGAAGGCCGTGACGTACTGCTGTTTGTCGATAACATCTACCGTTATACCCTGGCCGGTACCGAAGTTTCCGCACTGCTGGGTCGTATGCCTTCTGCGGTAGGTTATCAGCCGACGCTGGCGGAAGAGATGGGCGTTCTGCAAGAACGTATCACTTCCACCAAAACCGGCTCAATCACGTCCGTTCAGGCCGTTTACGTTCCTGCGGATGACTTGACTGACCCGTCGCCTGCCACCACCTTTGCGCACCTGGATGCAACCGTGGTTCTGAGCCGTCAGATCGCGTCGTTGGGGATCTACCCGGCGGTTGACCCGCTGGATTCCACCAGCCGTCAGCTGGATCCGCTGGTTGTTGGTCAGGAACACTATGATGTTGCCCGTGGCGTGCAGTCTATTCTGCAACGCTATCAGGAACTGAAAGACATTATTGCGATTCTGGGTATGGACGAGCTGTCTGAAGAAGATAAGCTGGTGGTATCCCGTGCGCGTAAGATTCAGCGTTTCCTGTCCCAGCCGTTCTTCGTCGCGGAAGTCTTTACTGGCTCGCCGGGCAAATACGTCTCTCTGAAAGACACCATTCGTGGCTTTAAAGGGATTATGGACGGCGAATACGACCACCTGCCAGAGCAGGCGTTCTATATGGTTGGTTCCATTGAAGAAGCCGTGGAAAAAGCCAAGAAACTGTAACGCCTTGTAGGAGGGTGACATGGCTATGACTTACCATCTGGATGTCGTGAGTGCGGAACAGCAAATGTTCTCCGGTCTGGTGCAGAAGATCCAGGTAACGGGGAGCGAAGGCGAACTGGGGATTTATCCGGGACATGCCCCTCTGCTCACTGCCATTAAACCTGGTATGGTTCGTATCGTTAAGCAGCACGGTGAGGAAGAGTATATTTATCTTTCTGGCGGCATCCTTGAGGTGCAGCCGAACATGGTTACCGTGCTGTCTGATACGGCTATCCGCGGGCAGGATCTGGATGAAGCGCGCGCGTTGGAAGCAAAACGCAAAGCCGAAGAACATATCCGCAATTCGCATGGCGATGTGGATTATGCACAGGCTTCTGCTGAGCTGACTAAAGCGATTGCGAAACTGCGCGTTATCGAGCTGACCAGAAAAGCGATGTAACAGATAAGCTTGCAATAATTGAAGGCCAGTCGGTTCACACTGACTGGCCTTTTTGCATTTAAGGTGATTCCTCTTTCCTGCCTGCCTTCACAGATTCACCTCTTAGTTACATTTTTATGCAGACTAAGAGATGGTTTTGTCCTGCGTGGCGCAAGCTTTCGCAGCGTCCATGCTGCTCATCCTAAGCCTGCTATCTCCTCAGCATAATTTTTTGCGCCGGATAATGACAAAATCTGTGATGCTCTCTGCTCAAACTTATTTTTTCTTCAGGAAGTCACCGGGTACCAGATTGCCTTTGGCGTCACGTGTAAACGTCTCTGGGACGGTAACCGAAACAAAGTTATTTACTGTGATTTCCTTACCTTGCGCGTTAACAGAGCGGTCGCCTTTGATGAAGTAGTTGGTGTTATCGATATTGCCGACCACTGCATCATCATATTTACCGGTCTTGGTTTTCAGCGAGATGTTGTTCTTAAAGATGCCTTGTTTTTCCGGGCCAGAGTAAGGGCTTGGGCGGAAAATGAAGTTAAAACGCTCGTTATCTAACGCGATGTTGTTTTCAACGATCAGTGCGCCAGGGTTGAAGTTGTCAGTGAAACCATCAAGTTTATTCCCCACCGCAATACTGTGTTTGACCTGATGCGCGACTGGCTGCCCCTCTCCCCCCATTTTGAAACCGTTGCTGGTGTTGTTCATAGCGATAGAATGCTCGATCACCACAACGCCGTTTGCGCCATCTTCAATTTTGTTAAACAGGTCGAAGCCGTCATCGATGTTGTTGTGTGAGAAGGCGCCACGAATCACGTTGCCTTCACCCACGCGCATTTTCACCGCGAAGCCGTCGGCATTAATTTTGCCTGGATCCTGGTTGCTGTGAGATTCTGAATTCAGAATCAGGTTATGGCTGGCCCAAAGTGGTCTACCTACATCGGCTTTCGAGGTAACCTGAATACCGGTGTCATCACAATGGTGTGCCAGAACGCGTTCGATAGTGTTGTGGCTCCCTTCGATACGGAAAGGTTTCTCTGTGATTTCAATCCCTTTCACATGCCAATGGTTTGCATTCAGTTGCAGACCATGAATGACGGCTTTATTACCGACGGCAAACAGGTTCTTGACGGCTTTTGGCTGACCGCTGGCGCTGACGGGGATTTCGGTCGCAGTGTAATCACCATCGTTAAGCCAGATTGTACCGCCAGCGGGCAAAGCGGCGATGGCGCTGGTCAGATCGAGCGGCGCATTTTTACTGCCGTCGTTGCTGGCTGAACCTTGCGGCGAGACATACAGATTTTTCGCGTCGGCATAAGCCAATCTCTCTACTTTAAACGTACTCTCTTTTGCTGCTTTATCATCCCCTTCTACGGGTTGATAAGTGAGAGTGAATTCAGCACCGTTACCGGTCATTTTGGCTGGCTGAGAGAACGTTTCTCCCGCTTTGATCGGTTTGGCCTCGCCCAGAGACGTCCCGTTTTGTGCAACCAAGATCGTGCCGTCATAGTTGGCTCTGGCCTGCACGATATAATGTTCGCTGGTGGTTTTGGGGGATGACATCACCTGTAACAAGGGCTTATAGGCTTTAGCTTTAAATTCGGGTGACGATTTTGTCTGCGCCGGGGTCGTGGTTAACCGGGCATTGCTGACCGTTATTTTGGCATTACGTGAGGCAAAGAAACCGACGTAATAGTGGTCTTTATCCAGCTTGGTAACGACGTCCGCGCCTTTGACTTCTTTCGATACCCAGTTATCCGTGCCTTTCGGTGCATAAGAGGTAATGAAGCCGTCGTTGGTGCGCTCCAGTTTCAGGCGGAACGTCGGCGTTTGCTCCAGATTCACATTTTCCTGATAGCTGGTTTTGGTCATCTTCGCGCCCGCGTTACCCCACGGCTGTGTCACGCCATTGCGCAAAATGGCCTGTAGTTTAATTTCGGTATGAGATTTTTTATCCTGCGTCATGATGGCGTTCATCACCATATTGGAGGCCGCGGGGAATTCCTCATAACCTATTTTCAGGGGGACTTGACGCGGTGCGCCGAGAATATCGCGTACCAGAATTCCCGCCCCTTCCTGCGCGGCGGGTTTGGCGCCATTTTCGGGGCCAAACTGTTCCACGGTAATATCAGACAGAAGCGTAAAATTCACATTGGCCGGTAACCGCTTATAGAAGAACGTTAACCCGTCATGGGTGTTGGCAATCTTCCCGCCACGGCTCTCAATCGTGATAGGCGCGGAGAGATCGGCGTTATCGCCCGGTGATAATTTCTTACCGTTAATGGTGACGTCGTTAATACCTATTTTTTCTGGCAGGACATTGGATGAGAAGTTGACATCTGTTGACTGACCAAAGGTGATGCCGTGCCAGACCGTTGAAACGGCGGTCGTGGCGTGTGTGCTGAAGCTAAAGAGTAATGCATTCGTCAAAGCGACGACGGCAAGGTGTGAAGAACAACGTTTCATTGTATCTCCTTCGTTATTAAATTATTCGCTCGCGTATATTGCTATAAATGAAACGCTGTTTCTTTTGTGTACGTCACAAATGGGTTGGTTTAAAAATAAGGTCTGTTTTATATGAAATGGCATGTCATTTATTTTTCGATGGATGGCGCCCATTTTATTTCCTGATGAGAATTCTCGTTTTTTTGCGCCATTTTCGGAAAAAACTCACCAAAAAGTATCTGCGTTATGCACCAGTTTCGGTAAACTCAGAGGATTCGCGCCGTAACAGGCTGGCTGTTTTTATTCTTGCGGGGCTGCGACCCCGGAATTGTCAGGATGCTTATGTCAAATAGTGCTATGAGCGTGGTGATCCTTGCCGCCGGTAAAGGAACCCGAATGTATTCCGATCTTCCAAAGGTGCTGCACAGACTGGCAGGTAAACCGATGGTTCAGCACGTCATTGACGCCGCAATGACGACAGGCGCACAGCATGTCCACCTGGTGTATGGTCACGGCGGCGAGTTATTAAAGCGGGAATTAACCGATCCGGCATTGAACTGGGTATTGCAGGCGGAGCAGTTGGGAACCGGTCATGCGATGCAGCAAGCTGCGCCTTACTTTGCTGATGATGAAGATATTTTGATGTTGTATGGTGATGTGCCGCTGATTTCGCCGCAAACGCTGGAACGTCTGCGTCAGGCTAAGCCACAGGGTGGTATCGGTCTGTTGACGGTGAAACTGGACGATCCGACGGGATACGGACGTATTGTGCGTAAAAATGACGCGGTCGTGGGGATCGTCGAGCACAAAGATGCCAGTGAAACGCAACGACTGATTAACGAAATCAATACCGGCATTTTGATTGCCGGCGGCAAAGATTTGAAACGCTGGTTAAGCCGATTGAATAACAACAATGCTCAGGGCGAGTTTTATATCACCGATATTATTGCAATGGCGGCGGAAGACGGTCAGCGGGTTGAAACTGTCCACCCCGATCGGCTGAGCGAAGTTGAGGGCGTTAATAATCGTCTGCAACTGTCGACATTGGAGCGGATTTACCAGCGTGAACAGGCGGATAAGTTGTTGTTGGCTGGCGTCATGCTACTCGACCCGGCGCGATTTGATCTGCGTGGTGAATTGACCCACGGTCGTGATGTGGTGATTGATGTCAATGTGGTTATGGAAGGTCAGGTACGGCTTGGCAATCGGGTAAAAATCGGTGCCGGATGTGTCATTAAAAACAGCAGCATCGGTGATGATTGTGAGGTAAGTCCTTACTCTGTATTGGAAAATGCGACGCTGGACTCGCAGTGCACCGTCGGGCCGTTTGCTCGCTTGCGCCCCGGTACTGAGCTGGCCGAAGGCGCGCACGTCGGTAATTTTGTCGAGCTGAAAAAAGCGCGTCTGGGAAAAGGTTCGAAAGCGGGCCACCTCAGCTATTTGGGGGATGCGGATGTCGGTTCCAATGTTAATATTGGTGCGGGGACGATCACCTGTAACTATGATGGCGCGAATAAACACAAAACGGTGATTGGTGATGACGTATTTGTCGGTTCGGATACGCAATTGGTCGCGCCCGTTAGCGTCGCCCACGGCGCGACCATCGGCGCGGGAACGACGGTTACCCGTGATGTGGCAGAGAATGAGCTGGTGATTAGTCGCGTAAAACAGCGCCATATTTCCGGTTGGCTACGGCCAGTGAAGAAGAAGTGATACCCGATGCCTCCGCACGCCGCGGAGGCGATTTTGTTTTGTACGCTGGCTGGTGCAGGGTACAAAACAAAACATAATAATCCCCAACTCTCTACAAGGCTCGGGGAATCCGGAAAACCGGAACAATCAGATCTAAGACATCCCAGGTGACACAATATGTCACTTTTATAGGAATACCATCGATGTGTGGAATTGTAGGCGCAGTCGCGCAACGTGATATTGCAGAAATTTTGTTGGAAGGTTTACGCCGTCTTGAATACCGTGGTTATGACTCTGCGGGGCTGGCGGTGGTTGACGGCGAAGGGCATGTCGCCCGTTTACGCCGTCTGGGGAAAGTGCAAGTGTTGGCTCAGGCCGCCGATGAGAGTGAACTGCACGGCGGTACCGGTATCGCCCATACCCGCTGGGCAACGCACGGCGAGCCTTCCGAAGAGAACGCCCACCCGCATGTTTCTGAACATATTATTATCGTTCATAACGGCATTATCGAAAACCATGAGCCGCTGCGCGAACTGATGATCGGTCGCGGTTATCGTTTTGTTTCTGAAACGGATACGGAAGTGGTTGCCCATCTGGTGCATTTTGAGCAACAGCAGAATGGGGGATCTCTGGTTGACGTGGTTAAGCGCGTGATCCCACAGCTGCGCGGCGCGTATGGTATGGTCGTACTGGACAGCCGCGATCCCAGCGTGCTGGTCGCTGCTCGCTCGGGTAGCCCGCTGGTGATTGGCCGCGGTGTTGGCGAGAACTTCATTGCTTCCGATCAGCTGGCGCTGCTGCCTGTCACTCGTCGCTTTATGTTCCTGGAAGAGGGCGATGTAGCGGAAATTACCCGCCGAGATGTGCGCGTGTTTGATAAATCCGGCCAGCTTGCGACACGCGAAGAAATCGAATCAAAAGTGAATTACGATGCCGGTGACAAAGGCGCTTACCGCCATTACATGCAGAAAGAGATCTATGAACAGCCGATGGCGATCAAGAATACCCTTGAAGGGCGTTTCAGCTACGGTGAGATCAATCTTTCTGAATTAGGCCCGAAAGCGGATGAACTGCTGGCGAAGGTTGAGCACGTTCAGATTATCGCCTGCGGGACGTCATACAACTCCGGTATGGTTTCTCGCTACTGGTTTGAAGCGCTGGCTGGTATTCCGTGCGACGTGGAAATCGCTTCCGAGTTTCGCTATCGCAAACCGGCTTTGCGTAAGAACAGCCTGATGATTACCCTGTCTCAGTCGGGCGAAACCGCTGATACGCTGGCGGCTCTGCGGTTGTCCAAAGAGCTGGGGTATCTGGGGTCACTGGCTATCTGTAACGTCGCGGGTTCTTCGCTGGTGCGCGAATCCGATCTGGCGTTAATGACCAAAGCCGGCGTGGAAATTGGCGTGGCATCGACCAAGGCTTTCACCACCCAGCTTACCGTTCTGCTGATGCTGGTGGCACGTATTGGCCGACTGCGCGGTATGGATGCACAAATTGAGCATGATATCGTTCATGGTTTACAGGCGCTGCCGGCGCGTATTGAGCAAATGCTGTCTCAGGACAAACTCATCGAATCGCTGGCGGAAGGTTTCTCTGATAAACATCATACATTGTTCCTTGGCCGTGGCGATCAGTATCCGATCGCGATGGAAGGGGCGCTGAAGCTGAAAGAGATCTCTTACATTCATGCAGAGGCCTATGCGGCTGGCGAGCTGAAGCACGGCCCGCTGGCGCTGATCGATGCTGATATGCCGGTTGTCGTGGTGGCGCCGAACAACGAGCTGTTGGAAAAACTGAAATCCAACATCGAAGAGGTTCGGGCGCGCGGTGGGGAACTGTATGTCTTCGCCGATGAAGATGCCGGTTTCACCAGTAGCGAAAATATGACGGTTATCTCGCTGCCGCATATTGAAGAGGTGATTGCGCCAATCTTCTACACGGTGCCGTTGCAGCTGCTGTCTTATCACATCGCGTTGATTAAAGGCACCGATGTCGATCAGCCGCGTAATCTGGCGAAGTCCGTTACGGTAGAGTAATGTTTTGAAAATGAAGGTAAATAGCCAGCGTGTTATTTACCTTCAGCCCGTTTTTCATTTCCGTCCCTTTTTTTTCGCTATTTCATTGTCATAAAAATGTCATATTTCGTACATTTTACTGTCACTGAATTGTCCTATTTTTCCTCCTGCAAACTACACTCTGATTTGATAGCTCTGATTGATAACGACTCAATATCGACACATCGAGTATCCCACAGGAGGGATTATGAAACTGATGCGTACCACTCTTGCCAGTGTTGTTGCGGCAACCTTTTCTTTGACGGCGTTTTCTGCTTTTGCTGCCACCAACCTCACTGGTGCGGGTGCGACATTTCCTGCGCCGGTTTACGCTAAATGGGCTGACTCTTATCAAAAAGAAACCGGCAATAAAGTTAACTATCAAGGGATCGGTTCTTCAGGCGGTGTGAAACAAATTATCGCGAAAACCGTGGATTTCGGTGCGTCTGATGCGCCGCTGAGCGATGATAAATTAGCGCAGGATGGGTTGTTCCAGTTCCCTACGGTGATTGGTGGCGTGGTGCTGGCCGTCAATATTCCGGGTATCAAATCGGGTGATTTAACGCTGGATGGTAAAACGCTGGGCGATATCTACCTGGGTAAAATCAAAAAATGGAATGACCCAGCGATTACCAAACTGAACCCCAATGCGAAGCTGCCGGATCAGGATATCGCCGTTGTTCGCCGTGCTGATGGCTCAGGCACATCCTTCGTGTTCACTAGCTATCTGGCGAAAGTGAACCCTGAGTGGAAAGAGAAGATCGGCGCAGGATCTACCGTTAACTGGCCGACCGGTCTGGGCGGTAAAGGTAACGATGGGATCGCCGCATTCGTTCAGCGTCTGCCTGGTTCAATCGGTTACGTAGAGTATGCGTATGCCAAGCAGAATAATCTGGCCTACACCAAAATGATTTCTGCCGACGGTAAGGTTGTGAGCCCGACTGGCGAGAGCTTTAGTAACGCGGCTAAAGAGATCGACTGGAGCAAGTCTTTTGCTCAGGATTTAACGAATCAGAAAGGCGCTGATGCATGGCCAATCACATCAACGACATTTATTCTGGTTCACACTAAGCAGGATAAACCCGTACAAGGCGCTGAAGTACTGAAGTTCTTTGACTGGGCGTTCCAGAAAGGCGGCGAGCAGGCGACCGCGCTGGATTATGCGACGCTCCCGAACGAAGTGGTTGAGCAAATCCGTACTGCCTGGAAAACGCAGGTAAAAGACAGCAGTGGTAAGGCGTTGTATTAATTGTATTGATAGCCAGTGTCTGGTCATCATGCCAGGTTCTGGCAGCGTTACTGAATAACAAGTTGTATTGGGGCGGAGGGGAATAATGACCTCTCTGCCTTTCATATGTCGTTAAAACGAGAAGAGAGACGTATGGCTGAATACAAGCCAACTATCAAAGCCCCGGGGAAGTATGGCGATATCCTCTTCAGCGCGCTGGTAAAACTGGCGGCGCTGGTCACGTTACTGCTGCTGGGCGGTATTATTCTTTCCCTGATTGTGGCGTCCTGGCCCAGCATCGAAAAGTTCGGTTTTTCCTTCTTGTGGACGAAAGAGTGGGATGCGCCCGCTGAACAATTTGGTGCTCTGGTGCCGATTTACGGCACGATAGTCACCTCGCTGATTGCTCTGATTATTGCGATTCCGATTAGCTTCGGGATTGCGCTATTTCTGACGGAACTGGCGCCAGCCTGGCTGAAGCGCCCGCTTGGCGTAGCGATTGAACTGCTGGCTGCCATACCGAGTATTGTTTACGGCATGTGGGGCCTGTTCATTTTCGCCCCGCTGTTTGCCGAATACTTTCAGCAGCCGGTGGGCAACGTCCTGTCCGGCATTCCTATTGTTGGCGAGTTGTTCTCCGGTCCGGCGTTCGGGATTGGGATTCTGGCCGCCGGCGTCATTCTGGCCATTATGATCATTCCGTATATTGCGGCGGTGATGCGTGATGTGTTTGAGCAAACGCCGGTCATGATGAAAGAGTCCGCCTACGGTATCGGCTGTACAACGTGGGAAGTGATTTGGCGCATTGTGCTGCCTTATACCAAGAACGGCGTCATCGGGGGGATTATGCTGGGATTGGGACGCGCGCTGGGGGAAACCATGGCGGTGACCTTTATCATCGGTAATACCTACCAGCTCGACAGCGCGTCATTGTATATGCCCGGTAACAGTATTACTTCTGCGTTGGCGAATGAGTTTGCTGAAGCGGAGTCCGGCCTGCATACGGCGGCACTGATGGAGCTGGGGCTGATTTTGTTTGTGATTACCTTTATTGTTCTGGCGTGTTCAAAGCTGATGATTATGCGCCTGTCAAAAAATGAGGGGGCGCGCTAATGGCGACATTAGGCATAGAACAAGAAGCCGCACTGACACGTATGCGGCGTAAAATGCAGGCCTGGCGACGTAAGAAAAACCGCATTGCGCTGTTTTTATCCATGTCCACGATGGTGTTCGGCCTGTTCTGGCTGATCTGGATCCTGTTCTCGACGGTCACCAAGGGTGTGGATGGCATGTCGCTGGCCTTGTTTACTGAAATGACGCCGCCGCCGAACACGGCTGGCGGGGGGCTGGCTAACGCCATTGTCGGGAGCGGATTACTGATCCTGTGGGCAACGCTGCTGGGAACGCCGTTAGGCATCATGGCGGGTATCTATCTGGCGGAATATGGTCGCAAATCCTGGATCGCCGAAGTGATTCGTTTCATCAACGATATCCTGCTGTCAGCGCCGTCGATTGTGGTCGGTCTGTTTGTTTACACGCTGGTCGTGGCAAAGATGCAGCACTTTTCCGGTTGGGCGGGGGTGATTGCGCTGGCGCTGTTGCAAGTGCCGATTGTGATCCGCACCACCGAAAATATGCTCAAACTGGTGCCGGATAGCCTGCGAGAGGCGGCTTATGCGTTGGGGACGCCGAAGTGGAAAATGATCTCCGCGATCACGCTGAAGGCCTCGGTATCGGGCATTATCACCGGCGTGTTGCTGGCTATCGCGCGTATTGCCGGGGAAACGGCGCCGCTGCTGTTTACGTCGCTGTCGAATCAGTTCTGGAGCACGGATCTGATGCATCCGATTGCCAACCTGCCTGTCACCATATTCAAGTTTGCCATGAGCCCATTTGTGGAATGGCAACAGTTGGCCTGGGCGGGGGTGTTGCTGATTACGCTGTGCGTTCTGCTGCTGAACATTCTGGCTCGCGTTATTTTCTCCGCGAAGAAGCATTAATTTGCGGATAAACACCAAATAAATTCAAAGCGTTGCCAGCCAACGCCCGGTTAAAGAGAGAAGTCTTGATGAGTATGGCTACTGAGACATCCACCAGCAAAATCCAGGTACGCGATCTGAATTTCTATTACGGAAAATTCCATGCGTTGAAAAACATCACGCTGGATATTGCCGCTAATCAGGTTACCGCGTTTATCGGCCCGTCCGGCTGTGGTAAATCCACGCTGCTGCGTACGCTGAATAAAATGTATCAACTCTATCCTGAACAGCGCGCCGAGGGCGATATTCTGCTGGATGGGAATAATATTCTGACGGATAAGCAGGACATCGCGTTGCTGCGCGCCAAAGTTGGTATGGTTTTCCAAAAGCCGACGCCGTTCCCGATGTCGATTTACGATAACATCGCGTTTGGCGTTCGCCTGTTTGAGAAGCTGTCTCGCGCCGATATGGATGAACGCGTTCAGTGGGCGTTGACCAAAGCGGCGTTGTGGCAGGAAACCAAAGACAAGCTGCACCAGAGCGGCTATAGCTTGTCTGGTGGTCAGCAGCAGCGTTTATGTATCGCGCGGGGGATTGCGATTCGTCCTGACGTTTTGCTGCTGGATGAGCCTTGTTCCGCGCTCGATCCCATTTCCACGGGACGTATTGAAGAGCTGATCTCCGAGCTGAAAAAAGATTACACCGTGGTTATTGTGACGCACAACATGCAGCAGGCGGCACGTTGCTCAGACCATACGGCGTTTATGTACCTGGGCGAGCTGATTGAGTTCAGCGACACCGACACCCTGTTTACTGCCCCACGGCAAAAACAGACTGAAGATTACATCACCGGCCGTTACGGTTGATTAGGGTATATCATGGATAATCTGAATCTGAACAAACACATTTCCGGTCAGTTTAATGCCGAGCTGGAGCATATCCGCACACAGGTCCTGACCATGGGCGGGCTGGTGGAGCAGCAGTTGAGCGACGCCATCACCGCTATGCATAATCAGGATGCACAGCTGGCTCAGCAGGTGATTGAAGGTGATGCCAAAGTTAATATGATGGAAGTGGCGATCGATGAAGCCTGCGTGCGCATTATCGCCAAACGTCAGCCGACCGCCAGCGACCTGCGTCTGGTGATGGCGATCATCAAAACCATCTCAGAGCTGGAGCGCATGGGAGACGTGGCGGATAAAATCTGTCGCACCGCGCTGGAGAAATTCTCCCATCAGCATCAGCCGCTGCTGGTCAGTCTGGAGTCATTGGGACGCCACACCGTGCAGATGTTGCATGATGTGCTGGATGCGTTTGCCCGTATGGATCTGGACGAAGCGATTCGTATCTATCGCGAAGACAAGAAAGTGGATAAAGAGTACGAAGGGATTGTGCGTCAGTTGATGACCCACATGATGGAAGATTCCCGCACCATCCCCAGCGTGCTGACGGCGCTGTTCTGCGCCCGCTCTATTGAGCGTATCGGCGATCGCTGCCAGAACATCTGCGAATTTATCTTCTACTTCGTCAAAGGGCAGGATTTCCGCCACCTTGGCGGCGATGCGCTGGAAAAGCTGTTGGTGCAGAAAGATAAAACAGCGGGAGAGTAACGCTGCGTTATGCTACGACGATAAGGCCCTGTTTACAGGGCCTTATCTGTATGCAGCGTTGAACCGGGACGAGAAGGAATACCGGCCAGTTATACCGACGCTCTGTTTATTACGTTACCAGCAGGTAAATCCGCCGTCGACCAGCAGGTCTACCCCAGTACAGAATGATGATGCGCTGCTGGCGAGGAAGATAGCCGGGCCCGCCATCTCCTCTACAGACGCCATGCGTTGCATCGGCGTCTGGCTTTCGAATGATTTCGTCTGATGCACCATTTCGGGCCGCGTATTCATGGGGGTTGCGGTGTAGCCTGGGCTGATGGTGTTGACGCGGATATTTTTATCGACCCACTCCATGGCCAGACTTTTGCTCATGTGGATCACCGCCGCCTTTGAGCTGTTATAGTGTGCCTGTTCCAGCCCGCGGTTAACGATGACGCCAGACATGGAGGCGATGTTAATGATTGAGCCGCCGCCACTTTCCACCATCAGTTCTGCCTCGGCTTTGCAGGCATTCCACACGCCGGTGAGGTTGATATCAATCACCGTTTGCCACTGTTCTGATTCCATTTCCAGCGCCGGATTAGCATTGGCGATACCGGCGGCATTCACGGCAATATCCAGCCGACCGTACTGGCGCTTCGCCAACTGCACCGCCGCGCGCAGTTCGCTTAGCTGGCGCACGTCGCCGGTAAACAGACAGGCTTCGCCACCTAGGGAAGCGATATTTTTTACCGTTTCCGCAAGGCCGCCATCTTCCCGTAAGTCGAAGCACACCACTTTGGCGCCCGCGCTCGCCAGACCATAAGCGATTGTCTGGCCGATACCGCTGCCTGCGCCGGTGACGAACGCAACGCGATCCTTGAGTCTAAATAACGTTTGAGCAAAATCTTTCGTTATCATTTTTCTGTTCTCCATCCTTTCAGGACATGATTAAACCGCCGTCAACGTTGATGGTTTGACCGGTGATATAACGGGCATCATCCGACGCAAGGAAGGCGACAAGACCGGCCACGTCCTGCGGTTTACCCGCGCGTTTTAGCGGAATGCCCTGTACCCATTCGGCCATCAGTTCACCTTTGCCATACCGTTTTTGTTCGTTACTGAGGATTTGTCCCCAGACGCGATCGTTGTAATCCCACATCTCACTTTCAATAATGCCGGGGCAGAAAGCATTAACGGTGATGTTCCAGGCTGCCAGCTCCTGCGACAAACTTTGCGTGATGCCAATGACGCCCATTTTGCTGGCTGCGTAGTGGGGGGTATAGATGAACCCTTGACGTCCCTGCCCGGATGAGGTGTTGATGAGACTGCCGTGACGTTGTTTGACCATGTATTTTGCGGCTTCGCGACAGCACAGCCAGACGCCGGTCGTATTGACGGCCAACACCTTCTCGAAGTCGGTTTTGGGCATACGGTCGAAATAGTCGATAGTGATGATGCCGGCGTTTTGAACGGAGACATCAATGGTGCCGAAGCGCTCCGCCGCCTGCTGGTACAGCGCCTGAACCTGTTTTTCATCGGTGACATCGGCCTGTATGGCGAGAATGTCGGCCTGATATCGCTGGCGCAGCTGTTCTGCCGTTTCGTGAACCCGCTCGGCATTAGAAACCATGACCAACCGGGCGCCGTCTCTGGCAAAACGTTCAGCGATACCGGCGCCAATGCCCCGGCAGGCCCCGGTAATGACGATGGTTTTATTGTGGAAATCTCGTTGCATGGTGTTCTCCTTAAACAAGCCGGGCCCGCGGGCATCCGGCGATGTTTTTCTTAGCCTTGTGTGGCTTGAGTACGCTGCGCGAGGCCCTGTTTCTCTTCATGACGGCGCAGTAGGATGACTTTATTTTGCAGGCGTTGTTGGAACTGATCGATCACGACGGCGGTGACGATAACCACACCTTTGATGACCATCTGCCAGAAATCGCTGACGCCCATCATGACCATGCCGTCGGCGAGGAAAACGATGACAAACGCCCCGATAATCGAGCCAAAGACGCGGCCACGTCCGCCCGCCAGTGCCGTACCGCCGAGTACCGTGGCGCCGATGGCATCCATTTCAAACATGTTGCCGGTCATTGGGTGGGCGGTTTGCAGCTGTGAGGCGACGATCAGCCCAACCAGTGCGGCGCACAGGCCGGAGAAGGCGTAGACAAAGATTTTTACTTTTACGCCGGGGACGCCGGCCAGACGTGCGGCGGATTCATTCCCGCCGATGGCATAGATATAGCGGCCCAGCGGCGTTTTACTGGTGATCCAATAGCCTACGATCAGGAACGCCAGCATCAGCCAGATGGGGATGTAAATTCCCAGCAGCGTACCGGAGCCGAGCAGAGAGAAACCGGTGTTGCCCAATTGCGCCATGCCGTTCAGATTAGGGTAGGTACTACCGTTGTTAAACAGCAGCGCCACGCCGCGCGCCACGTACATCATACCCAGCGTACAAATAAACGGCGCGACGCCGAATCGCGTGATTACCGTACCGTTGATCAGACCGATAAGCATGCCGAAAATTGCAACAACGAAGATCACTTCCAGTACGTTGAAAAAGACAATATTGCCGCCCCACAGCGGCAGCCCGTTGGTCAGCAACGCCCCCGCGACCATGCCGCAGATCCCCGCCACGGCGCCGACCGACAGGTCGATGCCGCCTGTCAGAATCACCAGCGTCATACCTATCGCCAGCAGGCCGGTGATGGCGACATGCTGAGTCATAATCAGCAGGTTAGAGGGTGTCAGGAAATTCGGTACCGTCACGCTGAAAAAGGCGATCACCAGCAACAGGGCAATAAACGTTCTGGCTTTCAGCAGGGTCATATAAATCATATATTTCTGGTTCATGATGCGTTCCAGCCTGATTAGTCTTGAGGGGTTGACGACGCGATAAGCTTTTCACGGGTGATGGCCTGGCGCGGTAAATCCGCAGTGATACGGCCATCGGCCATGACCAGAATGCGGTCCGCCAGCGCCATCACTTCATCCAGCTCTGATGAGGAGAACATCACCGCCAGTCCTTGTTGCGCCATGCGACCGATAAGGTGGTATACGTCGGTTTTGGCGCCGACGTCGATTCCCCGCGTCGGTTCATCGAGTAGCACCACCTGAGGTTGCGTCATCAGCGCTTTTCCCAGCACCACTTTTTGCTGGTTGCCGCCGCTGAGTGAGGTGATAGGCAGGTCGGGGTCGCCGACTTTAATCGCCAACTGCTGAACCATGTCTTTCACGCTGGTGCGTTCCTTGCGCGGGTTTAGCCATTTCCAGGCGCGGCGAAACCCTTTGAGGCTCAGATCGGACAATGTCATATTGGATTGAATCGACATCAGTTGGATGACGCCTTCTTTCTGGCGGTCTTCCGGCACCAGCGCCAGCCCTTTCTTCAATCGCGCGTGGAAGCCCGCTTTGTCGAGGCACTGGCCGTTCAAATGTACGCTGCCATGCTGACAGGGCATCAGCCCGATGAGTCCTTTGAATAACTCGGTGCGTCCGGCGCCGAGCAGGCCGTAAATGCCGACAACTTCGCCTTTTCGCAGGCTAAAGGTGACATCGTTAAGTTTGTAGCCGCCGCTCTGGTGCAGGGCCGTCAGGCCGTTGACATTCAGCACGGTTTCACCGTGAGGCGCACGCTGATAGTCAAAATGTTTTTTCTTATCGCCCACCATTTGCTCGATAATCCACGGTATGCTGGCGTCGCTAACCTGCCGTTCACTGATGAAACACCCATCGCGGAAAATGGTGATGTGGTCGCCGATTTCCATCAGCTCTTCCAGACGATGGGAGATATAAATAATGGTGACGCCGCGGCGTTTAAGCTGTTCAATGACGCTGAACAGCACTTTTACCTCCGACTGGCTGAGCGCGGAGGTTGGTTCATCCATGATCAGCACCCGCGTATCTTTTGATAACGCGCGGGCAATTTCGACCAGTTGTTGGTGGCCGATACCCAACTCTTCCAACGGCGTATAGGGATCGACGTCCAGTTCAAGACGCTCAAGCAGGGATTTGGCTAACGCATACTGGTATTTTTCATTAATCTTGCCGTGCTGAAAGAACTCATTGGCAATAAAAATATTGTCCATCACATTCATATTCGGGAATAAGTTCAATTCCTGAAAAATAATGCTGACGCCGTGTTTTTCCGCCTGATGCGTGGAATTCAACGTGATCGGCTTCCCGTCAAGAATGATTTCGCCAGAGGACGGCGTTTCCACGCCGGCCAGCATTTTCATCATTGTTGATTTACCCGCGCCATTCTCGCCAATCAGGACATTCACCTTATTGCGATAGACTCGGTAATTCACATTGTCCAGCGCGGTAACACCGGGATAAACGCGGGATAAATTGCGCGTTTCAATAATAATATTGCTCTCGGCAGACGGTGCATTAACGAGATCTTGCTGCGGCATCTTATTTCTCCTCCGAAGGCACGATCTTCGCGGGGGTAATATCGGGTAGCGTGGTTGGCGTATCCCACGCGGAAAACACCCCGTAAATTTCCACATTTTTTCCGACCGTTAAGTCTGCCGCCTGGATCATCTTGACCGCTTCATCGTTGATGGCCCGGCTGTAGTCACCGTAAAGAACCTGATCGTTGAAGTCGCCGTAGCTTGTGTCTTTGTAGCCGTCGCGTAATTGCGTACCACGAAGGGTCGGCCCGATTTGCACCACTACGCGGTTGCCGCTGGTGTCTTGCAGCGTGAGCTTACCGCTGCGCGACGAGGTATCAATGTTGTCGATTTTTCCCCTGATGTTGACAAAGAAAATGCACGGGTTTTCTTCCTGAGCACGGTAACCCAGCGTTTCGCAGGCGGCGTCAAAGTCTTTTGCCGTATTTATTGCGGCCAGTAGTTCGTCAGCCGGACGAGCCAGCGAAACCACCTGTGGAACCAGTTTTTCTTGCCAGGTTTGCGCGATGTTTGCCATGTGTGGATTCGGCGGCGATTTTAGTTCGGCCAGCTCTTGTTCGGAGACAATCCGGCAACCGCCCAGCATGAGAAATGCCAGCATGAGACATGCTTGCTTATACATAACCCCTCCTTTGCGCCCCCGGCGGGGCGGGGGCGCAAGACAACACGAAATCAAGACTTGATATTGAAATCCTGCACCTTGTCTGCGTTATCCTTATCAATCAGGATGCCGCGGAACATGACGCGCTGTTTGGCGGGTTTTTGGCCATTTTGCAGGTAGTTATCCAAATCGGTAACGCCCTGCGCGGCGACGGCCTGGGCCTGTAGCATTACGGTTGCCTGCAACGAGCCGGCTTTTACCGCATCGCGTTCATCATTGCTGCCGTCAATGCCAACGACGATCACATCGTTGCGGTTGGCGGCTTTCAGCGCCGCAATCGCGCCCAGCGCGACCGGGCCATTGCCGCAGATCACCCCTTTTACATCCGGGTGGGCCTGGAGAATGCTGTCCATGATGCGTTTGCCGTCAATCAGGGTGCCTTTCGCATCCTGTTTGGCGATGCTACGCATTTCCGGGTATTGATCGAGAACCTGATGGAATGATTTGGAGCGGGTGACGCAGTTATTATCCGCGAGGTTACAGGTTAATTCTGCGTATTTGCCTTTCTCGCCCATTTTCTCCACGAATACGTTGGCGACTTCAGAACCGGCCTGAAAATTGTTGTGGGTGATTTGGACTAATGCCACGTCGTCAACGGGAATTTCGCGGTTAATCAAGACCACCGGGATCCCCGCGTCTTTGGCTTTTTTCACCGCGGCGACGCTGGCGGTCGAGTCGGCATTATCGAGAATAATGCCCTGAACCTTTTTACCGATCGCCGTGTCGATCAGCTCATTTTGTTTTTTAACATCTTCGCCATGCGACAGAATGGTGGTTTTGTATCCGAGCGCCTGCGCTTTTTCGCTGGCCCCTTTCGCTTCGGAGGCATAATAAGGGTTATCCAGCGAGTTCACGAGGATCATGATAGTGCCTTTTTCCGCCGCCTGAGCGGACAGGGAAAACGCGGTCATGGCGGCAAAGGTCAGTAGGGATAGACGTAATTTCATAACGATGTTCTCTCTTTAGTTATTTTCGGGTACGGGGGAAACAACGTAAATGCGATGACTTGATTCAACTGTGGTTCGTTGATGGCGGCTGCCATCGGGTCCTTTCCACGGCCTGTTGCCAGCCGCGCCATCTTTCCTGCAAACATTCATGACGCGCCATGTCAGGCTGGAAGGTATGGTGTCGGGCGCTGAAGGCGCTGAGTTCCTCCTGCGAGAGGTGGTCCAGCGCTTTGCGGGCGAGCAGGGCGGCACCGATGGCTGACAGTTCTGCGACATTGCTGCGCATGACCGGGCAGCCGAGCAAGTCAGCCTGAAACTGCATCAGCCAGTCGTTTTTCGTTGGTCCGCCATCCACCATGAGTGCGTTAAGCGAAAAGTCGTCATGCTGGCGCATGGCGTCAACAACATCGGTTATCTGGTAGGCGATGGATTCCAGCGCGGCGCGGATTAGATGTGCCTGCGTCACGCCACGGCTCAACCCGCAGATTGTCCCTCTGGCCCGATCGTCCCACCACGGTGCGCCGAGTCCTGTCAACGCCGGAACAAAATAGACGCCCAGCGTCGAATCGACGGATGCGGGCAGGGTATTTAAGCGCTCAGCCAGCGCCGGTTCGGCCAGGTCATTCAGGCCGGTGCTGTTTACCATCCATGCGACGGCGTCGCCGGTATGTGGAATATTGCCTTCCAGCCCGTACACCAAATGCTGCCCGTCATGCCAGGCCACCGTGGTCGCCAGCGCCTGAACGGTGCTTTGCGGCGTGCGTACAGGCGCCATCACCGATGACCCCGTGCCGTAGGTGGCTTTAACGCGGCCCAGTTCGCCCAGGGCATGACCAAACAGCGCGGCATGGGAATCGCCAATCATCGACAGGATCGGCAGACCATCGGGGATAAGGGGCAGGCCGCGGGTATAACCGAACAGGCCGCTGGAGGGTTTTATCGTCGGCAGCGCAATACGCGGCAGATGAAAAATATTTAGCATCTCGTCATCCCACTGCCCGTTGTGCAAATTAAGCAGTTGGGTGCGTGCGGCGTTAGAGTAGTCGCAGGCAAACTGTTCGCCGCCCGTGAGATTCCACAGCAGCCAGCTATCGATGGTTCCAAGGCAGATTTCACCCTGCTGTGCGAGTTGCAGACCCTGGGGGATGGATTCCAGCAGCCAGCGCATCTTCGAGGCTGAAAATAGCGGCGCGACGGGAAGCCCGGTGATCGTTTTTATTTTTTCTTCGAGGCGATTGTGACGCAGTGATTCGCAAAAATCCGCGCTACGACTGCATTGCCAGGTGATGGCGGCGTTCAGGGGTTTTCCCGTATGGCGGTACCAGCCAATTGCCGTTTCACGCTGGTTGCTGATGGCCAGCCCGGCAACGTTGTTCGCGCCGACATGGGCAATCGCCTGTGAGATGACGTTTAAGGAGGCGGAAACCAGCATTTCTCCCGATTGTTCCACCCAGCCTTCGCGCGGCGTCTGAATGGTTAACGGCTGAGAAAATTTGGCGATGACGTTCCCCTGTCCGTCCAACGCCACGGCTTTGGCGTTGGTTGTCCCCTCGTCGAGAGCGATGATAACGTTATTATTGGTATTGAGCATGGCTGTACTCCTGAGTCACATCTATCATCCCGGCGTCGAATAGTGCTTCCCTGGTGCCCTATCACATTCCAGTCAGGATCTTGTGCGACATTCTGTTATCATTTTTGTCACTAATGAATATATATTCTGTATTGATTATATATTTTATACCTTAGCCAGAATCCTTCAGCCAAGCCACTGGCAAAAGCTTCATTTGTGCTGGTAATCACATTTATCTGCAAAGAGGAAAAGCGTATGAGGAAAAATCGTCAGGCTGAAGGGATGTTCTATATTAATGAATATTAAGGATTTTATTTTCCCGCCTTTAGGGGTATGACACAGTAAAAAGGCGGGGGACGCTGAACCTGACGGTTGGCTTAGTCTTCCATCAGTCCCCTGGCTGTGGGGTAATCGGTGATTAAAACATCAATGTAGCCGCCGTTCAGGGCGCCTTTGATGGCGGCGACTTTCTCGGTTCCACCAGCCAGTGCGACCACATTTTGGCAATTTTTGACTTTATCAAGTTCCATTCCGATCACCGGATCTTCATCGTCCCGCAATACGGCTTTGCCCTGTTTGTCATAATAGTGGAGGCAAATATCCCCCACCGCGCCACGCTCTGCCAGCACCTGAAGCATGTCTTCGTGGTAATAGTTTCCGGATGTTTTGAGTAGCTGTGACGGCTCAAGAATACCGATGCCGACAATGGCGATATCCATGTCATCGAAGCGGGCAATGACGTCGGCAACATCTTTACTGGCGAGTAGCCGGTTTTTCTCTTCCATCGACCCTTCAATGCTCTGTGAGGGAAGAAGCCATGCATCGCAGTTGAGCTGTTTCGCCAGCGTCTGGGTCAGGATGGTGGCCTGTACGTTGCCGTTAGGGCCGACGCCGCCAAGCAGTTGGATCACGCCGCTCGCCTTCAGGTTCTGCGTATGGACTTCATCAACCATGGCGCGAATGGTTGAGCTCCACGAGGAAACCCCGACGAGATCTTTCGGCCGCAGGCGGGTTTCCAGATAGTGCGCGGCGGCGGAGCCGATGGCGCGTTTGATAGTATGGTCTGAGGCATCGTCTTCCGTATCGACGACGATGGCTTGTTTGATGCCGAAACGGTCTTCAATGCCTTTTTCCAGATTGAGGAAAATGTTGGAAGGCTGCACCACGCTGATTTTTACCACACCTTCTTTCTGACAACGGGTAATTGCTCTGGAGACAAATGACTGAGAGAGCGAGAGAAGCTGAGCGATATCTGACTGTTTGCGTCCCTCAAGGTAGTAAAGCGTTGCAATTTTTACCAGTAGCCGTTGTTCGTCCTGTTTAGCCATGTAGATCCCCAAAGAAGAGTTACCTGCCGCCATTATGTGAGAGCGACTCAGGATACGCGAAAAAAAAACGCCATTAAGTGTGATATGGCTCAAATTTTCATCGATTCTGCAATTCTGCTGTAGACAAAATCCCCGGATTGGCAAATAATTGAATAAAGAATCACATATGAATATATATTCAATTGCATTTCAGTTCAACTGAAAAGTTCACCGGGTGTCGGTATACCTGATGATAAGGAGGCAAAATGTATCTGAACACGTTGCATTGGCATCCTAACTGTTGCGTGTTGTATGAGAGTATCAGATTTTTTAGTCCCTTAAGGAATAAATATTCAATATTGAAATTAAATCCAGAGGTATTAAATGAATCCCTATAATTACGATATTGCCGCGCTGGAGCGCAAAGCGCGTGCCGTGCGTCGGCATATTATCAGGATGAACGCCAACAGTCCGGCGGGAGGCCACACCGGCGCCGATCTCTCTCAGGTTGAACTGCTTACTGCGCTGTACTTTCGGATTTTGAACGTCGCGCCCGATCGCATTGATGATAACGCGCGCGATATCTATATCCAGTCAAAAGGACATGCGGTGGGGTGTTATTACTGCGTATTGGCGGAGGCCGGCTTTTTCCCCGTGGATTGGTTAGCGACCTATCAGCACCCTGATTCCCATCTTCCCGGCCACCCAGTACGGCAAAAAACGCCCGGTATTGAGTTGAATACCGGGGCGCTCGGCCACGGTTTACCTGTCGCGGTAGGGATTGCGCTCGCCGCAAAACGCGATAATAGCCGTCGTCGGGTTTTTCTGATCACGGGGGATGGCGAGCTGGCGGAAGGCAGTAATTGGGAGGCCGCTCTGGCCGCCGCCCATTATGGCCTTGATAACCTGATTATTATCAACGACAAAAACAACCTGCAACTGGCCGGCGCTACCCGTGACATCATGAATACCGATCCGCTGGCCGACAAGTGGCGAGCGTTTGGCCTGACGGTGACGGAGTGCCAGGGGAACGATATGGCTTCGGTGGTGGCGACGATTGAAGGGCTGAAGCAGGAAGGAAAGCCGAATGTCGTTATCGCGAATACCACCAAAGGCGCCGGTATTTCCTTTATACAAGGGCGTCCGGAATGGCACCATCGGGTACCGAAAGGCGATGAGGTCGAGCTGGCTCTGGAGGAACTAAAAGATGAGTAATGCGGAACATCTGGCCAATGTCATGGTGCAGGCGTTTATTGATGCCGTCGAGCGCGGTATCGATCTGGTGCCGGTTGTGGCGGACTCGACCTCGACGGCAAAAATTTCGCCTTTTGTGCAGAAATTCCCCGAACGTCTGGTTAATGTGGGGATTGCCGAGCAATCTCTGGTGGGAACTGCCGCTGGGTTAGCGCTGGGCGGAAAAGTCGCGGTAACCTGTAACGCCGCGCCATTCCTGATTTCCCGGTCGAACGAACAGATTAAAGTGGATATCTGTTACAACAATGTCAATGTGAAGCTCTTTGGGCTGAATGCCGGGGCCAGCTACGGTCCGCTGGCGAGCACGCATCATTCTATTGACGATCTTGCGGTGATGCGTGGGTTCGGCAATATTCAGATTTTTGCCCCTTCGTCGCCGCGCGAATGCCGCCAGATTATCGACTATGCGTTAGCGCATACCGGCCCGGTTTATATCCGGATGGATGGTAAAGCATTACCGGAACTGTATGACGAAAATTACCGCTTCACGCCGGGCGCCGTCGTCACATTGCGCGAAGGTCGCGATATCGCGCTGGTGGCAACGGGATCGACCGTGCATGAAATCGTTGACGCGGCGGCGATGTTAGCGGATAGCGGCATACGGGTGAAGGCGATCGGTGTGCCGTCGCTGCGTCCCTGTGATACGAACGCTTTACTGGCGGCGATGCGTGATTGCCATACTGTCATCTCTGTTGAAGAACATAACGTGAATGGCGGTTTAGGTAGCCTGGTGGCGGAGGTGTTGGCGGAATCCGCCGCGGCGATCAGGCTGAAACGGCTAGGGATCCCGGATGGTGAATATGCCGTGGCGTCCGATCGGGCTTACCTGCGTCAGCATCATGGATTTGATGCGCGCAGTATCGTCGAGTTGGTTAAGACTTTTGTGTAACGTACTCAGCCCGGCAGCCAGAAGTCCCGCCGGGCTCCCCTCAGATACGTCAGATTACCGTCTTCCATCTGCTTAAAAACCCCTTTTCAGCAGAATAATCTGCCAAAACACCTAAGTAACCTAAGGTTATATTATAGCTGTTTATGTTATTTCCCGCGTTTTCGACCTGCTGATAGCCTGCAATTAATACAGTAATAATCAAGGGGCAGGGAATGAAAAAGCGTGTTTTGGCAGCGGCTTTATTGGCTACATTGGCCTCCGTTTCTGGCGTGGCGCAGGCTGATAAGCTGGACGATATTCAGAAAGCGGGCGCGGTGAAAATTGCCGTCTTCGACAGTAATCCGCCGTTTGGCTATGTTGATCCGCAAAGCAAAAAGCTGGTGGGTTATGACGTGGATATCGCCGAGGCGATTGGTAAGGCGCTGGGGGTGAAGGTGGAGCTGCGCGCGACTAACCCGGCTAACCGCATTCCGCTGTTAAGCTCGCAGAAAGTCGATCTGATCGCCGCGAACTTCACTATTACCGATGAGCGCGCCAAACAGGTGAATTTTAGTATTCCTTACTTCGCTACCGGACAGAAATTTATCGCCCGCAAAGGCGTGCTGAAAACGCCGGAAGACATCAAGACGCTGCGCATTGGCGCGGATAAAGGCACCGTGCAGGAAATCACGCTGCGCGAACATTACCCGACAGCCAAAGTGATTTCCTATGACGATACGCCGCTGGCCTTTGCCGCGCTGCGTAACGGTAACGTTCAGGCGATTACCCAGGATGATGCCAAGCTGGTCGGCCTGCTGGCTAACGTGCCTGATGCGCAGAAGGCGGAGTTTGAAATCTCTCCCTTTAGTATCACGAAAGAGTATCAGGGCATCGGGATCCCCAAAGGGGAAGAACGGCTGACGGCGAAAATTAACGACACGCTGATTGACCTGGAAAAACAGGGTGAAGCGAAGGTGATTTACGATCGCTGGTTTGGGCCGAGCACCAAGTCTGCGCAACCGCGCGGTGACTTTACTTTTGCCCCGCTGGACCAGCAGCCTAAATCCTGATCTCAGACGCGTTCGATGCGATGATCCTCGCCCTCTGTCTCGCAGGGGGCCTTTTTATTCTGTAGGATATCTCTCGTGATAATGACAAAGAGAAATTAAGCGCATGGATTCGGTGCTGCAATCGCTTGAGTCGTGGCTGTTGGCTCCTCAGTATCTCACCTGGCTGTGGCAGGGTTTTCTGATCACGCTGGGGATTTCCTTTTGTACGATCGTGCTGGCGACGGCGTTGGGTTTTATTCTGGCGGCCGCCAGAGATAGCCGGATGCCGGTGCTGCGCGGCGCCATCGTGGCCTACAGCTCGCTGTTTCGCAATACGCCGCTGCTGGTGCAGCTGTTTTTCTGGTATTTCGGCGCCGGGCAGCTTTTTCCCGCCGGGATGATGCAGTGGCTGAATATGCCTCATGCGGCGTCCCTGTTCGGCCTGACCGTGGCGTGGCCGTCCTTTGAGTTTCTGGCCGGGTTAGCGGGGCTGACGCTCTACTCCAGCGCCTTTATTGCAGAGGAGATCCGCGCCGGTATTCGCGGTGTGGCGCGCGGGCAAAAGTACGCGGCGCACGCGCTGGGACTCACGGACTGGCAGGCTATGCGCTATGTCGTGTTGCCGCAGGCGTTGAGAATCTCACTGCCGCCGCTGCTCGGGCAGTACATGAATGTCGTGAAGAATTCATCGCTGACGATGGCGATCGGCGTTGCTGAGTTGTCTTACGCTTCGCGTCAGGTAGAGACGGAAACCTTGCGTACCTTTCAGGCGTTTGGCGTCGCGACGGCGCTGTATATTGCGATTATTGCCGTGATGGAAGGCTGGGGTATGTGGCGTCAGCAGCGTCGTCTGGCGGAGAGGCACTGAAATGGATTTTACCGTTATCACCGACAACATCAGCTATTTAATGTGGGGCACCTTTCCTGATGGTCCGCTGGGCGGCGCGGCGCTGACGCTGGTGATGAGCCTGCTGGCGGGCATCGCCTCTGCCGTACTGGGCACAATCCTGGGCGTGGCGCTGGCGATGTCCCGAGGCGGGTGGAGCGCACTGTTGGCGATGGTGCTGGGGTTCTTTCGCGCGATCCCTGTCATCATGCTGATTTTCTGGACTTACTTCCTGCTGCCGATCGTATTTGGCGTCGATATTCCTGAAATTACCACCGTCGTCTGTGCATTGGCGCTGATCGCTTCGGCGTATCTGGCGCACGGCGTAAAGGCCGGTATTGTCGCGATCGGGCGTGGTCAGTGGCAGGCGGGACTCTCGCTCGGGCTAAGCCGCTGGCAGGTATTGTGGCAAATTGTTCTGCCGCAGGCGCTGCGAATGATGGTGCCTTCCTTCATTAACCAGTGGATTTCCCTGATTAAAGATACCTCGCTGGCCTACATTGTCGGGGTCGGCGAGTTGACGTTTCTCGCCACGCAGGTCAATAACCGCAGCATGGTTTACCCGATGGAGGTTTTCCTGTTTGTCGCACTGGTCTACTTTGTGTTTTGCCTGTCGCTGGAACTGCTGGCTAACCGGGTTAACGCGCGTTTCAGCCAGCAGGAAAAACAGCCGAAGCGCCGTTTTCTGTGGCAGCGCAATAAGCCAGCCTGAGGCTGGCCCTCTTTGGATGTGCTACTGCGCGGTGATATTCCAGCCTTTTTCGCGCCAGATTTGCGGCAGTTCGCGCATGTCGTCGAACATCGTGACCAGCGGGTGATGGATAGGCTGGTTGTGGGGATCGGCGCAATAGTAGAACACCGGAATGCCCGCCGCGATGCCCGCCTGTACGCCTGCGGCGGAGTCTTCAACCAGAATGCAGCGCTCAATGGGGAGTTGTAACTGCTCGGCGGCGTGATACAGCACCGCCGGATCGGGCTTCCACTTTTTCAGGTCGTAGCCGCTGTAGAGGTGGTCGCCAAACAGATCGAGCATGTGCGTCAGGCCAAGCGAGTGCTGCATTTTGCTAACCGGGCCATTGGATACCACGGCCATCGGGACGGTGATGGATTGCACTAACTCGCGTGCGCCAGCGATAGGTTGCAGGAACGCATCGAAAAGGTGTTTCACCTCTTGCCGGAAATGGCGCTCCGCCTCTTCTACCGATACGCTTAAACCGTGCTGCTGGCTGATGCGCGTAATGATCTCGTACAGCTTCACGCCCTTATACGTTTTTATCACCTCTTCCAGCGATAACTTCACGCCATACGGGATGAAGATATTCACATAAGCCTGGCAACACAGCACTTCGCTATCAACCAGCGTGCCGTCACAGTCGAAGAAGACGCATTCGATACGGGGCATGACCAATCCTTATTGATGGAATAAAAAAAGATGAAATCGTAATACTCGTCACTTAAATCCCCTTGCGGGGAAACCGGATGATGAAGTTGCCACAGGGACGCCTTGCACCGTCGTCGCTCCGGTATCTCAATTCCTACACGTTCGAAACGAGATGAAGCCCTACTTTAACCAACTGACCTGATATTGCGACCTATAAAGCCGTTTTGGAACGATTTTTCCTGAAATCACGTCATTTCAATGGGTTGATTTATCCGTTTGGCGATGTCAGCCCCATAAAACGCATCGGTTTTGCTGATGGGCTGAAAAAAAATGCGGGTGGAACGTAAAAACGTATGGTTTTGTTATAGGATACCCGACGACAGTTATTTCCTTCTTTGGATTGGTACTCATGAATAAATCACAACCCGGTCTTGCTGCCGAGCAGGGCTTGCTGGAGCGCGTGTTTAAACTGAAACAACACGGCACGACAGCGCGTACGGAAACGATTGCCGGTTTCACGACGTTTTTAACCATGGTCTACATTGTTTTTGTTAACCCGCAGATTCTGGGCGCGGCGGGGATGGATACCAAAGCGGTCTTTGTGACCACCTGTCTGATTGCGGCATTCGGCAGTATTTTAATGGGGCTGCTGGCTAACTTGCCTGTGGCGCTGGCGCCTGCAATGGGGCTGAATGCGTTTTTCGCCTTTGTGGTTGTGGGGGCGATGGGGCTGCCATGGCAGGTTGCGATGGGGGCGATTTTCTGGGGCGCAATCGGTTTCCTTTTGCTGACGCTGTTCCAGATTCGCTACTGGATGATAGCCAATATCCCGCTTAGCCTGCGTTTAGGGATCGCGAGCGGCATCGGGTTGTTTATTGCCATGATGGGCCTGAAAAACGCCGGCATTATCGTTCCCAACCCTGAGACGCTGGTGACGATTGGCAACCTGACCTCACATAGCGTTCTGTTAGGGGCGCTGGGTTTTTTTATTATTGTGGCGTTGGCTTCACGCAATATTCATGCCGCGGTACTGATCTCCATCGTCGTGACGACGTCAATTGGTCTGCTGTTGGGGGATGTGACGTTTTCCGGCGTGTTTTCGATGCCGCCGAGCGTTACATCGGTCGTCGGTCAGGTTGATCTGGCCGGGGCGCTTAACCTCGGGATGTCGGGGATTATCTTCTCCTTCATGCTGGTTAACCTGTTTGATTCGTCCGGCACGCTGATCGGTGTGACGGATAAGGCGGGGTTGGTGGATGCCCGCGGTAAGTTCCCACGGATGAAGCAGGCGCTGTATGTGGATAGCGTCAGTTCGGTCGCCGGATCGTTTCTCGGAACGTCATCTGTCACCGCGTATATTGAAAGCTCTTCCGGCGTATCCGTTGGTGGCCGCACGGGGCTGACCGCCGTGGTCGTGGGGCTGCTATTCCTGCTGGTGATCTTCTTGTCGCCGCTGGCAGGGATGGTGCCGGCGTATGCGGCTGCCGGCGCCTTGATTTACGTGGGCGTATTGATGACGTCCAGCCTGGCGCGCGTGAAGTGGGATGATTTGACGGAGGCCGTTCCGGCCTTTATTACCGCCGTGATGATGCCGTTCAGCTTCTCAATTACCGAAGGGATTGCGCTGGGGTTCATTTCTTACTGCGTCATGAAATTGGCGACAGGGCGCTGGCGTGAGATCAGCCCTTGCGTCGTGGTGGTTGCGCTGCTGTTCCTGCTGAAAATTGTGTTTATCGACGCGCATTAATTTGCGCGTGGCTCCGGGGCTTTCCCGGAGCCTCAGCCTGCTATGCGGCGGCTGGCTACTGTGAAGCGGTAGAGGTGGCTTTTTCTATCGTGTGGCTGGTTAATTTCATATAGCGTACAGACTGGCGCTGCTGTTGGACGATTTCTCCCGCTTTTTTCATTCCCGCTGCCGAGGTGTATTTCCACACCATCAATCGATTAAGCGTGGGGACGTGGGCGCAGGCCCATGCCAGATAATCATCGACGTCGCTCATCACTTCAACGGCGGGAATGCTGCTTGAACGCAGCCTGCCAGAGGCCGGGTGGAGCTTCAGGCTCTCAGGCCGATAATTATTCACGCCGGGGATTTTCATCAGTGACTGACGGATCGTGCATAGCTGCGTTGAGGCTTCCAGCGGATCGCGCTGAGCGTTAATCCACGCCTGTTCCGCCTGCGTCTGTGCCTGCATCTGTGGAACGACCTGATTCGTTGGCCTGACATGAACGATTTCGATATCCATTCCCACCTTTCCTTCTTCGCTCAGAAGGATGGCGATGGTATTGCCGGCATAGCCGATGCTGAAATTGGGCAGGTTGGGGTCGGCAAAATAAGGACGCCCTTCAGGGGACATCAATAGCGTGGGTAATAGCGGATAGCCGAAAAAATAGAACATCATTTCCGCCAGCAGCACGCGGCTTTTCAGATAACGCTCACGGCGTTTGGCTGAAAAATGTTGCGTTGATGCGATAAGCCTGTCTGGCAGTCTTTGTAAGTCAGGAAGCGTTTCCGTGCTTGTCCACCTGACAAAATGGCAGGTCATTGTTCACTCCATGATGGCGATAAAATAGTGTAGGTCCGATATACCTCAAGCCGTATGTGCGTTGGCGCTGTTACGCGGCACACGCAGGAGAGCATCTTGAGGTGTTCAAAACGATAACGTTTTCGTTTCACCGCGCAAAGTATTTTAAGGGGTCGTGCCTCGATAGGAATCTATCAGATATTACAGATGCATATTATCAGACTAATATGCGATCTAAAGAAAAATCGATGAATAAATCGGCGAAAATTATTAATTAGATGCGACAAACGTATCAGTATCACATTTTCGTGGCGTACTTCCCTGCTTTACTGATGAGTCCAGCTCTGCGCTGAACGTTGCTGCTTTTCCTGCGTTTGTCTGTGTAGATCCGCTGTCGTCACCAGCCGCAGCGCTGAGGTTGGACACACGTTGATGCAAGAAGGATCGGCGGCGACGTCCACGCAAAGGTCGCATTTGTGGATCTCGCTCTGCACGAGGTGTACTTGTTCGTCGTCACTGGTGGGGAGCACGACGTTGATGGCGCCAAAAGGGCAGGCGATGACGCAGCTTTTGCAGCCAATACAGCGGGACTGAATGGCCTGAATGCTATCCCGATCGCGTACCAATGCGTCATTGGGACACACACTGGCGCAAGGTGCGTTTTCACACTGGCGGCAAAGCACGGGAACGCTGATGCTGGCGGTTTTTATCACTTTCAGGCGAGGAAAGAAGTGAGAAGGGCGCAGTTGCGCGCTTTGACCACCGCTGTGGGCTACCGCGCAGGCAATTTCACAGGTTCGGCAGCCGATGCATTTTTCGGCCTCGGCAATAACAAATTGATTCATGAGCGGCGCTCCTCGCAGATGGCGTTCATTTTGTTGTGCTCTGGCTGTGCCGGCATGGCGTCTGCTCTCGCGGTCATCCCCATCGTCGTCAGCATTCCCAATGCGGCTTGACGCCCGTCGGCAATGGCGGTCACAACCAGATCGGCGCCGCGCACGGCATCGCCGCCCGCAAAAATACGCGGATGACGGGTCTGGCAAGGTATCTGGCTATTACGGGGGGCCGTGATGTACCCCCGACGATCCAGACCGACCTCGGCTTCATCCAGCCACGGCATAGGGTGCGCCTGAAAGCCGAAGGCGGTGATAATGGCTTCCGCCGGCTGCACGAATGCCGATCCGGGTATGGGGCGCGGGCGGCGGCGTCCACTGGCGTCAGGTTCACCCAGTTCGGTGCGAACCAGACGAATACCGCAAACTTCACCGTGTTCGTTGAGGCAAACCTGCTGTGGCTGAACGTTAAACATGAACGTCACGCCTTCTTCGCGGGAATTTTTCACCTCTTTTTTCGAGCCGGGCATATTGGCTTCATCACGGCGATACGCACAGGTTACAGAAAGGGCGCCTTGTCGAATGGAGGTTCGCAGACAGTCCATTGCGGTATCGCCGCCGCCGAGCACCACCACCCGTTTCCCTGCCATTGAGATGTAAGGTTCATCGTCACGCTCTGGTAGTCCCATAACGTGTTTGGTATTGGCGATAAGGAAAGGCAGCGCATCAAAGACGCCGGGGGCCGTTTCATTTTCAATGCCGGCCTTCATGGAACGGTAAGTGCCGACGCCGAGGAAGACCGTATCGTAATCCTCCAGAAGCTGAGACAGGGAAATATCTTTCCCCACTTCGGTATTCAATTGAAACTCAATGCCCATGGCGCTAAAGACTTCACGGCGGCGGGCCAGAACGCGTTTATCCAGCTTGAACGGCGGAATGCCGAACGTGAGCAGGCCGCCGATTTCCGGGTGGCGATCGAATACGACGGCCTGTACGCCGTTGCGCGCCAGGACATCGGCACAGGCCAGTCCGGCGGGGCCTGCGCCGACGATCGCCGCGCGTTTTCCGCTGGACGCGATGTGCGTCATGTCGGGTGACCAGCCCATTTCCATCGCGGTATCGGTGATGTAGCGTTCAACGTTACCGATGGTGATGGCACCATACTCCTGACCCAGCGTGCAGGCCCCTTCACAGAGCCGATCCTGAGGGCACACCCGGCCGCAGATTTCCGGCAGACTGCTGGTTTTGTGCGACAGTTCTACGGCTTCAAGGATGCGTCCCTGTTTCGCCAGATTCAGAAGTTCAGGGATATTGTTATGCAGTGGACAGGTCCACTCGCAAATCGCACGTTTTCCGCAGGAGAGGCAGCGGCCTGCCTGATCTTCAGTCTGCCGGGGCGTGAAGCCGTAATAGATTTCATCAAAGGTCGATTTTCTGTGCGACAGCGGTTTTTTCTCCGCGTCCCGACGCGGCCAGTTTTTTCTTTTGCTGAGAGGATTGGACGTGATTTTTTTCCGTTGCGGTGTTTCATGTTGCCCGTAGGCTGAAGAGCGCAGCGCCGTCATTTGCTGCTTTTCCTGACGATGAGCCGCTAATGATTGCTCACTAAACAATTGCAGTGCCTGAGTCGGACAGGCTTCGACACAGGCTTGCCCTTGAGAACGTTCGGCGCAGAGATCGCATTTATGCGCGACGGTGCGATTATCTGTCGGGTTTGTGATCATGGAGATCGCGCCGAATGGACAAGCCAGTACACAACTTTTACAGCCGATGCACTTTTCCTGAATGAGCTGAATGCTATTGTCTTTTCTGATCAATGCCTGCGTTGGACACACGCTGGCGCAGGGGGCCTCTTCACAGTGGCGGCATGTCACGGCAGCTCGCAGTTTCGGTGTATTAAATGCCTTGATTCTGGGCTGAAAGACGGCATCGCTATCGGGATACCGTTCGTCATTGTGTGAAATCACACAGGCAATTTCACATGCACGGCATCCCATACAGTCTTGAACACTGGCAATCACAAATCGATTCATTACCTTCCCCCTGAGCCAGCACGATCCGCTGTTTTCATCCTAATCGCTGAATCGTGCGGTGACCTTGATATAGCGCAGGTAAGGTAGTGTAATGTTAAATTCTATGCAGGCTTTTAATGTGATTATTGAATTTTTTCATTGGGTTACGATGTTGTGTAAAAGTAATGAGTTGGTTGCGTATCACCTTGTTTTTGGTGTGGTTTTTGGTGGTGGCAAGCGACGATTCTGCTTTTATTATTTTCATTAATTTTATCGTGAAACAACTAGTTACTTTTCCTTATGTTCCTCATAATGCTTGTCGCTATTTAAGTGCGCTTAAACCCTAAGGCGGCTAAATAGTGTTTTCGGCATTTTCATTATTAATCAATAACAGCATTTTGTTTGTGTTAATTTAATGTTAAGGGATTGTGCTATGAATAAAAAAATCGTTCTGTATTCTGTATTCATATCCGCTGTGTTACTGAGCGGATGTGCTTCAGAATCTTCTCGTACTGTGGAGGCGCCAAAAGTGACGTCTTACAGTACGCCTTACCAGGGGGTTCGCAGCCCGATTTCAGTCGGAAAGTTTGAAAACCGTTCCAACTACATGAACGGGATTTTCTCTGATGGCGTTGACCGCTTAGGTAATCAATCTAAAACCATTCTTGTCAGCCATCTTCAGCAGAGCGGTCGCTTTAATGTGTTGGATCGCACCAACATGGAAGAGCTGAAAGCAGAAGCGGGCATTAAAGGCCAAACGCAGACGCTGAAGGGCGCAAACTATGTCATTACAGGGGATGTGACCGAGTTTGGCCGTAAAGAAGTCGGCGACCACCAGCTATGGGGCATTCTTGGCCGCGGTAAAACCCAGGTCGCCTATGCCAAAACCACGCTGAACGTGGTGAATGTACAAACCTCTGAGGTGGTCTATTCCGTACAGGGTGCCGGAGAGTACACGCTGTCCAACCGTGAAATTATCGGTTTCGGCGGGACGGCCAGCTATGACTCTACGTTGAACGGCAAGGTGCTGGATTTGGCTATCCGTGAAGCCGTCAATAACCTGGTAGCGGGAATTGAAAGCGGCGCCTGGCGTCCTGCGAACTAATGGAATAGGAATATCACCATGTTATCTCATAAGAAAATAATCCTGCTGCTTGCGGCGACGGCACTGGCGGGTTGCGCATCTCAACCGAAAACGATTTATAGCTGGGACAGCTATCAGCCAGCGCTTTATGATTATTATCAACAAGATAAAGTTGGGCCAGAGCAGCAGATTCTGGCTTTGAACACATCGCTCGAAAAAGCGAAAGCCGCCAATAAACCTGTACCACCGGGGCTCCATGCTCAACTTGGCTTGCTGTACGCCAATACGGGTCGTGATAGTGAAGCTCGCCAGCAGTTTGAAACAGAAAAAGCGCAATTCCCAGAATCGGCATCTTTCATGGACTTCCTGTTGAGTAAAAATAAAGGAAATATTAAATGAATCGTTTCTTAGGATTATGTGGTCTGGTTTTTGCGCTGGTGCTGACCGGCTGCGCTAAACCCGTTCCTTACGACTACACGGCATTCAAAGAGAGCAAACCGAAGTCGATTCTGGTGTTGCCGCCGGTTAACCATTCACCTGATGTGAAAGCAAGCTATAGCCTGCTCTCACAAGTTACTTATCCGTTGGCCGAATCAGGTTATTACGTCTTGCCTGTTGCGGTAGTGGATGAAACGTTCAAACAGAATGGTTTGTCTACCGCATCGGATATCCATGCGCTGAGCACGGCGAAGCTGCGCCAAATCTTTGGGGCTGACGCCGCGCTGTATCTGGATGTGAAAGAGTACGGTACGTCATACACGGTGATTAACAGTGAAACCCGCGTTTCCGCCGATGCTCGTCTGGTTGATCTGCGTACGGGCAAACTGTTGTGGAGCGGCAGTGCGACGGCTTCCAGCAACGAGCAGCAGTCAAACTCTAACGGTGGCATCATTGGTATTCTGGTGCAGGCTGCGGTGAACCAAATCGCGGACACGATCTCCGACAAAGGCCATGATGTTGCCGGTGTGACTAGCGCGCGCCTGCTGGCCGCGGGTCATGCACGCGGTATGCTGTATGGGCCTCGTTCACTGCAATACGGTAAAGAAACCTACTGAGTTGCGATGTAGTACGTTGCTAAATCATTAACGCCGTTTGTTACTGAACGGCGTTTTTTATTCACTTTAACTTGATCGTTGGTGGTGCTATGCATCAGCGGCCTGATTACGCCGCTGTTTATTATGGCGCGTCGTCCAGACGAAGGCGGAGGTCAGCAATAGGATCAGCGTTGCGGTTGCCAGCACTGCTGAAAATCCAGAGTCAAAGGCGGAATGCGCCTGTGTGGTGAGGATACGTCGCATATTTTCCGGCAAAGATTCAGCAAAGATCAACGCCTCGTCCAGACTGTCATAGGCGGTGTCCGGTGCGGAAAATCCAACGGGCAACATAAATGATGCGGAATAAGCGAAAGACAGCAAACTGCCCATCAGCGTCACGCCCGTCGCGCCGCCCAATTCATAGGACACTTCTTCGATTGACGCTGCCATACCCGCTTTTTCAGCCGGCGCAACCTGCATAATCGTGCTGGATGCGGCGGTCATCGTTGAACCTACGCCCGCCCCAATCACTATCAGGCTGATAATTTGTATGACGATGGGCGCATTGTGCAATAGCAGGTAGCTTCCCATGCCCAGGCCTGAAACCAGCAGGCCAGCGGCTAGCATTGTCCCACTATTCACGCGCGGCAATATCTTTCCCGTCAACGGGCCGGAGATAAAGGATGCCAGCGACAGCGGTAAAATAAACAATCCTGCCTGTAGCGGAGACAGGCCGACGACCAGCTGCAATCGCTGCGTGAAAGCAAGCTCCATACCGATCAACGCCGCTGCGGCCACGATGGCCGACGCCACGGCAGCGCTGAAAGGGCGGAGACGGAACAGGGTAAAGTCGACTAAAGGATGTGTGCTATTTCTCTGCCGGAGGATAAAAAGTGTTGTGAAAACGACGCCGATAATCAAGGCAATCAGCGCATCTTGATAGGATGGAGCCCGCTTGCCCAGCTCTTTTATGGCATAGGTGGCACCAATCAAACCTACCATGATTAAGAGGGAGCCAACGATATCCCAGCGTTGTGAAGCGTTACCCGGCCGATGAGGAATCACCGCCATTCCCATGATCAGCGCGAGCAGAACAACGGGCACATTGATGAGGAAAACAGACCCCCACCAGAAATATTCCAGCAGTATTCCCCCCATCACCGGGCCAAATGCTGCCCCACCCGATGCTACCGCTGCCCAGATACCAATTGCCAGCGCGCGCTCCTTCTCGTCAATAAACGTTAGACGAATAATGGAGAGCGTTGCTGGCATCATCATGGCTGCACCGACGGCCAACAGCGCCCGCGCGGCGATGAGGATATCTGGCGCTGGCGAATAAGCGGCAAACAGGGAGGCCGTACCAAAAATCACTAACCCCGCAATAAACAGTGGCTTGTGACCCAGCTTATCGCCCAGCGTGCCCATTCCCAGCAGCAAGCCAGAAGCGACCAGCGCATAAATATTAACGATCCACAGCTTATCTGATGCCGAAGCGTGCAAATCATGAGTCAGTGTTGGAAGCGCGGTGTACAGCACGGTCATGTCGATAACAATCAGAAACAGTGCGCTGGAAACAATGGCCAGAATCAGCCACTTCTTTGGTGTTTGCATAGCAAGTTCTCTACCGTCGATTTTTGTTTTCATCTGTGGGTTAGCTCCGCTAATATCGAGCCAGTCTTTAAAAAGATTATTTTAAATGGATGCAACCATTATGATATTTGTTTTGTACCGAATTTACGCGATTACGTCCTTGTTCTTTTGCGATGTACAATAATTCATCGGCTTCTTGAAACGCGTCATGAAAATCCTCAATTCTATTCAGGTGAAAAAAACTGACTCCTATACTGGTTGTACATCGAACAACATGACCCTCTGAGATCGCTAATGAGGAACCTTCTATAATTGACCGAATTCTCTCTGCTATATCTAAACATTCATGGACGGAGAGACCCTGAATGATTATTAAAAACTCTTCGCCTCCCCATCGACATAACAAGTCTTGAGGTCGGGTATATTTCTTTAGGGTTGCGGAAAACTCTTTAATGACATTGTCGCCTATAGCATGACCATAGGTATCATTGATTTCTTTAAAGTGGTCAATATCAAGAACAAACAGAGACATGATTTTATTCTCTCCATCACGTGTGGAATTTATGATATTCATCATGTGCTGATTGAGCGAACGTCTATTCAGCATACCCGTTAGTGCATCATGGTTACTGGCTAATTCTATTCTTTTTATATTTTTCCTGTTTTTATTAATAAAGAAAGATGCGATAAGGACGGTGATGATAATCACTGAGGTGTTGACTTGAAATAAATAAGATAATTCGAATAAATATTTTTTTTCTATTGTTTCTTGAGCATCTATTAATTTGTTTATATAAATATAGTTTAGTGCAATTCCCGTTGCAGAGCACATTAAAACAATCCTGTTAAATGAATGAAATAAAGAAAGGTAAATTAATGGTAATATGGCTAGTACACTTAGCGTGATGTTTAACGATTTTGAGCAAAAAATAATAATGAGAGGGTAGAGTATAAGTGATGGGTTTTTGAATGTTTTTTTAATTGAATGTTTTGATATATTAAGGAGGGTTTTTATGTTTTGTGTCGCTTTTAGAAATAAAAAAATGAAAATAACACCAGAGCTTAATTCTTCGCTAAACCACTTTCTTGAAAGAATAAAAACATCCTCTCCGTTAATTTTTGTGGATAAATAAATCCCATAGGATGTAGCTGAAAAAATAGCGCCTATAGAAATGGAAATAAAAACAAAAAAGATATATTTTTTACTTAACTGATTGTAACTATTATCTTTTGTTTTAAAAAGTATTATTAATGTAATCCATGCGGTAATGAAAAAAATGGAACTTACTGTGCAGTGAATGACTTTTTCAGAAAAAGACTGATTGTTTTTAAGGAAAATAGCAGGAAGCAGCATGCCGAAAAAACCGATCATACATAAAATGACACTATGTAATAATTTGTTTTTTATGCTTTTATCTCGACTGCGATAGCGTATGAGAAAGCAAAATAAGAGAATGTCTGCTGGCCAGAATAGAGATGTGTCGTCGAGTAGCCTAAAAGATAGACCTAAGTAACTAATAAGTAAGGTTGAACTGAAAATAATTAATAATTCATATGCGCGAATTTTCATTTTTTTTCCCGATTAACCTATCTACCCAGCATCACTTTTTTACCAGAATCGCTATAAATTACCTTATTATTTTGCATCATTGTATGAATTTCTGACGCATGGATGAAAAGTGAAATCAATATAAGAATTTACTTAGTGACTATCCCAATAGGATTTTATTCCATATGATAATGCCGAAGAAAAAATGAGACATCGTTTCATTGTTTTCAACTTTTCTCACAATGGATCTGGAATCGAGAAAAATAGTTCAGCCAGTGATGTGTGCTCACCACCAGCCAACGTTCGCTTTAAAGCACGCAATTCTGATGGCGTCTGGATCCTCATTCCACGACCGAATATGTGGGGCGTAACGACGCTTTTCAGGTAAGTTTCCAACCCTCCGGCGTCGTACCTTTCTCCATGCATTAGCGCAATCTTTTTCCGGGCGTCCGTTTTCCCCTGGGTTAATCACTGAGTTGCCACTTCTCACCCACGATGTCCCACTCATCAATGATCATGATTTATTAATGGCAACTCCTCTGGGATAGATTCTTACTTATGACCTTGTTCTGCGTTATGTCGATGAGAAATTAATAGGCGTGAAGGGGATGGGGGTAAGCCCTTACAATTGCTTGAATATCTTCTTTATTTTTTAATACAAACAGCTGATCTTTTTCGTTATTTTCATCCATCAAGCTGATGTGGAATCGCCCGAGTGTCTCATGTATACATGCCAAACGGCAGGATAAATTCAACTCGCCATTGCGCATACCATATTCCAGTTCCAATGCACGTTGGCGTGCCTGAGGCAGTTCTTTATTTGTCTTCAACATTAACTGTACATGGGTATGCCACGGATAATCGCTGGCGGGATCGATTGTCGAAAGTTCGACGCCTTCAATACTGAGGATGCGCGTAAGAATGAAGTCACTAAACTGCTGCTTGATATGGCAGTAGGCACGCACTCGCCATCGTAATCCATCATTGCCTAAAGCGTGTGGCGAAATGAGTCGTGGCGAATTATCCATGGAGGATGAGGATTGATAGCAGATGCTTACCGCCATTTTATCACGAATCGCTCTGACAATGACTTCAACAATCTGTTCATTGTCGGTGTTGAATGGGATATGGACCCAGCACACCTCTGGCGCAGACTCAATGAAGCTGGCATCTGCTTCAAGTACGCCCGTCTTCATTGCCAATAATTCCGCCAGATAGCGCTGGGCAGAATTCTGTGGGTAGACCGCAGAGAATGTTGGTGTAGCCGTGTAAGTTTTGGTGCGACGATCGTAGGCCAGATTATTGGGCGCGAGCTCAATATATTTAGCGATGTCGAGTGACGCCTGCGGGATCGATAATCCAAAAAAAGAAGTTAGATCGGTACGATTTATGTGTCCACTCCACCGTAGCCGAAAGTCGATGAACTGAAGGCGACGTTCCAACCCCCAACTGCGTCCTTTAACTACTGATTCTGAACCTGTCACTGAAGTTTTAGTCATATGCGTATAAAAATTATATTGATAAAAAAAATATATGCATTATTATGCGCCAAACTGGCCTTAGCGTCTATCTCTGACTTCGAATCACGGGAGGGATAGCTACGCGTCGTGTTTAGACTCGATTAGAGGTGTTAAGTCATGAAACCAGCGTTCAACGATGCATTTAAACGTCGTCCTGTCATCACTGATGGGGAGATTCAGCGATGAGTTTTGTTAATTCTCATTCAAGCAGACTCAACCCAATATTATTTAATTTACTTAAATCATTGGTTTACCTTTCCTTTTCTGGCAGCGTGGTGGCGGCAGAATCTCATTACGACACATTAATCATCAATGCTCGGCAGGGGGATATATCCACGGCGACGTCATGGTTCGATGGGCAATCCAGAAACCGTGTATTGACCGCAGCCGAAGTGACCGACTGGCTACAAATTAACGGTTGGGCGGGAAAGGATGCTGAAGTGAGGCGAGTTTGGGAAGCCTATTCGCCAACGATGTCACTGCCCGATCCTGCTCTGAAAGCGGCGGCGAAATCCTATCGTAACCTCCGCCAGTGGCAGACATCAGTGGCGTTATGGCGTCAGGTTCTGCAACGTTCTCCACGAGATGACGACGCATGTAGTGGTTTGATACTCACCCTCGCCGATGCCGGACAGACAAAAATAGCGCTGGAACTCGCTGCGTCTCGCGTTAAGCGTGAACCTACGGCAAACCATTGGCGTGAATTAGCGTGGGTGCAACGAATTGCGGGAAAGCATCCTGATTCTCTCTTTTCTATCGTTCAGGCGATGCGTTATGCACCACAGGATAAAGCCCTGCGCTATGACTATAGCGATATGCTATCCAGCAATAATATTAGCGCGCCGGCGTTAAACGCCCTGGAAAACGGCAAGCCTCACGGCGTCCAGACCGACGAAAGGCAGCGTCAGCGAGAATTGGAGGCGGCGGCAGAGTTGGTCCGTCTTGCGTTTATTTCCTCGACAACGGAGAACGAACGTTTCGTTGTGGCAGATCGCGCTTTAGCGCGTTACGCCACCTTGATGAATCAATGGCAAACGTTTCCGTCTGCAAAAGCCAGCTATCGCCATGCTCGAATTGATCGTCTAGGTGCATTGCTGGTTCGCTATCGCATGGAAGAAATTATTTCGGAATATCAATCCCTCCTCAAAGAAGGAGATGTTCCCAGCTATGCACGACGCTGGGTCGCTTCTGCTTATCTCTATTTAAAGCAGCCAGAGAAAGCAGAGCAAATGCTTAGCACGATAATACAGGAAGATCCTTCGCAACGCTTGCCGATAGTGCGGCAAGGCGATTTTTTCTACAGCACTATGGAGAGTGAAAAAGTTGAACAGGCAACGCAGTTGTCGGTTCAGGCTGAAGAAAAAACACCTTATAAGAAAAGAGTTTATGGTTTACCAACCCTCATACCTAACGACGCCTGGGTTGCCATCCAATACCTGCGTATACAGTCACTGATTTCTCATAACGATTTTCCTGCGGCGCAACGGCTGGCGGAACGCCTGGCTTTTACCGGGCCAGGAAACCAAGAGCTGAATGTACGTTTGGCCGGAGTTTATCTAAGCAGGGGATGGCCACGTCGTGCCGAAACGTTATTAAAGCGAGTTGAGTTGTTGGAGCCAAGATCATTCCAGTTGGAGACCCTCCAGGGACTTACTGCATTGGAACTTCAGGAATGGCGTCAACTTGAACAACTGACCGACGACACTGTAACGCGCTACCCGGATGATTTTTCTGTGAAACGATTAGCGCGCCTGCGTCAGGTTCATCACATGGCGGAGTTGCGTATTGCTGGCGCTCAGGGCATCAAGTCTGACAGTCCAACGAAAGGAATGAATGACACCGAGATTGATGCCATGCTCTATAGCCCGCCGTTTGCCGACCATTGGCGTGTGTTCTCTGGGGGGGCTTTTAATAAAAGCGATTTCAGTGATGGGCGGGCGACTCACCGCACTTTTCGCGGCGGCGTGGAATTTACCGATCGCGACCATTGGGCTGAGGCCGAACTTTCACACCGAAATTTTGGATCTGGTTCTGATATCGGCGCGCGTCTCTCTTATCGCTATGATGTTAATGACTTTTGGCGTGTCGGTCTTAATGCCGAACGGCTCATGCGCAGCACACCGCTACGGGCACTTAAAAATGGCGTAACGGCCAATGGTGCTGGAGGGTATGTGCGCTGGCGGCAAAGTGAACGGCGCTCATGGCAAGCAGACCTGTCGCACGGGTGGTTTTCTGATGGTAACAGGCGTCAGGAATATACACTGAGTGGGCAAGAGCGAGTCTTTTCATCACCATTTTTCGTCATCAATTTCACCCCGTCGCTCAGTATGGGGTCGAACAGTCGGCAAAATACCCCTTATTACAATCCACGGAAGTATGTAGCCGTATTACCCGCCTTAGCCATCGATCACTTGCTTTATCGACATTACCAGACGGAGTGGCATCAAGAGATAACGTCGGGTGTCGGGCGTTACTGGCAAAAAAGTGCCTCTGCTGGCGCCATTACCCAGCTCGGATACGGGCAAAGAGTACGGTGGAACGACGTACTGGATACGGGGGTGAGTGCTCAGTGGGATAAACGGCCTTACGACGGCAAGCGGGAGAAAAATGTGTCGCTGTCTTTTGATTTGAATTATCGGTTTTGAGGAGAAAGGTGATGTCATTCGTACGACTACGAAACGTTGTGATGCTGCTGGGGGTGTTAATGATCACCGCCTGCGCACATTCCGTTGACGTGAAATATAGCTCACCAATAGAACGTCCGGTTTTGGATAAGGAACAGCCGTGGAAAGCCAATCAATATATTGTTATTGCCTATCATGATGTGGCAGATAATGGAGCCGATCAACGTTTCATGGCGGTACGCACCAGCGCACTGAATGAACACTTTGCCTGGTTGAGGGAAAATGGTTACCACCCGGTATCCGTTGATGACATTCTGACTGCGGGTGCAGGGGGTAAACCGCTACCGGATAGGGCGGTGTTACTGACATTTGATGATGGTTACAGCAGTTTTTATCATCGTGTTTACCCTCTGCTGAAAGCCTACGGTTGGCCGGCAGTACTGGCACCCGTAGGACGCTGGCTGGACACACCAGAAGATCGGCCGGTGGATTTTGGTGGTATTCAAATACCTCGCAACCATTTTCTTACCTGGCAGCAAGTCGGTGAAATGGCGCAATCTGGCCTGATAGAAATTGGTGCCCATACCTATGACTTACATAAAGGAATTCGGGCAAACCCGCAGGGGAACATGGAACCCGCCGCCGTTACTCGTCAATATTTTCCTGAGAGTAAGCGATACGAAACGCGAGATGAGTATCGTAAACGTTTTGCGCAAGATACGGCGCTCATTACTAAAAGGATCGTTGACGCGACGGGGAAAAAGCCTCGGGTTTGGGTTTGGCCTTATGGTGCGGTAGGCGGCGATGCCCTAAACATCGTTAAGCAACAGGGTTATCAACTGGCGCTCACGCTTAAAAATGGGCCAGCATCGATCGACTCACCCTATAGCGTTCCTCGCATACTGATTAACAACAATCCCAATGTACAGCAGTTTGCGCTGTTGGTTAGCTATGTCCGTGAACCTGAGGTGACACGGGTTGCGCATATCGATCTGGATTATGTTTATGACACCGATAAAGCGCAGCAGTCTCGTAATGTCGATGCATTAGTTCAGCGTATTGCCGACTTGCGTATTAATACCGTTTATCTTCAGGCTTTCTCGGATCCGAAAGGGGATGGCAACGTAAAGTCACTCTACTTCCCTAATCGTTGGATGCCCGTTCGAGAAGATTTATTCAATCATGTGGCCTGGCAGCTAACATCGCGGGCGTTTGTTAGCGTTTATGCCTGGATGCCGGTACTGGCTTTTGATATGGATGATGAGACATTGCCGCACGTTGAGCGGATCGACAGCGAGACCGGCCAGAGAAGTATCAACCGTAGCCAATATAGACGGTTATCGCTATGGGATGCGGAAGCCAGAAGACGAATTAGTGATATCTATGAAGATCTTTCTGCCTACGCCATGTTTGACGGCATCTTATTTCATGACGACGCCGTGCTGGCAGAGGATGAAGATGTAAGCCATTCGGCGATGCAGGCATATCGGGAGGCTGGATTCCCCGACTCGATTGCCAGCATTCGTCGTGACCCCGAGCTTACTGCACGCTGGATGCGGTTTAAAAGTAAAGCGCTAACGGACTTTACGCTCGACCTCGCGGCCCATGTGCATGACATTCGTGGTCCGCAAGTTCGTACCGCACGTAACATTTTCGCATTACCGATTATTGAACCGGAAAGTGAAGCATGGTTTTCCCAAAATCTGGATGACTTCCTTGCCGCTTATGATTGGGTCGCCCCCATGGCGATGCCATTGATGGAAAACATCGCGTCCAAGGACAGCAATGTGTGGTTGCAAAAGCTGGTACAAGAAGTGGCTCGTCGCCCTGGCGCGCTGAATAAAACGGTTTTTGAACTTCAGGCTCGGGATTGGCGTCTCCCAGAAGAGCCGTGGTTAGACACCGCACAATTGGTTAAATGGATGACCGTGTTGCAACTGAATGGTGCACAAAACTACGGTTACTATCCGGATGATTTTATTAACAATTCACCTGAATTGGAAAGCATCCGCCCCATGATTTCACCAGAATGGTATCCACTGCCATGATAGAGAGAATTTTAGCTTTCTTAATCTTATGTTTGATGCTCGGCATCCCTTTTGGCTCGATGTTTTCCTTTACAGGGGATGTCGTTCTTAACTTTACCTTTTTCTGGCCTTTATTTATGTCTGGGCTATGGATAACGGGAGGGCTGTATTTTTGGTTGCACTATGAACGCCATTGGCCCAAGGGAGCAGAGGGGATACCCGATGAACCCGCCGGGCGCCCGTTAGTTTCGATCTTGATCCCTTGTTGTAACGAAGGGCCTAACGTATGTGAAACGATTGAAGCGGCATTAGCACAACGTTATACCCATATCGAAGTGATTGCGGTGAATGACGGTTCCAATGATGACACGGGAGACGTGCTCGATCGGTTGGCGAACCAATATGACAAACTGCGAGTCATTCATCTGGCGAATAATCAGGGCAAGGCGGTGGCGCTTCAAACTGCGTGTGCCGCGGCCAAGAGCGATCTGCTGGTGTGTATTGATGGTGATGCGCTTCTCGATCCCGATGCTGTCGCCTATTTAGTTAATCCGTTAATTAATAATCCGCGGGTCGGAGCAGTAACGGGAAACCCAAGAATAAGAACGCGATCGACGCTGATTGGTCGCATTCAGATTGGTGAATTCTCCTCAATTATTGGGTTGATCAAACGCACACAGCGCGTTTATGGCAAAGTTTTTACTGTTTCTGGCGTTATCGCCGCTTTTCGCCGCAGCGCCTTAGCCGATGTCGGGTACTGGAGTACCGATATGATCACGGAAGATATCGATATTAGCTGGAAGCTTCAATTGCGCCATTGGTCGATATTTTTTGAGCCAAGAGCACTTTGTTGGATTCTGATGCCGGAAAAACTATCTGGCTTGTGGAAACAGCGGCTACGTTGGGCGCAGGGCGGTGCAGAGGTCTTTTTAAAAAACCTCCGGCATTTATGGTCATGGCGCTATCGTCGCATGTGGCCGTTGTTTCTCGAATACTCTATTTCGATATTATGGGCCTTCACTTATGCCATGAGCGTCTTATTGTATTTATTAGGCTTTTTTATACAACTGCCTGAGGGGATTCGGGTAGAAACGCTCTTTCCTCCCGCGTTTACCGGCATGATGATCGGCGTGGTCTGTTTAATCCAGTTTGCCGTCAGTATGTTGATCGAACGACGTTATGAGAAAGATATTGGCAAATATCTGTTCTGGGTAATCTGGTATCCCATGGTGTATTGGACGTTGAGTCTGTGTACCAGCCTGGTCAGTTTTCCAAAGGTCATGCTGCGCTCCCGTAAAAAACGAGCGCGTTGGGAAAGCCCGGATCGTGGTATTGAAAGAGGATAAATGATGCATTCACCGTTAATCATTTCTGAAAGACGCTGGTTTCCACTCTTTGTTGATTCTTTCCTGACGCTATGTGGATGGGGGATCTTTATTTGGCTGTTTTCCGAGGTATTTATCGGAGCTTTTTTGAATAGTCATATGTCCGAACTGCCTGCCTTCACCTCTGATGGTTGGACTGTATCGATACTTTTATGCATATTCCTGGTAAATGCGTCGCTCTTAATTGCCTGGGGGAAACTGGAGCACTATCGCTATCGTTCCAGAAAAGAACAAAGAACGCGTAGTGATGCGCTAGATGCCGAACGCGTTGCCAGAAGTTTTTCTTTATCAGATGGATTCGTTCAGGAATTGAATCGTAATAAGATCCAGCGTGTTTGGCATAACGAGCATGGAAGAATCATTGATATCGATAACTTATCGTCGTGACTAACTGGAGACGCATTTGCGTTTTATAGCGGTTGATGATGAGAGCTGGAAAGTCATGCTCTCTGATATCACCGCTTGTTTCCCAAACTCGCCTCTTCCTGAGTAAGGAGCGTGCTTCAGGAGGTACGCCGTTTACCTGACCGTTATTCACTTGAGTGTTGTGCCGCCAGAATATCGCTCAGATTTTCTTCAATCCATAGCGCCAAATCTTTTACCCGCTCGCCAACGTCTTTACCTAACGGCGTCAGGCTGTATTCAACGTGTGGCGGCACAACCGGATAAGCGGTTCGCAGCACAAAACCATCGTTTTCCAGCCATTGCAGGGTCTGCGCCAGCATACGCTCGCTTACGCCGCCGATGCGACGGCGCAGTTGGCTGAAACGGTGTGTGCCATCAAGTAATGCGATCAGAATCAGCACGCCCCAACGGCTGGTAACGTGGTTTAGTATCTGGCGGGACGGACATTTCTCAGCGAAGACATCGCCTGAGGGCAAAACAGACCGCAATAAATTTTCCGATGTGTTGGAAGGCGTCACTATACTTACCTTTGTGTATGTACTTACTAAAAGTTAGCTTTGCCGATATTATGCCAGTCACTACCTGTCAATGAAAGGAGCTTGAGATGATTGCTATTACTGGTGCATCCGGCCAACTGGGTCGCTTGGTTATCGAACAATTGTTGGAAAAGGTTCCGGCGAATGACGTCGTCGCGCTGGTGCGCGATGTAAATAAAGTCACTGATTTGTCGGCGCGTGGCGTGCAGGTAAAAGCGGCTGATTACACTCAGCCAGCGTCGCTGGAGGCCGCGTTGCAAGGCGTGAACAAACTATTGCTGATCTCTTCCAGCGAGGTAGGGCAGCGCGTGGCGCAACACCGCAACGTGATTGAGGCTGCGGTCAAGGCGGGGGTGAAATTAGTCGCGTATACCAGCCTCCTGCATGCCGATAAATCCCCGTTGGCGCTGGCGGAAGAGCACAACAAAACCGAAGCGCTGCTTAAGGATTCGGGCTTACCACACGTATTGTTACGCAACGGTTGGTATACCGAAAATTATGCGGGCAGTATTCCAGAGGCGTTAAAGCACGGCGTATTTATTGGCAGCGCAGGCGAAGGGAAAATTTCCTCTGCAACCCGTGATGATTTTGCCGCCGCCGCAGTAGCGGTACTCACGCAGGAGGGGCAGGCGGGTAAAGTTTACGAACTGGCGGGTGACGAGTCTTACACGCTGGCGGATCTGGCCGCAGAGATTAGCAAGCAGTCGGGTAAAAATATTGGCTATCGCAATCTGTCTGAAACGGACTTCACCGCAGCGCTGGTCTCTGTCGGGCTGCCGGATGCTTTAGCGGCGGTTGTTGCCGATTCAGATGTCGGGGCATCAAAAGGCGGCCTGTTTGATGATGGTAAGCAATTGAGTCGCTTAATTGGCCGAGCGACGACACCGTTGTCCGCCGTTGTGAGAGCGACGCTGAAATAAGGTTAACGATCGGCTCTGCATTACGCTGAGCCGATCGGACTTCCTGTTATTGCGTCTTAAGAGACGATTCCTGGGTTGCTGATGTTTTGTTCTTTTTGGCGGTAAGAAAATGGCCGATAGGCTTTTCAATGAATGTATAAAGCAGCCAGCTGGCGACAAGGCTGACTACTCCAGCGAGCACGATCAGCAGTATTGCACTCATTGTGTCGTACCGAGCGCCGTCGGTCCATGCCGCTAAAATTTTCAGGATGAAAAAATGGATCATGTAGAATCCAAAAGAAATATTTCCTAACCATTGCATTGGTTTTGAATGTAAAAAGGAATGTTTCTCTCTTAAGTCGTTAACCGCGAGTGAGCCTATCAGTAATGTCAGCGGAATCAGGGCAACCAGTTTCAGGCTGAGCAGGAATGGCATGAAAAGATCGAGACAATACGCTAAAACAAGCAGAGTGACGCTTGTGGTGACAGAAACGGATATCCACCTCCCCTCCAGAATAATACGTGACAGCAGCATACCGATGATGAATTCAAAAACGCGCGCAGGAGGGAAGGTATAGGCAAGCCAAAATTGAATCTCGCCCACCATAAAAGGCCAGCCTTCGATTAACGGTACGGAAGGTAATAAAGTATATATCGCACTATCAATCGCAATGATTGCAATATAGCACAATAGTAATGACATCCATAAATAATTGGTGTTTATGTTTTTTATTAACTTAAATATAAATGGGAAAATAATGTAAAAAAACACAATAACGGATATAAACCAACTGGGCGTGTTCCCGCCAATATAATTTTCTTCGTGCGGTATCCAGGTCTGTATTAAGAGCAGGTTGGGTAGCCAGATATGAACGTGGTTGATGCTGATTATTCCTGTGATGACGATGATAAATATAACAAAAATATTTACGGGATATATTTTTGCAAGCCGCTTTTATAAAAATTAAGGGGGGTGGGAACAGATGGAGATGACCAGCTTATGACAAAGCCGCTTAAGATAAAAAAGAATGAAACGCTCATCCATCCTGCTTTGCTTAAGAGGAAGGTGTAAGCATCGCTGATTTGCTTATCGGAAAAAATGTCTAACATATTCACTAATGTGGTATGAAAAAGATAAACCAAAACGGCGGCGATAATACGTATGCCGCTTAGCGAGGGCAGATTGGGAGGATATCACTTAGCCGTTCTTTTTATCAGGATGTTGTTTTTCCCGCGTGGGGCGTTAACGTCTTTGACGGTAGTGATACTATCCATTTTCATCTCCGATTTAATAAGTTCGACGAAAAAGAGGCAAGCCTCTTTAGAAAAGAAAATGTGATATTGTTAATTTTCTAAAATTTTTCTTGGTGTGATTAAATAATAACTAAATAAATATGTTGTTATTTATTTTCATAGTGAATAAAGAGAAACTTTTTTAGGTTAGTCATAGCACCAGCGTTTTTTAAAAAAGTCAGATAAATTTCGATTTTCCCCTGGGGGGGAACGCCAGAATAGCTTAGACGTCATTTCTGTTATTCGCCACATCGAGAGATAACGTTTACAGAGTTATTTTAGGGCAATACACACCTTGTTATTTTTTTCGGATGGTCACAAGCGTTCGCATACCGATCATTTCGGCTTCTGCCGTCAGTAACGCGGAGCGAACGCGAAGATTTACCCGCCGGATCGTTCACCCGACTTTGGAACTTCAGTTGATAAGCAGGTAATATCGGCCCACATAATTGTTAAGCGCTTTATTCGCTATCCTAAAATGAAGGATGTTATGAACTTCGCTCTTCTTATCATCTTTGCTGGTGCCGTATGCAGCACGGTTGGCACGCTAGCCATCCAGAGATCGGATAATTTTCGCAAGCCGGCATTCACATTAACCTCTGTGGGCTGTTATAGCGGCTCAACCGTCCTGTTGTCACTGGCACTGACTTATCTTCCTGTGGCTCTGACGCATGCGCTCTGGAGCGGCACCGTTGCATTGTTTCTGCTGGTTTTTGACCGCTTTTTTCTCAAAATCCGGCTGCCTGCATACAAAATCGTGGGGACGCTTTGTGTTATAGCGGGAATTGCTCTGCTGAGTATGAACGGTTAAACGGAGGTAAGGTGAAATACTGGCTGTTGCTACTGGGTATGATCGTGACAGAGTCCTTTTCGACGCTATTGCTTAAAATGTCAGACGGTTTCAGTCGACCTCTCATTGGGGGAACTGCTTTACTGGGTTACCTGATCGTACTGTATCTGTTTTCTTTCATACTGAAGGTGATCCCCGCCAGCGTAGCTTACGCTGTCTGGACGGGGCTGGGTACGCTACTTGTCGCTCTCGCGGGTTGGGTATGGTTTGGTGAGGCGATGAGCGCCTCTAACATTGCCGGGATTGCGCTTATTGTTTACGGCGTTATTCAGCTTAATCGTTCAGAAAAGACATCAGCCTAACCGTCTTTCCGGAAATACCGTGGAAGAATAGACATCGATGGAACAAAAAATCCCGCATAACAGGCAGCTATGCGGGAGCGGTGGAAGTGAGTGGGCGCTTACAGACGCAGCATTACTTGCCAATACAGAAGCTGGAGAAAATACGCCCTAACAGATCATCGGATGTGAATTCACCGGTGATTTCACTTAAAGCCTGCTGGGCCAGTCGTAGCTCTTCCGCCAGCAGTTCTCCCGCGTAGGCGCTCACCAACTGGTCTTTACCCTGAACCAGATGTTGGGCTGCCCGTTCCAGCGCTTGCAAATGGCGACGTCGTGCCAGAAAACCGCCTTCCGTATTGCTGGTGAACCCCATACTTTGCTTGAGGTGGTCACGCAGCGTGTCTACGCCTTCACCCGTGCGGGCAGAAAGGCGAATAAGTGAGTGTGTACTCACACTCTCGATGCCAAGCTCTTCGCCTGTGATGTCTGCCTTATTACGCACCACGGTAATCGGCAGCGTTTTTGGCAGTCGAGCCATGAATTCAGGCCAGATTTGTTCGGGATCCACCGCTTGTGTGGTGGTGCCGTCAACCATGAACAGCACGCGATCGGCCTGTTCGATTTCCTGCCAGGCGCGTTCGATGCCAATGCGTTCCACTTCGTCGCTGGCATCGCGCAGTCCGGCGGTATCAATGATATGCAGCGGCATCCCGTCGATATGAATATGTTCACGTAGCACATCGCGTGTCGTACCGGCGATATCCGTCACAATTGCGGCTTCGCGGCCCGCTAACGCATTGAGTAAGCTGGACTTACCGGCATTAGGTCGCCCCGCAATCACGACCTTCATCCCTTCACGCAGCAGGCTGCCCTGATGTGCTTGTGCCCGGACGGCATCCAGATCGGCCATCACGCCGTTGAGCTGTGCTTCAATTTTGCCATCGGAGAGAAAGTCGATCTCTTCATCCGGGAAGTCGATAGCAGCTTCGACGTAGATCCGCAGGTGAGTAAGTGCTTCCACCAACTGATTTATACGGGTGGAAAAAACGCCTTGCAGGGAGTTCAGCGCCGAGCGAGCCGCCTGTTCCGAACTGGCGTCGATCAGGTCGGCAATGGCTTCCGCCTGCGCGAGGTCGAGTTTGTCATTCAGGAAAGCGCGTTCAGAAAACTCACCGGGGCGTGCAATGCGCACGTTTGGCAGCATCAGAATGCGTTGCAGAAGTAAATCAAGAATGACCGGACCACCGTGTCCCTGAAGCTCCAGCACGTCCTCACCGGTAAAGGAGTGCGGGCCGGGAAACCAGAGGGCGATGCCCTGATCGAGCGTGGCGCCGTTGGCGTCGCGAAATGGTAAATAATCTGCGTAGCGCGGCTTGGGGAGTTTCCCCAGAACGGCTTGCGCTACCCTGGCTGCCGCCTGTCCTGATATGCGTAAAATACCTACCCCGCCGCGTCCCGGTGGCGTGGCTTGGGCGACGATGGTGTCGGTATTACTCATGGCGCTCTCTCTGCGTTAAAACCTGTCATACAGGCTATTTTACGATAAAACGGCGGCTAAAAAAGAAGGCGGTCAATGACCGCCTTACGCTGTTTTGTTTACCCGCCAACCGGATTATTTTTTCTCACGGCTGTGCAGGCCGCGTTTTTCCAGTCCGCGGTAAATCAGCTGCTGCTGGAGGATCGTCACCAGGTTGCTGACAATGTAGTACAGCACCAGACCTGACGGGAACCACAGGAAGAAGACCGTAAAAATGACCGGCATGTAGGTCATGATCTTCTGCTGCATCGGATCGGTCACTGTGGTCGGCGACATCTTCTGAATGAAGAACATCGTCACACCCATCAGGATCGGCAGAATATAGTACGGGTCTTGCGCCGACAGGTCATGGATCCACAGGGCGAACGGCGCGTGACGCAGCTCAACGGAGCCCATCAGCATGTAATACAGCGCCAGGAAGATAGGCATCTGAATCAGCAACGGGAAGCAGCCACCCAGCGGGTTTACTTTCTCTGACTTGTACAGCGCCATCATTTCCTGACTCATGCGCTGTTTGTCATCGCCAATACGCTCGCGCATGGCCTGCAATTTAGGTTGCAGCAAGCGCATTTTCGCCATCGAGGTGTATTGCGCTTTCGTCAACGGATACATGATACCGCGCACAATAAAGGTAATGGCGATGATGGAGAAGCCCCAGTTACCGATAAAGCTATGCAGGAATTTCAGGAGCTTAAACAGCGGCTGAGAAATAAACCACAGCCAGCCGTAATCCACGGTCAGATCCAGATGCGGCGCGACAGCGGCCATTTTATCCTGAATTTCCGGGCCGACCCACAGGGTGGCGTTCAGGTTTTGCTGGCTGCCTGCGGCGACAACCACCGGCGCGGCTTTGAAACCAATAGCGGCCTGACCATTACCCAGATTGCTGGTATAGAACGTATTCGCGCCAGCCGTGGTTGGGATCCAGGCGGTTGCGAAGTATTGTTGCAGCATCGCCACCCAGCCACCGTTGGTGGTGATGTTCAGATTTTCTTCCATATCGCTGAAGCTGTACTTCTGGTACTTGTCTTCGCTGGAAGAGAAGGCGGCGCCACGATAGGTATGCAGCGCAAAGTTGCTGCTGCCGGTATCGCGGTGTTTAGGCAAGTCGATGGACTGCTTTAACTGACCGAACAGCGTCAGTTCCAGCGGTTGATCGCTGCTGTTGTTAACGCTGTAGTCAACGTTCAGTGCATAATCGCCACGTTTCAGAACGAACGTTTTGGTGTAAGTCACGCCGTCTGCCGCGGTATACGTCAGCGGAATACGCAGTTCGTTCTGGCCATCCGCCAGTTCGAAGCTATCTTGCGTCGTGGTATACAGCGGACGCGGGCCGTTCGCCGGGTTGTCCGGGCCGTTCTTGCCGGTCAGGCCGCTTTGCGCCTGATAGACGAACTCCGATGTGGTTTCCAGAAGGTGGAACGGTTTATCTGAACCCAGCGTATCCGGGTAACCCAGCAGATATGCCTGTTCAATATCACCGCCACGGGTGTTGATCGCCAGAGATAACACATCGGTTTTCACTGTGATCAATTTGCCTTGAGCACTTCCCGGCACGCCCTGGTGGGTAGCATCATCGTTCGCTGTGTTCGTCGCCTGCTGTATGGCCTGCGTGGTTGCTGGCGGATTTTTATCCGTTTCCCAGGCCTGCCAGAGCATAAAGGTTACGAATAGCAGAGCGATGACAAGAAGATTGCGTTGCGAATCCATCGTTAATGTTCTCTGTTATTGTCGGTTTTTGGCGGTACGGGATCATCACCACCAGGGTTCAAAGGGTGGCATTTTAATACGCGTTTAAGCGTCAACCAACAGCCTTTTATCATGCCGAACCTGCGTATTGCCTCAATACCGTATTGTGAACACGTTGGCCGAAACCGGCAATGTGGTCCAAGTAACGGGCTGATGAAGAGTTGATAACCGCGTATCAACCCGATCAACAGTCGGGAGCCAAACGACAGTGCCGACGCCATAATTTTTCCAATGCTTCCGTCAGAGTACGGTTATCCAGTTCAGACACCCCTTTTTTCGCGATGACGACAAAATCCATTGAAGGCAATGAATGTTGGTGCAGGCGAAAACTTTCACGCGTCAGACGTTTAATCCGATTACGTTCATGAGCACGTTTGACATGCTTTTTGGCGACGGTAAGACCGATGCGGGGATGCCCCAGCGAGTTCAGGCGGCCGAGGATGGTGATTTGCGGCGTGCCCGCCCGTTGCGGTTGCTGGAAGACGAAAGTGAAATGGCTGGGAGTTAACAAACGTAACTCCCTGGGAAAAGCGAGCTTAACCACTCGGTGGGTTAGCTTTTATTACTTAGAAACGGTCAGACGAGTACGGCCTTTCGCACGACGGCGGGCCAGAACCTGACGACCATTTTTAGTGGCCATACGAGCACGGAAACCGTGGCTACGGTTACGCTTCAATACGGACGGTTGGAAAGTGCGTTTCATGGCGATTTCTACCTAAACTTGGATAATTATAACTTCACAGTAAACGCGTTTGGCTACTCGGCGTGAAAATGACCGACGCCTCAATCGCATATCACAATCTGAAAGAGGCAGGATTGTAATAATTGTACAGTCCTGAGTCAATTAACATCACGCGTCACATGCCAGCCATTCCCATTCTTTTGGGGGTTTCTGTCTGGCTGAGCACAGAAAAGGCGTAAGCGCGCGGGCAAGGAATTATACGGACTCTATAATAAAGCGCAAGGATCCTGCAACGATCGCTCTGGCCGGATCGCGATCGTGTTTTCAGGCCCGGTGTCGCCTTCTTTATTATCGGGACGGATGAAATCTGTGCGAACCGCGTGTCTGGCGTGCTGTCAAGGGGAGGCATAAGAATAGCCTGTGGATAAAAAGGATCGAAACTGTGAGGAAGGGGAAGATCTCTTGGGCGTATTAGGTTATGATCCGCGGTCCCGTTAGCGATCCTTTTATCGGATCGTCAGGGCAAACCGCCGCGCTGCGAGTGTCTGGCATCTGATATCGTGTATGAAGCGATGGTGGATGGCGCAGGCATAAAAATCATGAGTCACATAAATAACGTCTTATTCTTTTCTTGGTGATCGTTCTTGTTCGAGTGGAGTCCGCCGTGTCGCTTTCGCTTTGGCAGCAGTGTCTTGCCCGTTTGCAGGATGAGTTACCTGCCACAGAATTCAGTATGTGGATACGCCCGTTACAGGCGGAGCTGAGTGATAACACTCTGGCGCTCTATGCCCCTAATCGCTTTGTGCTGGATTGGGTTCGTGATAAATACTTAAATAATATCAATGTCCTGCTGAATGATTTTTGTGGGATGGACGCCCCTTTGCTGCGTTTTGAAGTCGGCAGTAAACCGCTGGTTCAGGCTGTCAGTCAGCCAGTTCAGTCGCAACACAGCGGCAGTGTCGCGCCGCAGCACAACGCCCGCACCGCGCCGATACGCCCAAGCTGGGATAATTCGCCTGTTCAGGCTGAGCATACTTACCGTTCCAACGTGAACCCCAAGCATACGTTTGATAATTTCGTTGAGGGTAAGTCTAACCAGTTGGCGCGCGCGGCAGCGCGTCAGGTGGCCGACAACCCAGGCGGCGCGTATAACCCGCTGTTTCTTTACGGCGGCACCGGCCTGGGTAAAACGCACCTGTTGCATGCGGTGGGGAATGGCATCATTGCCCGTAAGCCCAATGCCAAAGTGGTTTATATGCACTCCGAGCGTTTCGTTCAGGATATGGTAAAGGCGTTGCAGAACAACGCGATTGAGGAGTTCAAACGCTACTATCGTTCCGTCGATGCGCTACTGATCGATGATATCCAGTTCTTCGCGAATAAAGAGCGCTCGCAGGAAGAGTTCTTTCATACCTTTAATGCGCTGCTGGAAGGGAACCAACAAATCATTCTGACCTCCGACCGCTATCCGAAAGAGATCAACGGCGTGGAAGATCGTTTGAAATCCCGCTTTGGCTGGGGGTTAACGGTCGCGATCGAACCGCCAGAGCTGGAAACCCGCGTGGCGATCCTGATGAAAAAGGCGGATGAAAATGATATTCGCCTGCCCGGCGAAGTCGCGTTCTTTATTGCCAAACGTCTGCGCTCCAATGTGCGTGAGCTTGAGGGCGCGTTGAACCGCGTCATCGCCAACGCCAATTTTACCGGCCGCTCTATCACCATCGATTTTGTCCGCGAGGCGCTGCGCGATCTGCTGGCGTTGCAGGAAAAACTGGTTACTATCGACAATATTCAAAAGACCGTGGCGGAATACTATAAAATTAAGGTAGCCGACCTGCTGTCTAAACGCCGTTCCCGCTCGGTGGCGCGTCCGCGCCAGATGGCGATGGCGTTGGCGAAAGAACTGACGAATCACAGCCTGCCGGAAATCGGCGATGCTTTCGGCGGGCGTGACCATACGACGGTGTTGCATGCCTGCCGTAAAATCGAGCAGTTGCGTGAAGAGAGTCACGACATCAAAGAAGATTTTTCCAATTTAATCAGAACATTATCTTCATAATATGATGAAATTTATTGTTGAACGCGAGCGTCTGTTAAAGCCATTGCAACAGGTCAGCAGTCCGTTAGGTGGCCGACCGACTTTACCGATCCTGGGTAACCTGCTGATTCAGGTGACGGAAGGCGCGCTGTCGCTGACCGGTACCGATCTGGAAATGGAGATGGTGGCGAAAGTGGCGCTGACGCAGCCGCACGAGCCGGGGGCGACCACGGTGCCTGCCCGCAAACTGTTTGATATTTGCCGCGGCCTGCCGGACGGCGCCGAGATCACCATTATGCTGGATGGCGATCGTATGCTGGTGCGCTCCGGGCGCAGCCGTTTCTCGCTGTCGACGCTCCCCGCCGCGGATTTTCCTAATCTGGATGACTGGCAGAGCGACGTTGAGTTCTCTTTGCCGCAGGCGACGATGAAGCGTTTGATCGAAGCGACGCAATTTTCGATGGCGCATCAGGATGTTCGCTATTATCTCAACGGTATGCTGTTCGAAACCGAAGGTGAAGAACTGCGCACGGTCGCGACCGACGGCCACCGTTTGGCGGTTTGCGCCATGCCGGTGGGGCAGTCCCTGCCTTCTCATTCGGTGATCGTACCGCGTAAAGGCGTGATGGAACTGGCGCGTTTGCTCGACGGCGGCGATACGCCGCTGCAACTGCAAATCGGCAGCAATAACATTCGTGCGCACGTCGGTGACTTTATTTTCACATCGAAGCTGGTTGATGGCCGTTTCCCTGACTATCGTCGCGTTTTGCCGAAAAATCCGGATAAGACGCTGGAAGCCAGCTGCGATTTACTCAAGCAGGCCTTCTCGCGTGCGGCGATTTTGTCGAATGAGAAATTCCGCGGCGTGCGTCTGCATCTTATCCAGAATCAGCTTAAAATTACGGCCAACAACCCGGAACAGGAAGAAGCGGAAGAAATTCTGGATGTGCAGTATGACGGCACTGAAATGGAGATCGGCTTCAATGTCAGCTATGTGCTGGATGTGCTAAATGCGCTGAAGTGTGAGGATGTCCGTTTGCTGCTGACGGATTCCGTGTCCAGCGTGCAGATTGAAGATAGCGCCAGTCGGGCGGCGGCCTATGTCGTCATGCCCATGCGGTTGTAGAATTATCGGGCTATTTTACTTGCCCATTTGCGATTGGGCAGTGCTCGCAATCCTCACGTACTCTGTGTACGCTCCGGTTGCTGTGCGCTGTCCGCACGCAACTGGCCTGCGACAATAACGCCCTCCCATATAAGATATCTGCAACATGGCCCTTACTCGTCTTCTTATTAAAGATTTCCGCAATATCGAGGCGGCCGATCTGGCGTTGGCACCCGGCTTCAATTTTCTGGTTGGCGCCAACGGCAGCGGTAAAACCAGCGTGCTGGAAGCCATCTATACGCTGGGACATGGGCGGGCGTTCCGCAGCGTGCAAGCCGCGCGCGTCATTCGCCATGAACAGCCGGAATTTGTGCTGCATGGTCGCATTGACGGAACGGAAACGGAGCGCGCCGTTGGGTTGAGCAAAAACCGTCAGGGTGATAGCAAGGTGCGCATTGACGGCAGCGATGGTCATAAAGTCGCGGAGCTGGCGCACTTGCTGCCGATACAGCTGATCACGCCGGAAGGATTTACCCTGCTCAACGGCGGACCGAAATATCGTCGCGCCTTTCTTGACTGGGGCTGTTTCCACAATGAACCCGGTTTCTTTGCGGCGTGGAGCAACCTGAAGCGCCTGCTGCGGCAACGCAATGCCGCGCTGCGTCAGACGAGCCATTACGGGCAGCTCAGAGCCTGGGATCAGGAACTGGTGCCGCTGGCGGCGCGGATTAGCGAATGGCGTGCGCAATACGCTGAGGCGATTGCCGATGATATTGCCGCAACCTGTACGCAGTTTTTACCTGAGTTTTCTCTCAGTTTTTCTTTCCAGCGCGGTTGGGACAGAGAAAGTGAGTATGCCGAACTGCTTGAACGGCAGTTCGAACGCGACCGTATGTTAGGCTATACGGCGCTTGGGCCGCATAAAGCCGATTTCCGCATTCGCGCCAGCGGCGTGGCGGTCGAGGATATGCTGTCCCGTGGCCAGCTCAAGTTGCTGATGTGTGCGCTGAGGCTGGCTCAGGGTGAATTTCTCACCCGTCAGAACGGACTGCGCTGTCTGTATCTGATCGATGATTTTGCTTCCGAACTGGATAGTACCCGCCGCCGTTTGCTGGCCGAACGGTTGAAAGCCACCCATGCCCAGGTTTTTGTCAGCGCCGTCAGCGCTGAGCAGATAGGCGATATGGTTGGCGAAAAGGGCAAGATGTTCCGCGTAGAACAGGGTAAAATAACGGTTCAATCACAGGACTAAAATGAGCGAGAAACGTTGATGTCGAATTCTTATGACTCCTCAAGTATCAAGGTATTGAAAGGGCTGGATGCGGTACGTAAACGCCCAGGTATGTATATCGGCGATACGGATGACGGTACCGGTCTGCATCACATGGTATTCGAGGTTGTGGACAACGCTATCGACGAAGCGCTCGCTGGATATTGTAAAGATATTGTCATTACAATCCATGCTGATAACTCGGTATCGGTGCAGGATGACGGGCGCGGTATCCCGACGGGGATTCACGAAGAAGAAGGGATTTCCGCGGCGGAGGTCATCATGACCGTGCTGCATGCGGGGGGCAAGTTCGACGATAACTCCTATAAAGTCTCCGGCGGCCTGCACGGCGTAGGGGTTTCCGTGGTTAACGCCCTGTCGGAAAAACTGAAGCTGGTTATCCACCGTGACGGGAAAGTTCATGAGCAGATCTACAGCCACGGTGTGTCACAGGCGCCGCTGGCGGTGACGGGCGAGACCAACAGAACCGGCACCACGGTGCGTTTCTGGCCAAGTCTGGAAACCTTCACCAACGTGGTCGAGTTTGAGTACGACATTCTGGCTAAGCGCCTTCGCGAGTTGTCCTTCCTTAACTCCGGCGTGTCTATTCGTTTGATCGACGAGCGTGTGAAAGATAAAGCCGATCACTTCCATTATGAAGGCGGTATCAAGGCGTTTGTTGATTACCTTAACCGGAATAAGACGCCGATCCATCCGACCGTATTCTATTTCTCGACGATGAAAGATGACATCGGCGTTGAAGTGGCGTTGCAGTGGAACGACGGCTTTCAGGAAAACATTTACTGCTTTACCAATAATATTCCTCAGCGCGACGGTGGGACGCACCTGGCTGGTTTCCGCGCCGCCATGACCCGCACGCTGAATAATTACATGGATAAAGAAGGCTACAGCAAGAAAGCCAAAATCAGCGCCACCGGCGACGACGCGCGTGAAGGGCTGATTGCCGTGGTTTCCGTGAAAGTGCCGGATCCGAAGTTCTCCTCACAGACCAAAGACAAACTGGTGTCTTCCGAGGTGAAAACCGCCGTTGAATCGTTGATGAACGAAAAACTGGTGGACTATCTGATGGAAAATCCGTCAGACGCCAAAATCGTGGTCGGCAAAATTATCGATGCCGCGCGTGCGCGTGAAGCGGCGCGTAAAGCGCGTGATATGACCCGCCGTAAAGGGGCGCTGGATCTGGCAGGCCTGCCGGGTAAGCTGGCTGACTGTCAGGAGCGTGACCCGGCGCTGTCCGAATTGTATCTGGTGGAAGGGGACTCGGCGGGGGGATCTGCCAAGCAGGGGCGTAACCGTAAGAATCAGGCGATTCTGCCGCTGAAGGGTAAAATTCTGAACGTAGAGAAAGCCCGTTTCGACAAGATGCTCTCCTCGCAGGAAGTGGCGACGCTGATCACCGCACTGGGCTGCGGCATTGGCCGCGATGAATACAACCCGGATAAACTGCGCTATCACAGCATCATCATCATGACCGATGCGGACGTGGATGGGTCGCACATTCGTACTCTGCTGCTGACGTTCTTTTATCGTCAGTTGCCTGAAATCATCGAGCGTGGCCACGTTTATATCGCGCAGCCGCCGCTGTATAAGGTGAAGAAAGGCAAGCAGGAACAGTACATCAAAGATGACGAAGCGATGGACCAGTACCAGATTATGCTGGCGCTGGACGGCGCGACATTGCATACCAACGCGCATGCCCCGGCATTAGCGGGCGAGCCGCTGGAGAAACTGGTGTCTGAACACTATGCCGTACAGAAGCTGATTGGCCGCATGGAGCGCCGCTTCCCGCGTGCGCTGCTGAATCGTCTGATTTATCAGCCCACGCTGTCCGAAGCCGATTTGGGCGAACGTGAACGGGTCGTAGCTTGGGTGGAATCATTGGTTAACAGCCTGAACGAAAATGAACTGCACGGCAGTACGTACAGCTTTGTTATTCACCACGACGAAGAGCGTAGCGTGTTTGAACCGGCGCTGCGCGTGCGTACTCACGGCGTCGATACGGATTATCTGCTCGGTACGGGGTTCATTGCGGGGAGTGAATATCGCAAGCTGAACCAATTAGGTGAAAAACTGCGTGGCCTGATTGAAGAAGACGCGTACATCGAACGTGGCGAGCGTCGTCAGCCGGTTGCCAGCTTTGAGCAGGCGCTGGATTGGCTGGTGAAAGAATCGCGCCGTGGTCTGGCGGTTCAGCGTTATAAAGGTCTGGGTGAAATGAATCCGGAACAGCTGTGGGAAACCACAATGGATCCGACCAGCCGCCGTATGCTGCGCGTGACCGTCAAAGATGCGATTGCCGCTGACGAGCTGTTCACGACGCTGATGGGGGATGCCGTTGAACCCCGTCGCGCGTTCATTGAAGAGAACGCCCTGAAAGCGATGAATATCGATATCTGATGTAGATAGGTTCTTCCATTATCACCGCGCGATCGGTTTTATTCGTAGCCTCAGCCAGCTCCCAGCGGAGCTGGTTTTTTTATGGCGAGCTTACTGCTCGCCACCTTTGGGGCCGTCGCAAGCGACGTTGAAAAACATTCCCTACGTTTTTACGCCTTTATCAGGCCAGCGCACGTCGTCTGATGCTGCGCATTTCCTGTAGCAACGTAATAAATGAGGTGATCAGCATAAAGATAACGGCAGACCAGAAAATCGCCTGAGGATGACCGTGATCCAGCAGCCAGCCGAACAGCACCGGCCCGGCCGCGCCACCAATGTTGAAGCCGGTGGAAACAATACCGAAAACCCGTCCTTCCGCGCCGGGCGGAGAGGCGGCGCGCACCAGCATATCCCGTGAGGGCGCAATCATGCCGGAAAGGAAACCGGCGGTACCCAGCAGCGGTACCAGCACAACGGTGGGTAAGGGATAAATGGCGACGATGCTGACCAGGACGGCGGTCAGCGCCAGCGCCGCAGTTGCAACCAGACCGTGGCGTTTGGTTTTATCCGCCAGCGCGCCACCGGCCAACACGCCAAACGCGCTGGAGAACAGGAATGCGGTGAGCACCACATTGGCCTGTGAAAGCGGTAAGTCGTAACCGGTCACCAACGCCGTGACCGAGAAGTTCTGAATTGAACCGGTACTCAGATTGAGCAGCAGGAACAGGATCAATAGCGCCAGAATCGGCAGTGTGAAAACGGGAGCGCGTGATTTACCCGGCTGGTTTTTCACCGTTGAGGCCGGCTGGATCCGGACTGGCTCATCATGTTCGCTCAGCAGGAGCGGAACGGCAAGTAAGCCAATGACGCCGGAAACGATGAACGCGCTGTTAATGCCGGAAAAGGCCGCAACGGCCAGCAAAATACCGGGGGCGATTGCCGTGCCCAGAAAGCCGGAGAAGGTATGTATTGAGAAGGCGCGGCCCATGCGTGTTTCGTCAATTCCGCGCGACAGCAAAGCGTAATCCGCCGGATGGTAAACCGCATTGGCGATGCCCGCCATCGCCATCGCAGCGAGCAGCCAGGTATAGCTGCCGAAAAAGCCGAGAGAAAAAAAGCAGAGGCTGCCGAGCGTTAGCCCGGCGGTTAGCGTTCGGCGTGCGCCTAAGCGATCCACCATAAAGCCGATGGGCGTCTGTACGCAGGCGGAGACGATGTTGAACACGCTGAGTGCGAAACCCAGTTCAACAAAGCTGATATCGCGCTGAGCTGACAGCAACGGAATAAGCGCAGGCAGCACCATCATATGGAAGTGGCTGACCAGATGCACGGAGGAGATTTGCGCCAGTAGCGGTAATTTTATGAATTTCATATTATCTTTACATACCCGTAGTGCCTTAAGCTGCATGTGCATTGGCTTTTCTCATTCACCCCCGCCCTGACATCAGTAAGGGACGGAGCGTTCACGACGTCGCTGCCTTCCTGCAACTCAAACGATTTCGGGTGTAGCCTAAGAGTCTGTCGATTTTGTTCTTGTGAGAGCGGGCGCAAGAACGGGGCGTCGCTCTCTGGTAAATGGATCATGAGGTTAGCATATTACTTATATCACCCGGGGTGAAGACTGATACCCGTATTTCGACAGAATAGGCTGGCGTGCCATGACGATAACATCGTCGTGGGGATTAGGCGGCGGGGCCTTTACTGACGGAGTCGCGGATAATCAGTTCGCCTTTGAAGTCAGGCACAGGCAGGAGGGTTTCGCCTTCCAACCGGGACAGCAGTTTCTCCAGAGTGTACTTGATCATCTCGGCGACGGGAACATGGACGGTCGTCAGTGGCGGGTAGAACCATGAGGCCATCGGCAAATCGTCGAACCCTAGTAGCGAGATATCCTGCGGTAGGACAAAGCCGTGCTCGCGTAGCGCTTTCGCCGCGCCAATCGCCATATCGTCGTTGCTTGCGACCAGCGCGCTGAAGGTAGGAGCCTGCTGTAGCAGCGCCTTTGTTGCCGTATAACCGCTGTCATAGGTCCAGTTTCCCACGGCAATCAGGCTGTCAATGCAGGGGATACCGTTTTCTGCTAAGGCTTGTCGATACCCTGCGAGCCGGCTTGTACCGGTTGGCGAATTGGCTGAACCGCAGATAAACGCAATATCATGGTGGCCCTGCGTAATCAGATATTTAACGGCATCGCAGCTATGTTGTTGATGATCGGCGCAAATACCGTTGTCGCTGTGCTGATGCAGGGTGCGATTCACCACCATTATCGGCTGTTCGTGTTGTTCGATAATGCTTTCCAGTGCGTCGATAGAAAGAAAGCGTGGATAGATAATGACGGCGTCGCAGCGTAAATCGAGCAAAAACTGGATGGCTTCCCGCTCTTCTTCTGCGCTGTGTTTACCGTCGGCCATAATGAGCTGGCGCCCATATTTTTCCATCATGGTGGCCGTCTGGAACAGCAGTTCGCTGAAATAAGGCCCGCTGTAGAGCGTATTGGTTACGACCAAACCGATACATTGCGACTTGTTCGTCGCAAGCTGACGCGCCAGTAGGTTGGGTCGATAGCCGATCTCTTCGATCGCCCAAAATACCCGTTCCCGGGTAGTTTTGCTGACGTAGTTATTCCCTGTCAGTACGCGTGATACGGTGGCTTTTGAGACACCCGCTTTTTTCGCCACATCGAGCATGGTTACCATCGTACTTCCCTGTTCTCCTGTTCTGCTGCCATTATAGGGATAATTCCTTCTTTTTTATCATCAATGACGAATGCAGGGATAAATATATGTCCAGATAGATGATGCTGTTTATGATCGTCTTCAAAAAATGGCAATGCCGTTATGAAACCGGTTGCATATTATTTTATGTCTTGCTTGAATGATAAAAAACAAACGGTAAAGGGCGGTATGAATAAGATTTTTGCTTTGTCAGTCAATAATTCGTACCCCTGAAATGAGAAGGAAAGAAGATGTCTGTTGAACAATTACCGAAAGACTTTCTGTGGGGTGGTGCAGTAGCGGCGCATCAGGTTGAAGGTGGTTGGGATCAAGGCGGCAAAGGCGTCAGCATTTGCGACGTTTTGTCCGGCGGCGCCCACGGCGTTGACCGTGTGATTACCGATGGCGTACAGCCCGGCGTCAGTTATCCGAACCACCAGGCGGTGGAGTTCTATTCCCACTATAAGCAGGATATTGCCCTGTTTGCCGAAATGGGCTTCAAATGTTTTCGTACCTCGATTGCCTGGACGCGTATTTTCCCTAATGGCGACGAACTGGAGCCGAATGAAGCGGGCCTGCAATTTTATGATGACCTGTTCGATGAGCTGCTGAAGTACAACATCGAACCCGTCATTACGCTGTCGCACTTTGAAATGCCGCATCATCTGGTTAAGCAGTATGGCGGCTGGTTGAACCGCAAGGTGGTGGATTTTTTCGTGCGCTACAGTGAAGTGGTGATGACGCGTTACCGGTCCAAAGTGAAATACTGGATGACCTTCAACGAGATCAACAATCAGCGCAACTGGCAGTACCCGCTGTTTGGCTATTGTTGTTCCGGTGTGATTTTTACCGATCACGACAAGCCGGAGCAGGCGATGTACCAGACGCTGCACCATCAATTTGTCGCCAGTGCGAAAGTGGTGAAATTGGGTCATGACATTAACCCGGATTTCAAAATCGGCTGCATGCTGGCGCTGGTGCCGCTCTATCCGTGGTCGTGCCATCCGGATGACGTGATGTTTGCGCAGGAAGCGATGCGTGAACGCCACCTGTTCGGTGACGTTCAACTGCGCGGCTACTATCCGTCCTACATCCTGAAAGAGTGGGCGCGCAAAGGCTACCAGATTGATATGCAGCCGGAAGATGAACAGACGCTGCGTGAAGGGTGCGCGGATTATCTGGGCTTTAGCTACTACATGAGTAATGCGGTGCAACTGGTGGCGAAAGGTCGGAAAACCGAGGATGCGATTGCGGGGTTTGACGGCGGTGTGAAAAATCCGCATGTGAAGGCCTCAGAATGGGGCTGGCAGATCGATCCGGTTGGCCTGCGTTATGTGCTGAACAGTTTCTACGAGCGCTACCAGAAGCCGATGTTCATTGTCGAAAATGGTTTTGGCGCGGTGGATCGCGTGGAAGCCGACGGCAGGATTAATGACGATTACCGTATCGAATACCTCAAGGCGCACATTGAGCAGATGAAGAAAGCCGTCGTAGAAGACGGCGTGGCGCTGATGGGCTACACTCCGTGGGGCTGCATCGATTGTGTGTCGTTCACGACCGGCCAGTACAGCAAGCGCTACGGCTTTATCTACGTGGATAAACATGACGACGGCACCGGCACGTTCAAGCGCGCGAAGAAAAAGAGCTTCGACTGGTATAAAAAGGTGATAGCCAGCAACGGGGCTGAGCTATAACCGATTGCCCTGAGAGAACGCGTGTCACACAGGCCGTGCTTAACCGCACGGTTTTTTCTTGTCCGTGTTAATCACTTCTCCAGGATGAGCTCTTATGCAAATTAATGTAGTGTGCAAGCGGGGTTGGCGTTATTCCTGGCGTAAGAAATTATGCCGAGGAGATGGCAGGCTTAGGATGAGCTGCAGGGACGCGGCGCACGAAACGGTTTCTGTATTTGCATAACAATGTGACTAAGAGGCCGGTGCCAGAGAGTGTGCGTCATATGTCTGTCATCCCGTCTATTTCACTAACGACTTCATCGCTGAATCGCGTTAGCATGAAGGCAGGTCTCCTGATGCTGGAAAAATTATGTCTGTAAAACTGATCGCTATTGATATGGACGGGACGTTGCTGACGCCCGAAAATAGAATCTCGCCTGCGGTGAAAGCCGCGATTGCCGCCGCCCGTGAGCAAGGTGTGCAGGTCGTATTGGCGACGGGGCGCCCTTATATCGGTGTCGAACGCTACTTGATGGAACTGGATTTGCAGCAGGAAGGGTGTTATTGCATCACCAATAACGGCGCGCTGGTGCAACGTACGAGCAACGGCGACTGCGTGGCGCAAACCACGCTGAGCTTTGACGATTATCTCCATTTTGAAGCGCTGGCCAGCAAACTGGGCGTGCATTTCCATGCATTGGACTTTAACTTCGTCTATACCGCCAATAAAGACATCAGCCCTTACACCATTCACGAATCTCACCTGACCGGGATGCCCCTGAAGTACCGTGCGGTTGAGGAAATGGATCGCAGCCTGACGTTCCCGAAAGTGATGATGATTGATGATCCTGAGATATTAGACCGCGCTATCAGCCAGATCCCACCGGAAGATTTTGAACGTTACACCATCATGAAGAGCGCGGAATACTATCTGGAAATACTGGATAAGCGCGTTAACAAAGGCGAAGGCGTGAGGATGTTGGCGGAGCACCTCAATATTCCGCGCGAAAGCGTCATGACGCTGGGGGATCAGGAAAATGATTTGGCGATGCTGGAGTATGCCGGGTTGGGCGTAGCGATGGGCAATGCGGTTGAGTCGGTGAAAGCGGTCAGTCAGTTTGTCACCAAAACCAACAGGGAAGACGGTGTCGCCTACGCGATTGAGAAATTTGTGCTGAATAAGTGAAAGACAATATGTTTGTTTGAATAGCCATCGATGATGGCTATTTTTATGTCTTAATGATTTTCATGATAATTATTTTTTTTAAATCAATTCAAAAGGCATTTATTTAATCGCTGTATTAAAAAAATAAATCATGCTTTTGGCCCGATATTATTTCAATGCCAGGCTGGCCGCTATTTTCTCTTTCATCACCTGAGTGACGCGATTAACCATCTGGCTGCGGGGAATTTGCGGAGGATATACCGCGCAATATACCATTTCGATATCCGGATTGAACGGCTTGACGACAATCGGCGAAGGGCTGTTCAGGGCAGTAATAAAATCCACGACGCCGATGCCGACGTTTCGCGATGCCAGCACGCAGCAGTTAATCATTGAGGTTTCGATAGGGTTATGCAGATAGCTTTGCTCTTTCCTGATGGAAATATCGATTTGCGCCCGCAGCGGCGTGGTTCTGCCGGGTAGAATAGCGCGGCTCCTGGCCAGGTCGGACAGCGTAATTTCATCCGCTTGCGCAAGAGGGTGATCGATGGCGAGCACCGCCACGGCACTGATGTTGGCCAAGGGTTCTGCCTCTAGCCCTTTGGCGCCCGGCTGGCCGAAAATAAAGCCGATGTCATACTGATTGCTGGCGATGGCATCCGTAATCCGGCTGGTGCTTTCGATGTCTAAAAACAGGGAAAGATCGGGATATTTCTTGAGTAAGGTTGGCAACACCTGATCGGAACAAACAAACGAGAGCGCCTGAACGGCGGCGATACGCAGCACGCTGCCTCTGGCGTGACGAATTTCGTCGGCGATCATCCCAATGTGATCCAGCCCCAAATAAAGACGCTCCACTTCCCGATACAGCTTCATCGCTTCCGCGCGCGGGATCAGGCCGCGCCCGTCTCTGTCAAACAGCGTCAGATTGAGCGCGTCTTCAAAGTCCCGAATCAGGCGGCTGACGGCGGGTTGAGTGATGTACATCATGTTGGCGGCGGCGGTGATGCTTCCGGTAAGAATCACTTTATGGAAAGCTTCAACCTGACGGGGATTTATTCGCATTTTTAATCCTCACGTTTGGCCTCTTCCTTTTGGCTGACGACAAAACGAGACACATAATGTTTTGTTATCAATTTAACACAAAATACGATTTTTAATTATCCTACCGGGCGCATAGACTCAAATTCATAATATTTAATACACTTCATTAGTACTCAATCATGGAATAGAGGGTTAGTGAATGAAGAAATCAACGCTGGCGTTATTATTTACCGTTTTATTTTCATCTTCACCTTGGGTTTATAGCGCAGATCTGAATATCGGTCTGGCTTCCTCCACCACATCGATGGATCCGCAATTTTATGTGGGGGGAGCGAATAGCGCCATGGCGCGAAATATTTTTGACGGTTTGGTTGTACAGGATGAAAAACAGCAGATTAAACCTGCCCTGGCAACCGATTGGAAAGTGATTGACGACAAGACGTGGGAATTTGCTTTACGTCCTGACGTTAAATTTCACGACGGCAGTGATTTTACGGCGAAAGATGTGATTGCCAGCATTAAACGTATTGCGCTGGCATCGAAAAACAGCCCGAGTTCTTACGCACCATACGTCAGCGATATTGCTGAAGTAACAGAAGTTAATCCACTCACGGTGCGGATTAAGACAAAAGAGGCTTCGCCGCTGCTGCTGAATAATTTAAGTCGGGTTTCCATTTTGCCCGCTCGACTTGAGAACGTCCCAACGGAAACGTTGAATTCAGGAAAAGAGGTGATTGGTACAGGGCCATTCAAATTTGTTTCCTGGGTGCCGGACGATCGGGTAGTCCTTGCTCGTAACGATGATTACTGGGGAGGAAAAGCCGAATGGGACAACGTGACGGTCCGCGTATTTAAAAATAGCAGTGCGCGTGTAGCAGCAATGTTATCCGGTGATGTGGACATGATTGAAAACGTTCCAACAGCCGACAGCCGTAATATTGAGAAAAATCAGCAGTTAAAAACGATTTCAACACCAGGGAATCGTGTTATTTATCTGCACATGGACCAACAAAGAGACGGATCACCGTTCGCCAAAGGTCCTGATGGTAAAAATCCATTACTTAAAAAAGCCGTACGTCAGGCGATGTCTTTAGCGATTAATCGCCAGGCCATCGTCGACCGTGTGATGGAGGGGCAGGCTGTTGTTGCCTCTCAGCTTGTGCCGAAGGGGTATTTCGGGTATTCCGCCTCCATTCCTGCGCCGGTTTATAGCCCGGAGAAAGCCAAACAGGAACTGGCGGCGGCGGGTTACCCCAACGGCTTCACGCTGACCTTCCACGCGTCGAATGACCGTTATCCTAATGATTCTAAAATTGCTCAGGCCATTGGCCAAATGTTTACACGTGTCGGCATTAAAACCGAAGTGGTTACGATGCCCGGCAGTGTGTATTTTTCACGCGCTTCCCGTCAGGAGTTCAGTTTGATTATGGGCGGCGCGGCGATTGAAACCGGGGAAGCCTCTGGCGTATTGGGGCCATTGTTGGAAACCTTTGGCCCCCATGCAGGACAGGGGAACCGTGGCCGCTATTCCAATCCTGCCTTCGATAAAAAGCTGAATGAAGCGCGTTCTACGTTGGATGAAGCGAAACGTGAGGCGCTGCTGGCCGAAGCGATGAATATCGGCATGGATGAGCTGGGGGTCATTCCGGTGATGTTCCTGTCCAACACCTGGGCGATGAAAAAGCAATATACATATGTAGGCCGTTCGGATGCCTACACGCTGCCTTACTTTGTCCGTTCCGCGCAATAGTTACCTTCCCGTTATGAACCCAAAGGGGTGACGCTTCACCCCTATTACCGATAACAAGGAGAGCCGTGTGAAGACGTTTAGCGGTGTTTTTCCCTATCTGGTGTCCCCCGTCAGACCCGATGGTCAGGTAGATAAGCCTGTTCTGGCACAGCTCACCGAACACCTGATTCAATGCGGGGTACATGGCGTAGTGCCGCTGGGTAGCACCGGTGAATTCGCCTACCTCTCTGCTTCACAACGTCTGGATGTGGTCAAAACGGTCATTGAGACGACCGCCGGTCGTGTGCCGGTGATCGCCGGCGTCGCGTCGACGACGATTCAGGATGCCGTCGAGCAAACGCGACGTTATATCGAACTGGGTGCGGATGGCATTCTCGCCGTGCTGGAAGCCTACTTCCCGCTGAACGATGAAGGCGTCGAGCACTATTTTCGTGCGATTGCCGAGGCGGCGCAGGGTAAACCTGTGGTGCTTTACACCAACCCTCAGTTTCAGCGTTCTGATTTGAGTTTGCCCGTCATTGAACGTCTGAGTCATGTTGAAAATATTCGCTATATCAAAGACGCCTCAACCAACACCGGGCGCTTGCTTTCCATCATCGAACGTACCCGTGGTCGAATGGATGTCTTCTCCGCCTCTGCCCATATTCCCGCCTGTGTGATGCTCATTGGCGGCGTGGGTTGGATGGCGGGCCCGGCGTGTATCGTTCCCAAACAGAGCATTGCTTTGTATGAAGCCGCCCGAACGGGCGACTGGAATCGAGCGATGGAAATTCAGCGTCCGCTGTGGCGCATTAATGAAATCTTCGCTCGTTATTCTATTGCCGGTTGCATCAAAGCGGCGCTGCAATTGCAGGGGTTTGCGGTTGGCGATCCGTTGCCGCCTCAGCAGCCGCTGGGTGAAAATGCGCGTAAAGAGATTGCCGACGCTCTGGCATCTGTCGAGTCCCTCTGATGTAAGCTGATTTATCCTGTTACACGCTGTAAGGCGCGGGTATATTGCGCCCTGAAATCTGGTCGTACGGATTAAAAAGAGAAAAGGAATCATCGTAAGATGAATGTGTTACCGATTATTATTGATTGTGATCCGGGGATAGATGATGCAATTGCGTTATTAAGCGCCTTTGTCGCGCCTGGGTTGGATATTCGTGGTATTTGCGCGGTGTGCGGCAACCAGCCGTTGGAAAAAACGGTGCGAAATGCTCTGCAAATTGTTGAGCTGGGCCAGCGGACGGATATCCCCGTTTTTGCCGGCTGTCATCGTCCTCTGTTGCGCACGCCGATCCACGGTCAGTTCCACGGCGAAAGCGGGCTGGGCAAGACGGTGTTGCCTGCGCCGCAAAAGCAGCCTGAATCCCGGCATGCCGTGAATTTTATTATCGAGCAGTGCCGGCAAGCGGCGGCTGACGGACAGCCGATGACGATCTGTACGCTCGGGCCGTTAACCAATGTGGCGATGGCATTGCGTATGGTTCCTGACATTGCTGACGGCATTGCGCGAATTGTGATGATGGGCGGCGCATACCGCGAAGCGGGCAACCGTAGCCTGACGTCTGAATTCAATATGCTCGCCGATCCGCAAGCGGCGAAGGTGGTGTTTGATTCGTCGATTGCGATCGTCGCGTTGCCGCTGGACGTGACGCATCAGGTGATTTTAACCCCAGAGTTAGTGGCGCGCTTTATTGCGGTCTCCGGGCGCATTGCCGCGCCGCTGGGGGAAATGATGGCGTTCTGGGATCGTAACGATATTCGTCGTTATGGCTCACGCGGCGGCCCGTTGCACGATCCGCTGGTGATTGCCTGGGTGCTGGCGCCGCAGTATTTCACGACGGAAAAAGCCAGCGTTTACATCGAGCAGGAAAGCGAGCTGTGTATGGGGCAAACCGTTGCCGACTGGTACGGCAAAACCGAACGTCAGCCGAATGTCGATGTTGTGACCGGGGTTGATGCCGAATGGGTCGTCGAGCTGTTTGTCGATCTACTGAGTCGTTATGGGGAGGGGAGCTGACATGGTTCAAGAGCGGATTATTATTGATACCGATCCCGGCGTCGACGATGCGATAGCCCTCTGGCTGGCATTGGCTTCACCCGAACTGGACATACTCGGCATCACTGCCGTGGCGGGCAATGTTCCGCTTGAGGCGACGTTGGCGAACGCCTGCAAAATCGTCGGCCTGACCGGAAGAGACGATGTGCCGATTTTTGCCGGCGCTGCGCGTCCGCTGATCCGCGATCAAGTTTTCGGTAAATATGCCCATATCGGCGCGTTTTCCCCGGACTGGGTGCCGGATAGCGCGTTGCTGCCTGAACAGGAACACGCCGTCGATTTTCTGGTGCGGATGACGCGACAGGCGGCGGCGGAGGATCATCCCATTACGATTTGCGCGCTGGGGCCAATGACCAATCTGGCGCTGGCGTTGCGTTTCCACCCCGATGTCGCACGCGGCATTAAACAGATTGTTTCCATGAGCTGCGCCTTTACCGCCTTGGGGAACCGCGTGCCGTGGGCCGACTTTAACGTCTATGCCGATCCGCACGCGGCGGAAATTGTTTTTTCTTCCGGCGTTCCCGTGGTGATTATGCCGCTGGATATGACCTTTCAGGCGCTTATTCAGAAGGAACAGGTTGACGATATCGAACGTCATGGCGGCGCGCCGGGCAAGGCGATGGCGGCGTTGCTGCGCACGTTCGATCGTAATGAAGTCAAACGCTTTGGCCGTGACGGTGGCCCGATTCATGATGCCACCGTGATTGCGTGGCTGTTAAAACCCGAACTGTTTCATTCAGCGTCTGCCCGTGTCGGTGTGCAAGTCACCGGTCAGACGGCGGGTTACACCTTTGCCGATTTCTATCACAAACTGAATGAACCGGACAATGCGCTGGTCATGCGGGACATCGACGAACAAGGGTTTCTCGCCCTGCTTGCCGAACGCCTGCGCCGCTATGATATGGAAGCCAGAAATGGTTCCGGGGGGCGCTAATGGTCGCCTACCTGCTCAGCCGAATCGGACAAACGCTGTTAACGCTGGCGGTGATGTCAGTGCTGGTGTTTGTGGGGGTCTATCTGGTCGGTAATCCGGTCGATATGTTGTTGGGCGCGACGGCGACGCCAGCGGAGCGGCTGGCGGTGATTCAGTCCTTTGGTCTGGACAAGCCGGTCTGGGAGCAGTACGGGCGGTTTGTCTGGAACGCCTTGCAGGGCGACATGGGCAACTCCTTTATCTTTAACCAACCTGCGCTGACGCTGATTTTTCAGCGCATGCCCGCGACGCTTGAGTTGGCGATGGTGGCGTTTGCGATGGCGCTGATTGTCGGTATTCCGCTGGGGATTTACGCGGGTCTGAAGCCGGACAGCGCGGTATCTAAATCCATCATGACCTTCTCTATTCTGGGCTTTAGCCTGCCGACATTCTGGATCGGGCTGGTGATGATCATGCTGTTCAGCGTGAAGTTCGGCTGGCTGCCTTCTTCTGGCCGGGGCGATACGCAGGAATTGTTCGGTATTCCTTTCAGTTTTCTGACGCGCGATGGTCTGGAACACCTGCTTTTGCCCGCCTTTAACCTTGCGCTGTTTAAAATCTCGCTGGTGATCCGCCTGATGCGCGCCGGGGTGATGGAGTGCCTGCAACAGGACTATGTGCAGTTTGCCCGCGCGAAAGGGCTGTCGGAAACCCGTATCGTACTGGTGCATGTGCTGCGCAACACGCTGATCCCGCTGATTACCGTATTGGGGCTGGAGCTGGGATCGCTGATCGCGTTCGCCGTCGTGACGGAAACCATCTATGCCTGGCCGGGCATGGGCAAGCTGATTATCGATGCGATCGCCGTACTCGACCGTCCGGTGATCCTGGCTTACCTGATGATTACCGTCGTGATGTTCAGCGTGATTAACCTGCTGGTCGATTTGCTGTATGTGCTGGTCGATCCGCGCGTGCGGCTGGGAGGAGACAAGGGATGACAGGGAATACGATACACCAGCCTGCGGCCGTGCCAAAAACCGTCCATCCGGTCATGCGCGTCGTGATGGCGCTGATTCACGATCGGCTGGCGCGGTTCGGCCTGATGACACTGGCGGTTTTCGTGCTGCTGGCGCTGTTTGCCCCGCTTCTGTCGCCGCAGGATCCCTACGATCTGATGCAGCTCGACATCATGGACGGTCGGCTCGCGCCAGGGGCGGAGAGCATGGCGGGCATGACGTATTGGCTGGGGACGGACGATCAGGGGCGCGACCTGTTCAGCGCTATTCTGTATGGCACCCGAATCAGCCTGATGGTGGGCTTCTCCAGCGCGGTGTTTGCGCTACTGATCGGTGCTTCGCTGGGGCTGATTAGCGCCTACGTCGGCGGGAAAACGGATGCGACAATCATGCGCATTGTCGATATCCAGCTCAGTTTTCCCCCCATCCTGATTGCGCTGATTCTGCTGGCGGTGCTGGGACAAGGGGTCGATAAAATTATTCTCGCGCTGGTCGTGACTCAGTGGGCTTACTACGCGCGGACGATCCGCGGTTCAGCGCTGGTGGAGCGTCGCCGCAGCTACGTGGACGCCGCGCGCAGTATGGCGCTGTCCAACCGTCGCATCCTGTTTCGCCATATTTTACCGAACTGTCTGGCGCCGCTGATCGTGGTGGCGACGATGCGCATCGCTTACGCCATCATGCTGGAAGCCACGCTCTCGTTTTTGGGGATCGGCCTGCCGGTGACGGAACCGTCGCTGGGGCTGCTGATCGCCAACGGGTTTGAGTACCTGATGTCGGGCGACTATTGGATCAGTTTCTTTCCGGGGCTGACGCTGCTGTTGCTGATTGTGGCGATCAATCTGGTCGGGGATGCGCTGCGCGACATCCTCAACCCACGGAACTAATCCTATGGAGCAACGTGTGGAAACAAGGGGCAACGAACACATGACGGCACCGATTATGTCCGTTTCGCATCTGACCACGGCTTTTCAGGTGAACGGCGAGTGGATGAACGTCGTGCGGGATTTATCCTTCACGATTGGCGAGAAAGAGACGGTCGCCGTGGTGGGAGAATCCGGTTCAGGGAAAAGCGTGATGGCGAAATCCATCATGCGCTTGCTGCCGCCCGGTCAAAGCCGGATTGACGGTCAGATCCGGTTCGGCGACACCGAGCTGCTGTCGCTGTCGAATAAAGCGATGCAGGACGTGCGTGGCAACCGTATCGGCATGATTTTTCAGGAACCGATGACCAGCCTGAACCCGGTTCTGCCCATCGGCTACCAGATTACGGAAGTGCTGCGTCGTCATCGCGGCATGAGCACAACGGAAGCGCGTGCCGAAGCGGTGCGGCTACTGGAAAAGGTGCGTATTCCGGCGGCGAAGTCACGGCTGAATGAGTATCCGCAAAGCTTCTCCGGCGGGATGCGTCAGCGGGTGGTGATTGCGATAGCGTTGGCCTGCCACCCCAAACTGCTAATCGCCGATGAACCGACCACGGCGCTGGACGTCACGATCCAGGCACAAATTCTGACGTTGATAAAAACCCTTCAGGAAGAAGAAGGGATGTCGGTACTGTTTATCACCCACGACATGGGCGTGGTGGCGGAAGTCTCCGATCGCACGCTGGTGATGTATCAAGGCGAAATGGTGGAGAATGCGACCACGCGGGAGATTTTTCATCATCCACAACAGCCCTATACCCGCATGTTGCTGTCCGCCGTACCCAAATTGGGCTCAATGTCCGGCAGTGCCTGGCCGCAACGTTTCCCGCTGATTGATATCAACACGGGTGAGCGCCAGCCAGCGCCGGAGGCGGTGAATACCATCTCTGGCGATGCGCCGGTGCTGGCGGTAAAAAACCTGGTCACGCGATTTGATATTCGGGCAGGTTTTTTCCGTCGCCTGTCCGGGCGGGTGCATGCGGTGGAGAATGTCTCGTTCGATCTCTGGCCGGGAGAAACGCTGGCGCTGGTTGGGGAGTCGGGCTGCGGTAAATCCACTACTGGCCGGTCAATTATCCGTCTCAATGAGGCCGTCGGCGGCGATATTCAACTGATGGGCAAAAGTATCCTGACGGCGGATAAGCGTGAACTGACCGACCTGCGGCGGCAGATTCAGATGGTGTTTCAGGATCCGTATGAAAGCCTGAATCCGCGTATGCGGGTGGGCGAAGCGATTGCCGAACCGATGTTGCTGCACGGTCTGGCGACCCGGCAGGATGTCGATGTCCGGGTGAGCGCACTGCTGGAGCAGGTGGGGCTATCGAGTGAGATGGCGGCGCGTTTTCCGCACCAGTTCTCCGGCGGGCAGCGGCAGCGCGTGTGTATCGCGCGTGCGCTGGCTCTGGAGCCGAAAGTGATTATTGCCGATGAATCCGTGTCGGCGCTGGATGTGTCCGTCAAGGCGCAGGTGATCAACCTGATGCTGGATCTCCAGCAAAGCCTGGGGCTGGCATTCCTGTTTATTTCGCACGATATGGCGGTGGTTGAACGCATCAGCCACCGCGTGGCGGTGATGTATCTGGGGGAGATCGTCGAAATTGGACCGCGTTCGGCGATCTTCGACAACCCTCAGCATGATTATACCCGACGTCTGATTGCTGCGGTGCCGGTGCCCGATCCTGAGGCCCGCCCGGTGCGCAATATCACCAATGATGAACTACGTAGCCCGGTGCGTTCCCCCGATTTCCGTCCTCCTGCGCGTCGCTATAAGCAGGTCGGAGAGGGGCATTTCGTACTGGAACAGGCGTAGCTTTACCCTTATCTGAGTTTGCCATTAATGGCGGTTCTTTTGTGTGCGCATTGCGTATGGCCTGAACCGCCATTCTTTTTCTTCTTATCTTTTCTTTCCCTCTTGCTGCTCCGGCGAGCTTTCTCCGCCTGCCCGTCTCACGCGGCTCAATTCCACTGGATGTTGAAATCCGGTAACGCATGATGTTGCAAAGTTGTATTAATTGTCTGTTTTGTGATCCAGATTGTAGTACAACATATAATAATGGTACTACAATTGAGGCAAGGAAAGCAGGAAGGATGCGGTTATTGTGCAACAGTTCGACGACGCGAAGCGGCATGGCGAGTAAAGTAAGTGCTGTGATATCAATCCGTTTTGTCTCGTTGAGGTGATGATGAGTAAGCATGAACTCAGTAAAACTGACCGTATCATTCTGGATATCGGGCAACAGATCGTTGGCGGCAAATATGCGCCGGGCACGCCGTTACCTTCAGAGGCTGAGCTATGCGAAGAGTTCCAGACGTCCCGTAACATCATTCGTGAAGTGTTCCGGGCGTTGATGGCGAAAAGGCTGGTGGAAGTGAAGCGGTATCGCGGCGCGTTTGTGGCCGCGCGTAACCAGTGGAACTACCTGGATACCGATGTGCTGCAATGGGTTTTGGCCAGTGACGACGACCCGTGTCTGATTAGTGCGATGAGCGAGGTGCGTAATCTGGTGGAGCCCACCATCGCACGCTGGGCGGCTGAGCGGGCGACGTCAAGCGAGCTGGCGGTGATTGAAGCGGCGCTCAACGACATGATCGCTAACCATCAACAGCGTGATGCGTTTAATGAAGCGGATATTCGCTTCCATGAGGCGGTATTGGCCGCGGTGCACAACCCGGTACTACAGCAACTGAGTGTGGCGATCAGTTCATTGCAGCGCGCGGTGTTTGAACGCACTTATATGCCGGATGAAGACAACATGCCACGGACATTGCGTGAGCATCAGGATCTCTACGATGCCATTCGGCATCAGGATATTGAAGCAGCGGAGCGGGCGGCATTGACCATGATCGCCAGCTCAACCAAACGGTTAAAGGATATTACATGAGTGAAAGCTATATCGCCGTTGACTGGGGTTCGACCAACCTGAGGGCATGGCTGTATCTGGACGGCGCCTGTGTCGACAGCGTGAAGTCTGAAGCGGGCGTGACACGCTTGAACGGCCAGACGCCGCAGCAGGTTTTTCAGCAGATCGTTGCGCCGTGGCAACAACACAACGTGCCTGTCGTCATGGCGGGCATGATCGGCAGCAATGCGGGCTGGCTTTCCGTGCCGTATTTGTCATGTCCGACCCGTCTGACGGATGTCGCCCATCGCCTGACGCGCGTGGAAGAAGCCCGGCCGCTGGCGGCCTGGATCGTGCCGGGGCTGAGCATTGCGCAGGACGACAACTGCAATGTGATCCGCGGTGAAGAAACCCAGCTGATTGGCGCGTATAGCGAATGTCCTTCTTCTCTTTATTTAATGCCGGGAACCCACTCCAAATGGGTGCGGGCGGATGACAGCACCGTGCTGGATTTCCGCACGGTGATGACCGGCGAGCTGCACCACCTGCTGATGACGCAGTCGTTAATTGGCGTGGGGCTAACCGAGCAGCAGCCGTCCCCTGAGGCTTTCCAGCAAGGGTTGGCACTGGGTTTTGCCGACGACAACATTATCCGCTGCCTGTTTGAAACCCGTGCGGCGCACGTGCTGGGACGTCTGGAGAAAAGCGCCGTTAGCGACTGGCTGTCAGGACTGCTGATTGGCAACGAAGTCTCACAAATGCAGCGCCACTATCAGGTCGCGGCGGGTGATGTGATCACGGTCATCGGCTCCCCTGCGCTCACGACGCGCTATGAGCAGGCATTACAACAAGCCGGATTACGCTGGCAGCCGTTGGACGGCGATCGCGCTTTTCAGGCAGGAATAAGGAGCATTGTTAATGAACTGGAATACTAATCTTCCCTTGATTGCCATTCTGCGCGGTATCACGCCGGATGAGGTGCTGGAACATGTCGCGGCGCTGCTGGATGCCGGATTCGATGCGGTGGAGATCCCGCTGAATTCGCCGAATCCGTATGACAGTATTCAATTGGCGGTGGAACATTTTGGCACCCGCGCCCTGATCGGCGCCGGGACGGTCTTAAAAGCCGAAAATGTCGATAAATTACAGGAAATTGGCAGCAAGCTGGTGGTTACCCCCAACATTTCTCCCGAGGTGATTCGCCGGGCGGTGGGTTACGGCATGACGGTCTGCCCAGGCTGCGCCACCGCGACTGAAGCTTTCGCGGCGTTGGAGGCCGGGGCGTCGTCGCTGAAGATTTTCCCGTCATCGGCGTTTGGGCCGGACTACATCAAAGCGTTGAAAGCGGTGTTGCCAAAAGAAATCCCCGTCTTTGCCGTTGGCGGTATCACGCCAGAAAACCTGAAGGATTACCTTCGTGCAGGTTGCATCGGTGCCGGCTTAGGCAGCGATCTGTATCGAGCCGGTCAGTCGGTCGAAGTGACCGCGCAAAAAGCACACGCATTTGTTAACGCCTATAAGGATGCTGTTTAATGAAAATTACCAAAATCACAACGTACCGGCTGCCGCCACGCTGGATGTTTCTGAAGATTGAAACCGATGAAGGCATTGTCGGCTGGGGTGAACCGGTTATCGAAGGGCGCGCGCGCACGGTGGAAGCCGCCGTTCATGAACTGTCCGACTATCTGATTGGTCAGGATCCGGCGCGCATCAATGATATCTGGCAGGTCCTTTACCGTGCGGGTTTTTATCGCGGCGGCCCGATTCTGATGAGCGCCATCGCGGGTATCGATCAGGCACTGTGGGATATCAAAGGCAAGGCGTTGGGTGTGCCGGTTTATCAGTTACTGGGTGGACTGGTGCGCGATAAAATCAAAGCTTACAGCTGGGTTGGCGGCGATCGCCCGGCGGACGTGATTGACGGCATCAAGAAACTGACGGCTATCGGCTTTGACACCTTCAAGCTGAACGGCTGTGAAGAGATGGGCATCATTGATAACTCACGCAAAGTTGATGCCGCAGTGGCGGTGGTGGCTGAAATCCGTGAAGCCTTTGGCAACAGCATTGAGTTCGGTCTGGATTTCCACGGCCGTGTCGATGCGCCAATGGCGAAAATTTTGATCAAGGAACTGGAGCCGTATCGTCCGCTGTTCATTGAAGAACCCGTGCTGGCTGAGCAGGCTGAATATTATCCTCGTCTGGCGGCGCAAACCCACCTGCCGATTGCAGCGGGCGAACGTATGTTCTCTCGTTTTGATTTTAAACGCGTATTGGCGGACGGCGGGCTGGCCATTATTCAGCCGGATCTGTCTCACGCGGGCGGCATTACCGAATGTTTTAAAATTGCCGCGATGGCGGAATCTTATGATGTGGCGTTGGCTCCTCACTGCCCATTAGGTCCCATTGCATTAGCGTCCTGTTTACACCTCGACTTTGTTGCGCGTAATGCCGTATTCCAGGAGCAAAGTATGGGCATTCATTATAATAAAGGCGCGGAGTTGCTGGACTACGTTATCAATAAAGAAGATTTTGCGATGACCGACGGCCATTTCTATCCGTTGAATAAACCGGGCCTGGGTGTGGAAATTAATGAGGAGCTGGTTATCGAACGGAGTAAAAATGCGCCGGACTGGCGTAATCCGGTGTGGCGTTATTCTGACGGCGCTGTCGCTGAGTGGTAATACATTTTTATCCTATACAATGCGTTAGGATATAAATAACGGATAATACATAACGCGAATCCCCAACATGTCGTAATAGAACGACCGTGGTTTATCACAAAATAGCGTATTTTGTGAGGGACGGATGTTTTATTTTATTCATGTTGGGGAGATTCAGGTTCTATTTATTATGCGTTCATCATCACCGGGGTTTTAAATAACAGGACATGATTGGTATGGGAACATATTGATGATGTGTGGTTGTTTAATCAAAAAATAAAGCATGTCAACGGCTCATGTTATTGATGGTTGAAATAGCGGGGATCACTCTGCGTGCCCGTTAAATAAATCTGATTTATTCCATTTTCAGAACAATCAATGCATATGCAGTTGTAATATGACAGGCATAAATAGAAATAACAGGAAAATAAGATGGATATGACATTAACTACCCGTCCTACAAAACGCCGTTATCTCACGTTACTGATGATTTTTATTACGGTGGTTATCTGCTATGTGGATCGGGCCAATCTGGCTGTAGCGTCGGCCCATATTCAGGAAGAGTTTGGTATCTCAAAAACGCAAATGGGCTATATCTTCTCCGCGTTTGCCTGGACCTATACTCTGTGCCAAATCCCGGGCGGCTGGTTTCTTGACCGCGTCGGTTCCAAGGTGACTTATTTTATCGCCATCCTGGGATGGTCGATTGCGACCTTATTACAAGGTTTTGCTACCGGTTTAGCGTCATTGATTGGCTTACGCGCCGTGACCGGGCTTTTTGAGGCGCCAGCGTTTCCAACGAACAACCGCATGGTAACCAGCTGGTTCCCTGAACAGGAGCGTGCTTCTGCCGTTGGCTTCTATACTTCCGGCCAGTTTGTCGGCCTGGCGTTCCTCACGCCGTTATTAATCTGGCTTCAGGAAGTCTTAAGCTGGCACTGGGTGTTTATTGTCACCGGCGGGATTGGTATCGTCTGGGCGCTCATCTGGCACTTTGTGTATCAGTCACCGAAGAAAAGCAAAGGGATCAATCAGGCCGAGCTGGATTATATCGCCGAAGGCGGGGGGATCATCGATGGTGATGCGCCGACCGAGAAAAAGGCGCGCACGCCGTTGACCGCAGCCGACTGGAAGCTGGTGTTTAACCGCAAACTGGTAGGCGTTTATATCGGGCAGTTCGCCGTCACCTCGACGTTGTGGTTCTTCCTGACGTGGTTCCCTAACTATCTGACGCAGGAAAAACAGATCAACGCCTTGACGGCGGGCTTTATGACGATTGTGCCTTTCCTTGCGGCGTTTGTAGGGGTATTGCTGTCCGGGTTTGTCGCGGACCGTCTGGTGCGCAGCGGTAAATCGCTCGGTCTGGCGCGTAAAACGCCGATTATCTGCGGCTTATTGATTTCCACTTGTATCATGGGTGCGAACTACACCAACGATCCGATGTGGATTATGACGCTGATGGCCGTGGCGTTCTTCGGTAACGGTTTTGCCTCCATCACCTGGTCGTTGGTCTCATCGCTGGCGCCGATCCGTCTGATTGGCCTGACCGGCGGCGTATTCAACTTTGTCGGTGGCCTGGGGGGGATCACGGTACCGTTAATCATTGGCTATCTGGCGCAGGATTATGGTTTTGCTCCGGCGCTCACTTACATTGCGGGCGTTGCCTTGATCGGCGCGTTGTCTTACATCTTCCTCGTCGGCAAGGTTGAGCGCGTAGGGTAATCCGCGATACTGATACTGGTGTTATGACAGGCAGGTAAGCGCCATCTTACCTGCCTGCGACGTTATATCGCCGCCTTATGAGGCAGCGTCGTCGCCGTTGTCGCTGTTGTCGGCGTCAGCACGCGCTCCAGCACGCGGGCTTCCAGCTCCGCCAGTTTTGCCGAACCGCGACGCCGGGGGCGAGGCAGGTCGATCTGGATGTCCATCCCCACGCGCCCCTCTTCAATCAAAATGACCTTGTCGGCCAGCGCAATGGCTTCGGAGACGTCGTGCGTGACCAGCAGGACGGTGAACCCGTGCTGAAGCCACAGGTTTTCAATCAGGCTTTGCATCTCAATGCGGGTTAAGGCGTCCAGCGCCCCCAGCGGCTCATCCAACAGCAGCAGGCGCGGATGGTGAATAAGCGCGCGCGCCAGTGCGACGCGCTGTTTCTGACCGCCGGACAACGCCGCCGGCCAGTCGTTGGCGCGATCGGCCAACCCGACCGAGGCCAGCGCATCCTGCGCTTTTGCACGCCAGTTGCCGCGCAGTCCCAGCCCGACGTTATCGATCACCTTTTTCCACGGCAACAGGCGCGCCTCCTGAAACATCAGTCGCGTGTCGTCTTTTACGCTGCTAAGCGGCGCACTACCCGTCAAAAGTTCGCCGCTGCTGGGGGCTTCCAGCCCGGCAATCAGGCGCAGCAACGTGCTCTTACCGCAGCCGCTGCGCCCGACGATAGCGACAAACTGCCCGGAAGGAATGTGCAATTGCACGTTATCCAGGACGGTGCGGTGGCCATAGCGTTTAGTGATGGCATCCAGCACTAGCGGCGTACCTCGGGTGAACGGCGAGGCGGAATGAAGTGGCGTTGCGGAATCGGTAAAAGCGGTCATGATGCATCCCCCGATGACGTTTGATAAGCCGGGTTCCAGCGCAGCCAAATGCGCTCCAACCCCTGTGCGCTCAGGTCGGCCAGTTTGCCGAGCAGCGCGTAAAGGATGATGGCGACAACGACGACATCCGTTTGCAGAAATTCGCGGGCATTCATGGCGAGGTAGCCGATCCCGGCGTTGGCCGAAATGGTTTCTGCGACGATCAGCGTCAACCACATGAAGCCGAGCGCAAAGCGAATGCCGACCATGATGGACGGCAATGCGCCGGGCAACACCACCTGATAGAACAGACTCAGGCCGGATAACCCGTAGCTGCGCGCCATTTCCAGCAGGCCGCGATCGATATTCTTAATACCGTGATAGGTATTGAGATAAACCGGAAACAGCGTGCCCAGTGCGACCAGAAAGATTTTGGCCGCTTCATCAATGCCAAACCACAGGATGACCAGCGGGATCAACGCCAGATGGGGGACGTTGCGGATCATCTGCACCGAACTGTCCAGCAGGCGTTCGCCCCATTGAGACAGCCCGGTGATGAAACCGAGCGCCAGCCCGATCCCCCCGCCGATAGCAAACCCAATCAGGGCGCGCCAGCCGCTGATGGCCAAATGCCGCCACAGCTCGCCGCTGACGATGAGCGACCAGCCGGCGGTAATAACCGCGCTGGGCGCGGGCAGGATCCGGCTGGACAGCCAACCGAATTCAACCGAGATTTGCCACGCGACTAGCAGCGCCACGGGGAGCAGGAAAGGGGCTAATCGCTGTGCCAGCGCAGAATGCGTTCTTGCCATGGTGTTACCTCAGCTCTGTGAAACCTTACGCGGCACATAGCGATTTGCTATCACTTCTCCGGCAGGGTTTACCGCATGGAGCGGCGTCGGTTGCTGCACCAGATTGAGGTGCGGGAACAACAGTTCACCTACCCGATAGGCCTCTTCCAGATGCGGATAACCAGACAAGATGAAAGTATCAATCCCCAGGTCGGCATATTCCTGAATGCGCTCGGCGACCGTCGGACCGTCGCCGACCAGCGCTGTACCCGCGCCACCGCGCACCAGACCAATGCCTGCCCACAGGTTTGGACTGATCTCCAGATTCTCCTTTTTACCGCCGTGCAGCGCAGCCATTCGCTGCTGTCCGACCGAGTCAAAGCGTGCCAGCGCCGCCTGTGCATCGGCGATGGTTTTATCGTCAAGATGTGAAATCAGCCGCTCGGCTTCCTGCCAGGCTTCTTCCGTGGTTTCCCGCACGATAACGTGCAGACGAATGCCGAAGCGTACCTCTCGATTTTGCGCCGCGGCTTTAGCGCGAACCTCCGCCAGCTTCTCTTTCACCTGTTCCGGTGTTTCGCCCCATGTCAGGTAAAGATCGACCTGTTCTGCGGCCAGATTCTGCGCGGCTTCGGAAGAGCCGCCAAAGTAGAGCGGCGGACGCGGTTGCTGCACGGGAGAATAAAGCAGTTTGGCGTCTTTTACCTGAATGTGTTTGCCCGCGAAATCCACGGTTTCGCCTTCCAATAATCTGCGCCAGACATGGGTGAATTCCGCGGAGGCTTCGTAGCGCTCTTCATGACTGAGAAACAATCCCTCGGCGGCGAGTTCTTCCGGATCGCCGCCGGTGACCAGATTGAATAGCGCCCGTCCATTAGACAACCTGTCCAATGTCGCGGCCTGACGTGCGGCGATGGTGGGGGAAATCACGCCGGGGCGAAGGGCGACAAGAAACTTCAGCCGCTGCGTTACAGGGATGAGCGATGCCGCCACTAGCCAGGAATCCTCGCAGGAACGGCCCGTTGGCAATAAGACGCCGCCGAATCCCTGTCGTTCCGCGGCTTGCGCGACCTGTTGCAGATAGCTGTAGTCAACCTGACGGGCACCTTCTGCGCTGCCGAGATAGCGCCCGTCTCCGTGAGTAGGCAGAAACCAGAATACGTTAAGACTCATGGCGTGTTCTCCTGAACGGTAAGCTGTGTATTAAGTGAATTAATGCGTTTGGGGTTGCCAGACGCGCTCCGCGATATTGACCTTCACGGGGATCAGACGGTTTTCATAAAACAGGTTGGCCGTGGATTGCTGCGCCTTGATCGTGGCGGCATCCAGCGGCTTAATGGCCGTCGGCGGGCGGTGATCGAGCGCCGTTTCAATCACTTTTTCCGGTAGCCCCACCGCATTGGCCAGCAGCGTGACGCTTTGCGCCCGGTCACTGAGGGTTAATGCGTCGGCTTTGGTCAGCGTGTCCAGAACCTGACGAATAAACGTGCCGTGTGCTTCGGTATAAGGGCGGGAAGCGAGGTAGAAGGAGCCGGTTTTCTCCAGCCCGCTGCTGTCAACCAGCACCCGGACGCCGCCTTCCAACAGCGCGGCGGAATAGTAGGGATCCCAGATTGCCCATGCATCGACGTTGCCCTGCTGGAACGCCGCGCGCGCGTCAGCCGGGGTCAGATAAGTGGGTTTGATGTCGGTAAAGGTCAGACCGTCGCGTTGCAACGCCCGCAGCAGCGTGTTATGCGCGCTGGAGCCTTTCTGGAAGGCGACCTTACGGCCTTTCAGGTCGGCAACGGTTTTTACCGGGCTGTTTTCCCGCACCAGAATCACTTCGGCTTCCGGTTTAGGGGGTTCTGCGCCGACATACAGCAGGTCAGCCCCCGCGGCCTGCGCGAAAATAGGCGGGATATCGCCCGTGCCGCCCAGATCGATGCTGCCGACGTTTAGCGCTTCCAGCATCTGCGGCCCGGCGGGGAATTCAACCCAGCTGATTTTGGTCTTGGGGAACTGCTCTTCCAGCAGTTGGTGTGATTTTGCCAGCACCAGACTGATCGATCCTTTCTGATAACCGATGCGTAACTGCGTCGGTACGCTGTCCTGCGCATAGGCGCTGGACGTGAACAGCGCAACGCAGGCGGCCAGAAACACGGGTATTGGACGTAACCACCCCGTCATTTTCATCCATGACGCGGCGTTTTTGCGCGCTCCCTCTCCACGTCTTTCTGCGGTTGATCCTCTTGTTCGTCGCCCGTGCATAATGCTTCCCTTATAACGAAAAATAAAATTACGGTGAGAAAATGCAACATCAGGAGATAAAGGTAACAGGTGAGGGGCGGGCTTTTTAAATCTCAATTTGTCGTTTTTATAGTCAAAAGGAGGAAATGCTAAAAATCAGCGCAGTTAACGTCATCGTTCACGCAAAAAAACCGGCTTGCTCTGATGAGGAAGCAAACCGGAAGAGGGTAATACAGAATGTTTTACGGGTTTATCCGGGAACATTGTCGGGGAGAATCGTCATTAATTGTAGATTACCGCAGAGCCATGCAACTGGTCATTACCGGTCGCAGACGTAATGGTATAAGCTTTAGCGCCTGCTTTTTCCGCTTTCATGGCGAGCTTAGCCTGTAGCGAGCCGAGGTCTTTCGCCGTCGCGGTAACGACACCGGCTTTTTCCAGATTCTGAGCCTGTGAAGGGGAAACATACTCAGCGGCAGAAGCACCGAAAGAGACGGTGGCGAGAACAACAGCAGCGGCGATGGTTTTTACGTTTTTCATGATGTCTTATCCTTTTTTTGTTGATAGGTGAAAGGGCCTGCCCTCTCGATAGGAAGAATGTTACGCCGATGCTAATGAATTAAAAAACAGATGTTATTGAGCTTCTCTTTCTATTTTTTTGAATAAAAATGATGAAGGTTGTTGGATTTTTTTAAAATAAAACAACGTCTTATGTTTTAACTGGCGGAGATTTTACAAACTGTCGCGTCTTTTTTGATAAATGGGGTAGTGTTTTGCTTATTGATAAACAGATAACGTTTAATGCTGCTGGTCATCAAATTACCAATATTAATTGCTACTCCTGTGATGGTGAGTGGTTGGTTTATGATGTCAGACCTGGCGGATCTTCATTCACAGGGCTGACAATCGAACGCGTACACCTTAAGAGCCTGAAAACCGAGGTGATCTATCGGGCGACGGCGGGGGCACACGTCGGCGTGGTCACCTGTAGCCCGCAGGCGCCGCAGCGCTATGTCTTCATTCACGGGCCGGAAAATCCCGACAGCGACTGGCAGTACGATTTCCACCACCGCCGCGGGACGATAGTCGCGGATAGTCAGCGAGAAAAGGCGATGACGCTTGATGCACTGGCGATTACGCCGCCTTACCAGGCCGGCGCGCTGCGCGGCGGCACGCATGTCCACGTTTTCAGCCCCGATGCGAGCCGCCTGAGCTTCACCTATAACGATCACGTGTTGCATGAATGCGATCCGGCATTGGATTTACGCAATGTCGGCGTGGCGGTGCCGCTACAGGCCGTCACCGTTGCAAAACGCCATCCGCGTGAATATGACGGCAGCCACTATTGCGTGCTGGTCAGCAAAACGACGCCCCGACCGCAGCCCGGCAGCGATGAGATTAACCGTGCTTATGAAGAAGGTTGGGTAGGAACGGCAGGCTATATCCGACGGGATGGTTCGCGCCAGCGCTGGGCGCTGGCCTTTATCGGCGATACTTGCGCAGCGGACGGAACGAAAGTCCCCGAAGTCTTTATTGTGGATTTGCCGGACGAACTGGACGATTACGCCAAAGAAGGGGAAAGACCGCTGGCGGGAACGGCCACGTCAATGCCCGCGCCGCCTGCGGGAGTGCAACAACGGCGTCTGACCTTTACGCATCAGCGCCGCTACCCTGGGTTGGTAAACCTGCCGCGTCATTGGCTGCGAGCCTCGCCTGATGGTCGTGAGATCGCTTTTCTGATGCGGGATGAGACGGGCGTGGTGCAGCTATGGACCATTTCCCCGAATGGCGGAGAGCCAAGGCAAGTAACCGATGCAAAATTCGGTATACAGTCTGCTTTTAGCTGGCATCCCGCAGGGCATTCGCTGGCGTTTGTGTGTGATAACAGCATTATGCTGTGTGATGCGCAAAACGGCGAGTTAGTCCGGCTGACGCCGAGAACGGACCGCGCGCCCAGTGGGGATGCCGTGGTCTTTTCCCCGGATGGGAAGCATATTGCGTATATGCGGGAGATCGACGGTTTTAATCAGCTTTTTGTCGTGGCGGCGGCGTAGTCAGCCCGTATCGGGACACTGCCAATGCCGCGACGCTCAAAGCTGATTATGCGGCAGGGCGCTGAACTGCGAGCTGGCGGTCTGGTTTTGTTCTTCGCTGAGCAAAATACGTTCATGCGTGGAGAGCGCATGTTCATCGCTGCCTGCGCGATAATAGTCATAAGGCAACAGCAGGGTGTCGGCTACGGCCGAAAACGGTAGGTCGATGGCGACTAGCGGGAGCATTGCCCAACTGGTGTTGTCGTCGTGCAGCATGTCCATGCTGGCGCGTGCGCCAGAATAGTATCCCTGATCGCCTCCGGTACGCGTCATCACGCTGGAACAACCGCTGATTGCCGTTACGCAACTGCTGGTGAGGATGAAAGAGCACAATACGTTTTTCAGTAAAATCATATTACCTGTCCGTTAAGCACTTGTCGTCAGGGGCTGAGTCCGCATTATTGAGTGTATGTGATAATGCCCAAAGCGTGAGTGAATTTTGTATTAAAGGCCACTTTTTACTTCTTTTACCTCTTGAAAGTCTGAGAGGGGTCACCATATTGATAGTAAGCCACGAGAAAAGATACGCCGTCAGGGTATTTGTTCCGGCTATGAACCTGTCCTTTAGGAAGGTAAAAATTAATCCTCGCTGCAAGTTTAGGAGGCTGTTTTATGCGTACCCCTGATTTTTCTCCGTTTTATCGTTCCGCAATTGGCTTTGATCGCCTGTTTAACCTGTTGGAAACGGGCCAGACTCAGAGCAACGGCGGTTATCCTCCCTACAATGTCGAACTGGTCGATGAGAACCAATACCGTATCGCGATCGCCGTTGCAGGTTTCGCCGAGCAGGAACTGGAGATCACCGCACATGACAATTTATTGATTGTAAAAGGCGCCCATGTTGGTGAGCAGGTTGTTCGCAACTACCTGTATCAGGGGATCGCCGAGCGCAACTTCGAGCGTAAATTCCAGCTGGCTGAACATATTCAGGTTAAAGGCGCCAATCTGGAAAACGGGCTGCTGTATATCGATCTCGAACGGGTCGTGCCGGAAGAGATGAAGCCGCGCCGGATTGAAATCAAATAAATTTGCGTGAAGGGCTCATTGCCTGAAACGGCAACGCCATGAATTAAATTTTCGTTCGCCGAACGGGGACGACGCCAGCGACTGAACGGTGGCTGGCACAGACGATGCCCACAGGGCATGATTATCTCGCTTCTTAGAAGGAGTTAGTATTATGCGTAACTACGACTTATCACCTTTACTGCGTCAGTGGATCGGTTTTGACAAATTGGCCAGTTCAATGCAGAGCGGTCAGGAACCGGTGGATTTCCCTCCCTATAATATTGAAAAGAAAGACGATAACCACTATCGCATTACGCTCGCGCTGGCGGGCTTCCGGCAAAATGAGTTGGATATCGAAGTGGAAGGCCCACGCCTTACCGTGAAAGGCAACCCAACGCCAAGTGAAAAGAAAGTGGAATATCTGCATCAAGGGTTGGTGTTTAAACCCTTCACGCTAAGTTTTACGCTGGCCGAGCACCTGCGCGTGTCCGATGCGCATTTTGAAAATGGCCTGCTGCACATCGATCTGGTGCGTGAAGTGCCGGAAGCATTGCAGCCGCAGCGGATTGCTATCGGCGGTGGCCGTCCGGTACTGAGCCAGCAGTCTGATGTGGAAGACGCGTCATAACGCGCGACCCGCATCTTTAACCGATGATTTCCCGCGCCCGCACCATAACGGGCGCGGTTTTGTGTCCCCCGCCACGTTTCCCACTCCGGCATTCTGCCAAAATCGAAAACAGCAGTAGTAACATTCCCCAATAAAAACGTCCGCTAAGGATATGGCTATGAGTGATATTGCGCTTACCGTGAGTATGTTGGCGTTGGTGTCTGTTCTGGGGCTATGGATCGGCAACTGGCGAATTTACGGCGTCGGTTTAGGGATTGGCGGCGTGCTGTTCGGCGGGATCATCGTCGGGCATGTTGCTCAACAGTATCAGATTCAACTGAATGATGACATGCTGCACGTGATTCAGGAGTTCGGGCTGATTCTGTTCGTTTATACCATCGGTATTCAGGTCGGACCGGGTTTTTTTTCCTCCCTGCGCGTGTCTGGTCTGCGCCTCAACGCTTTTGCTCTGCTGACGGTTTTTCTCGGCTGTGTGGTCACCGTCCTGCTGCATACACTGCTTGATGTTCCTCTGCCTGTCATTCTGGGCATTTTTTCGGGGGCGGTGACCAACACGCCGTCACTGGGGGCGGGGCAGCAGATTCTGTCCGATCTCGGTTTGAACGAAGCTCTGGTCAATCAGATGGGGACCGGTTACGCCATGGCGTATCCGCTGGGGATTTGCGGCATTTTATTGGTGATGTGGCTGATGCGCATTCTGTTCCGCGTGGAGGTAGAGCGCGAGGCAAAACAGTTTGAAACCAGTAATGGTCAGCACCATGAGCAGTTGCACACGATGAATGTGTCAGTGACGAACGCCAATTTGCAGGGACTGGCCATACAGGACGTTCCGATCCTGAACCGCGATACGATCGTCTGTTCCCGCCTGAAGCGCGGCGATGAGCTGATGGTGCCCTCGCCGCAAACGCTCATCCAACTGGGCGATTACCTGCATCTGGTGGGGGCGAAAAGCGAATTGGAACAGGCGCGCCTTGTCATTGGTCATGAAGTTGACACCTCTCTGTCGACGCGTGGTACGGATCTGCACGTTGAACGGGTGGTGGTAACGAATGAAAAAGTGCTGGGGCGTAAAATTCGTGAACTCAACCTGAAACAAAATTATGACGTCGTGATTTCACGCCTGAATCGTGCTGGCGTCGAGTTGGTCGCCAGCAGTCAGGCCAGCCTGCAATTTGGTGATATTCTGAATTTAGTCGGGCGAAAAGCGGCGATTGATGCCGTCGCAGATATCGTGGGAAATGCTCAGCAGAAGCTTCAGCAGGTGCAGATGTTGCCGGTCTTTATCGGTATTGGGCTGGGCGTATTACTGGGTTCCATTCCGCTGATGATCCCGGGGTTTCCCGTGGCGCTGCGGCTCGGACTGGCCGGCGGGCCGCTGGTGGCGGCTCTGATTCTTGGCCGCATTGGTCGTATCGGTAAGCTTCACTGGTTTATGCCGCCCAGTGCGAATCTGGCGCTGCGTGAGCTGGGTATTGTGCTGTTTTTATCGGTAGTGGGGCTGAAATCCGGCGGCGATTTTATCGAAACGTTATTGAACGGCGATGGGGTGTGGTGGATTGGCTATGGGGCGCTGATTACCATTGTGCCGCTTCTGATTGTCGGTATTGTAGCGCGCGCGGTAGGTAAGATGAATTATCTGACCTTGTGTGGCATGTTGGCCGGTTCTATGACCGATCCGCCCGCGTTGGCATTTGCTAATGGGCTGCATGCAACCAGCGGTGCGGCTGCGCTGTCTTATGCTACGGTTTATCCGTTGGCGATGTTTCTGCGCATTATGTCGCCGCAGCTGTTAGCCGTGCTGTTTCTCACGCTCTAGGGGCTGATCCATTCATGCTGTTTTACGCGCGCTTTGAACCTGGACAGTGTTCGCACGTACGCAATGGCGTTGAACACCTGGCGGACTGCGCCAGTAAGTGCATAATGAGGCAGGCTCTGAATGTTATCAGTTAGATAAAAATAATATTTTTTCATTGAGGCGTGGCGATTTCCTCTGTTATTTTTTTTATCGCGGAATACCTGAGTAAATAAAGAGGGAATAGATAACCGACTGTCTGAAAAAGAATTATATTACCCCTATTGAGTAGTGGGGTTTTAGGGGCGCAATGTTGCCGTCGGGCTCGTTAAATTTATGTTCGGTAAATGTCAATCATTATTGAATTAAAAGGATTTTTATACGGAAACTAAAAATTTCTCAGTTTCCTAAATAAAGTAATGAACCGGTTTAGTAACTAAAGTAACGCTATTTTCAATGCGTGTTATAATACTATCTCTTCAATAATTAGTTGATTTTATAAGACGAGAGAAACACCTTGAACCATTATTTTCTCGTCTGCTTTTTCCGCAGATGACTCCTGTTGCGTTGTTTTCATCAGGGTGACGAAGGAATAATTGCGAAAGACCCACTCCTCCGCACGGGGCATCCGTTGTGAATATAGAATTCCGTTTTAATGAAGAGTGGTGTGCTTATGTCTGCGAATAACGGCAGGTTGCTGAAACTTTTAGTTATCCTTTGTATTGCCGGTGGCTTATGGCTATTGCCGGTTCCCGACGGGGTTAAACCCGATGCCTGGCATCTGATGGCGATTTTCATTGCCACGGTTGTCGGTCTTATTCTCTCCCCTTATCCGCTTGGCGCGATGGCGATGTTTAGCCTGACCTCCGTCTCCATACTCGGTTTGTTATCCATTAAAGATGTGCTGGCGGGCTTTAGCGACCCCACTATCTGGATGATCGCCTGCGCCTTTTTTATCTCCCGCGGCTTTATCAAAACGGGGTTTGGTCGGCGTATTGGCCTGCTGTTTATCAGCAAACTGGGGAATAGCTCTCTTGGTCTGGCTTACGGGTTGGTGTTCACCGATCTGTTGTTTGCGCCGGCGATGCCTTCTACGTCTGCGCGCTGTGGCGGGATCATTACCCCGCTGTTCCGGTCGATTTCCGAAGCGTATGACTCCACGCCGGAGAAGGGCACACAGCGTCGTATTGGCGCATTTCTGGTGCAGTCCATTTTCCAGTGTAACGCCGTGACCTCCGCGATGTTTATGACATCTATGGCCGGTAACCCGATGGTGGCGAAACTGGCCTCTCAGTTTGGTATCCATATCAGTTGGACGGACTGGGCGTTGGCGACCCTACTGCCGGGCTTCCTGTCTCTGGCGCTGATTCCCTACCTGATCTACCGCTTCTATCCGCCTGAGCTGAAGAAAACGTCGGAAATGCGCGCAATCGCCGTCGAAAGACTGCGTGAAATGGGTAAAATGTCCCGCGATGAGTGGGTGGTGCTGGGTGTGTTCCTGGGTCTGGTGACTTTCTGGGTTCTGGGTTCTACGCTGAAGATCGACGCGACCCTGACCGCACTGGCAGGCCTGAGCGTGCTGTTGCTCAGCCGCGCGTTGACGTGGGATGACGTGGTCAGCGAAAAAGAAGCCTGGCACACCGTGGTATGGTTTGCCGTCTTGATGACGCTGGCCGGCCAGCTCAATAAAATGGGCCTGATCGCCTGGCTGGGTGGATTGGCCGGTAATGCGGTAAGCGGCATGCACTGGTTACCGATGCTGGGCCTGCTGCTGTTGGTGTACTACTACAGCCACTACCTGATGGCGAGCGCGATTGCCCACATCAGCGCCATGTACGCGATTTTCGTCTCTATCGCGCTGGCCGCGGGGGCACCGCCGATGCTCACCGTACTGGTGTTCGGTATTTTCAGTAACCTGTTTATGTCCACGACTCACTACTCCAGCGGCCCGGCGCCGATTTTGTTCGGCTGTGGTTACATGCCGTTAAGCACATGGTGGAAGATCGGTTTTTTCATCAGTCTGGTCATCATTCCTATCTGGCTGGGCGTTGGCAGCATGTGGTGGAAACTGCTCGGTTTCTGGTAAAAACTTGCGCTACCCGATGGCGTTGCGGATGTGGCTGTATATCGCAACGCTTAAGCCTGACTCCCTTCTTGGTTATATGCGCTGTCCTTGTGACAGCGCATATGCGTCACGACACGCGAAACGCGATGAAACAGTATAAGATAACGGTGTAATGATGGTTGCTTCGGAGAGTGACATGGGCAAAAAAAAGACACCGCTCAAGCTGGGAACATCGGTATTCCTGATGGTATCCGTTGTACTTGGCGCGGTGCTGCTGGTGGTTTATTCCCTGCTGTTTTTTCGTATAAATCAGCTGTCGGAAGATCATCTGCGAGAGAAAGCTTTTGCCATTGCCCGCACGTTTGCGGCTTCTCCGGTTGTGATTGACGAACTGAGGGGGATCGGCAGCCCAGAGGCGGTGCAAGCGGCAGCGGAGACGATCCGCCAGCGCAATCAACTGCTCTTCGTCACCGTTGCGGATATGAATACGGTACGCCACACTCATCCGGAACCGGAAAGGATCGGCGAGCATTTTGCCGGTCGGGATATCTACCCGGCGCTGCTGGGTATGGAAAATACCGCCATCAATCGGGGAACGCTCGATCCGGCGCTGCGGGTATTTACGCCGGTTTTTGACAACAACCATGAGCAGGTCGGTGTAGTCGCGCTGGGTATTGCTTTGACCAGCGTACAAAAGGTGATTAACGATAATCGCTGGATGATCCCCTGGGCGATATTGGCGGGGGCGCTGGTTGGTTGGCTGGGCACGTTGATGTTAGTAAAGGTGCTCAAACGTATTATGCTGGGATTCGAACCCTTTGAGATCTCGAACCTGTTTGAACAGCGTAACGCGATGTTAAAGCACATTAAAGAAGGCGTGATTGCGGTCGATCAGCAGGGACGGATTACGGTCATCAATGATGAAGCGCGACGACTTTTCCGGCAGAATAAACCGCATAACGCCGAAGCGCCGACAGCGAATTCGACGGAACGCGTCAGCGATCGGTGGCTTGAGCTTCTGCACCTTAAACAGGTGTTGGAGAGCGGGACTCCTCGACGTGATGAGGAGATTAACTTTAACGGTCACTTGCTGCTGACCAATACCGTTCCGGTCTTTGTCAAGGGCGATATTATCGGTGCGATTGCGACCTTTCGCGATAAGACGGAGATCAGCCAACTGCTGCAACGCCTGAGTGGAATGTCATACTATGCGGATGCGCTGCGTGCGCAGTCGCATGAGTTTATGAACAAGCTGCACGTCATACTGGGGATGTTGCACTTAAAATACTATTCGCAACTGGAGGATTACATCCTGAAGACCGCCAATAATTATCAGGCGGAAATCGGTTCGATTATTCGTAAAGTGAAATCGCCAGTGATTGCGGGCTTCCTGTTGGGTAAAATCAACCGCGCGCGCGATCTCGGCATTACGCTCTCCATCAGCGAGGAGAGCTTGCTGCCGGATACCGATGATGTGGATGCGACCAATGAGCTGATTACCGTGTTGGGTAATCTGATTGAGAATGCGATGGACGCGATTGATGGGCAGGAGAACTGCGAAATCAGCGTGAGTTTCCACCATCAGGACGGTCGCCTCCACTGTACAGTGGGAGACGATGGCCCCGGCATTGCGCCACAGAGCCAGACGCGTATTTATGAACAGGGATTCTCTACCAAAGGCAGTGGGCGCGGTATTGGCCTGTATCTGACCAAACAGAGTCTGGAGAAGATTGGCGGCACTATCGAGTTTGAATCAGAACCTGAGGTGTACACCCAGTTTTTCGTTACTATTCCTTATCAAGCAAGGCTGTTTGACCATGATTAATGTACTGATTGTTGATGACGATGCCATGGTTGCAGAGCTTAACAAATCTTATCTGAACCAGGTTTCTGGCTTTAGCTGCTATGCGACCGTTCCGACGTTGCAGCAAGCGAGAAACCTGTTGATGCAACCTGACTTGGAAATTGACCTTGTGCTGCTGGATATCTATATGCAGCAGGATAACGGACTGGATTTGTTGCCCACGATCCGTGAATTCAGCGAAAAAACGGATGTCATTATCATCTCTTCCGCCAGTGATGTGCATACCATCAAAAAAGCGTTGCACTATGGCGTTGTGGACTATCTGATTAAGCCTTTCCAGTTTTCTCGTTTTGAGCAGGCCTTGACGGCTTACCGCGAAGAAGCGAATTTGTTCAAGCACCGTGATTTTGTCGCGCAGTCTGATATTGATAACCTGATCCGCCGTACCAGCAGCACATCCGCCAGTGAGCGCAAGAAACTGCCGAAAGGGTTAACCAGCCTGACGCTGCGTACCGTGTGTGAGTGGGTTGAAGGTAATCAGGGCACGGAATTCTCCACCGAAATGTTGGCGAATGCCATCGGTATTTCTCGTGTGTCCTGCCGGAAATACCTGATTTATCTTTCCGATACCGGCATTCTTACCACCAACATTCTTTACGGTTCGACGGGCAGACCGGTTTATCTGTATCGACTGCTGCCAGAGAAACAGGACTCGCTGCGTCAATATTGTGAATAAGTGGCAATGAATAAGTGGCAATGAATAAGCGGCTGTGATGGCCGCTATGTTTTCCCTGTAACGCGCTATTCGTCACCAATAAAAACGCCACGGCATGACCGTGGCGTTTTTATTATGGATAAACCGCGGTTGGATTAGACAACCCAGCCCAGCAGAAGCGTTGCTGCGATGACGGTAGACGCGCCGCCAATGCGGGTGGCGATCTGTGCGAATGGCATCAGCGACATACGGTTAGAGGCGGACAGGATCGCTACGTCACCCGTACCGCCCAGCCCGCTGTGGCAGGTGGTAACAATAGACGCTTCGATTGGGTACATATTCAGGTGAGGCGCGATCAGGAAGCTCACCAGCGCCATGGACAGCACCACAGAACCACAAACGATGACGTAACCGACAGAGAATACCGCGACGACGCTTTCCAGCGGGATGTACAGCATACCAAGCCCGATCATCAACGGCCATACCAGCGAGCTGGACACGAATTTGTAAACACTGTGCGCGCCGGTTTCCATGATGGCGGGAATAACGCGCCCGTATTTACAAAATACCGCGATCAGAATCATCAGGACCGGACCCGGGATGTGTACCAGTTTTTCAAACAGGCCGCCGACGATGAAGAAAGCGCAAATCATCAATAATCCGCCACCCATCAGGTGAAAATCGACCGGCTTTGGCGCGTCGTTTACGGCAAACATCTTACTGTCTTCATCGCTGCGTACCAAACGGCCTTCTCCAGTCAGGTCCTTACGGCGCATACCCAGACGAGACAGCACGCCAGCGCACAGAATCGCGAAGATGTTACCGACGACGGCAGCCGGCGCCAACTGCGCGACATAAACGTCCGGGCTTTGTCCCAGAATCGCAGAATAGGCTAACGACAAGGGCAGGATACCTTCGCCAATACCGCCACCGATAATCGGCACGATGATGAAAAAGAAGGTGTGATAGAAACTGTAGCCACACAGTTTGCCGACCAGCAAACCAGTTGCTAGCGCCGTCGCCGTGCCGATAACCAGCGGGACGAACATGCGTACCATACCCTGAATCAGGATCTTGCGGTTCATGCCTAAAATACTGCCAACCACCAGACAGGCGATGACGAAATACAGAAAGTTCGCCTCTTTCATCAGCAGGTGTACGGTTTTCATGGTGTTGTCGTTAAACAACTCAAAATAAACCATGATGGACGGCACCATCAGACAAAGAATGGCAGGGCCGCCAATATCTTTGAATACCGGGATATTGCTACCAATATGCGCCAGTAAAAAGCCCATCGTCATGATAACGGCAAAACCGCCAATCATATTTTTTGGCAGGTATCCCGCAATGGCCGCGATTGCGACAACGGCCGCGATCGCAATAAAAAGCGCCAGAGGAACGGAGCCGATCTTGTTTTTAAATAAGCTCCCGATAAATGATGTTGGTGCTGGTGTTTCCAGTGCGAGATTGTGCTCACATAAAATATCAGTTTCAATTTTTTTCATTATATTCACCCTGCTAGGACAGTTGGTACAGAAACAAATGACATGCCGTCGCATAGTATTGTGGCGATATTGATGACGCAGTGTTAGCGGTATGGTTTATTCACTGCTTCCTACCGATAACGGTTGTTTATCGATAATCACTCATGGCGACGGAATATGTAGTGTCAGAAAACATAAAGTTGCTTTTTTGGGTTTTTAATCAACTAGTAATAAAAATAAAGAGAGTAAGAAATGTTATTTGACGAATCGGCCTGGAGAGTAATCTAGCATGGTGGAATGTTAAAAATAATATGTTAATTGCGTATTTGTGAACTTAGCGACAACTCCATTTTAAATAACTTAATTCGTTTTTTTGTAATTAAAATTATTTTCTGGCGGTGAGAGATAAGTATTGAGGATGGGGTCAATCATATTATGAGAAAATAACACTTTATAAGAATAAGTAAATAGCTCGATTTTATTTTAGTGAAAATATTTATTTAATTAAAGTAGCTGAATCGCCGTCGGTCAATCTCGTGCCTGCCAGACCCTTTATGACGTAGATGTCGGTGGCATCGTCGACAATTTCCCCGCCTCAGCTTGGATCGGGTATGCCGCAATAAAGCAACGCTGTGCATGCCTGTCTGATCGGTAAAAAGCGAAGAGGCAAAGTTTTTTTCTGTGACGTAGATAGTTTGATTTTTGCTAATAATTCGTCTTTTGATATCAGTATTTCTTATGTTTCGCTAGGATATTCACCTGCTGTTAATGGTTTTAACAAAAAATAGTGCTCAGATCTTGGACATGTAAGACCAGATAAAAATCGCTTTTTTAATGGTGATAATTTCTCTTTGTAGACAGTATGTTAGTTTTTATTGCTGTTTTTATGGTCAAAGATGAAATATACGTCTTATTTATGGTGGGTTATTTGTATTTTATTTTTTAATAAAATGTAAGTGAATTTTGTAAATCCTTACGACTTGTATTGACGTCACCCCTATCTATTGACAAATTGAAGGCGCAATAGGGGAATCAAGGAGGAAAGTGGCGGTATTGCCTGAATGATTTTACGTCTTCATCCGGCATCCGTTGGCGGGTTATGACACTTCAGGATAGACGTTGATATCGAACCGTTAGGTGGTGGTCATTGACTCTGATGGCTACGATGCCTCCCCCCCTTTTAATTTTGCCTACGGGCGACAGGGTACAGACCGCAGCATTTAAAAATACAGGTCTGGCCAATCATTCCTAATCGATTCCGAGATGCGGGTAAATACGCTGTTTTTAACAAAACGCCGCTTTATACGATGCGTATGCAGCTTGGAAGAGGATGGGTATAGCACACAACATCATCCACAATGGAGCACGAGTAATGAAAAAGTCCCTGGCTAAATCAAGGGTGTTGACATTCGGCCTTGGCTTGCTTGCCATGTCCGTTTCCGCCAGTTTGCAGGCGAAAACGCTGGTTTACTGCTCTGAGGGGTCTCCGGAAGGCTTTAACCCACAGCTTTTCACCTCCGGCACCACATTTGATGCGAGCTCGATTCCTCTCTATAACCGTCTGGTTGAATTCAAAGACGGCACCACGGACACCGTCCCGGGGTTGGCCGAAAAATGGGATATCAGCGAAGATGGCAAGACCTATACCTTCCATTTGCGCAAAGGCGTGAAATGGCAGAACAGCAAAGATTTCAAACCGTCCCGTGAATTCAATGCCGATGACGTGATTTTCTCTTTTATGCGTCAGCAGGATGCCAACCACCCGTATCACAAAGTCTCTGGCGGCAGCTATGAATACTATCAGGGAATGGGGATGCCGGAACTGATCAGCAAAATTGAGAAAGTCGACGATTATACCGTCCGCTTTGTGCTGACGCGTCCTGAAGCGCCGTTCCTGGCGAACCTGGCGATGGATTTTGCTTCCATCATGTCAGCGGAATACGCGGATAACATGCTGAAAGCCGGTTCGCCGGAGAAGATTGACCTGAATCCGATCGGGACCGGTCCGTTCCAACTGCAACAATATCAGAAAGACTCCCGTATTCTGTATAAAGCCTTTGACGGCTACTGGGGCAGCAAGCCGGGCATCGACCGGCTGGTCTTCTCCATCACGCCGGATGCCTCTGTGCGTTACGCCAAGCTGCAAAAAGACGAATGCCAGATCATGCCTTATCCAAATCCAGCCGATCTTGCGCGCATGAAAGAAGATAAGAATATCGAGCTGATGGAACAGCCGGGCCTGAACGTTGGCTATCTGTCCTACAATGTGGAGAAAAAACCGCTGGATAACGTCAAAGTGCGTCAGGCGTTGAACTATTCGGTTAACAAATCCGCCATCATTGATGCCGTTTATCAAGGCGCTGGGCAGGCTGCGACCAACCTGATCCCGCCGACCATGTGGGGCTACAACAACGACGTTAAAGACTACAGTTACGACCCTGAAAAAGCGAAAGCTCTGCTGAAGGAAGCGGGTATGGCTGACGGATTCTCGATCGACCTGTGGGCCATGCCGGTACAGCGTCCGTACAACCCGAACGCCCGCCGTATGGCGGAAATGATTCAGTCCGACTGGGCGAAAATCGGCGTGAAAGCCAAGATCGTCACCTACGAGTGGGGCGAGTATCTGAAACGTGCGAAAGACGGCGAACACCAGACCGTACTGATGGGCTGGACGGGCGACAACGGGGACCCAGATAACTTCTTCGCCACTCTGTTCAGTTGTGACGCTGCCAAGAACGGCTCCAACTACTCCAAGTGGTGCTACAAGCCGTTTGAAGATCTGATCCAACCGGCGCGTGCCATTTCCGATCACGAAAAACGTATCGAGCTGTATAAGCAGGCGCAGGTCGTGATGCACGATCAGGCGCCGGCGCTGATTGTGGCGCACTCCACCGTGTATGAGCCCGTGCGTAAAAATGTGAAAGGCTATGTGGTTCAACCGCGCGGCGTCCATAGCTTTAATAACGTTACGTTGGATTAATTCAGCCACTGATTTCCATGGACATTGAAAACCCCGCCCTTGCGGTCTCTCTGTAGAGGGGACGTAGAGGCGGGGTTTCTTGCCCGTTAAATTTTTCATGCCCGCCACCCCGCGGGCCGCTGTATACGACGTTTAAAATCGCGCCTGCGATTTTATCTGTGAGCAATGATAAGCCTGCCGGCCAATGAGCCGACAGGCATGAATAGAGAGTTCGGGATATGTTGCAGTTCATACTCCGGCGTTTGGGGCTGGTTATCCCAACGTTTATTGGTATTACCCTGTTGACCTTCGCGTTTGTACACATGATTCCGGGTGACCCGGTGATGATCATGGCGGGTGAGCGTGGTATTTCTGCTGAGCGTCACGCGCAGTTGCTGGCCGAAATGGGGCTGGATAAGCCGCTCTGGCAGCAATATGTCCACTATGTTGGCGGCGTATTGCAGGGCGATCTGGGGGTTTCTCTCAAGAGCCGCATTCCGGTTTGGGAAGAGTTTGTTCCCCGCTTCAAGGCGACGCTGGAACTGGGCGTTTGCGCGATGTTGTTTGCTATTGCTGTCGGGATCCCTGTCGGCGTGCTGGCGGCGGTCAAACGTGGTTCCATTTTCGATCACACGTCAGTTGGTCTGGCGCTGACGGGTTATTCCATGCCTATCTTCTGGTGGGGCATGATGCTGATTATGCTGGTTTCCGTCCAGCTCGATCTCACGCCTGTCTCGGGCCGCATTAGCGATACCGTCTTTCTTGATGACAGCATGCCGCTGACCGGCTTTATGCTGATCGATACCCTATTCTGGGGCGAAAACGGCGATTTTATCGATGCGGTTGAACACATGATCCTGCCGGCCATTGTGCTGGGCACCATTCCGCTGGCGGTGATAGTGCGGATGACGCGCTCCGCGATGCTGGAAGTGCTGGGTGAAGATTACATTCGTACCGCGCGCGCCAAAGGGTTGAGTCGCCTGCGCGTGATTGTCGTGCACGCCTTGCGTAACGCGATGCTGCCGGTGGTGACGGTGATTGGCTTACAGGTTGGCACGATGCTGGCCGGGGCAATCCTGACGGAAACCATCTTTTCGTGGCCGGGGCTGGGACGCTGGCTGATCGATGCGCTACAGCGGCGCGATTATCCGGTGGTACAGGGGGGCGTCCTGCTGGTGGCGACCATGATCATTCTGGTCAACCTGCTGGTCGATGTGCTCTACGGCGTGGTGAACCCGCGCATCCGTCACAAGAAATAAGGGGAAGGCTGAGATGACACATGTCACTGAACCTGTTGTAAATAACGCGCCTAAGCCGATGACCCCGCTACAGGAATTCTGGCACTACTTTAAACGCAATAAAGGGGCCGTGGTTGGCTTGATTTATGTGGTTCTGATGCTGGTGATCGCCATTGGCGCGAGCGTATTAGCGCCACATGCGCCGGCGGAACAGTTCCGCGATGCGCTGCTGCGCCCGCCGGTCTGGCAAGAGGGCGGGAGCTGGCAGTTTATTCTGGGTACGGATGACGTTGGGCGTGATGTCTTTTCCCGCCTGATGTACGGCGCGCGCCTGTCGCTGCTGGTCGGCTGTCTGGTCGTACTGTTATCGCTGGTGCTGGGCGTCATTTTTGGCCTGCTGGCCGGCTACTTCGGCGGTGTGGTGGATGCCGTCATCATGCGTATTGTCGATATCATGCTGGCGTTGCCGAGCCTGCTGTTGGCGCTGGTGCTGGTCGCGGTTTTCGGGCCGTCTATCGTAAACGCTTCGCTGGCGCTGACGTTTGTTGCGCTGCCGCACTACGTTCGTCTGACCCGCGCCGCTGTGCTGGTGGAAGTGAACCGTGATTATGTTACGGCTTCCCGCGTGGCGGGCGCAGGCGCAATGCGCCAGATGTTTATCAATATCTTTCCTAACTGTCTGGCGCCGCTGATCGTTCAGGCGTCGCTGGGTTTCTCTAATGCCATTCTTGATATGGCTGCGTTGGGTTTCCTCGGTATGGGCGCACAGCCGCCAACGCCGGAGTGGGGCACCATGCTGTCGGACGTGCTGCAGTTTGCGCAAAGCGCCTGGTGGGTGGTGACGTTCCCCGGTCTGGCAATTTTACTGACGGTATTGGCGTTTAACCTGATGGGGGACGGCTTGCGTGATGCTCTCGACCCCAAACTCAAGCAGTAACAGAGGTAGAGAGATGGCGTTGCTCAATGTAGATAAACTGTCCGTTCACTTTGGTGATGAAGATCTGCCGTTTCGCGCGGTCGATCGCATCAGCTATCAGGTGGAACAAGGGCAAGTGGTTGGTATCGTCGGGGAATCCGGTTCCGGTAAATCCGTCAGCTCGCTGGCGATAATGGGACTGATTGATTACCCCGGCAAAGTGATGGCCGACAAGCTGGAATTCAACCAGCGCGATTTAAAGCAAATTTCCGAGAAAGAACGGCGTAATCTGGTGGGTTCTGAAGTCGCGATGATCTTCCAGGACCCGATGACCAGCCTGAACCCCTGTTACACCGTGGGCTACCAGATCATGGAAGCGATAAAGGTGCATCAGGGCGGTAACCGTAAAACCCGTCGTCAGCGTGCGATTGACCTGCTGACGTTGGTCGGTATTCCCGATCCGGCTTCGCGTCTGGATGTTTATCCCCACCAGCTTTCCGGCGGGATGAGCCAGCGCGTGATGATCGCCATGGCGATTGCCTGTCGGCCAAAACTGCTGATTGCCGATGAACCGACCACGGCGCTGGATGTCACCATTCAGGCGCAGATCATCGAACTGCTGCTCGAATTGCAGCAGCGCGAGAACATGGCGCTGATTCTGATTACGCACGATTTGGCGCTGGTGGCGGAAGCCGCTCACCACATTATCGTGATGTATGCCGGACAGGTGGTGGAATCCGGCAAAGCGGCGGATATCTTCCGTGCCCCCCGTCACCCCTATACTCAGGCGCTGCTGCGTGCGCTGCCGGAGTTTGCGACGGATAAATCCCGGCTGGCGTCCCTGCCGGGTGTGGTACCGGGCAAGTATGACCGGCCAAACGGCTGTCTGCTCAACCCGCGCTGCCCTTATGCGCAGGACCGCTGCCGTCAGCAAGAGCCAGAACTGCGCGATATTCCTGGCCGTCAGGTGAAATGTCATACACCGCTGGATGATGCGGGGAGGCCGACCCTATGAGTGAACTGAACGTTACGTCGCAGCCGTACTTACTGCATGCGATCGATCTGAAAAAACATTATCCGGTGAAAAAGGGCCTGTTCGCGCCGGAGCGGATGGTGAAAGCGCTGGACGGCGTTTCCTTTACGCTGGAGCGCGGTAAAACGCTGGCGGTGGTGGGGGAATCCGGCTGTGGGAAATCTACGCTGGGCCGCCTGCTGACGATGATCGAATCGCCGTCTGACGGCGAGCTGTACTATCAGGGACAGGATCTTTTAAAGCCGGATCCGGCGGCGCAGAAACTGCGTCGGCAAAAGATCCAGATCGTGTTCCAGAATCCTTACGGATCGCTCAACCCGCGTAAAAAAGTTGGGCAGATCCTTGAAGAACCGCTGCTGATCAACACGGAACTGTCAAAAGCCGGGCGCCGTGAAAAAGCGCTGGCGATGATGGCGAAAGTGGGGCTGAAAACAGAGCATTATGACCGCTACCCGCATATGTTCTCCGGCGGCCAGCGTCAACGTATCGCCATCGCCCGTGGATTGATGCTGGACCCGGACGTGGTGATTGCGGACGAACCGGTTTCGGCGCTGGATGTGTCGGTGCGCGCGCAGGTACTAAACCTGATGATGGATTTACAGCAGGATCTGGGGCTGTCTTACGTCTTCATCTCGCACGACCTGTCAGTCGTCGAGCACATTGCTGATGAAGTGATGGTGATGTATCTGGGCCGCTGCGTCGAGAAAGGCAGCAAAGACGCCATTTTCAACCACCCGCGCCACCCGTATACGCAGGCGTTACTTTCCGCGACGCCGCGCCTGAACCCGGATTTACGTCGCGAGCGTATTAAGCTGACCGGGGAACTGCCCAGCCCGCTGAATCCACCGCCGGGCTGCGCGTTTAACGCCCGCTGTCAACGCTGCTTCAGCACCTGCACGCAGTTCCAGCCGCAGTTGAAAACCTACGGTGAACAGCAGGTTGCCTGTTTCGCCGTCGATCAGGATGAGCACGGCACAGGCGCGGTCTTCTCTTAATTTAGCCCTGTATCCACGCGGCGGAGAAGCGGCGTGGATACACAATATACAGAAAATGGCGGGTATCGCCTTCGCCATGACGGACTGCGATGCAGTGGCCGTCTTCGTCATAAGTATAGTGAGTTTCGGTGCCGGCAATATCGCGCTCGCGGATGACCCGTGCATCGGCATCGAGCCACCACCTGAGTCAGGCGTCACCGTTAATAAAGCCACCAAAACAGAGCGTTACTATACGGTGGGATACGCCGCGCACAAACCTGTAATAACAGGTTTGAACAGCTTTAGCTGGCCCGTAGGGAGAGTCTCAAAATGAGACGAGTAAAATGGCAACACCAACCCGCCGTCCGCCATCAACCTTAAAGGCCGCTGGCTGGAAGAGTCGGGGTTTATGACCGGGATGCCCATCACTATTACCGTGGAGCGGGGCAGGATAGTGATTGAGACGGAGATTAATCTCTGACTGTGCACATCAAGGAATAAGCAGCAGATAAAATAAAGCCGGAAGGATCGTTGTGATCGCTTCCGGCTTTATCAGTATTCTACTTTGAGTGTGGCTTCCAATAACTAATGCCTTCCATTTCCCTTTCAATATCATCCATATCATCATCACCTAGCTCAAGATTAAATTTTTCAGTAATGATCTCTCTTATATTTGCTAATTTTTTAGTAATATCATTCTCATCGATAAACCTTGTGGTTTCTTCACAATATAATCCCCTGTCCTCTGAGCTAATATCACCACTGACGTTGTCATAATAATGCCTGGCAATATCTCTTAGTGAAACAAGCATATACTCCACATCGGATAATATTTTAATGGCCTCTTCTCCTGATAGGGAGATTTTTTCATTATCTTTTAGCAAATTCAATTTACTTCCTCCTAAATATTTTAGGATCATCTAATTTAACATCGCCTTTTACGGTTAGTTCATCAATATGATAACGGGGGTTGCGCACCCATTCTAAAGACTCAGTTGGCACATCTGTTTCTATATAGTCACGACCGCGCCCACGACCTATTTGGTATTTGTTCTCTGCCTCAAGAGGGCTCAAAGGTTTATTTTTTGCTGGTTCTACATAAACACGATTATTATCATGTGCTTTTATGACACCACTCTCTTCGATCGCTTTAGAACCCTTACGATTGGTGTAATGGCGAACACGAGTCTTTCTAGTTGAACAACCAGCCAACCCCAACGGATCGATCCAACTTATAGGGTTCTTGACGTACTGGTAATTGTTATCACCCCCCAACACCCCTATCGGGTCATAGGGACGATCCTGACGCCGTCGTACTTTTTAGCGCACTTAACCCCTTGAAGCAACACCCTTTTCAGACAGCGTTTTCGGCC
>NZ_SMBY01000007.1 GCF_004342665.1 Samsonia erythrinae | reverse complement strand
GATTGCAGCGGTCAGCGTTGTTTTACCATGGTCAACGTGGCCGATAGTACCGACGTTAACGTGCGGTTTTGTACGTTCAAATTTTTCTTTAGACACGGCGATATTCCTTACTCAAATGCTCTCCCCTTTGGAGAGAGCACGGATTTTGGTTTTAACCCCGGGGTTTATTTACCACGGGCTTCGATTACGGCCTGAGCAACGTTGTTAGGCGCATCGTCGTACTTCAGGAACTCCATGGAGTAAGAAGCACGTCCTTTGGTCAGAGAACGCAACTGCGTTGCATACCCGAACATTTCAGACAGCGGAACTTCAGCGTGAATCACAACGCCAGTAACGTTGGACTCTTGGCCACGCAGCAGACCACGACGACGGCTAAGGTCACCGATGACATCACCCGTGTTCTCTTCCGGCGTTTCAACTTCAACCTTCATAATTGGCTCAAGCAGAACGGGTTGCGCTTTCTTAAAGCCGTCTTTAAAGGCGATAGAAGCTGCCAGTTTAAACGCCAGTTCAGAGGAGTCAACGTCATGGTAAGAACCGAAGTGCAAACGCACACCGAGATCAACCACCGGATAGCCAGCCAGAGGGCCCGCTTTCAGCTGTTCCTGGATACCTTTATCAACGGCAGGGATGTATTCGCCAGGAATCACACCACCTTTAATATCGTTGATGAACTCGTAACCTTTCGGATTTGAGCCCGGCTCTAACGGATACAGGTCAATGACAACGTGACCATACTGACCACGACCACCAGACTGCTTGGCGTGTTTACCTTCGATATCGGTCACTTTCGCACGAATCGCTTCACGATAAGCAACCTGCGGTTTACCGACGTTTGCTTCAACGTTGAACTCACGTTTCATACGGTCAACGATGATGTCAAGGTGCAACTCACCCATACCAGCGATGATAGTCTGGTTAGATTCTTCGTCAGTCCATACGCGGAAAGACGGGTCTTCTTTCGCCAGACGGCCCAGAGCCAGACCCATTTTTTCCTGGTCAGCTTTGGTTTTCGGTTCTACGGCGATGGAGATTACCGGCTCAGGGAATTCCATACGCTCCAGGATGATCGGCGCATCCGGGTCACACAGGGTATCACCCGTCGTGACGTCTTTCAGACCGATAGCCGCAGCGATGTCGCCCGCGCGAACTTCTTTGATCTCTTCACGTTTGTTGGCATGCATCTGAACGATACGGCCGAAACGCTCACGTGCAGTTTTCACGGAGTTAAGTACGGTATCACCAGAGTTAACCACACCAGAGTACACACGGAAGAAGGTCAGGTTACCCACGAACGGGTCGGTAGCGATTTTGAACGCCAGTGCAGAGAAAGGCTCGTCGTCGCTAGCGTGACGCTCAGCCGGCGTGTCTTTACCGTCGTCCAAGATACCGTTGATCGCAGGTACGTCAACCGGGGATGGCAGGTAATCAATTACCGCATCCAGCATCGCCTGAACACCTTTGTTCTTGAACGCAGAACCACAGGTTACCAGGATGATTTCGTTGTTCAGAACGCGCTGACGCAGAGCCTTTTTGATCTCTTCTTCAGACAGTTCTTCACCACCCAGGTATTTCTCCATCAGCTCTTCAGAAGCTTCCGCAGCGGACTCGATCAGGTTCTGGTGCCATTCTTCAGCCAGATCCTGCATGTCAGCCGGGATATCTTCGTAAGTGAAGGTAACGCCTGCATCTGCTTCGTTCCAGTTGATGGCCTTCATTTTCACCAGGTCAACAACACCGGTGAACCCTTCTTCAGCGCCAATCGCCAACTGAAGCGGAACCGGATTCGCGCCCAGACGGGTTTTGATCTGACCAACAACTTTCAGGAAGTTCGCACCCATACGGTCCATTTTGTTAACGAACGCAATGCGCGGAACTTTATATTTGTTTGCCTGACGCCATACGGTTTCAGACTGCGGCTGAACACCACCAACTGCGCAGTAAACCATTACCGCACCATCAAGAACACGCATGGAACGTTCTACTTCGATAGTGAAGTCAACGTGTCCCGGGGTATCGATGATGTTTACGCGATGCGGTTCATACTGCTTGGCCATACCAGACCAGAATGCAGTAGTCGCTGCGGAAGTGATAGTAATACCACGTTCCTGCTCCTGCTCCATCCAGTCCATGGTGGCAGCGCCGTCATGAACTTCACCGATTTTATGATTTACACCGGTGTAGAACAGAATACGTTCGGTAGTCGTGGTTTTACCGGCGTCGATGTGCGCACTGATACCGATATTACGGTAGCGTGCGATGGGTGTTGTACGAGCCATTTGTATCCTCTATATACTAGGGCGTTCAATTTAGTTAACCCAAGCGGGTTGGCTATTTTTAGCGCCCGTTTGGTTAGCATGACTACAACGAAGGGATTACCAACGGTAGTGAGCGAACGCCTTGTTGGCTTCAGCCATACGGTGAACGTCTTCACGTTTCTTAACAGCAGTACCTTTGTTTTCTGCTGCGTCAGAAAGTTCGTTCGCCAGGCGTAAAGCCATAGATTTATCACCGCGTTTACGAGCAGCTTCAACGATCCAACGCATTGCCAACGCATTACGACGAACCGGACGGACTTCAACTGGTACCTGATAAGTAGAACCACCAACGCGGCGCGACTTAACTTCGACAGTCGGGCGAACGTTGTCCAGTGCTACTTCAAAAGCTTCCAGATGATCTTTACCAGAACGCTGAGCCAGGGTCTCCAGCGCGGTATAGACAATTGCTTCAGCAGTAGATTTTTTACCATCTACCATCAGGATATTTACAAATTTGGCCAACAGTTCTGATCCGAACTTCGGATCCGGCAGAATTTTACGTTGACCAATGACGCGACGACGTGGCATGGAAATACTCCGTTGTTAATTCAGGATTGTCCAAAACTCTACGAGTTTAGTTTGACATTTAAGTTAAAACGTTTGGCCTTACTTAACGGAGAACCATTAAGCCTTCGGCTTCTTCACGCCATACTTGGAACGGGCTTGCTTACGGTCTTTAACACCGGAGCAGTCCAGCGCGCCACGAACAGTGTGGTAACGCACACCTGGCAGGTCTTTAACACGACCGCCACGGATCAGGATCACGGAGTGCTCCTGCAGGTTATGACCTTCACCACCAATATAGGAGGAAACTTCAAAACCGTTAGTTAAACGAACACGACATACTTTACGCAGTGCGGAGTTCGGTTTCTTAGGAGTGGTGGTATATACACGGGTACATACGCCACGTTTCTGCGGGCAGGCTTCCAGCGCCGGAACGTTGCTCTTCGCAACCTTCAGGGCACGTGGTTTGCGTACCAACTGGTTAATTGTTGCCATTCAAAAAGCTCCTGGTTTTTGCTTCGTAAACACGTAATAAATCACCTCGTATTTGCGCAAGGCAAAATACGAGGACGCAGAATTTTAGGACTGGCAGTGAAAGGAGTCAAGAAATATACAAAAATTCAGCGTTACCAGGCCAGTTGCTGTGCGTGTACCACCGTTAACTGAACAAATTCATTATAGTCAATGAGCGACACACTGGTCGAAATTTGTTCAGTCCCCCCCCTTGCGTCCGTATCGGGCCGGAGCGCGTAGAGAGGTAGCGCAGCATCAATAAGACGGTTGATAATATCGCCGCCTGCCAACGCCGCGATAACGCCATCCTGTAATAAAACTAACGCATCCCCGTCCCCCAAACTGCGTAACAACGCGTCGAGATCGGCGTGATAAGGCGAAGAGGAGAGTGTGTGCAACATATACTAAGAGAGTCCCATCGCTAGAATGAAAGGATAGAATGATAGCTGGCCAATTTGCTGCGCCAAACTTCCGGCACTAACAGCTCCACATCCAAAACCCAGTTCGTATCGATGTTCAATCCGCGCTGACGCACGGATGTTTCGCACAGATAGCAACAGTCGATATCGTACAGCGGCAACACGCCAAACGTTGAGATGTAATTACGCATCAAAATCTGGTCCGGCTGTTGCTGAGGCAGCAATTGAAGTACGCCATCGCCAACAAAAAATACGCCGATCTCTTCCGTCAGGGCTGACATGGCAAGCAGGGCATCCAGCCCCTCTCGTCCGGAAGCGCTCCCATGGGGAGAGTGCGTAAAAACAAATGCGACTCGCTTCATAACGCTACCTTAGAACTGAATCACTCGATCGCAGGTCAATACCGATTGCGCCAGCTCACCCAAGCCGTTCAAAACAAACCCGGGTTGCAGATTGGCGCCCACAAGATGGAGCTGGGCCGCTTGTTGCTCGTCAGTTATCCCACGACGCAGCGCGGCGGCAACGCAGACATTCAAGGCAACGCCGTGCATTTCACCCAGTTGCTGCCAAGCGCGCACAAGGTCAAATTCATCACTGGCGGGGGAAGTCAGCTGATTCGCATTCAGCACCCCCTCGCGGTAGAAGAACACGCTTTGCAGCTTATGCCCTTCAGACAACAACGCTTGTGCAAACAGCAACGCGCTGCTTGCTTGCTGTGTGCCATACGCCGGACCGGTCACTAACAGGCAGTAACTCAACATTAACGCTCATGCCCGCTGAAATCGCCGCTTTTAAACTGACGAATGTAAAGATAGACAGTGTGCTTGGAGATATTGAGGCGTTCTGCGACCTGATTGATCGCATCTTTAATATCAAAAATGCCTTTTTCGTACAAACTCAAGACGATTTGGCGATTTTTCGCATTATTGGATACGTTGCGATCCGCGTTGACTTCCTCAATCGAAAATTCAAGCGTCTGCGCCACAAGATCGTCCACTGATGACGCGAAGTTAACGGAAGAGGCGACATCATGCGTTTCAGGGGGGATAAAAGTCTGCACAATCTGTGAAAAAGGCACATCCAGATTCATATTGATACACAGCAGTCCGATCACTCGCTGATCGCGATTACGGATCGCAATCGTCACTGATTTCATCAATACGCCGCTCTTCGTGCGGGTAAAATAGGCCTTAGACACGCTGCTGTCTTCACCTGCCATGTCATGCAGCATACGCAATGCGAGATCGGTAATCGGTGAACCAATCTTCCGGCCGGTGTGTTCGCCATTCGCGATACGCACGGCGGAACATTTAAGATCTTCAAGCGAGTGCAATACAATCTCGCAGTGTTCGCCAATCAACATGGCCAGGCCATCGACCACGGCTTCATACGATTTCAGGATCTCATAATCCGTTTGACTGAACGGACGTTCATCCAGCAAATCCAGTTCATAAGATTCGCCAGACACAAGCGAATTAGACATGGCAGACACCACCCTCAGCATCATTTATCCCCTAAATAATTCGAGTTGCTTGGAAAAACATCAGCGTTTTGAACAACGCTATGTGTTGACCCTTTAGGGCAAGGCCCATTTATGACCTTGTAACGCGGCCAACGCACAAGCAGCTTGAAGTATGGCGGGTATCTTTATTTTGTATTGACAAGAGACATAGTCTAGCAAATGTCCACTCTCTCGTCCTTGAATTTCATGGGGCGCCTCTGAAGGCAGCCTGAATTTACTTACGCTGGCGTCAGCGTTTACCTTGTCTGTCTTAGTGAGGATCGCAAGAGAAGCACGTTGAAAAAAACCGATTCAGATGAGCCTGCGTAGCGTTCAGCATCCCAGCGGGAGCCCCGGATACAGCCTGAGTCGCGACGCTTGCAGGCGAACGTCATAAAAAGGCGGGGATCGATCGTGAAGGTCACGAAGAAAACATAAAAAACCGCAGACATCAAGCCTGCGGTCGCATCTTGTCACACGGGTTATTTCGCGCTCTTCTCCGCGGCGGCAGGCGCTGCCGCTTTGGCACCATCCGCTGCTTTCACATCCGCTTCAGATTTAATGTCCAACAGTTCAACGTCAAACACCAGCGTAGAATTGGCCGGAATACCCGGTACGCCATTCTCGCCATACGCCAGCGCAGGCGGGATCACCAGCTTGATTTTACCGCCTTTCTTAACGTGCTTCAGGCCTTCAGTCCAGCCGGGGATGACACCATCGAGGCGGAAAGAAAGCGGCTCGCCGCGTTTGTATGAGTTGTCGAATTCGTTACCGTCAACCAGCGTCCCTTTGTAGTTAACCACGACGGTGTCGCTGTCTTTCGGCGCGTTACCGCTGCCTTCTTTCTCAACCTGATACAGAAGGCCGGACGCGGTTTTCTTCACGCCTTTTTCTTTGGCGAAAGCGTCACGGTACTTGTCGCCTTTATCGGCATTGTCCTTCGCATCCTGCTTCATTTTGGCTTCAGCCGCGGCTTTCACTTTGCCCTCAAAGCCTTGCAGCGTTTTCTCAATTTCTTCGTCAGTCAGTTTGCTCTTATCCGCAAAGGCATCTTGTACGCCGGCAATCAGTTGGTCTTTATCCAGCTTGATACCTAATTTTTCTTGCTCTTTCAGAGAGTTATCCATGTAACGCCCTAAAGAGGCGCCTAACGCATAAGCCGCTGCCTGTTCATCGTTCTTGAATTTGGCTGCCGCAGTATTGTCCGAGGCCTGCGCCTTGTCTGCCGCCAGAGCCTGGCCTGCGTTCAGAGCCAGAGCCATCGTTGTTGCTAACAGCGTTACTTTAAACAGTGATTTCATCCATTTCTCCAGCATCTGGAGCGAGGTGCTCCAGCCATCATTAAAATACATTCGCGCCTACTATAACTGTGCGGACGAAGACAACACAACGACGCACTCGACAATCCGTTGATAAAAAACGTCAGGCGCCGTTTCAGGCCCCCTTACGTCGTTCCACGGTCATCCCGCAACGATAGGCTACTCAGATAACACATTGCGCCCTACTGCGACCGTTTTTACTACCAGAAGTTTCCGCTTTCTGACAAACTCGCGGGTAACAAGATGTAGGAGGAATACCGATGTCACCATCAACGCTTGAAGAACGACTCGAACAGTTGGAAAGTCGACAAGCTTTTCAGGAACTAACGATAGAACAGCTTAACCAAACGGTTATTCAACACGAGCGGGAAATCAGCCGGCTACGCGATAGCTTGCGTCTCCTTACCGACAGGCTGCGCAGCCAGCAGACATCGCTCGTCGCGCCACAGTCGGAAGAAACGCCGCCGCCGCATTACTAAAAGTTGTGCCCCGTATACCGCAGCGCACCAGAAATAAAAAAACCTCAGGCGACATTTATCAACCTGAGGTTTTTTTAGAGTGTATGACAGCCGATTAGTGGCAGCCGCATCCACCGTGGCCGCCGCAGCCGCCTTTACCGTGCTGGTGATCATGGTCGTGGTCATGGCCGTGACCGCCGCAGCAACCGTCGCCGTGTTCATGATCGTGTTCACCGTGCACATGACCGTGCGCCAGCTCTTCTTCCGTCGCTTCACGGATCGCAACCACTTCAACATTGAAGCTCAGGTTTTGGCCCGCCAGCATGTGGTTGCCGTCAACCACAACGTGGTCGTCTTCCACCTCGGTGATTTCAACCGGCACCGGTCCCTGATCGGTCTCAGCCAGGAAGCGCATGCCAACCTGCAACTCGTCAACGCCCATGAAAACATCTTTCGGTACGCGCTGAACCAGATTTTCATCATAGTTGCCGTAAGCGTCGTTAGACGCGATGTTGACATCAAATTTCTCGCCCGTTTCACGGCCTTCCAACGCCTTTTCCAGACCAGAAATCAGGGAACCGTGACCATGCAGATAGTCCAACGGCGCACTCACCGGAGACTCATCAACCAACACACCGTCTTCTGTACGTACCTGATAGGCCAGACTGACCACCAGATCTTTTGTTACTTTCATGATATCTCCTACCGTTGGAAATCAAACTGGCGCAAATTGTAGCTGAAAAATGTCCCTATGTACCGTCCGGAATCAAAAAACCGTCAGGCACATTTTTCAGCCGCGTCCTCTGCGTTCATTATTCCGGTCGAAAGATCCCGATAATGCCATCTGTCTGTTGGGCCGGCTCCGCCACGGCGCCCTCCTCGCGGCTCTGCCGGTATCCGCACTTCACACAAACGACAACCTCAACATCATGCTCACGCCCTACCGCCAGCGTATCCTGAGCCTGACAAGTCGGGCACACTGCCCCTGCAATAAATCGTTTACGCATGATCGCTCCTTCTGTCCCGACATAGAACCTAGCATAATAAGCGCTATCAGCGCAGCCGGTTTGCTTACTGGCCGCACGTAAAATAGCCGATGTCGTAACGATTTAATCCTCGTCCCAGACGTTGGGCCGACGACGCTCGCGCTGCATTTCGCGTTGGAAAATATCCTCCAGCTCTCGTCGCGCCTCCTTTACACGGGAGATCTGTGCGGCATCGCCGGTAAGCTGTGGCATCAGTTCACGTAACATGCGCATATCCAAACGGCGGAAATGCTGCTGTGCACGCGTCGCCTGATGCGGGTGCATCCCCAAAGTCATCAGCGTCTTGCGCCCTAAATCCAGCGCACTGGCGAAAGTTTCACGCGAGAAGTGTCTTACGCCGGCCTGCAATAATTCATGGGCTTCAACACGTCCCCGCGCCCGTGCCAGAATCTCCAGATGGGGAAAGTGCTGCTGACACAGCTGTACGATTTCCATCGTGTCTTCCGGCGCATTACAGGTAATCACGATCGATTGCGCTTTATCCGCCCCCGCCGAACGCAGCAACTCCAGATCCGTGGCATCGCCGTAGTAGACTTTATAGCCATAGCGACGCATCAGGCTAACGGCGCTGATATCGCGTTCCAGAACCGTAATCCGCATATTGTTCGCCATTAATAAGCGGCCAACCACCTGGCCGAAACGGCCGAACCCCACCACAATGACCTGCGGTTCATTATCCTCGACATACGGCTTCTCGTCCGGCACATCCTGCACGTTATAGCGACGAGTGAGGATATGGTCGATCACCAACATCAGCAACGGCGTCGTCATCATCGATAGCGTCACCGTCACCAATAACAGCGGCAGTTGTTCGCCTTTCAGTACATTGAACGACGAGGCGGCGGAAAAAAGGACGAAGGCAAACTCACCGCCCTGACTCAATACCCCGGCAAACTGCAACCGTTCCGAGCGGCGCATCCGGTTAATTCGCGCCAGGAAGTATAAAACGGCGCCCTTTACCGCCACCAGCACCAGTACCGCAATGATCACTTTCACGATGTGGTCGTAGAGAATCCCGAGATTCAGCGCCATCCCCACTGAGATAAAGAACAGGCCTAACAGCAAACCTTTGAACGGCTCAATCGCGATTTCCAGCTCATGCCGATACTCGCTTTCCGCCAGTAAAATACCGGCGATAAACGTCCCTAACGCCATAGAAAGCCCCAGCGTTTCCATAAACAGCGCAGAGCCAAGCACCAGCAACAACGCAGCGGCGGTGAACACTTCGCGCACGCCGGATGCCGCAATAAAACGGAATAGCGGACGCACCAGATAACGCCCGCCGATCAGCATGCCGAGAAACGCGGCGACCTTCAGCCCGATCCGTTCCCAGTCACCGAAATCCCCCTGAACCCCGGCCAGAATCGGAATCAACGCCAACGCGGGGATCACCGCAAGATCCTGAAACAGCAGGACAGAGAAGCCCAACTGCCCTGACTCGCTGCGATTCATGCCCTTTTCGCGCATCAGTTGCAGCGCCATGGCCGTCGACGACATCGCCAGCCCTACCCCGCCGATCAACGCCGATTGCCATGAAAAATCCGTCAGATACAAGGCGCCGCCTAAAATCAGCGTACTCAGGCCAACCTGTGCCGCCCCGACGCCAAAGATCGAGCGGCGCAGCATCCACAGCTTCGCCGGATTCAGTTCCAGTCCGATAATGAACATCAGGAAAACGACGCCCAGCTCCGAGAAATGCAGGATGGCCTCGACATCCCGGATAAAACCCAGTCCCCAGGGGCCAATGGCGATCCCGGCGATCAGATAACCTAATACGGCGCCAATCCCCAGTCGGGCTGCGATCGGTACGGCGACGACCGCCACAAACAAAAACAAGACACCGGCGGTCAGTAGCGCGGAACTCTCCATCTCTGCGTTCCTTTTAGGTAAAGGGGGAAGACAGCCAGTCGCCGTAAGCTTTGGCCTGACTTGATAACGCGTTGGGTTCTAAACGGCGAGCCCAGTAAACAATCAGGGGGCGCATCCAGTGCATGCGACACATCGCCGCCGTCAGCTCAAACGGGCGTAATAAATCGTCCATAGGGTAACGGTTGCTCCCATCAGGACGGTAGGTAGCTTCCGGCTCACCGGTCGTAATCACCGAGCGCCAGTATTTCCCCGCCAGCGCGTTGCCGCCAATCCCATTGGCAAAACCGCGTGATAACACCCTGTCGCACCACTCTTTGAGCAGCGCCGGGCAACTGTAGGTATAAAACGGATGTTGAAAAACAATGACCTGATGTTCACGCAGCAGTTGTTGCTCATGATAGACATCGATAAAAAAATCAGGATAGTGCGCGTAAAGATCGTGCACGGTTACATTCGCTAACTGCTGAGCCGGTTGTAGTAAAACCCGGTTTGCCACCGAGTCTTGTGGATCCGGATGGGCATATAGCAGCAAAATCTTCGGTGGCTGCGGCATCATTCCCCTCCAATAGCGTCGTCATAATAATCGTTTTCCGCTACCATGCTGCGCAACGACGATAAACAGGACGCGAGATGTCCTGATATATCCATAATTTAACATACTCTGAATAGACGGCGCTTTATGATTGTTTTCTCTTCGCTGCAAATCCGACGTGGTGTACGCGTCCTGATCGATAACGCGACGGCAACCGTTAACCCCGGTCAGAAAGTCGGTCTGGTTGGTAAAAACGGCTGTGGCAAGTCTACGCTACTGTCATTACTGAAGGGGGAAATCAGCGCCGATAGCGGTAGCGCGACATTCCCACAGAACTGGTCACTGGCCTGGGTCAATCAGGAAACGCCAGCGCTGGAAAAACCGGCTCTGGCCTACGTCATTGACGGCGACCGCGAGTTTCGCCAGTTAGAAGCGGCATTACAGACGGCCAACGAAGAAAACGACGGCAACGCCATTGCCACGCTGCACGGTAAACTGGATGCGATTCAAGCCTGGACCATTGAGGCCAGAGCATCAAGCCTGCTCAACGGGTTAGGATTTTCCCAGTCACAGTTACAGCAACCCGTCAGCGCGTTTTCCGGCGGCTGGCGGATGCGCCTGAACCTAGCGCAGGCGTTGATCTGCCGTTCAGACTTACTGCTGCTGGATGAACCCACCAACCACCTCGATCTGGATGCGGTCATCTGGTTGGAAAAATGGCTGAAAAGCTACCCCGGCACGCTGGTGTTGATTTCGCATGACCGCGATTTTCTCGATCCGGTGGTGACCAAGATCCTGCATATCGAACAGCAAACGCTGAACGAATACACCGGCAACTACTCGTCGTTTGAACGTCAGCGCGCTACCCGTCTGGCGCAACAACAGTCGATGTATGAGCACCAGCAGGAACGTGTGGCGCATCTGCAACACTATATCGACCGCTTCCGCGCGAAGGCGACAAAGGCCAAGCAGGCACAGAGCCGGATAAAAATGCTGGAACGCATGGAGTTGATTGCGCCGGCGCATGTTGATAACCCTTTCCGCTTTAGCTTCCGCGCGCCGGAATCGCTGCCTAACCCATTAATGAAGATGGAAAAGGTCAGTGCGGGCTATGGCGACAAGCTGATTCTGGAATCGATTAAACTCAATTTAGTGCCGGGTTCCCGCATTGGATTGCTCGGCCATAACGGTGCCGGCAAATCCACGCTGATCAAGCTGCTTGCCGGCACGCTCGCGCCGCTGCAAGGAGAAATCGGGCTGGCGAAAGGCGTGAAACTCGGTTATTTCGCCCAGCATCAGTTGGAATTTCTGCGTGCAGATGAATCGCCGTTGCAACATTTGACGCGTCTGGCCGAACGGGAAACCGAGCAGCAGCTACGTGACTATCTGGGCGGCTTCGGCTTTCAGGGGGATAAGGTCACGGAGATCACCGCGCGCTTCTCCGGCGGCGAAAAAGCCCGTCTGGTGCTGGCGTTGATTGTCTGGCAGCGTCCGAATCTCCTGCTGCTCGACGAACCCACCAACCACCTCGATCTGGATATGCGTCAGGCGTTGACCGAAGCGTTAATCGATTTTGAAGGCGCGCTGGTTGTCGTCTCGCACGATCGACACCTGATCCGCTCGACGACCGACGATCTCTATCTGGTACACGATCGGAAAGTGGAGCCGTTTGACGGCGATTTGGAAGACTACCAACAGTGGCTGGTCGGCCTGCAACGTCAGGATAACGCCAGCGATGAAGCGACCAAAGAGAATGCCGCCAACAGCGCGCAAGGCAGAAAAGATCAGAAACGCCGCGAAGCCGAACTGAGAGCGCAAACTCAGCCGCTGCGTAAACAGATCGCCAAATTTGAGCAGCAGATGGAAAAACTGGGAGAAACACTGGCGGCTCTCGAAGCCCGGCTGGCCGACAGCGCCATCTACGACATCAGCCGCAAAGCGGAACTCACCGACTGCCTGCAACAACAAAGCAAAGTCAAAACCGAACTGGAAGAAACAGAGCTGTCCTGGCTGGACGCGCAGGAGCAATTAGAGCAGATGATGCAGAGCGATTCGCCTTGACCCTGCTTGCCTGAAACAGATAGCGAGCGTTAAGACGCTCGCTATTTCATCCGCATTAATGCCAGATCAGCAGCACACAGGCGGCGGTCAACAACCCCATAGAGACATTAAAGATAATCCACGCTTTCTTACTACGCAGCAGCCGACCAATTATCGTGCCAAATCCAAGCCAGATCACGCCGGACACCAGATTCACCAGCACAATCCCGATGCTTATCGCCATTACGGAATGATTATATTCTTCCCCCGCCAGACTGAAACTGGCGACGGCGCCCAGCGCCATGAGCCACGCTTTCGGGTTCAGGAATTGCAGCAGCCACCCCTGATAAAGCCGAATCGGCTGTGGCGGAGCCACCGAGGTTTCCAGCCGTTCATAAGCCGCCGTGGCGATTTTCCACGCCAGCCAAAGCAGATAGGCGCTACCGAGGATCTTCAGGATAACATGCAGCGAAGGGTAAATCAGAATCAGCCCCCCCACGCCGAATGCCACCAGCAGCAAAATGCTCTGCATACCCAGCATGATGCCGATCATCAGCCACAGCGAGCGCATAAAGCCAAAATTCGCGCCCGACGTGGTCAACAGCATATTATTCGGCCCCGGCGTAATGGCCGCCACCCACAAAAAACCCAACATCGAGAGAAATAAACTCAGTTCCATTATTTGTAGGCGCTCCTAACCTAAATATCGAACCAACTGGCAGCATTGAAGCTAACAGTGTGATATTGATCGTACAAGGTCCGACAACAAGATTTTCATATCCTTTTATGCATGACCATTTTCGTCCGCTAAGCGGCGCCCAGAATCCACACCTGCAAACGATACTACCGCGCCTGATTCGCCGTCATGCGCAATTCTCGCCCGTCTGGCAGTCGCTTGAATTACCGGACGGCGATTTCGTCGATCTGGCGTGGAGCGACGCGCCTGAACAGACGCGGCACAAACCGCGCGTGGTGTTGTTCCACGGACTGGAAGGCAGCTTTCACAGCCCCTACGCCCACGGCCTGCTGCATGCCTGTAAACAGCGCGGCTGGCTGGCCGTCATCATGCATTTTCGCGGATGCAGCGGTAAGCCCAACCGGATGAAGCGTATTTATCATTCCGGTGAAACCAGCGATGCCCGCTATTTTCTGCACTGGATGCGCGAGACGCTGGGCGAGGCTCCAACCGCCGCCATCGGCGTTTCGCTTGGAGGCAACATGCTCGCCTATCTGCTCGCGCAGCAGGGCGAAGCCTGTTCACTGTCCGCCGCCGTCATCGTCTCGGCGCCATTGATGCTCGAACCCTGTAGCCGCCGGATGGAACAAGGCTTCTCCCGCGTCTATCAGCACTATCTGCTGCGATTGTTGAAACAAAACGCCGGCCGTAAGCTGGCCGCCTATCCCGACACACTACCGATTCAATTGCCGCAGTTGAAGCGAATCCGCCAGCTACGCGAATTTGATGACGTCATTACTTCACGTCTCCACGGCTTCCGCGATGCCGCCGATTACTATCGACGCTGTAGCGCTCTGCCGCTGTTGCCCCAGATCCGCAAACCGCTTCTCATCATCCATGCGAAAGACGATCCGTTCATGACGGAGGAAGTGATTCCCGACCTGTCACAGTTACCGTCTAATATTGAATATCAGCTAACAGAACATGGCGGACATGTCGGCTTCGTCGGCGGAACGCTGCTGAAGCCGAAAATGTGGCTGGAGCAGCGTATTCCTCACTGGCTCAGTCCATTTCTGGACCGCGCCGCCCCGTCTCTTTATTCAGGAAAAACAGCGTGATTATTCCCTGGCAACAGCTCGATCCAGAAACGCTGGATAACATCATCGAATCTTTCGTCCTGCGGGAAGGCACCGATTACGGCGAGCAGGAACGTTCGCTGGCGCAGAAAGTCGAAGACATCCGCCGGCAGCTCACGTCCGGCGAAGTGGTATTGGTGTGGTCAGAGCTACATGAAACGCTCAATATTATGCCGCGTGGCCAGTTCAATGCCGGATAAGTAGCCCCGTATCAATCATGCCGAAAGGCGTGAAAGAATGCGCCAAACATGCTAACAATAATAAAAACTGACGTCATTTTTGAGGATGCGCGCAGGCTCTCAGTCGATGCAGCATCGCAATCACGGAGTTAAGCGCCATATGTCACACCAGCATCCGATTATTGCGGTTACCGGTTCCAGCGGGGCGGGAACCACGACGACCAGTCTGGCTTTCCGTAAAATTTTCCAGCAGCTCAACCTGCGTGCGGCTCAGTTGGAAGGCGACAGCTTTCATCGCTATACCCGCCCGGAAATGGACATGGCTATTCGAAAAGCGCGTGATTTAGGGCGTCACATCAGCTACTTCGGCCCGGAAGCGAATGACTTCAGCCTGCTGGAGCAGTCGTTTATCGAGTATGGCCAGCACGGGCGCGGTCAGACGCGTAAATACCTTCACACCTACGATGAAGCCATTCCTTATAATCAGGTTCCCGGTACGTTCACGCCGTGGGAACCGATGCCGGAACCCACTGATGTGCTGTTTTACGAGGGCCTGCACGGCGGCGTGGTCACCGAACAGAACAACGTAGCGCGCCATGTGGATTTGCTCGTCGGCGTAGTGCCGATCGTTAACCTGGAATGGATCCAGAAGCTGATTCGCGATGTCAACGAACGCGGCCATTCCCGTGAGGCGGTGATGGATTCCGTCGTCCGTTCGATGGAAGATTACATTACCTACATCACGCCGCAGTTTTCTCGCACCCACATCAACTTCCAGCGCGTCCCGACCGTGGATACCTCCAACCCGTTCGCGGCCAAATCGATTCCCTCACTGGATGAAAGCTTCGTCGTCATCCACTTTCAGGGGCTGGATAATATTGATTATCCCTATCTGCTCGCCATGTTGCAGGGGTCGTTTATCTCCCACATCAACACGTTAGTCGTCCCCGGCGGAAAAATGGGGCTGGCGATGGAATTAATCATGGCACCGCTGGTGCAACGGCTGATAGAAGGGAAAACCCTCGAATAGCCAAAACCGGGCGCGGAAACGCCGTGCCCGGGAAGCGGGATTATGCCAACGCCCGGATTTCGTAGCTGTGCGTCACCTCAACGGTTTTACCCAGCATCAGCGCGACGGAGCAGTATTTTTCCGCAGACAGTGCGACGGCGCGCTCGACGGTCTTATCGGTCAGCCCTTTTCCCGTCACGATAAAATGCAGGTTAATATGGGTAAATAAACGCGGCGCTTCCAAGCGGCGTTCCGATGTGAGTTTCACTTCACAATCCGCCACATCATTACGGCCTTTTTGCAAAATCGAAACGACATCAATCGCACTGCATCCCCCGACGGACATCAACACCATCTCCATCGGGCTGGGCGCTTTATCGCCTGCATTGCCGTCCATCAAGACCTGATGTCCTGATGCGGATTCACCCAGAAACGTTAAACCCTCAACCCATTTCACCCGAGCATGCATAGTGCCTCTCCACTAAAAAATTTTTGAAAATTTATACCGTTACTGTACAAAAACCATCGAGAATCAGCGCCTTGTCATGCTGAAGCGAGACAACACGAGACACATCCTTAAACCTGTGTTAAAAACAAAGAGGAATCGACCTTTTCTGGCTAATCCCAGAGGCAAGGAAGATGATGACGTTGCCAGACATACCCCAATTACGTTCACGGTGCGGACAAGCAGCGCTCGAAAAATCACGGGTACAGAGGTTCCAGTATATTCCCTGACGTCATTCTGCCTAGACTGAATTTTGTTTTTTTAGCAGCTAAACACGCCGTACAGGGAACTCTGACCCCTGTAATTTGCGCAGTGAATTACAACAGAGGATGATAGCAAATGGTTCTCGGCAAACCGCAAACAGACCCAACTCTCGAATGGTTCCTTTCTCATTGCCATATTCACAAGTACCCATCGAAGAGCACGCTGATTCACCAAGGTGAAAAAGCAGAAACGCTTTACTACATCGTGAAAGGCTCTGTCGCAGTGCTAATCAAAGATGAAGAAGGCAAGGAGATGATCCTTTCTTACCTCAATCAGGGCGATTTTATCGGCGAGCTCGGCCTGTTTGAAGAGGGTCAGGAACGCAGTGCCTGGGTGCGGGCAAAAACCGCCTGCGAAGTCGCTGAAATTTCCTATAAAAAATTCCGCCAGCTTATCCAGGTCAACCCAGATATTCTTATGCGCCTGTCTGCGCAAATGGCAAGCAGGCTTCAGGTAACCTCTGAGAAGGTGGGTAACCTCGCCTTCCTTGATGTTACTGGCCGTATCGCTCAAACATTACTTAACCTGGCCAAACAGCCTGATGCCATGACGCATCCCGATGGCATGCAAATAAAAATTACCCGTCAGGAGATTGGGCAAATCGTTGGCTGCTCGCGCGAAACCGTGGGCCGTATTCTGAAAATGCTAGAAGACCAGAATTTGATCTCTGCGCATGGTAAAACGATCGTCGTTTACGGCACCCGTTAAATCCCTGTCGCGGTACTCTACCTACCCTACCAGCAAAAAAGCGTGAGGCGGCGGCCTCACGCTTTTTTATGATTCAGACGCCTATCATGCCATGCTCATTCAGTTCACCGCGTTAACCACCTGCGCGACCGCTTTGGCAAATCTCCCCATCCCATCCGCAATATCTTCTTCATCGATAATCAAAGAAGGCACAAAACGGATCACGTTCGGACCAGCCATCAACACCATCAGCCCTTGAGCGGCTGCGGCAGCCAGAAACTCGCCCGCGCGGCCATGCCATTGCGGCTTCAGCGCAGCGCCCAGCAACAACCCCATACCGCGAACCTGCTCAAATACGTCGTACTGCTGGTTAATTTTCTCAAGCTCGCTGACAAACCGATCGTGACGGGCAGCCACGCCTGACAGCACTTCCGGCGTGTTGATGATATCCAGCGCCGCTTCCGCCACCGCACAGGCCAGCGGGTTGCCGCCATAAGTGGTGCCATGTACACCCACCGTCATAACGGATGCGATCTCTTCCGTCGTCAGCATCGCGCTAATCGGGAAACCACCGCCCAGCGCTTTCGCCGTAGTGAGAATATCTGGCGTAATGCCGTAGTGCATATAGCTGAAGAGCTTACCGGTGCGCCCCATCCCGCTTTGCACTTCATCAAACACCAGCAGCGCCTCGTGCCGATCGCACAGCTCGCGCACGCCTTGTAAAAATTCAGGCGTGGCAGGCGTAATACCGCCCTCGCCCTGAATCGGCTCCAGTACGACCGCACAGGTGTGATCGTCCATCACCGCTTTAACCGCGGCCAGATCGTTGAAGGGAACGTGGACAATATCCGCAGGCTTAGGCCCGAAGCCGTCGGCATACTTCGGCTGCCCGCCCACCGACACGGTAAACAGCGTCCGGCCATGGAACGCATGATAAAAAGCGACGATCTTAGTTTTGTATGGGCTATGGCGTTTAACCGCATAGTGACGCGCCAGCTTAAACGCCGCTTCATTAGCCTCCGCGCCGGAATTAACAAAAAACACGCGATCAGCAAAGGTCGCATCAATCAGTTTACTGGCGAGGCGTAGCGCCGGCTCATTGGTAAAAATATTGCTGGTGTGCCACAGCTTCTCACCCTGCTGCTGCAACGCATTAACCAATGCAGGATGGCAATGGCCGAGCGCCGTCACCGCAATACCACCGGAGAAATCGATATATTCACGGCCATCCTGATCCCAGACCCGGCTCCCCTTCCCCTTTACGGGGACAAACTGTGCTGGTGCATAAACCGGCAAAATCACCTTGTCGTGAGTATCCCGTGTTACCGTTTTCTGCTCTGCTGCCATTTGCTGCCTCACTCTGCTGTCCATTACGCCAGAAATGAAAATATAGTCATTAAATATGCATAAAAAATCAATTCAGAGCAATATTAAATCCGTCTCTGAAGAAAATAACTTTCCAGACGATTAAATTTTAAGGAAATTCCCCAAAAGCTGATGCCCCTGCTGACTGAGAATGCTCTCCGGGTGAAACTGTACTCCTTCCAGCGGCAGCGAACGGTGGCGGATCCCCATAATCTCGTCAGGCTTTCCCTCACGCTCACTCCATGCCGTGATATCAAAACAATCAGGCAGTGATGACGGTTCAATGACAAGGGAATGGTAGCGGGTTACCGTTAAAGGCTGGGCCAGGCCGGCAAAAACGCCGGTATCGCTGTGCGCAATGACCGAGGTTTTCCCATGCATCACCTGTCTTGCCCGCACCACGCGCGCGCCGAACGCCTGCCCCATCGCCTGATGACCAAGACACACGCCCAGAATCGGCAGTTTATCGGCAAAATGACGCAGGGCGGCCAGCGAAATACCGGCCTCATCCGGCGTGCAGGGCCCCGGCGAAATCACCAATCTTTCAGGCGCAAGTCGCTCAATCTCATGCAACGTCAGTTCATCATTGCGCTTCACCACGACGTGAGCGCCAAGCTCACAAAAGTATTGGTAAAGGTTGTAAGTAAAGGAGTCGTAGTTATCGATAATTAGCAGCATAAATTAGTTAACTTATTGATAAATAATAAAAATGTTAATTGACTTGTCTTTCAATACCCGCATTAATACCCGCAATTTTTTTTGATACATTCTTATGGGCTAAAGCGATAAAGGCCATTGTACCCGTCTCCGGCATGAAAGGGATGACAAGAAATTGACGTTCACGGAACGTTAAAGATCTATATGGCTCGACAGCTTTGGCCGTCCGTGGGCGAATACCCTGCCAGAAAAAAAGAATGATCTAGCACCAGGTGCTATAGTTAGGGTTACAGGATGTCGGCCTGATGCGTGTATTCAAAACCAAATGGTTCACTAAGGCAGCTAAATCCCACGCCATCAAGGATAGCGAGTTATATGAAGCTATGGAGGCGGTAATGCAAGGGAAAGCCGACAATCTCGGCGGCGGCGTTTATAAGAAAGCGGCTGAATCAGAATTGAGATCGCGCCATCGTATTGGCGAAAGGTGGACAGCACTGGTTTTACACGTTCCCGTATGCCAAGCAGGATATGGCGAATATCGATCATCGTGAACTGGCCGGATTCCGCGAGTTGGCGAAGCACCATTCCGCCCTTGCCGATGAAAAAATTACGGCTTTGATTAAGAGTAAAGAACGGGTGGAAATTTGCCATGACCGCAAAAAGTAAATTCAAGAGTCCTGCATTTAAGGCTATCCATAGCGCGGCTTCTGGATTATTCAGCGTAGACGCTGTTCCACAGGAAACGATGCGCAACTTTGACAAAGCATGCCTCAGCAGCGTGGAGGATCTTCAACCCCTTGAGATTAAGGCTCTGCGTGAAAAGCTGAACGTCAGCCAACCCATTTTCGCTAGCTACCTGAACACCAGTGTCTCAACGGTGCAGAAATGGGAAAGCGGCGTAAAACGCCCTAGCGGGTTATCGCTGAAACTGCTTACCGTGGTGCAGAAGCATGGATTAAAGGTGTTGGTTTGAGTTATCGGACAGCTATTTTGGAAGATAGATTGACGGTCTGCTATTGCCAGAAGTGGACGTTCATATCCATTCTGAAAATATTGGCCCGATAATTCAGTGTTAAATTTTCCGGTTAATGCGCAACGCATCCACAACGAGTGAAAAGGCCGGGGAGGGTTGTTTACGGCTGGGGTAATAAAGATAGTAGCCCGGAAATGGCAGGCACCAGGGTTCAAGTATGCGAATCAGACGGCCTTCGCTGATATGCGAACCAAATTCCTCTTCAGGTAAAAATGCAATCCCGAGTCCGGCCAGTGCCGCGTCCACAACATGCTCAGAGGTGTTGAAAGTCAGTTGACCGTTCACCCTGACGTTCAGCTCCCCTTCTTCCTGCTCGAACTCCCAGACGTAGATCCTGCCGGACCGGATCATGCGCAGGTTGATGCACTGGTGCTGTGTCAGGTCATGCGGTGTCTGCGGCTCCGGATAACGGGCAAAATATTCAGGGGTGGCCGCCGCCGCCATGCGCAGTTTCGGGCCGATGGGCACGGCTATCATGTCCTTGTCGATGGTGTCTCCGAGCCTCACGCCGGCATCAAAACGATCCGCCACGATGTCCCGGAACCCGTGGTTGGCGTCAAACTCAATATGAATATCAGGATATTCGCGTAACAGCGGCGTCAGCTTTGGCAGCAGCGTGGTCTTCAGGACATTGGGTCCACAGGTAATACGGACGGTCCCCGCAGGCTTATCACGCAGTGCCGTCAGCATGTCCAGTTCGGCTTCAATCTCATCAATGCGATGGCCCACCGACTGCAGCAGGCGCTCCCCGGCGGCCGTCATCGACACGCTGCGCGTGGTCCGCGTCAGCAGGCGGATTTGCATCCGTTCTTCCAGTCCGGAAATCGCCTGGCTCAGTGCGGGCTGGGTCACCCCAAGCTGTGCGGCTGCGCGCGTAAAGTTGCCTTCCCGCGCCACGGTGACGAAAGAGAGTAAATCGTTGAGATTGCGTCTGGCCATGATTGTTTCCGGTTTATTTATAAATTTTACTTATAAGGTCATTAAGGATTCATTAGCTAGTTAACCCACCGCATATTGGTAACAATAATGTGATGAAAAAGTCAACGTTAACCCTTATGCAAAACGCTTACCGCAGAACGTCACTGCTGCACCTCTTAGCCAGTCTGCTTTTCATCACGCAGTCTGCTATGGCGGGTGACAACAACCGGGGAGTAGCGCAGGAGAATCTTATGAAAATTGAGATCATTGTGGACGGAGAGACTGCCACCGCCACCCTCTATGACACGCCGACAGGACGGGACTTTGCGTCAATACTTCCCCTCAGCCTGACGCTGGAAGACTATGCCGATATTGAGCGCATCAGCAACCTGCCCCGCGGGCTTTCCACGGCACAGGCACCGGACGGCATGACGCCGGAAGCTGGCGACATCACTTTCTATGCGCCCTGGGGCAACCTGGCGATTTTTGCCCGAGGCAGACCGTACGCCCGTTCACTGATCCCGGTAGGGAAAATCGATTCCGGACTGCCGGCCCTGCAGCGCCACGGACCGCTGGCTGTGCAGATCCGTGCCGCCAACTGACCTGCAACATTTTCCACTTTATATTACCGTCCCGTCCCCGTATGCCGTTCCAGTCTTCCTGCAGAGCTGGAGACTCCGGGGAGCAGATTTCATGTCACCCACTGAAAAGAAAGCCGTAAATGAGTAACAAGACAGACGGGAACAGAAAAAAAACCACCGGAAGCGGGAAACACCCCGCGCACTGGAGTGGTGTCTTTGCCATGACGCTGTGCGTCTTCGCCCTGATCGCCTCCGAATTTATGCCGGTCAGCCTCCTGACGCCGATGGCGCAGACCCTGCATGTCACCGAAGGCATGGCCGGTCAGGGCATCGCCATTTCCGGGGCATTTGCGGTAGTGACCAGCCTGTTTATTTCCGTGCTGGCAGGTACGCTTGACCGCAAAACCCTGCTGCTCGGCCTGACCTGCATTATGGCGGCTTCCGGTGTCGTCATTGCCATGGCCCCCAATTACCTGACCTATATGGTGGGCCGGGCGCTGATTGGCATCGTGGTCGGCGGTTTCTGGTCGATGTCGGCCGCGACGGCAATGCGTCTGGTACCGGTACACCGTGTTCCGCTGGCGCTGGCTATTTTCAACAGCGGTAATGCACTGGCCAACGTTGTGGCCGCGCCTCTGGGCAGTTGGCTCGGGTCGGTGATTGGCTGGCGGGGGGCCTTCTTCTGCCTGGTGCCGGTCGCCATCGTCGCGTTTGTCTGGCAGTTACTCAGTCTGCCTTACATGCCGGTTACCCGTCAGGGTGCGGGTAACCGCAACGTTTTCACGCTGTTTCGTCGCCGGGTGGTCACGCTGGGCATGCTGGGCGTCGGGATCTTCTTTATGGGGCAGTTCACCCTCTTTACCTACATCCGGCCTTTCCTTGAGACGGTGACGCGGGTGGATGCCTCAGCGGTGACCCTGGTCCTGCTGGTTATCGGTGTCGCGGGTTTCATCGGCACCACCCTGATTGGCCGGGTGCTGAAACATGGGTTCTACCCGACTCTGATGGCTATCCCGGTGCTGATGGCGATCACCGCGCTGACACTAATCATCTTCGGCAGTCAGGTGGCTATCGTGACGGCGTTGCTCGGGCTGTGGGGACTGGTTTCCACCGCCGCGCCGGTGGGGTGGTGGGCGTGGGTTCCGCGCACCTTCCCGCAGAATGCCGAAGCGGGCGGCGGGCTGATGGTGGCGATGGTGCAGTTGTCCATTGCCCTCGGTTCGACGGTGGGCGGCCTGCTTTTCGACCATCACGGCTACCAGAGCACCTTCCTGGCCAGCGCCGTGATGCTGATTATCGCAACCGTACTGATTTTCCTGACCTCACGCGCAGACACCTCTGCCGGAGACCCTTCATAAACCCAGGAGTTATGCCATGACAATTAAAGCTTACGGTGCCCATGCGGGCACACTGCCGCTGGAGCCGATGGATATCACCCGTCGCGCCCCCGGCGCCCATGATGTGCAGATTGATATCGCGTACTGCGGCGTCTGCCATTCGGATATCCACCAGGTACGCGCCGAATGGGCCGGGACGCTCTATCCCTGCGTGCCGGGACATGAAATTGTCGGCCGCGTGGTGGCCGTCGGCGATCACGTCTCCGGTTTTCGTGCCGGGGATCTGGTGGGCGTCGGCTGTATTGTCGACAGTTGCCGGCACTGCGGTGACTGTGACGACGGACTGGAGAACTACTGCGACCATATGACGGGGACATACAATTTTCCGACGCCGGATGCACCGGGCCACACGCTGGGCGGTTATTCGCAACAGATTGTGGTGCACGAACGTTATGTCCTGCGTGTCACTCATCCGGAAGCGCAGCTGGCCGCCGTGGCACCGCTGCTGTGCGCGGGGATCACAACGTACTCACCGCTGCGTCACTGGCAGGCGGGACCCGGCAAAAAGGTCGGGGTGGTCGGTATCGGTGGACTGGGTCACATGGGGATCAAGCTGGCGCACGCCATGGGCGCGCATGTTGTGGCTTTCACCACGTCCGAATCCAAACGTGACGCCGCCAGGGCGCTCGGTGCGGATGAGGTGGTGGTCTCCCGTCATGCCGATGAAATGGATGCCCATGCAAAGAGCTTCGATTTCATCCTCAACACCGTTGCTGCGCCGCATAACCTTGACGTGTTCACCGCGCTGCTGAAACGCGACGGCACGATGACCCTGGTGGGCGCGCCGGCCACGCCGCATGACTCGCCGGAAGTGTTCAGCCTCATAATGAAGCGCCGATCGATTGCCGGGTCGATGATTGGCGGCATTCCTGAAACGCAGGAGATGCTCGATTTCTGCGCTGAACACGGTATTGTCGCCGACATTGAGCTTATCCGCGCCGATCAGATTAATGACGCCTATGAGCGCATGCTCAGGGGCGATGTGCATTACCGGTTTGTCATTGATAACGCCACGCTGACGTCCTGATAGTGAAATACTTTCACTGCGCCCGATGCTGTTAAACACTTGCGATCGGGCTCACTCAAAAGAATCCAGTGAAGATGCTTATAAACGCGCCGGGCAGCCTAAAGATCTGTATGTCGTACCGGGCGCAGGGCATGTCGATCTGTATGACCGTACCGGCGTGATCCCTTTTGACAAACTAACCGACTTTTTCCATAAGAACCTGCAATAACACGTTCAGCTAAGGAGTATCAGAAATGAACTATAAACATCTTGGCCGTACCGGCCTGCGGGTGAGCCGCATCGGTCTCGGGACCATGAATTTCGGTGAGCTGACGGATGAGCCGGGCAGCTTCAGGATCATGGATGAAGCCGTGGATGCGGGTATCAACTTTTTCGATACCGCTGACGTCTATGGCGGGCCGCAGTCGCCGGATATGGCAAAGGGGTACGGGACATCCGAAGAAATCATCGGTAACTGGCTGGCGCGCAGCGGCCAGCGCGACCGGATAGTGCTGGCCACGAAAGTTTACCAGCCGATGGACACGGGCCCGAACGATAAATACCTGTCCGCCTACCATGTTCGCCGGGCATGTGAGGCCAGCCTGAAAAGACTGAAAACGGACCATATTGATCTCTACCAGATGCACCATATCGACCGGAGCACTCCCTGGGAGGAGATCTGGCAGGCCATGGAACAGCTGATCCGCGAGGGTAAAATCAGCTACGTGGGCAGCAGTAACTTTGCCGGTTGGGATATTGCCACTGCACAATGCACGGCTGGCGTACGCAATCTGCTGGGGCTGGCATCGGAACAGAGCCTTTACAACCTGACGCAGCGCACGGTTGAACTGGAAGTCATTCCGGCGCTGCGTCATTACGGCATTGGCCTGATCCCCTGGAGCCCGATCGGGATGGGGATGCTGGGTGGCGTGCTGAAGAAAATTGCCGGTGGTCGCCGGGCAACACCTCAGCTGCAGGCACAAATCAACCGCCTGCGGCCGCAACTGGAGGCCTGGGAAACACTGTGCGATGAGCTGGGGGAAACACCATCAGACGTCGCGCTAGCCTGGCTGCTGCAGAACCCGGTGGTTACCGCCGTGCTCAGTGGCCCGCGCACATCTGAACAGCTCCGGCAGAATCTCAATACCCTGACGTTGTCCCTTTCCGACGATACGCTTAAAAGGCTGGATACCATCTGGCCGGGGCCGGGCGGGGAAGCACCTGAAGCCTACGCATGGTAAAACGTTTATCTGAGTTAACAATACCCGACCTTCGGGTCGGTATATGTTATTTCAATCAAATTTATTCATTACCTGAAGATGTTGTTCTTTGCCTTAATAATTTGAGGTCCGTTTTTCGCTCATAGCAGTCGTGTTATGCATGGGCCTGTCCTCTCCGTGCCGAAACAGACGTGGCGTATAGTGCTTCTAGAAAAGCTCTCATGTAGTGGCAAATTTTTGTCGCCCACTACCCTCCACTAACATACATGAAATCCGCGTCGGGCATCCTATCCCTGTGACCATCAGAGACGCTACGCGTTAACCGGCAACGGAGCGGCCGATATAAATCATGTACTCCTTACACAGACACCTTGATTCATCGGCATAATACTTCGTCATACAATGAAGAATGACGATTTTCAATCCTTTTCAAAAAAACCAAAACCACGCACACATGAATAAACGACTATCAATAAAGGTGAGTCAGGGAGTGACCCATTTAATTAAGGTGAAGTTTCATTTTTGACCAAGATCACAACTATTCAAAATCAGAAAAAAAATGACATCAATAATAAAAGGAAAAATAAAGAAATAATTTTGGTTATGTTGAGGAAAATAAAAAACAACCACATGAATAAAAACAAATTTAAACAGAAATCAGTTTCTACCGCTGGCGGTCAATATCGAATTACATAAATAAATCAACATTATTTAATTAATCTATCGGCGTTTCCACCTTGAACTGTCCATTTTTTATGTTAACACTTATTCCGGCACCTCGACAAACTCACGTTTCATTTTTGTTGAAATAGCCGTTTTTATTACACAGGGTGTGTAGTGACAAATACCCCAATAAAGGTAAGATTCCAAGGAGAGTCCCCAATGAAATACTTACTGCCTTCTGCAGCCGCCGGGCTGTTACTACTTGCAGCAAACCCCGCGCTAGCCGCCAATACGGGGGGCTACGCCACCACCGAGGGGGGTGATGTTTCCGGAGCGGTAAAAAAAACCGCACATTCTCTGCAAGATATCATTGATATCATTGAAGAAGCGAAAAAGGATTCCAGCGGTAAGACGGTCCAGGGTGGGGCCTATCCGCTCGTCATCACTTACAACGGTAATGAAGACGCGCTGATTAAAGAGGCCGAAAACAACATCTGCGGTCAATGGAGCAAAGACGCCCGCGGTGTAAAAATCAAAAACTTCACCAAGGGGATCACGATCCTCGGCACCAACGGCTCATCGGCCAATTTTGGCATCTGGATAATCAACTCCTCTGACGTCGTGGTACGCAACATGCGCTTTGGCTATATGCCGGGCGGCGCACAGGACGGCGACGCCATCCGCATTGATAATTCCCCCAACGTCTGGATTGACCACAACGAGATCTTCGCTAAAAACATTGAATGCACCGGTACGCCAGACGGCGACACCACTTTTGAGTCCGCCATTGATATCAAAAAAGCCTCAACCAACGTCACGGTGTCATACAATTACATTCATGGCGTCAAAAAGGTGGGATTGAGCGGTTCAAGCAACTCGGATACGGGCCGCAATCTGACTTACCATCACAACATCTACAGCGACGTTAACTCTCGCCTGCCACTACAGCGGGGCGGTCAGGTACATGCATACAACAACCTGTATAGCGGCATCACCAGCTCTGGCCTGAATGTGCGCCAGAAAGGGATCGCATTAATCGAAAGCAACTGGTTTGAGAATGCGAAAAACCCGGTGACGGCACGTAATGACAGCGACAACTTTGGTACCTGGGAGTTGCGTAACAACAACATTACCAGTCCATCTAACTTCGCCAAATACAATATCACCTGGAGCACGCCTTCCTCTCCGCACATCAATGCGGATGACTGGAAAAGCACCGGCACATTCCCATCCGTGCCATACAGTTACTCCCCGGTTTCCGCACAGTGTGTGAAAGATAAACTGGCGGACTATGCCGGTGTGGGTAAAAATCTGGCCGTCCTGACGCAGGACAGCTGCGAATAACGCACACGACGGTGATGTAACAGGAAATCGGCGCAGCCCCTTTTCGCTCTGCATCTCACGCCGATCGGTCGCTTCATGAGCGAGCGCTAAAAGCTCGCTCATTTTTATCGTCACGTCTCCCCACCCACTGCATTTTTCATAGGAAGTATAAGTGGCAGAACATGAGAAAAGGAATCAGGGTATTATCACCCCGACACAGGCATACAATTAATTAACAATTAAGCGACCAAACGCTTTTACGTCATTATTTAATACCGACCTCGCCATTTATTTACTGACATCGATCACAATTAGCCTCCTCACATAAAAATGTGAAACAGGAAGGAAAATAGAAAACACTGTTAACAAACATAAAAAACAATAACACACTGGTATTATTTTATATAAAAAAGAAAAACACTATTTTTCGCACCTCTCTTTCTAATTAACAACATCGTTTATGTTACCTACATTATATATTTAATACCTGTACTTTGATTTATTCATCTTCTGTGGTAACACTTACCTCGACCTTCAACAAACCGTGATTTCATTTTTATTGAAACAGTATACATAATGAAAGACACGATTGGATGAACGCCAAACAAAAATTTATTCCAAGGAGAGTACCCAAATGAAATACCTACTGCCTTCTGCCGCCGCGGGACTATTATTGTTCGCTGTTAATCCTGCTATTGCGGCAAATACGGGGGGTTATTCCACGACTGATGGCGGCGATGTTGCCGGTGCCGTGAAAAAAACAGCACGCTCCATGCAAGATATCGTCGATATCATCAACGCCGCGAAAAAGGACGCCAACGGTAAAAAAGTCAAAGGCGGGGCTTATCCACTCGTTATTACCTATAACGGTAATGAAGATGCGCTAATCAAAGACGCTGAAAACAACCTTTGTGAGCAATGGAAAAAGCCCGCGCGTGGTGTGGAAATCAAAGAGTTTACCAAAGGTATTACCATCATCGGCACGAATGGCTCTTCCGCAAATTTCGGGATCTGGCTGACAAAATCCTCCGATGTCGTCATACGTAATATGCGTTTTGGCTATATGCCGGGCGGCGCGCAGGACGGCGACGCGATTCGCATCGACAACACGCCAAACGTCTGGATTGACCATAACGAGATTTTCGCCAAAAACGTTGAGTGTCAGGGCACCAAAGACGGCGATACCACGTTCGAATCGGCGATTGATATCAAGAAGGCCTCAACCAACGTCACGGTGTCGTACAACTACATTCATGGCATCAAGAAAGTGGGGCTAAGCGGGTTCAGCAGCAGCGATACCGGTCGCAACCTGACTTATCATCACAACATATACAGCGACGTGAACGCGCGTCTCCCGCTGCAACGTGGCGGCCAGGTTCACGCGTATAACAACCTGTATACCGGCATCACCAGCTCCGGCTTGAACGTGCGTCAGAAAGGGATTGCGTTGATCGAACGCAACTGGTTTGAGAATGCGAAGAATCCGGTGACCTCACGTTACGACGGTTCTAACTTCGGCACCTGGGATCTGCGCAATAACAACGTCATGAGCCCGTCCGACTTCGCCAAATACAACATCACCTGGGATAAGGATTCCAAACCCTACGTGAACGCCGAAGACTGGAAAAGCACAGGCACGTTCCCCTCAGTCCCGTACAGCTACTCCCCGGTTTCCGCACAGTGCGTGAAGGATAAGCTGGCGAATTATGCCGGTGCGGGTAAAAACCTCGCCGTGCTGACGGCCGCAGAGTGTAACGGGTAATGAGGTCATCACGGTCGCCGGCAAGCGAGACTAACGCCCGTTTCTTTTTCTCACGGAGTACAGCTCGCTGAGGTTGCTGACAAAGACCGCCAAACGGGATAACGGATAGATCGTCAAGGCGCGGTAAATACATCCCTGACGCAAACGCTTTACTCTTCTATTCCGTTACTCCCGTTTTCATTCGCAAAATCGGTTTATCAATGGTCTGAGCGAGCCTGATGGCTCGCTCATTTTTATCGTTAATATTCAAGGAAAGGAAATGAAACGTCATCTTCTGTTCGCCGCGCTCTTCAGCGCCAGTCTGGGGCTCGCCCCCGTAGTGACTGCCGCCACACCGGCTGCGCCGGAATTGAAAGGATTCGGAACCGATACCGTCGCTGGCAGTGGCGGTCGCATTATCCGCGTCACAACACTGGCTTCTTCCGGGAAAGGCTCACTCAGGGAAGCCCTCGCCACCAAAGGGCCACGCATTATCATTTTTGACGTTGGCGGTATTATCGACCTGAATAAAAGCGACCTCCGGTTAGCGGAACCATTCGTCACCATCGCCGGACAGACGGCACCTTCTCCCGGCATCACCCTCATTCGCGGCGGCATGAGCATCACCACGCATGACGTACTTATGCAACATATCCGTTTCCGTATCGGCGACGCTGGCATGGGCAAAAAAAGCGGCTTCGAACGCGATGTCTCGATTACCGGCCCAAATGCGTACAATGTCGTCATCGATCACGCCAGCTTTGCCTGGGGCACAGACGAGAATCTGTCCATTTCCGGTCCCCGTGATAATGGGCCGCAGGGCACCGCACACCGTATCACTCTCTCGAACAATATCATTGCAGAAGGGTTGTACGACTCGGCCCATACCAAAGGTATTCATTCGATGGGAACATTGGTGCACGACAACGTGACCAACGTGGCGATCGTTGGCAACCTGTATGCGCACAATAACGAGCGTAACGCCTGGTTCAAAGGCGGTTCAACCGGCGTTATGGTCAATAACCTGATCTACAACCCCGGTATTTGGGGGATCCGTGTCGGTCTGGTCGAAAGAGAGTGGGAAGGGAAGACCCGGCCTCTCAGCCCACAAATCTCCGTCGTCGGTAACGTGATGCATTACGGTGCCAACACCAAAACCGGTCTGGGGCTGGTAGGAAGTAACAGCAATGGTGACGTCTGGATGTCAGATAACCTTGCTTACGACATCAAGGGAAAAACCGCACCGCAAACCTCCGGAAAAGGCATTCACCTGCTGAAAGTGTCGCCTATCTGGCCTTCAGGATTAACGGCATCCCCCGCCAGCACGGTGACTCATCAGGTACTGCAACATGCAGGCGCTCGCCCCAACGATCGCGATGCCGTCGATAAACGTATCGTGGATCAGTTTAACCAACGTAAGGGTGGCTTCGTAAATAGCCAGGAAGACGTCGGCGGTTACCCTACAGCAACAGCAACCTATCGTCAGTTGAGCGTCCCCTCTACGGGCGTGGACGCCTGGCTACAGCAGTTGGCGAAGTCGCTGGAGTAACGTCGCGTCGTGTTCGTTAAGCGCGTGAAAGGCGGGAAATTTCAGTGCCGTATCGGAACAAAAACGTTAAAGCCTGAGCCGCGTTTTTGTTGACCCAAAGGGCGATTTTCGTTTATGGGGCACCGAGTTGCGGCACTGGCGATCCAAACCGCGTGCACCTAGCCCTACCCCGCACGACGACATAAAAGAAAACTTTTTGGAAACCAGACGCTTTATCCCGCCGGCTAAAATATATAAATAATTAAAAACAATTCAAGCCAATTTATAACACGCCGATAACACAGTCAGAAACACCAGTGACATTCCCGGACAGCCTGTTTTTTTCAGGTTAACAGCAAGGAGGCAAAAAACACCCCTCTAAAAAGGGAACTTAAAAATCATAACCTTACCAGGGTTTACACCATGAATTTTATTCGCAACACCAAAATCAGAACGATGATGATTCTGATCCTCGTCCTGTTTTCACTCCTTTGGGGCGGCGTTTCCACCTTCGCGCTCTATTCATTAAATCAGCTAACCTCTGAAATTGACCTCACTAACGTTCAGCAAAATAACGGCGACATTATTAACGGCGCCAGTGGACAATACTATCGCGCCAAAATCGCGTTGGATCGCGCGGTGGAGGTCGGGGAGCAAAACAATGCCGCCGCTTTTGCGCAGGAGCTACAAGCCGCAGCCATTGAAATCGACAGCCTCAGAGCCGGTTTGAAGGCGTTTCAGGCCGTCGATCACGGCAACATCGATCCAGCGACAATCGACAGTATCTACAACAGTTCTTATCAACTGTTCAGTCAGGCTGTCGTCCCCATGTATGATGCCGTAAAAGCGGAGCGTTTCGACGCGTTCCAGCAACTTTCCAGCGTACAATATCGCGAGCTGCGCCGGAATTTCACCACTGCGATAAATCAATACAATGGGGTGATCAGCCGGCTGAAAGAAGAGGCGCAATCCCGTATCGCCGCCTGGGTGAGCGGATGCCAGAAAATGCTGATTGCCGCGCTCGTCGCCGGATTGATCATCGTGCTGCTGACAGATCGCTATCTGGCGAAATTCGTCGTCCGCCCGCTCGATTTGATCAAACAACATCTTCAGGTGCTGTCTATCGGGCAATTGCACACCCATATTGAACAAAGTGGGAAAAACTGCGTGGGTAAACTGATCCCGTTTGTCCAGCAGATGCAGGAAAACTGGGTGAAAACCGTCTCCGACATTCGTTCAAGCGCCGAACAGATCTACCGTAGTGCGGGCGAGATCGCATCCGGCAATACGGACCTCTCCTCGCGAACCGAAGAGCAGGCTTCCGCGCTGGAACAAACCGCCGCCAGCATGGAAGAACTGAGCGCCGTGGTAAAACAGAATGCGGAAAACGCCGGTCAAGCCAGTACGCTAGCCCAAAATGCCTCTAAAACCGCTAACGAAGGGGGCGATATCGTTGAAAGCGTCATCAAGACGATGAACACCATTGCCAATAGTTCGCAGAAAATCTCCGACATCACCACCGTCATCAATAGCATCGCTTTCCAGACCAATATTCTGGCGTTAAACGCCGCGGTGGAAGCCGCCCGCGCCGGCGAACAAGGCAGAGGATTCGCCGTCGTGGCAAGTGAAGTGCGCAATCTGGCACAGCGTAGCGCACAGGCAGCAAAAGAGATCGAAGGGCTCATCGCCGAGTCGGCGAATAACGTCACAATTGGGTCTCAGCAGGTCTCGCTGGCGGGGAACTCGATGAACAACATCATGAAGGCGATCACCAACGTTACGGATATTATGGGTGAAATCGCGTCAGCCTCAAGCGAACAGAGCAAAGGGATTACACAGGTTGGCGCTGCCGTGGTCGAAATGGATAATGTCACGCAGCAGAACGCCGCGCTGGTCGAACAGTCTGCGGCCGCCTCTTCGTCTCTGGAAGAACAGGCGCGCCACCTGACGGAGGTCGTATCAATATTTAAGCTTTCCGCCGCAAGCGAGGCCTCAAGCCTGAAAACCGCCCCTCCCGCCAAGGCAGCGGCGGTTATTGCACCGCCAAAAGCTCTCGCTGACCAAAACGAGAAAAACTGGGAAACCTTTTAACTTCGCTGATAACTCACCGTTAATGCGATTTCAGCCGTCTCATGGCGGCTGAAATAGGCTGGTTTCCCTCTTGATTGAGCTTCAGGGCAACACTTTCGCGGATTGGATCACGACAGGCGTCGTCGGCACGTTCTGATAAGGCCCGACGTTTTTCGTTTGCACCTGCGAGATCTTATCGACGACTTCCATGCCCTTCACCACTTTGCCGAACACGGCATAGCCAAAATCACGCTGGCCGTGGTCGAGAAAAGCATTATCCGCGACGTTGATGAAAAACTGACTGGTCGCACTGTCTTTTTCCGCAGTACGCGCCATGGCGATGGTGCCGCGCTGGTTGCGCAGACCGTTGTCCGCCTCGTTTTTGATCGGCGCGTGCGTCGCTTTCTGGCTCATATCGCCGGAAAAGCCGCCGCCCTGTACCATAAAACCGGGGATCACACGGTGAAACGTCGTGTCGTTATAAAAGCCGCTGTTAACGTACTCGACGAAATTTTTTACCGAAACGGGTGCCTTTTGATCATCTAAAGACAGTTCGATATCGCCCGCAGAGGTCGTCAGCAGCACATGAGTCGATCCGGAAGCCGCAAACGTCGGAGAAAACGCCGCCAGTGAAATAAGGGCTGCCGCAGCAACCAGAGTACGCTTGAACATGAGAATTCCTTTTTGAAGAGGCCAACTACACAAAGCGTAGTGATTGTAAGTATCCCTACTCCTCAACGCTACCCATTTACCTTTTTTTACGTAGAAACGTCTATTCGTAACCAACTGTGAGCGAAAACCTGCATAAACGATAAAAAAAGGCCGATTACTCGGCCAGAGTTTGCTGACAAAGTCCGATATGCGGCGATAATGGATGGATCGTAAAGACGCTGCAAGTACGTCCCTGTAAGCTCGAACCGCGCAGATATGAATCTCATCCCTGAGATTCACCCTTTCAGGGCCGCCGCATGCGACGTTCAAAAGCGTTCCTGACGCTTTTGTCCCTGGCGCGGACGCTTTACTCTTCCATTCCATTCTCACCGTTCGATAAAAGGTGATGGGTTTGTCAACGGTCTGAGGACGATTACTCGGCCATCATGATGATTGTCTCGTAACCTATCTAGCCCATACGCTCCGAACGCACCGCCAGATCGCGACTGTACTGGCGGCTGGCCTCCACCAGCATGGCGGTGTACGCATCCTTCGGCACATCGCTGGTCAGGTCGTCGGTTTCCAGCGTTTCCAGTATCTTGCCGTACTGCATCACCGCCACCCGATGGCAGAGATGGGAAATGACGCCCAAATCGTGCGTCACCATCAGGTAGGTCAGCTGTTCCTGCTGCTGCAACTCCATGAGCAGATTGAGAATTTCCGCCTGCACCGAGACGTCCAGCGCCGACGTCGGCTCATCGAGCAACAGCACCCTCGGCTCAAGGATCAGCGCCCGGGCGATCGCCACGCGCTGACGCTGCCCGCCCGAAAGCTGGTGCGGATAGCGGCGACGAAAGTGCGTTCCCAGACCGACTTTCTCCAGCAGGCTATCGATACGATCGTCCCGATCGTCAAAGCGGTGAATCGACAGCGGCTCTTCCAGAATCGACTCCACCGTATGCCGGGGGTGCAGCGACCCATAAGGATCCTGAAACACCATCTGCACCTGACGACAGCGCGCCTGATCGATCCGATGCGCCAGCGTTTTTCCATCAATCACCAGCGTCCCTTCCCAATGATTAAACAGCCCGGCCAGACATTTCAGCACCGTGGTCTTACCGGAACCTGACTCCCCCACCAGCCCGAAGATCTCGCCATCGTTGACGGTCAGGTTCACATCGTACAACACCTGATTCTTCACACTGCCCTGACCAAAAGAGAGATTCAGGTTACGCACTTCGATCATCGGCTGACGCTGACGCATTGCTTCAGTTGCCATGATTATCTCCTCTATCCCTTGATCCAGGCCGGATCGCGATTCATTACCGGCAAACGGGGACGCCGATGGTCGATATCCGGCAGTGAATTCAGCAGCCCGCGCGTATACGGGTGCTGCGCGTTGTCCAGATCGGCCGCCGCAATGGATTCCACGATACGCCCGGCGTACATCACCAGCACGCGATCGCAGAAGCTGCGCACCAGATTGATGTCATGGCTGATAAAAATCAGCCCCAGCCCGCGCTCGCTCACCAGATCGTCCAGCATCGCCAGCACCTGCAAACGCACGGAGACATCCAGCGCCGAGGTCGGTTCATCGGCAATCACGATTTCTGGCTCGGTGATCAGCATCATCGCAATCATAATGCGCTGCCCCTGCCCGCCGGAAATTTCATGCGGGTACAGATGGTATACCCGCTCCGGCTGGCGAATACGCACCACGTCCAACATCGCCATGACTTTTTCCTTCGCCTCCCGGTGAGACACTTTATGGTGCGCCAGATAGGCTTCGGCGATCTGATCGCCCACGCAAACCACCGGATTCAGCGAATATTTGGGATCCTGCATAATCATGGATATACGCTTGCCGCGAATCTGGCGCATCCGCGCCTCGTCCGCTTTCAGCAGATCGGTATCGCCGAAGCGTAGTTTGTCCGCCGTAATCCGCGCACTGTGCGGGTGTAACTGTAACAGCGCCCGACCAACCGTTGACTTACCGGAACCGGATTCGCCGACAATCGCCAGCTTTTCACAGCCAAGGCGGAAAGACACGCCGCGCACGGCGTCCGTCACCGCATCGCGGTTTACGAAGCTCACCCGCAGGTTTTCCACCTCCATCAGGGGCAAACCTCCCGTCGCGGAAGAAACCTTATTCAGTTCTGGGATCGAGGATGTCACGTAGGCCATCTCCTAGGAAGTTGAACGCCAGGCTGTTAATTAAAATCGCCAGCCCCGGAAGAGTGACTAACCACCAGCACTCCATCATGTAACGACGACCCGCAGAGATCATCGCGCCCCATTCAGGATCGGGCGGCTGCGCGCCTAACCCCAGAAAGCCCAGTCCCGCCGCCGTCAGAATGATGCCCGCCATATTCATGGTGATACGGATAATCACCGACGGCAGACACAGCGGCACGATGTGGTGCAGCAGGATGCGGATAGACGACGCGCCTTGCAGCTTCACGGCGGAAACAAAATCCGCGTGGCGCAGCGACAGCGTCTCCGCCCTGGCCAGACGCGCAATGGGCGGCCAGGCCGTCAGCGTAATCGCGATCACCACATGTTCCAGACCGGGACCGAGCGCGGCAACGAACGCCAGCGCCAAAACCAGACTGGGGAAGGAGATGAAAATATCGGTGATACGCATCAGGATAGTGTCGACGATGCCGCCGAAATACCCCGCCACCACGCCCAGAAGAAGCCCGATAGGCCCCACGGTCACCGACACCAGCGCGACGATATACAGCGTGATGCGTGAGCCATAAACCAGCCGGCTAAATACATCGCGCCCGAATTCATCGGTGCCAAAATAGTGTGCGGCACTCGGCGCCTGTAACGCGTTGGCCAAATCCTGCGCCAACGGATCGTGCGTCGCGATCCACGGCGCGAAAATGGCGACCAGCATTAACATCAGTACAATCCCAGCCCCTATCGCGGTCAGCGGATTGCGCAGCATCATCAACAGGAATCCGCCGATACGCGCCCCGAGCTGTCGCAGGCGGCTCACGCGTTTTTCCGGCGAAGTCCGCATTACCGGTTGACGAATGACCGGCGGCTCAGAGGAAATATTCATGCGTTCGTCCTCGGATCAAAGATTTGATACAACATGTCCGACAGCAGGTTAAGCGTCACGAAGATCAACCCGACCAGCAGCACGCATCCCATCACCGCGTTCATATCCCCCAACAGCAGGCTCCCGGTCAGATAAGAACCAAATCCCGGCCATGAGAAAACCGTTTCGATCAGCACCGCCCCTTCCAGCAGCGAGCCATACGCCAGCGCGACCACCGTCAGCAGTTGAACCAGAATATTGCGAAACGCGTGCGCCCAGACAACACGGAACTCGGACAGCCCTTTCACCCGCGCGGTAATGATGTACTCCTGTGATAGCTGTGCCAGCATAAAGCTGCGCGTCATGCGGCTGATATAGGCCAGCGAGTGAAAGCCAAGGATCGTGGCCGGCAGCACCAGATGATTCAGCGCGCTGCGGAATACGTCCCACTCCCCCGCCAGCATGGAATCCAGTAACAGCAAACCGGTACGGCTTTCCACCAGACCGTCATAGGCCATGTCGACCCGTCCGGCCCCCCCGACCCAGTTCAGCCAGGCGTAGAACACCAGCAGTCCCATCATCCCCACCCAGAATATCGGCGTGGAATAACCGGCCAGACTGATAAACCGCACGACATAGTCCGCCCACTTACCGCGCCGCGCCGCCGCCAGCACGCCAAGCGGCACGCCAAGACCGGCGCCGACGATAATCGCCATCGTCGCCAGTTCGACGGTTGCCGGGAAAACGCGAATAATGTCATCCATAACCGGTCGCCCGGTCAAAAGCGCATTGCCCAAATCGCCATTCATGAGCGAGCTGAAATAAATGAAGAACTGTACATACAACGGCTTATCCAACCCCAACTGTTGGTAAACCTGCTGATAGGTACTTTGGTCAGCATCCTGTCCGACGATAGCCAGAACCGGATCGATTGGCATCACGCGGCCAATCACGAAGGTCAGGATTAATAACCCGAACAGTGTGACGACCACCTGCAACAGACGTTTTGCCAACCGACGCAGTACACCACCCGGCATAATCCAATCAGAGAAAACCATGTTCTTTCTCCCGATGTCCGGCTAACGGCGACAGCAAAACGCCACTCACGCGGTCATCTCTTTTTGACATTCCGATCGGGATAACGCACCGGTAGCAAGCCGGCGCATCATCCGGTTAAACGTGGAAAACTAGCGCTGCTTATACACCTCGCGCAGATGCGTCGTAGAGGACGGATGTGGCACATAGCCTTTGACGTCCTTACGCAACACCACAGAATCGATCATCTGCGACACCGGAATAATGGCCGGGAACAGCGCGTCATAACGATCCTGTACGTCGATATACATCTGCTTCTGTTTCTGAGGGTCTTTTTCCAACAGCGCCCGATCGATCATGTCGTTGAGCGGCTTATCGTAGAAAGACGTGCGCCAGCCCTGAAAGTTGGTCAGTCTGGCTTCGTCGCTGTTATCCGGGTTATAGGCAACAGAACGCAGGCTGGAGTGAGGATGCGGGTCGACGCCGCCGCCGCCGCGGCCAACCAGCATATCGAATTTACGATCGCGCATGGCGCCATAAACCTGATTACCGGTGCCGGAGATGATTTTGGCTTTGATGCCCGCCTGTGCCAGTGTGGACTGTACCGATGTCGCCAGATTCAGGAACGGCTGGTCGGACAGCACGCGCAGCGTGGTTTCAAAGCCATTCGGGTAGCCCGCTTCGGCCAGCAGCGCCTTGGCGCGCGGCACGTCCAGCGCGTAGCCGGGATTGGGCAGCGTCGCGTCCATCCCTGCCTGAATCGGACGCTGATGATAAAAGCCATAGCCCGGCATCACCGTCTTGTTGATGCCGTCGTAATCAATCAGGTAGCGAACCGCCTCGCGCACTTTCGGTTTGGCGAAAAACTCATTTTTCAGGCTCATCGCCACGTAGTACAGCGTGCCTTTTTTCACCTCATCAACCACAACGTTGTTGTCTTTTTTCAGCGCATTGATATCCGGCACCGACATCCCGGATGCCACATCAATATCGCCTTTTTCAATCATCAACCGCAGCGCCTGTGATTCGGTCATGTGGCGGAAAATCACGCGCCGCATTTTCGCCTCACCCTGCCAATAGTTCTCCACCTTGCTGATGCGCAGCACATCTTTCGCCTGCCACACGTCCAGCTTGAACGGGCCGGAACCGGCTTCATTGGTGGTCAGCCAGCCGTTACCCCAGTCGCCGTTTTTCTCGTGCTTCATCACCGTTTTGCTATCCAGCACCGAGCCGCTGCCCAGCGTGGCCAGCGAGTAGATCACCAGTTTGGGATCGTTCGGTTTCGGCAGTTCGATTTCCACGGTGTGGGCGTCTTTGGCGCGGATCATTTTCTCCACGTTTTCCGCGGTAAAGCCGTAGGATTTCCACGTGGTGGCCTGTGCCATGTTGAGATTAAGAAGACGCTTCATCGACCAGGCGAAATCCTGCGCCGTCACGGGGTTGCCGGAATGGAATCTGGCGTTGTCCACCAGATTGAACGTGATGATTTTCCCGTCATCGCTGACGCTCCAGCTTTTCGCCACAGAGGGCAGAATGTTGCTCAGGTTCGCCGGATCCAGTACCACCAGCGAGTCATAGAGGTTGACGATAATGCCCACCACTTCATTACCGGTCATGGCGGCCGGATCGAGTGAGAGCATATTGTTCATGTTCATCCCGACGATCAGCTGATCGTCAGGCGTTTTTGCCGATAGAATGGCCGGCGTTGCGGCCATGCAGAGTGAACCTAACAGCAGGGTACGAAGTATTGCTCGTGCTTTCATTATTCTTCTCCAGGTGTGGAAGCATGGAAGACGACAACTTTTTATTTTTTAGGTAAGGCTATCTGTCAGATCGAACAAACGGTTATTCTTTACTCAGGGTATGCTCCTCAATCCAGTCAAAATTGATATCTTCTCCCAGTCCCGGACGTTGCGGCAGATGCACAAAGCCCTCGTCATCCATCGGATCGACAATCGAATTCAGGTAGGCGGCAGGTTCGTCATAATTGAGGAACGGATGCAGCAGACCACGTTCATACCAGCGGCAGTTTTTGATCGCCCCAACGACGTTGAGGTTCGGCGCACCGTTGCCATGAATTTCGCAATCCATACCGAAGGATTCCGCCAGACTGGCGACCTTCAGACACGGCCAGAGACCGCCTACGCCCTGCACGCCCGCGCGTAAAATGTCGCATGCGCCTTCTTTAACCCAGTCGGCGCGGCTGAAATATTTCCCAGACAAGCTCTCCGGCCCGATGACATCGATATCCAGGCTCTTGGTCAGCCAGCTATAGGACGCCATGCTCTGCTCTTCCATCGGCTCTTCAAACCAGGTGAAATCAAGCTTTTGCAATTCACGACCGATGTATAACGCGTCGCTGCGGCTGTACCAGTGGTAACCATCCAGCATCAGACAGATATCCGGGCCGACCGCTTCACGCACCGCCGCGCAGGCTTTCACGTCCATCTTCGGGCTGGGCGCGAACGACACCGGGGGCATCCAGGTGTGCAGCTTGATGGCTTTATAGCCGCGCGCGACCAGCTTTTCTGCAAACTGGCCGTACTCTTCCGGCGTCGATAATCCCCCCTCCAGCTCATCGCCGCACATGGTGCTGCCGTAAGCCGGCACTTTTTCACGATAGCCGCCCAGCAGTTTGTGCACCGGCATATTCAGCGCACGGCCTTGCAGATCCCACAGTGCGGATTCCACAATCGACAGCGCACGGTCGGTCAGTTGATTGGCGCTACCACGCTGCCAGTGCACCAAATCCTGCCATAAGCGCTCGCGGTCGAACGGGTTTTGCCCGATCAACACTTTGCGAAAGAAAGCATTAACGATATGAGGACGAATCACTTCCGGCGGAGCGAAAGCGTAACCTTGCTGACCATCATCAGCCGTGATGGTCAGCAGCGCCATCCTGGCCTGATTTTCGGGACCCGGGTGTGAATGACCCGCACTGTCGGAAACCCGACGCGTGGGATAAGTGAAGACGGTGACATCAATTGATTCAATTTTCACGTTGTTACCTGCCTTGATGTTTAACACAACTCATGTACAAGATTTGCGAATATAGGCCACTCTAATTAAAGAATAACGCCACTGATTATGGTGAGAGGGGTCGTTAAAAGCACCGGAATCCTTCTGGTTCGACCCGATAAGGCGATCGTCATCACAAAAAGAAATCATGTGTTAATTTTAGAAAAATACCGTTTTATTTTTAATTATTAAGGTTGTTTCGACGTTAGTCATTAGGCAATTACTTTCATATGAAGAAATTATGTCGTGGATAACTGTGCAACTGCACATAAATCTGTGAGCATTATCACCAGAAAATCCGATATCCTTATTAAATAAAGGGATAATCACTAAGTTTTATTTTTGTCCCTGTTTACGGGCAGAAAATCGCCCGGGAGAATTGTTAGTCTGATAGCCGATTTGCCATGACCTCATCTCAGCGTCTGAACAAAAGCGTGCTATAGGTCTTATTTTTCACATACTCAAAACCTTAACAAAAACCAGCACTTAATAAAAAGTAAGCAAAATCATATATATACTCCCTAATGGGTATATAAAAGACAATTTGATGTACATCAACAAACGCGCTCTGTAGCACGATAAGGTAGCCTCAGAAGATGCAATTTTGAGGCAAAAATGAACAAAGTCAGACTCGCTGTTATCGGTAACGGGATGGTCGGCCACCGTTTTATCGAAGAGCTGTTGGATAAGGCCCCCCCATCCACCTTTGAGATTACCGTTTTTTGTGAAGAGCCCCGCGTCGCCTACGACCGCGTCCACCTCTCCTCTTACTTCTCCCACCACACGGTAGAAGAACTCTCTCTGGTACGAGAAGGCTATTACGAAAAAAATGGCGTCAACGTTCTGTTAGGCGAACGCGCTATCACCATCAACCGCAGTGAAAAAGCCATTTATTCCAATTCCGGTCGTACCCTGTATTACGACAAGCTCATCATGGCAACGGGTTCCTACCCCTGGATCCCCGAAATCAAAGGATCAAACGGGCAGGACTGTTTCGTTTACCGCACCATTGAGGATTTGAATGCCATCGAAAACTGCGCACGTCGTAGCAAGCGCGGTGCGGTCATTGGCGGCGGTCTGTTAGGACTGGAAGCCGCCGGGGCGCTGAAACACCTTGGCGTGGAAACGCACGTCATTGAATTCGCGCCGGTGCTGATGGCCGAACAGCTTGATGCGCAAGGCGGTGCGCTACTGCGGCGTAAGATTGAAAACATGGGTGTGCGTGTGCACACCAGCAAGAACACGCAGGCTATTCAACATGCCGGTCTGGAAAGCCGCAAGACGATGGTGTTCGCCGATGGCAGTACGCTTGAAGTCGATTTTATCGTGTTCTCTACCGGTATCCGCGCGCAGGACAAGCTGGCGCGTCAGTGTGCGCTGGAGATCGGCCCACGCGGCGGTATCGCGATTAATGACTGGTGCCAAACTTCCGACCCCGATGTCTACGCCATTGGCGAATGCGCCGCCTGGCATGGCAGGCCGTTTGGTCTGGTCGCGCCCGGTTATAAGATGGCGCAGGTCGCCGTTGACCACCTGTTGGGGCATGAAAATCGCTTTCAGGGCGCCGACCTGAGCGCCAAACTCAAGCTGATGGGCGTCGATGTTGGCGGCATCGGCGATGCGCACGGCCATACGCCGGGCGCGCGCAGCTATATGTGGCTGGATGAAAACAAAGAAACCTATAAGCGTCTGATCGTCAGCGCCGACAATAAAACGCTGCTCGGCGCCGTTCTGGTCGGTGACACGCGGGATTACGGCAACCTGTTGCAATTCATGCTGAACAAAATCCCGCTGCCGGACGCCCCCGAAGCGATGATTCTTCCCTCGACAGCCGGCAGCGCGAAACCGGGGCTGGGCGTTGATGCCTTGCCGGAAAGCGCGCAAATCTGCTCCTGCTTCGATGTTTCCAAAGGCGACATTATCAAAGCCATTAACGGCGGCTGCCATACCGTTGCCGCCATTAAGGAAACCACCAAAGCCGGAACCGGGTGCGGCGGCTGTATTCCGTTGATTACGCAAGTACTGAATGCGGAACTCAGCAAACAAGGGATTGAAGTCAATCATCATCTGTGCGAGCACTTTGCCTATTCCCGGCAGGAGCTGTACCACCTGATTCAAATCGAAAAAATCAAAACGTTCGATCAACTGCTGGAGAAACATGGTTCAGGTTACGGCTGTGAAATCTGTAAGCCCACCGTGGCTTCCCTGTTAGCCTCCTGCTGGAACGAATACGTCCTCAAACCGCAGCACACGCCGTTGCAGGATTCCAACGATAACTTCCTCGGCAATATCCAGAAAGACGGCACCTACTCCGTGATCCCACGTTCCGCAGGCGGCGAGATCACGCCGGATGGTCTGATCGCGATTGGCCGTATCGCGAAACAATATAATCTGTACACCAAAATGACCGGCTCTCAGCGCATGGCACTGTTTGGCGTGCAGAAAGACGATCTGCCTGACGTCTGGGCCCAGCTCATCGAAGCCGGGTTTGAAACGGGCCATGCTTACGCCAAAGCGCTGCGTATGGCAAAAACCTGCGTCGGCAGCAGCTGGTGCCGCTTTGGCGTTGGCGACAGCGTCGGCTTAGGCGTTGAACTGGAAAACCGCTACAAAGGCATTCGCACCCCGCACAAAATGAAATTCGGCGTCTCCGGCTGTACGCGGGAATGTGCGGAAGCGCAGGGGAAAGACGTGGGGGTTATCGCCACCGAAAAAGGCTGGAACCTCTACGTTTGCGGTAACGGCGGGATGAAGCCGCGCCATGCCGACCTGCTGGAAGCCGACCTCGATCGTGAGACGTTAATCCGCTATCTCGACCGCTTCATGATGTTTTACATCCGCACGGCCGATAAGCTTCAGCGCACGTCGGTCTGGCTGGAGAATCTCGAAGGCGGGATCGATTATCTGCGTAATGTGATTGTGAATGACAAGCTGGGCATTAACGATCAGCTCGAAGCCGATATGGCCCGACTGAGAGAAAGCTATGTTTGTGAATGGCAGGCAACGCTGGACGCCCCGGAAGCGCGGAAGCGCTTTGCTCATTTTGTCAACAGCACGGCGCGTGACCCGAATGTACAAATGGTCGGAGAGCGTCAGCAACACCGTCCGGCTCGCCCTGCCGAGCGCATTCCGGTTAAACACATCGAAACAGAGGGGCAAGACGCATGAGCCAGTGGACAACCGTATGTAAGCTAGACGACATTCTGCCCGGCACCGGTGTCTGTGCGCTGGTCGAGCAACAACAGATCGCGGTATTCCGGCCACGTAACGATGAACAGGTCTACGCCATCAGCAACATCGACCCGTTCGCGCAGGCCAGCGTATTAAGCCGTGGAATATTGGCTGAACATCAGGGGGAGCTTTGGGTAGCAAGCCCGTTGAAAAAACAGCATTTTCGCCTCAGCGATGGCGCCTGTCTGGAGGATAGCGCCAACGCCGTTTCCGCCTATGCGGTTCAGGTTATCAACGGTAATGTGCAAATATCCGTCGCAGACAGCGACACCGCTGTGGATAATAGCCAACTTTTATCTTGATCGTCATGCCCCGTCACCGCGGGGCGCTGACAAACCTGAGCTTGCAAGAGGCATTACATGGATTACCTACCAATATTCTGTCAGCTGCGCGATAAACCCTGTCTATTGGTAGGCGGAGGAGAGATCGCCGAGCGCAAAGCCCGGCTATTGCTGGATGCGGGGGCGTCCCTGACGGTCAATGCGCCCAACTTCAACGCGCAGTTTCTGGCCTGGGAGCAGGCTGCGCAATTGACGCTGATACGCGGAACGTTTGAGCCGACGCTGCTGGACTCGGTATGGCTGGTGATTGCCGCCACAGACGATAGCGACGTCAACAATCACATTTATGCCAGTGCCAATGAACGCCGCATCTTCTGTAACGTCGTCGACTCACCAGAGCGCGCCAGCTTCATCATGCCGTCGATCATCGATCGTTCGCCGCTGATGGTCGCAGTCTCCTCTGGCGGTTCCGCGCCCGTGCTGGCCCGTCTACTGCGGGAAAAACTGGAAAGCATTCTGCCGCAGCATCTCGGCAAACTGGCGGCGCTGGCGGGAACGCTACGCGGTCGGGTTAAAAAGCGTTTTCACTCGATGAGCGCTCGCCGCCGCTTCTGGGAAAAACTCTTCGTACACGATCGGCTGGCGCAGGCGCTGGCGAATGAAGACAGCCCGCGAGTGCAACAACTGACGGAACAGCTATTTTCCGCGCCGCTGGAGGATCGGGGAGAGGTGACGCTGGTCGGCGCCGGGCCGGGCGATGCGGCATTGCTGACGCTGAAAGGCTTACAGCAACTGCAACAGGCCGATATTGTGGTTTACGATCGGCTGGTGTCGGAAGAAATACTCAACCTGTCGCGCCGCGATGCTGAGCGCATCTTCGTCGGCAAAGCGTCTGGCTACCACAGCGTCCCTCAGGAGCAAATCAACCAGCTTCTGGCAGAAAAAGCGCGTGCGGGTCATCGGGTCGTCAGGCTGAAGGGGGGAGATCCTTTCATTTTTGGCCGCGGGGCCGAAGAGCTGGAACACTTGCATCAGGCGGGCGTGCCGTTTTCCGTCGTGCCGGGTATCACTGCGGCTTCCGGCTGTGCGGCCTACAGCGGTATTCCGCTCACGCATCGCGATCATTCGCAGGGCGTCAGACTGATCACCGGACACGTCAAGCACGACACCGACCTGGACTGGTCCAGTCTGGCGGCGGAAAAACAGACGCTGGTGTTCTACATGGGGCTTCAGCAAGCTGAATACATTCAAAGCAAACTGATTGAACAGCGGCTACCGGAGACTGTCCCTGTCGCCATTATCGAAAACGGCACCTCAACCAGTCAACGCGTTCTGAGCGGGCAGCTTTCACAGTTGAGCGAATTGGCGCAGCAGGCCAGCAGCCCCAGTTTGATCATCATCGGCAACGTGGTCGGGCTACGGGAAAAACTGAACTGGTTTGCCCCGTCTTCCGGCTAACCGGCAACGGGCCGGGAACAACATTATCAGGAGGCTACGCCTCCTGAGTTTTTATCCGTTACGGGCGAGCAACGAAGCCGACGGCGTCGTAGACTTTTTTCAGGGTTTCCTGAGCGCGTGCGCTGGCTTTCTCCGCCCCTTCGCGCATCACCTGATGCAGGAACGCCTCATCGTTACGGAAGCGGTGATAGCGCGCTTGCAGCTCGGATAACATGCCGGACACGGCATCCGCGACCGCGCCTTTCAGGTGACCATACATCTGACCGCTGAATTCCTGCTCCAGCTCAGGAATGCTTTTCCCCGTCACGCTAGACAGAATATCCAACAGGTTCGATACCCCGGCTTTGTTCGCCACGTCATAACGCACCACAGGCGGCTCGTCGGAGTCCGTCATCGCGCGTTTAATCTTCTTCACCACCGATTTCGGATCTTCCAGCAGACCGATAACATTGTTGCGGTTATCGTCAGATTTGGACATCTTCCGGGTCGGTTCCTGCAAAGACATGACGCGCGCCCCTGATTTCGGAATAAACGGTTCAGGCACCTTGAAGATATCGCCATACAGACTATTGAAGCGTTGAGCAATATCGCGGCTCAGCTCAAGGTGCTGTTTCTGATCTTCCCCCACGGGTACCTGCGCCGCCTGATACAGCAGGATATCCGCTACCATCAGCACCGGATAATCAAACAGACCGGCGTTGATGTTCTCTCCATAGCGCGCGGATTTATCCTTGAACTGTGTCATTCGGTTCAGCTCACCGAAATACGCGTAGCAGTTCAGTACCCAACTCAGTTGACTGTGTTCAGGCACATGAGACTGAACAAAAATGGTGCTTTTTTTCGGGTCGATGCCGCACGCCAGATAGAGCGCCAGCGTATCCAGCGTCGCTTTTCTCAGCGTCTGCGGATCCTGACGTACCGTGATGGCATGCAGATCCACGATGCAATAGATGCAGTCGTAATCATCCTGCATGGTAACCCACTGACGTAACGCCCCCATGTAATTACCAATGGTCAATTCGCCAGACGGCTGTGCACCGCTAAATACAATGGGCTTGCTCATACTAAGGGTTCCTAATTATGTGAAGAAAAACGCCCGATCAGGGGCAAAATATCGGCAAAACGATCCAGAACAACCTCTGGCTGACTCCGCTCGATCGCTTCACCATAGTTATAGCCATACGTCATACCGACACTGGGGCACCCCGCCGCTTTTGCCGCCAGAATGTCATTGCGGGAATCCCCCACGAATAACAGTTCGCCGGCGCGTAAACCCAGCTTGCCGAGCACCAGATACAACGGCGCGGGATGCGGCTTTTTCATGGTAACGTCATCGCCGCCGATGACCAGAGAAAAATATTCGCCTATCCCTAATCCTGCCAGCAGCGGCGCAACGAACGGCGTCGGTTTATTGGTCACGATCGCCATCGGGAAGCCCTGCTGCGCCAAATTCGCCAGCGTCTCCTTTACCTGCGGGAACAGCGCGCTCCCGCTCTCTACCGTTTGCGCGTAATAGCGATCGAACAACTCACGGGTTTCCCGTATGCGCGCCGCAGTCGGCTCAACGCCAGCCCAGCGGAGCGCTCGCTCAACCAGCACATCGGCGCCGTTACCGATCCAGGTCGCCACTCTCGTTTCACCCGCCGCAGGCAGCGACAGCGCTTTTAATGCCTCGTCAACGGCGGCCGCCAGACCCGGCGCGCTGTTGATCAAAGTGCCGTCCAAATCAAAAGCCAGCCCGCGAATCGCCGTTAATTCAGTCATGCTTCACCTTAGCGATTTCGCTACGCATCTGATCAATAATGGTATGGTAGTCCGGGTGACCAAAAATCGCCGAACCGGCCACAAACATATCCGCTCCCGCCTCGGCAATCGCGCCAATATTCTCCACTTTTACACCGCCATCCACTTCCAGACGGATGTCGTAACCGCTGTCGTCGATTAAACGACGCACCTGACGCAGTTTATCCAACGTGCCGGGAATAAAAGACTGGCCGCCAAACCCAGGGTTAACCGACATCAACAGAATGATGTCCAGCTTATCCATAACGTAATCAAGGTAGCTCAGCGGCGTCGCCGGGTTAAACACCAGCCCCGCTTTGCAGCCGTGGTCTTTGATCAATTGCAGGGAGCGATCGAGATGGTCCGAGGCCTCAGGATGGAAAGTAATAAAACTGGCGCCCGCGCTGGCGAAATCGGGGATAATACGGTCCACCGGCTTCACCATCAGGTGAACGTCAATCGGCGCGGTAATACCGTAATCACGCAGGGATTTCAGCACCAGCGGACCGATCGTCAGGTTGGGCACATAGTGGTTGTCCATGACATCAAAATGGACCACATCGGCTCCGGCAGCCAGTACCTTCGCCGTATCCTCACCAAGCCGGGCAAAATCAGCCGACAAAATGGACGGCGCGATTAAAAACGGTTTCATTGATCTCTCCAAACAATAAAGTCTGAGTGCCTGCAGGTACCGGCTCCCGAGGCATGACGCCTATAGGACGACATCAACCGATTCGCTGCGCGCTGTTTACCCCACGATACCAAACGGCATCACCGATATAGGGCCAATAATTCGTTGACTTTACTACGTCCTAAAATGTTACGGCTAATGGTGCGACGTGCTTTAACAACATACAGCACCGCCTCCTGATACCACTCGCGAGTCAACAACGTGTCGTGATTGGAGATCAGAACCGGGATCTGACTTTCAACCGACAGACGGTGCGCCAACTGAGCCAGACTCTGCTGGTCGGTTCGGCTGAAATTATTGGTGTGGTAGGCCGTAAAATTCGCCGTGGCCGACAGCGGCGCATAAGGCGGATCGCAATAAACAACGGATCCCTTCTCTGCCTTCTCCAGCGTGTCCTGATAGTGCTCACAGACAAAAGTGGCATTCTGCGCTTTAAAAGCGAACCAGCGAATCTCTTCTTCTGGAAAATAGGGCTTCTTATAGCGCCCGAAAGGGACATTGAACTCGCCGCGCATGTTGTAACGGCACAATCCGTTATAGCAATGGCGGTTCAAATAGAGGAACAACAGCGCACGTCGATAAGGATCTTCGCAAAGGTTAAACTCTTCGCGCAAGAGATAAAACATCTCGGATGTATTCATCTCTCCCGTAAAGAGCTTACGGGCATCTGCAACGAACTCATCGGCATTCGACTTGACGATGTTGTACAGGTTAATCAGGTCACTATTAATATCGGCCAGTATGTAGCGATCATATTCCGTATTCAGAAATACGGAACCTGCGCCAACAAAGGGCTCAATAAGACAATCTCCTGCGGGTAAATAGCGACGAATCTCTTCTACCAGCGGATATTTACCACCAGCCCATTTCAAAAAAGCGCGGTTCTTCTTCATGCCGTCGTTAATTACTCATACGTTTCAGAGCCGCGGATTGTACTCTGTGTCAGACAGCACATCAGGGCTAAAATTGGTATTACTTATTCAAGTCCTGCTTCACCTGGCGGATCGGCTTAACCCATGGTTTTTTCGCTTGTACCTCTGCAGGTAATGAGGCTATTGCCCGTTTCGCTTCAGCAGAAGATGCATAGACTCCAGTCACTAACACATACCAGGATTTTCCATCTCGTTTGGTTTCGTACACCCATGAATGGGTAAGATTCTGTTGTTTTGCGAACGCCTTCAGCGTATCCGGGCGTGAAGCGCTGCTCAGTTGCAACGTGAAGTGGTTAGCAGGCGCATTCTGTACCGAGCCGCTTTGCCCGGCGGTAGCCGCGCTTTTTGCGTTAACAGCCGGTTTATTGGTTGCCGGCGCTTTTTGCGTACTGTTCGCTGCGTGCCTGCTACTCCTCTGAGCTGCTGGCGTCGCATTGTGCGCGCTCTTGCCCGGTGCCGCCGCGGGCGTTTTACCGACTGACCCTACCGTTGCGGGCGCCGTCGGCAACGTCGAGTTTCCGGTCGCGCTCTGAGAGAAGTCGCTGACGTTCCCTTGCTGTTGCGACAGCGCATCGGTGATATTGCCCGGCAACTCAATACGCTGCTGGCCCGCCACCGGGGGTTGAACCTGTGCATCCGTCGGCGTACCGGAAATCGGCGGCGCCGTTAAAGTCTGGGGCGACATCGGCGTTTGAGGAGACGTCTGCTCCGGCATTTGACCATGCGCGGCCTCGCTGGAAAGCGGCGTAAGCGTATCCCCGGAAGAGGGAGACGGAGAATTTTGCGTCATGGAAGACGAAGATGAGAGATCAATGCTTCTCTCCCCGCCGGCCTGGCTCTGCGTCTGGGTCGTTTGTGGCTGAGAAGGTGCCTGCAAGGCAGAACCAATACCGATGATCAATAGCACCAGCACAACAATCCCGATACCAATCATCAGGTGCTGTCTGGATAATGCTATCTTCGGTATCGCAAAGCCGCGGCTTTTTTGCTGACGAGTGGGTCGACGGTCACTGGCATCAGGCTTCAGCTCATCTTCCGGCTTAAACTCATCCATTTAACATCTCCCAACTGAAAAGCTTGAATTCGCCGCAATATCGTCAGGACGAATCATTGAATCATAACGCATTATGTTTTATTAACCATAACCCATTGCGGCTTATCTGTCGTCAATACTTCGACTTCATTGCTCGACAGCGTCACCCAATCAGGCTAAACAATCTGCTATCGCTGCCAGTACGACGTCATAGGCGACGCCGCCACGAACTTCCGATTGGCCTATCGCCGTCGGCAACACCAAACGCAGTTCACCCGCCAGCACTTTTTTGTCACGCATCATGTGGGGAAGATAAGCGTCAGGCGCCATTTGCGTCGGACCATTCACCGGCAAACCGGCACGAACCAGCAGAGATGTGATCCGCTCAATGTCTGTAACCGAAAACTGCCCGAGCCGACGTGCGGTATGTGCAGCCATCATCATGCCTGCCGCCACCGCCTCGCCATGAAGCCAGTTGCCGTAGCCCATTTCCGCTTCAATCGCGTGCCCGTAAGTATGGCCCAAATTGAGCAATGCCCGCATACCGCTTTCACGTTCATCTGCCGCAACCACGGCCGCTTTAATTTCACAGCAACGTCGGATGCAGTAAGCCAGCGCATCATGCTGTAACCCGCGCACGGCCTCAATGTTCTCTTCGAGCCAAAGAAAGAAGTCGCGATCCAGAATAATGCCGTACTTAATGACTTCCGCCAGCCCGGATGACAACTCCCGCGCCGGTAACGTTTTCAGGCAGTTCAGATCGATCACAACCGATGCGGGCTGGTAGAACGCCCCGATCATGTTTTTACCCAGCGGGTGGTTGACGGCGGTTTTCCCGCCGACGGAAGAATCTACCTGTGATAATAGCGTCGTGGGCACCTGAATAAACCGAACGCCACGCTGGTAGCTGGCGGCGGCAAAACCGGCTAAATCGCCAATGACGCCGCCGCCCAGAGCGACAATCGTGGTATCACGGCCATGCGGCTTCGCCAGCAGCGCCGTAAACACCTGATCCAGTACCGCCAGCGATTTGTACTGCTCACCATCGGGTAAAATAACCTGATCGACGTGCACGCCGTTTTTTTCCAACACGCCACGCACACGATCAAGATACAGGGGAGCCAGCGTCTGGTTCGTCACCAGCATGGCCTGCTCCCCCGTGTTCAACGGCATAAAAGAAGCCGAATCATCAAATAATCCGGCGGCTATCGTAATGGGATAACTGCGTTCCCCGAGTGTTACGGTAAGTCTTTCCATGCTCGTTAAACAACCCGTTCAGGATCCGCGCAATGCGGGATTAAGGTATGCTCTTAGTTACTTTCCAGCATATTAATAATCTGGTTAGCAACGACCTTGGCGCTTTGTTCGTCAGTTCGGATAGTGACGTCAGCAATTTCTTCATACAGCGGGTTTCGCTCTTTCGCTAACGCCTCCAACACTTCACGCGGAGGGGTTTCAACCTGAAGTAACGGACGTTTTTTGTCACGCTGCGTGCGGGCCAACTGTTTTTCGATTGTCGTTTCCAAATAAACAACGACGCCGCGCGCGGAAAGACGGTTACGCGTCTCGCGTGATTTAACTGAGCCACCGCCCGTTGCCAGCACGATGCCTTGCTTTTCCGTCAATTCATTAATGACTTTCTCTTCACGATCGCGGAAGCCTTCTTCACCTTCCACATCGAATACCCAGCCCACATCAGCCCCGGTACGTCGCTCAATTTCTTGATCGGAGTCGAAAAACTCCATATTGAGTTGTTGAGCTAACTGCCGGCCAATAGTGCTTTTGCCGGCACCCATAGGCCCAACCAGAAAGATATTGCGTTTCTCTGCCATGTTTTTTGGTATTACTAAGACAATTCGTTAATGATAACCCGCCCCGCCAATCAACCCAGCGGCGGGACCTAAACTGAAACCTCATGAGCGATAGTGTGAGAATCAGACAAAAAATTATCTCAATACTCAGGGTAGTTTGGCAACCGAATATAATGTCACACCGACCACGGGGGTCAATGTAGTATGTTTTATCGACATTTTCGGTGGAACAACACTTCAGTGCTCAATTCGCTAACCCTTGTAAGCTAAATCCGCCGCAGCGTCAAACTCATAAGGGTCGAACGCGACAAAATATTGCTCCACACCCGAAAAAATATGGCGGGATAACCTAGGCCGTACCGGTCATCGCTCATGACGATGCAGGTATTAACGTCGGTGTAATGAAAATAACCAATTCTCGCCGCGTATGCTGCTGAGCATGGTTTCTGAACAAAGCGCCAACGAGAGGGACGTCGCCCAGTATCGGTACCTGCCTGCTCCCCTTTTTCTTTTGCTGCTGGAAAATACCGCCTAAGACGATCGTTTCCCCATCGGCTACCGTCACCTGAGTCTGGATTTCCTGTTTATCAATGGCCAACGCCTCACCGTTATCACTCTGTTTGATCGCCTGTCCCGGCATGTTCTGGCTGATTTTCAGGTTCAACGTAATGCGTCCTGCCCGCAAAATATCCGGTGTGACCTCCATACCCAACACCGCTTCTTTAAACTCTATCGACGTCGAACCGCTGGCTCCGCTGGATACCTGATAAGGAATTTCCGTTCCCTGTTTAATACTGGCGGTTTGCTGATGAGCGGTAAATAACCGGGGGCTGGCGATGATTTCGACCTGATTCTCCTGCTCCAACGCCATTAACTCCAAATCCAGCAGCCGCCCATTCAATCGCGCCAAATGAAACCCCATATTGATTGCCGGCGTATCCACCGGCAGGCCAACATTGAAATTATTCAGCCTGAGAGCTTTGCTTGCCGCCTCCCCCTCGCCAAGCCCCCAGTGAACGCCCAATTCCTGCAAATGCTCACTGCTGATAGTGACAATGTGCGCAGCCAGTTGAACCTGCGCCAACGGCAGATCGAGCGCCTTCACCCATGGCTCCAACTGCCTGAGCGCCTCTTGTGTGTCACGGATCAGCAGCGTATTCGTCCGTTTATCCACCGTGACGCTGCCGCGCCCGGAAAGCAGCGTCCCTCGCTGCGCCTGAACGCCGGCGGCCACTTCAGCGGCGTCAGCATATTGCAACGTCACCGAAAGATTGTGCAACGGCAACTGCTGCGCCTGTTGTGCCACTCGCGCATCCTGCTCCTGCTGTAGGGACGCAAGATCAGCCGCAGGGAAGACCAACAGCACGCGACCATTGCGTTCTATGCCGAGTTTTCCTATGCGTAAAACGCTATCCAGCGCCTGCTGCCAGGGAATATCTGCCAGCCTCAGGCTGATGTTTCCCGTCACGCCCGGTGCGATCACCAGATTGAGCTGCTGGTGATCGGCTAATGCCTGTAACACCCGCGACACCGGCGAATCCTCAAATGCCATGGACACCGGGCTCTCCGCATTAACCGGGTGCGGTATGGCGAGAACCAGCAGCCCGCTCCACAGGCTCATCCGACTTAACATCCAAATGTTCATTACTCTCCTTATTATCAAGAAAACGCGGTTGTCAAAAGGTCATGGCCCAAAACATCTGTCAGCAAAGATGCGCCGGTGCAAGAACATCGCTTATTCAGCAAGGCTATTGATAAACGGAGAAGGCAACTGCACCGCCGACAGACCATGACACCCCTCTGCACGCGTAGCTGGCACGAGTCTGGCTCCTGATTTATCCACGTGGTGGACCAGCCAATGCCCCGGCGGGATCGCCGCGCCATTTTTCAGTTGAAGCCAGCCGATCTCCGGCAGCGTCAGCCAACCTGCCCACTGGTCACCGGAGCCGATCACCCCTTTTAGCTGCCACTGCGGCAAAACCTTCGAAAGCGGACAGCGCAATGCCTCCACGGGCTGAAAAGGGTCGATACGCGCGACGGCCTTTTCTGCGTGTGCGCTGTGCGGCGCAAGCAGCAGCATTAACAGGATATGGAACATCGTTTTTTTCATCGCACGTCTTCCGCCGCGCTTAGCGATAACTCAACGCGTAGCCGCTGTGTTTTTGTCTGCTGCTCGTCGGAGGCGTCATCCGATTGCAGGGTCAACGGCCCGATTCGCAGTACATGCAGCACATAAGGCCACCCCGTCAGCTCACGAAGCACTTGCAGTACGCCCGTGTAGCTGGCACTAAAGACCAGTTGCCAACGCGCCTGCGAGAAAGAGTCCGTATGGGGTGGCGCGGGTTGCCAGGACAAGAGCATGGCACCGGCCTGTGAGAGAGGCTCAGCGATGCGCTGCGCCAGCCCGGCAGGCTGAAATGGGTTAGTTGGTGCGGTTTTTTGCGCGAGCTGCATTTGCAGCTCCGCCAGTGGCGGCATTGCGTCTATCTGCTGGCGAATTTGCTGTATATCCAGACGAACCCGGACGGTTTGTTCTTCTATATTCCAAACGGCTCGCCACATGCCGCCTATGAGTAGCCAGCAGGACAGCGTGCCCGCCGCAACGACCACGATCAATTGCATGACGATCTGTTGCCATAGCGGTTTGGCCATCAGCCCCGGCCAGCCCAGCACAATATCAATCATAGCCTGCTGTTTAATCATGGTTTTTTTCCTGCGGCGAAAGGGTCATACCGAACCAGTCCGCCCGAAAGGAAAAACTCAGCCGGGTCCCGGCGTCCCGCTCACGGGAGGTGTGCAGCAAGTGTACGCGTTCGACCGAAGCATGACGCGATAACGCGTGTTGCAACGCTATGATGTCGTCGTAGTTTTCACTCAGGCCTGAAAGCAACAGATGCGAACGTCGATCGACGATTTCCGTCAGCCACAGCCTCGCCGGCAACATGCTGACGAGCTGTTCGAAAAGCTGGAGATTGCGCCGATTGTCGCGCAGGATGATCGCCTCGGTGCGTTCTTTTTCCTGATAGCGCCGCAGTCTGTCTCGGACGCTATAGGTTTGTTGGTAATGTGACGTTAGCTGACGCTGTTCGGCCTCTGCGGCATTAAGCATCTCCTGCGCGCGCTGTTGTCTATGCTGCCAAAGAAAATAAAGCACGACGACCAGACACAGCATCAGCACCAACTGTAGCCACAACAGCCCTAACCAACGGCGAGCCTGCTGGCGCATCCGGTTTTTACGCCACGGTAACAGGTTAATCAGCAACATCGTCAGGAATCCTCAGGGCGTAATGCCAGGCCACAGGCAATGACAAAAGCGGGAGGAAATACCGGTAGCGGTGGTTGCATCTGGTTAAATACCGTGAAAGGCGACCACGATAGCAGATCGGTTTGCTGTAGGCAGGTGGCGTCGTCAACACCGGAGTAATAGGCGACACTCCCGACATCATGATGATAGCGAGTACTCACAATCGATAAAATATCCGCGCCCTCGTCAATCTCATCAAGGGGTATGACGCCCGACTGAAAAGCCTGGTTCAGCGGCGAAACCCACAGCCAGCCGTCCGGCAGGCGATGCAAGAACAAGCGGTCAGACGCCAGCCTCGCCAACTGTGCCATCGTGCGCAGCGCACACGTTGAAACCTCAAGAACATCCGGGCGCAGCCCTGCATTATTCAGGCACGCCAGCCAGACGTCGATTTCCTGCCGACGTGCCGCCGTTACCAGTAACGCCCCGGGCGAATGGGGATCTTCCCGATAGTCTATCGCTAGCGAACCACGGCTGACGGGCAGATTGCGCGCTGCCATCGTTTCGAGATACATGCTGTGCTCCGGCTCTTGCAAACGGCGATCGGGGAGCGGTAGTCGCTGCTGTAAAATCAACTGAGCGGGAAACCCTACCCGCAGTGAAATATGGCCGGGCAGTTGGCGGCGCCATTTGCGCAAGGCCTCACAAAGCGCGTCGGTATGGTGTAGACTACCCGCGCGTAACGTATCGTCCGGCAGTGGATATTGCCACCACTGACGAAGTTGCCAGCCATAACGACGGTGCTGAACCGCCAGCGCGCGCATACAGCCGTTTTGTATATCTAACCCAACCCGCCAGATGTGATAAGCCATGTTCAACCCGATTTCCTTATCTAAACGTATCCACAGTGCTGGCTTACCTTTATACTAGCGCTCAATTGTTTATAAACTATCCAAACGCTACTGAATGGAAAATCTCAGGTGAAGTTCGTAAAGTATTTACTCATCCTTGCAGTCTGTTGCATTCTGTTGGGAACCGCCTCGATATATGGTTTGTACCGCTATGTCGAACCCCAACTGCCCGACGTCGCCACGCTGAAAGACGTCCGTCTGCAAACACCAATGCAGGTTTACAGCGCCGACGGCGAACTGATCGCCCAGTTTGGCGAAAAACGCCGTATCCCGCTCAAGCTGAACCAGATGCCTCCTGAACTGGTACATGCGTTTATCGCGACAGAAGACAGCCGCTTCTACGATCACCACGGTGTCGACCCCGTTGGGATTATCCGCGCCGCCTCTATCGCGCTCACTTCCGGTCACGCTTCTCAGGGAGCCAGTACCATTACGCAGCAGCTCGCCAGGAATTTCTTCCTGAGCCCGGAGCGCACCCTGATCCGCAAAATCAAAGAGGTGTTTCTGGCTATCCGTATCGAGCAAATGCTGACTAAAGATGAAATCCTTGAGCTCTATCTGAACAAGATCTATCTCGGCTATCGCGCCTATGGCGTAGGCGCAGCGGCACATGTCTACTTCGGCCGCCCGGTTGATCAATTGACGCTGAGCGAAATGGCGATGATCGCGGGTTTGCCGAAAGCGCCATCAACATTCAATCCGCTCTATTCTTACGATCGCGCCGTTGCCCGCCGCAACGTGGTGCTTGCCCGCATGAAGGATGAAAACTACATCACGCAGGCGCAATACAATGAAGCGCGCAATGAAAAGCTGGTCGCAAATTATCACGCGCCCAAAATTTCCTTTTCCGCGCCCTATGTCGCGGAAATGGTGCGGCAGGAGATGGTGAAGCGCTACGGCGAAGATGCGTATAACGACGGTTATAAAGTCTACACAACCATCACCCAAAAACGGCAAATGGCCGCGCAAGAAGCGTTGCGCAATAACGTTCTCGCCTATGACATGCGCCACGGTTATCGCGGCCCAGGCAAAGTGTTGTGGAAAGTCGGAGAAAGCGTCTGGGATCAGGCAAAGATGATCGCCACGCTGAAAGCGCTGCCCGTCTATGGACCGCTCTACCCGGCCATCATCACCAGCACCACGTCTGAAAACGCGATTGCGCTCCTGTCCGACGGCAGCAATATTGCCCTGCCGATGTCAGGCATGCGCTGGGCGCGCCCCTATCGTTCCGACACTCAGCAAGGGCCAACGCCGAAACGGGTCACAGACGTGGTACAGGCAGGGCAGCAAGTCTGGGTGCGCAAAGTCAACGATGACTGGTGGCTGGCACAGGTGCCGGACGTCAATTCGGCCATCGTTTCGCTCAACCCTAAAGACGGGGCGATAGAAGCGCTGGTCGGCGGTTTCGATTTCAACCACAGTAAGTTCAACCGCGCGACGCAGGCGCTACGCCAGATTGGCTCCAACATCAAACCGTTTTTGTATACCGCGGCGATGGACAAAGGGCTGACGCTGGCAACGATTCTGAACGACGTGCCGATTACCCGCTGGGATGCCGGCGCAGGCTCTGACTGGCGTCCCAAAAACTCACCGGCGAGCTATGATGGCCCAATCCGTTTGCGGCAAGGGCTTGGACAATCCAAAAACGTCGTAATGGTCCGCGCCATGCGCGCCATGGGCGTCGATTACGCGGCGGAATACCTGCAACGTTTCGGCTTCCCTGCGCAGAATATCGTCCATACGGAATCGCTGGCGCTTGGGGCACCGTCGTTTACGCCGCTACAGGTGGTGCGTGGTTATGCTGTCATGGCGAACGGCGGCTATCTGGTCGATCCCTACCTGATTACCCGAATTGAAGATGAAACGGGCAATGCGGTTTTCTCTGCTACGCCGAAAGTCGTCTGCGATACCTGTAATCTGCCGCTGGTATATGGTGAAACACCGCGTTCTCCGGTGCTGGCAACCACGAATGTTGAAGATGTTGCTACTTCAAATGAAGCGCCGCCGCAAGGGCTGCCTCAGCCAGAGTTAGAGCCCGTCACGCCTGAGGCTGCGCAAAAAAACGTGGCGCAGCCTTACGCGCCTCACGTGATCAGCACGCCGCTGGCCTTTCTGATTAAAGATGCGTTAAACAGTAATATCTTCGGCGAGCCGGGTTGGATGGGAACAGGCTGGCGTGCAGGTCGTGATTTGAAACGCCGCGATATCGGCGGCAAAACGGGGACGACCAACAGCGCCAAAGATGCCTGGTTCTCCGGTTATGGCCCGGATTTGGTGACCTCAGTCTGGATTGGCTTTGACGATCACCGCCGTAATCTGGGCGCCAGCAGCGCATCCGGCGTCATTAAAGATCAGATCTCCGGCTATGAAGGCGGGGCGAAATCGGCCCAACCGGCCTGGGATGACTTTATGAAAGCCGCGCTGGACGGCGTGCCGGAACAACCGCTGTCGCCGCCGCCCGGTATCGTCAGCGTGGTGATCGATCGCAGCAGCGGCAAACTCTCCAGCGGAGGGGGAAACAGCCGTAGCGAATACTTCATTGAAGGCACCGAGCCGAAAGAGTATGAAGTGCACGAGGTCGGCACGACGTTGATGGATAACGGACAAAGCGAAGAGTTGTTCTGATTTCAGGAAGCGATTCGGTCATGCAAATAGGGCGCGGGAAACCGCGCCCTATGCGTAACGTGCGATAAAATCACCGTTAGCGGGTTTGGCGATGTAACCAGTCCTGGGCCAGAAACAGCGCGCTAACGTTGCGCGCTTCATTGAAATCAGGCTCCTGCAACAGCGACATCATGTTTTCTACCGGCCAGCGAACCTGCGGCATCGGTTCTGGCTCATCGCCTTCACGGTGCTGCGGGTACAATCCACGTGCAATCACAATGTTCATCTGGCTGGAAAAATAGGAGGGCGCCATGGTTAGCGTCGCCAGCAATTCCAGTCGTTCCGCGCCAAAGCCGACCTCTTCCATCAGTTCGCGGTTAGCCGCTTCAAAAACGGTTTCACCCGGGTCGATCAACCCCTTGGGGAACCCCAACTCGTATTCTTCAATGCCGACGGCATATTCGCGGATCAACAACAGCGAATCGTCAATGATCGGCACCACCATCACCGCCTGCCGGCCGCTTGATCGCATCCGTTCATACACCCGACGGACCCCGTTGCTGAATTCAAGATCGACTGACTCAACGTTGAACAGGCGCGAACGCGCGATCGTTTCCACCTTGAGGATTTTAGGTTTTTGCAGGTTATGACTCATTGTGGCCTCCCAGAGAATTACGACCAGAACAGCACCTTAGCCCAACCCACACGAGAAGTGACGTTTACCGATACCTGAATACGGCATGCCGTTGATGAGAAGAAATCGTAAAGAGTCTTGTGAATCCTGTCCGCATTGTGCGTTAACAGTCACCTTCGCTGCAACTGTCGTGACGATAAATTTACCTGTAAGCAACATACAGGATACACTCTGACTCTGTATGAAAAGCCGCCGCCCAAAGTCAACCATTTAAAAAAAATAGGATTATCCTCATTCAAGCCGTGTTTTTTACACGTTACAATCATCGCCTTGTGCGATTGATTTCAGTATCAATTTAAAAAACAACGTCATGCGGGTTATCATCAGCGATATAATTTTGTTAAACTCCGACAAAGACAAGGAGGATTAGCATCGCGTTTTGGAATTGGAGATAAGATGAGCACAATATCCACTATATTGGCCATATTGTTTGCCTGTCTAATCATTGCCGGGGGGGTTGTCGTCTATCGCATGCGCCGCCGTTTTCTATCCATTCCTCCTCTGCCTGTTTCGCAATCGTTACCGCGACGGCTAACCGAAGAAGAACGCTATGCCGTTGAGCGCTATCTGGCGCAGGAAAACAGCCAGCGAACCACGCCGCTTGATACCCCTAACGCACAGCCAAAACTGCCGCGCTCCCTGCAAAGCAATCGGGTTTATCCCATTACGCATACCATCACGCGCTATGGTCTGAGTACCGATGTTCAAAATAAATGGCGTTACTATATTGATCGGCAGGAAATCCACCTGCCTCCCTGTTGGGAACAATATATTACCGAAAATAATACGATAGAACTGATCAAAACACGTTCAATCCCGCTGGTTATCTCCCTGAATGGGCACTCATTGATCGAGTGCCTTGACGATCGTCCGCTAGCCCCGTTGCCGTCCGAAATGCCGGCGCTGAACGCGTCTATCCGTCAGGAGGACAGTGAACACGCGGAACTGGTCACTATCCGCAAAGAAACGCGTGAAGAGCACGCGATTCACCATTCCAGAGGGCTAAAGGAAACGGCGGTGCTCAGTCTGTCCTTTCTGCTTCTGTTCATCAGTCTCAATAGCCCTATCGTTCTGCTCCCCTGGCTGATTGGCACCGCGGCGCTGCTGGCAGTCTGGAGCCTGTGGCAACTTTTTCGTTCGCCGTCTAAGCAAGAATTGCGCGATGTGCACTGCCTTCACGGTACACCGCGGGGGTTGGGGCTGTTTGGTGAATCCCATCAGGGGCCGCTCGGTAATATTTCTCTCGGAAACATCGACCTGATCTATCCCCCGCACTGGCAACCCTATATTACGCAGAGTCTGGGGGAGAAAACGGACGTAGATATTTATCTCAACCGGCAGGTTATCCGCCAGGGAGAACACCTTTCCCTGCATGACGAAGTCAAGAATTTTCCGCTACAGCATTGGGGAAAAAATCTGCTGTTGGCCGCAGGTTCATTATTCTGCCTGATTATTCTTGTCATCAACGTGCCGCTTGAGCTGCCGTTAAAACTGAGTATGGCCTGGCTTCAGGGAGCACAGAATATCGAAGTGAAAAAGGTAAGCGATCTGGAAAAAATGTCTCTCAGGATTGGCGATACGCTGTCTGTGCGTGGTAACGGCATGTGCTACGTCCCTGCCGGTATTCATCCCGTTGCAACGCCGTCACCCTATGCGTTTAGCCCTTTCGACTGTTCCGCGATTTACTGGAACATAGCCGCACCGTTGCCGCTGCCGGAATCCGAGACGATTGAAAAAGCGTCCGCGCTGCTTAACGCAGTAAACAGCCAGCTCCATCCGCAAGCGAATCAAGAAGATCAGGTCAGTTCGCCCCTGGCCTCCACAATCCAGAAATCCGGGCTGATCCTGCTGAAAAATTTCGCAGAAGTCGTTCTGAAAACACAGGATTTGTGCGCACAGGAAAACGAGTGTTCCCGCCTCAAGAACGCGCTGGTCAACCTGAGTGACGTTAAAAACTGGAACACGCTGGTAAAAGATGCCAATTCCGGCAAGCTGAAAGGCATGAATGTGGTGCTGCCCCCCGTTAGCGCAGAAACGCTGGAAGCGCTGGTCAATAGCTCCACCGAGCTGTTTTTCTATCAGGAAATCAATAACGCGGCGGATTCGCTAAACAGTCCCCCGCCCGGCGGCTTCCTGATCCGCAGCGAGGAAGGCCGGCAGTTTGTTAACCATCCACTGCCCCCCATGCCGCTCAATGAGTATCGCCCATCCGAGCAGTGGCAGGAACTCCAGCGGCTTTCCGCGATGTTGTTACACACCCCATTTAATGCCACAGGCGTTATCACTCAGCTCAGCACCGACGCCAATGGGACACAGCACATCAGCCTGCATAGCGAACCGGATGTCATCACCGTGTGGCGCTACTTCGGCAGTTGCCTGCTGCTGCTGCTTTTCTCCACGGTTTTTATCGTCAATATGGTTCTGGTCAGCATTAAAATGCGCAAAAGCCAGCGGCGGGTTGCCAACATTCAGCGCTATTACGCTTCAAGATTCAATATGATGACAGATTCGCCACCGGAGAGTCGCCCGCTGTTGCCCCGTTAGCGCCATCGTGCCGCGCCCGCGGTTATGCTAACCTGCTCGTCGGGTTTCCCGTCATGACAGCGCGTTCGCTGCGTCACTCAATGCCAGCGCGCAACATCTGGAGTCGTTATGAATTCCCACATCAACTGGCGCAATATCGACACCGTCATACTGGATATGGATGGCACGCTGCTCGATCTGGCGTTTGACAACTATTTCTGGCTTCACTGGGTGCCGCAATCGCTCAGCGAAAAACGTCGCATCAGTCTTGAGCAGGCCCGGCAGCTTATCAAGCGGGAATATCAGGCCGTTCAACACACGCTAAACTGGTACTGTTTCGATTACTGGACAGCGTGTCTGGATCTGGATATCTATCAAATGACGACGGATATCGGCGCGCGCGCGCGTCTGCGTGATGACACCACGCCTTTTTTAGCCGCGCTGCGCGAGTGCGGCAAAGAGACCATCCTGCTGACCAATGCCCATCCTCATGGTCTGGCGGTGAAAATCGAACATACCGGGCTTGATCAGTACCTTGATTTATTACTTTCCACCCATACTTATGGGTATCCGAAAGAAAACCAGCGTTTATGGCAGGCCGTGCAGCAACAAACCGGCTTTGACCCGGCCAGAACGCTGTTTGTGGATGACAGCGAGCCGATTCTGGACGCCGCGAAAACCTTCGGCATCCGTTACTGTCTGGGCGTTCGCAATCCAGACTCCGGCCAGCAGGAAAAGACCTTTCTGCAACATCCGTCAATGAACGACTACCTTGCGCTGCTACCAGCCCTGCGTCATTCCGTTAACGCCGGATAATGCAGGTGGCCTGAGGGGGAATCAGGGGGATTTATGGTGAAATCAACCGAGCATAGCGACGACGCCGTTCGTCTGGACAAATGGCTGTGGGCGGCCCGTTTCTATAAAACCCGGGCGATTGCCCGGGAGATGATCGAAGGCGGCAAAGTCCACTACAACGGACAGCGTGGTAAGCCAGGCAAACAGGTCGAACGGAATGCCGAGATTCAGCTGCGTCAGGGAAATGATGAACGCACCGTGATCATTTTGGCCATCAGCGGTCAGCGCAGGAGCGCAACTGAGGCGCAGTCACTGTATCAGGAAACAGCTGAAAGCATTGAGAAACGCGAAAAGCTGGCGCGGGCGCGAAAAATGAATGCGCTGACGATGCCACACCCGGATCGGCGCCCTGATAAAAAAGAGCGGCGCGATCTGATTAAATTTAAATACAGCGATCGGGAATAACGCTTCGTCCTTCATGTGTTGGTCAGCAGACTGCTGGCCTATGTCACGTTGGCGATCGCTGCACCACAACGAGAAAACATTATGGCCCATGACCAATTACATCGTTACCTGTTTGAAAATTATGCCGTTCGCGGCGAGCTGGTGACGGTTAACGACACCTATCAACGTATTCTGACCAACCACGACTATCCGGCTGCCGTGCAGACGCTGCTGGGCGAAATGCTGGTCGCCACCAGCCTGCTGACCGCAACGCTGAAATTCAGCGGCGACATTACCGTGCAGCTTCAGGGCGATGGCCCGCTGAAACTGGCGGTCATTAATGGCAACCACCGGCAGCAGATGCGCGGCGTTGCCCGCCTGCAAGGGGATATCCCGTCGGGAAGTTCGCTGAAAGAGATGGTCGGCAACGGTTATCTGGTGATTACCATTACGCCGACGGAAGGCGAGCGCTATCAAGGCGTCGTCGGTTTAGACGGTGACACCGTTGCCGAATGTCTGGAGAGCTATTTCCAACAGTCCGAGCAGTTGCCGACGCGGTTATTTATCCGTACCGGGGAACACGACGGCGAGCTGAAGGCCGCAGGCATGCTGCTTCAGGTATTGCCTGCTCAGGATGCCGATCGTCATGATTTCGAGCATCTGACGCAGTTAACCACCACGGTCAAAGCCGAGGAGCTATTTACCCTGCCAGCCACCGAGGTGCTGTACCGCCTTTACCATCAGGAAGAGGTGACGGTTTACGAACCGCAGGACGTCGAATTCCACTGTCACTGTTCACGCGATCGCTGCGCGAATGCATTAATGACGCTGTCCGATCAGGAAGTGAATGAGATGATCGAACAGGATGGTGAAATCGATATGCACTGTGACTACTGCGGCACACACTACTCGTTTAACTCACTGGACATTCGCGCGATCCGGCAAGAATCATCAAGAAATCTATTGCATTAATGTTCTCTCGGGTACGCAAGTACCCGCTTTTATCGTGTTTACTCCCCCCTGCGTAGACCATATCGATCACTTTTTCAACGCTATGAATAAGCAAAGTTATTAATGAATTTATTTAATTTTATGATTGCTATCGCGGTTAAAATAAGCTCACTCCCTACAATGTTTATTAGTACGACTATCACTTGAGGAGTTGCAATATGCAGAGCACAGGTGTCACCTCACAAGCCTTAGCCGCTTATGGAATCCAGAATATCCGCGATATTGTCTACAACCCCAGCTATGAACAGCTTTTCGAAGAAGAACGCTCCCCAACCCTGCAAGGCTATGAACGTGGTATTGAGACGCAATTGGGCGCCATCGCCGTCGATACCGGCATCTTTACGGGGCGCTCCCCGAAAGACAAATACATCGTGCGCGACGACGTCACCCGCGATACCGTGTGGTGGTCCGATCAGGGGAAAGGTAAGAACGATAACCACCCATTAAGCCAGGAAACCTGGACGCACCTTAAGCAGCTAGTTACGACGCAGCTGTCGGGCAAACGATTGTTCATCATTGACGCCTTTTGCGGCGCTAACCCGGACAGCCGGCTCAGCGTGCGTTTCATCACCGAGGTCGCCTGGCAGGCGCATTTTGTTAAAAACATGTTTATCCGCCCGAGCGAGGAAGAGCTGGAAGGCTTCGAGCCGGATTTCGTTGTGATGAACGGCGCAAAATGCACTAACCCGAACTGGCAGGAACAGGGGCTGAACTCTGAGAATTTTGTCGCCTTCAATCTGACAGAACGAATCCAGTTGATCGGCGGGACCTGGTACGGCGGCGAAATGAAGAAAGGGATGTTCTCGATCATGAACTACCTGTTGCCGCTAAAAGGCATCGCTTCTATGCACTGCTCGGCAAACGTCGGCGAGCAGGGCGATGTCGCGATCTTCTTCGGTCTGTCCGGCACCGGCAAAACCACCCTCTCCACCGATCCGAAACGTCAACTGATTGGTGATGACGAGCACGGCTGGGATGACGATGGCGTCTTCAACTTTGAAGGAGGCTGCTATGCCAAAACCATCAAGTTGTCCAAAGAGGCGGAGCCGGATATCTTTGGCGCCATCAAACGCGATGCGTTACTGGAGAACGTCACCGCACTGGCAGACGGCAGCGTAGACTTCAATGACGGCTCCAAAACTGAAAACACGCGCGTCTCTTACCCGATCTACCACATTCAGAACATCGTCAAACCGGTTTCCAAAGCGGGCCATGCCACCAAAGTGATTTTTCTGACGGCTGATGCCTTCGGGGTGTTGCCGCCGGTATCCCGCCTGACGTCCGATCAGACGCAGTACCATTTTCTGTCTGGTTTTACCGCCAAACTGGCGGGAACCGAACGCGGCGTAACGGAACCGACGCCGACGTTTTCCGCCTGCTTCGGCGCAGCGTTCCTGATGCTGCACCCAACGCAGTATGCCGAAGTGCTGGTGAAACGTATGAAGGCCGTCGGCGCACAGGCGTATCTGGTTAATACGGGCTGGAACGGAACCGGGAAGCGTATATCAATCAAGGATACGCGCGGGATTATTGACGCCATTCTGAACGGCAGCATTGATGACGCGGAAATGCAGACGCTGCCGATCTTCGATTTGGCCATCCCAACGTCTCTGCCCGGCGTCAACCCTGACATTCTCGACCCGCGTGACACCTATGCGGACATCGCGCAGTGGCAGGAAAAGGCAGAAGATTTGGCGCAGCGTTTTATCACTAACTTTGAAAAATACACCGATGCGCCAGCAGGCGCGGCGCTGGTGAAAGCAGGGCCGAAGCGCTAAGCATTAACGAGAACCACAAAGAGAAAAGGCGCGGAATCCGCGCCTTTTCGTATTTTAGGACTTAATAAAGATGCTGATAACTCATGCTGGTAGCCTAAGTCTCATTTTAGGAGAAACACGGGGATGAAGTTCCCGCAGGGACACCTCACCCCGTGGTTGCTCCCTGTATCTCGGTTCTTAAACGATCGTCATTAATCCTATGACTCTTCCGCGACGCCGTTATCCGTCGGGGTGTCCGTCAACAGCGGCAAATAGGCACGGACACAAAGCCCGCCGCGCTCGCTGGCGCTGACATCCAGAATGCCGTTGTGGGCATCGATAATACGCTGAACAATCGCCAGCCCCAGCCCGGTGCCGCTGGTGGTTCTCGCGCTATCGCCGCGCACAAAGGGCTGGAACAGGTGCTTGAGCTGATCGGGGGCGATACCCTCCCCGTCATCTTCAACCTGAAACCAGGCTCGCTGTAACTCACGCCCGGTGCTGACTTTTATCCAGCCATCACCGTAACGCGCCGCATTCACCACCAGATTCAACGCCGCGCGCTTTATCGAAAGCGGGCTGACGCGCACCAGCAAATCGCCCGTGGCAAACTCGCTGTCAATCTGGCGTTCATAACCACTTTCCGATGCCACCACTTCACCCATAATCGCGTTCAGGTCAGTCACTTCCGTCTGCATTTCCTGTCCGGTACGCAGGTAATCAAGGAACTGCTCAATAATCGCATTACACTCTTCAATGTCCTTATTGATCGACTCCGCCAGATAGTCGTCTTCCTTGCCCATCATTTCGGTCGCCAGACGAATTCGCGTCAGCGGTGTGCGCAGATCGTGACTGACGCCCGCCATCAGCAGCGTGCGGTCATCGGCCAGTAATTTCACGCCGGAGGCCATCTGATTAAAGGCCCGGGTCACCGAACGGACCTCCGATGCGCCATACTCTCGCAGCGGCGGCGGAATAATGCCCTTACCGACCTGCAACGCGGCATGTTCCAGTTCCACCAATGGCCGGTTCTGCACCCGGATAAACAGCCACGCGCCGCCAATCACCAACAGCATAATCGCCAGCGTATAGCGAAAGAGCGGAGAGAAGTCGCCCTGATGAATTTCAGTAAGGGGAACGCGTACCCAGATATCCGGCGATAGCCAGGTTTTCAGCCACACCACCGGGGTGTTCTTGCTGACTTCAACGCGCACTTCCGTCGGGCCGCCAAGTTGCTGCGCCATCTGGTCGCTCAGAAACCGATAATGCTGCGCCCAACGCAGGCCACTTTCTTCCGCCGCGGCATTGGTATAGAGCGATATCCCCAATTCGCGGTAAATTTCACGCCGGAACGCGGGTGGCACCTCAAGCGTGGAACCATCCTCCAATTGCAGGCTGTCCGTCATCAGCATTCTTACTTCGTATGCCAGTACCTTATTGAACTGCTGTAAACTGGGTAAAATGGCAAAGTTGAGCACCACCAGATAAGTGGTGACCAGACTGACGAACAATAGCGTGACAATCAGTAGCAACGTCCGGGCAAAGGAACTGCGCGGAGAAAAACGCCATCGCATCATGCCTTACTGCCGTCCGGGACAAACACGTAGCCAAGGCCCCACACCGTCTGGATGTAGCGCGGGTGGGCCGGATCCTCTTCCACCATGCGGCGCAGACGGGAAATTTGTACGTCGATGGAACGCTCCATCGCACTGTATTCGCGGCCGCGCGCCAGATTCATCAGCTTATCGCGGGACAGCGGCTCACGCGGGTGGCTCACCAGCGCCTTAAGCACGGCGAACTCACCGCTGGTTAACGGCATAGGCTCATCATCGCGGAACATTTCGCGCGTGCCAAGATTCAGCTTGAATTTACCGAACGCGATAATCGCTTCTTCCTGCGATGGCGCTCCCGGCAGTTCGTTCGCCTGACGACGCAGCACCGCACGGATGCGGGCCAGCAGCTCGCGCGGGTTAAACGGTTTGGGAATATAGTCGTCCGCACCGATTTCCAGCCCGACGATACGATCCACCTCTTCCCCTTTCGCCGTCACCATAATGATCGGCATGGGGTTGCTCTGGCTGCGTAAACGGCGGCAGATGGACAACCCGTCCTCTCCCGGCAGCATCAGATCCAGCACCATGAGGTGAAAGGATTCACGCGTTAGTAAGCGGTCCATCTGTTCAGCATTCGCTACGCTACGTACCTGAAAACCCTGCTCGGTCAGATAACGCTCTAACAGCGCACGTAAACGCATGTCGTCATCGACAACCAGAATTTTGTAGTTCTCTTGCATTTTCTTTCTCCAAAGGCGTAATAGCGCCGATGCCACTATTGTTCAGAAACCGGTACATTACTGACAGCCATTTCTGGTATATATTCTAGGCAAAATTGTTACAAAGCATATTAAAATTCGTGGAATCAATCAGTTCCTGCGCTGTCGCACCATAAAAGCGGCAGGCAATACGTGAAGATTATAGTTGCGCCACCGTCAATAAAAAGACGGCGGCGCGGCAAAAACAGGAGAAAAACAAAGCGGGCGGATAGCGTCGTCCACACTCAGGGCGACGGCGTGAAGTGATTAACGCATGAGCGCGTCGAGCACAACGCTTACCGAAGGCAACGCTGGCTGGAAACAATGACGGGTCGTCTTGTAGGGAAACAGACTTTTCTCCGCCATAATCGTCTGCATAATCAGGCCCCTGCAAAAAGGCTGTCCGGTTTTCCAGTGAAAAACGGACACGCGCGGGTCGTCATAATCGAGCAGCGCACAGGGGATGCGCTTTAATCCCAACGCCGTTGCGGCGCGCAGCCGATGATTGCCGTCCATGATAATACCGGTTTCTTTCTCTATGGGTACGGGCGTTGTCCAGCAACCGCAGCGACAAATGTCCTCCATCAGGCATTCCACGTTCAACATATCAACGTTTTCAGAGGGACGTAGAAACTGCACGGGCGTAAGGGCAATGTGGTAAGTCATATCGTCAAACATTCTCCACCTCCTGACGTAACAATTGCGCGTCGTCCGGCGCGCTGCGCCGGCGTCGCTTCATCATTTACTGCGTAAGACTGACGAAATAGCCCGGTTGATAGTCAACCGGTAAAAACTGCTGATGAAGCTGACGGAAGGTCTTATCCGCATTCAGATCGTGAAACAGTGTCGGGTGGAACCACTCGGCCAGTTGCTGAATCGCGATAAAATCATAGGGACTGTTGTAAAACTGGTGCCAAATGGCATGGAACGCGCGTTTCTGTTTCGCGAGGGTGTTGGTATAGGCGGGTCGTCCCAGAAACCACTCAAGCCGCTGACGCCCTTCCGTCATATCCTGCCCCGGCCCCAGCCCGATCCAGCGGCCACCGGGAACAAAAGCGTCAAAGTTCCCGCTGGTGATCACCACGACCTCCGGGTTTTCCACAATCACCTGTTCGGGGTGCATCTGCATAAACGTACCCGGCGCGTTTTTCGCGGCCACGTTATCCCCCCCGGCCAGCTGCACGAATTTACCGAAGTTATCCGGGCCGAACGTCAGGCAACACTCGTCGGTATAGCCCCCCAGCCGCTCAATGAACACGCGCGGCGGACGCGGGTGCTTCGCGGCAAGCACGTCGGAAACGCGTTTCAGCTGCGCCTCGCGAAACGCGAGAAACGCTTCGGCACGCGCTTCCTGATGAAACAGCTTGCCGAACAGACGCAGGGTCGGCGCGGTATTTTCCAGCGGGTGATAACGGAAATCGACATACACGATCGGGATGCCGACGCTGTTCAATATCCGGTCATAGCCCGCATCGACAATCGCCCGCTGCGCCTCAATGTTCATAATGATCACATCCGGCTTCAGCGACACCGCCTGTTCCACGTCGAATGTGCCTTTCTCCGTGCCGTCGAACGTGGGGATCTGCGCCAGTTGAGGAAAACGATCGCGGTATTGATGCCATGTCGCCGGATCGGACTGGATCAGGTCGCGCCGCCAGGCGACAATCCGTTTGGCCGGATCGTCTCTGTCGAGCATCGCGACCAGATAGAGCTGACGCCCCTCCCCCAGCATGACGCGCTGTACCGGCGTGTTGACCTTGACCTCTCGCCCCAAAACATCCCTGATGACGGTTGGCGTTTGTTGCGCCTGCCCCGCCAACGGCGACAGGCAGACCATCAATAGCGCACTCAGTAATAACCAACGGCAAGGCTGCCGCGTCCAACAATTACACATTTTCGGTATTTCCCTTCGTCGAGAGAGAGTCATGTTTTTCCGCCGGTATCCGCAGCCGTCGCAGCAGCATCAGCGAAATCATAAATGTCACCAGATACGCCGCACTGACACAGAAGAACAGCGAACGGAGTCCGGGGGAGTAGAGAACGAGTCCGCCCAAAGAAATGCCCAGAATCGACGCAAACTGGCTGACGCTTTGCGCCACGCCGAGAATGTACCCCTGCTGCCCGGCGCCCGCCGCGCGGGAGATCAGCGCCATCAGAACGGGCGTCGTCGCCCCCAGCAATACCCCCCACAGGAAATAGAGCGGAATGAAAATCGCGATATTCAGCATCGTGGCGGCGATCAATGTCACCAGGGCGCAGGCCAGCATCACGAGGCACAGACGGCCCAGCGTCTGCGGCAACGTCAGGTTTTCAAAATAGCGCGCCCACAGTGACGCGGAAACAATCACGCCGGTCGCCTGCAAGCCATAGCACAGGCCGATAATCCACTTATCCACCTGAAAGACGCCGTCCATATACAGGGAAAACGGCGTTTGCGGGATCATGCGGCTGGTCAGCAGCAGGCCGGAAATCAGCAAAAGACCGGAGATCGGCGACAGCGCCCAGAGCCGTTTGCGGGGGGCGTCTTGCTCTTTCTTCTGCGCGTCCGCTGGCGGTGCCGCCGGTGCGACATAGGGCAGGAACAGCGCCACGGTAATGCCGCACAGGGCGCACAGGATCGCGGCACTCAGGTTAATCCAGAAGAAATTCAGGTAATCGAGAATCAACCCGCCGACAATCGCCCCCAGCAGCGATCCCACGTTGGTGGAAACCTGAAGCCAGGCAAACAGCCGCGTGCGCTGCAACGGGCTGACGACGGCGACACCGTAGGCCTGCGCCGGCGCGATATAGCCCGCACAGGCGCCCTGAATAAAACGCAGGGCGACGATCGTCCAGATATCATTTGCCCAAGCCAGCCCGAGCTGGGTCAACGCCAACCCGAACAGCGCGCGGATCATCATGGCTTTATTGCCCAGCCGGTCGCCCATGCGCCCCCAGAAGGCGCTGGTCAGCATAATACCCAACATCGGGCCGACGTACACGGCAATCCCCGCGATGCTCAGTTCAGCGCCGGACGACATGCTTTCCAGATGCAGCGGCCAGAACGGCCCGCTCATCTCCATCGCCCCCATCGCCACCAGCTGTACGACAAACATAAAGTGGATAATGAACGCGACCTGCCCACTCAAGCGCATGCGTCAATTCCTTCCGCTTTCACGGCGTTCCCCTGCCTCATTCCGGCCACGGTCATCATTGCAATCATTCTCATCACGTCAGCCAGTGTTGCGGGAAGTAGTCAGGGCGCGCCTGTGTGGACATGCCCATATAATCACTGCACCACCGGTAAACTTCTTCAATATACGGCACGCTAACGGCCAGGTTCTCCGCAATCGTCACCAGCAGACTCAGCCCGTAGGCGATATCTTCCTGAAACACCCGATGCTGCGTATCAAACTCGTACCCGCCTGCCTCCCGCTTTCGCAGCGGCAGACCAATACCGTGATAGGCTTGATTGGTGCGCAGCACGGAGAGCATCGTATGCGCATCGGCAATCTGATCGCCATAGGCATCGATAATCTCCTGCTTGAGCGGCAGCACCGACTCCAGCCGCACGCCAAGCCGCGACGCCAGCGCCGCACACAGCCGCTGGTTCTCTTCATCCATGCGTTCCAGATAATAGGCGCCGAGTTCCGGGCAATCATTCCACCAGCACAGCGGCTGCGAGAGCGGTCGGGCATACCACTGGCCATAGGGACCGATCAGACCGTAAATCACCGCACTGTGCATAATCGGGTTGCCCGGCGTCAGCGTGATCTCTAAATAGTCCGGCAATAACACCACCGGCGCGGCGTAGAGCCGCTGCAACCTAGCCACCAGCGCCTGTTGGCTCGCCGCATTTTCGCGTCGGTGCGTAGCGACATACAGCGTGGCCTTTTCGCCGCCCATTTTGACCGACTGGCCCGGCAGCAAATCGAACGCAATGTGCGCGACGTCCTTCATTCCCCAAATCACCGCGTTTGGGCGCGTGGCCAGTTCCCGCTCAGCCAGCCAGTCAAAACCGCAAAAACCGGGGATCGCCCCGACATAGACCGGCTTATCCGTAGGGAGATGCGCGGCGATGCGCGCCAGCAAGCCGGCGCGGAAATTGGCGGGAACGGTGATAATCACAACATCCGCATCGCGACAGGCTTCAGCCGGGTCGTGGGTGACGCAGTCCGGCGTCGCCGTCAGCGTTTTGCCATTGGGCAGTTGCGCGTATAGCCGTTTGCCGTGCTGCTGATAGATTTCCGGCAAACGGGGATCGCCGCCCAGTAACGTCACCTTGACGTCTGGTCGTTGCTTAAACAGTACCGTGGTGAGATGGCCGGTCTTCCCGGCCCCGCAAATCACCACGTTAAGCGTTCTAGTCATCCTTGACTCCTTAACTCGCCTGCTCCAGAGAAATCGCGTTGCCCAGCCAGCGATCCAGATCGTGCCATACGCCGCTATCCGTCAGATTACGCGCCGCCAGCCACTCTTCGTTAAACACCGTGTGCAGGTATTTTTCACCCCCGTCGGCGATCGCCAGCACCACATTGCCACCAATGCGATCCTGATAGATCAGCTCCAACGCTTTATAAATGACGCCGCCCGTCGAGCCGCCGACCAGCAGACCGTAGTGCCGTGCGACATAGCGCGCGGTTTCAAACGCCTGCGTATCCGACACCTGTTCGCCATAGTCAATGCAGCTGTAATCCAACACCAGCCCTACGGTGTCCCCCGCGGGCGTTCCCGTGCCGGACTGATAGTAGGGCTTGCCGGGATGGCCGAAGACAATGGAGCCGACCGGCTCGACGGCAATCGTCGTGATATCCGGGTTATGGACTTTCAGACCGTGCGAAATACCGGTCATCGATCCGCCGGTGCCCACGCAGCCGACAAAGGCGTCAATTTTGCCAATCTGGCTGAATAGCTCGCGCACAAAATCGGCATAGCCGCCAGCATTCGCCGCGTTGTCCGACTGGTTCATAAACACCGCGCCGGGGATCTCCTGCGCCAGCTGCGCCGCCGTACGCTGACGCTCCACGACCGCCACTTCATCTTCGCCGTAATCCCCGGAGACATAGCGAATCTCAGCGCCGAGCGCGCGCATGATGGCGATCTTGTCCTGTGCCGCGTGATGATCGACGACGGCGATAAAACGCAGGCCGAACTCAATTGACGCCAGCGCCAGACCGATGCCGGTATTGCCCGACGACGATTCGACAATGGTGCCGCCGGGACGGATTTTACCTGACTTTAATCCCGCGACGATCATGTTGCGCGCCATGCGATCTTTCATACTGCCGCCGGGATTATTCTTCTCCACCTTGAGTAACAAACGCGTATCCCCATAAGGAACCGGAATTTGTATAACGGGTGTATTTCCAATCAAGTCAGTTACTTTATTCAGGATCATGGGTTCTGCTCCATTCAGTTATCACTGGAAAAAATCAGCTCACCTTTCTTACCTTTGAAAGCACACAGGCGCACAGGCAGCGGATGCCGATGAAACGCGTTTTCCAGCAGGTCCATCTGGTATCCCGCCGTGTTTGCGTAAATCAGTAAATCGCCGGGCTGCGGCACGGTTCGAAAATGAATCAATCGGTTCGTAATGACATCGTCGTCCAGACAGCTGTGTCCGGCGATCCAGGCTTTGCCCGGCGTCGGACGCGCGCCTTTTTTGACAGAAAAAATATGCAGAGGATCGATCAGGAACTCAGAGTTAAACCAGGTTTCGCACGCGCTGAAGCTGCTGCCTTCGACAAACACCACGTGGTGACCATCAGGCTGACGGCGCGTGCGCGTCACGCGAAACACCGTAATCGCACTTTGATCGGCCAGACTGCGCCCCGGCTCCATCGCCAGAATCAGGCCGTGCTGCTTTAGCACATCCGCCACGCTGCCCTGCCCGATCGGGGCTGACAGAAATGCCTCAAGATAGTCGGCTGCCGAGCGCCAGCCGCCATACGGGTAAAACGAGGCCGGCACCTGACCGTGGCGGTAATCCGCGGCATTCTGTTTCGCCAGATAGTCCTGATAGCAAGAAGCGGAAAGATATTGGATCGGCAGCCCGCCGCCGATATCTATGACGACAGGCTGCAAACCCTGTTCCCGCGCACGCGCCAGTAACGGCAGAATCTCAGTGAATGCCGCCACGCGCGTGTCGGGTTCATAACCCCCCAGATGGAAATGGAACCCCTCCAGACGCAGCACATCCGATCTGGCGTCCAGCGTCGCCAGACAGCGCGCGATCTCATCGGCCAGCAGACCAAACCGGCTGGCCTGCGCGAACGAGGGGCGATAACGCAGCAGCACCCGCACCGGCTCAGTGACGCGTAACAACTGCGAAAGCGTCAGGAGTTCGTCGAACTCTTCCGGCGAGTCCAGCACAATAAGGGCGCGATGGCGTACCAGCTCCGTCAGAAACTCACGCGTTTTCGCCGGGCCGGTGGCGCACAGTCGCGCGCCATCACAGCCGGCGCGCAGAGCGTCCCGCAGTTCCTGCAAGCTGGAGACATCCACGCCGATGCCCGTATTGACAGCCGCTTGCACCAATCCCGGCGATTTGTTCACCTTCGCGCCGTAATACAGGCGGCAATCGACGTCATGACGTCGCAACACCGTTCGCAATGCAGCGACATTGTTGGCTACAGTGTGCGGCCAGACAATATTCAGCGGCGACCCATACTGTTCAACCAGCCATGACAGCCTTTGCGGCGAGTTGAAAAGAAACCGCTCAATCTCGCCATCCAGATAAGGCGTCAGTCTCTCAGGCCAATGGGCCTGCATAACAGTGGGGGAAGATACTGCTGCAAAGCGAAACAGGTTGCTCATCGCCATCTCCTTAACCTCTGGTTTCTTAAAACCCGGTTCCTTAGAAATCAACCGCCACGGAAAGCATCAGCGTGCGCGGCGTTCCTTGCGAGACCGTGCTGAATGACGTCACGCCAGACCAGTAATCGCGGTCGAAAGCGTTGAGAACATCCGCCCGGAACGTGGTGGGCGCGTTATAGATGCGTGTCTTGTAACGCGCCCCGAAATCAACGGTGGTCCAGGAAGGAATGGATTGCGTATTGGTGGTGTTGACATGCTGTTTCCCGTTATGGGTAACGCTGGCGTTTAACGTCAGATCGCGCAGGAACGGCACATCGTATTCCACCCCGGCGTTGGCCTGAAAACGGGCGGTGCCCGGCGCACGCTTGCCCTGCGCGCCCGGCGTCACGCTTTTGGTCAACTCGGCATCCAGCAACATGACGCCGCCGGTCAGGCGCAAATCTTCCCGCGGCGACCCGACCACATCCAGCTCGATCCCACGGTTGCGCTGTTCGTTGGCTTCCACAAAGGTGTTGTCAACCAGCGCGCCGCTGGGTTTGGTGATCTGGAAGACGCTCAGCGTAGAGATTGTCCCCAGCGCCTCCACCTTCACCCCAGCCTCATACTGTTTGCTCTTATAAGGCGTCAGTACCTGTCCGGCATTATTCGCCGTGGTGGGCGCGACATCCCCTTTACTCAGCCCTTCGATATAGTTGGCGTAGAGCGAGACGTTCCGCCAGGGTTTTACAATCACCCCAAGCATTGGGGTGATTGCGCTCTTGTCGTAGGAAGAGCGCGTTCCGCCATCCGGCGCGGCGAAATTATCTGAGCTGATCTGCTGATAGCGCAGCCCGCCCGTGACTTGCAGCGTGTCGTCCCAGAAGCCGAGCGTATCCGCCAGCGCGATACCCGATAACGCGGTGGAAGAACGCTTGTATGCGCTTTTCGGGGCGGCGATATCCTGCTCCGGGGAAAACACCGGGCGGTAAATATTCGAATCAATCGCCGTTCCGCTGACGACGCCGCTGGCCTGACGATCGCGGTAATAGCTGGTTTGCGCCGACAGCTTGTGTGTCACCGAGCCCGTTTCCACATCTGCACGAATGCCGGTCGCCAAATTGTAACGGCTGGTCGTAAAACGATAATTCCCGACGTTGGAACGAATATCGCCGTTGTTATTGATCACCTGCGGCACCTGTTCCGACAGGCGGCTGACGTGTGCGCTGGAACCGCCCAGATCGGTAAACCAGGTAACGTTATCCGCCAGATCGTATTCCGTGTGCAGCAGCACCGACTGATCTTTGGAATGCCAGTATCCCCACGGTTGGGAGATATTGTTATTGCCATCCGGCGCGTCGGGCACGGTCACATCAGCCGCAAACGAATAAGGCCGCGACGGCGCGCGCGTTTTCAGGTGTTGAGTAATGAGATCCAGCGTGGCGCGAAAACGCTCCGACGAAAAATCCAGCCCCAACGAACCGACCTGCGTGCGCTTGTCGCTGCCGTCCCACACCGTGTCGCCATAGCCATAGTTACCGTTAAAACGGATACCCAGCAGATTGTTATTTTCCAGCGCATAGACACGGGAAATATCCGCATGCTGTGTGATCTGGGAATCGGACTGCCAACGGGTGGTGAAGCGGGTCAGATTACCGACGGTGGTCGGACGTTTGGTGACGGCGTTAATCACGCCACCCACGCTGCTGTTCGGCGACAGTCCGTACAACAGCGCCGACGGCCCTTTCAATACCTCAACCCGTTCGATGTAGTCCGTCATTAACTGATAGTTGGGAGCAACGCCGTAAACGCCGTTCATGGCGATATCGCTCAGGTTCCCTTCATTCAACGGGAAACCGCGGATATAGTAAGAGTCCAGCAGCCCCCCTTGCGAGCTGCTCACCCGTACCGACGCATCATGCGCGACCACCTGTCCCAGCGTCTGCGCCTGTTTATTTTCAATAAATTCGGCGGTCACATTACTGACGTTAAACGGCGTGTCCATGACGTCCTTTTTCCCCAACAGCCCGGTACTGGAGGCGCGCGCCGACATGCCGCCGGGCACCATATCCTGCGCGTTCCCACTGCTGCGGGCTTCAACCACTATAGTGGCATCATCGTGCGTGCGCGTGTCGGCCTGCGCCGCCATGACGACATCGCTCGGTACGACCAGCGCAGCCGCCACGGCCATTGCCAACGTGGAAGGAGCAGGGAAATACGCTTTCCTGATAGACAAAATGAAGTTTTTCCTGGCGTTCATCAAAAAATTTATCCATCTCAACATGAGAACTGAAAAAAGATGCTTCCGTCACTCAGCCGTGAACAGGAGGCATCGCCAAACATCATGGCCCGACGCGGTGCCTTTCCTCTTCAATGAGGAAAGGGTTGCTCAGGCCATGCTGAATCCGATAGTCGCGGTATTCTTGGATATGCATGCGCAACAGCGAGCGCGTATACCAGGGCTGGGTCAAAAACATGTCGCGTTCGGTCTGCCACAGCTCGCTATCGACGCGTGATTTCACCGCGTCAAAAGCGGCGTCAGTTTCTTCTTTCATCACCTGCCATAACCGGGCATCGGCAACGCCGTATGCCGCGCTGAGCGCCAGCGCCAGCTCATGCAAGTGGCTGACAAAACAGGCATCGACAACAAACATCCGTACCGGCTCGATATCCTCTTCAAACACCGTAGGCAGAATGCCGGGCCAGATGTAGGGTTGCAGGTGATAACCACGCTGGCGCAGCAGCGGCGCGTAGGTACGCCCATCGCCGAAATCGCGGATTAACACCCCCTGTGCCACGCCTTCCGGCGAAAAGAGGATCTGGCTGTTCTGTTGATGCGCTTCCAACCCAATGCCATACAGCAGATAGATGGCGATAACCGGGCGGGTAACGGCACGCACGTATTGGCGGAACCAGTCTTCAACACCCAGTCCGGACAGCGTCACCAGCTCGGTAAACAACGGGCTATCGCAATGGGGCAACGCCGTAAACAACGTGGCGACGGTCACCGGCAACGCGCCGTTGGTGCGCTCATAGGCCTGGGCATCACGGAACACCACGGAGAGATGTTTACCCGGCGCATCATCCTGATGAACCGCGTGTTTATAGTGGAACGCCGCCTCTTCACGGAAAAAGGCCAGCCGCTGCTCAAACCCGCCCTCTTTTTCCAGAATCGCTTCGATAAGGGTGCTAATGCGTGGCCCCATATGAATCGATTTCGCCTGTAGGCTACGCATTTCACTGGTCATCCAGATGGCGACAGGCAGTTTAATAAAGGGGGAGGTCGGTGGCTCAACGGGTAACACGGTACGGAACGACATCCCCGGCAGAGTAAGGAGATCGGGGCCGTCGGTGAGCAAAATCCCTTCGGCGATCTCATCCGCGTAATGGGATTTCACCCAGTTTTCCAGATGCCAGCGATGAATAGGCAGCGGGAGCCACTGCGTCTCATCCAGCCCCTGTTGATTCAAGCGCTGCTTCCAATCCAGCCAGAGCGCAGGAAATGCCTGAGCAAACCACGGATGGAATTCCTCAACGTGCGGCATACACTCCATATAGGCCATATCACGGCGCAGCGCGGCGATACGCAGCGGCACGCGGGCGTTGAATTCCGGCGAGAACTGCCGAACGTCTTCATCACTCAGCCCCGGGCGAGATTTCCAGGTCGGATAGTAGGGGTGGCCTTCCAGCGAGCCCCATTGATCGAGAAACATGGCCGCATCGCGAATGCTTAACCGCCGGCGCAACCAGTATGTGAAATATTTTTGCCCTTCCTGCTGCATGGCATCAGCCACTTCGGCACGCCAATGACGCCGATGGCGCCGGGCGTTCGCATCATGATGCACACTGTTGCCGACATCTTTCTTCAGGCCGCGAATGCCGCTCTCTTCCGGCTGAAAGTCGAAACTCGCGCGAAGCACATCAATTAACTGGTCAGGCTGGGTAATCGGGGAGGACGTGCCATTTGAATGAATGAGATAAATATTTCCATTATTAATATATGTGTTTGCTGGTGCCGGGGAAATATCATCAAACTGCAATACATCCTTACTGCCGCGTAAAGTAAAGGTCGCCGACCGGGTATTAACCCCAATAAACTTCAGGTCATCTTTATTCAAAATACCTTCAGCAAAAAAGCAGCGGATCAATCGCCTAAATGCATTTTTATTTGAATAATCATAAAGAAAATCATCATTATCCTGTTGTATATCCCTGTGTATAACCGCGTCAACCTTGATATTCATAACCACTCCTCATACTGGCAAGAAACGTAAGAAATTATTGCAGTAACGTATAAAAAGTTGTCGCTAAGGCTCGGGTTAACACCGCCCGAAACTTAATAAAATGTCGTGATAGAGAGATTGAAAAATAATTGACGGAAAGCTAGCATATCACGAACGCCAATGTAAATAGATATCATTCTTGTTTGCGATAATTTAGTGAGTTTTTTATAAAGACATTGTTAATCAATTAAATAATCAACAGGAGAACAGCATGGAACACGCTAAGACCTATCTCTTTGTGCCTGGAAATGCGCCCCATCGCTTTCAACATGCCATGAGCTCTGGCGCGGACGCTGTCATATTCGATCTGGAAGATGCCGTTCATCCTGACGAGAAAAATCAGGCCAGAGAGAATATTCTCCAATGGTATGAAAATGATACGTTCGTCTCCAAAGTAAATTGCAAAAAATATATACGTGTGAATAAAATTAATTCACCAGCCTTCCATGAAGACATCGAATTCCTAAATAAACTCAGCAGTAAAGAAAAATTAAGAAATAAAACAACGGCAGAAGAGAGAATAATCACGCATGACATTGTTCTGCCAAAAGTAGAATCCGCGAAAATGCTGAATGAAGCGCGAGAAATGATAAATTGTCATAGATATAGATTAAGAAACGCCAACATTATCGCGATTATTGAAACGGCGCGCGGGTTACACAATGCGGAAGAAATTTGTGCCGCTGACGTAGAAAGGGTGGCGTTCGGCTCGCTGGATTTCTCACTCGATATCGATTGCGATCAATCTCTGCATGCCTTGCTGTATGCCAGAAGTCGCATCGTGCTGGCTTCCCGGCTGGCCGGGTTACCCCCACCCATTGATTGCGTTAATCCTGACTTCACCCATCACGAGCGGGTTTTGGCGGATGCGCTGCACGCCCGCTCTCTGGGCTTTTCGGCCAAGCTCTGCATTCATCCCTCCCAGCTCAACGCCATTCAACAAGCATTCGCGGCAGATCGCAGCAAAATAGACTGGGCAAAACAGGTGCTGAAAGCCGCCGAGCACAGCTACGCTTTCCAGATAAACGGCGAAATGGTGGATTTGCCCGTCATTGAACAGGCAAAACGGCTGCTGCGCGCGCAAAATTCAGGTGGCTGAACCGCGTCTACCGCAGCGTGCCGAGCTCGCTCTCACCGGTGAACATGATGAACGCCCAAAACGCCACAGCGCGACGGGCGTGCTACGGATTAATTACACACCACGCGGCTATCACTTAACATAGTCGATCGCGTTGACATACCACTCACGCGGACCGTCCGGCGTATTGACGATAAATTCCTCATCGACACTTTTTTTCAGCAATGCGCGCGCCATGGGGGAATCAATCGAGATGTAGTCTTTGTTGTCACCGTAAATTTCATCCGGCCCGACAATACGGAAACGCTTCACATCACCGTCACTATTTTCGATTTCCACCCAGGCGCCAAAAAACACTTTGCCATCCTGCTGTGGAGAGTAGTCAACGATCTTCAATTCCGTCAGGCACTTTCGAAGATAGCGCAGGCGTCTGTCGATCTGGCGCAACAGCCGTTTGTTATAGGTGTAGTCCGCATTTTCGGAACGATCCCCCAGACTCGCCGCCCAGGAGACAATCTTGGTAATTTCCGGGCGTTTTACATGCCAAAGATGGTCATGTTCTGCCCGCAGTTTATCGTACCCCTCACGGGTAATCAGGTTTGTTTTCAAGTAAATAACCCCGTCAGGCCCCAATGCGCGACGCAACGCGTTAATCTGCCCATATTAAAATATCTCATTACACAAACTTATTTATAGGAATAACAATTTACCAATAGACATAAATATGTCATTTCAATACCGTACTTTAGCCTCCGAGAGCTACGGAGGACGATTTATGTTTAGCTTAGACGCCATTCTGCAAGATCTTGCCCCGCACCGCCATACGCCGCCCTGGCAGAAAACCGTATTGCGCTCCCTGCTATTTGAAACTGAAATGCAGCAATTTGCGCGACGCTATCCCCATTTGAAAGGGCTGGATCTGGTTGAGCAGATTCTCGATCATTTCCACTTCAATTGTGAAATGTTCGAAGGCGATTTAGAAAATATTCCCAGTCAGGGACCGGTGGTGCTGGTGGCTAATCACCCGATTGGCTCGCTGGACGGTCTGGCATTACTGCGTACCGTTGCCAGCGTCAGACCTGACGTGCGCATCCTCGCTAACCAGTTACTCTCTTATGTCGCCCCGCTCAAAAATCTGTTTTTCTCCGTTGATAACTTCAATAACCGTACCAAACGCCAGCAAATCAACGCCATCCAGCAACATCTGAACGATGACGGCGCCATCATCGTCTTCCCGGCGGGAGAAGTTTCACGCATCAGCCTGCAAGGTATTCGTGACGGTCACTGGCACAGCGGATTTATCCGCATGGCAAGCAAAGCCCGCGCGCCCGTCGTGCCCATCCATATCAGCGGGCGCAACAGCATGTTGTTCTATCTTTTTTCTATGGTTTATCGTCCGCTGTCCACCCTGCTGCTGGTCAGAGAAATGTTCAGCCAGCACGGACATACGCTCAAACTGCGTATCGGCGCCAGAATTCCCTATGCGTCATGGAGCCAGGGGGAATGGAACGCCAACGATCTGGCGGCGCGTTTCCGACGTCATGTTTATCGACTGGGGCAAGGCAAGCCCGGTTGCTTCTGTGGTGAAAAGCCCATCGCCTTATCCGAAGATCGCGTGCTGCTGAAACGCGCGCTCTCAACGTGCGAAACGCTGGGCACCACGCCAGATGGCAAAACCGTTTATCTGTACCGTCGCGGCGCAGAAGATTATGCCCCGCTGTTACGCGAACTCGGACGCCTGCGCGAGATTGCGTTCCGAGCCGTCGGCGAAGGCTCCGGCCAACGTCGCGATCTGGACAGCTACGACGACGACTATCTGCACCTGATTCTGTGGGACGAATGTGAGTTGGAAATTGCGGGCGCTTACCGCTTTATACCTACCGCTCGTCAAATCGCGGAAAAAGGCAAAAACGGACTATACAGCCATAGTCTGTTTCAATATGGCGACGAGATGGCCCCGATACTGGCATCGGGCATTGAGCTGGGACGCAGCTTTATTCAGCCTAAATACTGGGGCAAACGCGGGCTGGATTACCTCTGGTTGGGCATTGGCGCCTATCTGGCGCGCTACCCGGAATACCGCTACCTGTTCGGCCCGGTCTCCTTGTCCAGTACGTTACCGCCTAACGCCCGTGATTTGCTGGTCGCGTTTTATCGGCTGCATTTCGCCCCCGTTAGGCCATTAGCGACCTCGCGCCGACCTTATCCGGCCTCGTTGCCCGACGTGTTAAAGCAGTTTGAAGGAACGGACTATCAGCAGGATCTCACGCGGCTCAAGAGTATGCTCAGCAACATGGGGTGTGCCATCCCAACGCTTTACAAACAGTACTCAGAGCTGTGCGAACCGGGCGGCGTTCAGTTTATCGACTTCGGTATCGATCCCGATTTCAATCACTGTATCGACGGTCTGGTACTGGTCGATCTGCAACAGCTAAAAAAATCACGTTATCAGCGCTATATCTCCCCTTTTGTCGATGATAACGCGTCGACAAGCGCCGTTTTCCCCTGATTCTCCGGTGCGTTGGCTCGCCCGCTAACGCACCGCATCCATGCTCAGCGGGCGACGCCAAGGGCGGCATACCTTTGTTTTATGCCCCCGAAAATGCACGATTTCCACCTGCGGGGAGCGCCGTCAGCCTGACCGCCTTTACGCTGGGGTGACATTGCGCCGGGAAACATAGTCCCGACGCGGCTGCCCGGTATAAACCTGCCGCGGGCGATAGATGCTGATTTCCTGCTGTTTGTGCATTTCATCCCAATGGGCAATCCAACCGATCGTCCGGCCCACGGTGGAGATCACCGTAAACATCGACGGCGGTAGCCCCATCGCTTTCAGGATGACGGAGGTATAAAAATCAACGCTCGGATAAAGCTTATTCTCAAGAAAGTAAGCATCGGTCATGGCGATATGTTCCAGCTCCATCGCCACCTGCAACAGACTGTCCTCCATGCCTAATTCATTAAGCACCTCGTGACAGGTTTTGCGCAGGATCGCCGCGCGCGGATCGAAATACTGGTAGATAGCGTTGCCAAACCCCATCAGGCGGAATGAATCACGCCGGTCTTTCGCGCGCCGTACAAACTCAGGAACGCGTTCAACGGTTTTTATCTCTTCCAGCATATGCATACAGGCTTCGTTCGCGCCGCCGTGCAGCGGCCCCCACATCGACGCCAGCCCGGCGGCGATACAGGCAAATGGGTTTGCCCCGGAAGAACCTGAAGCTCTGACCGCCATGGTGGACGGACATTGACCGTGGTCGGCATGCAGGATCAGGATCCGGTTCATCGCCCGCTCCAGCACCGGATTCACCTCATACTTTTCCGCCGGAATCGAAAACAACATATGCAGAAAGTTGCCGGTATAAGAAAGGGAATTACGCGGATAGACGGAGGGCTGCTCAATAGAATATTTGTAACACATGGCCGCCAGCGTCGGCATTTTTGACAGCAGCCTGACAGCCGCCAGCTCGCGGTGCGCCGCATTATGAATATCCAACACATCGTGATAGAACGCGGCCAGCGCCCCCACCACCGCACACATCAGCGCCATTGGGTGAGCGTCGCGCCGAAAGCCGCTGAACATCCGGGTAATTTGTTCATGAACCAGCGTATGGCGGGTAATATTATCGGCAAACTGCGCGTAGGCTTCCGGTGACGGCACATCGCCATGCAGCAGGATGTAACAAACCTCAGTAAAGTCACACTGCTCGGCAAGTTGCTCGACAGGGAAGCCCCGGTGCAGCAACTCGCCCTTCACCGCATCAATATAGGTAATCGCCGACGCGCACCCCGCCGTATTGGCAAAACCGGGATCGTAACTACACAGCCCATGCTGGCCGAACGGACGAATATCCACGGCGTCCTTTCCCAGCACGCTGGAACGTATGTCCAGCTTGATACTCTCCTGCCCTTCTGCCGTCAACGTAGACGTTCTGACTGTCATGAATCGTTCTCCTGCCCGAATGATAATCTGGTTCTCGCTGGCTGTCCGCCGTGCGTGCTTATGCCGTATCGTGCTGCGCTTGTTCATTTCACAGACACAAAACCAATCTATTTCATACGCTAAAATCGTGAGTGGGTTGCAAGAATCTGAAGGAATGTTGATTTAGGTAAATTTTGCTCCGTTCCTTTTCTTCTCTCCGACCCGCATTCGGCGAACAACGCAGCGATTGTCGCCGTATTCCAGAGGGTGACGGCTGGCATTTTTCACGTTCAATCCGTATAACTGTCCCTCTGTTTATTTAACCTCTTAATTGATGACGATTGATATCAGACCCATGAATGATTCATTAAGCCAGATTATCGCCGGCGAATTGCAGGCGCGCACGGAGCAGGTCGATGCCGCAATACGCCTGCTGGACGAAGGAAATACCGTCCCTTTTATCGCCCGTTACCGTAAAGAAGTGACCGGTGGTCTGGATGACACGCAGTTGCGCCAGCTCGGAACGCGCCTCGGTTACCTGCGTGAACTGGAAGACCGACGCCAGACTATTCTGAAATCCATCGACGAGCAGGGAAAATTAACCGCACCGCTCGCCACCGCCATTAACAGCACGCTGAGCAAAACCGAGCTGGAAGATCTCTACCTGCCGTATAAACCCAAACGCCGCACGCGCGGGCAGATAGCGATTGAGGCAGGGCTGGAGCCGCTGGCCGACAGCCTGTGGCAAGACCCAAGCCAGACGCCGGAGCTGGCGGCGCAGGCTTATGTCGATGCCGAAAAAGGCGTGGCGGACGTGAAAGCCGCGCTGGACGGCGCCCGTTACATCCTGATGGAACGTTTCGCCGAAGACGCCACGCTGCTGGCAAAAGTGCGTAACTACCTGTGGAAAAACGCCCATCTGGTTTCCCGCGTGGTGGAAGGGAAAGAGGAAGAGGGCGCGAAGTTCCGCGACTATTTCGATCATCACGAACCGATTGCTCAAGTCCCTTCGCACCGCGCGCTGGCCATGTTCCGTGGACGGAACGAAGGCGTACTGCAACTGTCGCTGAATGCCGATCCGCAGTACGAAGAAGCGCCGCGCGAAAGCGACTGCGAACAGATGATTATTGACCATCTTAATCTGCGTTTAGGCGATGCCCCGGCGGACAGCTGGCGTCGCGCGGTGATTAACTGGACCTGGCGCATCAAGGTGTTGTTGCACCTGGAAACCGAACTGATGGGCAGCGTGCGGGAAAAAGCGGAAGATGAAGCGATCAACGTCTTCGCGCGTAATATGCACGATCTGCTCATGGCGGCGCCTGCGGGCATGCGCGCCACGATGGGGCTCGATCCGGGCCTGCGCACCGGCGTAAAAGTCGCGGTGGTGGATGCCACCGGGAAGTTAGTCGCGACCGACACTATCTACCCCCATACCGGTCAGGCCGCGAAAGCGGCCGCCAGTGTCGCAGCGCTCTGCATCAAACATCAGGTTGAGCTGGTGGCGATAGGCAACGGCACCGCCTCGCGTGAAACCGAGCGTTTCTTCCTGGAGACACAAAAACAGTTCCCGGCGATCAACGCACAGAAAGTGATCGTCAGCGAAGCTGGCGCATCGGTGTACTCCGCCTCCGAACTGGCGGCGCAGGAGTTCCCCGATCTGGACGTGTCGCTGCGCGGGGCGGTGTCTATCGCCCGTCGTTTGCAGGACCCGCTGGCAGAACTGGTCAAAATCGACCCGAAATCGATCGGCGTTGGTCAGTATCAGCATGATGTGAGCCAGAGTCTGCTGGCGAAGAAACTGGATGCGGTCGTCGAAGACTGTGTCAATGCCGTCGGCGTTGACCTGAATACCGCGTCCGTCGCGCTGCTCACGCGGGTCGCAGGGCTGACGCGCATGATGGCGCAAAACATTGTCGCCTGGCGTGATGAAAATGGCCGTTTCCACAACCGTGAACAATTGCTGAAAGTCAGCCGTCTTGGACCAAAAGCCTTTGAACAGTGCGCCGGCTTCCTGCGCATCAACCACGGCGACAACCCATTGGACGCCTCCACCGTTCACCCGGAAGCCTACCCCGTCGTTGAGCGTATTCTGGCGGCGACCGAGCAGGCGTTACAGGAACTGATGGGGAATTCAAACGCGCTGCGTAACCTGAAACCGACGGATTTCACCGATGAACGTTTCGGGGTGCCAACGGTGACAGACATCATCAAAGAGCTGGAAAAACCGGGCCGCGATCCGCGTCCTGAGTTCAAAACCGCCAGCTTCGCCGACGGCGTGGAAACCTTAAACGATCTGCTGCCGGGCATGATTCTGGAAGGTTCGGTTACGAACGTCACCAACTTTGGCGCCTTTGTGGATATCGGCGTACATCAGGACGGTTTGGTGCACATCTCGTCACTGGCCGACCATTTCGTCGACGACCCGCACAAGGTGGTAAAAGCTGGCGATATCGTGAAGGTGAAGGTGCTGGACGTGGATCTGCAACGTAAGCGTATCGCTCTGACCATGCGGCTTGATGAGCAACCGGGCGACACGGCCTCTCGTCGCAGTGGCGGCACACGCGACGCGGCCCCTTCTGCGCGTTCGAGTGCGAAGCCGCGCCCCGCTCGCCCCGCCAACACATCATCAATAGGCAACAGCGCCATGAGCGATGCGCTGGCCGCCGCGTTTAAAAAACGCTGATCGCAACGGTCATAAGCGTAAAAATGCAACAGGGTGAACCATGTTCACCCTGTTGCTTTCGCCATCTTCAGTAATCCAGTTCAACCGGCACAGGGTAGTCCTGCAATTTCGCCGCGCCGCCCAGCGTTTCACGGATCGTCGCCGAATAACGCGTAGTTCCCATCCCGCCGACCAGATTATCCAACTCGCTGAAGGCAAAGCGTAACGAACGGTTATGCGCCCAGTTCTCCAGCGGCGCGAGGCGATAAGTAAAATACACGACCGTCAGTTCCTGATTCACGCGGTCTATTTTTTCCACCGCTGCCACCTGCATCCTGCCGTAACACAGATCACCATACTGGCGCCGGTTCTTCTCCCCGATGGGCGATAAACGATATACCGTCGCGGCGCCTTCCTGCGTCGCGTATGCCAGCCCTGCATCGACCAACGCGTGCAAACGCCCGCTATTCCAGGGAGCGTCACCTTTAGGGCTATGCACCGGCCACTGCTTCTCGCCAAGACATAACGGCGGCTCGGCATCAAAAAAATCTTGCACCCGCTGCCGGTAATCCTGCTCGCTAAGCTGAGCCAGCGCGCCGAGGGGCGACAATAGCCCTAATGCGATCAATAAGCGTATTTTCATTTTGCCAGCATTGCCTCATCCACTTCCTTGTAGGCCTCATCGACCGACTGATAGTTGTTCTGCGTCACGACGCTTTTCAGCGCTGACCATTCATAGAGCGGCACCCCCGGATCGTCCCGCGAGGTTTTAAACGCGTAAATCGTTAAAAGCACTTTTGTAGGATCAAAGACGTTTTCACCTTGCTTCCTTGCCGTCACCAAAAAATAATGCGCTCCAGACTGAAAGAGCCGATTATCCTGCACCAAAAAATCCGCAGCGGCGGAGAGCCGATAGTCAAACCAGGTAAACGTATTGCTGTTGGCCACTGGCATAATGCTATGACCGCCGTCCGGACGGCTTACAAAGAAGGTCATCCCAAGATTGGGATGCGAAGTATTGTTGTCAAATGCAGCCACAACAACATAGTCCTTCCCACCGTTCTGGTTAAGGTCGAGCCGGTTAATACCGTCTTTCAACGCCACGGGCGTCAGAGCGGCGACGCAATGACTGATGACGCAAAGCACTATCCCGCCGACGAATTTATTTATCATCAAGTGTCCTTACCAGTCGAAAACCGATATCCGGCATGAAAAAACCGGGCGTATGCAGATCGCCGTTCACCATTACGGTGCAGTATCGCTGCCCTCTGCCAAGGTCATGCACCAACAAAAAACAAAATCGCCTTTAATCGGCTGATAAACAAAGAAAAAAACCATAAAATATTGGTATGGGAATTGCTAGGGTTCTTGCTTTCCCATGCCAAAATAAGGACCTGCCAATGCAACTCTCATTCATCGCTCGCACCATCACCGTCGCTTGCCTGGTGCTGTCGTCTCATGCGCTGCTGGCCAATGATGCCAAACCTGGCGTCACTATCTATGCGACCGGCGGCACCATTGCCGGAAAGGCTGAATCCAATACGGCCACGACGGGTTATCAGGCGGGTGCTATCGGCATTCAAGAGCTGTTAAATGCCGTACCGGCGATTGGCGATGTCGCTACGGTGACAGGCGAGCAAATCGCCAATACCGCCAGCGGAAATATCGATCAAGCCATTTTGCTAAAACTCGCCAATGCGATTAACAAACAGTTGAGCGATTCCAATACTCACGGCGTCGTCATTACTCACGGCACCGACACGTTGGAAGAGACCGCATTCTTTTTAGATCTGACGGTAAAAAGCGAGAAACCGGTGGTTGTCGTCGGCGCAATGCGCCCCGCCACCGCCATCAGCGCGGACGGTTCCATGAACCTGCTGGAAGCCGTTACGTTGGCGACCAGCAAGAATGCGGAAAAACGCGGCGCAATGGTGTTGCTGAACGATCGCATCGGCTCCGCATTCTACACGACCAAAACCAATACCACTTCGTTGGACACGTTCAAAGCCAATGAACAAGGCTATTTGGGCGCATTCTACGGCGGCGTGCCGCGCTTCTTTTATCAGCCCGCCGCCCCCGAAAACAAACCGTTCTTTGACGTAAGTAATAAGGACACGCTGGCGAAAGTCGACATCCTCTACGGCTATCAGGATCAGGACAGCGGCCTGCTGAATGCCGCCATTGAACAAGGCGCAAAAGGCATCGTTATCGCGGCCAGCGGTAACGGCTCTACGCCTAAGCGTATCAAAGAAGACATCAAGAAAGCGGTGGCTAAAGGCATTCCGGTGGTGATCAGTACGCGCACCGGAAACGGCTATGTGACAGAGAAGAAGAAAGATGGCGCGATCGGCAGCGGATTCTACAACCCGCAAAAAGCACGCATTCTGCTTTCTCTGGCCTTGTCTAACGGCGACGATATCGAGAAAATCCGCACCTATTTCGAGCAGGAATAATGAGGTATCCCGCAGTGTTAATCTGTCGGGATACCTGTCAAATCTAACGTATTATTTTCACTATGAATGCAGGCGTGCCCGTCATTTCCGACGGTGCACGCCGTTAGTCGCCGCGCAGTGCCGCAGCGGGAGACTGACGGTAGGACAGCATCGCCGGAATAGTCAATACGACGGCGGCGACCAGCAGTAACAGCAGGACAAACCGGATGTCTTCCCACTCCAGCGTGACCGGCAGGACAAATCCGCTTTTTTCGCTCATCACGACGGCAATGGCGCGCGCCGCAACGTAGCCAATGCCCACGCCAAGCAGCACCCCGACGCCCACCAGCGACATCAACCCGCTCCAAATCAGCGTGAAGATGCCATAACGCGGCGCACCAAATGCACGCAGCGCGCCGATCTGTTTCTGCCGCTGCCGCAGGTGGATCACCGCCACCATCGCCACCGCGACGCCCACTAATCCCTGCGTCCCCAGAGAGATGTAAGTCAGCAGCTCACGGATATCGCCGAGCAGCGAATAGAGCTTGACCAACACTTCCCCGGGAAACACCGCCTGCGTCGTATTGCTACGGTACAACGAGCGCAGTTGATAGGCCCCGGCAATCGTTTTCGGTTTCACCACAATCGCGGGCAACCCCGCCTGATGTGCGTGTTCGTGTGCTTCTTCCTCACCGTGCTCGTCGGCGTGTGAAGCCGTTACCGGTTGAGCGGCATCCGCATGATGGTCATCACTTTCAGTGCGTTCCGCTGGATGAACGTCATGATGATGTTCATCGGCATGCTGTTCGCCTTCCCCATGTGCGGTTTCATCATGCTCATGGTCATGCTCATGGTCGTGGTCGTGGTCGTGGTCATCATGATGCTCGCCGTCCTCATCGTGCGGCGGATGAATGCCATGCACCCGCCATACTGCGTTCACCGGCACCAGAATCGCTTTATCCCATGCGCTGCCGTCAGCAGGCAACACGCCGACAACGGTGTAGGTGACATCATCATGTGCGTGCGCCCCCTCGGTGCCGACCTGACCATGCACCGGACTGAACGTGTCGCCCACCGCCAGCCCCGTTTGCGCACCCACCACAGCTTCAAAGCCGTCGTTAAACAGGCGTCCGGCGGTGAGTTGCCGCTTCCCATTATCCGTCACCAGCGGCGGCGTGGTGCCGACTATCGGCATTCCCTGATAGAAATCACCGAATGCGACCGGCGCGGCCCAGGCAACCAGCGGATTCTTTTCCAGATCGGCCAGTACCTGCGCGGGGATCAACGTCAGCGCGGACGGTTGCAGGAACACGGACGACAGCACCAGTTGGGTTTCGCTCCCCGGCGCGCCGACCACCAGATCGAAACGGTCAGCCGCTTTGGCACTGCCCATGCGTAATGCCCTTTCCTGCAAACTCACCGAAATACTTAACGCCGTCGCCATCGCGATCAGCAACACCACGACCAGCACACCCGGCCAGAGCCGACGCCAGTCGACCCAGATAAGACGCCAAGGAATCATGTCCGATCCTCCTGATACCACGAGTCCGCCACGAGGCGTCCTTTTTCCAGTTGAATACAGCGCGACAGTTGCGATGCCAGACGGGCGTCGTGTGTGATCGCCACCAGCGTCGCGTGGCGGTCACGCGCCAGCGTCACCAGCAGATCGGCGATTTGCTCGCCGCTTTGCGCATCCAGACTGGCCGTAGGTTCATCGGCGACGATAATATCCGGTTCGCCGAGCAAGGCTCGCGCGACGGCAACCCGCTGCTTCTCGCCGCGCGATAGCACTTCAATCGGACGATTCGCGGTATCCAGCCCCACCTGTGCCAGCAAGTCCGCCGCCCGCTGTCTGAGCGACGCCGGTATCCGCCAGTGGTGAAAATGTGCGGGCAATAAGACGTTTTCTATTGCATTCAGGCCGGGGAACAGGTGGAAATCCTGCATCACCAGCCCGATGTGCCGCGCCCGCCAGCGGTCGCGATCCGCCTCCTTTAACTGCCAGATATCCTGATTTTCCCACTGAACACGGCCAGTTCCGCTGTGATCCATCCCGGTGATCGCATTCACCAGCGTGGTTTTACCAGAGCCGGAGGGCCCCATCACCGCCACCAGCGCGCCGGAAGCAATCGACAAAGAGGGGATATCCAGCACCGCATGAGGCGTATCGGGAAAGGTGACATTCAGGTTTTGAATCAATAGCTCTGCCATCGGTGCTCCTAAAAAGTATCGAACGTGGCCTCACGCAGCCGCAGCAGGCTGACAAACCCCGTTTCGGGATCGGTCCACGATCCGTGCTCCAGTACGCCTTCAACTTCAATCATGGTGTTGTTCTGCACGAAAGTCTGACGTTTGGCGAGGTACACGACGACGATATCTTCCGGCCAGTCCGCATCGGACGAGCAGAAAGGGCACAGCGCCATCGGCATTTTGGTTAACACAAAGAATTGTGATTCAGCCTTAAGCGGCGGCGCCATAAAACCGCGCATTTTTACCCGTTTACCGGAGAGCGTTTTAACATCGTCGGAAAACGTCAACCCCAACACGCCGTAGGAGGCGTAAAGCTTATCGAAGGAGAGCTCAGGCGGAGCAGCCTTAACCGAGGGGATCGCGACAAGGAGGAAGAGTGCCAGTAACGCACGCGACCAGCAGTATAAAAGCGGGATCGCCCCCGCTTTGTTGCATTTCACAGTATTCATCACGTCGTAGAATTACTTGTTGTCCTGCGGTTTAACCGCTAAAGCGTCCACAATCACCCGGAACAGGTCGGTATTTTCCATGTAGCCGCGGATACGCTCGGCACCGGGGCCGCTGGCCTGAATCACCATATCGTCAACGGCATGAACGCCCGTATCGGAAGAGCGTGGCAAAATACCTTCGCGGAAGACGGCGCCGGGCACTTTCTCGAAGGCTTTGTTGGCGACGTATTCATCTTTTTCGTTCTTGATGGCAGGAACGAACTGACCATCCAGCTTCGGACGGAAGGTTTCGTAATAATCCGGGTAGTTGTTGAAGAACACGGCCAGACGTTTGGAGACATTTAAATCATCCGGATAGCCGTCTTTATTCGCATCCTGATAGTTCGGGTAGCCCGCGTCTTCATAGACGCCGACCTTCTCACGCATCTCGGTGCCCGGCTTGCTGTCATCCACCGTACCGATGATAGACAGGCCGTGTGTATGGTCGCCGGTGACGATGATCAGCGTATCGGGATTTTTCTCGGCAAATTTCTTCGCGATGGCGACAGACTGATCCAGCATGATGGTGTTGGTGAAGGCGCGCTCCCAATCCAACGGATGAGACGCTTTGTCGATCAGCGCGGATTCCACCATCAGGAAGAAGCCGTCTTTGTTTTTAGACAGCACATCCAGCGCGGCCTGCGTCATATCCGTCAGGTCAGGCTGGTTGGGGAATTTTTTAGTGACATCGTTTTTCAGGAAACGACGATCCATCACGCCGTCCATATTACCGGTGTGGAACAACCCCAGCAGTTTGGTGGCTTGCGCGGCATTTTTCTTCAGCGAATCCGCATCGGTAACCAGCGAGTAACCGGCCTGCTGGAATTTCTCAACGTAGTTGGTGTCATCCTTACGCTTCGAACCCGGCGTGCTCTTCGGCAGGAAATAGGCAGAACCGCCGCCCAGCATCACGGTAGGCTGCACGTTGTAGAACATCTCGACGATTTCGGCTTTATCCGCGCGACGGCGCGTATGGGAAACCACCGCCGCCGGCGTGGCGTCCTCAAGTTCCGCGTCGCTGACGACGCCGACAGACATCTTGGTGGAACGGGTCAGCAGCTCACCCAGCGTTTCCTGCTTCGGGTGGTCCAGTGAATTTTTGCTACGGCTGACGTACACGCCCAGCGCATTGACGCCGGACTTATGGCCTGTCATATAGGCGCTCATGGTGTTGGCGCTGTCGGCCGCGATGGAATCGGTACTGGAGGTACCGGCAAACGCCATATATTGCAGGTCGTCAATCGCCAGACGACCGTCCGCTTTCCCTTCCGTCACCCCTTGAGACAGGATGCGCGCGCCCGTGCGGTGCGCAACGGACAGGCCATCGCCGATGAACAGAATCACGTTTTTCGCTTTACGCGTGCCGGAAGCCTGATAAACCTCCCAGTTCACCTGCGTTTTTTTGCCTTTGGCTTCCGCTTCTACCACATACTTGCCCGCTTCCGGCAGGTTGACATCCCGCAGCCAGACCGTGGAGGCGTTACCGCCGTCTTCTCGCTCAACAAACGAAGCGGTTTTACCCAATACCTGCTGGTAATCCTTACCGTTGATCAGAATGCGGATATCTTCCGGCTTGAGCACTTCATCAAACTCGACTTTAAAATCGAATTTCCCGCCGGCCAGCATGGTGGCGCGATCAATGGGATAAATGGCCTGAGCTTGCACCATTCCCGGCAATGCGGCAGAAATCAATAGGGGCAGTAACCAGCGAGCTTTCATTGTTATGTCCTTGGTTGCGGAGTTTAGTAGCACATAACGTAGTTACCTTTTTTTACAGTTTGATGAATTTCGCCATGAATCATTTCATCCCCCCCTCTTTCCGGCGCCTTGTCCTTTGTTAAAGCGGCGGCTTCATGCCGCCGCCCGCACCGGATAACCCAGGGCCAGAAAAAACCCGCCAGTCAGCTACAGCACAACCTTCGCAATCATCAGGCCGACGATTACCGACACCACCACGCTCACCAGCCCGGGGCGCATAAAGCTATGATTAAGCACATACTTGCCGATGCGCGTCGTCCCTGTGGTATCAAATGCCAGCGCCGCCAGACACTGACCGGCGACAGGAATAAAGAAATACCCGTTGACCGCGGGCCAGGCGCCAATCAGCGCATAAGCGGGAAGGCCAAGGGCGATGCCTAGCGGGAGCAGGATCATGGTGGTTGCGGCCTGACTGCTGACCATCGCCGAAACAAAAAACATCATCACGGCAATCAGCCAGATATGCTCCTGTAGGATGGACTGCACGCCCGCTTTGATGAACGGCAGGTGTCCGCTGACAAACGTATCGCTCATCCAGGCCAGACCAAACGCGCAGACAATCGCCAGTGCGCCGGCTTTAAATACCGTTCCCCCCAGAATCCGCTCAATGGGCGGACGGCATAACAGCACAATCAGGCACGCAAAGGAGAGCATGGTGATCTGGATCGTATAAGACATCGACAGCGGCTGAATGCCCTTCGCCGTTTCAACCAGCGGACGCAGAGAAGGAAATACGCCAAGCAGCACAATCACGATAGAACCGAGCAAAAAGAGCAGGACAGACAGCTTTACGCGCCAGTCCGCTGCGGTACGCGCTTTTCTCTGTTCTTCTCCCCGGATCAGCCCTTCTTGCACACGACGCTGATACTCGGGATCGTCGGCCAGCTCTTTCCCCATGGAAAACGCCGATAACGCCCCCGCTGCGACGCCAATCAGCGTGGCGGGAACACAAACCAGCATAATGGAGGAGATGCCGATATCCAGCGGCATCATAAAACCAATCATGGCCGCCATCGCCGCGGAAATCGGACAGGCGGTGATAGCCTGCTGAGACGCAATCACCGAAATCGACAGGGGCCGTTCGGGACGAATGCCTGAATCACGCGCCACTTCGGAAATCACCGGCAGCAGGCTATACACGACATGTCCGGTGCCGGACATAAACGTAAACAGATAAGAGACAAAAGGCGCTACGATCGTAATGTATTTCGGGTGCCGTCTGAGTAAACGTTCGGCGACGGACACCAGAAAGTCCAATCCGCCGGCGGCCTGAAGTGAAGATGCCGCCAGCACCACGGCAAGAATAATCAGCATCACATCCACGGGCGGGGAAGAAGGTGATAAGCCAAAGAGAAAAATAAGAACGCCGACGCCCAGACCGCCGATCATTCCCAAAAAAACGCCGCCGATTCTGGCGCCATACATCAGAGCTAATATTATGAAACATAATTCTGTCCAAAACATATCTCACCCCAACTGTTATTTTAATAATGTTATAATGAATCCCTGATGTGTTATTGCATTTGAACAACCATTCATTGGACTAACAGAATGGTTTTCCATATCCAAACGCGCCATAATATTGCAGCGTTTTTCCGGCCAGTTTATTTCCCGCTTCCATCGCCGTCATAATTCGTGACGACTTATTCAAATGTGCATTATGACTGTCGGATGAGAGTAACCAGGACATTAAAAAACCGGAAAGAAAAGCGTCTCCTGCGCCTAATGTATCGACGGGTTTAATGTAGTCAGGATGATAAAAAAGCGATATTTCGCCATCATAGTAAAAAACGCCATCATGCCCTCGTGTGGCAATCACGTTTTTACAGCCATATTCATACAGCGCGGTTAATTTATTTTTCGTTTCTTCTTCCGATAAATGACTGCATGAAACAAAGCCAAAATCAACAAAAGGACAGACCTGTCTGAAATAGCTTTCGGTACCACGCACGGAAAAATCGAATGACAGCGGAATACCCAGCGTCTTGAGCGTGGCCAACTGGCTTTCCAGATAGCTGTTCAGACTGCTATGCACCCAATCAAAACCAGCAATGTATCGCAGATCGTCCGGCGCCAGCACCAGCGGGTTCTCCCGCAATGCCCCGCCCTTATTGCTTGTAACGAAGGTTCGCTCACCATCGACCAGATTAATGCACGCGTAGCCATTCTCTCCGTGATAATGACGGCAGTGAGATGTATCCACGCCAATCTGGCGCAGCGCATCCTGTACGTGGTGAGCGGCGTCATCGTCACCGAATACGCCCATGAATGCGCTTTCCATTCCCAGGCCGTGCGTATAAACGGAAAAATTCAATGCATTTCCCCCCGGATACATCAACCCGGTATGCATATATTTATCAACCACGTTATCGCCAATACCAATAACTTTGTATTTCATTTATTATTCCTGCCATGTTATTTAAAATAAACGATGACCTTTCTATTTCACCAGAACGATAACAGAAGATATTATTGATAAATCAGCGTCCCTGCCGATACTACAATTTACTTATAGATATACTCTGAAAATTCGAGTCACAAAACTAACGCACACACCGTTTGAAGAATGACAGGTATAAATAATTAATAGCTCACTTTCCACATATAACGTCTTGTCGTTAGCGGATGTTGGCGAATATCCGCCAGCGCGCGATTATAGACAGGGTAAACGTTATTAAACAAAGAGTGGTTAAAATAGTCGACGACCGATGCATCAATGGTAGAAATACCGAGTTCTTTCGCATCGATAACCTCAACGCGTTTACCGTATTTCTTAATAAAGGTTAACGCACGCTCATCCAGCGCCCGCGTTTTCCCTTCGGCGATTTGGATAAAGAAAGGCGTATTCGCGTCCGTAATCTCAAAGGGACCATGGAAAAACTCCCCGCTGTGGATACAGGCGGAATGAATCCACTGCATTTCCATGAAAATACAAATGCTTTGCAGATAGGCAGAACCGTAACTCGCCCCGCTGCCCATCGTGTAAATGACCGGATCGTTTTGGTACTCGCGCGCAAAATCCTGCGCCCGTTTTTCGACATGCACACAGGCATCTTTGACAATTTTATCGATTTTCGACACCCCATCCTGAAACGCCGCGTAATGCGCATAGCCTTCCGTCTGGTGAAGAATTTCCACCCCGGTGAACAACGCCTGCATCGTTTTTTCTTCGGCAATGTCCTTACCGTCACCAAAGCTGTAAGTCACGACATAATCGCAGAACTTCACCAGAGGCGAATCCGTTAGCCAGGTTAAGCCGATGACCGGAACGCCTCGGCTCTGCGCCAGTTCCGCCGCCCTGATGGTTTCCGGGGTGTTCCCTTTGTGAGAAGCGACCACCAGCACCGCGTTTTCACCTAATGCCGCCGGCGGGTTGTTGACAAATTCACTGCTGTTGTACAGCGCAACGGAAATCGCTTTGCTCTCCGTCTCCAGAAAACTTTTGACCGGATAAAAAGCGGCATAAGATCCGCCGCAGGCCGCGTAATACACGTGCTTAATTCCCCCGACGTCAGCCTTGTCGGTCATGATGCTGCCTACAATCTCTTTAATATTCATGATGTCCCTCATTAGCGTATGCCCGGATAATCGGCGACTTAAATGTAACTAAATGACACGTTAATTACGTATAACATTGCAATACATTTAACTCAATTGATCTTCGCTGACATAGCAAAAAACTATGGAAGGGATCACTTTTTATCGATACGGGGAGAGTGGAGAGACAAGAATTTGTGATCCGCAAGACACATCGTCAGCGTCCGGCGGTCATAGCCACAAAAGGCGGGGAGCAGGTGAAAAGAGAGGCAGGAGGATCAAACGAAAAAGCGAATTTTATCCCCGACAATCAATTGGGTAGAAGAACAAGACGTCTTGCCGTGATTATCGACGATCCGGCTGGCGATCGAGATCAGCGGATACCCGGTCGGCACGGCCAGATAGTGCGCGACATCGTAACTGGCATACACCAGTTCGATGATCTTGGCCGAGCGCGTGAAATAGATACCGTATTTTTCCTTCAATACCTGATAGAGCGATTGCTGATTCAGGTCTTCCGTCAGCAGAAAATCAAACGCAATAGGAAAGCGGGAAATTTCCAGCGAAACCGGAATATCATCAGCGTATCGAATACGTTCCAGCACAATCACCCGCTCTTCTTCAGCCAACGCCAGTGCGTCACGCACCTCCGGCGTGGGCATCTCGATAACGGATTTTATCGTTCTGGCGCCGGGCTTACGTCCCTGAGAGCGACACAGCTCGGAGAAACTGACGATACCGGACATATCGCGTTGAAATTTTTCGGCGGAAACAAAGGTTCCCTTACCGGAAATGCGCGTCAACAGATTATCGCGCGTCAGCGCTTCCAGCGCCTTTCGCACCGTAATGCGGCTGACCTGGTAATTCCGGCTTAGCTCCAGCTCGGTCGGGATCTTCTGTCCCGGTTTAAACTCGCCATTCAAAATGGCTGATTTAATGGTTTTTTCCAGCTGTCTATAGAGCGGCAATACGCTATCGCCATCCAATTTCATCACGCTACTCATCTCCTTTGTCTGACGACAGGCCGTCGCGAACGTTCTGCGCGGGCCGCTGTCCGGCGCGACCGAAGCTTGCATGACGGCAGACGATGTCTTATTACAGGAATAACATTATATAACAATAGTACGGCGTATCCGACCGGTATGACAGATTACGAACGGCAAAAGTCGAACACCTGTGCGGCAAACGCCTCAGGATGCGAGATAAACGGCGCATGCGCCGCCTTTGGTATCACCACCGAGGATGAGTTCGGCCATCGCTGATCCAACAGTCCGGCCACCTTACGCGGCACCAGCCCATCCAGTGCGCCATATATCCGCAAAAAGGGAACAGACAATGCGGCCATCGGCTGGCGTAAATCCGCTTCGCGCAGAATCGCCAACCCACCGTTTAGTACCTCAACCGACGGCATCGGCTGTTCCAGCACCACGCTTTTTAACTGTCGCGCATCCTGTCGCGCGCTCTCGGTGCCCAGCGTTTGCAGCGCCAGAAAACGCTCAACCGTGCGCTGAAAATCTTCGCTGAGCTGCTGCTGAAATCCCTGTAAAACATCCGGCCTGATGCCCGGCCAGTCGCCCTGCGCGCAAAAACACGGCGAGGACGCCACGGTAATCAGCTTCTCGACGCGCTGCGGCGCGTTCAAGGCAATCTGGCTGGTCACTAACCCTCCCAACGACCACCCCAACCAGATGGCGCGTTCCGGCGCCTGCGCCAGCACAATGTCGGCCATCTCGCACAGCGACAGCGCGCCAAATCCCTGACTTCTGCCATAGCCGGGGAGATCGACCCGGTGCAGGCGAAAATGCGGGGCGAGCCGCACTGAAATGTTTTGCCAGACCTGCGCATTCAATCCCCACCCGTGCAGCAACACAAGATCCGTCATTCCTGCGCCTTCACGCTGCCAATACAACGCCACCATCAGTTATCTTCCTTCTCAGGGATCGGTGATTTCAGGGAACACATCCTGTTCAGAGCCCTTCCATTTAAGGACACGCTATTGTTAAGGAAAGCCTATGTTAACCATCGCCGCCCACTGCTGGCTATGCTTATTGCCGCTTCATCATAGCCGACACGGCATCTGCTCATCTTGCCAGCGTCATTTACCACCGCAGCCCACCTGCTGCCCGCGCTGCGGTTTGCCCGCCAGTGACCCTCTGCGCCCCTGCGGGCGCTGCCTGCAACATCCGCCGCCCTGGCAATCCATGATCTTCGTCAGCGGTTACACCCCGCCTTTCAGTACCTTGTTGAAACGCTTTAAATTTCACGGTCACACCGAGTTGGCGGTAATTCTGGCAAGACAAGTGTTATTACGCTGGCTGGCGGCTTACCGCGAGCGCAAACTCGCCGGCCAGCCCCCGCTATTGCGCCCCGACCGCCTGTTCACCGTTCCTCTCCACCGACACCGCCACTGGCGACGCGGCTTCAATCAGACCGAGCTGCTTGCCCGTCCTCTGGCTCACTGGCTGAATTGCGCCTACGACGCCCGCGCCTTGCAGCGCACCCGCCGCACGCCGTTGCAACAAACGCTCAGCGCCAGCGCGCGGCGCAGGAATTTACGCGGCGCATTCTCCTGTGATTTATCGCTCTCCGGACAACAGGTGGCATTACTGGATGACGTGGTCACAACGGGCAGCACCGCCGCCGAAATCAGCAGGCTACTGCTGGCTCAGGGGGCGGCGGCCGTTCAGGTCTGGTGTTTATGCCGCACCTTGTAGTTCAGGGGGGGATGGGCGTATTATAACCGATAAGTGCAGTCAACTATTGAGCTTACTATTTATGATCCGTATTACCGATGCTGCTCAGGAGCATTTCCTGAAATTGCTGGCAAAACAGGAAGAAGGCACGCAGATTCGCGTATTTGTCATCAACCCGGGGACGCCAAACGCTGAATGCGGCGTCTCCTATTGCCCGCCGGATGCGGTCGAAGCCAGCGATACTGAACTGAAGTTCGAAAAAATTTCCGCCTACGTGGACGAGCTCAGCGCGCCCTATCTTGAAGAGGCGGAAATTGACTTCGTGACTGACCAGTTAGGTTCTCAGCTCACGTTGAAAGCCCCGAACGCCAAAATGCGCAAAGTGGACGACGACGCCCCGCTGATGGAGCGCGTTGAGTACGTCCTGCAATCGCAGATCAACCCTCAACTGGCCAGTCACGGCGGTCGCGTCACGCTGATGGAAATCACCGATGACGGTCTGGCGATCCTACAGTTTGGCGGCGGTTGCAACGGCTGCTCCATGGTCGACGTCACGCTGAAAGAAGGGATCGAAAAAGAGCTGCTGCAAATGTTCCCTGAACTGAAAGGCGTAAGGGACCTGACCGAACACCAGCGCGGCGATCACTCTTACTATTAATCCGTTACGTTGACTACGTGCGTTTTCCTCCCCCTCATCCGGGGAGGAAAACAGCCGCTTTTTACTCACTCATCGGCGCGCCGCGGCGTAGATCCATATCCCGAATCAGCCGTTCAAGACAGCGATCGGTAAAGATTGACTCCAGCGAACGCGTAAGTTTGCGCCGCCAGTTGGGGTATTCGCGGTTGGTGCCCGGTACATTGACCGGCGTCGCCATATCAAGCCAGTCTTCCAGTTGAAACCCGACCAACGCGCTTGCCGTGTCTGCGACATAGCGGTGAACGCCGCGGCTCAACGGTGCCCCCATTGTCGTCAGCGACGAATTACGCCCGACACGCTGCGGCAATAGCCCGTACTGGTGCAGTGCGTTAAGCAGCCCCTGTTTCGCCTTTTCACGCTGCTGCATCTGTTCCTGCAATTGCGCAGCCACAGGGTACAGCCCCAGATCCCGCCCAAGAGAAAGATCGACGGTTTGCCAGTAACCGCGCAGCGTCGGTAGGTCATGAGTGGTAATGGTGGTCATCGCCTGACGCGGATAATCTTCCGGCGCGCGGAAGCGGTTCTCTTCATCCTTTTCAAAGAACAGCACTTTATAAGAATAAACGCCATAGTCATGCAGTTTACTGACGATTTCCGGCGGCACCGTGCCCAGATCCTCACCGATAATCAAACAGCGATGGCGCTGGCTTTCCAACGCCAGCACCGCCAGCAAATCGTCAACCGGGTAATAGACATAAGCCCCTCCCTCAGCCGACTCCGCCTTGGGTATCCACCACAGTCGCAACAGCGACATCACATGATCGATACGCAACGCGCCGCAGTGCGCCATATTGCTGCGCAGTACATCGATAAAAGGCTGATAGCCGCGCAGCCGCATCATGATGGGATTCATCGGCGCAAGCTGCCAGTTCTGTCCCTGCGGCCCCAATGGATCCGGCGGCGCGCCGATAGCGGCGTCAAGACAATAGAGTTGCCGTTCATCCCAGGTTTCCGCGCCGCCCTGCGCCACGCCCACGGCTAAATCACGATAAATCCCGAGCGGCAACCCCAGTTGTTTACTGTGCGCGTGGCAGTCTGCCAACTGCTCATACGCCACCCATTGCATCCAGCTATAGAAGGTAATCTCATCGGCATGTTCACGACGGAATGCCTTCACCGCGTCGCTGTGTACATCATGATAGCGAGCGGGCCACTGGTGCCAGTCGGCGTAGTTCTCCCCCTGCCGCTTCAGATAAGATTGCAAGGCATCGAACGTGGCCTGAAGCTGTAAACTTTGCCCCCCGCTGACCACGAATTGTCGGAACGCGCTGGTACGCGGATCCAGTGAACTGCGCGTAGTAAAGTAGCGAAAAGCCAGTCGCAGAGCGGTCAACTTAAGCGCCGTCACCCGCTCGTAATCAACCCAGCGCCCGGCACGCAGCGCAGTGACAGCGCTTTGCGTTTCTTCATGATGCCACCATTGCTGCGCTTCTGCGCTCTGCTGAAAATCATCGATGCGATTCACATCGATATACACGATGTTCAGCCAGTGGCGCGAAGACGGGCTGTAAGGGCTGGCATCCTCCGGCGATGCCGGGTAAAGCGAATGCAGCGGATTCAGCCCGACAAATGCGCCGCCACGGCGCGCGATCTGCTCTACCAACTGGCGCAAGTCACCGAAATCCCCCACGCCCCAGTTATGCTGTGAACGCAGGGTATAAAGCTGTACGTTAACGCCCCACCAGCGTTTCCCCTGCTGTAAGGCTTCGGGTTCATAGCAGCGGTGCGGCGCCACAATAACACGGCAACTCCAGCGCTGGTCGGCCTGCGTCAACGTCAGGTAGTGATAACCCAGCGGCAGTATGCCCGGCAGAGCCAGCGTTGAGCCTCCGGTGATCTGTCCTTGAATTTGGCCGCCATTTTCATACATTAGCGTCCAGAGGAATTCACCATGACCAGCAAGCTCAATGAGCGCATCCCGGCCTTGCAAAAAGACGCTAACAGGCGGCAAAGGCGCATTACCGCAGTCAGAAACATCCATCATCGCCTGAATCCGGTTTATGATGTTGGCCGCAACCCTGTGCTCTTTGCCATAAGCATCGGTATAGCTTTCCGCGATGCCTGTCTGCTGGCTTGCCCGTTTATCCACCTTGAACACCCTCTCCTTTTCCTAACGATGCGCCTGCCAAATGCGCGCCCGATAATCATGAATCGCCCTGTCTGAGCTGAACATCCCCATTCTGGCCGTGTTCAGCACACAGCGTCGCGTCCATTCATCCGGCTCACGATACAGTGCATCGATGCGCTGATGCACCTGACAATACGGTGCAAAATCCGCCATTAACATATAGGGATCGCCTTGCTTCAGCAGGCTATCCAACAGCGGGGCAAACGCGTTTTTATCCCCCTGGCTGAACGCGCCGCTGGCTAATTCATTGAGGATTTCACGCAGCAACGGCGTCGCAGCAAGGTAGTCAGACGGCGCATAACCCCGGGCCTGTAATGCTTTTACCTGCTCCACGGTATGGCCAAAAATAAACAGGTTTTCCTCACCCACCTGCTGCGCCATTTCCACATTCGCCCCATCCAACGTGCCGACGGTCAACGCGCCGTTCAGCGCCAGCTTCATATTACCGGTGCCAGACGCTTCTTTACCTGCCGTCGAAATCTGTTCAGACACATCGGCGGCCGGGATCACCCGTTCAGCCAACGACACGCGATAATCCGGCAGGAAGATCACCTTCAGGCGATCGCTAACGCGACGGTCCTGATGAATGACCGCAGCAACCCGGTTAATGGCATAAATAATATTTTTCGCTAATACATAACCCGGCGCCGCTTTGGCACCGAATAAAAAGACGTGCGGCACTATATCCAGATGCGGATTGTCACGCAATTGACGATACAGCGCGAGAATATGCAACAAATTCAAATGCTGACGCTTATATTCATGTAATCGCTTGATTTGCACATCAAATAGCGCCTGCGGATCGACGACAACGCCATACTGCTGGCGGAGCGAAATCGCCAGTTGTGCTTTATTGTCGGCTTTGATTTGTCGATAGCGTTCGCGAAATCCGGCATCGTCAGCATAAGGCTCCAACCCGCGCAACGCAGGCAAATCAGTTACCCACGCAGTGTTTAGCGTCGTGTCGATCAATGCAGACAGCGCCGGGTTACACTGCTGTAGCCAACGGCGCGGCGTAATGCCGTTAGTCACGTTGTGGAATTTGCCCGGCCAAAGTCGATGGTATTCAGGGAAAAGATCGTTCACCACCAGTTGCGAGTGCAGCGCCGCCACGCCATTGACCGCAAAACAGCTGACAACACACAGGTTCGCCATGCGGATCTGGCGCTGATGGCGAATAGCGAGCTTCGCCCATATCTGCCGATCGCCGGGCCATTCGCGTTCGACCAACGCCTTAAACTGCGTGTCAATTTGCCGGATGATGGACAGATGGCGAGGAAGCAGGCGACTAAACAGTCGCTCATCCCAACGTTCAAGCGCTTCCGGCATCAGCGTATGATTGGTATAGGCAAAAGTACGCCCGGTTATCGACCAGGCCTCATCCCAGGGCAGCTGGTGCTCATCCATCAACAGGCGCATCAGCTCCGGGATAGCCAACGTCGGGTGCGTGTCATTAAGCTGAATGACTTCATAGTCCGGCAGCGCGGACAGCGCGCGCCCGGCATTGAGGTGACGACGCAGAATATCAGCGACCGAGCAAGCACAATGGAAATATTGCTGCATCAAGCGCAAGCGTTTACCTGCCGCGTGATTGTCATTCGGGTACAGTACGCTGGTCAGACTGGCGGCTGAAATCCCCGCCTGCGCCGCCCGCAGATAGTGCCCTTCATTGAATAACGCCAAATCAAACGGATCGCGATGCGTCGCACGCCATAGCCGCAGCGGTTGCGTCACGCCATTGCGATAGCCGATTACCGGCAAGTCACAGGCCTCACCTCTGAAAACGCTATCCGGCAGCCAGCGCAGGCGGCCATCCGCCTGAGTCTGCAAACGCCCCCCAAACCCCACATCCACCGCCAGCGCCGTTCGCGGTAATAGCCACGGGTAGGCGTCACGCTGCCAGTCATCGGCCATCTCCTGTTGCCGATCCTGCGCAAAATACTGACGAAACAGGCCATACTGATAGTTAAGGCCGTACCCCATCGCAGGTTGCCCAACCGTCGCCATCGAATCCAGAAAACAGGACGCCAGCCGCCCTAATCCGCCGTTGCCCAACCCCGGATCGGTTTCCTGTTCCAGAATATCGCTCAGGTTTAGATCCTGTTCCGCCAGCGCCGCAGCAACATCGTCATACCATCCCAGATTTAATAAATTATTGCCCGTCAGACGGCCCGGCAAAAACTCCATCGACAGGTAATTCACATGCCGTTGAGGCGCGTCGGAGTCAGAAGGCGTGGGGGATACGGGGGGAGCGGAATAAGCCTGCAACTGTTCAGCCAGCGCGAGGCTGACGGCACGCCAACGCTGCACTGGCGTCATGGCCTTTAGAGAAGCGACGCCGCAGAACTGCTGTTGGCGCAGTAGCGCGGCGGCAAACTGCGTAGAATCAAAAGCCCTGGTCGGATATCCGAAAGCGGCAAGCGCCGAAGAAGCGGCCTCTTTTACCGCATTTGAACGCGGCGAGGACGCTGAACTTTTTGAAGAATCTGGCTTTTTTGGCGAGTCTGACATCGTGCCTCCTCCTTTGTCCATGATGGAAAAGGCACATCGGGATCAACACAGCTCCAACTGTACCTTATATTGTTCAATAATTTTCAGTACGCTGGGCGGTGGTGGCTGATCGGTAAAAAGATAATCGATCAGGTCCATATTGCCCAGGTTTACCATCGCATTACGACCAAATTTGGAATGGTCAGTGACCAGCATGACACAGCGAGAATTTTCAATAATCGCGCGCTTTGTACGCACTTCATGATAATCAAACTCCAGTAATGACCCATCCATGTCAATACCGCTAATGCCCAAAATACCGAAATCCAGACGGAACTGAGAGATAAAATCCAGCGTCGCCTCGCCCATAATACCGCCATCGCGGGTACGCACTTCACCACCGGCCAGAATCAGACGGAAATCCTCTTTTGCCGTCAGCAGCGTCGCCACGTTCAGGTTGTTCGTGACCACGCGCAAATCTTTATGCTGCATCAGCGCATAGGCGACCGCTTCCGGCGTAGTGCCGATGTCGATAAACAAGGTTGCGCCATCCGGGATCTGGCTCGCCACCCGACGGGCAATGCGCGCTTTTTCATCCGACCACATCATTTTACGATCGTGGTAAGCGGTGTTGACCGAACTGGACGGCAACGCCGCACCGCCGTGGTGACGATGGATTTTATTCTTCTCCGCCAAATCGTTCAGATCGCGGCGAATGGTCTGTGGGCTCACCGCGAAATGTTCTACCAGTTCTTCGGTACTGACATATCCCTGCTGACGCACCAGTTCGATAATGGCGTCATGCCGTTGTGTCTGCTTCACATTTATCCCCTAAGACAACCCGATTTATCGGGGGGTGGTTTTATTATACGTGTCACAAAAGGCCATCAGTAGCCCGACAATCAGCCCTGCCACATGCGCCGCGTTTGCTATCGACATGCCTAAAATATCGAAATATCCGGCTATCAGCCACAGTAAGGCGAAGGCCATCAGACTACGCGGCATCGTCAGGTAGCCATCGGGCTCTCTTTCCCCCCGCAGCCAAACATAGCCCATCAGAGCGTAAACCACGCCGGACATGCCGCCGAAATAAACGCCGCTGAACCAGGACTGCGCCCAGCCGCTGACCAGTGCGGAAACCAGCGTGATGACCAGCAGCTTGCCCGTTCCCAGCACTTTTTCGACCGGCCCACCCAGATACCACCACCACATCATGTTGAATAAAATGTGCAGCAGCGAAAAGTGCAACAAAGCATGGCTGAACCAGCGCCACAGCTGTATCTGCTGCCCTTCATCCGGGAACGACAGCCAGGCCATCACACGTTCATCGCCAGAAACCTGCATCAGAATAAAGACCGCAATGGTCACAACCATCACGGATAACGTCAGCGGCCCGGCCTTTTGTTTCAGCGTTTGCAGGTAAGAGTACCGCTGGTATTGAATACCGGCATTCACCGATCCGGTTTGCCAGCTGGCGGCCAGATAGCGCGGATTCGTCGGGTCGCGCAAAAAAATCGCCAGTTCTTCCTGAACCGTTCTCAACTGTGTTTCTTCCTCCAGCCACAGCTCAACTTCGTGTCCCCGGGGCCGCATTTCCACATGGATCTGCTGCGTACGCATGTAATCGACAAATGCCTGGGCCAGACGCGGGTTGGAGAGCGCGATAACGTGGATTGCCATAAGAATGATTCACCGTGTCGTGGGCAGATTGCGCGTAAAAATAACACATATCAAGGTCAAGCTGGCAAACGAATCGCGATTCACCGCCGGATATCCCCCGTATTGACGTCCAAATCGCGTGCCGCAAACGGTAGTCATCCACATACAGGTAACCTTAAGCCGTCACGCGCCACAGCGCTAAGATGAACGGTAAGGTATGCATATTGGGATGGTGAAATATTGCGATTGTCGCCAAAGCCTCTCGCCTTCCGAAAGGCGGAAAATCACTCAGAACGCAGGGCCGCGCATCAGGCTACAGCGGAAAAAGCGCCAATAAAACGCCAATGGAAATGAAGTGGCGGCGATCGCATCGGAACGGGCTCGCGCGCAGCACATCACGTCAAAACGGCGGCGCGTTCGACGATTCGGGCACGCCGTTTTGACCGTTTTTTCCGTTTTTTAATTGGCCGACGCCGTATCTTGCGGATAGCGGTTTTGCCAGGCCTCAAAGCCGCCATCGATACTATAAACTGAATCGAACCCCAGGCTAATCAGGTACTGTGCGGCATTACGACTGCTAATGCCGTGATAGCAAATCACCATAACCGGCGCGTCAAAGTCGGCCTCACGCACAAAGTCCGACAGCGTTTCATTCGTCAGGTGCACCGCACCGGTCACATGCGCGGTCGTGAAACTTTGCGGATCGCGAATATCCACGACAATACCGCCTTGTTGCCAGCGGGCATGGGCTTGCTCAACAGTAATAGCTTCAAATTGTTCCATCGGAAGTGACAACCTTGTTAATAATGGTAGGGATTTTCGGTTAAATCCGTGCCATTGTAACGTGTGGCGAGAGATAAAAAACCCGATGAACAGTAAGAGTAAAAGGCCAACGCCTCACACCAAAATAACCTCAACCCCCAACTCTCGCAGTTGGTTAACAATCGCCGCATTCGCCTCTTTACCCGTAATCACGACATCAATCTGTTCCGCCCGGCTAAACAACATGCCGGCTCTTTCCCCGACCTTGCTGCTATCCACCACCACCGCCAACTTGCCGACGTAGCTGAGCATGTTCTGCTCCGCCATTGCCGTCAGCATATCGGTTTTATACAACCCTTCCAGCGTCAACCCTTTACCACTGGTAAACATCCAGTGCCCGGCATACAGACTGGCATCGCCCTCTTGCGGAGCCAGCGTGATCGACTGACTTTTGTTGTACTGCCCCCCCATGATGACCACGCTGTCATGCTCCTGCTCAATCAGATAATTCGCAAGCGGCAGATAGTTGGTGATCACCTGAATATCTTTGCCGCAGATCTCCTGCCCCAGCAGAAACGCCGTCGAACCGCAGTTAATCACCACACTTTCACCAGGCTGGCACAACCGCGCGGCCGCTTTAGCGATGCGCATTTTCTCATCAAGATGTTGCGTCTGATAAATCGTGAGCGGCGTCCACACCGGTCTGGGCATCATCACAGCTTCAGCGCCGTTACGCACCTTCCGTAACTTCCCAAGTTCATCCAGTTTGTTAATATCGCGGCGCGCCGTAGCCGGAGAAACATCGAAGTGTTCGATGAGGTCAGCCACCGTAAGCTGCCCTTGTCGTTGCAGGAAATCGATGATGGCGTTATGGCGTTGAGATTCAGTCATGCTTGCCTCGTTTCGTTAACTCTGAACGCCAATTATAGTGAGCACTCCCTAACTTTTGAATCATAACTTGTCAAAAGTACGCACAGGCGCGTATTCCTAAGTCATTGATATTTTATAACCTGTATGCAGGCCTTATCGGGCACGCTGACGTGCCCTCGCCAGCACGTCAGAGGAAGGATTTGAACGGTAAATCCGGCTCTATCGTAAAGCAATCATCAAACCCGCGCGGGTAATGATATTCCAGGTCGTCCTTATCCTGTGGCCAGATAAACTTACCGCCGACCTGCCAGATATACGGCTTGAAACCATATTTAAGACGATCTTTTTTCATTTCCCAAAGTACGCGAATCTCCTGCGGATCGGCCTGAAAGTTTGACCAGATATCATGGTGGAACGGAATCACGACGCGGGTTTTCAGCGCCTCCGCCATCCGTAAGATGTCAGAGCTGGTCATTTTATCAGTGATACCACGCGGGTTCTCACCATAGGAACCCAGCGCAACATCAATCTGGTGCTCATTGCCGTGTTTGGCGTAGTAATTCGAATAATGTGAATCACCGCTGTGATACAGATTGCCGCCCGGCGTTTTAAAGAGGTAGTTGACGGCACGCTTGTCCATGCCATCCGGCAGGACACCCGCCGCTTTTTCCTCTACCGGCAGAGTGATGAGCGCGGTGCGATCAAAGGCATCAAGCGCGTGGATTTCCACATCGTTGATGGTCAACACATCTCCCGGCTTGACGATAACGCAACGCTCGCGCGGCACTCCCCAACCAATCCACAGATTGACGCAGCTTTCCGGGCCGATGAACGGGACATGACTATCACAGTTCTTCATGACGGCGGCGGCCACGTTCACGTCGATATGGTCATTGTGATCGTGCGTAGCCAGAACGGCATCAATCTGTCGAATCGCGAAGGGATCGAGTACAAACGGCGTCGTGCGTAAATTGGGCTGTAGTTGCCTCACCCCCGCCATGCGCTGCATCTGGTGCCCTGCTTTCATCAGCGGATTGGCATGGCTTTGCTTGCCGGTGCCGCACCAAAAATCGACGCACAGGTTCGCCCCTCCTTCTGACTTTAGCCAAATGCCGGTGCACCCCAACCACCACATGGCAAACGAGCCGGGTACCACTTGCTCCTGTTCGATTTCTTCATTCAGCCAGGTTCCCCACTCCGGGAACGTATTCAGGATCCATGACTCACGGGTAATGCTCTCAATTTTACTCATCGTGTAAACCTCATTCGTCAGTCGAGTCGTTCATTAGATGAATGCATCACAAAACATCAAAATATGACAATTTCATGATTAATTAAATTGAAAATACCATGTGATAATCATGCTATCAATTGTCGTTTTGACAAAAAAGCTTTTTTATTTTCACCTATCGATAGCATAAAAAAACAAAAACATTCGAACAAAAACAATTAATATATTGATTTTAATGACAAAAATAAAATAACGTTTCACATTCTTACCGAAAGGAGGAATGAAAAAGAGAATTGCGAAGGCTCTCACAAATAATCAATAAAAATCTTTTTATGATAATTTGTGATTGATAGAGTGATGGGGATTCGTAAAAATGTCTGCTCGCAAGAGTGTGACAGCCACTCATCGTCATCGCATTGCCGTGTAACAGCGTGACCTAAAGCAGAACGGAGTGCTTATGGAAATTTTCTATACCCTCTTCACGATATTCTTTAATCAGGTAATGACCAATGCTCCGCTGCTACTGGGGCTTGTCACCATGATTGGCTACCTGCTGCTGCGTAAAAGTGCCACGGTGATCATTAAAGGCACCATCAAAACAATCATCGGTTTTATGCTACTCCAGGCGGGGTCGGGCATCCTGACTGGCACGTTTAAACCCGTTGTCGCCAAAATGTCGTCCGTTTACGGCATTAACGGTGCAATATCGGATACCTATGCCTCAATGATGGCGACGATAGAGCGCATGGGCGATGCCTATAGCTGGGTGGGATATGCCGTCCTGCTGGCACTGGCGCTGAATATCCTTTATGTCCTGCTACGACGTTTCACCGGTATCCGCACCATTATGCTCACCGGGCACATCATGTTTCAGCAGGCTGGGTTGCTCGCCGTGTTCCTGTACCTGCTCGGCTACCCAATGTGGACGACCATCATCTGCTCCGCCGTACTGGTTTCTCTCTATTGGGGCATTACATCCAACATGATGTATAAACCCACTCAGGCCGTCACCGATGGCTGTGGTTTTTCCATCGGTCACCAACAGCAGTTCGCTTCCTGGCTCGCCTACAAGCTCGCCCCCTATCTAGGCAAAAAGGAAGAGAGCGTGGAAGATCTGAAACTACCCGGCTGGCTGAACATCTTTCATGACAATATTGTCTCAACCGCCATCGTCATGACCGTCTTCTTTGGCGCCATCCTACTGTCTTTCGGGCTGGATACCGTGCAGCAAATGGCCGGTAAGACACACTGGTCGGTCTACATTCTCCAGACGGGTTTCCAATTCGCCGTTGCGATTTTCATCATCGTTCAGGGCGTAAGGATGTTCGTTGCTGAGCTTTCCGAAGCCTTTAACGGGATATCTTTGCGCCTCATTCCCGGTGCGGTGTTAGCAATCGATTGTGCGGCAATTTATAGCTTTGCCCCTAATGCCGTGGTTTGGGGATTTATGTGGGGCACTATCGGGCAACTCATCGCCGTCGGTATCCTGCTGGCTATCGGTTCCCCCATCATGATCATCCCCGGCTTCATCCCCATGTTTTTCTCGAATGCCACCATCGGCGTTTTTGCCAACCACTTCGGCGGCTGGCGCGCAGCCATGAAGATTTGTCTGGTAATGGGCATGATCGAAATATTCGGCTGCGTCTGGGCCGTCAAGCTGACCGGGCTGAGTGCGTGGATGGGCATGGCCGACTGGTCCATTCTCGCTCCCCCGCTGATGCAGGGGTTGACGCTCGGGCTGTGGTTCATGGGCGTCGTGTTCATCATCGCCCTGACGTATATGGTCTTTGCCAGCCGGGCGTTGCGCGCTGAAGAAGACGCCGAAAAGAAACTCGCAGAAACCCCCATAAACTAACTCTGGAGGCATCATCATGACGGTACGAATTCTGGCGGTATGCGGCTGCGGACAAGGCAGCTCCATGATTATGAAAATGAAAGTCGGTCAATTTCTAACCGAGCAGGGAATCGATCATAGCCTGAATAGCTGCGCGGTGGGTGAATACAAGGCTGAGCTAAACAGCGCGGACATCATTATCGCCTCAACACACGTTGCCGATGAGATTACCGTCAGCGGCAATAAATATGTCGTCGGCGTGCGCAATATGCTCTCCGCCGCGGACTTCGGCCCCAAACTGCTGGCGGTGATCAAAACGCACTTTCCCGCAGATTTGAAACCGTCTTAACCCTTCTCCGTCACCGTGTAAGGAAGGCGATATGAAACTACGTGATTCACTGGCGGAAAACCATTCCATCCTTTTACAGGCCGAAGCCGATAGCTGGCAGGCGGCGGTAAAAATCGGCGTTGACCTACTGGTTGCCGCCGATGTCGTCGAGCCGCGTTACTACCAGGCGATTCTGGAGGGCGTGGAAAAATTCGGCCCCTACTTCGTTATCGCTCCCGGTTTGGCGATGCCGCATGGCCGCCCGGAGGAGGGGGTAAAACGCACCGGCTTTTCACTGGTCACGCTGAAAACGCCACTCGCTTTCAACCATGAAGACAACGACCCGGTAGACATCCTGATCACGATGGCAGCCGTCGACGCCACGACACATCAGGAGGTCGGCATTATGCAGATCGTGAATCTCTTCGAAGACGAGGACAATTTTGACCATTTGCGCGCCTGCCGCACCGAGCAGGATGTGTTGGATTTAATTGACCGCTCAACCACGGCAACCGCCGATTAAGGAGTTAATTAATGTCTCATTTACCCATGTTGCAGGTCGCGCTGGATAACCAGACGTTAGCCGACGCGTTCCAGACCACCCGCTTGATTGCCGAAGAAGTCGATATTATCGAGGTCGGCACCATCCTGTGTGTGGGAGAAGGCGTGCGCGCCGTGCGCGAGCTAAAAACGCTCTACCCGCATAAGATTGTGCTGGCTGATGCCAAAATTGCCGATGCGGGGAAAATTTTATCGCGGATGTGTTTTGCTGCGAGAGCGGATTGGGTCACGGTGATTTGCTGCGCGGATATTAATACCGCCGCTGGCGCGCTGGATGTTGCCCGTGAATTCAACGGCGATGTGCAAATCGAACTCACCGGTTTCTGGACGTGGGAACAGGCGCAGGCGTGGCGTGATATCGGTATTAAGCAAGTTGTTTATCATCGCAGCCGCGATGCGCAAGCGGCAGGTATTGCCTGGAGCGAGGCGGATATTAACGCTATCAAGCGCCTTGCCGAGATGGGGTTCAACGTCACCGTGACTGGGGGGCTGGCTCTGGAAGACCTTCCTTTATTCGCCGGTATTCCGATCCATGTTTTTATCGCGGGACGCAGCATTCGCGACGCATCCGACCCGGTAGAGGCCGCGCGCGAATTTAAACGTCGGATAGCGCAACTCTGGGGATAAGGGGAAGTTCATGCTCACGAAAGCCGTACCACTCGGTATTTACGAAAAAGCCTTGCCGCCGGGAGAAGACTGGCTGGCACGCCTGCAACAGACAAAAGCCCTGGGTTTTGACTTTGTCGAAATGTCGATAGATGAAACCGATAGCCGGCTGGCGCGGCTGGCGTGGAGCCGTGAACAGCGTCTGGAACTGGTCAACGCCATCGCTGTCAGCGGTGTTCGCGTGCCATCAATGTGCCTCAGCGCACACCGACGCTTTCCGCTAGGGTCGGAGGAGGATGACATTCGAAATCAGGGACTGTCGATCATGCAGAAAGCCATCCGATTGGCGCAGGATGTGGGCATCCGTGTGATCCAACTTGCCGGCTATGACGTCTACTACCAACAGGCAAATGAAACAACGCGCGCACGTTTTCGTCTCGGCTTACAGCAGGCGGTAGAGATGGCGAGCCGGGCACAGGTCACACTCGCGATGGAGATCATGGACTACCCGTTGATGAACTCCATCAGCAAAGCGCTCGGTTATGCCAGCTACCTGAATAACCCGTGGTTTCAACTCTATCCCGATATCGGCAACCTGTCCGCGTGGGATAACGACGTGCAAATGGAATTACGGGCGGGGAAAGGCCACATTGTGGCAGTACACGTCAAAGACACCAAACCGGGGGTATTTAAAAACGTGCCGTTCGGTACAGGCGTGGTCGATTTCACGCAATGTTTCACCACGCTCAGGGAGAGCGGCTATTGCGGCCCGTACCTGATTGAGATGTGGAGTGAAAGCGCAGAAGATCCTATTAAGGAAGTCACCGCCGCGCGCGACTGGGTCAGAACAAGAATGGCGCAGGCAGGGTTGCCCGTGGAGGAGACCGTATGAACGCATCGCTGAAATCGCTAAAACAGCAGGTGTTTACCGCCAACATGGCGCTGCCGCGACATGGTCTGGTGACCTACACGTGGGGCAACGTCAGCGCTATCGATCGCGAGCGCCAGTTAATCGTCATTAAACCCAGCGGCGTCGCCTATGACGAGATGCAGGCAGATGATATGGTCGTCGTGGACATGCTGGGGAATGCTGTCGAAGGACGATACCGTCCTTCATCAGATACTGCGACCCACCTTGCGCTTTACCAACGTTACCCGAAAATCGGCGGTATTGCGCATACCCATTCGACACATGCAACCGCGTGGGCTCAGGCGGGGCTATCCATTCCTGCGCTGGGAACGACGCACGCAGACTATTTCGCTGGCGACATCCTTTGTACTCGCCCACTCACGCCACAAGAAGTTGAACACGCCTATGAAGACAATACCGGTGTCGTGATCGCAGAAACAATTGCTGAAAATAATCCCTTACATACACCTGGGATCCTTGTGTATCAGCACGGTCCTTTTTGCTGGGGCAGGAACGCAACAGAAGCCGTACACAACGCTGTCGTTATGGAAGAAGTCGCAAAAATGGCGTGGATCGCCTGTTCCATCAACCCGCGTCTGCGCCTTATTGATCGCCATTTGATGGATAAACATTTCAGCCGAAAACATGGCCCTGACGCCTATTACGGCCAACGCTGACCCCTTTGGTAATGCGATATTCCTCCTCGCTGGAGGAATATCGCTTCCTCCACAATACCCCTTCTTTTAATGTGACAACTATCACCATATTGTTACCTCCATCACGCATAAATGTTTTTATTTGGTTAACCATTGGCTGATTTGTTTGTTTTCGATTATTATAATGCTCGAAAACGAACATTTTGCTTTATTCGAGGGTGGAGGAAGAAACGTGGAAACCAAAGATCTCATCGTTATCGGCGGCGGAATTAACGGTGCAGGCATCGCCGCAGATGCGGCTGGGCGAGGGCTATCAGTCCTGTTGTTGGAAGCGCAGGATCTTGCCTGTGCCACGTCCTCCGCCAGCTCCAAGCTGATTCATGGCGGCCTGCGTTACCTTGAGCACTACGAATTTCGCTTAGTCAGCGAGGCGCTGTCCGAGCGAGAAACGCTGCTGAAAATGGCGCCGCACATTATTTTCCCGATGCGCTTTCGTTTACCCCATCAGCCGCACCTGCGTCCGGCCTGGATGATCCGTATCGGCCTGTTCATGTACGACAACATTGGCAAACGTGTCAGCCTGCCCGCCAGTAAGGGACTGAAATTCGGCGCCGACTCCGTGCTTAAACCTGAACTGAAGCAGGGCTTTGAATATTCGGACTGCTGGGTAGACGATGCGCGTCTGGTGGTGTTAAACGCGCAGGAAGTGACAAAGCGCGGCGGCGACGTCCGTACTCGCACCAAAGTCACCCGCGCTCGTCGCGAACAAGGCGTGTGGATTGTGGATGCGGTGGACTCACTGACCGGCGAAACCTTCACCTGGCGCGCCAAAGGTCTGGTGAACGCCACTGGCCCGTGGGTGAAAGAATTCTTTGATGACGGTCTGCAACTGAAATCCCCTTACGGCATCCGTTTGATCAAAGGCAGCCACATCGTGGTGCCAAAAGTTCATAACCAGCCGCAGGCGTATATTCTGCAAAACAAAGATCACCGTATTGTGTTCGTGATCCCGTGGCAGGATGACTATTCGATCATCGGCACGACGGACGTGGAATACAAAGGCAACCCGCACGATGTGCAGATCGACGACAACGAAATCAGCTACCTGTTGGATGTGTATAACGACCACTTTAAACAGCAGCTAACACGTGACGACATCGTCTGGACCTACTCCGGCGTGCGTCCGCTGTGTGATGACGAGTCCGATTCTCCGCAGGCGATTACCCGTGATTACACGCTGTCGGTAGATGATGATAACGGTCAGGCTCCCCTGCTTTCCGTATTTGGCGGCAAGCTGACGACCTATCGGAAGCTGGCCGAGCACGCGCTGGATAAACTGCACAAATACTATCCGCAGGCGGGTAAAGCCTGGACCAAAGACGCGGTACTGCCGGGCGGTGATATCGCCGGCACGCGTGATGACTACGCCGCCGCGCTGCGTCGCCGCTTCAATCTGCCTGAATCACTGGCACGCCGCTACAGCCGCACCTACGGTTCAAACAGCGAACTAATCCTGACAAATGTGAATGGTATCAGCGATCTGGGTGAAGAATTTGGTCATGACCTGTATGAAGCGGAACTGCGCTATCTGGTTGAGAAAGAGTGGGCTGTCACGCTGGACGACGTCATCTGGCGTCGCACCAAGCTGGGTATGCGTCTCAATGAGGAACAGAAACACCGCATCAGCGACTGGTTAGACAACTACCGCCAACAGAGAATGGCGAACGCGGGTTAAAACAATGGGCGAGCCCCATGAAAGGGGCTCAACGCATCACTGGCGGGACGGTTAATTACACCCTAAGCAACAAGCCTGAGCACTTTGGGCAAACAGTGATAGAGTCGCGCGGAATCGGTGTGGCTCCTGCTACAGAGCCACACCGATTCCCACCACCCACGAAACCATCACCATGCCTCAATCGATATCCGTAATGATGAAGTTATTACCCATCACAACCGTATCGGTTTGATATTCCAGATATCTTCTGCATATTCGCCGATGGTGCGATCAGACGAGAAATAGCCCATGTTGGCGATATTCTGGATAGCGCAGCGCGCCCACTCGTCCTTGTTCAGATACAGCTCATCAACCCGATCCTGCGTATCCACATAGCTACGATAGTCTGCCAGCAACTGGTAGTAATCGCCAAAATTCACCAGTGAATCAAACAGATCGCTATAACGTTGGCTATCATCGGGGCTGAAGGCTCCCGTGGTAATTTGCGTCAGCACCCGGCGCAACTCTTCGTCCTGATCGTAATATTGCCGTGGGTTATACCCGTTCTTCCGCAGCGCGTCGACCTGTTCGGCCGTATTGCCGAAGATGAACATATTCTCTTCGCCAATGTGCTCCAGCATTTCGACATTCGCCCCGTCCAGCGTGCCGATCGTCAACGCGCCATTGAGTGCAAATTTCATATTACTGGTGCCGGAGGCTTCCGTACCCGCCAGAGAGATCTGCTCGGAAAGATCCGCCGCCGGAATGATGAGCTGTGCCAGACTCACGCTATAGTTCGGAATGAAGACCACTTTCAGCCGATCGTGCAATGCCGCATCGTTGTTGATCACTTTCGCGACGTCGTTGATCAAGTTAATGATGTGCTTCGCCATGTAATAGGCCGATGCCGCCTTGCCCGCAAAGATGGCAACGCGCGGCACGCGTTCAATCTCCGGGTCATCTTTAAGCCGATTATAGAGCGTGATGATGTGCAACACATTCAGCAGTTGCCGTTTGTATTCGTGAATACGTTTAATCTGCACATCAAACAGCGATTCCGGATTCACCACGATATTCAAATTTTCCGCGATGTAGTTCGCTAAACGCACTTTGTTCTTTAACTTCACTTTGCGGATTTTCTGCACAAATGTCGGATAGTCGATATGCTGCTTCAGCTCGCTCAACTGGCTCAGGTCGGTACGCCAGGTCTGCCCTATCGTGTCATCCAACAGTTTTGAAAGCGGCGGGTTGGCCAACGCCAGCCAGCGTCGCGGCGTCACGCCGTTGGTTTTGTTGCAGAACCGATTGGGAAAGAGGCGGGCAAAGTCGGCAAACAGGGACTGCACCATCAGATCCGAATGCAGCTCCGAGACGCCGTTGACCTTATGGCTGGCGATAACGGCTAACCATGCCATCCGAACCTTGCGCCCGTTGTTTTCATCAATAATGGAAACACGCGCCAGCAGATCGTTGTCATCAGGCACTTCTTTCTGTACGTACTCCAGAAAATGTTCGTTAATCTCGAAAATTAATTGCAGATGGCGCGGCAGGATTTTGCCGAGCATATCGACGGGCCAGGTTTCCAGCGCTTCCTGCATCAGCGTATGGTTGGTGTAAGAGAAGACTTTTTTCACTACCGTCCACGCATCTATCCACGTGAATTTGTGCTCATCGATCAACAAACGCATCAACTCAGGGATCGCCAGCACCGGGTGGGTGTCGTTCAGGTGGATGGCAAATTTCTCCGCCAGATTATCGTATGTCTTATGCATCATCCAGTGGCGGTTCAGAATATCCTGTACCGTGGCGGACACCAGAAAATACTCCTGACGCAGACGCAGTTCACGCCCGGAATAGGTGGAATCATCAGGATACAGAACTCGCGACACGTTTTCCGAGTGGTTCTTATCCTCTACCGCCGCAAAATAGTCGCCCTGATTGAATTTACCCAGATTGATTTCGTTACTGGCCTGCGCGCCCCATAGACGTAGCGTATTGGTGGCGTCCGTGTCAAAACCGGGGATAATTTGGTCATAGGCGCACGCAATAACCTCTTCCGTTTCCAGCCAGCGGACTTTGCTGCCTTCCTGCTGGATACGCCCGCCAAAGCGCACTTTATAGCGCGTACTGTGACGCGGGAATTCCCATGCATTACCGTATTCCAACCAGTAGTCCGGTGATTCCGCCTGCTTGCCGTTCACAATGTTCTGTTTGAACATGCCATATTCATAGCGGATCCCGTAGCCGCGTCCCGGCAACCCCATCGTCGCCAGTGAATCCAGGAAGCAGGCTGCCAGCCGTCCAAGCCCACCGTTACCCAGACCAGGGTCGTTTTCTTCCTGTAACAGATCGTCCAGCTCCAACCCCATGTCGTCCAGCGCGGCCTTCAGGTCTTCATACAACCCCAGCGCCAGCAGCGCGTTAGACAACGTCCGCCCCAGCAGGAATTCCATAGACAGGTAATATACCTGTCGTACATCCTGCGAAAGCTGGGCCCGGTTCGAACGCAGCCAGCGTTCTACCATCCGGTCGCGCACGGCCAGCAGGGTGGCGTTCAACCAATCATGCTTACTCGCAATCGAGGGATCTTTCCCCACGGCAAACATCAGCTTGTAAGCAATAGAGTGTTTCAGCGCTTCCACACTGAGCGTTGGCGAAGTATAGATAAACGGCGAGTTCATAATATTCATTCCCAAGTGAGTGTTCTCATACCCTGTCGTTTTCAGATTGCACGCGGATGACGCGCAGCCAGAAAGCTAGGAGGTATACAAGCGTTGATAGAGCGCACCATAAGCCTGAGCAGAGACCTGCCAACCAAAATCCATCGCCATCGCCTGACGCTGTACATAGCGCCATAGCGTTGGCCGGGACCACAACACAAAGGCACGGCGAATAGCCCGGGATAGCGATCCCACGCTACAGTCGTTAAAAACAAATCCACTTGCCAGACCATCCGCCAGATTTTCCAGCGAACAGTCTGCCACCGTATCCGCCAACCCGCCGGTACGACGCACCAGCGGCAACGTGCCGTATTTCAACCCATAGAGTTGCGTCAACCCGCAGGGCTCAAACCGGCTGGGCACCATGATGACATCCGCCCCGCCGATAATGCGGTGTGAAAACGCCTCGTGATAACCAATCTGCACCCCAACCTGCCCATGATATTGCGCCGCGGCCGCCAGAAACCCTTCCTGTAAATCGGCATCTCCCGCGCCCAAGACCACCAGCTGTCCCCCCTGCTCCAACAGATCTGGCACCACGCTTAACGCGATATCGAGCCCTTTCTGGCTGGTCAGGCGGCTGACGATAGCGAAAACCAGCGCCTTGTCGTCCACCTTCAGCCCCATCGCCGTTTGCAGATAACGCTTGTTTTCCGCTTTTTTCGCCAGATCATCACGGCTGTAATGTTGGGTGAGCAAAGGATCGTGTTCAGGACTCCAAATCGCGTCGTCTACGCCATTGAGGATGCCGGACAGCCGTCCTTCCTCTTCACGCGTCTTCAACAAACCTTCCATCCCGTAACCATAGGCGGGCAGCGTAATCTCATGCGCGTAGGTCGGACTTACCGTCGTGATATGGTCAGCATAGTACAAGCCCGCTTTGAGGTAGGAGATTTGGCCGTAAAACTCCAGCCCGTAAACCTGAAAGAAATCCCCCGGCAGTTGGAGATCCGCCATATGACGGGCATTAAACAGCCCTTGATAAGCTAAATTGTGAACGGTGAACACCGACTTTGCCGGACGGTGACGCGCCGCCAGATAGGCACAGGTCAATCCTGCATGCCAATCATGGGCATGAACAATATCGGGCCGCCAGTAGTGATCCAGACCGCACGCCATTTCACACCCCATCCACCCCAGCAGCGCAAACCGCAGGTAGTTATCGGCATAGGCATAACGCGCCGGATCGTGATAAGGGCTACCCGTGCGTTCATATAATTCAGGCACATCGATCAGATAAATACCGATCCCGTTGAAATGCCCGAACAGCAAGGTAACACGCCCGGCGAACGTATCCAGCTCACGCACAACCTGTACGTTGGCAATTCCCTTTTTCAGATCGGGGAAGGCAGGCAAAATGACGCGAACATCCATCCCCGCAGCAGTCTGCGCACCGGGCAACGCGCCAACCACATCCGCAAGCCCTCCGGTTTTCAACAGTGGAAACAGCTCTGAACAAACATGTAAGACCCGCATTATTACTCCCATTGTGTTCCGATGGCGTTTACAGATTTTCCAACATGGCCCGCGTGACCAGCACGATACCGTCTTCTGAACGATAAAAGCGGCGGCTATCCTCTTCTGCGTTTTCACCAATCACCATGCCTTCCGGCAGTTGGCAGGCGCGGTCAATGACGCAACGGCGCAGACGACACGAGCGCCCGACGTTGACATCCGGCAGAATGACCGTCGAATCTATGTTGCAAAACGAATTCACCCGCACGCGCGGGAAGAGCACGGAATGCGTGACAACGGATCCGGAAACGATGCAGCCACCAGAGACCAGCGAATTCATCGTCATACCGTGGCTGCCGGAGCGATCCTGGACAAATTTGGCCGGCGGCAGCGATTCCATTGCGGAACGAATGGGCCAATCCTGATCGTAAACATCCAGTTGTGGTGTGACGGAGGCCAGATCGAGATTGGCGCGCCAGTAGGCTTCCAGCGTGCCGACATCCCGCCAGTAGTGGTGTTCATCTCCGCCTGACGTGACGCACGACAGGTTGAAAGGGTGTGCCCAAGCCTGCCGCTGCGCGACCACATTGGGGATCAAATCCTGACCAAAATCATGGCTGGACGTTGGCGCGTTGCGATCGGCTTCCAGTAACTGATAAAGATAGTCAGCGTTAAAAATGTAAATTCCCATGCTCGCGAGCGCCATATCCGGGCAATCCGGCATGGGCGTCGGGTTCGCCGGCTTTTCGGCGAAATCCAGGATGCGATGCTGTTTGTCCACGCTCATTACGCCAAAGGCGTGGGCCTCCTCCAGCGCCACAGGAAGGCAAGCGACCGTACATTCCGCCCCCTTCTCCACGTGGTCAATGAGCATGCGCGAGTAGTCCATTTTGTAGATGTGATCACCGGCGAGGATCACCACATACTCCGCGCGGTAGCGCCGAATAATATCGAGATTCTGATAGATGGCGTCCGCCGTTCCCCGATACCAGTGATCGGTAACATGCCGCTGCTGTGCGGGAAGTAAATCAACAAACTCGTTCATCTCGGCATTAAGAAACGACCAGCCGCGCTGAATGTGCTGCACCAGCGTATGCGACTGGTACTGCGTGATCACACCAATGCGACGAATGCCGGAGTTCAGACAGTTAGAGAGCGCGAAATCGATAATGCGAAATTTGCCGCCAAAGTGGACTGCGGGCTTAGCGCGCAAAGCCGTCAGCCCTTTCAACCGCGTTCCGCGGCCTCCCGCCAGAATTAACGCAACGGATTTCAAAGGGAGCTGCCGTGCCAACATCAGAGGGTCATGCTTATCGTTATTCACCATAGCTATCTCCTGATTCTTCTTATGGCGTGCGCTTAGGTCGCTTGTTTTACCAAAACGCACGCGGCCTGAGCCTGACCGTGCCACATTCCAGCGTCGGGGCAGTTCATCTCATCAAACGGTGGTGAAACCTGCCAATGGCCCTCTGGCAGCGTGAACACGCCGGTATCCAGGCTGGCGTTAATCAGCAATAGCCAGCGGCCGGAAAGCAGAATCTGTAGCTGATGCGCCCCCTGCTCCCACTGCTGCGGCGTCAGCGGTTGTCCTTCGCGGCTCAGCCACTGCACCGCGCCGTCCCCTTCCTGCCACCACGTTGCCTGCTGAAGTGCCGGGATCGCACGGCGCAGCGCGACCAACCCGGCGACGAACTCGCGCAGTTCCCGGTTGGCTTGCTCCCAGTTCAACCAGGTTAATGCGTTGTCCTGACAGTAGGCGTTGTTGTTACCCTGCTGGCTGTGGCCCAGCTCATCGCCCGCCAGCAGCATCGGCGTTCCCTGCGACAAAATGAGCGTCGTCAGCAGCGCTTTCTGACTGGCAAGCCTGCGCCGGAGGATGGCGTCATCGGCCTCCAGCCCTTCCGTACCGTGGTTATTGCTGAAATTGCTGTTCGTTCCGTCGCGGTTGTCTTCGCCATTGGCGTCGTTATGTTTATGGTTGAAACTGACCAGATCGCGCAGCGTGAAGCCGTCATGCGCCGTCAGCTTATTGACGGAGGCGTAAGGAAAGCGGCCATTCTGCTGAAAAATGTCGCTGGACGCGGCGAAGCGGCGGGCAAACGCGCCAAGAGAAATGTCGCCATGCAGCCAAAAACGGCGCATATCGTCACGATAGCGGTCGCTCCATTCGGCGAACGGCGCGGGGAACTGACCCAGTTGATAACCGCCATACCCGATGTCCCACGGTTCGGCAATCAGCTTGCAACCCTGTAAACGGCTATCGTTTTTCATGGCGGACAGCAGCGGCGCGGAAGCGGTAAAATCCGGGGTACGCCCCAGCACCGTCGCCAAATCGAAGCGGAAACCGTCGACGTGGCAGACCTCGCGCCAGAAGCGCAGGCAGTCCATGACCCAATCAATGACCGCCGGATGGTTCAGGCGCAGCACATTGCCGCAGCCGGTCCAGTTATGGTACTCGCCGTTTTCATTCAGCCAGTAATAGCTGCGGTTATCGATGCCGCGCTGGCACAGCGTGGGGCCCTCGACGTCCAGCTCGGCGCTGTGGTTGAACACCACATCCAGAATGACCTCGATCCCCGCGCGATGCAGCGCTTTCACCGCATCGCGGAATTCATTCAGCGCGTCGTCACTCGTGGCCAAACCGTTATCCACGGCGAACGGCAGCAGCACGTTATATCCCCAGTAGTTACGCAGTCCCCGTTGCTGAAGTCGCGGCTCATCGGCATGCTGCTGTACCGGCAGCAGTTCCAGCGCCGTGATGCCCAGCGAAGTCAAATAGTCAATCATCACCGGGTGCCCCAGCGCCGCGTAGCTCCCGCGAATGTCTTCGGGAATATCGGAGTGCCGTTGCGTCAGCCCACGCACGTGCGCTTCGTAGATCACCGTCTGCTGCCAGGGGGTGTTCGGGTGGCGATCGTCCTGCCAGTCGTAGTCCTCCGCCGTGACGACACACTTCGCCATGATGTCAGCGCTGTCGCGCTCGTCCCGCCGATCGATGCCGCCTTGCAGACAGTCATCATCCACGACCCAGCCATCCAACTGGCGCGCGCAGGGATCGAGCAGCAACTTATGCGGGTTAAAGCGTAAACCTTGCGACGGCTCAAACGGCCCATCGACCCGAAAGCCGTAACGTAGCCCCGGTTGCGCATCGGGAAGATAGCCATGCCAGATATCACCGCTGCGCGCGGTGAGCGCGATCCGTTGTTCCTGCTGGCGCGCATCAAAAATACACAGTTCCACCCGTTCGGCCTCCGCCGAAAACAGGGCGAAATTCACGCCGTTGCCGTCAAAGCTCGCGCCCAGCGGGCTCGGTTTCCCCCTCTTCAATGCCGCCATTTACGCCTCCTTTACCAGATACAGCGTGGCAAGCGGCGGTAGGGTCAGAACAAGTGAATGCTGGCGCTGATGGCTGCCCCATTCCTCGCTGTAAACCGTCCCGATATTGCCCAGATTGCTGCCGTTGTAGTAACCAGAATCCGTGTTGATGATTTCCCGCCAACCGCCGGGCTGGTTGATGCCGAGACGATAGCCATAGCGGGGAACCGGCGTGAAGTTGCTCACCACCAGTAATTCGTTGCCCTGTTCATCGCGGCGCACAAACGCGAAGACCGAATTTTCCCGGTCGTCGACCACCAGCCATTCAAACCCCTGCGGCTGAAAATCCAACTGATACAGCGGCGGCTGCTGTTGGTAACAATGGTTAAGATCGCGCACCAGCGTCTGTACGCCGCGGTGCCAGCCTTCCGGTTCATCCAACAGGTGCCAGTCCAGACTGGCATCGTGGTTCCATTCACGCCCTTGCGCAAACTCACCGCCCATAAACAGCAACTTCTTGCCGGGATAAGCCCACATAAAGCCGTAATACGCGCGTAAATTGGCAAACTTCTGCCAGATATCGCCGGGCATGCGATCCAGCAACGAGCGCTTGCCGTGCACCACTTCATCGTGAGAGAGCGGCAGGACAAAATTCTCGCTATAGGCATACAGCATGCCGAATGTCAGCAGGTCATGATGGTATTTGCGGTGAACCGGATCGTGCTGCATGTAGGCCAGCGTGTCGTGCATCCAGCCCATATTCCACTTGTAGTGAAACCCTAAACCGTTACAGTCGGGCGGCAGCGTAACGCCCGGATAGTCGGTGGACTCTTCCGCCAGCGTGATCGCCCCGGGCGCGGCATGCCCCAGCATCTGGTTGGTGTAACGCAGGAAAGCGATGGCTTCGAGATTCTCTTTACCGCCGTAGTGATTCGGCACCCATTGCCCTTCACTGCGGCTATAGTCGCGATAAATCATGGAGGCCACGGCATCGACCCGCAGCCCGTCAATGCCATAACGTTCCATCCAGAACAGCGCGTTGCCGGCCAGATAGTTGCGCACCTCATGGCGGCCATAGTTATAAATCAGCGTATTCCAGTCCTGATGATAACCTTCACGCGGATCGGCGTACTCATACAGCGCGGTGCCGTCAAACTGCGCCAGACCGTATTCGTCGCTGGGGAAATGTCCCGGCACCCAGTCCAGCAGAACATTGATGCCCGCCTCATGGAACGCATCAACAAATGCCCTGAACTCCGCTGCCGTACCGAAACGGCGCGTTGGCGCATACAGCCCCAACGGCTGATAGCCCCAGCTACCGTCAAACGGGTGTTCGTTAACCGGCATCAGCTCAATGTGCGTGAACCCCATATACTTCACATAATCAATCAGTTGATTCGCCAGTTCCTGATAGCTCAGCCAGAAATTGTTATCCGTATGCCGCCGCCAGGAACCGAGGTGAACTTCATAAATGGCGATCGGCGCACGCAGGTCATTGGCCCCACGCCGGGCGTCGCTGGGCGGGACTTTCCCAGGCAGCGGTGTGATCAGCGATGCGGTATCCGGACGCATCTGCGCCTCAAACGCATAAGGATCGGCCTTCAACCGAATGCTGCCTTGACGGTCAATCATTTCATATTTATAGAGTTGCCCTGCCTGTACGCCGGGTAAAAACAGCTCCCAGATGCCGTTTTCCTTACGCAACCGCATCGGGTGCCGCCGGCCATCCCAGAAATTGAACTGGCCCACCACCGAAACCCGTTGCGCATTCGGCGCCCAAACGGCAAAGCGCGTGCCTTCTATCCCGTCCAGCGTTTCCAGATGCGCGCCCAGCCGTTCATAAGGGCGCAGATGAGTGCCTTCCGCCAGCAGCCAAACATCCATCTCCTGCAAGAGCGGTCCAAAGCGGTAAGGATCTTCAACCACCCCGGAGTCTTCATGCCAGGTCACCGCCAATTGATAACGGAAGGCATTTTTTCGGCGCGGCACTACGCTGTAAAAAAAACCCCGTTCATCAATGCGTTCCAACTCAACCACTCTGCGCCCGTTTCTGGCGTCAAGCACCCATACCGACTGCGCATCCGGCAGCAACGCCCGGACTTCAAGACCGTTGGAAGTGTGATGCATACCTAACAGCGAAAACGGATCGGCAAAATGCCCGGAAATAAGTGAATTAATCGCATCAGATAAGGCAGACATGGTATCCATCCTCTGATTAACCATTTGAATTAAATAAATAAGTTATATAAAAACGCCTGATGCCGTATTTATATTCTTTCATGATTTATTTCCGATAAAGACCAATAAAAATAATCAGTTATTAGTTTGCTAACGAATAGCACTAATAGATAAAAATAATGAATACAATGAAAGAGTTCTTGAACCCGTCGCCTGAATTCCTCTTCAATTTAGCGTAGTCAAAGAACGAAGGAATATCCGAGAATAAGTTCACTTTTTCCGATGATATTTATATGAATAAGTGATGACACGGTATAATCCGCATCTTTTGTTTAAAAAATCGATTCGCCATAATAAAAAGCCGCCGCGTTCTTATCATTTTTATCCCGTTTTCGACAGAGAAACGGCTTACACAAACCGCTCATCCCGTTACGCGTACTCGCCACCAGACAACGGTTAGCCCCGCCTTTCGCCCTGATTCGGCACCACGATAGTTGGTTACGCGAACGGTTAATCAAATAGACGTGGAATATCGTTTTCCACGGATATTCCACAAGGAAAAAAACGGAGATAAAACAATATATTCTGCCGCATCAGACAGGATAAAATTGTATAACAATAATCAATATTTGATGTTCTACGTGTGATAGTGAATTGATATTCTGAAGGTTTGACATATTTTATTGAAAATGAACGAGGTGAATACCACGCCTTCCTACTTAATTCACGCCGGTAATAAAGATTGAGGTAACACCGCATTCACCGCTAGCGCTCCTATGCGTAAATCAACGATGCCAGCCGCTCATAGAAAATAAAATCCTTGCCGGCGTGAAGTCGGTGGGGGAAAAGCAGTACAATTTAGCGGATTTTGTCTGATGAGATTCCGCCCATGATGGTTAGCCAGGTTGATCTGATTCTTTCTCTATTACAGCAGATGTGCGTTTATCTGGTGATCGCCTATCTGCTTAGTAAGACACCGCTGTTTATTCCGCTCATGCAGGTGACCATCCGTCTGCCGCACAAGCTGGTCTGCTATCTGGTCTTTTCCGTATTCTGCATTATGGGAACCTACTTCGGCCTGCACATCGATGACTCCATTGCCAACACCCGCGCGACGGGCGCAGTGTTGGGCGGCATGCTGGGCGGTCCTTCCGTCGGCTTCCTCGTCGGGCTGACGGGCGGACTGCACCGCTATTCGATGGGCGGCATGACGGCGTTAGCCTGTATGCTGTCAACCATTGCCGAAGGCTTGATCGGCGGACTACTGCACCGCTATCTGGCACGTCGTAACCGCATCGACCTGCTGTTCCAGCCCGTTGTCGTCGGCCTGACCGCGCTGGTCGCGGAATGTTTGCAAATGGCGATCATCCTGCTGGTCGCCCGTCCGTTTGATAACGCGGTCGAACTGGTACAAGACATCGCCCTGCCGATGATGATCACGAACACCATCGGCTCCGCCATGTTTATGCGCATTCTGCTCGACCGGCGCGCCATTTTTGAAAAATACACCTCCGCGTTTTCCGCCAAGGCGCTGCAAATCGCCGCCCGCGCTGAAGGGGCGCTGCGTCAGGGGTTTAACCCGCAAAACAGTATGCGCGTTGCCCGTATCCTGTATGAAGAACTGGGCGTAGGCGCGGTAGCGATAACCGATCGCGACAAGCTGCTGGCCTTCATCGGGCTGGGGGATGATCACCACATTGTCGGCGCGCCCATCACCTCATCACATACGCACCGGGCGATTGACAAGAATCAGGTCGTATACGCCGACGGCAACGAAGTGTCTTACACCTGCTCGATTTCATCGCAGTGTAAGCTGGGTTCCACGCTGGTCATTCCACTGCGCGGCGAAGATCAGCGTGTTGTCGGCACCATCAAGCTGTATGAACCCAAGAATAAGCTGTTTTCCAGCATCAACCGCACGCTGGGAGAAGGGATCGCTCACCTGCTTTCGGCACAGATACTGACGGGCCGTTTTGAACAACAGAAGCAGTTGCTGGCACAGTCGGAAATCAAACTGTTACACGCACAGGTCAATCCGCATTTTCTCTTCAACGCGCTGAATACGCTGTCCGCCGTCATACGCCGTAACCCCGACCACGCCCGACAGTTAGTGCTGTCGCTGTCGACGTTTTTCCGTAAAAACCTTAAGCGCAGCAACGATGAAGTGTCGCTCAATGACGAGATGGAACACGTGAACGCCTATCTTGAAATCGAAAAAGCGCGCTTTGCCGACCATCTGACGGTAGAAATCTCGCTACCGGAAGCATTGCGGGAGGCACGGTTACCGGCATTCTCCCTGCAACCGATTGTTGAAAATGCGATTAAACACGGCACCTCGCAAATGATTGAAAACGGACACATCCATATCAGCGGGCGCCTGCATGCCAATACGCTGGAACTAACGGTAGAGGATAATGCCGGCACTTATCAGCCTCGCAGCGGCGGCGATGGACTCGGCATGAACTTGGTCGACCGCCGCATCAAGGCGCGCTACGGTAACCGCTATGGCATCACAGTGGTCAGCGAAGCAGGCCAATTCACCCGCGTCGAAGTCCGCGTCCCGCTGATCTCCCCCCGTCGGGCGCTGGCGCAGTTGGATAGCGTGGCATGATAAAGGCGTCGCAGATGACACACCGCATAAATCTGCGATACGCCGTAAACTTATCGTTTCTGTAAGCCACGAATATTTTCGTTGATCCGCGTCTGGATAATACGGAGCGTATCCCGGGTGATGCAGCCTGGGAACAGATCGACGGCTTTGTTCGTGAAGCCGGCAGCGACCTCGGCGTATTTCTCTATCATGAGATCCACCTGTGACGACGTCAGATCTGCTTCCTGCACGCCAAGCCGATGAAGCTGCTCACGAGAAATGTCTAAAGCTTCTCCCATCACATCCATTTGATGATATCCCCCTGGCCCTTCACAATAGGTGACATCATAGGCTGGCGCCAACCGCCACTTCCCGGACGATGACATGATATAAGCAAAATTCTTCGGATGATCGTCTCGATTATTGAAAATAACGTTGAAGACAACCCGCTCAAATGCCAGAGTTTTTTCCCTTACATCATTGGTACATAGCTGAGTTGCGCGCAGAAAATTAGCGTAGTCCAAGGAACCGGGGCTCTGGTAATTTGCCCCAGTGAAAGCAGCCAGACTTTGCATCGGAATACGCAAATCGTTTTGTCGATCAAATCGCCGACTGGCAAAAGCCGCCTGCCCGTTTGGCAACTCGAAATAGTCGGTGTCTGGCGTGGAGATATGACATTCTCTCAGACATTGCGCATAGACGGCCTCTATAGCACAAACTTCCGGATGTTCGTGTCTGGCTGGAAACTTAAACAACCAGGCATCCAGACCGGAGGTCGCCGCTGTCGTGAAAGTGCGAGAGCCTGGAGCACAGTACAGCAGCGCTTTGGGCCTCGCGCCCTGGGGCGATCCTCCCATCTGCAATAGCCGTTGCAAAAATACGCCCCCTTCACCATCAAGCACTTCCTGAACTTCTGAGGACAATTGGGCGAGCGGAATATCCTCCGTTACCGTGGCGAACTCGGGCTGAGCAGGTTCGAACGACATCGCTCCCATCGCGTTGCTGCCGATATAGGTCAGCCGTTCCAACGGACCGATACGCGCAGCATTAAGGCCACGGAGCCTGAACAGGCGATCCATCAGTAACATGCCCCAACCGTCAGGAAGCGAGTCATAAACAGGCCCCGGCAGGCTCAGTTGATGCGAGGGGAAATCCCGGAACAGTCTGGGGCCACGCAAAGGTAATCTCAGGGATGACAGCTCCAGTCCACGACGAATGGCCTCCTCACTGTACTCGAACATGATCAGCGGACGACCGGTTAACACAGTAGAAGAAACCAATGTTCCCCATTGCCAGCAATCTCCCCAGCCCTCGTAGTAAATATCAACTTTACTCACCATCGCTGGAACTCCTTTTGATGCGCTGGCGGGTGGCGTTTTTTTCGTAACGAAGCAAGTCATCGAGGCTGTCTATCTTAGGCATAAACAGCGCCGCCAATTCACTACCACGCCCAAGAACCATCGCGACTCTAACCAGAGTACCAACCCCAACATTACGCCCAGATTCCAGGTTGGATACGGTGTTAACGCCAATCCCGGAACGAGCCGCAACGTCTGCCTGCGTCATCTGCTGTGACAGCCGCTCCTTGCGCAGTCGCTCACAAAGCAATTTGACAACCTCATCAGGCTTCTTCATGGATAAATCCATCATATTGTGAGTTATCTCATAAAAATGCACTTAATACCCAATATTATAGATTTATTTATTATCGCCAGACAGCGACGGGGCGTTAATTTCATCAAAAAATACGATACCGGATTATCCAGAATCGAGATAGGGCGGAAAGCGTCAATGAGGCGCATTGCCGAAGAGGTCACTCACAGCGGGCGTTCGAACTTAGAAACAGGCGCAACACCCACCGGTGTTGCGCCAGACAAGCAGGAGAATTACAGCAGGATGCGCAGCATACGGCGCAGCGGTTCAGCGGCCCCCCACAGCAGCTGATCGCCGACCGTAAAGGCGGACAGGTATTCCGGCCCCATGTTCAGCTTACGCAAACGCCCCACCGGCGTGGAGAGCGTGCCGGTTACCGCGGCAGGCGTCAGCTCGCGCATGGTGATGTCACGATCGTTCGGCACCACTTTCACCCAGTCGTTGTGGGTCGCCAGCAGTTGTTCGATCTCCGGCAGCGCCACGTCTTTCTTCAGTTTGATCGTGAAGGCCTGACTGTGGCAACGCAGAGCGCCGACGCGCACGCAGAGGCCGTCAACCGGGATCACGCTGCTGGTGCCAAGGATCTTGTTGGTTTCCGCCTGACCTTTCCACTCTTCGCGGCTCTGACCGTTATCCAGCTGTTTGTCGATCCACGGGATCAGGCTGCCCGCCAACGGCACGCCGAAGTTGTCCGTCGGCAGCAAACCGCTACGGGTCAATGCCGTGACTTGACGCTCGATATCCAGAATGGCGGAAGCCGGATTCTGTAGCGCTTGCGCTACTTCACCGTGCAATGCGCCCATTTGGGTCAGCAGTTCACGCATGTGGCGCGCGCCGCCGCCAGAAGCCGCCTGATACGTCGCCACGGAAACCCACTCCACCAGATTGTTAGCGAACAGACCGCCCAACGACATCAACATCAGGCTGACCGTGCAGTTGCCGCCGGCAAAGGTTTTGATGCCGTTATCCAGCCCCTGTTGAATTACCGCGTGGTTAACCGGATCCAGAATAATAATCGCGTCATCTTTCATCCGCAGTGAGGATGCCGCGTCGATCCAATAGCCCTGCCAGCCACTTTCACGCAGCTTTGGGTAGACTTCATTGGTATAATCGCCGCCCTGACAGGTAATGATGATGTCCAGCGCACGCAGGGCTTCAATATTATACGCGTCCTGCAACACGCCCTGATGGCCGCCCAACGTCGGAGCGGCTTCGCCATGCTGAGACGTCGAAAAGAAAACCGGGCGGATGGCATCAAAATCGCGTTCTTCCACCATACGCTGCATAAGAACCGAACCGACCATACCGCGCCAGCCAATAAAACCAACATTTTTCATGGTAACTGTCCTGCTTGGGGGGTAACAAAAAAATTCTGGCTGACGTCGATAGCGCTCAGTTTTCTGCCATAGCGGTTGCGCGTGTCGTGCCGTAAACCTGTAAAGTATCGCGTTGTTCAACCATACAAAATGTACATAAAGTCGCAAGTGAATTTATTCGATAGTACGGCATTTTTCAGCAGTCATTCTAATATCATCCCCCCTGACGCCGGATGACAGGAGTAAAACACCAACATGACAGAAATGATTTCCGCAACGGTGCTGCTGTTGCTCATTATGGACCCGCTCGGCAACCTGCCTATCTTTATGTCCGTGCTCAAACACCTCGATCCGAAGCGCCGGCGCGTGGTGCTGATCCGTGAAATGCTGATCGCGTTAGGGTTGATGCTGATTTTCCTGTTCGCCGGTGAGCGTATTCTGGCGTTCCTGAATCTGCGTACCGAAACCGTGTCCATTTCCGGCGGTATCATACTGTTTCTTATCGCAATTCGGATGATTTTCCCCTCGCAGGAAGGCCACAGCAGCGGTCTGCCGGCCGGCGAAGAACCGTTTCTGGTGCCAATGGCGATCCCACTGGTGGCGGGGCCTTCGCTTCTCGCCGCGCTGATGCTGCTGTCCCATCAGTATCCCGACCAGTTGTCGCACCTGACGCTGGCGCTGTTCATCGCCTGGGGTATCTCCTTCATCATCCTGCTGATGTCCGATGTGTTCTTGCGTTTGCTGGGTGAAAAAGGCGTGAGCGCGCTGGAGAAGTTGATGGGGCTGATTCTGGTCATGCTGTCGACGCAGATGTTCCTGGATGGCGTGCGCGCTTATATGAAGTTATAGCTGCGTCGTTGCCCCTGTTCTTAGTCACATTTTTATGCCGACTAAGAGACGGTTTCGTGCGCGATAATACCGTAATGTCTGTGCTACGCCGTAGCCCTGCGAACCCAGGCTTCCGGCTAAATCATGCCGCTACGCGGTGCCATCGGCGTTCATGACCACTTTTCGAGCCGCCAGTGACGCGTTCCCGATGCGGCACTGGCTTTCGCGGCATCCATGCCGCTCACTCGGTGCTCATGATCACCGCTGCATAATTTTTACGCCGGATTAATGTCAAAACCTTCCCTTGTCAGAGGAAAATACTCCCCACTAACGCAATCAGGAACGCGATGGTGCCGAGTAGCGTTTCCATCACCGTCCAGGTTTTCAGGGTCGTTTTTTCATCCATTTCGAGGAAGCGGCTCACGAGCCAGAAGCCCGAATCGTTCACATGCGATAGCACCGTCGCCCCGCCGGCAATCGCCACGACGATAAAGCAAAGATCGAACTGGCTGAGGCCGGGCGTCACCGCCACCGCAGGCGCCATCAACGCCGCCGTCGTGGTCAGTGCCACCGTGGCGGAGCCCTGTGCGACACGCAGTGCAGTTGATACCACAAACGCCGCGACAATCACCGGCATACCGGTATCCGCCAGCGCGCCCGACAGCGCATCGCCAATGCCGCTGGCGCGCAGAACGCCGCCGAACATCCCGCCCGCCCCCGTCACCAGAATAATCGAGCAGATGGGTCCCAAGGCACCATCACATATCTTCTCCAAATGATCGCGACTTTGCCGACCACTGAAGATCATCAAGGCAAAAAACACGGTGATGAGCAACGCAACCGGCGTTTTTCCTAACATGCGCAGGAACTGCACCAGCCCACTATCACCGCTAACAATTCCCATTACCGTTAACGTGTTCAGTCCGGTATCCAGAAAAATCAGTACCAGCGGTAATAGCAAAATACTCAGTACGACAGTAAAACGAGGCGGTTGCGCTGTCGGGTCGGTATCAACGGAAGACAAGAAACTTGAAGGCAGCTTGACGTCGAATTTTTTCCCTGCGTATAACCCATAGAGGTAACCGCCGAAATACCAGGTAGGTAACGCAATAAGGCCACCGATAATCACTAACAGGCCGATATTGGCACCCAGTAAATCACTGGCTGCAACCGGGCCGGGATGCGGCGGCACCAACGCGTGCATCGCAGCAAAAGCGCCCGCAGCGGGAAAGGCATATTTTAATGTCGAACCGCCAAAGCGTTTTGCTACGCTGAAAATAATCGGCAACATGACAACCAGACCCGCGTCAAAGAAGATCGGGAAGCCAAACAGCAGTGAAGCGATACCGAGCGCAAAGGGAGCTCGCTGCTCACCGAACTTGTTGATCAGCGTGTCAGCCAAAACCTTCGCGCCGCCGGTGACTTCCAGCAAACGGCCAATCATGGCGCCCAGACCAACCAACAGGGCAACAGAGGCTAACGTGCTGCCGAAACCGCTGAGCAACGTCGGCACGAGTTTCTCAAAAGGGGTTTTCGTCGCCAGCGCGGTGATCAGGCTCACCAGCGTCAGCGCAAGAAAGGCATGGACGCGAAAACGCATGATCAGCACCAGTAACAGTGCGACTGCGCCCGCGGCGATGGTTAATAGCACACTGGCGCTATAGGCGGATGTTATTTCTGTCATGGTTAATAATCTCTTTAGGGCATCCGGTTCTGGATTGGCTGATTGTTTGTGAGATGTATCACATCATCATTTGATACCGGTAACATGATACGGGTAACATGTTAAAGTCTGGAACCATTAAGTATCATTTAATTTACAGTTTGGGATAGAGATCAAATTATGTCAGGTCGAAGCATTATTCTGATGGGCGTGTCAGGCAGCGGTAAATCTTCAGTTGGCGCTGAGCTAGGCCGCGCCATTCAGGCAAAATTTATTGACGGCGACGATCTGCATCCGCGCGCCAATATTCAAAAAATGGCCAGCGGCACACCGCTGAACGACGACGATCGCGCCCCATGGCTGGAACGACTTAACGATGCCGCCTACAGCCTGGCGCACAAAAACGAGACCGGCATTATTGTCTGTTCCGCGCTGAAAAAGCGTTATCGCGACCGTCTGCGCGAAGGGAACGAAAAAATGGTATTCCTCTATTTGAAAGGCAGCTTTGAACTGGTTCTGGAACGCCACAGAGCCAGAGCCGGGCACTTTATGCCGACGGAACTGCTGAAAAGCCAGTTCGACGCGCTGGAAGAGCCGGGCAGCGACGAACCCGACGTACTGAAGGTCGATATTGACGGCACCCGGGAAGAGGTCGTTCAGCGCTGCATTGAAGCACTACGCGCGGCAGCCTAATGCAACCGCTTAAAGGCTTTCGCCGTCCAGTACGGTAAAACCGACATCGATCATGTCCTGCTCGACCGGCTCGCCCCGCAAGCGAGCCAACAAACGCTCGGTGCCGATGCGCCCCATGTGTTCACGCGGCGTTAGTACGCTGGCGAGTTTCGGCACCATGGCCTGCCCGATGTCGTGCCCGTGGAAGCCAGCCACGCCGATATCGTCCGGCACACGTAGTCCTTGCCGCTGACATTCGAATATCGCACCAACGGCCAGATCGTCATTGGTGCAAAATACGCTGTCAACCTGTGGGTATTCCGCCTGCGTCTGGCGCAGCAGTTCACCGCCAAGCGAATAGGAAGAGGCGCGCTCGTTCATGACACAATAGCTCTTCAGTCCGCTTTCCCACATCGCCTGTTCATAACCCCGGCAACGCATCAGCGTTCGTTCATCCAGCCGCGCGCCGAGATAAACAATATGACGATTCCCCCGCGCCACCATGCGCAGCGTCATCTGACGCGCCGCTTCAACGTTATCAAATCCCACCGCCATATCCAGACAGGAAGAAACGGAATCCATCAGCTCCACCACCGGAATGCCGGCAACATCCAGCATCTGTCGGGTGCGCGGCGTGTGGGTGCGTTCGGCCAAAATAAGCCCGTCAATGTGATACGACAGCAACGACGTCAGACGTTGTTCTTCTTTTTCAGGATGATAGCCGTAGTGCGCCAGCATGGTCTGATAGCCATGCGCCTCCGCCGTGCGTTCGATGCCGCGCAGCACCTCGGCAAAAACCTGATTGGTCAGCGACGGCAGCAACACGCCGATCGCCCGGCTGGTGGAACTGGCGAGCATATTCGGCGCCAGATTAGGGATATAGCCTAGCTCATCCAGCGCAATGGCGATTTTTTCCTGCAACGCCGCAGAGACCTGCGCGGGGTTGCGCAGATAGCGGCTTACCGTCATTTTGGTAATGCCTACACGGTCGGCAACATCCTGGAGAACGGGTCTTTTTTTCTTCATCGTCGACTAAAAATGCCCTGAAAAACAGTACGCTAAGTCTAGCAAAAAAAGTGTAAAGAAAGAAAAGTAAAGGCAAAAGGCCAGAAACTGAATGATAGCCTCAGGCATTTAGAAATGTAAAAACCCGCGTCATTTCCTCCGCGGGCTTCTTCACTAGCGTTTGACGGCCGTTATACCGGCGGCAAATCAAACAGCAGGATTTCGCTGTCCTCGCTGGCCAGCACGGAAAGCGCCGTTTCATCCCAGATGGCGAAAGCATCGCTGGTTTGCGCTTTCTGACCGTTAATCTCTACCGTACCGCGCACGACCTGAATCCAAACGCGACGATCGGCCTGAATCGAATACATCGACTGCTCCTGCGCGTTCAGCGCCCAACGCCACAGCGTCATATCCTGAAAGACTTTCAACGACCCTTCGCGTGCATCCGGGGACAGCACCAGTTGACGCCCTTGCGGCACATCGAAGCGTTTCTGCTCGTAGCGCGGCGTCAGCCCGGTTTTCTCCGGAATAATCCAGATTTGATACAGGTGCAGCTGTTCGTCCTGACTGGCGTTGTACTCGGAATGACGAATGCCCGTACCCGCGCTCATAATCTGGAATTCACCCGCTGGCACCTGCTCTTTATTCCCCATGCTGTCCTGATGTTCAATCACGCCGGACAACACATAAGTCAGAATTTCCATGTCTTTGTGAGGATGCGTGCCAAAGCCCTGCCCGCCTTCAATATAGTCTTCATTAATGACGCGCAGCGCCGAAAACCCCATAAAGTGAGGATCATAATAATCGGCGAATGAAAACGTGTGCCAGCTGTCGAGCCAGCCGTGATTGGCGTGCCCACGATCTTGCGCTTTACGTAAGTAGAGCATGTTTTTGTCTCCCGCGTTTCTGATAAAGAAAGTCTACCGGGTGGCGGGAAATAAGATAGCGCAAAAAACTCAACGCGCTGTTCGAAAAATCAGAACGGGATGAGGAAGAGAACGGTACGTAAGGCAAAAAAAAAAGCCAGCACCCGAGCTGGCTAAATAATACTGGAAGCAATGTGAGCAATGTCGTGCCTTCACAGGGAAACCGGATTGTCGTACATGGCATTAACCATTCATGATTAAACCCGGCCTCATTAACAGAGGCGCATGACGCCGTTCCCCGGAACGCATAGCAATAATAATCATTATCATTTGCACTTGTAAAGTTCTTTTTGCGATAAATTCTTATTCTCAATACGGAAGGAAGAACGGCCCATTTTGCTTAGTGTTGATCGTTTAAGAACCGGGAGACGCGGAGCGACCACGGGGCGAGGTGTCCCTGCGGGAACCTCATCCCCGTGTTTCTCTAAAATAAGGATTAAGTGGCCAGCATTACCCGTTTTACTCCCCTACTGTTTGTTACTCTGACTGCGCCAATGCCCTAGCCAGCAGGGTGATCGGGTGCTCACACCGTTTGCTGGTCGACATCTCTATCTGCCATTTACAAGTTTCGCAATCCGTGACTACGACATCCGCCCCGCTCTCTTCAATCTGGCGGAACAGCGGCGCGCCAATCCCCTGCGAGATGGCGTAATTCTCGCTTTTAAAACCGTAAGTACCCGCGATGCCGCAACATTGGGAATCCAGCACCACCAGCTCTAAACCGGGAATACGTTGCAACAGCGCCAGGGTATACGCCGTCCAGCCCATGCGCTCCAGATGGCAAGGCGTGTGGTACGCCACCCGCAGCGGCAGTTCGCGCAGCGGCAGCGTTCTCCCTTCCTCTTCCAGCAGGCGGTAGAGCTGGCGCGTCACCAGTTCGATGCCATCGCGCACGTGGCCGTTATCCACGCCCAGCAGGTGCGGGTATTCATCACGTAAGGTAAACGTGCAACTGGATGACGTCGCCACCACCGGTATCGATTTTTGATTGATGGCCTCATCCAGCGAGCGGATATTGACGCGCGCCTGCTTCCTCGCCCTGTCGTGAAAACCATTGGCAATCAGCGGCACACCGCAACACTTCTCTTTACTCAGCAGTTGGACGCCAATCCCCATTGCGTTAAACACCCGAATCAAATCTTTACCCAATTGCGGATGGTTGTAATTCACATAGCAGCCGTGGAAATAAGCCACCTGCTCATCGTAAGTCTGTTGCTTTGCAGCCTGCTGGCGATACCAGCGCCGGAAGGTGCCTAACGAATATTTCGGCAATTGGCGCCGATGGTCGATTTTCAACGCTTTATCCAGCAGTTGACGCACCGGTTTCAGGCTGGTCGCCGTATTCACCAACGGCGCGAACGGCGTGGCAACGGTCCCCATAAAATCGGTATGACTTAAAATCGCATCGCGCAATGTCGGCTTATGAGCGCCGTGCGTCGCTTTCGCGCGCTGGATAATATCGCCGATGTTAACGTCCGACGGACATGCCACTTCACAGCGCTTACAGTTAGTGCAGTACTTTAGCGCGTCATCATACAGCGCCGGATCTTTGCGCCGCAGGCGTTCACCATCCGGCCCCGCCTGTTTCGGACCAGGGTATAGCGGATTGACGCGCGAAACCGGGCAATATGTGGTACAGACCGTACATTTTATACAGTCTTCAAAACGGTCATCGCTAAGCAGGCTCACGCGTTAGCCTCCTTCAGAATCTGTTCGGCGACATAGAGGGCGCTCAGCAAGGAAACGCCGGCCCCACATCCCTGTGCGATGGGATCGAACCCTTCCAAGACCGCACCAATGGCATACAGCGTGTCAACCGTTTCGCCGCCGATACGCGGATGCAGGCGTTCATCGGTCACAACGCCAAATTGCATATAAGGCTGCGGTGCAAAAACATCCTGATGGCTCCAATCTTCACGTCGTTCGGCAAAGCGAACGTCCAGCCCAAAAACCGGCTCGGCCACGCGATCAAACTGTGAGACAAGCCCGTTGCTAAAGAAACTGCCGCTCGCCAGCACAACATGCTGCGCCTGAAGCGGAATATCACGATGATGCTGGCTATAGACTGCAACCTTCTTCGGCAGCAGCGAACCCCGTACCACGCGATCCCCCGGCATGACCATGCCTCCCAACTGGCGGAAACGCGAAGACAGCGCCTGATGCAATCGTAACCCCAATAATGACGGCGGCAGCGTAGGTAATAACCGCACCGGCTTGCCCAGCGCATTGCGTAATGCATCCACAATGTCCGGGCTATCCAGCCCCAGACAGGCGGGCATGATGATAGCGTCGTTGCCGCTGGCCAAGAGTGACAGTTCGGCGATCAATGCGGAGCGGTTTTCCGCGCGATCGAGTACACGAGCGATATTCACCGCCCGGAACTCGCTGGGATTCTGGCGCAGCGCATCAAGCACGGGCAGCTTCAGTTCATCACTGCGTGCCGCAATGCCCTGCTCCTGAAGCAGGCCGCTAACTATGCGCGGTTGAAAATCCAGAAAACCCTCAATACCGACAATCAGCGGATTGGCGCCAAAACCGGAATCCGGCAGACCGCGCGTCACGCCTTCAACCGGGCTGAGCCAACACGGGCGAAACTTGCCTAGCGGCGTCATACGCCAGTGGTTGCGCTGGTAGCTCCCCTGTAGGGAAAGATGGCTGCGCGCCAACAGCGCCTCGGCCTGCGATAACAACGCCGCGACCGTCGCCGCACCCATGCGGGAATAAGGATGATGAGGCGCCTGACGCGCCAGTTCCTCTAGTGCCGCGAGTGGTTGGTCGACGGACTGTCCGTCGGGTAGATAGGAGAGTAAATCCAGCGCGCCGGAGGCAAAATGCAGCGCATTCTGCCCGGCACTGACAATCGCGCAGCGTTTTCCCTGCTCCGCTAAGCGAATGCCGCAGGTTAGTCCCGCCAGCCCTCCGCCGATAATGACAACGTCATAGCGCATGACGATCCTCCTGTCTGTCGTTGTCCGTCAAGCCGCACAGCCCCTGATAAACCCAACGGGTAAATTCACTTTCGCGCAGCGCATTCCCCCAGACAACCGGACGGATACCTTTCCAGCGTTCGTTCAAAAACTGGCTAAGTTGTGTGAACGACTGCTCCGGCGTCGTGGTGCCCAGACGGCACAGTAGCCCCGCCGCGCGGCAGGCGCACAGCTCCCCCTGACAGGTGCCCATGCCAACACGCGTGCGACGACGTAAATCAATCAGGTTATTGACCTGCAATGACGCCACGGCGTAGCGCACTTCACCCGCCGTCACGGCCTCACACTCGCACACCAGGCTGCCATCCAGCCGTTCACCGGAAAGTAATCGCCCGGCGCGTTTGCCGTGGCGATAAATCGCCGAACCGCGCAGCGGCGCAGAGAGCGGTTTGGCCGCAGCATAAGCTGACAGGGCGTGAGGGGGAGTTTTCATCTCCGCCAGCGATTCAGAACCGGGCAGAGGCGTTTGTGCCGTCGAGCAGGCCACATCATGACCCAGCTTTTTGCAGACGGTATCGGTCACCCACTCCGCCATCAGGCGATAGGTCATCAGCTTGCCGCCGGTAATGGTAATAAACCCCTCCAGCCCGTCGCGGCTGGCATGGTCGAGCAGCACAATGCCGCGACTCACGCTGCGCCCACTGGGGTCACTATCGTTGGCCACCAGCGGCCGGACGCCCGCATAAGCGCGGAGAATGCGCGTACTCGCAAGTCCAGGCGCTAGCCGGGACCCTTCCCGCATCAGCGTTTCCACCTCGGCAGGCGTCACCAGCATATTGTCGATTTGATCGTAGTCGATGTGGGTTGAGGTGGTGCCAATCAGCGAAATCGTATCGCCCGGCACCAGAATATCGGCATCCGCCGGTTTCCGGCAGCGGTTGATCACCATATTGTTGATGCGGTGTCCAAGAATCAGCAGCGCGCCTTTCGCCGGAAACATGCGCACACGCAGATCGGCATATTCCGCAATGCGTTGTCCCCAGATCCCCCCGGCATTCACCACGACCTGCGCGTAGATTTCTGTTTCCACGCCGTTTTTATGGTCGAAAACGCGCACGCCGGTAATACGGTCGCCTTGTCGAATCAGCCCGATAACCTCATGATAGGTGAGCACTTCCGCCCCGTGCTCGCAGGCATCGATCATATTGGCGGCCGTCAGCCGAAAAGGATCGACGGAACCATCCGGCACACGTACCGCGCCAATCAGCGCCGGGTTTGCGGCGGGCTCCAAACGCAGCGCTTCCTGCGGATCTATCGCCTGTGCGCGAATCCCCGCCTGCTGGCAGGCGGTAATAAACTGCGCCTGCCAGCCGAGATCGTCTTCCGGCAACGTAATAAACAGGCCATCGGTTGGCTCAATGCAGTGGCGGGCGATGCGCCGCAGAATCCGGTTTTCTTCAATACATTCGCGGGCAGATTCGCCGTCAGTCACCGCATAGCGGGCGCCGCTGTGCAGTAAACCGTGGTTACGTCCGGTCGCCCCGGTCGCAATATCATAACGTTCAAGCAACAGACAGCGCAGTCCGCGCAGGGCGCAATCCCGTGCCGTACCTGCGCCCGTCGCGCCACCGCCGATGACAACCACATCCGTTTCACGCCAGTTCCCCGTGTTTTGCATCATCTTCTCGCTCCAGGCGGACGGCCTACATGTTGCTATTGGGACACAAAAAGACGGGTCAATGTTTGATAAAGAGCAAAAACGAACACAAAACGAAAATAAAGAAGGGTTCAAAAACGATAAATGTGATTCAACTCACTAAAAGCGCACTGTCGAATTTTCCTATTCTGTTAACATGCACACAAAAATCGTCACAGCTTCATAAAACCGTAACATTAGCGTGATGAATCACAGCCATTTCCACGCTAACCCCCTACAATAACGTTCGTAATAGAACAAAAAAGTTATCGTTTTTTTTCGCATTGGAGATATCTATGCTGAGTATTTTCAGGCCCGCAGCCCACCAGCCCCGCGTATCACAGGATCGTGTCGATCCCCTCTACCGTCGCCTGCGCTGGCAGATCTTCATGGGGATCTTTTTCGGCTACGCCGCCTATTATCTGGTCCGTAAAAACTTTGCATTAGCCATGCCTTACCTGATCGAGCAGGGATTCTCCCGCGGCGATCTGGGTTTCGCACTGTCGGGGATTTCTATCGCCTACGGCTTTTCCAAATTCATCATGGGCTCGGTATCTGACCGCTCCAACCCACGCGTATTTCTTCCTGCGGGTCTGATTCTGGCCGCCTCCGTGATGCTGTTCATGGGCTTTGTGCCGTGGGCGACATCCAGCATCGCGATTATGTTCGTCCTGCTGTTCCTGTGCGGCTGGTTTCAGGGGATGGGATGGCCGCCGTGCGGACGCACCATGGTTCACTGGTGGTCACAGAAAGAGCGTGGCGGGATCGTCTCCATCTGGAACTGCGCCCACAACGTCGGGGGCGGTATTCCACCGCTGCTGTTCCTGCTGGGCATGGCGTGGTTCAACGACTGGAAAGCCGCCCTCTATATGCCGGCCTTCGCCGCCATCCTGGTTGCGCTGATTGCGTTTGCCCTGATGCGTGACACACCGCAATCCTGCGGCCTGCCGCCAATCGAAGAGTACAAGAACGATTATCCGGTTGATTACAATGAAAAAGCGGAAGAAGAACTGACGGCGAAACAGATCTTCATGCAGTACGTTTTCCCAAACAAGCTGCTGTGGTATATCGCTATCGCCAACGTCTTCGTTTACCTGCTGCGTTACGGCATCCTCGACTGGTCACCGACCTACCTGAAAGAAGTTAAACATTTCGCGCTGGATAAATCCTCCTGGGCTTACTTCCTGTACGAATACGCCGGCATTCCGGGCACGCTGCTGTGCGGCTGGATGTCCGATAAAGTGTTTAAAGGCAACCGCGGCGCAACGGGCGTGTTCTTTATGACGTTGGTCACCATTGCGACCATCGTGTATTGGATGAACCCGGCCGGTAATCCGGGCGTGGATATGACCTGTATGATCGTTATCGGCTTCCTGATTTACGGCCCGGTGATGCTCATCGGTCTGCACGCGCTGGAGCTGGCGCCGAAGAAAGCGGCAGGGACGGCGGCGGGCTTCACCGGCCTGTTCGGCTACCTCGGCGGCTCCGTTGCGGCCAGCGCCATCGTCGGCTACACCGTGGATTTCTTCGGTTGGGACGGCGGCTTTATGGTGATGATCGGCGGCAGTATTCTGGCGGTACTTCTGCTGGTTATTGTTATGCTGAATGAGAAAAAGCATAAGGCTGAATTAGCCCATCGCGCTTAACCCGCGCTCGTCAGCCTCCCTCTGGCGGCGTCCTGATGACGCCGCCTTCTCTTAACAGAAAGAGGTTTGATCGCATGAACGTTACCGCAACATCCCTGCTCGCCGCCCTCGCGCTCTCTGTATCCTTTAGTGTTTCGAGTCACGCCGGTACCTCGGTTTCCTCAACCGACAAGATTGTGATCGCCCATCGCGGCGCCAGCGGCTATCTGCCTGAACATTCGCTCCCCGCCAAAGCGATGGCCTACGCTCAGGGGGCCGATTATCTGGAACAGGATCTGGTGCTCACTAAAGATAACGCGCTTATCGTCCTGCACGACCACTATCTGGATCGCGTGACGGATGTCGCAGAACGCTTTCCTCAACGGGCCCGGCAAGATGGCCGCTTTTACGCTATCGACTTCACGCTCAAAGAGATTAAATCGCTGAAGTTCACCGAAGGGTTCGACATCAAAGACGGCAAGCAGGTACAGCACTACCCAAACCGTTTCCCGATGTGGAAATCCGACTTCCGTATCCATACCTTTCAGGAAGAGATTGAGCTAATTCAGGGTTTGAATCACTCAACCGGCAAGAACATCGGCCTCTATCCTGAAATCAAAGCGCCGTGGTTTCACCATCAGGAAGGAAAAGACATCGCCCGTGAAACGCTGTCGGTGTTAAAGCAGTATGGCTATACGCAGAAAAGCGATAAGGTTTTCCTGCAATCGTTTGATGTTGCAGAGCTAAAGCGCATCAAAACCGAATTGCTGCCGCAGATGAAGATGGATCTCAACCTGATTCAACTGATTGCCTATACCGACTGGCATGAAACCTACGAGAAGCAGGCCGATGGGACGTGGGTGAATTATAACTATGATTGGATGCAGCAGCCCGGAGCAATGAAACAGATCGCGACCTATGCCGACGGCATCGGCCCGGACTACCACATGCTCATCCAGACAGGTTCGACGCCGGACAACATCATCATTACCGATAGGGTGAAAGAGGCCCACCAGCGTAAACTTCGGGTTCATCCGTTTACGGCAAGAGCCGACAGGCTGCCGCCATACGCGAAAAATATCGATCGGCTCTACGGCATTCTCTACTATCAGGCGGATGTTGACGGACTGTTCACTGATTTTCCCGACAAAGCGGTCGATTTCCTGAAAAAACCACGCTGAAGTTCTCATGCTGGTCACTTAAACATGGATTGAGAGGGAAACACGATGATGAGGCTCCCAGGGATGCCTCGCACCGTGGTCGCCCTCGGTATCTCGATCCTTAAGCGATCGCTGACGTTCGGCTTTGCCACCGGCCACCACGTGCCCGATAATACATCGGCGCAATGATGCTCAGCTTATTTCAGAAAAAGTTCTCGCAGGTAATGCGGCACCGCGTTGTCCGCATTAGAACCAATCACTTCACAATCGGGCAGTAAATCTTTCAGACGCTGATGCGCGTTCTGCATCACGCAGCCTTTACCCGCCATTGACAGCATTTCGTAGTCGTTCATGCCATCGCCAAACGCCACACACTCTTTGAGCGAGAAGCCGATGATCTTCGCCACCTGCTCCAGCGCATGACCTTTAGACACGCCGCCCGCCATCACTTCCAGACAGGTGAGCGTCGAAAAGCTCACGTTGACGCGGTCGCCCCAGCGCGCGTTGATCGCATCTTCCAGCGGCAACAGCTGTTCATGGGAATCACAGGTAAAGAATACTTTGCTGACACCATCAGTTTCCAGCAGCGCGGGCTCAAACAGCTTGTATTTAAAGATCGACTCTTTGAAGAAACGCTCTTCTTCCGCACGCGGGCGGTTCATAAACCACTCATCATCCCGATAAACGTGCGTCAGCATATCGGGGTTATTGTGCACGACGTTGTAAAGATCGCGGGCAATGTCATGATCCAGATTGTGACTGAAAATCAGCTCGCCCTGCGCGTTGTGTACCCGCGCGCCATTCGAAGTAATCATAAACGCGCTGATCCCGAGATTATCTCGGATCTGCGCGACATCCATGTGATGCCGTCCGGTAGCAAACACAAAGTGAATCCCTTTTTCCGTCAGTAGCCTGAGGGTTTCTTTCGCAAACGGGGACAACGCGTGATCGGGTGACAGCAGAGTGCCATCTAAATCGGAAGCAACGACATGGTACATAACGATGAAATCTCACTTCTGGTGTTGTGGCGGCACTCGCCGCAAGAATTAATGATGGCGCGCAAAGTGCGCCAGAATCAGCGCCAACGCCTGAACGCGCAGGTTATCCGTTTCGAACAGAATTTCATGCCGCGCCCCTTTGATCACCTGCAAGACGTCCTGTGAATCGGGATATCCGCGCTGCGCCAACGCCTGACAAAACGCATCCTGACTGCGGTTATCCACCACACGATCGTCTTCCGCCTGAAGCAACAGCAGCGGCGTAGTAAAAGACTCGGCCTGTGTCAGCAATTGCTTCCCTACCAGCATAGCCTCTCTTACCCAATGGTAAGTGGGGCCGCCTACACGCAAATCCGGCGAGTCCGCATAAAAGCGGACGCTGCGCTGGTAACGTTCGCGACTGTGCGTCAGCACATTCATACGGTAAGGCAGAGGACGCCACTGCCCGGTACCGATGGCGTAATAATCACGCATCGCCGGGTGTCGCTCCGCCCAGTTGACAATCCACCCGGCCACACAATGAGGAAGCGGCAACCGGATGCCAAACATCGGCGCGCACAACGCCGCAGCGTCAAACATCCCAGGTCGGCGGATCAGCAATTGTGTTAACACCGCGCCCCCCATTGAATGGGCCAGCGCAAACCGTCGGATATAACGTTGTGGGTCGATATGGTGCCGACAGAGCGTTTCGGCATCATCAACATAATCGCTGAAGCGCAGCACGTGTCCGCGATGGTGATCCTGCAACAACCGTCCTGATCGCCCTTGCCCTCGGTGGTCCATGATGAGCACATCATAACCGCCGTGAAAGAGGTCGTAAGCGACCTCACTGTATTTGACATAACTTTCGATACGGCCGGGGAAGACAACGACGAGGTTGTCGTGCTGAGGCGCCGTGAAGCGCACAAACCGGATCGGCACATCATCAACGCCGAAGAATTCGCCCTCTTCGCGCTGACGCCAGAAATCCAGTAATTCTCCGGTAGCAAAAGCGGCGAACTGCGCTTCTCGCGTTAACAGGTTCGAGATTAACCCTTCAGACGTTATCCCTTCAGACGTAAACAACGTATTGCGGCGTTGAACCATCAAACCTCTCCGGTGACGCAGAAAAACTAAAGCTAGCGGAAGAACATGACAAGCGGTAGAGCACCAGCGTATTGTGACATAAAAAACAGACAGACTCTCGTAATACAAAACGCGATTCAGGGGCATGCTTTATGACATTGGACTGGTGGTTAACTTATCTACTCACAACGCTGATTCTCAGCCTGGCACCCGGCCCGGGCGCCATCAACACCATGAGCACCGGCATCAGCCACGGCTATCGCGGCGCGGCGGCCTCGATCTGTGGTTTGCAAGTTGGGCTGGCGATTCATATCGTGTTGGTCGGTATGGGATTGGGCGCGCTGCTTAACCAGTCGGTGCTGGCTTTCGATCTGCTGAAATGGCTGGGCGCGGCTTACCTGATCTGGCTGGGGATCCAGCAATGGCGTGCCGCCGGCTCGCTCAACCTTCAGGCGCTCGCCAGCGCCATGCCGCGTCGCAAACTGTTTAAACGCGCGGTGCTGGTGAACCTGACCAACCCGAAAAGCATCGTGTTTCTCGCCGCGCTGTTCCCGCAGTTCATTATTCCCCATCAGCCGCAGGCCGCGCAGTATCTGATATTGGGTATCACCACCGTTGTCGTCGATATCATCGTGATGATTGGCTACGCCACGCTGGCGACACGCATCGCCGGCTGGTTGCAAGGGCCACGACAAATGAAGCTGCTCAACCGGATATTTGGCTCGCTGTTTGTGCTGGTCGGCGCGTTACTTGCCACGGCGAAAAAAACCTGATTGAGACAGCGTGCCGGTTTCGCAACGGGAACCGCTAGCGAGAGAAAATCAGGTGCAGGCCGAAGCCGGTAAACAGCACGCCTGCCGCGCCATCCACCCATTTCGCCAGCCGCTGATAGCCGCGACGCATGGCAGGCAGCGCAAACACCAGCGCAACCAGACTAAACCACAGCAGCGTTTCTATCGCAATTAACGCAAACAGTCCCCAGCGTGCGCCGCCGCCCACGCCATCACCGACAAACAGGGAAAACACGCTGCCGAAATAGACCAGCGCCTTGGGGTTTGCCAGATTGGTCAGCAACCCGCGCATAAACGTTTTGCCGCGCCGCGGCAAAACCGCGGCAACCTCCTGCGTGGTCTCCAACTGCGCCTTGCTGCGCGCCGAACGCAGCATCTGCCAGCCCATCCAGCACAGATACAATCCCCCGCCGACGGTAATCACCGTATGCAGCCAGGCCATTTTTTGCAACAACAGATGCAGCCCCAGCAACGCGATCGCCGCCCAGACCATAACCCCCAGAGAAATCCCCAGCACGCCCATCATCGCCTCCCGGCGGGAACGACTCGCCGCCGTTTGGGAAACGAAAAAGAAATCCGGCCCCGGGCTCATCAGCGCAATAAAATGCACCAGCGCCACCGTCAGGAACAGCATCATCATATTGGTTTTCCTGTTACGACATGAATAAAGCGTCAAATAAGCCCATCATGATATGAAAAAAAGATGACGCACATGGGCAAGGCCGCAGGGGTTACTCGTCATCATTATCGACATGATCGCGGATCATATTCATGAAAGGCGTACCGAAACGGTCGAGTTTGCGGTGTCCCACCCCGTTGATGTTCAACAGCTCGCCGGCGGTGATCGGCATCAGTTCCGCCATTTCCAGCAGCGTCGCGTCGCTGAACACCACGTAAGGGGGAATATTGTCTTCATCCGCTATAGATTTACGCAGCTTACGCAACTTGGCAAACAGCTTGCGATCGTAATTCCCGCCGTAGGATTTTTGACTGGCGCGCGGTTTCAGATTAATCACGCGCGGTACCGCCAGTTGCAGCGGCACGTCCCCCCGCAGTACCGGACGTGCGGACTCGGTAAGCTGTAGGGCGGTGTGCATCGCGATATTTTGGGTCAGCAGGCCCAGATGAATCAGCTGACGCAGCACGCTGACCCAATGCTCCTGCGATTTGTCCTTACCAATCCCATACACCGGCAGCTTGTCATGGCCGAAATCGCGAATACGCTGGTTATTCGCGCCGCGCAGCACCTCGACGATATAGCCCAAACCAAAACGCTGACCGACACGATACACACAGGAGAGCGCCTTTTGCGCGTCCACCAGCCCGTCATAGCGCTTTGGCGGATCGAGACAAATATCGCAGTTGCCGCAGGGTTGTTGGCGTCCTTCACCGAAATAGTTCAGCAGCACCAGACGGCGACAGGTCTGCGCTTCGGCAAACGCGCCCATCGCATTGAGTTTATGGCGCTCAATATCCAATTGCTGACCGGCGGGTTTCTCTTCCAGACAGCGGCGCAACCACGCCATATCCGCCGGATCGTAGAACAACGCGGCTTCCGCGGCGAGGCCGTCACGCCCGGCGCGCCCGGTCTCCTGATAGTAGGATTCGATATTACGCGGAATATCAAAGTGCACCACGAACCGCACATTCGGCTTGTTGATCCCCATACCGAACGCGACGGTCGCGACCACGACCTGAAGATCGTCACGCAGAAAGGCTTCCTGCACCTGCGCGCGCCGCTCATTATCCAGCCCGGCATGATACGCCCCTGCGCTCAGTCCGCGCGCCTGCAAACGCGCGCAAATGTCCTCTACGCGCGAGCGGCTATTGCAGTAAATGATGCCGCTTTTTCCCCGCTGTCCCTGCACGAACATCCAGAGCTGATCGAGCGGTTTGAACTTCTCCACCAGCGTATAGCGAATATTCGGGCGGTCAAAGCTGCTGATCTGAATCAGCGGCGAGCGCAGATCCAGCAGGCGAACGATATCGTTACGCGTGGTTTCGTCCGCGGTGGCCGTCAGTGCAATAAAAGGCAGATGAGGAAAACGCTGTTTAATCTGTCCCAGCGTGCGGTACTCAGGGCGGAAATCGTGCCCCCATTGGGAAATGCAGTGCGCTTCATCCACCGCGATCAGTGCGATCTGCCAGTGGGCGAGATGATCGAGGAAGCTGTCCGTCGTCAGGCGCTCCGGCGCAATATACAGCAGCTTGATTTGACCGGTGCGGCAGCCCGCCATCACCTCAAGCTGCTGTTCGCGCGTCTGCGTCGAGTTAAGGCAGGCGGCGGAGACGCCATAAGCCTGAAGCTGGTCAACCTGATCTTTCATCAGCGAAATCAGCGGAGACACAACCAGCGTCAGCCCGTCCATCACCAGTGCGGGGATTTGGTAGCACAGCGACTTGCCGCCGCCTGTCGGCATGATGACCAGACAATCCTGCCCGCTGAGCGTCGCGCTGATGATTTCCTGCTGACCCGGTCGGAATTGCTGGTAGCCGAACGTGTCCCGCAGAACCTGCGCCGCCAGCGCTTCCTTATTCAATACTTCCGCCGTAGACACGCCTTCCCCAATTCAATGAAATCAAACAGGCGCTATTTTCAGCGCCGTTGGGTAAAACTGCAATGGTTAGTTTGGTAAAACGACCATGGTTAAAACGACCATCGCGAAAACACGCACGCGTCAGAACATGTCATTCAGCGTTATCCCAACGCCGACGCGAGTCTGGCGGTGGTTATAGTCAATCAGCGATTCGCCGTAGCCGCTAAAGACCTTGGTGTAGAAACGGACATGGCGCGTCAACGGGTAGCTCCAGCCCAGTTCGCCGCCGCCGTAGCCGCTGTTCCAGTTATAGCGGCCTTCCGCGCTAAATACGCTGTCTCCCCACACATAGCCGACGCGCAAGCGGTAATGCCCCATGTATTTGGTGATATCCGGGTTATCGTCCTGACTGTCGGAGAAACGGATCCACGGTTTTACATCAACCTGCCAGTTGCCGTTCTGCGCCATCAGGCGGGCATACGCGCGGTTCCAACTGCGCGACGTCGGTTCGGAACGGCCATTCGACTGGTGATTAAAACCCACTTCCACATCCCGCAGCGTCCAGCCCGCGAAGGAGGTATTCGTTGCCCAGCCCAAAAAGACCTGTGGCTCATAGTCGGTTTCACGGAACGGAGAAGACTCGCTCTTATTCGACAACTGCCACCATGAGCGCTGCGTATAGGACGCGCCCAGCAACGAACTATCCCCCAGAATGCCGCGCCAGAGGGGGAACCCCAGACTCAGCTGGTAATGCACTTCATCTTTACGGGCGTTTTTGGCCCAGTCATCGCTTTGTATCGCGGTTTTATTGATGTTGCTGGTATAGGTGTACAGTAAATAATTGCTTTCATAAGGATAGAGAACAAACGGGGTATCATGCTCCTGTAACAGGCTGCCGATAATGCTGCCACGTACCGCCGGTTGATTTGGCGCAGGTGCGTTGATTGTTTCTTCAGCATGAGCCTGTGCCATCAGCAATGCTGTCAGTACGAGTACTTTTTTACGCATTCAGTTTCTCCGACATATTTTTCTCCGGCGTTCGTTGATCCCAATAAACAGTGATAACGCGTTCCCCACTCAAACCCGTCATTCTACACCGTTCAACAGCGTTTGAATTGTCACCACCCGTTTCTCAGTCTTTTCTGGAAAAAAAACAAAATAAGCGCACAGAATAAACATCTTAATAACCAAAATGCATCAAACAAACTACATTTAAGGCGTGTTTCTCATTCGGGTGGAAAACGACTATGGCTGACGACCCCTCCATGCAGGGAACGCGATTAACCAGAGATACCGTGCGCCAGCGTGTTGGTGAAATTTTCATTTACAACATGCCATTCAACATCGAGCTCGGCCTTGAGCTACGGCAGTTTGACGCCGATAAAGCCGTCCTGACGTTTGCCCGGCAAGATAAGCTTATCGGCAATGCGGCACAAAAGATTCTGCATGGCGGCGTGATTGCCGCCGGATTGGACGTCGCCGCCGGATTAGTTTGCGTCGGCAATGCGTTGCTGCGCCACGAATCGATAGAGATGCAGGAATTTCATCACCGGCTTGCGCGCATGGGCACCATTGATATGCGGGTCGATTATCTGCGCCCGGGCTATGGCGACCACTTCACGCTCACCAGTACGCTGCTACGCGGCGGCAACAAAATCGCCGTGGCCCGTGCCGAGCTGCATAACGAACGGGGATCGCATCTGGCCAGCGCCACCGCCACCTATATTGTCGGATAATGCTGTCACGAACACTTTATGTGAAAGCGACCGTTGTTTTGGGTAAACTTGGTGTTTTCCCGCCGTCTTTATCGAGTTATCCATGAACGCGCAACAACCCCGTGAGGGGATATTTTTCGCCCTCGGTGCGTATTTTATTTGGGGAATTGCTCCCGTTTACTTCAAGCTGCTTGAGCACGTTCCACCGGATGAAATACTGACGCACCGTATTATCTGGTCTTTTTTCTTTATGCTGATCCTGCTGACGCTCGGCCGGAAATGGCGTCAGGTGAGCTATGCCTGCCGCAACGTCAAGCATTTGTTGCTCTTGGCATTCACCGCGGTGCTGATCGGCGGAAACTGGCTGTTGTTCATCTGGGCGGTTAACAACCATCACATGCTGGAAGCCAGTCTGGGGTATTTTATCAACCCGCTGGTCAACGTCATGCTGGGCATGATCTTTCTGGGAGAACGCTTTCGCCGTTTGCAATGGCTGGCCGTGCTGCTCGCCGTGGCGGGCGTGCTGGTTCAGTTGTGGACATTCGGATCGCTGCCGGTTATCGCGCTGGGACTGGCATTCAGCTTTGCGCTGTACGGCCTGCTGCGTAAGAAGATTGGTATCGACGGGCAAACCGGCATGCTGATCGAAACGCTGTGGCTGCTGCCCGTCGCCGTCGTTTATCTGTTTTTTATCGCCGATACGCCAACCAGTCATCTGACCACCAATCCCTGGTCGCTGAATCTGCTGCTGATCTCGGCGGGTATCGTCACCACGGTGCCGCTGCTGTTTTTCACCGCGGCGGCGATGCGCCTTCGTCTATCGACGCTTGGTTTCTTCCAGTATCTCGGCCCCACAATCATGTTCCTGCTGGCAGTAGTCTTCTACGGCGAGACGTTTAGCAGCGACAAACTGGTGACGTTTGCCTTTATCTGGGGTGCGCTGGGGCTATTCATTCTGGATGCGCTTTACACGCAGCGCAAGCTGCGACGCACGCCGGTTACATCGCCTCATCCTCAACACGACGGGAAATAAAGCGAGAAAACATCGGGCTGAACAACAGCGTTGAAAACAGCCGCAGCGTCTGCATGGCAATCACAAACGCCATATCGACCCGACTGCCTGCGGCAATAATCGCAATCGAATCCAGCCCGCCGGGGCTGGTCGCCAGAAAGGCGGTCAGCATATCCACCGGCATCATTTTCGTCACCATCCACGCCATGCCGCCACACAGCAGCATCAACCCGACAATCGACGCCATCATGTGCGGCAATGTGCGTATCGCCAGCAAAAAGATCGGGCGGGTAAAGCAGAGTCCTACGCTCCAACCGATAAAGGCATAGGCCAGCGCCAGTAGCCACTCCGGGGTTTGCAGGTGCAGGGTGCCGCTGGCATGCAGCATTGAGCCGATCACCATCGGCCCCAGCAGCGCTCCGGAGGGGATCCGCAGGCGTCGCCCCAGCCACGCGCTGCCGAACGCCACGCCGAGCGTCGCCAGAAAACGCCAATCCAGCTCAGGGAACCAGACCAGCATGGCGCTGTTTTCCGCCGCCTCATCGCCCAGGCTCAGACGCGCCACAAACGCCGCCGACGCAGTGACCATCAGCACGCGTAGATATTGCATGAAAGCCACCAGCCGCACATCTGCGCCGAATTCCCCGGCCATCGCGACCATCGCGGACGCGCCGCCCGGTGATGCGCCCCAGGTTCCCGTGGTTCCGGGCAGTTCGCTAAATTTGACCAACAGCCAGCCAGATAGCCCGCTGGCGGCCAGCGTCGCCAGCAAAATAAAGAGCACCAGCGGCCATTCACTTAACAGCGGCTGCAAGATAGAAAATGACAGGCTTTGCGCCACCAGGCAGCCCAGAACGGCATTACTGCCTGCAAAGCAGACGGACGGGATGCGGATCGTCGCGCCATTTAAGCCCATGACGACGCCGACCATCATCGGCCCCAGCAATAACGCGGCGGGAATATGGTAAACCTGTAGCCCGAACCCCAGTATCAACGAGATCGATAACAGCGTTACCCATTGTGCCCACGGCGACATCCCTTTCATGCGCACGACCTGTTTCAAGAAGTGAAAAGCGGTTCACCATTCTAAACAGAATAGGTAGAGAATAAACAGGAATCGTCCGTTCAGACGCGCTTGAACGAAAAGGGATTTGAGTCAGGGGAAGACGCATAATGCGCCTGATGATCAACCACAATCAGGCGCAGCGGTAAAAACTTACAGCCAGTTTTTGCGTTTAAAATAGAGGTAAGGCGCCAGCCCGGCAAGGATCATCAGAATGATCGCCCCCGGATAGCCAAATGACCACTTCAGCTCCGGCATAAACTCAAAGTTCATACCATAGCTGGACGCCACCAGCGTCGGCGGCAGGAACACCACAGACACCACGGAGAAGATCTTGATAATCCGGCTCTGCTCGATGTTGATGAAGCCCATGGCCGCCTGCATCAGAAAGTTCACCTTCTGAAACAGCGATTCGTTGTGCGGCAGCAGAGACTCGATATCGCGCAGGATCTCGCGCGCCTGCTCCAACTGCCCGGACGGCAAGCGGGCCTTGCGCACCAGAAAATTCAGCGCGCGTTGGCTATCCATCAGGCACAGACGAACTTTCCAGCCGACGTCTTCCAACTCCGCCAGTGTGGACAGCGCATCGTCGTACTCTTCACCCTGACGCCCTTCCATAATGACGCGGCTCAACGACTCCAGATCGCTGTAGATGTTCTCGATTTCGTCCGCCAGTTGCTCGATTTTCGTCTCGAAAAGATCGAGCAGCAGTTCATACGCGTTGCCGTCTACCAGCGTTTGGTTGCGAGCGCGCATACGGTACAGACGGAATGCGGGCAGTTCACGCTCGCGCAGGGTGTACAAGCGGCCACCGCGAATGGTAAACGCCACGGTCGCGTTACCGGCGTGATCGTCAGCATCTTCGAAAAAGAAAAAGGAGTGGATGTGCAAGCCGTCTTCATCTTCGAAAAAACGCGCCGACGCTTCAATGTCTTCCAGTTCCGGGCGGGTGGCCAGGCTTTGCCCCAGCTCTGTGTGTACCCTTTCACGCTCACCGTCTTCCGGTTCGATCAAATCGACCCAGACAGAGTTGGTGAGATCATCGGAGTCATCCAATTCCAGACGAGATAAACGGCAATTATCCAGTTTAAATGCGCTCAGCATGGGCCATAGCTCCCCTTTCAGTAGCAGAGATGGACAACGCGATTGAAGCACAGAAACGAGAGGTGAGGTGTCACCAACAGGTTTCAGTCCGTTCGACGGATCTGACTCGTTGCGACAAAAACAGCATCGCTGACAACCACGAAGGCTATCAGCATCGGAAGATAGCCTTAGAAGTTGTACCTAATGAACAGGTTAGTGAGCCAGCATCGACTGGGGGTGTCCAAGGCGTCGGTCCTCCGAGAATAATGATGCGCGCATGTTACGCCGAGATGAAAAAGACTTCAACTTTAAAACCGCTGCTAAAACCGCGGTCGCCGACTGAAAAATTTTTCTGGTTTCATCCCTCATATATGGGTGATGTGGCAGTGGTGAATGGGATGGTAAATCCATGATAGTCAGACCAATCAGCGTTAAGGCGGGACTGCGAATAACATATTCAATCCTACCATTTATTGGTGCGCATACATGCTCATGAATTGAGCGAGGTGCTGTCATTAAACAACTATCAATATATTATACAAACATATTATTATCACAGTAATGAAATAAGCCTATTACTTGATGCCATACAGAGAAACCACGATGGCGTTTAAAAACAATAAGATATAGTTAATAGTGTGTTGTTGGACTAGTTTCGCACTGCGAATTCCCAATTAAAAAGTTAATTAACCTCTTTTATTTAAAATAAAAACAAGTTATAACATAATTATTAAATGATTTGATACAAAGGACTATAACGATGGCCAATTCTATTTTCATGAAAATAAATGGAGAAACACAAGGATCTATATCTGAAGGTTGTCTAAGTATTAACTCTTTAGGAAATAAGCATATATCAGGTCATGAGGATGAGATATTTATTTATGCTACAAACCACGACTTATCAAGAGATAGAAATGTAAATCATCATCCATTTTCAATAACAAAGGCTATTGACAAAGCAACACCTCTATTATTAACCAGCATAGCGAATAACGAACTTCTTGAATGTGAGAAAAATTATTACAGAACGTCCTCCAGTGGTTCGCAAGAAAATTACATGACAATCACTTTAAAAAAAGCATCTATTGTAAACATATCAAATCAAAACCCTAATTCATTGACGCATAATGATGTTCAACCATTTGAAACCATCGCCTTTCGTTACGAAAGTATAACCTGCCAGCATAATATAGCAGGTACATCAGGATATAGCATACTAACTGAATACATGTATTAATATATTAATGACAGGTTTCAATTTCATGAGAGACTACTGCGATTGCGAGCAATCATCTTCGAAAAATTATCCAAAATGGTCTTCAATTGATGTCCTTTGGTGGAAATCTTTTGGTGGCTCCGACTATTTAAATAAATATAAAGATGGATATATCCTGTTTCATAAAGAAAAGATAAAAGAAATAGCTAGCCAATACAAAATACCAGCCATTCTCCTGGCGTTAGTTGCCAGAACTGAAGCTGGTGGAATGCCGGATTACTTTAAATACAATGTGTTAATGGCAAGACAATTTGATTATCTCGGTAATGACTGGATGGACAACAACTTGACAATAACCTCTCGTCCCGAAAAAACTTCAATGGGCGTTATTGCCATGCAAATAAGAATAGTCGCAAAGATTTTTGGAAAAGACCCAAAAAACTTAAGTCACACAGAAATCATATATATATCAAATTGCTTACAAAAAGATAATTTCAATTTAACCATGGTTGCACAACACCTTTATGATTTAATCAAATATGATTATCCAAAAAACAATACTCTCTATCTAACCGATGAACAATTGATTGTGGTAGGTTCTCGCTACAACAGAGGGACTCAACGCAATTTTTCTGATTTCATTAGTTCAATCAACGCAAAAGAGGGTACACTAGAGAGAGAATGGACATCATATGGCAGATCGATGCTAAAATATAAAGAAAGAGTAATGAGGCTGCTTTATGGTAACGTAGCTAAATAAAAACCATCATAAATTATGATAATAATAGGAACTGTTATAGATGTTAAAAATAAAAAAAATCGTCCCTTCTTTTTTATTCTATAGTTATGCAATCATTTGTGTTTTTTTAATACATACATTCTCAACAATAGAATATGAATGGATGCTCGATGATATGACAATCAAAAGCCTTTGCGATGTTCCGAAAGGAGATGGGGATAGGTTTTTCTTCTTCATTATTTTCCTTTTATTTATTCCATTTTTTTTCGTAAAAAAGAATAAAATAAGAACAATAACATTGTTTGTCATAGCTTTATATTATGCATGGCGATTTTTAATACGTTTCCATACTTGTTAATAAACCTGTCATCTAAAAAAAGAATAAATTCACCCTCGGACTATTTAATAGTGTATGTAAGTTCATAAACCTGCCGGAATTATAGAAAAACAGATCACATTGCCGTGTGAGATAAAAAGATTTAGGGCGTATCTACATCAGGGATAAATAGATTTTCTATAATGGTGTTGCCACACCAAAAACATTCACTATTTTATTTAAGAAGAATTTTCATATTAACGTACCCAAGCAAGATTATTATAGCATTAACAACTCTAGTCACTTATTGTTAACTCATTAATTGGATAAAAAATCAAAATAAAACACCCAATGAATGATATCAAATTACAAATTTGGATCGTGATGTGAAAACCTTCTGGTTATTTAAAATTAACACTAAAAAAACCTGATCAAAGCAGCCTGAAGGGATCTCCCCGTGTTCGCGCTCAAATGCGAGAATGTCGTCAACCGACAGACGATAATCGGGATCGCGCGCAACGGCATCCTGCTTGTGGATCACCACCAGAGGCAGCAACAACTCTTTATTATCAATACGGTCCAGATAGCGCTTCCCCGCGACAAAATGCCCCGGCGCATCAATATGCGTCCCCGTCTGCGTCGCAAACGTTACGGCCTGCGCAAAAAAGCCATGCTCTTCGACGTTGAATAAAGTCTTGCGCTGCAACACGCCTTCAAACGCACTAAAAATAGGGATCGATTCCGTCACCGTGTGCGTGAGGTCGACCCATGTTTTCTTCTGTAACTCGGCAATAATTTGGTCTAGCGTCATGGGCATGATCCTTTTTATTGTAATACCACAAGCATTGTCGAAAATGACAATAAGGACCAATACAAGGTGTTTATAAGATATATGCCAGTGAAAGCATGACGATCACACCGTTTCCAATTTGGCATAGGCGGCGACCAGCCATTTAATGCCCTGACCTTGAAACGCGACCTGAAGGCGGGCGTGATCGCCGCTGCCTTCCAGATTCACGATGGTGCCTTCGCCGAATTTTGCGTGGCGAACCCGCTGTCCCAATTTGTAGCCGCTGTCGTTTTGCGCGATCGGCGTGCCGAGGCGTTGATGGCTTACCGGACGCGAAACGCTGGCGCGAAGTCGCACTTCTTCGACGCACTCTTCAGGCAGCTCGCCGACGAAGCGAGAAGGCCGATGATAGGCTTCTTTGCCATATAAACGCCGGGATTCCGCATACGTCAACGTCAGCTTTTCCATCGCGCGCGTGACGCCGACATACGCCAGACGCCGCTCTTCTTCCAGACGCCCGCCTTCATCCAGCGACATCTGGCTGGGGAACATCCCTTCTTCCATACCGACAATAAACACCTGCGGGAACTCCAGCCCTTTCGCCGAGTGCAGCGTCATCAGTTGGACGGCATCCTGATTGGCATCCGCCTGACCTTCCCCCGCTTCCAGCGCAGCATGCGACAGAAAAGCCTGAAGCGGCATCAGATCCAGATCTTCCTCCTGATAGCTGAACTGGCGCGTCGCCGTCACCAATTCCTCCAGGTTCTCTATACGCGCCTGCCCTTTCTCGCCTTTTTCCTGCTCGTACATGCTCCACAAGCCAGAATCTTTAATCACCCGGTCCGTTTGCACATGCAGCGGCAGCTCGGCGGTTTCATAGGACAGCGCGTCGATCAGTTCGATAAAGCGTTGCAGCGCCGCCGCCGCACGCCCCGCCAACGCTTTCTCCTGCAACAACGTCCGCGTAGATTGCCACAGCGTCAGTTGACGATCGCGCGCGGTCTGACGCACGACGTCCAGCGTGCGATCGCCAATGCCGCGCGTCGGCGTATTCACCACGCGTTCAAACGCCGCATCGTCGTTACGGTTGGCGATCAGACGCAGATAAGAGAGCGCGTCTTTAATTTCCTGCCGCTCAAAAAAGCGCATTCCGCCGTAGATACGATACGGCATCCTCTGCTGCAACAGCGCTTCTTCCAGTACGCGCGACTGGGCGTTGCTCCGGTAAAGAATGGCGCTATCGCTCAGCGCGCCGCCATTTTCCTGCCAGGTTTTAATGCGGTTAACGACATATCGCGCCTCATCCAGTTCGTTGAACGCGCAGTAGAGCGAAATCGGTTCCCCTTCGACACCGTCCGTCCACAGGTTCTTGCCAAGCCGCCCGCCGTTGTGGGCAATCAGCGCATTCGCCGCTTTCAGGATATTGCTGGTCGAGCGGTAGTTCTGCTCCAGACGGATCGTTTCTGCGCCGGCGAAATCTTTCAGGAACAGTTGGATATTCTCGACTTGCGCGCCGCGCCAGCCGTAAATCGACTGATCGTCATCCCCGACGATCATCACTTTGGCGCTGTCGCCCGCCAGCATACGGATCCAGGCGTATTGAATGCGGTTGGTATCCTGAAATTCATCCACCAGAATATTGGTGAAACGTTCACGATAGTGGTTCAGCATATGCGGCTTGTTCAACCACAGTTCATGCGCGCGCAACAGCAGCTCGGCGAAATCCACCAGCCCGGCACGATCGCACGCCTCCTGATAGGCCTGATACACCCGCTGCCACGTTTGTTCGATAGGGTTGCCATAGCTTTCAATGTGCTGCGGGCGCAGCCCCTCATCTTTCTTCCCGTTGATGAACCACATCGCCTGACGCGGCGGCCACTGCTTCTCATCCAGATTCAGCGCGCGAATCAGACGCTTCAACAACCGCAGTTGATCTTCGCTGTCCAGAATCTGGAAATCCTGCGGCAAATTGGCATCCATATGGTGCGCGCGCAGCAGGCGATGCGCCAACCCATGAAAGGTGCCGATCCACATACCGCCCTGACTGGTGCCGATCAGATGGTCGATACGATGACGCATCTCCGCCGCCGCCTTGTTGGTAAACGTCACCGCCATGATGGAGTACGGCGAACAGTGTTCGACGGACAATAGCCAGGCAATGCGATGCACCAACACCCGCGTCTTACCGCTGCCTGCCCCCGCCAGCACCAATAAATTGCTGCGCGGCGCGGCTACCGCGTCACGCTGTTTGTCGTTGAGGCCATCGAGCAGATCAGAAACGTCCATAGGTACGGGTTATCCGGTGACGGGAAACGCCCTGCAAACAAGCGCGTTTCCACTGGTGATTTATACAGACTCATGCCTTGATTATAACAATGCCGACAGCGATGCCAACCGCGAAATTTCAATATGCGGCAGCAGCCGGGCGTCGCCAATCTGCATCAGGCTGCCTTCACGCAGGTTAATCCAGCAGGCCTGCATCCCACAGCGGATCGACCCGGCGACATCGGTCGTGAGATCGTCGCCCACATGCAGGATCTCAGATACGGGCAGGTTGAGCTTTTCCGCAGCCAGCCGGTACATATCGTCAAACGGTTTGGCGCGACCATGCGGGCCTGCGCGCAGGATAAAGGAAAAATAGCAATCAAGGCCAAAGCGGTACGGTTCGGCATTACCGTTGGTAATTGCCGCCAGCGGTACTTTCTCGGCTAAAGCTGCCAACGTCTGGTGCGTTTCTTCCGTAATCGTAATCTGGCTACGCCAGTGGGCAAAATTTTCCATTGCCGCTTTTGCCCCCGCCTTCGCCTCGCCAGCGCTCAGTCCACGTTCTAGCATTGCCAGTTCAGCCGCACGGCGGCGCCATTCGGTGACATCGTGATAAATATCCGGTTCACGCTCAAGCAACGTCTGGCGTAAATGCTGAAAGTCATCCGCCTGAAAGTCACGGAGCGCCGGATGGTATTGTTGCAGGAAGCGGATTGACTCCTGCCCGGTGCGCCGAATGACGTCCGCGTTATCATACAGCGTGTCATCCAGATCGAACGTAATGGCGCGGATCGGGCCAAGCGATCGGTAAAAATGCATCAGGGTTTCCCTCGTTTGGCGCGTGGGTGCGCCGCATCGTATACGGAGGCTAAATGCTGAAAATCAAGATGGGTGTAAATTTGCGTGGTGGACAAGTTCGCGTGGCCAAGCAGTTCCTGCACCGCCCGTAAATCCCCGCTGGATTCCAGCATGTGCGTCGCAAAGGAATGGCGTAGCTTATGCGGATGAACATGGCTATTGACGCCCTGCTTAATACCCCATTCGGCAAAACGCTTCTGCACGTTACGCATTGAAATGCGTCGCCCCTGATTCGAGATAAACACGGCATCATCCTGCGGTCCAAACAGTTCACGCAGCGCCAGCCAGCGTTCCAGCCAGGCAACGGCTGTTTTCCCTATCGGTAATTTGCGCTCTTTACTGCCTTTCCCCATCACCCGGACGTCACCACTTGCCAGATCGATATGCTGACAGTCCATGCCAACCAGCTCCGCCAGACGCAGCCCCGCGCCGTACATCACTTCCAGCATCGTGCGGTCACGCACGGCAAGCGGATCGTCCAGATCGATCGCCAGCAGGCGGTTCATCTCATCCACATCCATATTTTTGGGTAACGGACGCCCGGCTCGCGGCGTAGAGATCCCTTTCGCCGGATTCGCGCTCAGCGCGCCGCGTGACACCATCCAGTCGAGAAAACTGCGTAATGCCGACAGTCGCAGCGCCAGGCTCCCGGAGTGCAGCCCATTGCGCTTACTGCGCGACACGACGGCGCGCACGCCAGTCGCGTCCAGCTTGCGCCAGTCAACCACACCCGTAGCGCAAAGTATCGTGATAACCGCGGACAATTGGCGTAGATAGCTGGTCTGCGTCAGCGGACTCAGCTGGCGCTCAACGTTCAGATAACGCAGAAAAGCATCCACATCGGCCTGCAAGGGGGAAGCGGCCGCCGGTGATGCAGGTTGCAGGCTCATACCCGCTCAACCCAGCGCGCCAGCATGGCTGGCAGCATCATCGCCATGTGCTGGAGCAGTACGGTTCCCATACCGTCCTGATAATGGTGGCTGTCACGGCTGCTGAAGATCAGCACGCCCAGATCGTAATGATTGCCCATCAGCGACAGGGCGACCGAACCGATCTGCCGCGCTTCCGGCAGCAGCAACAACAGTTCCGGCCCGTTGAGGCTGCCAAGATAATGATTTTTCTGACCGAAACGCTGAATTCGCAGCGGCTCAAACGCGGAGCGATTCAAACCAAGGTGGGTAAAATCAGAAGGCGCGCCGATGCGCCATTTATCGCTGAACAAACGTACCGTCGCCCCCGCCAGCCCCAGCTGACGCGCCCAGCGCTGCAACCGTCCCAGCATGTCCGTCAGGCTATCCGCCGCCGCCAATTCGGTTTGCAAGCCAAGCAAACGCTTGAACAACACCTCATTCGCGCCGGCCTGCTCCATCAGCAACGTGATTTCTTCCTCAAGCTGCGCGATGTGATGACGCTGACGCGCCAGTTGCCACTCTACCAGCGACACCGTTCCTCTGACCGGATGAGGAATGCGCATCTGTTCGACAGGGCGCGCATTGCGGATAAAAAAATCGGGATTCTGTTGCAGAAAGCGCAAAACCAGTTCGTCACTGAGTCTTACTGCGTGTTCCGTTTGCCCCTCGGTATGCTTCATAAATGAATAAACCCATCGTAGACATGCGTTGCAGGCCCGGTCATGAATAGCGGATGTCCCGGCCCATCCCACTGAATATCCAACTCGCCGCCCGGCAGCGATACGCGAACCTGCGTGGATAATAATCCCTGCTGGATACCCACCGCCACGGCGGCGCAGGCGCCGCTACCACACGCCTTCGTTTCTCCCGCTCCGCGCTCGTACACTCGCAACCGGATGGTCTGCGGGGTCACGACCTGCATAAAGCCGATATTCGCCCGCTCAGGGAAACGTTCATGGCTTTCCAGCAGCGGCCCCAGTGTTTCCACTGGCGCCGTGTCCACATCCTCAACCTGAAGCACGCAGTGCGGGTTGCCCATCGACACCACGCCGCAAAGCACCGTGTGTGCATCGGCACGCATGATGTAGGTTTTCTCCGCCTTGACCGCGCGAAAAGGCACCTGCTGCGGTTCAAAATTCGGTTCACCCATGTTGACGCGCACCATGTCATCATCCGTCACCGTGAGCACCATCCGGCCGGTCTGCGTACTCACGGCGATATCACGCTTATTGGTCAGCCCTTTCAGACGGACAAAACGGGCGAAACAGCGTGCGCCGTTGCCGCACTGCGCCACTTCGCTGCCGTCCGAATTAAAAATTCGATAGTGAAAATCCAGCTCAGGATCGTAGGGCGGCTCGACCACAAGCAGTTGATCGAACCCGACACCACAGTGCCGATCCGATAAGCGGCGGATCAGTTCGGGTGAAAAATAAACGTTTTGCGTAACGGCATCAACGACCATGAAATCGTTGCCTAACCCGTGCATCTTAGCGAACTGCATTATCCTGACTCCCCCGCGTATTTAACCGGGCGCGATAAACATCTCAGTGACCTGTTGTTATTATTGTCGTCACGCATCAAGGGCGCATCGACGGTTTCTTTTGCGGCGGCTGATTCCCATTTTGCTGCGTCGTCGACGCGCCAGGTTTGCCATCGTCAGGCATATAAAGTGGACCTTTCAGACCGCATCCGAATAGACTCAATACTAATAACACCAGAAAAAACTGGCGAAAGACGTTTTTCATCACGTGAAGACCTGTCATTCATACTTGTATGCTCTCTATAATCGCAGGTGGATCATGAAAATCAATAGGAATCGAAAATGAACGATAGCGAGTTTCACCAATTAGCCGATGAGCTTATGCTTCAGTTGGAACAAACGTTGGATCGGTTTGAGGGTGATGCCGACATCGATTACGAAACCAACGGCGGCGTCATGACGCTCAGTTTTGAAAACGGCAGCAAAATCGTGATTAACAGACAGGAGCCGCTGCACCAGATCTGGCTGGCGACCAAAGCGGGCGGCTACCATTTCAATTTTCAGGCGGGACGCTGGGTTTGCGATCGCAGCGGCGATGACTTTATCGCGTTGCTGTCATCAGCCTGCTCAGCTCAGGCCGGAGAAACCGTTCAGTTCGGCTAGGCGCGCCGTACATCAGCGCGCGCCAGCACTATCAGCGCCAGAACCAGCACGAGCAACATGCCGATACCGACGACATTCACCAGCGGCCAGCCGCTGGTCAGCGCCATCATGCTACCGGCGGACAGCGAGGCCAGCGCGTTAGGCACATAAACCACCAGCGAATTAATGCCCTGCAAACGGGATTTATGCACGGAATGAGTGAAGGCGTTCAGCATAAATGTCCCGCCGTTGAACATAAATGCCCACCCCACGCCGAACAGCACCAGCGCAAAGAGGAAGTGCCAGAACGTCAAACCGCTTAGCGCCACCGCGATACCGGCTAAATTACAACCGATTCCGATAGTCACAACCTGAAGCGGCGTCAGCCGTTTCGCCAGCACGACCAACAGCAGCGCAGGCACATACATGGCGACAAAATGCCATTGCAACACCGTCGCGCTATAGCTGACGGAAAAGTGGTGCTGATGCATCGCCAGCGGCGCTGAGTTCATTAATAGCGTCATCACCACAAATCCGACGGAACAACTCGCCGTTCCTAACACAAATGCCCGGCTTTTCAGGATTGACGCCAGCGGCTCGTGGTGCTGAGCACCTGCCGGGGCTACGTTCATCTGGGGCAATTTAAGACCGGCCAGCAGCAGTGCCGTCATCACGCAAATGCACGCCGCGGCGATAAAACTACCGAAGAAAGGATACGACGCCCAAAGCTGAGCAGATTGGCTCGCCGCGAACGGACCGAGGAAGCCCCCCAGAATACCCCCGCCGATCACCCATGAGATGGCACGGTTTTTCTGCTGATTATCGGTAAAAATCTCAGCCGCGGCGAAGCGATAATACTGATTGAAAGCGCAGGACATCCCCAGAATAAACGTCGCAAACACAAAGAGGGAAAAGCTGTTCAGCGCAATCGCCAGCGCCGCTAACAGCGCCCCGACGAACCCGATCATCGCGCCGATGATGAACGCATTGCGCCGGCCATATTTCGTCATCAGAGACGAAACGGAATAGACCATCAGCGCCGCGCCGCACACCGTCGCGGTAATCGGTAGCGTCGTCAACAGAGGAATGGGCGTCATCAACACCCCGACCAGCGTGGAACACAGCGTCATCAGAGAAATAATGCTGCCCGTCAGCCCCTGCCCAAGCGCCAGCAGCAGTAAATTTCGGCGTTGCAACGAATCCATAGAAGTGGCCTTTTACGTACGTTATTTTCTGAATACGTCAGGGATCAGGAAGAAATTTGCAGACGTTGCTTCACCGCCATGGCCTCATCGTCCACGACCGGCGTAATGCACAGATGGGAAAGCGCGCTGCTGCGGAACGGAATCACCTGAGTACGGCCCTCCAACTGCACGATTTGGTAGAACTGCGGCAGGTTGAAATTGACAAAGCTGGAGCCGTAGGTAAAACGGTCATGCGAAGACGAATAGAAACGGCTGACATCACGCACCAACTCCTCTTTACTGCCTTCACAGTGGTGATAAACCTCAACGCGATTCGACTCATCCAGAATATAGATATTAAAACCCTGATTTTCAGTCAGATCTTCAAAGAAAAACTGGATAATCCCCTCACTGGCGACGCCATCGACCACCGGGGGTAAATGCACATGGTTGGTTTCAACCTGAACCGGCTGGCCTTGCAGCTTGTTATTGGAAATTGCGCCATAAAACTCGACCGCATTCTCCAGCTTCTGCACTGACACGCTCAGGCGTTCAAAGAACAGTCCCCAGGTTTGCCCCGCGACTTTCACCGCTTTGAAACGACCCGGCTCCAGACGCGTACTGGTCAGACGCAGTTCAATGCATTCGGAAACCAACTGCTGCACGCGAGTCCGAATCAGCCCGCGCAGGTGCTGACTGTAACAGAACACCTCAAGCGAATCCGGCAACGCGGCGTCCTGATGCATTTTTCCCAGAATGGTTTTCAGCGCATCCAACACCGCCTGTTCGCCGCTGAAGTGCAAGGTGCGCACTTCGTTCCACGAGTTGCGATACAGCAAGTCGATACTGCCGACCAGACACTGCGGCTGCTGACCAAAACTGAACACATCCAGATGGCGGAAATCGAAATGTACCACCTGATTACGGAAGGAGGCGGTAGGATCGTGTTCCAGATTGACGATAATCGCCAGATGGCGAATTTCGCACGGGCTGTACAGCGCTTTCGGCGTCGGCGCTGGCAGGCGCAGCGGGAAATGGCTGGATACGTCATCCACCAGCGCTTGCAGGCGCGTGATATCGCACAGCTCGTTACCCTTGATATACAGGCGCGTGCGCGGCGTCAGCAGGCCGTTAAAATACGCCCAGGCCACCAGTTTGTTGAGATAGCGGTTATATTCCAGCGGCTGATGGCTGATGATCGCATCCATCGATGGTGCCTGATTGTACAAATACCAGCCGGAACGATTCGCGCGGCCCGAAGGAACATAAATGAAGGTTAAATTCGGCTCCGACAAATCAGGCGAGATCTGCGGGTTCAGTAACGTCACTTTCCCCGGCAGCGCTTCAAACGCGGCATACAGCTTACGCGTCAACACGCCGATATCCTGCGGGCTGGCGCTGACGCTCAGGTTATTACGGCGGGCGAAACGGATCAGGTTGCGATAAGTCTGCATCATCGCATCCAGCAGCTCATTATGCGCCTCGCGTACCCGTTCTATTTTCCAGTTGGCGCGATTATCCAGCATGGCCAGATGTTCTTGACTCCAGCCCCACGTCTGCACCAGTTGGCTCAAAATCTGGCGACGCCAGCCGACACAAGCCTTTTCTCTGGAGAGTTTTTCACACACTTTTAAATAGAAACATCGACGCGCCAGATCGAGACGCGTTGAATCGCCGATTGCGGTCAGGTAGTGCGTCACCCGCTCCAGCATCATGCAATAAGGATCCAGGCCAAAAGAGACGATTTCGCCATCATGCAGGCGCTTTTTGATTTCAGTGGAAAGCAGGCTGGTTTCCGGATACTCCCAGGAATACGCTTCCAGCAGCAGCGTTTTCAGCACGGCCTTATAAGGGGAGTCGATACTTTTGTACAACTGCCACAGACTCGCGCCGAAATACTCTTCCGCCGACAGCGTGCTAAGGCCACCTAAGTCCAGCCACTCATTGGGGGCAAGCGCGCCCTGTGAGTACAGCGACAGCACGTATTCATCGTAGTGGGATTCTTCTTCGACCGGCACCATATTCCACAGGATGCGTTTACCGGCCATGCGCACGGCGGTGCGGTAAAATTCGTCGAGTAACAGGATATGTTGCGTGGTGCCGCAATCCTCACCACTCAGGCTGCCACTCTCATTGTGGCGGAAACGGTTTTCATCCATCAGGAAGAAACTGACCTCAGCGCCTTGCGCCGCCGCCCACTGCTCAAGCAGCGTACATTTCTTCTGTAAAAGCTGGCGTTCTTCACTGTCCAGCCAGGATTGGTGGCACACCCAGATATCAAGATCGGAAGTACAGCTTTGCCCGATAGAGGAGGTGCTGCCCATTGAATAGACGCCGGTAATCGGCAATTCACCCTGCGGGTGGGAACGATCGAACATCCCCCAGCGCAATTCAATACCATCAAGGTATTGCTGCTGTTTTTCATCAGGCGTGTAGGTGCAAATGCCGTGTGGCACCTTGCCTTCAAGGTAGCCGGGCATCAGCGGGTGATGATGATGTAATAAAATGGGCAGAAGACTGTAAACCTGCTGATAAGCGGGCTTCATTGCTCCCAGAGCACGATCAACACGCAGTTGGTTGATCGCATCCAGTCTTTGCTTCAAAGTCTCGATGTAGAAGTACAAGACAGTTTCGCCTGATTTATCCCAGTGCCTATAAAAAAACCCGTGTTCCCCATTCGCCGATGAATAAGTTAGAAGAATGTTTAGCGAATAATTGCTGGAAACGTGATCAATCTAACACCTTGCTGATTGGGCGTAAAGAAAGTAAAGAAAGTACGCCTTGCTAACCCTGCGACGTCAGCCCCCCTGACTTTTCCCCACGCGTGACCTGCAACATGCAAACGTCTTTCGACGCGCGTCGCCCATGCCCACAACCTGACACCAACGCACGACAATGATACGATGGTGGAAAATGATAAAAACGGTATCAAGCATGTTAGCCAATATTATTAGAATTGCCACCCGACAAAGCCCTCTGGCCCTATGGCAAGCACAATATGTTAAGCAGCGCCTGAACCAGCTCTACCCGGATTTACAAGTAGAACTGGTGCCCATGGTCACCCGTGGCGACATCATTCTGGATACGCCGCTGGCGAAGGTCGGCGGTAAGGGATTGTTTGTCAAAGAGCTGGAGTTAGCGCTGCTTGAAGGACGGGCGGATATTGCCGTCCACTCCATGAAAGATGTACCGGTCGAATTCCCGGAGGGCCTCGGCCTGACCATCATTTGCGAGCGCGACGACCCGCGTGATGCTTTTGTTTCCAACCGCTATGACAGCCTCGATAACCTGCCGGAAGGCAGTTGCGTCGGCACCTCCAGCCTGCGTCGTCAATGCCAGCTGCGCGCGCGACGCCCCGATCTGGTGATCCGCGATTTGCGCGGCAATGTCGGCACGCGTTTGGCAAAACTGGACAACGGCGAGTATGACGCCATCATTCTTGCGGTCGCAGGCCTGAAACGCCTTGGTCTGGAAGAACGCATCCGCTGCGCGCTCAGCCCGGAGGAGTCTCTGCCCGCAGTCGGACAAGGCGCTATCGGTATCGAGTGCCGTCTGGATGACGATCGTATTCGTCAGATTCTCGCCCCGCTCAACCACACCGCGACCGCTGCACGCGTGCAGGCCGAACGCGCGATGAACCTGCGGCTGGAAGGCGGTTGTCAGGTGCCCATTGGCAGCTACGCCGAACTGCAAGGCGACACGCTGTGGCTACGCGCGCTGGTTGGCGCGCCGGATGGCAGCCGAATGATCGTCGGCGAACGTAAAGGAAACACATCAGACGCCGAACACATCGGCATTGCGCTGGCTGAAGAGCTGTTGGCAAAAGGGGCCGACGCTATCCTTCAGGCTGTTTATCACGGTGAAAGCCCATCATGACGATTCTGGTTACCCGTCCGTCACCCGCTGGCGAACAGCTGGTGACCCGTTTAAGAAAGCTGGGCTATAACGCCTGGCACAGTCCGCTGATCGAGTTTTCGCCGGGACGGGATCTCGCCGGCCTGCCCGCACAATTACAGGCGCTGCGCGCCGACGATTTCGTCTTCGCCCTGTCGCAGCATGCCGTTCGCTACGCCGATCCGGTGTTGGCGCGCTCAGGAACATGCTGGCCGCCGCACCTCACGTATTACGCCATTGGCCGCACCACCGCACTGGCATTGCATCAAGCCAGCGCCCGCCATGTGACGTATCCGCCCGCCCGCGAAACCAGTGAAACGCTCCTGCAACTGCCGGGCCTGCAAAATGTTTCCGGCAAACGCGCCCTGCTATTGCGCGGCAACGGCGGAAGAGAACTGCTCGGGAAGACGCTGACAGAACGCGGCGCACAGGTCACCTACTGTGAGTGCTATCAACGCAGGGAGGTTCACTATGACGGTCTGGAGCAGAGCCGGCATTGGCAGCAGGTTGGCATCGACAAACTGGTGATTACCAGCGGAGAAATGCTACAACGGATCTATACTTTAGTACCTGATTACTATCGAGCCTCCTGGTTGCTCAGTTGTCAGGTCATCGTCGTGAGTGAACGACTGGCAGAGCAGGCCCGTCAGCTCGGCTGGCGCGATATCCGGGTCGCCGATAACGCCGATAACGATGCGCTCGTGCGCGCACTACAATAAACCTGATCATGGGATGTACCATTATGACGGAACACAATACCCCCCCAGCTCCATCCGACGACGAGGTTGCTGAACGGGTTGAACCCGCGCATCAGCAGCAGGATCCCGCACCGCAACCCAAGCGTAGCGGTGCGATATTGGGCACCATCGCCATCGTGATTGCGCTGGCACTCGGTGCGGGATTGTACTACCACGGGCACCAGCAGGCGCAGCAGGAAACTCACGCCATCCAGCGGCTGGAATCACAGTTGACCGCTTTGCAACAGCAGCATCAACAGGAACAACAGCAGTGGCAGGAAGCGCAACAGCAACAAAGTAAAGCGCAGGACATGGCCGCGCAGCGTCTTGAGGCGCTAACGCGTCAGTCAGACGAACTGCGAGACAGGCTGGCGGCGCTTTCCAGCCATGACACCAATACCTGGCAGATCGCTCAGGCGGATTTTTTAGTGAAGCTGGCGGGACGTAAGCTGTGGAGTGACAAAGACGTCACCACCGCAGGCGCACTGCTGAAAAGCGCGGATGCCAGTCTGGCGGAAATGCGCGATCCCAGCCTGATAGAGATTCGCCGCGCGTTAACCCATGATATTTCAGCGCTGTCTGGCGTCAGCCAGATCGATTTCGACGGCATCATCCTGAAAGTAAACCAGCTCACCGACCAGTTGGACAACCTGCAACTCGCGGATAACAATGCCGATGACGCGCCGATGGATACCAACAGCACGGAACTGTCCGCCTCGTTAAACGAATGGCGGCAAAACCTGAGCAAGAGCTGGCACAATTTCATGGCCGATTTCATTACTATTCGCCGCCGCGATAGCGCGGCTGAGCCGCTGCTGGCGCCGAATCAGGATGTGTATCTGCGTGAAAACATTCGCTCACGTCTGCTGGTCGCCGCACAGGCGATCCCCCGCCACCAGAACGAAGTCTACAAGCAGTCGCTGGAAACCGCAGCAACCTGGGTTCGCGCCTATTTCGATACCAGCGACCCCACGACGCAGGCCTTTTTGGATCAGCTTGATGCCTTGATCCAGCAGCCGGTTTCTCTGGATGTGCCAACTGAGCTGCAAAGCCAACCATTGTTGGAAAAGCTGATGCAAACACGAGTTCGTAACCTGCTGGCTCAAACGCCGGCTAGCCCGCAGGAGGACTGAACATGCTGAAAGTCTTGTTGCTGTTCCTGATCCTGATTGCAGGCGTGGTGATCGGCCCCATGGTCGCCGGTCATCAGGGCTATGTCCTGATTCAAACGGACAATTATGATATCCAAACCAGCGTAACCGCGCTGGTCATTATGATCGTGCTGTTTTTCCTCGCTTTTCTGGCGGTGGAATGGGTACTGCGCCGGATCTTTCGTACCGGCGCCCGCACGCGCGGCTGGTTTCTGGGCCGTAAACGCAGCCGAGCCAGAAAGCAGACCAAAGCGGCTTTGCTGAAGCTGGCGGAAGGGGATTATTTGCAGGTAGAAAAGCTGCTGACGCGTAACGCCGACCATGCCGAACAACCGGTGGTGAACTACCTGCTGGCAGCCGAAGCCGCACAACAGCGCGGTGATGATTTCCGTACCAAGCAATATCTGGAACGGGCAGCGGAGATGGCGGATACCGATCAGCTCCCGGTGGATATTACGCGCGTACGTATTCAACTGGCGCGTAATGAAGATCATGCCGCCCGTCACGGCGTGGATCAATTGTTGGAAGCCGCCCCTCGCCACCCTGAGGTACTGCGCCTTGCTGAACAGGCCTTCTTGCGCACCCAGGCCTACAACGCGCTGCTGGATATTCTGCCCGCGATGCGCAAAATCGATCTACATCCTGAAGCCTACATGTTGGATCTGCAACAGCGGGCCTATATCGGCCTGATGAATCAGGCAATGGCGGATGGCGGCAGCGAAGGATTGAAACAGTGGTGGAATAATCAAAGCCGTAAAGTGCGCCATGAGATCCCGCTTCAGGTCGCGATGGCCGAACACCTGATCGAGTGCGACGATCACGACACCGCCCAGAAGATCATTCTCGACGGTCTCAAACGTCAGTATGACGAGCGCCTGATCCTGCTGATGCCGCGTCTCAAAGCGGGCAACCCGGAGCAGTTAGAAAAAATGCTGCGTCAACACAGCAAACAACAGGGCGCGACGCCGCTGTTGAACAGCACGTTAGGGCAGTTGCTGATGAAACACGGCGAGTGGCAGCAGGCCAGCGATGCGTTCCGCGATGCATTGGAACAGCGTCCCGATGCTTACGATTATGCCTGGCGCGCAGATGCGCTCGAACGGCTGCATCTGCCGGATGAAGCCGCGAAAATGCGGCGCGAAGGGCTGCTGCTCACGCTACAGACGCCTGCCAACTAATCATTACTACCGCCATCCTTGCATAAGGCTCCGTTTTCGGAGCCTTATTTTTTTATGCCCTGATGACGTGTTTTTTACATAGCGAGGAACGGTGTGGTATCGCCCTTCTTACACCGCGGCACGTGCGTTGGCGACGATGCCCCGCGTCTTTTATTTAGGGGACAGAAAGCGGTGAGCGAACATTTTCATCAGACGAAAAAAACGCTTACCGATATACGGTAAGCGTTGAAAATATCAGATCTATTAAGACAACAGAATGGTGCCTCACTCAACGTTATGTCCGAAAGGCCCGATGGAGATTGACATCTTCATCTGGAATTGGACGATAGGCACCTCAAAATTGGCTCTGCGTCATTCCCAGGATTATGAAGCCGAAGCAAACATAGAAGGTGGAATGAGCATCTACGCCCTAATTTAAGCACAAATTATGCCAAGATGCATAATTTTATTGTCACCACGCCGGATATACGCAATAACATACTCATATAAAACGTTATTTTTATTTAATCTACGCGAGAAGCGGACGGGCGCGATGAGCAGAAAAAACGGGATCGCGCTCACAAAATCCGTCGCCATTCAGCGACGGATTTATCAGACAATAAATTAAGTATTAATAATCAATGAATTAAACGTCTCCATTATGAGACACCCAATACCCTAAAGTGTCGTGCTTTTCCGACACTGCCATCAAAGCTGCCGGTTCAGCAGATTGAGTCTGGCCCGATAACCGCTGCGAATATGCTGGCTCGCCGCTTCTTGCGCGGCATCCTTATCACGCCGCACCAGCGCTTCCACAATCGCCTGATGCTCGCGTCGTGCTTCCTCAGCGCGCTCCGTCGACGCATAGGTGGTGCCGCGCAGCAGCGACAGATGAATACGTAAGTTATCCAACATATCGTTCAGATACGGATTATGGGTCGCGCGGTAAATCTGCCGGTGAAAAAGGCGGTTGTGATCGTGCAGCTGTTTACTGTCGGTGAGCGTCTTCTCCACCTCGATCATATCCTGCAACAGTTCCAGTTCTTCTGTCGCCGCAGAGGCGACCGCCAGTTCCATCGCCAGTCGTTCCAGCCCTTCACGCACGGCGAAAAGCTGACGCAACCGCTCATAGCTGATCTGCGCGATCATCAACCCACGCTGCGGGCCCGGTTCTACCAGCCCCAGCGCTTCGAGGCGATGCAGCGCCTCACGAATCGGTGTACGGCTCAGGCCAAACTGCTTCGCCAGTCGGGTTTCCTGTAAACGCTCACCGGGCCGCAACTCGCCGCGTTCAATCGCATTGATCAGTATCTCAAACGGCGACAGAGCCATTTCTTTGTCGTTAAGAGTTAAATTCATAATCCCTTGATCTGTCTGGTGACGGTCAGAATGGCGTCACGCGCCGCGGGTAAAACGCCGCGCCGCGAATCGTCATACATTGAGAAAAATTCAAGTTTGCCCGACGCCCTGCCTTTAGCAAGATATCACAGCGCATATTTTGTGCTTAGCTTAGCGAAAAAGTGTCTTTGTCACGGAATGGACGTTTGAATATGCTTTTCGTTACTCACTGTATACAAATGCATTCAACAAGACAAAACGCGAATCCTAAAGCCGCCCGGCTGTACGGGCAATACCATCGCGCTTTCGTTTAAGGAGCCCCCTACGATGTCTGCTATCCCGACGTTTCCTCGCGGCAACGCGCTGAGTCAGTTTATTCACACCGCCCCGACGATGACGATCCCCGATGCCGTCTGGCACGAGGCCAAGCGAGCGCTTATTGACTATCTGGGCGTTGCGATTGGTGCCGTCGGCGATGACGCCGCCAGCGCGACGCAACGTGTCGCACAGCGTTGGCAAGCACAGGGTAACGCGCAAATCATTCTCGGCGCGAAAACCACACCGGCGCTGGCGGCGCTGATCAACGGCACACTTTCACATGCAGCCGATTATGACGATACGCATCCGGCTGGCGCCGGCCATCCCAGCGGCCCTTGCTGGTCTACCGCACTGGCCATGGCGCAACATTACGGCGCGGACGAACGCGCGGTGCTGATCGCGTTCATCACCGGATTCGAAGTGATGGCCAGACTGGGCGGCGGCTGGGTGCCCGGCGTGGGTCGCAGCCTGCAACGACGGGGCTTTCACCCGACAGCCATTGTCGGACGCGCGGGCGCGGCTGCCGCTGCGGCTTCGATTCTGCGCCTTAGCCCCGACGCCATTGCCAACGCGCTGGGCGCCGCGGCAACGATGATGGGAGGATTGCAGAAATCATCCGGTACGCACGGTAAACCGTTTCATGCCGGCAAAGCGGCCATGGACGGCATCACGGCGGCGGAGCTGGCTGACGAGGGCTTTATCGCCGCCCATCATTTTTATGAAACCGACGGCTGGGTGAAGACGTTCGTACAGGACGGCAGCGCCGTTATCCCACCGCTCGATTTCGGCGAAAGTTGGGAACTGCTGGGCAATGGCTACAAGCTGTACGCCAGCTGCCGGGGAACCCATGCCGCCATCGAAACCGCGCTGAAGCTCTACCCACAGCTAAAAGGCCGCGCGATCAGGCGTATTCATGCCAAAGTTCATCCCATGGGGATGGTGAATGCCGGGATCGCCAACCCGCAAACACCGCTGGAGAGCAAATTCAGCATTCCGCACTGTATTGCGCTGGCGCTGAGCGGCTACCGACTCAACGACACGGACTTCACGCAGCAGACCGTCGACAACCCCGCGCCGCGTCAGCTGCTATCACGCTTGCAGATCGCTGCGGTCGAGGGCCAATCGGCCAGCTCTGCGTTTATCGATATCGAACTGGAAGACGGCGAAAAATTGCATGCGGAAACCGATGTGTATCGCGGTCATCCGCAAAATCCGCTGACCGACGCCGAGCTGCGCGCCAAATTTGACGCACTGACCCTCCCCGTATTAGGCGAAGCCCGTCGCGATCGACTCTATCAAGCCGCCGCCCACTTTGAAAAACCGGGTTCGCTCGCCACACTCACCGCGCTCTTGGCGGGCTAACGCGCTTACGTTCGACATAAACCATTCGCCATAAAATTTTATGATAACGACAGGATACTTTCATGACCATTGCCCACCAGTTCGCCCATAATCTGCTGGAATTTTCCCGCCAGACGTTCTCCGCCGACGTCTTGGCGCACGCAAGAACTGCCGTCATTGACACCCTCGGCGTGACACTCGCCGGAGGGATGCAGGACGGAGCGCAAAAACTCAGGGCGGTGATCGTGCCATCCGCCGCCGCGGGGAAAAGCCGGATTTTCGGCACCGATCTCACGCTCAACGCGCTGGACGCCGCGCTCTTAAACGGCACCTCCGCGCACTTACTCGATTTCGACGATTCCAACACCTGGCTGCACGGGCACATTTCCGTCGCCGTTCTGCCGGCGCTGCTGGCATTGGCAGATGAGCAGGAAGCCAGCGGAGAAGCAATCCTGCACGCCTACCTGTGCGGCTATGAAACCGCGGTACGCATGGGAAAAGCCGTCAGTCCCTTTCAGTATCGTAACGGCTGGCATCCAACCACGTCCGTCGGCATTTTTGCAGGCGTGGCCGCCTGCGCGGTGCTGTTGAAGCTTAGCGAAGAGGAAACGGCGACGGCTCTGGCAATGGCAGCCTCGCTGGCTTCCGGCATCAAATCCAACTTTGGCAGCCAGACGAAATCGCTGGCGGTCGGTCATGCCAACCGCAGCGCCGTCATGGCGGTATTACTGGCGCGTCAGGGATACAGCGCCGGTGCCGCCGCGTTTGAACATCACCACGGCTATTTCAACGTCTATAATCGTGCCGCCGAAAACGTCGACACCGCGCCGCTCACCGAGTCCTGGTCCGCCCCATCGCACATTCTCGACCCCGTAAAAGGCAATAATTTTAAATATTTTCCCTGCTGCTATGCCATTCTGGCGCCGCTGGACGGGCTGCTGGCGCTGCGTGAAGAAACCGGACTGGCCCCCGAGTCGCTGGAACGTATTCAGATTGCCATTCACCCGATTCGCTTCCCCCATATCAACATTCCTGCGCCGGAGACACCGCTGGCGGGGAAATTCAGCCTGCATTACTGTATCGCCCGCGCCTGGGTGAAAGGGACGCTGACGCTGGACGATTTTATTGACGATGCGGCACTGCACGACCCCGCCACGCAATCACTGATGGCGCGCGTTGAGTTAATCTGCCATGACGAGAGCACGACGCACACGGCGCACGTTACGCTGGAGACGCAAGACGGAAGATCCTATCATCGTCGCGTGGCGGGCGCGCGCGGTTCCAGTGCGGATAACCCGCTGCCGGACAACCTGATCGCCGAGAAATTTATCGACTGCGCCAGTCAGGCGTTGCCCCGCGCGGAGGCACTGGCGTTATATCAACGTCTGCTGCGCGACAATTATCGTTAACGGCAGAAGAGATGCCTGATACGCCTTGAACGTATCAGGCACGAGCATTTTTGTTTCGTCTGTTTCACGACGTGCACCACAGGGATCGCTTCCACCATGCCAGATTTTGTTCCACCCGATATCTCACCGCTCTTTGCCGGTATCCTGATTTTTTGCAGTTTTTTAACATCGGCGCTCACGGCGGCGCTGGGGCTCGGCGGCGGCGTCACGCTGCTGGCGATCATGGGGTTAGGTATGCCGGTCAGCAGCCTGCTGCCGGTTCACGGCATTGTCCAGTTGGGTTCCAACCTGAGCCGTAGTCTGATCCAGCGCCTGTATATCGTCTGGCCGCTGGCGCTGTGGTTTTTGATCGGCAGCGTCATTGGCATCGCACTGGGCGCGCCCGTTGTCGCGTGGATCCCGGATCACGTGGCAAAAATTACGCTGGCGATCTTCATTCTGTGGTCGGTTTTTCGTAAACGCACCGCGCCCAAACCGGTTAACCGGCTGTTCTTCATACTGGGCGGCGCGCTCACCAGCCTCGGCACGATGATCGTCGGCGCAACAGGCCCGATGGTCGCCGGATTAATCAGTTCTCAGGGGCTAACCAAACAGCCGCTTATCGCCACCCATGCGCTGTGCATGGTGTTACAACATGGCTTAAAGATACTGGCATTCGGGCTGATGGGGTTTGCCTACCACGACTGGCTGCCGATGCTGGCTGCGATGATTGCCAGCGGGGTTCTGGGCACCTGGCTGGGCACGCGCCTGTTGGATAACCTACCCGAAAAATACTTTCGTACCGCCTTTCGCCTCACCATGTTGATTCTCAGCGCCCAGCTCATCTGGCAAGGCGTGCAAGGTCTGCTCGTCCACTAATCCTGCCCCTCTGTACCTTGCTGACAATGCAAGGTACGGCTCACTTTGCCCGTCGCGCCCTCCCGACAAAGTCGATATCCAAAATTCAGCTTTAGATAGAGAAATATGCTATTTGCCATTTGCAGGCAACATTGAGAACATTTGTATACAAAAGAGATCGTCGTAATAAAAACAATCAATTACAACAAATTAATACAACACCGACCATTCTGAGGATATGTATGCTGAGAAAACTACGCGCATTAACATCCGCCACAGCGCTGGCGTTAGGGGGGCTGCTGCTGCCCATCGCACACGCCAATGCCGCTGACGCCGGAAATGGCGAGACGCTCAAAAAGATCAAAGCCCGCGGTGAGTTGGTTTGCGGCGTTCATCCGGCGCGCCACGGCTTTTCCGCCATTGATAGCAAAGGGCAGTGGACCGGGCTCGACGTCGATTATTGCCGCGCGTTAGCCGCCGCGATTTTTGGCGACGCGCGCAAAGTGCGCTTTGCCGCGCTTTCCACCGCGCAGCGTTTCCCGGCGATTCAGTCCGGTGAAGTGGACGTGCTGTCACGCAATATCACGGCCGATTTGTCTCGCGACACCTCACTGGGTCTGAACTTCGCTCCGCCGACCTTCTATACCGGAACGGGCTTTATGGTACGAGCCAGCGCCGATGTGAAGAGGGTGGAAGATCTGGACGGTGCGACCGTCTGCATCACGCCGGGCAGCAGTACCGAACGCAACGTCGCGCAGATTTTCGCGTCACGTAACCTGCATTACACCCCGGTGGTGATCGAGAACAATAAAGAGTATGTCGCCGCCTATCTGTCCGGGCGCTGCGACGTCATTGCCCGCGACAAAGTGGCGCTGCCCGGCGTGCGCACCTTTGATGCGGAAAACCCCGCCGACCACGTGATTCTGCCGGGGATTTACTCAAAAGAACCGCTGGCGATGGCGGTGCGTCAGGGTGACGATCAGTGGTACGACATTGTGAAATGGGTGGTATACGCCACGTTCAACGCGGAAGAAATGGGCATCGGCCAACAGAATGTGGACAGCAAACTCACATCGACAGACCCGGATGTACAGGCGCTGCTGGGCGTCAGCGGTGATTACGGTCAGAAGCTGGGGCTGACGACCCCGTGGGCTTACAACCTGATTAAGCAGGTCGGGAACTACGGCGATATTTATAACCGGCATTTCGGGCCAGACACGTCGGCGCCGCTGGATCGCGACCTGAATAATCTCTGGACGAAAGGTGGCCTGCTCTACGGCCTGCCCATTCGTTAATTCACGAAACCCTCGGCGTCAGCGCGCAAGATTACGCTGGCGCCATGCCGTATACCCGCGCCGCCGTTATCAGGCGGCGTGTGCCAAACGGTAATGACCACAAGAAAAGACTGCCGGTAATGAAATCACCACACAAAATGCTGTCGTCAGACGCCGTACCATCGCCGGGAACGCTATCCCATTCGCGTCGTCTGCTGAACGCGTTTGACAGCAAAACCCTGCGCGCCTGGATTTATCAGTGCCTGCTCGGCCTCCTGATCGTCGCGTTCAGCTACTGGCTGTACGCCAACGTGGTCGACAACCTGCGCTCGCAGAATATCGCGACGGGCTTTGGCTTTCTCGACCACGCCGCGCAATTTGAGATCGGTGAAAAGCGCATCGCCTTTACCCCCCGCGACAGCTACCTGCGTGCGCTTGGCGTCGGTTTACTGAATACCCTGTACGTTACGCTGTGCGGCATCGTACTCGCCACGCTGCTGGGCTTCTCCGTCGGCATCGCCCGCGTCTCCCGTAACTGGCTGCTGGCGCGGCTCGCCGGAGGCTACATCGAGTTGATGCGCAATATTCCGGTGATCTTGCAGGTGATTTTCTGGTCGGTGGCGATCCGCAATCTGCCCTCGCCACGCGACGCCATCGAACTGGGTCATCTGGGCTTTCTGACCAATCGCGGGCTGTCTTTCGCTGTTCCCGCCGCGCATCACGGCTGGCTGTGGACCGGCGTCGCCCTGTTCATCGCGCTGCTGATTAGCCTGATCCTGACCCGCGTCGCGCGCTACGTTCGGGAAAACCGGGGACGCGCGCTGCCGACAGGCCGCCTGACGCTGGGCGTGCTCATCGGGTTACCGCTGCTGGTCTGGTGGCTGTCCGGCGCACCGGCAGAGCTTGACCGCCCGACCCTGCGCGGCTTTAACTTTCGCGGCGGTGTTACCATCAGCCCCGAATTTACCGCGTTGCTGCTGGGTATTGCGCTCTATTCTTCCGCGTTTATCGCGGAAATCGTGCGGGCGGGGATCCAGTCGATCCCCAAAGGTCAGTTGGAAGCGGCACGCGCGCTGTCCTTTTCGCCGTGGCACATGATGCGCCACATCATCATTCCACAGGCCATGCGCGTCATCGTTCCGCCGTTGACCAGTCAGTATGTCAGCCTGTCGAAAAACAGTTCGATCGCGGTCGTGGTCGGCTACCCGGAGCTGGCGAACATCAGCAACACGCTGATGAACCAGACCGGTCAGGCGCTCGAAGTGATTGCCATCATGATGGTGGTTTACCTGACGGTCAGCATTGTGACATCGCTGCTGATGAACCTGTTTAATCGCGTCGTCGCCATCAAAGAGCGCTGAGGAGCACCGTATGTTATTTCCGGCACTGTCACTCTCCGCCGTTCCCGCCCGCCTGCGCACGCCGCTGCTGTGGCTGCGTCGCCACCTGTTCAGCAGCGTGCCGCAAACCGTGCTCACGCTATTGCTGGCGGCGTTGATAGGGAACATCGGCGATAAACTGCTGCACTGGGGCATTCTCAATGCCGTGTGGTACACCACTGACCCGGACGTCTGCCGCGCGGCGGCTGGCGCCTGTTGGGCAGTCATCGTGGAAAAACATCGCCCTATTCTGTTTGGTCTTTATCCTTACGATGAACACTGGCGTCTGGTGCTGGCGATGGGGATCTGGTTTCTGGCTCTCGGCCTGTCGCTGATGCCCCGCTTCTGGCATTCACGCATCCTTTTACCGCTGTGGGGCGTCGCCGTCGTCGGCATCGCCATCCTGATGTCCGGCGGCGTGTTGGGCTTATCTCATGTCCCTTCCAGCGAGTGGGGAGGGTTACCGCTGACGATCCTGCTGTTTAGCGGCACTGTCGTCATCGGTATGCCGGTTTCGGTTCTGCTGGCGCTGGGGCGGCGTTCCCCGCTGCCTTTTCTGCGCGGCTTGTCCGTCATTTTTATCGAAAGTCTGCGCGGCGTACCGCTTATCACGATCCTGTTCGTGGCGGTTAACGTCTTCCCGCTCTTTCTGCCGGCAGGAATGGAAATCAACAAACTGCTGCGCATCATCATCGGTATCGCGCTGTTTTTCGCCTGTTATCAGGCTGAGGTTATTCGCGGCGGTTTACAGTCCGTTCCGCGCGGGCAATACGAAGCGGCGATGGCGCTCAATCTCGGCTATTGGCACACCACGACCAAAATCGTCCTGCCGCAGGCGCTGCGTATCTGCCTGCCCGCCATGACCAACCATATTATCGCCGCCATGAAGAACACCTCGTTCGTCATCATTATCGGGCTGTTCGATATTCTCACCGCCACCAGCTCCGTAATGCAGGACCCGCTATGGCGGCGCTATTACATTGAAACGTACCTCTTTATCTCGGCTATCTATCTGCTGTTTGGCTTTTTGCTCTCACGCTACGCGCTGTGGGTGGAAAAACGCATCGATGCCAGCCGTCACCCAGAAACCTATCACGGTTAAGCGATAGCCGTTGATGAAAACACCGACAGGAGCTTTGTTATCATGAGCTTAGCCGCAGACACTTTAGTTACAGACAACAACGTCATCATTGAGATCGACGCCGTCAGCAAATGGTACGGCGCATTTCAGGCGCTGAATAACGTGACGCTGAACGTGGAGAAAGGCGAACGCGTGGTCATTTGCGGCCCTTCCGGCTCCGGAAAATCCACGCTCATCCGCTGCATTAACCGGCTCGAAGCGCACCACGCCGGGCATATCCGCGTAAATGGCATTGAGGTCAATGACAATATCAAGAACATCAACCGCGTGCGTTCCGGTATTGGTATGCTGTTCCAGCAGTTCAACCTGTTTCCCCACCTGAGCGTGCTAGATAACCTGACGATCGGCCCGACGCTGGTCAAACAGCGTAAGAAGCAGGAAGCCATTGATTTAGCGATGCACTATCTGGAAAAGGTGCATATCGCCAGTCAGGCGCACAAATTCCCGCTCCAACTCTCTGGCGGCCAGCAACAGCGCGTGGCGATAGCCCGGGCGCTGTGCATGCAGCCGGAAATCATGCTGTTTGATGAACCCACTTCGGCGCTGGATCCTGAGATGATTAAAGAAGTGCTGGATGTGATGCTTGATCTGGCGGGATCCGGTATGACGATGATCGTCGTCACCCATGAGATGGGATTTGCCAAAACGGTCGCGGACAAAGTAATTCTGATGGCAGATGGCGGTATCGTTGAATCCGCGCCGCCGCAGGATTTCTTCAACGCGCCATCGCATCCGCGCACGCGCCAGTTTCTGGATCAGATTTTAAGTCATTAACAGACAAAAATGTCCGCGCCGGAGAATCGACGCGGAGACATTAACAAAATCAGAGGAACTTAGCGGGAGGACAGCTTTTCCAGACTCTGCTTCGCCATTTGATACAGATAATGCGCCGTCGGGAACAGCGCGCGATCGTCAACGCGGAATTTCGGGTGGTGCAGCGCATACGGTCCACCGGAGCCGACCATCATAAACGTACCCGGCAGTTTCTGCTGATAGAACGCGAAATCCTCACCAATCGGGCTGGCTTCCACCCGACGGGCTTCAAACCCTTCGTCACTGGCTACATTCAGCGCAAACTCAACCCACTCCGGCGTGTTGACCACCGACGGCGGCCCCGCGTGCCAGATGAACTCGATTTCCGCGCCAAAGGTGCTGGCGATACCCGCTACGATCTGGCGGAAGCGCTGTTCAATCAAGTCACGCGCCTCCTGACTGAAGGTTCTGACCGTCCCTTCAACGTAGGCGGTATCCGGGATGACGTTCCAGGTGCTGCCGCTATGAACCTGAGTAATCGACACCACCGCGTTATTGTCAGACGGCACCGTGCGGCTGATGATGGTCTGTACGGCGGAAATCAACTGGCCCAGAATAATAATCGGGTCGTTGCCTTCATGCGGTTTCGCCGCATGGCAGCCTTTCGCCGCAATCTTAATCTCAAAGCGGTCAACACCCGCCGTCAACGCGCCGTCTTTCCCACCGATGACGCCAACGGGCAGCGTCGGATCGTTATGAATACCGAAAATCGCTACCGCATTGTCCAACGCGCCGACGGCGATGACTTCCGGCGCGCCCAGTCCTGTCTCTTCTGCCGCCTGAAACAAAATCCGCACCGTACCTTTCAGCTCCGGCTCGATTTTCTTCAGCAGGATCGCCGCGCCCAGCGCAGCGGAAGAGTGAAAGTCATGACCGCAGGCGTGCATCACGCCTTTATTGAGCGACGAAAACGCCACGCCGGACTCTTCGTCAATCGGCAGGGCGTCAATATCAGAGCGCACCACGACCAGCGGGCCTTCCTGAAGGCCGCCGACTTCCGCTACCAGACCGGTTTTCAGCGGTAAATCGAGGATACGAATTCCCTCTTTTTCCAATACCGCACGAATCTTCTTCGTGGTTTCGAACTCCTGATTCGACAACTCAGGATTACGGTGTAAATCGTGGCGAAACGCCTGAATAAACTGAGCCAGAGGCTCGTGCTGAGGTGCTGTTCTCATCAATACATGCTCCACATTATCGTGCCCCGTCTCGCAGGGCGGCCTTGTTCAGGCGTGCAGGTGTGTCTACGTGTGTTAAATATCGTACTCAAGCGGCTCAGGCAGCTTGGTCAACTGACGCAGGAAACGCTGGGTTTGCGGGTTGTCCGAGAAGCTAATCACCTGCTCCGCCGGGCCCTCCTCAACGATGTGACCGTCCGCCATGAAGATCACCCGATCGGCCACTTCCTTCGCAAACTGCATTTCGTGCGTGACGATCACCATCGTGGTGTCGTTTTTCGCCAGCTTCTGAATCACCTGAAGGACCTCATGCACCCTCTCCGGATCCAGTGCCGAGGTCGGTTCGTCAAACAGAATCGCTTTAGGATCCACCGCCAGCGCGCGTGCGATACTCACGCGCTGCTGCTGCCCGCCGGACAGCGTTACCGGGTACTGTGCCGCCTGCGGCAGCAGACCGACCTGCTCCAGCAGCGCCAACCCGATTTCATTCGCCTGCTTTTTCGGCATTTTTTTCACGACAATCAGCGCTTCCGTCACATTCTCCAGCGCCGTTTTGTTTTTGAACAGGTTGTAATTCTGAAACACCATCGCCGTCTGACGACGCAGCGCGTAGGCGTCTTTCGTCGTATAACGGCGCGTATCCAAGGTTTGCTCACCAATTTCGATTGTGCCCGATTCCGGCGTTTCCAGCAGGTTCAGACAACGCAGCAGCGTGGATTTACCCGAACCGGAGGGACCGATAATCGCCACGACTTCGCCTTTCGCGATGTCCAGACTGATGTTGTCCAGCACCACCTGATCGCCAAAGCGTTTAGAAAGATTCTTTACACTGATCATGTCAGCCCCTTATCGCTGTAGCGAGTGATTGAGTTTTTTCTCCAGCTGCTTTTGCAACCAGGCGTAAACAATGATCACCAGCCAGTAAATCAAACCGACAACCAGGAAGGTCTCAAAGAAACGCAGAGATTCGGCGGCAATCATCTTGCCTTCCGCAAACAGTTCCGAGACGCCCAACGCAAAAGCCACCGAGGTATCTTTAATCAGGGAGATAAACGTGTTCCCCGTCGCTGGCAGCGCGTTCAGCATGGCCTGAGGCAGCACGATGCGGCGATAAATCTGGGCTTTATTCATGCCGATGGACAACCCGGCTTCCGTCTGGCCGAAATCCACCGAGGCCAGCGCCGCGCGGAAAATCTCCGCCATATAGGCGGACGTTTTCAGGCTGAAGCCGATGATGGCCGCCGTCATGGCGTCCAGATTCGATAAGCCGGGGAACAGCTGCGGCAGGCCGAAATAGATAATAAACAGCTGCACCAGCGACGGAATACCGCGGAACAGCGAGATATAAAGTTCGACGAGTTTTACGACTGCGACGATCTTGCTTTCACGGACTAACGCCAGCACCAGACCGATAACCATAGCAAAAAACATCGAAACCACGGCAAGGAACAGCGTGGTCGGCAAATACATTAATACCTGAGGAAAAACATTTAACAGGTAGGCAAGATCGATATTCATAAGCAATACCATTAATGCTTCCACCGGCCATACTGCGCCGGTGGAACAGGGTGATAACTCTTCGCCATAACGCATCATCTGGCGACGTAATGACGCCGTCAGGATGATGACGTGACGTTATTTAGCCGGTGATACCGTGATATCTTCACCAAAATATTTTTCGGAGAGGGCTTTCAGGCGTCCATCCTCACGCATTTTCGTCAACTGCGCATCGAACTGCTTACGCAGCGCATCCCCTTTTTCGTTCTTATGAAACGGAAAGCTGACTTCCTCAATCACCAGCGGTTCGCCGACCAGTTTGAACGGCAGGTTGCGCTTATTGATTTCCGCCAGCAGGATCGGACGTGAATTCACGTAACCTTCCACACGTTTAGACAGCGCATCGTTCATCGCGCCGTCGCGCGTTTCATAAGTGCGAATGTTGACGCTGCCGTCGGCAAACGCTTTTCTCAGGTTGTTGACGTGGTTAGACCCCAGAACCCCGGCGACCGTCTTTCCTTTCAGGTCCGCCAGCGTGTTGATCGTGGTGTTATCCTTGTGCGTCACAATCTGGCTGCCATAGAAGCTGTACGGCTGGGCGAAATTGTATTTTTCCTGACGCACAGGGGTTATCGCCACCACGTTCGCCACGGTATCCAGCTTGTTCGCTTCCAGTTGTCCCATCAGGCCGCTGAAGTCGGCGGTGACCCACTCGACTTTGTAGTTGAGATCTTTCGCAATGGCTTCCGTCACTTCAACGTCAAACCCGACCAGCTTGTTATCTTGCTTGAAGCCACTTGGGTAACTCTGGCCTGTGGAGCCCACTTTCAATACCTTATCCTGTTCGGCGCCGCTTTTCCCTGAATCACAGCCGGCAACGAGAAAGGCGGTCGTCAGCGCCAGAACGGACAACGTTACTTTTTTCATCATTTTACTGCCTCTCTTTTTGAATTTTTATCTTTCCACTGGTCATACAGTTGGCGATCGAGGATTTTTTCCATCCAGATTGTCAGGTGGCCTTTTCCCAAATCCGTTTGCCCGACTTCCCTGAAACCATAATGTTTATACATCTCAATCAGCCACGGGTGATTTTGCGCGGTGCCAAGCGACACCGCGGGTGCTTTTAGCTGCTTAATCAGAATTTCATCTTCCAGCCAGCCCATCATTTGCTTACCCAGCCCTTGATTTTTATAGTCCGGGTGCGTGGCGAACCAGCCAAAATGGGGTAAACCGAACGGGCCTGGCTCCGGCCCCCACGGATAGCGAATGGTAAATGACGACACCATCTGCCCGTCTTTTTCCATCACATAAACACCGTGTGAAGCGATATGCTTACGCACCATGTCGATGTCGGCATGGGCGGCGGAAAAATTGATGCCCAATTGGCGAATCGGCTCAAACGCCGCCAGCGCCAGCGCCAGATAGGTTTCATCGTCCGCAAGCGTCGCCTGACGAAATAGGATACTCATGATGTCACCTTATGCTGTCAGCAGGCCAGAGCGATCCGCATAGCGGATCACATCATCGACTTTCTGCGGCGCGCTCCCCAGATAGTTGACCGGGTTTAGCCACTCGTCCAGATCAGCGGCGGTGACCTGTTCGGAAAGCACCGGGTGAGCCAGTAGCACCGATTTAAAAGACTGATTCTGCTCAAATGCCTGCATAGAACATTCGTAAACCAGATGGTGTGCGGTCTGCTTGCCGAGACGCTTACCAATCTCGAACATCACTTTTTCGGACAGCAGCAGGCCGTTTTGCAGATCGAGGTTCGCCAGCATCTGCTTCTCGTTGACGGACATCCCACGCAGGATGCCAAGCGCATTCTGAAGTTGAGCGGACAGATAGATATTGATTTCCGGCAGCGCGATCCACTCTGCGCGCCAGCTCATCGCATCGCGCTCATGTTCAACTTTCATCGACTCATGGATCAGCGCCGCGCTCTTAAACAGTGGCGCAGTCAGGCTCGCCAACCCTTCCAGCGCAGCAGGGTTACGTTTATGCGGCATGGTGGTAGAACCTATTTTCCCTTCGGAGAACGGCTCTTCAATCTCATTAATCTCGGTACGCATCAGGTTGTACAGCTCGTTGCCGATTTTACCCAGCGTACCGCTGATCAGCACCGCGACAGAGGCGTATTCGGAGAAACGATCGCGGGCGGACTGCCAGCCGATATTCGGCGTATTCAGCCCCAGTTTATCCAGCGTCAGGCGCTCGATTTCCGGCCCTTGTTCGCCAAAAGAGGCATAGGTGCAAATGGCGCCGTTGATGTTGCCGACCAACACACGTTCTTTGATTTCAGCCAGACGTTCGAGGTGACGAATAAACTCATCCAGCCAGACGGCCAGTTTAAAACCAAACGTGGTGGGCAGCGCCTGCATACCATGGGTCCGACCGACCATCGGCGTGTATTGGTATTGTTTCGCCAGACGTTTCAGCTCAATGGCCAGCAGTCGCGTATCTCTGACGACAATATCAAAAGATTGTTTCAGTTGTAGAACCGTCGCGGTATCGACGATGTCCTGCGTAGTCACGCCATAGTGAATATACTCACCCGCCGCGCCGCATTGTTTCTGAATCGCGGTAATCGTCGGCATCAGGGAGTGCTTCATACGCACCGCGTCTTTTGCAATCTCTTCAACGTTAAGCGCGCTGGCGTCAGCGTTTTCTGCAATGGTTTTTGCCGCATCCAGCGGAATCACGCCCAGTTCACCCTCGGCCAGCGCCAGGGCGACTTCGACATCAACCTGCTTAGTCAGACGGTTATGCTCGGACCAGACATCGCGCATTTCAGGCGTGCCAAAATTATTCCCTATTAGAAGAAAATCAATAAGATGTGATGCCATAATTTACTCGTTAGTGTTGGATTTATCAGGCGGGGTTTTATGTCGTCTTTTTAATTTTTAAAAATATAACATGCGCTAATTACACGACTTATACCTTTCGGATCTATATTAGATCCAAAAGTTTGATTGCAAAGTATGCATTCAGACACATTCGCTAACACAACCCCCTCGCTGAAAAACACGCTTGTCACCACCCGCTTCCTGCAATGGGATTACCTATCCGTATGACCGCTGACACCGATACTCGCCACGCCATAACACGAAATTTAACAGGAAAAATCTGGTCAGGCTGGTGAATCTGCCAAGACGTTGCTACATGAGAGAAATTACAGACGAAAAAAAAGCACATCTTTCGATGTGCTTTTCTTCGTAATTGGTCGGCGAGAGAGGATTCGAACCTCCGACCCACTGGTCCCAAACCAGTTGCGCTACCAAGCTGCGCTACTCGCCGAATGTACTGCTTTTTTGAACATCACTGATGTTCCTGTTTGTGTGGTGCGAAGAGAGGGACTTGAACCCTCACGTCCGTAAGAACACTAACACCTGAAGCTAGCGCGTCTACCAATTCCGCCACCTTCGCATAACTCACAAACATTTAAATCTGGGGTGGCTAATGGGACTCGAACCCACGACAACTGGAATCACAATCCAGGGCTCTACCAACTGAGCTATAGCCACCATATACCACTCGTACTACGTTACTGCATTACCACTTCTGCTGCTATATTGGTGCGATACGACCTTTACGGGGTAACAATACCAACACAGCTCTTGCAAACAGCTTAATGGTACGCCCGACAGGATTCGAACCTGAGACCTCTGCCTCCGGAGGGCAGCGCTCTATCCAGCTGAGCTACGGGCGCATAGCGCCGTTGCGGGAGGGGATACTACGGATTTAACGAGTGCCTGTCTAGTGCTTTTTTATCGAAATGATGCGTTTGCTTATGCTTTGTTCATTTCGCATCAAATAACGTACAAATCCGCCTTCCCCTCCCTGAAACACTACGATTTATCCACGTTCAACGCCGTTTTTTTACCTAATCCCAACCCCGCGTAACACAGGCTGACAAACGCTAAAAACACCATTCCGACCAATAATGACATTCGCGTATCATGATTGATGTACATTCCCACCAGAACACACACGAGAAATGCCATCGTCAGGTAGTTCACCCATGGGAACAATATCGATTTAAACGGATGTGTCGCCAGCGCTGCACGGTGTAATTCACGGAAACGCAGTTGGCTGATCAAGACCACAAACCACGGCACCATCCCCGGCAACACGCTGGCGCTATAAACGTAAACAAACACCTGCTCCGGATTAGGGATAATGTAGTTCAACACCGATCCGGCCATCAGGCAGAGAATCGACACCATGACCCCTGCCGCCGGAACGCCGCTGGCGGTGACTTTCCCCAGCCAGGCGGGAAGCTGACGATTGTTGGCCAACGCATACAGCATACGTCCACAGCTGTACATGCCGCTATTGCAGCCGGACAACGCCGCCGTCAGCACCACAAAGTTAATGATCCCCGCCGCCGCGGTGATACCAATTTTTGCGAAGGTCAATACAAACGGGCTACCGGCCGTACCGATTTCATTCCACGGGAAAATGGTGACGATAACAAAAATGGCGCCCACATAGAAAATCAGGATGCGCCACAGAATATTGTTGATCGCTCGCTTTAGCGTCACCTGCGGATTTTTCGCCTCGCCCGCCGTAATGCCAACCAGTTCCACCCCCTGATAAGATGCCACGACGAGACACAGTGCGAACAGCAGGCCTTTCCATCCCCCGGCCAGGAAGCCGCCGTGCCCGGTCAGGTTGCTGAATCCGGTTGCCTGCCCGTGATAACCAAGACCAAAGAAGATAATGCCCATGCCGACGACGATCATCACGATAATCGTGGTGATTTTAATCATGGCAAACCAGAATTCGATTTCACCATACAGCCTCACCGCCGCCAGATTCGCAGCGGCCACCAGCGCGACAGCCACGATCGCCGGAATCCACTGCGGCAACTCGGGGAACCAAAACTGAACATACACGCCAATGGCGGTGATTTCCGAAATACCGACCGCCATCCACATAAACCAATAACCCCATGCGGTGAGATAACCGAAAAAAGGGTTCATATATTTGTGCGCGTAAACGGCAAACGATCCCGTGACCGGCTCCAGATAGAGCATTTCCCCCATCGAACGCATGATGAAGAAAACAAAGATCCCCGCCGTAATATAGGCCAGCAATACCGAGGGGCCAGCCCATTTCAGCGCGCTCGCCGCGCCCATAAACAGCCCTACGCCGATCGTACCGCCCAGCGCGATCAGCTCAATGTGTCGGGCTTCCAATCCCCGATGGAGTTTTCCCTTCTTTACCGCTTCTGTCATAAATCCTCTGTCTTTATATTGTGTTCCCCCGGCTACTGCCGGTTCTTGTTCTTATCTGCTCTCATGGGGAGAAACGTTCGGCTATCAGGCGGCGTCTTTCCCCCGCGCTGCGCATTTCAGAAACGCGATGCCATCGCCGCAAATCAGCGGCAAGAAAATACCGTAATGTGAGTTTGAATAACACATCCGGGGCGACGAAGACGCCAAAGATAGAATTCTGTATTTTCGATTGGCCGGGAAACAGACAATTAAAGACGAATCGGCATAAAAAATCAGGGCGATATATCGCGGAGAAAAACAGGCGCGTTCAACGCGCCAGTTCAGTGAAGCTACAGACGACCGGTGTAGTGATAGGCGACATATTTCAACAGCTTAAGCTGCCGAAAAATACGGTTCGGCTGGGACAACAAACGATAGAGCCATTCCAGCCCTAAGTTTTGCCACACCAGCGGGGCACGCTTCACATGCCCGGTAAAGACGTCATAGGTGCCGCCGACACCCATATACAACGCATCAGGATGGTGGTGACGACAATCGCGCATCAGGATTTCCTGTCGTGGCGATCCCATCGCGACCGTCACAATCTGCGCCCCGCTGGCGCGGATACGTTCGAACAAAGCATCACGCTGCTCCGGCGCAAAATAACCATCCTGACAGCCAACAATATTGACGTTCCACTGCGCGCGCAGTTTCGCTTCCGTTTGCGCCAGCACATCAGGCTTGCCACCGACCAGAAAAACCGGCGTTCCCACTTTTCCGGCCCGCTGCATTAACGCTTCCCACAGATCAGCGCCCGCAATCCGCGTGACGTCAGCCTGCGGATATTTACGTCGAATGGAACGCACGATGCTGATGCCGTCCGCATACTTATACTCTGCGCGTTCAAGCAGCGTCTGCAATGCCACGTCGTTCTCCGCCGTTAACACCTTCTCAGCGTTAATCGCAACAAGTGTCCCCGTTTCAACCCGCTCCCCTGCAAACAGGTAATCAACGAACTGCGCCATATTGCGGAAACCGTGAATGGGCAAGCCACGGATGGTGTACAGGGGGATGGTCTCTGTGGTTTTTAACGCTGTCATACCTGTTCCTTTATCTCAGGGTTCCGGACCGCGCCGTGCGAGGACAACGGTGAACGCACGCGTATCAGGCGCTGTCGAATGAGTCCGGCGCTTTCCAGCAGCCAATAGAGCAACTTGGCGACAAGCAGACACAGGCCAAATATCAGGCAGAAAAACACCACGCGAGAAACAAAAGCATCCACCCCTTCACGCGTCAGCACGATGATATTGAATACCGCGCCGAAGCAAAACGCCTGCAAAATCGCCGCCTTATAGCGGTTACGCTCATTTTTGCCTAACTCATATACCCAGTCGAACCACTTAATAACCAGCCCGACGGCGACCGCCCCCACCGGGATAAACAGCACGCCGCCCATCACCACCAGCGAGCCCAACAGCGTCGGCGATATCGCCAGCCCGGAGTGATTATTCAACACTTCCCAGGTGAAATAGTTCGCACTGTTTAACACCAGATTCGGACGATCCGGCCATAGCCAGGAGGGAATATAAACGTAGAAATCACGGGCAATCGGCGCCAGCCCCTGAAATGCAATGTTGTCGTAGTGCTGCCATAACAGCGCCAGATTTTCCCAGGGCGAGAAAGTGTCGCGCGTCAAATAGAGGAAAGTATAAAAGGCGTAATCACCGCTGACGTCCAGCCCATAGCGCTTCAGCGCCAGCCAGAACATCCCGACAATCCCGAACATCCCGGCGGCCACCAGCATCCAGAGCGTAATCCAGCCGCGTACAATCCCAATGAACAAAAACAGCGCGAAGGCGATGATCACATTCGCGCGCGTACCGCCAACAATTACATACGTCAGTATCCCGAACGCGACCGTCGCGATGAGGAACATCAGCCACGCTCGCTGCGTCTGGCGCAGAAAGTACACCACCAGCATTGCCGGAATAAAGAAGTAGAAAAAGCGTTTCAACGCGACGCCGGACACTTCGCTGGAGAAAATCTGGCTGTAAGAACGCAGTTTAAACAGCAAGAACCCATTGTTGAGAAAGAAAATACCGACGGTGGCGACCGCAATCAACGCCAGCATCAGCCAGGTCAGGTTGGCCTCAACCCGATTCACCGTCAGGACAGGCGCACGCGGCATGGCGGTTTTCTGGCGTAGCCGCGTCTTATAGCTAACGTAGTAGATCGCATAGAACGCCGTCGCGGACAGCATCGCCTGAAGCAGAAACTGCACGGGAACGACTTCAACGCCGAAACGGAACACCAGCACACAGGTAAACGGAAAACCGAAATAGAACGTCAACAAATAGAGTAGGGAAAACAGCACGTTAAAATTAAAACGCACACGCCGAAACTCCATCCAGGTCAGACTCAGGATAAAGATGACCGAAATCAGGTAGACGACAAGCAGCCCACCAAATTGCCCCAACGTCATATCGGTTCTCCCGCCGCCAGCGCCAGCGCATCCCGCCAGCCTTGCAGATAATTGGGATTAAAGAATGCGATCTGATGCTTATCTACCGATGCCAGTTGGCGCTGCGCCTCACGGACTAAGGCTTCATTCAGTTCGTCACCGTAAAACAGCACGGGCAGACCTTGTTCCGTCAGATCCTGCCAGAACGGATTTTGCCGACTGATCACAAACGGTACGCCAAACTGAATCAGCAGGCAGAGCGTCCCAATCCCCTGCTGGCGATCGAAAATAAAATAGCCCAAATCGCAGGTGCGCAGCATGTTGAGATAATCATCAAACGCCAACTGTTCTTTCAGCAGTTGAAAGTTTTTTACCCCAAACAGCGCCAAACCGTCCTTTTCCACCTGAGCAATATAGGATGCATTATTCGCCGGGTAGCCCATGGGCACAATGACCCGCACATTTTTCCCGAACTGTTGGTGGATTGCCCGCAGCGCTTCCTGATGGCGATTCGTGCGATCGCCGGAATTACCGACCAGAATCGTCATCGGGCCTGCCAACGGTTTATCCACCTGCACCTCGGTTAGCGCCGGATCCATTCGCGTGGGGAAGTACAGCAATGACGTCGGCACACGAGGCGCACGCTGCTGATACCACGCCAGATCGCCACGCGTGGCAAACACATGCCCGACGCGCTGTTGCGCCATACGCCGAAGCCAATAAAACAGACGATATTTCAGGCCGCTCGCCTCTTCATACAGATCCGCGCCCCAAACGTGCCAGTAAACCTGCCGGGGTTTGATTTTTCCACTCAGCAGCGCCAGCCACAGCGTAGGGTTAAACTGGCCATGCAGGAAAAAGCGCGTTTTGCGGTTCGCTTTCGCTCGGGCGATGACGGCTTCTGCCAGCGTCTTCTTATCCACACAGGTTTCGATACGCAGTGCAGGAAAATCGGCCGATGAAATGCCCTCATGCGACGCCACGATGAAATGCCGAACCTGATGATCGGGGAGTTGCGTCGCCAGCACGTCGTTAAAAAAACGTAAAACGGTCTGGTTATGATGCGGGATGTCAGATCCCAATACATGAGTCAGTGTCGTCATGCTCGCCTACGGTAAATAATGAATACGCAACAACAAAGCAAAAAATAGACCAGATAGGTTGCCATATAGGCCTGTGCCGCCCCTTGCGCGCCATACAGCGGGATCAGCCAATGAGAGAAGCCCGTTAACAATAGAAACTGGCTGACTTCCGTGAGCAGATAAAAGCGCAGCGCCGCCTTCGCAATGACCAGATAGCCAAAGACGTAAGCGCCCACTTTCATTACATCCCCGACCAACTGCCAAATAAAGAGCTCTCTCATTGCCATAAACTGACTGGAGAACAACAGCCAGATGGCAAAATCACGCAGCAGCCATACGCAGAAACTGACACCCGCCGCCACGGGCAGCACAAACGTCAGCGAGCGAATGATTTCCTGCGCCAGGGCAGTTTTATCTGTGAGACGCGAGAGCGTCGGCAACAGATAAACGGTAAAAGAGGCGGTGATGAATTGCAGGTAAGCATCGGAAATGCTGCTGACGCCCTGCCAAATCCCCACTTCGTCCCAGCTGTAATGCGCGGCCAGCAGGTTACGCATCATGATGTACGCCACGGGCAGCGTCACCGCGGTCATCAGCGCCATCAGCGTAAACTTGCCCAACTGACTGGCAATGGCGCGATCCCACGCCGGTTTTAACGACGACAGCGACAGCGGCGTGCGCCGCAAGAGCAGCATGCCCGCCGGGATCAGCAGCAGCGCGGGCACCAACGCCAGCCCCGCCAGAGCGCCAGCGTAGCCGCCCAGTCGCAGGCAGAGCCAAAAGGCCGCCAGCCCGATCAGGCTGCCGCTGATGACCGCCAGCGCGTTGCCTGTCGCATCCCGATAGCCTTTAAGGATAGCCAAAAACAGGTTGGCGTAGGCAATCCCCATCTGGATAAACGCCAGCGCACGCACCACGTCGCGATAGTCGTCATGCCCGAACAGCGCAGTCGCGATAGGCGTTGCGGCCACCAGAAATACGATCGCCAGCAGGGTGGAAAACCCTGCGACCAACGCCACAGCGGTGCCTAACAGCGGCCCTAGCCGTTCCGGATGCGTCTGATACTCCGCAACATATTTGGTGACGCCGTTGAAGATCCCCGCGCCGGCTAACACCCCCAGCACCGTAATCAGCTGGCGGAAATTCCCTGCCATCCCCACGCCGCTGGGGCCAAAAGCGACCGCCAGCAGCTTGACGACAACCAGCCCCGCGCCGATTTTGATCAGCGTGGAGCCTGCCGTCCATATCGATGCTTTCGCCAGCGACATATCAGGAGAAGAAGCTCAGGGCAGTATTGATGACCGTCCGCTGATTGACGTCAGACAGGTTATAGAACAACGGCAAACGCACCAGCCGCTCGCTTTCCTGCGTGGTATAGCGATCGTCGCCGGAAAAATGGCCGAAATTCAGGCCGGCAGGGCAGTTGTGTAGCGGAATATAATGAAAGACCGTCATGATTTCGGCTTCTTTCATGTAATTGATAAACGCGCTGCGATCGTCCTGAGAGCTGAGTTTGATATAAAACATGTGCGCGTTGTGAATGCCATTGGCAGGCACGGTCGGCAGCGTAATTCGCCCGGCATCGGCCAGCGATTGGAACGCCGCATAGTAGTTCTGCCACAGCTTCAAACGACGCTCGTTGATGGGTCGCGCCGCCTCCAGCTGCGCCCAGAGGTAGGCCGCCTGAATATCCGCCATCAGGTAGCTTGAGCCGATATCCCGCCAGGTATATTTGTCCACCTGACCGCGGAAAAACTGGCTACGGTTGGTGCCTTTTTCGCGGATGATTTCCGCACGCTCCACCAGTCTGGCGTCGTTAATCAGCGTAGCGCCACCCTCGCCGCCCGAAGTGTAGTTCTTGGTTTCATGAAAACTGAAACAACCAATGTGACCGATGGCCCCCAGAACGCGGCCTTTGTAGCTGGACATCACGCCCTGCGCGGCATCTTCCACAACATATAAATCGTATTTCTTCGCCAGCGCCATTATCGTGTCCATCTCGCAAGCCACTCCAGCGTAGTGAACTGGCACAATGATGCGCGTTTTTTCCGTAATGGCCGCTTCGATTTTCGTCTCATCAATGTTCATGGTATCCGGGCGGATATCGACGAACACGATCTTCGCCCCGCGTAGCACAAAGGCGTTAGCGGTAGAAACGAAGGTATAGCTCGGCATAATCACTTCATCGCCGGGCTTAACGTCCAGCAGAATCGCCGCCATCTCCAGCGACGCGGTGCAGGAAGGCGTAAGCAGAACTTTTTTACTGCCGGAATAATGCTCCAGCCACTGCTGACAGCGGCGGGTAAACCCCCCATCGCCGCACAGTTTGCCGCTGCTCATAGCAGCCTGCATATACTCCAGTTCCGTACCGACAACCGGTGGCGCATTAAATGGAATCATGTGATCACCTGTATAACCAATATGCCGTGCTCTCAATCGTGGCACCACGGCGAAGATAAAGACGAAGCGCCGCGATATTGCCGACCTGCGTCGCGACCCGAAGACGTATCAACCCTTGTTGCCGGCACCACATTTCCGCCAGCACCATCAGCTGTGAACCGATGCCGCGTACCGTCACGCCCGGCCAAACACCCAGCAGACCGATACGGGCATCGGTATCATCGACTCTGCGTAGCGTCACCCACCCTTGCGGATTGCCCGCGGCATCTTCAGCCAGCAAGCAGCCGTGATCGAACGTACCGCGCACGGCATTTTCAACCCATTGGGCGTAGAAACGTCCGCTATCCTCCGGCTGATACCACGGGGAACGAAAACGACTCAGCGCAAAAACACGCGATGCCGCGTTTCTTAACGCAGGTATGTCGTCCGGCGTAGCTTCACGCCAGCGCGGCAGCGGCGTTGTCGCTGTCGCCGGATTCAGCGGCAGGCAAAGGTCAACCTCGCCTTCCACCAAGCGAAAACCGAGATCGGCAAGCGTATCCGCCAGCTCCAGATTGTCCGCCGCGATTTTCGCCTGTGTTAACGCAAATGCGCTCAGCGTATCGGGCGTCAACACCGGTGCAGAGGGTGAAAAATTCAGCTTACCGCTGCGAATCCGGAAGAATTCACTCTCCCAGACCAGCGCGTCAACCGTCGCGCGAACAACGCCCCTTTCTTGAGATATCGGGTCAGTCATCGACGCGCCTCTTATTTCCCGTCACCGAGTAAAAAATTCAGTCACTTAACCCCAGACGCTCACCGGTATACGAGCCATCCTGCACGCTGCGCCACCACTTTTCGTTGTTCAGATACCAGTGGACGGTTTTTCTCATCCCGGTCTCGAACGTTTCCTGCGGACGCCAGCCCAGTTCGCGTTCGATTTTTCCAGCATCGATCGCATAGCGCATGTCGTGGCCCGGACGGTCTTTCACGTAGGTGATCAGATCGCGGTAATGCGCCACGCCAGCCGGCTTATTCGGTGCCAGCTCTTCCAGCAACGCGCAAATGGTTTGCACCACTTCAATGTTTTTGCGTTCGTTGTGGCCGCCGATATTGTACGTCTCGCCGATTTCACCTTCCGTCACGACCTTGTACAGCGCACGGGCATGGTCTTCAACAAACAGCCAGTCGCGAATCTGCGCGCCGTCGCCGTAAACCGGCAACGCTTTGCCAGCAACGGCGTTCAGGATCACCAGCGGAATCAGCTTCTCCGGGAAATGGTATGGGCCGTAGTTATTCGAACAGTTGGTGATAATCGTCGGTAACCCGTAGGTGCGCAGCCAGGCGCGAACCAGATGGTCGCTGGAGGCTTTCGATGCGGAATAGGGGCTGCTCGGGGCATAAGGCGTGGTTTCCGTGAACAGATCGGCTGTTCCATGCAAATCGCCAAACACCTCATCCGTAGAGATATGGTGAAAACGAAACGCACGCTTGTCCGCTTCAGCCAGACTCTGCCAGTAGTGGCGCGCCGCTTCCAGCATCGTATAGGTGCCGACGATATTGGTTTCGATAAATGCCGCCGGACCATCGATCGAGCGGTCGACGTGACTTTCCGCTGCCAAATGCATCACCAGCGCAGGCTGGTAAGCCGTAAAGACACGATCCAGTTCAGCACGGTCGCAGATATCCACCTGCTCGAACGCAAACCGTTCGCTATCGGCAACCGGAGCCAGAGAAGACAGGTTACCCGCATAAGTCAGTTTATCCACGACGACGACGCTGTCCGGTGTTTCCGTCAGAATATATCTGACCAACGCAGAACCAATAAATCCCGCACCACCGGTAATTAAAATACGTTTCAACGCCATACTCCTTTTGTATCGATAACCCACTGTTGTTTCACATCATCCGGGTTTACCGCTTTAAATTGACGGTGGTCGACCAGCATCACCACCACATCGGATTCTTTTAAGGCTGTCGCCGTATCCACCAGTTTCACCTGCCCGGCCAATTCGGACGGCAGCTGTTTGACATTCGGTTCGACGGCTAACGTCACGCCCGCATTCCACCGGGCAATCATGGACGTAATGCCCACCGCCGGACTTTCACGCAGATCGTCGATATCGGGCTTGAACGCCAGCCCAAAGCAGGCCACCGTGACTTCGCTGGCCCGCTTATCCGTCTGTGCCAGATAATCGGCGACGGCCGCTTTTACCCGATCCACCACCCAGAGCGGTTTCCCATCGTTCACCAGTCTGGCGGTATGAATCAGCCGAGCCTGCTGTGGATTTTGCGCCACAATAAACCAGGGATCGACCGCGATACAGTGGCCGCCCACACCGGGACCGGGTTGCAGAATATTGACGCGCGGATGACGGTTTGCCAATCGGATAAGTTCCCATACGTTAATATCTTGCTCGGCGCAAATCAGCGACAGCTCATTAGCGAAAGCGATGTTAACGTCACGGAAGCTGTTCTCCGTCAGCTTGCACATCTCGGCGGTGCGCGCGTTAGTGACCACACACTCACCTTCGAGAAAGATCTTGTACAGTTCGCTGGCTCTGGCCGAACACACGGGCGTCATTCCGCCAATAACGCGATCGTTTTTAATCAGCTCAACGACAACCTGACCGGGCAATACGCGCTCAGGGCAGTAAGCCACATTGATATCCGCCGCGTCACCAACCTGCTGCGGAAATGTCAAATCTGTGCGCGCATCCGCCAGCCACTCGGCCATCTGTTCCGTCGCGCCGACGGGAGAGGTCGATTCCAGAATCACCAAATCGCCTTTCTTCAGCACTGGCGCAATAGACGTCGCCGCCGCCTGAACATAGGTCAGATCGGGTTCGTGATCGCCTTTGAACGGGGTTGGAACGGCAATCAGGAAGGCATCGGCTGGCACAGGCTTCGTCATCGCCTGAAGGTAGCCATTTTCCACGGCCACTTTGACCAATGAATCCAGATCGGGCTCGACAATGTGAATTTCACCGCGGTTAATGGTCTCAACCGCCTGTTTATTAACATCAATACCGATGACGTTTTTCTGGCGCGACGCAAAAGCCGCGGCGGTGGGTAAACCGATGTAGCCCAAACCGATTACGGAAATGGTAGTAAAGCTCATAGTGTCACCATAATTTTTATGTCTATCGCCGCAAAGCGACGTTTAAAATCGCTTCTGGCGATTTTTATGTCGGGCTATCCCTACCCGACACCCTTCGGGTCGCGGCAAAAGCAGCGTTTAAAATCATTTCCTATGATTTTTTAAAGCCTCAACAATACGTTGGCAGGCCTGACCGTCGCCATAGGGATTGTGGGCGCGGCTCATCGCCTGATACGCATCATCATTCGTCAGTAGCGCAGACACCGAATCGACAATGCTGGCGACTTCCGTCCCTACCAGCTTAACCGTGCCGGCCTCCACGGCCTCTGGCCGTTCGGTCATATCACGCATCACCAACACCGGCTTGCCTAGCGACGGCGCTTCTTCCTGAATGCCGCCGGAGTCGGTCAAAATCAGGTAAGCGCGATTCATCAGATACACGAAAGGCAGATAATCCTGTGGCGCAATCAGCATCACATTATCAATCCCGCTCAGAACGCGGGTCACCGGCTCGCTGACGTTAGGGTTCAGGTGTACCGGATACACTATCTGCACTTCAGGGTGCCGCAGGGCAATATCCGCCAGCGCGCGACAGATACGCTCAAAACCGCCGCCAAAACTTTCGCGTCGATGGCCGGTAACCAGAACCAGCTTCTTACTGTCGTCTAAAAAGGCATATTTTTCATCGAGACGACGGCGTAGCGCGGCGTCACCGATAATACGGTCGCGCACCCAAAACAGCGCATCAATCACGGTATTGCCGGTGACAAAAATATGCCGGTCAGACAGGTGCTCACGCAGCAAATTTTGGCGGGCGTTTTCTGTCGGCGCAAAATGGTACATCGCCAGATGCCCCGTCAGCTTGCGGTTAGCCTCTTCCGGCCACGGCGAATACAAATTTCCCGTGCGTAGCCCGGCCTCGACGTGGCCGACGGGAATGCGCTGATAAAACGCCGCCAGACTGGTTGCCAGCGTCGTAGTGGTATCGCCATGCACCAGCACTAAATCCGGTTTGAACTCAGCCATGACGGGCTCAAGCCCAGATAAAATCCGACAGGATATCTCACTCAGTCCTTGTCCAGGCCGCATAATATTCAGATCGTAATCCGGCGTGATATCGAACAAACGCAAGACCTGATCCAGCATCTCCCGATGCTGGGCTGTCACACAAATTCTCGATTCAAAGGCTCCATCCTGAGCCATAGCATGAACCAACGGCGCCATTTTAATCGCTTCCGGCCGGGTGCCGAAAACAGTCAACACTTTCACATTGAATCTCTTTAATCAGGTTAGACGCAGATGCTTGCTGCGCATCAACCGCTAATTAGCCAACGGCTTAGCGTAAACGACGGGTCAGGGCCACACCGGCCCCGACGAGCACACCAATCGCCCCCCACATCACCATCAGGAATGCGCGGCGTGGGCTGTCGCGCTTCACCGGTTCTTCCGGCGTACGTAGATAACGATACGTCTGGAAACTGGCCTCCAGCGTTGGGCCAACGTTCAGCGTCGCCAGCATGGCGCGGTTTTGATCATAATCCAGTTCATAGTGTGGGCCGCTGGTCTGCAAGGTCTCCAGTCGGGCTTGAAGCATCGGCCTGCCAAGCAGGAACATCTCCGATGCCGGGATTTCATCTGCCGGCGTATCCGTCTGGCTACGGCTAATACCTTGCTGCTGCGCAATTTTCAGCGCCAGTTCGACGCTGCGGACTTCACGATCGTAAATCGCTTTTGCCACCGCTTCCTGCCGCTTGATCTGTGACTTCATGAAAATGGTTCTGGCGGCCCATGCGCCCTTGATTTCTTCATTCAGATGGTTTGCGGCGTGCTGACTGGCATAAGCCACATACTGACGGAGCAGCGTATTGGCATCCGCCGCCGTTTCCGCTACCAGCTTCACGGAATCATTGGTCTTTTTCACCTCGTCACGCGGCGTAAACTGAATGCTGTTGACCAGTTCATCCAACAAGGCGGCATCGGCTTTTTCATCGCCTTCCAGACGCTGCTTATAATAATCAGTCTGCAACCAAAAATCGCGACGGGTGTCGTAGGCGGCTAACTGCATGATGAATTCATCATAAGCATCAGCCGAAATCGACGGCTGTTCCGGCTGAGGCGTGGAAAAAGATCGGGCATCAAGATTACGCAGGAACTGCTGCTGCGAATAGTATCCTCCCAGCATGTTGACCGTTGGTTTGTCCGTAATCGCTGTTGCACTCCACTCCTGTTTAACAAGATAGGAATAGCCTAACGCCGTAACGGCAAAAATCAGGCCAATCGCTATCGGCCAGATCTTTCCTCGCCACATCGTGCAAAATAAGCCGCGGATATCCAGTTCGTTATCAATTAACGCATTGCCAGTAGACAGATTCTCTGATTTCATTACTTCCCCAAAGTTATTTGGTCAAGATAACGGCTTTTGCTCACCAGAATGCCGCATACGGCGTTTGATTCGCTTAATAAAACGAGAAACTCGCCATGCTCGTTTCAGGCAGTAGCCATACAGCACAAATACTAGCAAAAATAATGCCAACATAACCCATTCAGGTGTTAAAAAGAGATATTCTCCCAACACGCCGACGGCGGCCAGCAAGGTAGCGGCGAGCGTAATGAGGATGAACGCTTGCCGGGAAGAAAAACCGGCCCGCATCATTAAATGGTGAATATGCTGCCGGTCAGGTGAAAACGGACTCATGCCTTTACGCAAACGTCGGTACATAATGGCGATCATATCAATCAGGGGGATCGCAATGATCCACAATGCCGTGACAGGATTAATAGGGTGCTGCGCCCCCTGAGTCGTCTGAATCAAGAGCCAGATAGCCGTAAAGCCAATCATGGTGCTCCCGGCATCCCCCATGAAAACCTTATAGCGTCTCCCGAATACGCCGAGGTTAAGCAGAATATAAGGCAGCGTCGCCGCGATCATGGCAAAACACCACAGAGCCAGATTCGTATGCCCGCTCAGAGAGAGTAATATTCCCATTGCCCCGAAGGAGACACAGGACAACCCGCCCAATAACCCGTCAATGCCGTCCACCATATTGAACGCATTAATCGCAGCCCAAACGGCAAACAGCGTAACCAGATAACCAAAAGGCCCCAGTTCCATCTGCCACGGGCCGAAAATATTCCCCAGGTTATGTAACGTCAAGCCAGCAAAGGCCATCATCACCGCGGCGACAAACGCCTGCACTACGGCGCGAATTTTCACACTGATATCAAAGCGATCGTCCAGCATGCCGACAAACACCAGCACACCGGCGCACAGCAGGTAAAGACGAAAATTGGGGATATATTGATCGGAAATAAAGTAGGTGAAACAAATTCCCGCGTATACGGAAATACCGCCGACAAGAGGCACCAGCCCCCGGTGACGTTTACGGTAGTTGGGACGGTCGACAAGCCCCACTTTACCCGCCATGCCGCGCGCGAGGAAAAGGAAGCCCAGAGAAAACAAAAAAATAAATAGTAATTCAGTACTCATCGTGAGTAAGTTCACCGTTAACAGCTTCGCTGTAGCTGCTCAGTATAGACTCGGTTTACGCCTTATATCCCATCGGCCACAGTATTTGCCAGTATAAATTGAAACGGCAACCGTGGGTCTCCGACGGGAGACATCATTCACGTCGGACCAACATGAGGGATAAAAAAACGCCACGACCCAGCGTGGCGTTTCCCGAGTTATTCGTATATACCCTTGTCGTCTCTCAGGCCACATAGTGTGGGGATGTTACCTGACCTACTCGTAAGCCCTGCGCTACATGGCCGACACCTGACGTCGGCTCAAATCCGAACGCGTTGTTCCGCAAGGCGGATGACTGAGGGGATAAATGCACATTCGGGTTATGAGCGCTTCATCATATCGAAGAATTCATCGTTGGTTTTTGTCATCGCCAACTTGTTAATCAGGAATTCCATCGCGTCGATCTCGCCCATCGGGTGGATGATCTTGCGTAGAATCCACATCTTCTGCAATTCTTCGGACGTCGTCAGCAATTCTTCTTTACGCGTACCGGAACGGTTGTAATCAATCGCCGGGAACACGCGTTTTTCAGCGATCTTACGAGCAAGGTGCAGTTCCATATTACCCGTACCTTTAAACTCTTCGTAAATCACTTCGTCCATCTTGGAACCGGTATCGACCAGTGCAGTGGCGATAATCGTCAGGCTGCCGCCTTCCTCAACGTTACGCGCCGCGCCGAAGAAACGCTTCGGACGATGCAGGGCATTGGCGTCCACACCCCCCGTCAATACTTTACCCGACGCCGGTACCACGGTGTTGTAGGCGCGCGCCAGACGGGTAATGGAGTCCAGCAAGATGATCACATCTTTTTTATGCTCAACCAGACGCTTCGCTTTTTCAATCACCATTTCGGCAACCTGAACGTGACGGGAAGCCGGTTCGTCAAAGGTTGACGCAACCACTTCGCCTTTCACCAGACGCTGCATCTCGGTCACTTCTTCCGGGCGCTCGTCAATCAGCAGCACCATCAGTACGCAGTCAGGGTGGTTGTAGGCAATGCTCTGCGCGATGTTTTGCAGCAACATGGTCTTGCCCGCTTTCGGCGGTGCAACAATCAAGCCGCGCTGACCACGACCAATCGGCGAGGCCAGATCCAACACGCGCGCAGTCAGGTCTTCCGTCGAACCATTGCCACGCTCCATACGCAAGCGAGAATTCGCATGCAGAGGCGTTAAGTTTTCGAACAGGATCTTATTGCGGGCGTTTTCCGGCTTGTCATAGTTGACTTCGTTGACTTTCAACAGCGCAAAGTAGCGTTCTCCCTCTTTCGGCGGACGAATTTTGCCGGAGATGGTGTCGCCAGTGCGAAGGTTAAAACGGCGGATTTGGCTGGGAGAAACGTAGATATCATCGGGGCCTGCGAGGTAGGAGCTGTCTGCGGAGCGGAGGAAGCCGAAGCCATCCTGCAATATCTCCAGCACGCCATCGCCGAAAATATCCTCGCCGCTTTTGGCATGCTGCTTCAGGATGGCAAAGATAATATCCTGTTTACGCATGCGGGCCAGGTTTTCCAGTCCCATATTTTCGCCAAGAGTAATCAACTCAGAAACGGGCGTATTCTTTAATTCGGTAAGATTCATAGTGGTGGGTTCTTTAACTCGGGGTAAATCTCGAACGATTAATGTGAATGGTATGGCAGGATCATCCGTGCCTCTATAACAGCCTTCAACCACCGGATTCCTGTCTGGTTTCACACCTGAAGCGCATTAATCTGCGCACAACAACATCCGCACAAACGATATCCATATAAATCAACGGCAGGAGATCGAAGGCACACAAAACCAAGTATTGTAAAACTATTAGATTGCCCAAATCAGATAACAAACACGTTGTAAATCAATGACTTTTCGATTTGGACACAGAATAATACTTTAGATTCTAACTTTCAGGCTTAAGCCTAAAGGCTTAAACATAGGCAAGTACGAAATGCAGTATTGAAGAATTTAACACGCTTCCTGACGGGCGGCAAGCGCTCAATATGAGAATTGTCTATTGCCCGATTGCGCCCATCGGCGATACCCCTTTGGCAGGGGTATCAGGCCAATTACAAGTTTGCCGTCAGGAATTCTTTCAGTTGACCTTTGGACAACGCGCCAACTTTTGTTGCGGCAACTTTGCCTTTTTTGAACAGCAATAACGTAGGAATACCACGAATACCGAACTTCGGCGCGGTCGCCGGATTTTCATCAATATTCAGTTTAGCCACAGTCAGTTTGCCGTGAAACTCTTCGGCAACTTCATCCAGAATAGGAGCGATCATTTTACAAGGACCACACCATTCAGCCCAGAAATCAACCAGGATTGCGTCCTCAGCATGCAATACTTTCGTATCGAAACAGTCATCAGTCAGGTGAATTATTTTATCGCTCATATTTTACTCCACAGAATTGTTTCTATACCCAATAGATTGCAAGGTGCAGGAAAAAACGCACAAGAACAAGCCCCAGCGCAGAGCCATACAACTCGGAATAACCAACACACCTACAACGTGAAAGATGAAGGGCATATCTTGTTGGTGTAGCATTAACCACCAACAGGTTGACTTTATTTCACCGGATACGCTTTCGTAAAGCAATAGTTAGCTGATATTCTACCACACTATGAGCAAAACACACTTAACCGAACAGAAGTTTTCCGACTTCGCCCTGCACCCGCGGGTTATTGAGGCCCTTGAAAGCAAAGGGTTTCATAACTGTACGCCTATTCAGGCGTTAGCTCTGCCATTGGCTTTGTCAGGGCGTGATGTTGCGGGTCAGGCGCAAACCGGTACAGGCAAGACGCTGGCTTTTCTCGCGTCTACTTTCCATTATCTACTCTCACATCCTGCGAATGCAGAGCGTCAGACCAACCAGCCGCGCGCTTTAATTATGGCGCCAACCCGTGAACTGGCCGTCCAGATTCACTCTGATGCAGAAGCGCTGTCCCGACTGACCGGGCTCAAACTGGGTCTGGCCTACGGCGGCGACGGCTACGATAAGCAGCTTAAGGTGCTGGAAAACGGCGTTGATGTTCTGATCGGCACCACCGGTCGACTGATCGATTACGCCAAACAAAACCACATTAATCTCGGCGCGATCCAGGTTGTCGTGCTGGATGAAGCGGATCGTATGTACGATCTCGGCTTCATCAAAGATATCCGCTGGCTGTTCCGTCGCATGCCGCCAACCACGCAGCGCCTGAACCTGCTTTTTTCCGCTACGCTCTCCTACCGGGTGCGTGAACTCGCGTTTGAACAGATGAATAACGCCGAGTACGTGGAGGTCGAACCGGAACAGAAAACCGGCCACCGCATTAAAGAAGAACTGTTTTACCCCTCTAACGAAGAGAAAATGCGCCTGCTCCAGACGCTGCTGGAAGAAGAGTGGCCGGATCGCTGCATTATTTTCGCAAATACCAAACACCGTTGTGAAGACATCTGGGGCCATCTGGCTGCCGACGGTCACCGCGTTGGATTGCTGACAGGCGATGTCGCACAGAAAAAACGGCTGCGCATTCTGGAAGAATTTACCCAGGGTAATCTGGATATTCTGGTAGCGACGGACGTCGCGGCTCGCGGCTTACACATTCCTTCAGTGACGCACGTATTTAATTACGATCTGCCGGACGACTGCGAAGACTACGTTCACCGCATTGGCCGTACTGGTCGAGCGGGGCAAAGCGGCTTTTCCATCAGCCTGGCGTGTGAGGAATATGCCCTGAACCTGCCGGCTATCGAAACCTATATCGGCCACAGCATCCCTGTCAGCAAGTATAACAGCGACGCGCTGCTGAACGATTTACCGGCACCGAAACGTTTAACACGACCATCGCGTTCCAATAACGGCCCGCGCCGACACAATGGGCCACGTCGCGGCGGAGCCCCTCGTCATAACCGTAAAAGAGCGGACTAACCGTCGATGCTGAGTTCTTCTTCACTTTATGCCGCTATCGACCTTGGCTCAAACAGCTTCCACATGCTGGTCACCCGCGAAATTGCAGGCAGCATTCAGACGCTGGCAAAAATAAAGCGTAAAGTTCGCCTTGCGGCAGGGTTGGATGAGCAGAACCGGCTCTCGCAGGACGCGATGCAGCGCGGCTGGCAGTGTCTGAAATTGTTTTCAGAACGGTTGCAGGATATCCCGCAGGATCAGGTACGCGTTGTCGCGACCGCGACCTTGCGGCAGGCAATCAATGCGGACGAATTTCTGCAACGGGCCGAGGAAATTCTGGGCTTGCCTGTTCAGGTGATCAGCGGTGAAGAAGAAGCTCGCTTAATTTATCAGGGCGTCGCACATACGACGGGCGGCCCCGATGCGCGCCTGATTGTCGATATCGGTGGCGGCAGCACAGAGCTGGCGACAGGGATTGGCGCGAAAACAACCCAGTTAGTCAGCCTCCCGATGGGCTGTGTAACGTGGCTGGATCGCTACTTTAGCGATCGTCATCTGGAATCCGGGAATTTTGAACGAGCGGAGCAGGCCGCTCGCGATATGCTGCGTCCCGTCGCCGCTTCCCTGCGCGAGAAAGGGTGGCAAATTTGCGTCGGCGCTTCCGGCACCGTACAGGCGCTACAGGAGATCATGGTCGCCCAGGGAATGGACGAATACATCACCCTACCGAAGCTCAGACAGCTCAAAGAGCATGCGATTCAGTGCGACAAGCTGGAAGAGCTGGAAATCGAGGGCCTGACACTGGAGCGCGCGCTGGTTTTCCCCAGCGGGCTGGCGATTTTGCTGGCGATCTTCCAGGAGCTTGATATCAAAACGATGACGCTGGCCGGCGGCGCGCTGCGCGAAGGGCTGGTGTATGGCATGTTGCACCTGCCTGTCGATCAGGATATTCGCCACCGCACACTGACGACGCTGCAACGCCGCTATCTACTGGATGTTGAGCAGGCAAGGCGCGTCAGCGCGCTGGCGGACAATTTTCTGCAACAGGTCGCCCGCGACTGGCAGTTGGATAATCGATGTCGGGAAATACTGAAAAGCGCCTGTCTGGTGCACGAAATCGGTTTAAGCATTGACTTTCGTCAGTCACCGCAGCATGCCGCCTATTTGATCCGTCATAGCGATCTTCCCGGCTTTACGCCAGCGCAGAAAAAGCTGCTGGCTACACTCCTGCAAAACCAGAGCAACCCTGTCGATTTAATGTCGCTCAACCAACAGAACGCGCTGTCGGCCATTCAGGCCCAACGTCTCTGCCGCCTGCTGCGGCTGGCGATTATTTTCGCCAGCCGTCGCCGCGATGACACGCTGCCCGCAGTACGGTTGCGCGTAGACGGCGAAACGCTGCGCTTAATTCTCCCCGTCGGATGGCTTGCTCAGCATCCGTTCCGGGCGGAAATACTGGAGCAGGAAAGCCGCTGGCAAAGCTATGTCCACTGGCCGCTGATGCTGGAAGAAACCCCCGCTTAACGGGAATTTACTCCCCCTTTGCTTTCGCCAACATCGCACGGATGTTGGCGACATTCGCCTGACCTTTTTGCATCCGCTCTTGTGCACTCACCACTTTTCTTTCCGTTTCCCACGCTAAATCATCCTGCGGCAGTTCAAGCAGGAAACGGCTCGGTTCAGGACGAACCAGCTCGCCATACTGACGGCGCTCTTTACACAACGTGAAAGTCAGCTCACGCTGCGCGCGCGTGATGCCTACGTAGGCCAGACGACGCTCTTCGTCAACGTTATCTTCATCAATACTGCTTTGGTGCGGCAGCAAGCCCTCTTCCATCCCGACCAAAAAGACGTAGGGGAATTCCAGGCCTTTGGATGCATGCAGCGTCATTAACTGCACCTGATCCTGCTCTTCTTCACTTTCGCCACGTTCCATCATGTCCCGCAACGTGAAGCGCGTCACCACCTGCGTCAGCGTCATGGGGTCGTCCAGATCGGAGCCTTCCAGCATTTCCGTCATCCAACTGAACAGTTGATTGACGTTCTTCATCCTCATTTCCGCCGCTTTTGGGCTGGGCGAGGTTTCATACAGCCAGCTTTCGTAGTCCAAACCGTGGATCAGGTCACGTACGGAGGCAACCGGCTCGCTTTCCGCCAGACGCGCGATGTTCGCCATCCATTGTGTAAAGCGTTGCAGCGACTCCAGCCCACGCCCGGTCAATAACTGGCTTAGCCCTAAATCAAAACTGGCACTGAACAGGCTCTTATTACGCTGACCGGCCCATTCTCCCAGCTTCTTCAGCGTAGCCGGGCCGATTTCGCGTTTGGGCGTGTTCACAATACGCAAGAACGCGCTATCATCATCCGGGTTGGTCAGCACGCGCAGATAGGCCAGTAAGTCTTTGATTTCAGGACGAGAGAAAAAAGAGGTGCCGCCAGAAATACGGTACGGGATACGGTTTTGCATCAGCACTTTTTCAAACAGGCGCGACTGATGGTTACCGCGATACAGAATCGCATAGTCGCCGTACTGGGTTTTGCGAATAAAGTGATGGGCAATCAGCTCACCCACGACCCGCTCCGCTTCATGCTCTTCGTTATTAGCGGTGACCACCCGGAGCTCATCGCCATACCCCAGCTCCGAAAAAAGCCGTTTTTCAAAGACGTGCGGGTTATTGGCAATCAGGATATTCGCCGCTTTCAGAATCCGCCCGGAAGAGCGGTAGTTCTGCTCCAGTTTGATCACTTCAAGCGCGGGGAAGTCCTGCTGCAATAACACCAGATTCTGTGGGCGCGCGCCGCGCCAGGAGTAAATCGACTGATCGTCGTCGCCGACGACGGTAAAACGCGCGCGGGTGCCGACCAGCAGCTTAACCAGCTCATACTGGCTGGTGTTGGTGTCCTGATATTCATCCACCAGCAGATAGCGTAAGCGGTTCTGCCAGCGTTCGCGCACCTCGGCATTTTGCTTTAACAACAGCGTGGGCAACAAAATCAGATCGTCAAAATCCAGCACGTTACACGCGCGCAGGTGTTCGTGATACAGCGAATAGCAATACGCAAACAGCTTGTCGCGTTCGGAACGCGCTGTCGCAGCCGCACCCGCGGGATCGATCAGATCGTTCTTCCAGTTTGAGATCGTCGAAACAAGCTGTTGCAACAGCGTCTTATCATTTTCCAGCCACTGCTCCGTCAGCTCTTTCAGCAGCGCCATCTGGTCTTGATCGTCAAACAATGAAAAGTTGGATTTCATCCCCAACGCCGCATATTCGCGCTTGATGATTTCCAGCCCCAGCGTATGGAAGGTCGCAATCAGCAACCCGCGCGTTTCTTTGCGCCCCAGCGTCTGCGCCACGCGCTCTTTCATCTCCCGCGCCGCTTTGTTGGTAAAGGTGACGGCGGCGATATGCCGGGCCTGATAGCCGCATTGCCGGATAAGGTGAGCGATTTTATTGGTGATAACGCGGGTCTTGCCTGAACCTGCACCCGCCAGCACCAGACAAGGTCCGGTGACGAATTCGACGGCATGTTGCTGGCTGGAGTTTAAGCGCATAGCGATCCTGCTCACTCATAAAATGGAAGGCGATTGTAGCAGAAAGCATTGCCGATCTTGACCAGAGATTCGCGATTAAGGAAAGCACATCGCGGTCCACATCTTGCGTTGCAAATGGTACATTGCACACTGGAATCTCTTTTGCAAAAAGGTAGCAACATGGCAAACACCGCATCAGCCTTGCATATTCTGGTGGATACCGAACAGCTGGCTAACGATATTCTTGCTCAGTTGGAAAAAGGCGCCGATTTCCAGACGCTGGCACAGAAATATTCGACCTGCCCGTCAAAACGTAACGGGGGGGACTTAGGGGAATTCCGTAAAGGCGATATGGTGCCCTCATTTGATAAGGCTGTCTTTTCCTGCGAATTACTGAAGCCGTTTGGCCCGGTGAAAACCCAGTTTGGCTATCATGTGATCAAGGTGTTGTACCGTCGCTAACATGCTTCATCGACAATGAAGGTAAAGAGCGCGCCAGACCTGAAGGCGGGCGCGCTTTTTTTACTGAACCCGCCACGCTTAACCTATCGTCATCAGGCTAGCGTTACCGCCCGCGGCGGCAGTATTGATGCTCAGCGCGCGTTCCGTCAGCAGCCGTTCCAGATGAATGCGAGTATCGCCATGCGCATAGCCCAACGGCTGAATAATCGCACCGTCGCGTTCGGCAAGCGTTTTACTCAACTGCCGTAACCGGTCGGCATCGCCATGATAAATCACGCCATGAAACTCTCTACGTTGCCAGTCAGGCGTAAACTGAATATGCGACTGCACCTCTGCGGGTAAGCGGTCAAACAGCGCTTTACCCTGCTCGCCTTCCGGCCACAGCAGTTTGCCGCCGACCGCCAGCACTGCGGCCACTTGAATCAGGCGATCTGCATCGTTATCCGCCAGACACAAAATCGGCTCACGCGGTAACAGCGTGTAAGTATTGCTTTCGCCTGTCGGGCCTGACAGCAATTGTGTTATCCCACTGACGCTATGCTCTCTGTAGCGCTGGCACAACATGGCCAGAGCGGGACGTTCGCCAGCGATCGCCCACGCCTCAAGCGCCTGTAACCCCGCCTGCAACGATGTTCGGTCAGCGACATCCGGCGCCTGCCCGCCGTTCAGCTTCGTGAGCGCATCCACAATCGCCTCGTCAGGGCGATGCGCCAGCAACCGATACAGATAAAGCGGCCCCCCGGCTTTCGGCCCGGTTCCCGATAAGCCTTCTCCGCCAAACGGCTGAACGCCGACAACGGCACCCACCATATTGCGATTGACGTATTGGTTCCCCACCTTCGCCCTGCTCGTCACGCGCTGGATGGTTTCATCAATCCGCGTATGGACCCCCAGCGTCAGGCCGTATCCTGCGGCATTGATCTGCGCAATCACGTCATCCAATTGCTGACGCTGATAACGGACAACGTGTAACACAGGGCCAAAGACTTCTTTTTTCAGCTCACCGACAGCGCCCAATTCGATCAGGGTCGGCTTCACAAACGTTCCCCGTCTCCACGCCTCTTCATCCTGCGGATACGCGGCCTGAAACACGGTATGGCCTTTTGCCCGCATCGTCTGAATATGCTGCTCCACGTTCTCTTTCGCCTCGGCGTCAATCAGCGGACCGATGTCGGTCGACAGCCGTTCAGGATTGCCCATCCGATACTCCGCCATCGCGCCGCGCAGCATCTCCAGCGTGCGATCCGCGACCTCCTCTTGCAGGCATAACAGACGCAGCGCCGAACAGCGCTGTCCGGCGCTGTCGAACGCAGAGGCAATAATGTCATTCACCACCTGTTCCGTCAGGGCTGACGAATCCACAATCATCGCATTCAACCCGCCGGTTTCGGCAATCAGCGGTATCGGGCGCCCTTGTGAGTCGAGCCTGTCGGCGATGCAGCGTTGCAGGGTTTTGGCAACCGCCGTTGAGCCGGTAAACACCACGCCGCGAACACGTTGGTCATTCACTAATGCCGCCCCAATGGTGTCCCCCTGTCCCGGCAATAGCTGCAACACGCCGTCAGGCACGCCCGCCTCGCGTAAAATACGCACCGCCTGTGCCGCAATCAGCGGCGTCTGCTCCGCCGGTTTCGCCAGCACGCTGTTTCCTGCCGCCAGCGCCGCGGAAATTTGCCCGGTAAAGATCGCCAGCGGGAAATTCCACGGGCTGATGCAAACCACCGGTCCCAAAGGACGATAGGCATCATGAGTAAACGTGTCCCGCGCCTGCCCCGCATAGTAGCGTAAGAAATCCACCGCTTCGCGCACTTCCGCAATCGCGTTGCTGAATGTCTTCCCCGCTTCCCGCACCAACAGCCCGATCAGGCTTTGCAATTGGTTTTCCATCAGCGAGGCGGCCTGAAGCAATATGGCCGCACGTTCCGCGGGCGGCGTCGCAAACCAGACCGTGCCCGCCTCTGCCGCCGTCTCTGTCGCCAGCGCCACGTCCGCGACAGCGGCATCGCGAACATAGCCCACGATATCGCGCGCATCAGCCGGATTCGCCACGGGTTTGGCGTCGCTTGCGTTGCTCTCCCCCACGATCATCGGCTCGGCATGCCACGGGCGGAACGCACTGCTCAGCAACGTGCTGGATAGCGAAGCCAGCCGGTGCTCGTTGGAGAGATCCAACCCGCTCGAATTCAGTCGCCCCCGGCCATATAACTGACGCGGTAACGGAATACGGGGATGCGGCGCCCCCATGCTCCATTCCACGTTGACCAGCGCCTCTACGCCGCGAATCGGATCGACAATCAACGTTTCCAGCGCCATTGAGGTATCCGCGATACGGTTAACAAACGAGGTATTCGCGCCGTTTTCCAACAGGCGTCGCACCAGATAAGCCAGTAGCGTTTCATGAGTTCCGACCGGGGCATAAATACGGCATGGGCGGTTCAGTTTACCGTTGGCAACGGCGCCAACCACCTGATCGTAAAGCGGTTCCCCCATGCCATGCAGGCACTGGAACTCATACTGACCGGGATAATAATTGTTGCCCGCCATATGGTAGACGGCGCTTAGCGTCTGCGCGTTGTGTGTGGCGAACTGTGGATAAATCAGATTCGGCACGGCCAGCAGCTTACGCGCGCAAGCCAGATAAGACACATCGGTATAAACCTTACGCGTATAAACCGGATAGTCTTCCAGTCCGTCAATCTGCGCCCGTTTAATTTCACTGTCCCAATACGCACCTTTCACCAGACGAATCATTAGCCGCCGATGAGTGCGCTGTGCCAATTCAATCAGCGCATCAATCACAAACGAACAGCGTTTTTGATACGCCTGAATCACAAACCCGATACCATTCCACCCCGCCAGCGTGGGTTCTGTGCAGAGTTTTTCCAGCAAATCGAGCGAGATCTCCAGTCGATCGGCTTCCTCCGCATCAATATTGATGCCAATGTCGTACTGGCGCGCCAGCAGCGTCAGCGATAACAGACGCGGATAAAGTTCTTCCATCACGCGCTCGTAGTGCATGCGGCAGTAGCGCGGGTGCAGCGCCGACAGCTTAATGGAAATCCCCGGTCCCTCATAAATACCACGCCCGTTAGAGGCTTTACCGATAGCATGAATCGCCTGTTGGTACGCCATCAGATACGCATCGGCATCCTGTTGCGTCAGCGCCGCTTCCCCCAGCATATCGTAAGAGTAACGGAAGCCTTTGCTTTCCCGTTCTTGAGCGTTCGCCAGCGCCTCACCGATGCTTTCACCGGTTACAAACTGCTCCCCCATCAGCCGCATGGCCATATCGACACCTTTGCGGATAAGCGGCTCGCCGCGTTTCCCGATGATGCGATTCAGCGAATTCGACAGGTGCGCTTCGTTGTGTGTCGCCACCAGCTTTCCGGTAAACAGTAGCCCCCAGGTGGCGGCATTCACGAAGAGCGACGGACTATGCCCAAGATGTGCCTGCCAGTTTCCCCGGCTGATCTTGTCGCGGATCAGCACGTCGCGCGTGGATTTATCAGGAATACGCAGCAGCGCTTCGGCCAAACACATCAACGCGACCCCTTCCTGAGAAGAAAGTGAAAATTCCTGTAACAGCCCTTGCACGATCCCCGCACGTCCGCTTCCGGCTTTCTGAGCGCGTAAATTCTCTGCCAGCCGATAGGCCAGTTTCTGCGTTAACTGCGACATTTCATCGGAAAGTCTTGCCTGTTCAAGCAAGATCGGTACTAATTCACTCTCGGGGCGTCGGTAAGCGGAAGTGATGGCGGCACGGATAACTGACTGGGGAAGAATCTGCTCGGCGAAATCAAGAAAAGGTTGGTAGGTTTCTTCTTCCCGAGATTGCGGCATAATCTCTTCCGCTTCAATGTGGCTGACGTTCGTCCATTGCGGTGTTTCAGGAGTATCGAGGCCGTTTTCGAGGCGTTCGAGGTAATGGAAAATAGCCTGTTTGATCAGCCAATGGGGTGTACGATCAATACGTTGTGCCGCCGCCTTGATGCGTTCGCGCGTTTCCTCATTGAGTTTTACACCCATCGTGGTAAAGCCCATAGCGTCCACTCCTGTCATTAGAAGATGCACATCGGGAAATTTCAATATCGACCAGGTTGCAACTTTGTGCAACCTGGTTAACAAATGGAGCAATTGCAAATCCTTATCACCTTCAGGCCTCGTTCCGGCCTGAAGTCGTGACGATAAAACACCGCGTCGCGGCGAAAGCGGCACGGAAAATAATGTGGAGAGTTGAATGACAATTAGCACACCCATGTTGGTGACATTTCTGGTGTATATTTTCGGGATGGTTCTCATCGGCCTGTTTGCCTATCGCGCAACAAACAACTTTGGCGATTACATTCTGGGAGGACGCCGGATGGGAAGCGTGGTCACCGCGCTGTCGGCTGGCGCGTCCGATATGAGCGGCTGGCTGCTTATGGGGTTGCCGGGCGCCATTTTCATTTCCGGGATCTCGGAAAGCTGGATCGCCATCGGCCTGACGTTGGGCGCATACCTGAACTGGAAATGGGTCGCCGGACGCCTGCGCGTTCATACCGAAGTCAACCACAACGCGCTCACTCTGCCGGACTATTTCACCCACCGCTTTGAAGATAACAGCAAATTACTGCGCGTGATCTCCGCGTTAGTGATCCTGATTTTCTTCACGATTTATTGTGCATCCGGCGTGGTCGCCGGGGCGCGTCTGTTTGAAAGCACCTTTGGCTTGAGTTACGGCACCGCGTTGTGGGCAGGAGCAGCCGCGACTATCGCCTATACCTTTATCGGCGGTTTTCTCGCGGTGAGCTGGACGGACACCGTTCAGGCCAGCCTGATGATTTTCGCGTTGATCCTGACGCCGGTGATGGCCATTTTGTCGCTGGGAGGCATAGACACCTCACTCATGGTGATTGAAGCGAAAAACCCGGCAAATCTGGATATGTTCAAGGGGCTGAATGTTATCGCCATCATCTCGCTGATGGGCTGGGGGCTGGGCTATTTCGGTCAGCCGCACATTCTGGCGCGCTTTATGGCGGCGGATTCACACCATACGATCCACAGCGCGCGCCGCATCAGTATGACCTGGATGATTCTCTGTCTGGCCGGGGCGGTGACGGTGGGCTTTTTCGGCATCGCCTACTTCCACAATAACCCGGATCAGGCCGGCAACGTGGCGCAAAACAGCGAGCGCGTTTTTATCGAGCTGTCCATGCTGCTGTTCAACCCTTGGATTGCCGGCGTGCTGCTGTCGGCGATTCTGGCTGCCGTGATGAGTACGCTAAGCTGCCAGTTACTGGTCTGTTCCAGCGCCATTACCGAGGATTTATACAAGCCATTCCTGCGCAAAAATGCCAGCCAGAAAGAGCTGGTGTGGGTGGGACGCGCAATGGTGCTGCTCGTGGCTATCATCGCGATTGGGCTGTCTCTTAACCCTGAAAACCGCGTGCTGGGTCTGGTGAGCTATGCCTGGGCTGGGTTCGGCGCCGCATTCGGCCCGGTGATTTTGATTTCTCTGCTGTGGCCGCGCATGACGCGCAATGGCGCGCTGTTCGGCATGATCGTCGGGGCGGCAACCGTGCTGATCTGGAAACAGTACGCCTGGCTGGGTCTGTATGAAATCATCCCCGGCTTTATCTTCAACAGCCTGACCATTTTTATCGTTAGCCTGCTGGGTAAAGCGCCGTCAAAAGCGATTACCGACCGCTTCAATCAGGCGGAAGCGGAATATAAGTCCGTTTGATACAACACACACATTTGCTATTGCTACAAAAGTCCGGCGATAAAAGAGTTCACAGATAAAAAGAGGGCACAGCGAATGCTGTGCCCTCCTCTATTTCGATCCCCTATGGGAATTAACCCGCAACGGCGATACGCTTCATGTCCGTCATGTAGCCACGCAGCGTGCGACCTACGGTTTCGATCGGGTGGTTACGGATGGCTTCGTTCACATCACGCAGCTGCGCGTTGTCCACCTCGGTGCCCGCGACCGCTTTGCCCAGATCGCCCGGTTGCAGCGAAGACATAAACGTCTCTTTCAACAGCGGCACTGCTGCGTTAGCGAACAGGTAGTTACCGTATTCTGCGGTATCAGAGATAACCACGTTCATTTCATACAGACGCTTACGCGCGATGGTGTTGGCGATCAGCGGCAGCTCATGCAGTGATTCGTAATAAGCGGACTCTGCAATAATGCCGGAACTCACCATGGTTTCAAACGCCAGCTCAACGCCCGCTTTCACCATTGCAACCAGCAGCACGCCGTTATCAAAGTATTCCTGCTCAGCGATTTTACCGTCGAACTGCGGGGCGTTTTCGAACGCCGTTTTACCGGTCTCTTCACGCCAGGTCAGCAGTTTCACGTCATCGTTCGCCCAGTCAGCCATCATACCGCTGGAGAATTCACCGGAGATGATGTCGTCCATATGTTTCTGGAACAGCGGCGCCATGATGCCTTTCAGTTGCTCAGACAGTGCGTAAGCGCGCAGTTTCGCCGGGTTAGACAGCCTGTCCATCATCAGCGTAATACCGCCCTGTTTCAGCGCTTCGGTGATGGTTTCCCAACCGAACTGAATCAGTTTTTCGGCATAAGCGGGGTCGGCGCCATCAGCAACCAGCTTGTCGAAGCTCAGCAGAGAACCCGCCTGCAACATACCGCACAGAATAGTCTGTTCACCCATCAGGTCGGATTTCACTTCCGCCACGAAAGAGGATTGCAGCACGCCGGCGCGGTGACCACCAGTGGCCGCAGCCCAGGCTTTGGCGATGGCCATGCCTTCGCCCTTCGGATCGTTTTCCGGATGAACTGCGATCAGCGTTGGTACGCCGAAACCACGTTTGTATTCTTCACGTACTTCCGTCCCCGGGCACTTCGGCGCCACCATCACGACGGTGATGTCTTTACGGATTTGCTCGCCCACTTCAACGATGTTGAAACCATGAGAGTAACCCAGTGCCGCGCCCTGTTTCATCAGCGGTTGTACCGCCTGAACCACGGCGGAGTGCTGTTTGTCCGGCGTCAGGTTAACCACCAGATCGGCCTGCGGGATCAGATCTTCGTAAGTGCCGACGGTAAAACCGTTTTCGGTCGCTTTACGCCATGATGCACGCTTTTCCGCGATAGCTTCCGCACGCAGGGCATAAGCGATATCCAGACCGGAATCACGCATGTTCAGCCCCTGATTCAGCCCCTGAGCACCACAGCCCACGATCACCACTTTTTTCCCTTTCAGATAGCTCGCCTCATCGGCAAATTCATCACGCCCCATAAAGCGGCACTTGCCTAATTGCTCCAGCTGCTGACGCAGGTTTAATGTGTTGAAGTAGTTTGCCATGTCATGCTCCGTATACGGTGTTGTTTGTCTGTTATTCGAGAAAGAATGCCCGCCAGAGGGGAATTCACTATGACCCCATCATATGACAGGAATTGCGTTGCTTAAATTGATATATTAACAACGTCATATTGCACTATCTGCAAGATAAAAAACCGCGGCAAGATAAAAAACGGGGCCTGCATCGCATGGATTTACGTGATCTCAAATTATTCCTGCATCTGGCGGAGAGCCGGCACTTTGGCCGTACCGCCAAGGCGATGCACATCAGTCCGTCTACGCTGTCGCGGCAAATTCAGCGGCTGGAAGAGGATTTAGGGCAGACGCTGTTTCTGCGTGATAACCGTACCGTGCAGCTCACCGACGCCGGCGAGCACCTGAAGCTCTTTGCCCAGCAAACGCTGCTGCAATACCAGCAGCTACGCCATACAATAGATCAGCATGGGCCGTCATTAAGCGGCGAGCTGCGGATCTTCTGTTCCGTCACCGCCGCCTACAGCCACCTGCCGCCGATTCTGGATCGCTTCCGGGCGCGGCACCCGCTGGTGGAAATCAAGCTGACGACCGGCGACGCCGCCGACGCCGTAGAGAAAATTCAGTCGAATGACGGAGATTTAGGGATTGCGGGACGTCCAGAAGCGCTGCCTGTCAGCGTGGATTTCATGCCGCTCGATAAACTACCCCTGGCGTTGATCATCCCGGCGCTTCCCTGCCCCGTGCAGTCGCAGGTACGTCAATCCGACCCGGACTGGTCGCAGATCCCCTTTATCCTGCCGGAACATGGCCCGGTGCGTAAGCGTATCGATCTCTGGTTTCGCCGCAATCACGTCACTAACCCACAGATTTACGCCACCATTTCCGGGCATGAAGCGATGGTCTCGATGGTCGCGCTGGGCTGCGGCATCGCGCTGGTTCCCAATGTGGTGCTGGAAAACAGTCCGGAACCGGTGCGCAACCGAGTCTCTGTCTTTATCGAACAGGTGATGGAGCCGCTTGAGCTGGGCGTCTGCGTACAGAAAAAACGGCTGAGCGAACCGCTGATTGCCGCCTTTTGGGACATATTACAGGACACGCCATGAAGATAGCATTCACGACCATTATCACCACGGCTGTGGCATTGATTACTTTCAGCCACAAGGCGCAAGCCGTCAGTTTTCCCTGCGAAAAAGCCGCCTCAGCGCAGGAAACGATGATTTGCGCCAGCCCGTTGCTCGGGCAGCTAGACGATGAGCTGGCGCAGGCATGGAAAACTGCCCGCGCATTCCTGACGACTTTTGGCAACAGCGCGCCGTGGGAAAAAACGCTCAATCAGTTTCAGCGCAGCTGGCTTGCCACGCGCGATCAATGTAAAGACGAAGAGTGCCTGCGTCAGCGCTATCAACAACAGTTAAATCGGCTACGCTACCTGAATGACATCGCGCAGCACGCGCTACCTTCGCCGATTACCCCCGTGAAAAGCACGTCCTGCTTCCACGGTTCATTCAGCTATGAACATGTGATGTCAGGGCTTTCTGCCAAGGAGTACCGCAATATGGGGGAGTATTTTCGGGAAATGTACGATCAGAAAGCGCCCTACCACGCGGTCAGCCTGACGATGAAAAACCAACGCGGTAAGATTGAAGGTGGCGCGTCCATTGCATTCCGCTACGCGAGCAAGCTGGATGATTCTTCCTTCACCGCCCGTCAGATGAGCAACACGCAGGCCATTGGCAAAGGCGAAAGCAGCTTCGGTAAGCAGGTGAAAATACTGCTCACCTGCATTGACGATGACCGTCTGCAAATCACCACCTTCGGCAACAATCAGGAAGAGGGCTATTTGTTTAACTACTTACTGGAACGAGACAAAAAACGACCGGAACGCGAGAAAATGCCGTAACGCAGGCTGTCTCTACCGTTCAAACCACGTGTCCGCCGAAAAAGCCCGCGTATTGGACTCCGTTTCCTGCGCAGCCTTCTTCATGGTTTCAATATTCATAAGGTAATGATAGAGCGGTTCAAGCTGGGTAAAACCCTGTGACAGACGCGTCACCAGATCGCCGGAAAACAGCGCTTCCATATCCTGCCGGGTGCATATCGCAGCAAATGATTTACGGTTATACCAGTAAGCCAGTTCCGGCGGCTGACCTTTAATCAACGGGCGCTTGTAGCTTTCGCCTTCCAGCGTGAAGGTCTCTCCCAGACAGTTCGCAATCTCAAGAAACTGGGACGGATTACCGCGCAGCGTCTGACGAAACAGATCCATCGTATTGCGCGTTGCGCTGTAATAACCCAGACCGTAGCGCCAGGTATCCGGCGTAATTTCAAAGAAATACACCGGCGCGTCGGTCCAGTCTTTGCGTGTACGTTTAAAGGTCAGCCACATATGGCTGCGATAGCGTGATTTATCGTGAGAAAAGCGCGTATCGCGGTGAAGACGGGAGAGCGTCTTGCCGATAGCCGGGCGCGTTTCAAAATGGTCGTCAATCTGCAACATGGTCAGACTGAGCTCATTCACCAGCATGCGGAACGGCGCAACCAGTTGTTCATCGTAAACCGCGCGATGCTCGTCAAACCACGCTTTATCGTTATTCTGTCGCACCTGCTGAAGAAACGTTAGCCCCGCCTGAGAAAAACCCGTGAACTGTGCTGCCATAACAAAATGCTATCCCTGTTGCTGTCAGATACATAAAGATAACGCCGCCGACGGCGAAACACCATTGGCAACACGACACACTTAACCAATGGAGCCGCACTAAGGTATGTTGAGCTAACTGCCTAGCCTCTCTTTTGTTTGGTGATGGCTCGGTCGATAAATGAAGGAAAATAGCCATAAATAAATAATTATCGATGGCTATATATTTTCTTACTGAATAAAGCTAAAAACCACTATCATTCCAGACGCTATAACCTGATGTTCCAGCTACTTTATGCTCCCATGATATAGAGCCATACTTTAATAAAATTTTCTCATATGGCATGACTTCATTGTCACTAATCGAGTGTGGATAATTACAAGAAATATCGACAATACGAACATCTGTTAATTTTATTTCATAAAACAACTCTAGTTGCCCAGCAGAATTGATCCTATATAAGAAAAAATTTGCACTTAGCTTTTCATTGGAAGAAATAGAAACACCAAGTAACGGGGATGATTTATCGATCAGTTTAATTATCTCAACGGGATGGCATGATAAATTATCATTATAACTCATTGAGTGGTTCAAACTTAACACTTGAATTTGGTCTTCATGACCAATTTGGTTTCTATTACCAATTGACTGTAACGTTGAACAACCAGAAGAAATCAACCCCTGTTTATCACCCGTCAACTGTAAATAAATAACACTCGACATTTTTAACAACCTCTAAGAATAAGCATCATTAATGTACTGACAGTGTACCAAGCCTGATAAAAAAAATTACGTCCATTTGACGTTATCATTTCAACAAGATTACGTTGAATCGACTGTATCAGAGGAGGGCATAGCCTCATCATCAATTCGAGTATTTCTTCAGAGATAACAGATTAATAAGAAGGCCATTTTTAAATTGTTCATTCGGTTGAATAGCATGTTTTTCTTTATTTTTCACATTCGCTCTCCATGTATTATTTCACTTCCTACCAGAATAACTTATAAATAATGAAAAGATAACATCGTCGCTAGTGCGACACGCTTACTTAAAGCATGAGTATTAAGGTATATTGAGTTCACCCTCTAGCGATTCAATCCTTCTGTAGTTTTCTACAGCCTCACAAAGACTTTTATTTGAGAAATACATGGGGCTATCTTTCTCATACGGGTGCCCCTTATACGCACAACGATGGACAACATAATTCTTCCACGCAGTTTGATCTTTTTTGAAAAGCTTAACTGCATCCTCTGAGTCATCAAAAGCCTTTAGTTTGGAGAGATATTTTATTGTTTCTTTATTTCGCTGCTCAAGTTTTTCTGTCGAGTCAGAAAGCATCCGGTAAATACAAATATCCACTTCATGATAGCTTTCACCTTTCATCAGGTCTTTACATAGCGTTTTTTCCATTAAGTCCAGTTTGCTCCAGTAAATCTCACCAAATGCAGGGGGGATACCATTCAGAGCAAATAGCATCGGAATAAAGAAGTAAATATTTTTCATTTTCTCATCCTTAAATAACCCGCTCGATTTCTTCCGGACTCATATTTTAGCAACCCTGGCGTACTCTCTATTTTCCTTATTAACAGCTCGATATCATTCTTAGCTGCTACAGAAATTGTAGTCTCCCCAACAATCCCTTGATAGGCAAGATCCACCAGAATGTCTCTAATCGCGGGATGAAGTTCGGCCTAATTCACCCTACCGGGTACATCCGTGGAATAAAGAGCGTATCTCTTTTTTGCTGTTTCTATATACCCACCATAAACCATATTAAACAATGCCACTTGCTGTTGATGCGTAATTACACCTATCTTCGCTCTGTATTCTTTGACAAAAATGGCTGCCGCCGCTCCTTTTAAGCTGGCCCCCATCGCTATTAAACTCGCTTTTTCACTTCCAATACCAATTCTGAGCATATCCGAATAGACCTCTCCCTTGGTTCTTCCCCCCATGTCATAACCTCGCCCCAGTGTCACACCTGATTTAGGATTTCCTGGCCAGTGAATGACTCGGCTAAAATAAGGACTATTAGGACTATCATCCCCTTCGCCATCAAAGGTTATTTGTCCTTGAGGTACTCTTAGCATTGATAAAATTCCTTTTTATTAATATGCAGTACCCGTCTGCTCCGATTTTTGCTACAGGCAACTAACCCAGTAATAGACACACGGGTAATGTAATACATTATAAACAAAAACACGGTGAAAACTCTGCCGTGTTTTTGTTCTTTCCTGTTTTCAGCGTTTACCCCGCCAAAAAGAAACGGAACGCCGGGTTATGGGTTTCGTCGTGGCACTCATAGCCCAGTGCCTGTAGGTGCTGCTCAAATTCCCGATCACCTGCCTCCAACTCGAACGCGGCCAGCACGCGGCCAAAATCCGTACCGTGGCTACGGTAATGGAACAGCGAAATATTCCAGTGCGTCCCCAGCGTATGCAGGAATTTCAGTAACGCGCCCGGCGATTCCGGAAATTCAAAGCTGTAAAGCCGTTCCTGTAGCGGTTTCGAGGGGCGTCCGCCGACCATGTAGCGAACGTGCAGCTTCGCCATTTCATCATCGGACAAATCCACCACGTCATAACCGTCGGCGGCAAGCTCGGCGATGATCTCCTGCCGTTCCGCATAGCCGCGCGTCAGGCGCACGCCGACAAAAATGCAGGCGTCTTTGGCATCCGCATAGCGATAATTGAACTCGGTAACGGAACGACCGCCCAGCAACTGGCAAAACTTGAGGAAGCTTCCCTGCCGTTCGGGGATCGTCACCGCCAGCAAGGCTTCACGCTGTTCACCCAGCTCGCAGCGTTCAGACACGTAGCGTAACCCGTGGAAATTAACGTTCGCGCCGGACAAAATGTGCGCCAGACGCTCCCCCTGAATCTGATGCTGCTGGATGTACTTTTTCATTCCCGCCAACGCCAGCGCACCGGACGGTTCAGCAATCGCACGGACATCCTCGAACAGATCTTTCACAGCCGCACAGATCGCATCGCTGTCGACGGTAATCACGTCATCCAGATACTCCCGGCACAGGCGGAAAGTTTCATCGCCGATGCGCTTCACCGCGACGCCTTCGGCAAACAGCCCGACACGCGGCAGATCGACCGGTTGCCCGGCATCCAGCGCCGCGCGCAGACAGGCGGAATCTTCCGCTTCCACCCCGATCACCTGAATCTGCGGCATCAGCTGTTTGATCAGGACGGCAACACCTGCCGCCAACCCACCGCCACCAACCGGCACAAACACGCGATCCAGATGCGCGTCCTGCTGTAGCAGTTCCAGCGCCAGCGTGCCCTGGCCGGCAATCACCGCCGGATGATCGAACGGCGGCAGGAACGTCATTTTCTGCTGCTGTGACAACTCAATGGCTTTCGCCTTGGCCTCATCAAAGTTAGCGCCGTAGAGCAGCACTTCGCCGCCAAAACCGCGCACCGCATCCACCTTGATGTCGGCCGTCGCCACGGGCATCACAATCAGCGATTTAATCCCCAGCTTGCTGGAAGAGAGCGCCACCCCCTGTGCGTGGTTACCGGCAGACGCCGTCACCACGCCATGAGATTTTTGCTCGTCACTCAGCCCCGCCATCATCGCGTATGCGCCGCGCAGCTTGAAGCTATGCACCGCGTGCCTGTCTTCACGCTTCACCAGAATGACATTGCCCAACCGCGAGGAAAGCTTGTCCATCTTTTCCAGCGGCGTGGCCTGTGTGATTTCATACACCGGCGAGCGCAAGATCGCCCGCAGGTACTCCGCACCGCCCGGCGCGGCAGGAAGAGGTAGTGATACCGCCATCAGCATTAGCCTCCCAGCTTACTCTTGTCTCGCACCGCGCCTTTATCCGCGCTGGTCGCCAGACTGGCGTATGCACGCAGCGCAAAGGACACCTGACGCTCACGGTTATGCGGCGTCCAGGCCTGTTCGCCACGCGCCTCTTCCGCTTCACGGCGGCTCGCTAACTCGGCATCATCCAGAACCAGCGCAATGCTGCGGTTGGGAATATCAATCGCGATGATGTCGCCGTCCTGAACCAGCGCAATGGTGCCGCCGCTGGCCGCTTCAGGAGACGCATGGCCGATAGACAGACCTGAAGTCCCGCCGGAGAAGCGTCCATCGGTGATCAATGCGCAACTCTTACCCAGCCCCATCGATTTCAGATAGGTCGTCGGATACAGCATTTCCTGCATACCCGGCCCGCCTTTCGGCCCCTCGTAGCGGATCACGACCACGTCGCCCGCTACGACTTTGCCACCCAGAATGGCGTCTACCGCATCATCCTGACTCTCATACACTTTCGCCGGACCGCGGAACACCAGACTGCCTTCATCGACGCCCGCGGTTTTCACAATACAGCCATTCTCAGCCAGATTGCCGTACAGCACAGCCAGACCGCCGTCCTGACTGTAGGCAAATTCGCGGGAACGAATACAGCCCTCCTGACGATCGGTATCCAGCGAATCCCAGCGGCAATCCTGTGAGAAGGCCTTCGTGGTGCGGATACCCGCCGGACCGGCGGAATACATGCTTTTCACGCTCTCATCCTGCGTCAGCATCACGTCGTAGGCTTCCAGCGTTTCCGGCAGCGTTTTGCCCAGCACATTGTTCACATCACGGTTCAGCAGACCCGCTCTGTCCAGCTCGCCCAAAATACCGATCACGCCGCCTGCACGGTGTACGTCTTCCATATGGTATTTCTGCGTACTTGGCGCCACTTTGCACAGGTGCGGAACCTGACGTGACAGCCTGTCGATATCAGTCATAGTGAAGTCCACCTCGCCTTCCTGCGCCGCCGCCAGCAGGTGCAGGACAGTATTGGTGGAGCCGCCCATCGCGATATCCAGAATCATGGCGTTTTCAAATGCGGCTTTATTGGCGATGCTGCGCGGCAGTACACGCTCATCATCCTGCTCGTAATAGCGCTTCGCCAGATCGACAATACGCTTACCTGCGTTCAGAAACAGTTGTTTACGGTCGGCGTGCGTCGCCAACAGCGAGCCGTTGCCCGGCTGAGACAGACCCAGCGCTTCGGTCAGGCAATTCATAGAGTTGGCGGTAAACATACCGGAACAGGAGCCGCAGGTCGGACACGCGGATCGCTCCACCTGTTCGCTCTGTTGATCGGACACCTTCGGGTCCGCGCCCTGAATCATCGCATCCACCAGATCCAGCTTGATAAGCTGATCGGATAGTTTGGTTTTCCCCGCTTCCATCGGGCCGCCGGACACGAAAATCACCGGGATATTCAGACGCAGCGATGCCATCAGCATCCCCGGCGTGATTTTGTCGCAGTTGGAGATACACACCATCGCGTCCGCACAGTGAGCATTCACCATGTATTCTACCGAGTCGGCAATCAGCTCACGGGACGGCAGAGAATAAAGCATACCGCCGTGTCCCATCGCGATACCGTCGTCCACCGCGATGGTGTTGAATTCTTTCGCAACACCGCCGGAAGCTTCAATCTGCTCGGCAACCAGTTTCCCCATATCGCGCAAGTGCACGTGGCCGGGCACGAATTGGGTGAAGGAGTTGACCACGGCGATAATGGGTTTACCAAAATCATTGTCGGTCATTCCCGTTGCGCGCCACAGGGCTCGGGCACCGGCCATATTACGGCCGTGCGTGGTGGTGGCTGAACGATACTTAGGCATGCTCTATTACTCCAAAAATTACGAATGTGGCGATGACGGAACGGGCCACCGCCTGATTGTCTGTCTTGATTAATGGCTTATTTAACCGGATCCAACCAGCCCCATTGATCTTCCGTTTCGCCAGTAAACAGGCCGAAAAACGCCTGCTGTAAGGCTTTGGTGACCGGGCCGCGTTTGCCAATGCCGACCTGAATACCGTCGACGCTGCGCACCGGCGTAATTTCCGCCGCAGTGCCGGACATAAACACTTCATCCGCCAGATACAGCGACTCACGGGACAGCACCTGCTCACGCACTTCGTATCCGGCCACCTTCGCCAGCTTGATGATAGCATCACGCGTAATCCCCGGCAGCGCCGAAGAAGTAAACGGCGGCGTGAAGATAACGCCATCCTTCACTTCAAACAGGTTCTCGCCGGCACCTTCGGAAACATAACCGTGGACATCCAACGCGATCCCTTCCTGATAGCCGTGGCGACGAGCTTCGCTGCCCACCAGCAGAGAGGACAGATAGTTACCGCCCGCTTTAGCCGCGGTCGGAATAGTATTTGCCGCGGCGCGATTCCAGGACGACACCATCGCATCAATGCCCGCTTCCAGCGCTTCTTCACCCAGATATGCGCCCCACGGGAACGCCGCGATGATCACGTCCGTTTTATAACCGGCTGGCGGATTTACACCCATCCCGACATCGCCCACGAACACCAGCGGACGAATATACGCGCTGGTCAGATTATTTTTACGCAGCGTTTCGCGGCAGGCTTCCATCAACTCATCGACGCTCTGTTCAACGGGCATACGGTAAATTTTTGCCGAGTCGTGCAGACGCTGCATGTGCTCACGGTGACGAAAGACCACAGGACCCTTGTGTGAATTGTAACAACGAACGCCTTCAAAGACGGAGGTGCCATAATGCAAGGCATGTGACATAACGTGTACTTTTGCTTCAGCCCATGGAACCATCTCGCCATTGAACCAAATGTAGTCTGCTTTTTTTGTCATTCTTTTTTCCTTACTGTTTAATGCGTTAGGCGCTGATCTGCTGAGATGTCGTCATCGGTTGAATGTCAACGCAGGCAATATCCAACAGCTTACTTAATTGTGTTGACAATAAGTCTACCGGACGATGGCTGGCAACGGTCAGTTCAATATTAATGTGATCGGTCTGGGTGGTCTGCATCATATTCATGGCGCACACCTTGAAACCGCGATGGCGGGTAACGCGCAATATACGCTCCAGAACCTCGGGACGAAAACGTGCCTGAATCGAAAGTTGATGATGTGTCATTCTGTTGCCTCCAGCGCTTATTCTGTGTAAGTCAGCCATTGTTTGGTTTTGTCGGGCTTATTCAGTTTTGTCGAGCATGGTTTCGTTACCCGCCCCCGGCGGAACCAATGGCCAGACGTTTTCATATTCATCAATCGAAACGTGCAGCAAATAGGGGCCTTCGCTGTTAAACAGGGCATCCAGCGCGGCATCAATTTGATCTTTTCGAGTAATGCGCTGGCCGGGGATATCAAACGCGCTTGCCAGCGTCAGGAAGTCAGGGTTATCAGAGAGGTTGGTTTCACTATAGCGTTCATCAAAGAATAACTGTTGCCACTGGCGCACCATGCCTAAGCGCTGGTTATCCAGCAGCACGATTTTTAACGGCAACCGTTTTCGTTTGATGGTGCCCAACTCCTGAATATTCATCATAAAAGAGCCGTCGCCGGAAATGCAGATGACCATGTCATCCGGGCGTGCGACCTGCGCGCCGACCGCTGCGGGTACGCCGAAGCCCATTGTGCCCAGACCGCTGGAAGTGATGAAATTCTCAGGACGGCTGAACGTCATATGCTGCGCCGCCCACATTTGGTGTTGGCCGACATCGGTGGTGACCACGGTATCCGCCTCCATTCTTTCGGAGATCCTTTTCAGCAGCGCAGGAGCATAAATCGCCTGACCGGGATGGTCATAGCGCCACGGATATTCCGCTTTCATCATGGCGGCCTGCTGACGCCACGCGCTGACGTTCAGCGGTTGTTGCAGCGCCGGTAGTATCGCTTTCAGATCGCCTTGCAGCGCCACATTGGCATGACGCAGTTTACTCAGTTCCGCGGGGTCGATATCCATATGGATCACACTGGCATGCGGCGCGAAAGCGCTTAGCTTGCCGGTTACGCGGTCATCAAAGCGCGCCCCAACCGCGATTAACAGATCGCACTCTTGCACGATCAGATTCGCCGCTTTCGTGCCGTGCATACCAATCATACCGAGGTAATAGGGATGATTGGCATTCACGGCACCCAAGCCTTTCAGCGTCGAAACGGAAGGGATATCCGTGACATTCAGGAACTCACGCAAGGCCGGAACCGCAGTCGCCATGCCGACGCCACCACCGACATACAACACTGGTTTTTGTGCTTTAGCCAGCAGAGCATACGCCTGCGCAATATCTTGATCGGGGAAAGCAATATTATTGGCAACCGGCGCAAAATTCGGCGTGACATCCCCCACGGCCAATTGGATATCTTTTGGAATATCAACCAGAACAGGGCCGGGACGACCGCTATTGGCAATCGCGAACGCTTCCGCCATCACGTCCGGTAAGGATTCAAGCGACTCCACCAGAAAACTATGTTTTGTGCAGGCCAGCGACAGCCCTAACACATCAATTTCCTGAAAAGCATCGGTGCCGATCAGCGCCGACCCGACCTGCCCGGTAATCGCGACCACAGGCACGGAATCCAGCAACGCATCGGCCAAACCGGTGATCAGATTGGTCGCCCCCGGGCCAGACGTCGCAATGCAGACGCCCACACTGCCCGTGGCGCGTGCATAGCCAATCGCCGCCATTGCCGCGCCTTGCTCATGGCGACACAGCAGGTGTTTAACGCCACCGTCATAAAGTGCGTCATAGACGGGCATTATCGCGCCCCCCGGATAACCAAAAACGGTTTCCACGCCCTGCGCTCGCAACGCCTGTACCACCCACTGCGCACCATTCATAGTTATTTCCCCGACATCTTACGGGTATAACAGAATTTTATGCTGACATTCATTTTCTGCTCCCTTGCGTTATAGATTACGCCCAACAAAAAACCCCCGACCTTGCGGTGCGGGGGTTTCTTGAATTCGGCTTTGATTTTTAAGCCATTCTTCGTCCAAGTGCAGCCCCGCACGGTGGGATAATAATCACCACCACGCTAATCACGACTAGGCTAATCACTAGAGATAGGGCTTTCATAATAGGTTGTTCATTAATCTTCTGTCGAACGAATGCCTACAGAGTTACCATAGTCAGACATAATGTGACAACTCTTTTTTTCACGTCCTTTCATAAGAAAGGCCGGAAATAAGAAAAAAAACACAACGTAATCATAAGGTAAAATGGCACCCGCTTTTTTCGCCTACCGACTAAAAAACAGTCGTAATCCCGAAAAATAAATTCGAATAGGTCTCACCCTCATCGATCGCCAAACGCGACGGAAACGGTGCGATCGCAATCAGCGCATCTGATCGCATACAACGTCATACGTAATTGCAACGAAAAATTATTTTATCGTGCCGCCGCGCAGATTGGCGACACCAGACTCCACTTCACCTTTTTTGATGTACATCATGCATGCCATCTGCAAAAGGGGAAATCGCATGTCATTGGCAGTTACCTACACTCGGGCAATGATTGGCGTACAAGCGCCGGACGTTTACATCGAAGTTCATATCAGCAGCGGGCTACCGGCGCTAACGCTGGTAGGCTTACCGGAAACCACCGTCAAAGAAGCGCGCGACCGCGTACGTAGCGCACTCATCAATTGCGGGTTTACATTCCCTGCAAAGCGTATCACGGTCAACCTTGCCCCCGCCGACCTGCCGAAAGAAGGGGGGCGCTACGACCTGCCGATTGCGCTGGCGATTCTGGCGGCATCAGAGCAAATCGACGGGGATAAGCTAAGCCGCTACGAGTTTCTTGGCGAGCTCGGCCTGTCTGGTACGTTACGGGGGGTAAACGGGGCCATTCCCGCCGCATTGGAAGCCATCAAGTCTGGTCGCCAGCTGATTCTGCCGGAAGACAATAAACGGGAGATGGCCCTGATACCGCAAGGCGAGGCGCTCATGGCCGGGCATCTGTTACAGGTGTGCGCCTTCCTTAGCGGAGAAGAGGAATTGGCCAGCTGTTGCGACATTCCACCAGATTCTCAATTGGAAGACGATACGCTCGATCTAAAGGACATCATCGGTCAGGAACAAGCCAAACGCGCGCTGGAAATCGCGGCCGCTGGCGGCCACAATCTGCTACTGCTAGGGCCGCCGGGAACAGGAAAAACCATGCTGGCGAGCCGATTAGGCAATCTGATGCCGCCGCTCAGCGATGAAGAAGCGTTGGAAAGCGCCGCCATCAATAGCCTGATTAATATTGATGCCACCATGACGCGCTGGCGAGCCAGGCCATTCAGGGCGCCTCATCACAGTTCGTCCATGGCTGCGCTCGTGGGCGGCGGATCGCTGCCCAAACCCGGAGAAATCTCACTCGCCCACAACGGCGTGCTGTTTCTGGATGAGTTACCGGAGTTCGAGCGACGAGTCCTGGATTCACTACGCGAGCCGCTGGAGTCCGGTGAAATTATCATTTTCCGCACCCGTGCTAAAGTGTGCTATCCAGCGCGAGTTCAGCTCGTTGCCGCGATGAATCCCAGCCCGTCAGGACACTATCAGGGCGTGCATAACCGTTTACCCGCACAACAAATACTGCGCTACCTCAGCAAACTTTCCGGCCCCTTTTTGGATCGCTTTGACCTCTCAATCGAAGTCCCTTTGCTGCCCCCCGGCGTCTTGTCTCAGCAACATCATAAAGGGGAAAGTAGCGCGGCGATTCGGGAACGCGTGCTCGTCGCACGTCAGATACAGCTCAAGCGGGCAAATAAAATCAACGTGCTGTTAACATCACGCGAGATCGAAAAATACTGCCGATTGGAGACGGCAGATGCCGCCTACCTGGAAGACGTCATGAGCAAACTTGGGTTATCTGTACGTGCCTGGCACAGGATACTGAAAGTCGCCCGTACGATCGCCGACCTCGGTGATAGCGTCAGCATTGAGAGAAAACATCTTGCCGAAGCACTAAGCTATCGCTGTATGGATCGACTGCTCATCCAGCTTCACAAGAGCCTTGAGTAAAGGGACGTTACATTGGCCTCGCGCGATAAAAAGAAATGGGGCTTTCGCCCCATTCTTAATTAATCATCACTTTCAGTGTATTCTTCCACCGCATCCATCTGCGGCTTGCCGCCAGATAGCGTATGAAAGCGTTTAGGACGACGGATCCGATCCAAATATTTAGACCAAATTTTTTCCATCTCCGTTTCCGCTTTCCGCTCACCGCGGCACATGGCAACAAACAAGGCCTCTTCTTCCGTTATCGGTTCACGTTTGCCCAAATCCAGTTCGTTAAACGCATTGCCGTGGCGTTCCAACAGTTGTGCTTCTTTAATGGTAAAGTCGCCATGTCGGGAAAAACCACGCGGATAGAACTTGTTATCAAAAAAACGATTCGTCGTAGAGAAGCTTTCTGCCATCTTACACGCTCCTAATTCTTCTATGGTCGTGTTGTTTATGGCGCGGAGTATTAGATAGGCTTGACATTGTGTAAAACAAAACATTTAAATCATTACGACAAAATTTTTTGGAGATTGGCGTGGATACCGAATTACTAAAAACCTTTCTGGAAGTCAGCAGGACAAGACACTTTGGTCGCGCCGCCGAATCCCTGTACCTGACACAGTCAGCGGTAAGTTTTCGAATTCGCCAACTGGAGACACAGCTGGGAGCGAATTTGTTTACTCGCCACCGGAACAACATACGTCTGACGCCCGCAGGCGAACGCCTTTTGCCTTATGCTGAAAATCTTATCGGCACCTGGCAGATTGCCAAAAAAGAAGTCGCACGCTCACAGCAGCACAGTCAGCTTTCTGTCGGCGCTACCGCATCATTATGGGAAGCATACTTGACGCCCTGGCTACAATTGCTCTATCAGCAGAGGCCACTGCTCCAATTGGAAGCACGAATTGCCTTACGCCATTCGTTGGTAAAACAGCTCCATGAACGTCAGTTGGATCTGCTGATTACCACCGAACAACCCAAAATGGAAGAGCTGGCAAGCCAGTTGCTGGGTAACTTCTCGCTTTCTCTGTTTACATCAGCAACACACCCGCCAGGACAGGTACATCCGTATATAAAACTGGAATGGGGCGCAGACTTTCATCAACAGGAAGCACGCCTGCTGAGCAGCGATCAGCTCCCTCTTTTGACAACCACGTCAGCCCATTTAACCCGGCAGCTTCTCGAAACGACCGGCGGATGCGCTTTTTTACCTAACCATTGGCTGCAGGCATACGCCGATTTACGGATAGTCGATGAAATTCAGCCTGTCGTACGCCCTTTTTATGCCGTCTGGCTACAAAACAGCGATCAGCAGGCAATGATTCGTCAGTTGCTGAAAACGCCTATTTTGATCGACTCATGATCCTCTCTTCACCGCGTGTTAAGCACATCAGGATAACCAGAATGTGCTTAACACGTTATGTATTGCTATCACGCCAACAGCAGGAATTTCATTGCACACACAGCGAACTCTTCGAGTTACTGGCGCCGATACATGATAAAACATATAAAGATCAAAACTATTTTTTATTCGCACTATTCTCGATTCAGCAAAAAGCCCCAGCTACAGAAATATTTCGCCACTGTTCCGTGCATTCAGATTAAAACCGTCAATGGAAAGATCGCCTTTTCCTGATGTCTTGGACGAATAATGATTAAGCAAATGGTGAATTCAATAAGCAGCCTGATCCACTCTCTCTATATCGTGTCATTCGTATCTAATCCATGAATTTGTCATAACAGTAACGTTCGGCGGTAAATTGCTTTACCTTAATTAAGGTTAGCTCCCTGCACCGTGATTGCCTAATTGCGCAGCTATTTTTACCCCGCCTGACACCCCGTCAGTAAACGCTTATACCTGAATATCTCATCCCAAAATGTTGCTATCAACACCTGAGCACGTAGCCGTTTCACACAGCAACCTCATACTTTAATAATATTCTCCGCAGAGGGAAATATTCACTACACCTACATTATTTAGAATAGAAAAAACCATGAATTTTTTTACATTAATATTTCTAAAATACGCCATCACGTTATATTAATACTAATAACGAAGCTATTTCCTGTCCTCAAATAACGACTTCATTCATCCGATAACAATAATAATAAATTTTTGAATAAAGGCTAAAATCCACATACGCTTTTCAGCGAAAATAAAGCATCAAAACCAGAATACTCAGGCCAAGAGGTAATTCAACGATAACATTTCTACCAACGTTCATCATGAATTTGAAAATCTCAGTGAGTTTGGCTACCAAAAAAAACTTATAGCAAAGATTTTATAACCGCTATATTCATTACCTAAATAATTATATGGACATATCATCAGAATGAACATACCCACATCATTTATCACTCAGCTCTACCTTAATAAGGTGTCCAGCGTCTATCCTATTGCAGGTAATGCCGACTAACGGTGAGTGGATGTTTTTAAATCAAGAGCCGAGCGCCCCGGAAACGGTGTATCACTATTCCGCCTTCAACCCTACTCCGCGTTATAAGGCTACACGCCTCTCATAACGTCATAGAAAGGCTACTGGGGTAGTTATCAGGGACAGATCCGCAGTCTGTATCAGCTTACTCTTAGCTTTGTCTGGTTTTACCGCTATCGATGTGCTATTGGCGGGTATGACGATGATTATGTTTATCTCTGAAGCAGATATCGGCAACACGTCAACGTATTGACCTTTTTAATAACCACATATTACAACCGCCTTAGACTCAAAAAATAGATGTAACGAAGAAGGTGGGGAAAGTTATACAGGACAGGAGATAACGATAAAATACGAATGAAAAAAAACCCTTCACATCGTAGTGAAGGGTTTTATTTGGCAGGGGCGGAGAGACTCGAACTCCCAACACCCGGTTTTGGAGACCGGTGCTCTACCAATTGAACTACGCCCCTAAATAGGGTGGCGGAACGGACGGGGCTCGAACCCGCGACCCCCTGCGTGACAGGCAGGTATTCTAACCAACTGAACTACCGCTCCACCGAATTTCTCTACAACCACCGGATTACTCCGGCTTACTGCTTAATTTGATGCCTGGCAGTTCCCTACTCTCACATGGGGAGACCCCACACTACCATCGGCGCTACGGCGTTTCACTGCTGAGTTCGGCATGGGGTCAGGTGGGACCACCGCGCTATCGCCGCCAGGCAAATTTCTCGTCTCTTCCTGAGACTCGCCCTTCGGGCCGTCGCCTTGCGACGTACAAAATCGTTCCCGACGATTTTGTCTGTTCCCTTCTCAGGCCAGCGCTCCGCGCTGTTTTATGTTCACGCCACCGCGTAAACATTGAATCTTCAATCTTCGAACAAGCTGAACATCAAAATCTATGAGCCACTCTCAAAACACCTTCGGTGTTGTAAGGTTAAGCCTCCCGGGTCATTAGTACTGGTCAGCTCAACGTATCGCTACGCTTACACACCCAGCCTATCTACGTCGTCGTCTTCAACGGCCCTTCAGGGGCATCTGGTGCCCAGGGAAGACTCATCTCGAGGCAAGTTTCCCGCTTAGATGCTTTCAGCGGTTATCTCTTCCGCACTTAGCTACCGGGCAATGCAATTGGC
>NZ_SMBY01000006.1 GCF_004342665.1 Samsonia erythrinae | reverse complement strand
GTCGGCCTGAACGGCGCGATTGTGGGGATGACAAGCTTTGGCGAATCAGCGCCGGCAGAACAGCTGTTTGAAGCGTTCGGCTTTACGGTAGACAATGTGGTCGCGAAGGCTCAGGCATTGCTGAAGTAACAGTGCCGCGTTAACGTCGTCCTGATGTATGCAACCGCTGGCTAACGCCGGCGGTTTTTTTTACGTTTCCTGCTGGATTCGCTCCGTAGACAGTGGGCGTTTTTTATGACGCAAGTCACTCTTCTGGCGTATGCCCGATGAGAATATTTCTTTTGCCTGTTAATTCGTTTATGCTGGCTGAAGCGTTTCAGTTATTGCTTTGGCGCGTTTTACAGAGGGTTCTCTGGGGTATATTCTATCGGCTGCTATACCGGTGATAACACAAAGGAACGCCATGACAATCCGTATTGCAATAAACGGTTTTGGTCGAATCGGCCGCAGTGTTTTACGTGCGTTGTATGAATCCGGTCGCCGAGCCGAAATTAGCGTTGTCGCCATTAATGAACTGGCGAGTGCGGAAGGCATGGCGCACCTGCTCAAATATGATTCCAGCCATGGCCGTTTTGCGTGGGATGTACGTCAGGAATGCGATCAGCTTTATGTCGGAGATGACTGCATCCGGTTGCTGCATCAGGCTGCGGTTCAGTCGTTGCCCTGGCGGGAACTCGGTGTGGATATTGTACTGGATTGCAGTGGCGTATACGGTAGCCGGGAAGATGGCGTGGCTCATCTGGCCGCTGGCGCGAAGAAAGTGCTCTTTTCTCACCCGGGAACGACGGATTTGGACGCGACGGTCGTGTTTGGTGTGAACCACCATCAGTTGGAAAGCGGACATCGCATTGTTTCCAATGCATCTTGTACGACCAACTGCATTATTCCGATTATCAAGCTGTTGGATGATGCTTTTGGCATTGAGAATGGTACGGTAACGACGATCCACTCATCAATGAACGATCAGCCGGTGATCGACGCATATCACCATGACCTGCGGCGAACGCGCGCGGCCAGTCAGTCGATCATCCCAGTGGATACCAAGCTGGCGGCGGGGATCACCCGCGTATTTCCACAGTTTGTCGATCGTTTTGAGGCGATATCGGTGCGGGTGCCGACGATTAACGTGACGGCAATTGACCTGAGCGTCAGCGTCAGGAAAGCCGTAAACGTGAATGAAATTAATGCATTATTGCAAAAATCAGCGCATGAGTCGTTTCGTGGTATAGTTGATTATACCGAGTTGCCGCTAGTGTCGGCTGATTTTAACCACGATCCGCACAGTGCTATTGTTGATGGCACACAGACACGGGTCAGTGGTCAGCATCTGATTAAAACATTGGTCTGGTGCGATAACGAATGGGGCTTTGCCAACCGGATGTTGGATACAACACGCGCGATGGCAGCCTGCGGTTTCTAGTACGACGATGGCGATCGGGGTCGCCGTCTCGCTCAAGCAACTTTAAAAGAGAATCAACAAGAGGATTCACCATGTCTGTAATTAAGATGACCGATCTGGATCTGGCTGGCAAACGCGTTCTTATTCGTGCGGATCTGAATGTGCCGGTAAAAGAAGGTAAAGTGACGTCTGATGCGCGCATTCGTGCCTCCCTACCGACCATCGAAACCGCGCTGAAACAAGGGGCTCGCGTCATGGTCACTTCCCATCTGGGACGCCCGACTGAAGGTGAGTACAATGAAGAGTTTTCTCTGCTGCCTGTTGTTAACTATCTGAAAGATAAACTCTCTTCGCCTGTACGTCTGGCCAAAGATTATCTGGACGGCGTTGACGTTGCTGAGGGTGAGCTGGTTGTGCTGGAAAACGTCCGCTTTAATAAAGGCGAAAAGAAAGACGACGAAGTGCTGTCCAAAAAATATGCGGCGCTGTGTGATGTGTTCGTGATGGACGCATTTGGTACGGCTCACCGTGCGCAGGCTTCTACGCACGGCGTGGGTAAATTTGCGCCTATCGCCTGCGCCGGCCCGCTGTTGTCCGGTGAACTGGAAGCGTTAGGTAAAGCGCTGAGCAAGCCAGAGCGCCCGATGGTTGCTATCGTTGGCGGCTCTAAAGTGTCTACCAAATTGACCGTATTGGATTCCCTGTCGAAAATCGCTGATCAGCTCATTGTGGGCGGCGGTATTGCGAACACCTTTGTGGCAGCACAAGGTCACAACGTCGGCAAATCCCTGTACGAAGCCGATCTGATCCCTGAAGCGAAAAAACTGCTGGACGCTTGCGACATCCCCGTACCGAGCGATGTGCGCGTGGCGTCAGAATTCTCTGAAACTGCAACGGCGACGCTGAAGTCCGTTACGGAAATTAAAGATGAAGAGCAGATTCTGGATCTGGGCGATGTGTCCGCCGATCGTCTGGCAGAAATTCTGAAGAACGCCAAGACCATTCTGTGGAATGGCCCGGTTGGCGTCTTTGAATTCCCTAACTTCCGCAAAGGGACCGAAACGATCGCACAGGCGATTGCCGATAGCGATGCTTTCTCTATTGCAGGTGGCGGCGACACGCTGGCGGCGATCGATCTGTTTGGTATCGCCGATAAAATCTCCTACATTTCTACCGGTGGCGGCGCATTCCTGGAATTTGTCGAAGGGAAAAAATTGCCGGCGGTGGTTATGCTGGAAGAACGCGCTAAGCAGTAATTAATTAAGGGAAGGGCGCTTTTCCCTTTCCTCCGGTTGCTCCGGGCATGCGGTGGTGATGCCTGTCTCGGCGCAACTTGTCGATTAAACATCGATTTCTCTAACCCTCCACGGCCAACGAAACGGGACACGTGACATGTCTAAAATTTTTGATTTCGTAAAACCCGGTGTCATCACTGGTGATGACGTTCAGAAAGTTTTCGCAGTAGCAAAAGAAAACCAATTCGCCTTGCCGGCAGTGAACTGCGTCGGTACCGACTCAATCAATGCTGTGCTGGAAGCCGCAGCCAAAGTGCGTGCGCCGGTCATCGTTCAGTTCTCTAACGGCGGCGCCGCATTCATCGCAGGTAAAGGTCTGAAAGCGGAAGGTCAGCAGGCGGCAATTTTGGGCGCAATTTCCGGCGCGCATCACGTGCATCAAATGGCCGAGCACTATGGCGTGCCGGTGATTCTGCATACTGACCACTGTGCGAAGAAACTGCTGCCGTGGATTGATGGCCTGCTGGACGCAGGTGAAAAACACTTCGCGGCCACTGGCAAACCGCTGTTCTCTTCTCACATGATCGACCTGTCTGAAGAATCTCTGGAAGAGAACATCGAAATTTGTTCTAAGTATCTGGCGCGTATGGCCAAAATCGACATGACGCTGGAAATCGAGCTGGGCTGCACCGGCGGCGAAGAAGATGGTGTGGATAACAGCCACATGGACGCTTCAGCGCTGTACACCCAGCCGGAAGACGTTGACTACGCGTACACCAAACTGAATGCCATTAGCCCGCGCTTCACTATCGCGGCCTCTTTCGGCAACGTACACGGCGTGTATAAACCGGGTAATGTGAAGCTGACGCCGACGATCCTGCGTGATTCTCAAGACTATGTTTCCAAAAAACATGGCCTGCCGCACAACAGTCTGGATTTTGTCTTCCACGGCGGCTCCGGTTCTTCCGCTCAGGAGATCAAAGACTCCGTGAGCTACGGCGTAGTGAAAATGAACATCGATACTGATACCCAGTGGGCAACCTGGGAAGGTATCCTGAAATACTACAAAGATAACGAAGCGTATCTGCAAGGCCAATTGGGTAACCCGAAAGGCGCCGATCAGCCGAACAAGAAATACTATGACCCGCGTGTGTGGCTGCGTTCCGCTCAGGCGAGCATGGTTACGCGTCTGGAACAGGCTTTCAAAGAGCTGAACGCCGTTGACGTACTGTAAGTAAGAAATAGAACCGATTTCTATGCGAAGGCTCCTGCGGGAGCCTTTATTTTTCAGGCGTTGTTATTTTTCTCTGGCAGGAAAGCGCTATTCGGACCGTTATGATGCCGTGTTGAATACCGTTAGCGGGTGTTGCGATTTTACCGGTGGACGTTATGCTTTCTCAATGGTTAAAAAACAGGAGCATTTAAATGGAAGAATTTAATACCGGTCTGGAGCAGGCCGGGAACTGGGTTGCCACACATCAGAACTTACTCTTACAGTATGCCGTCAATATTGTTGCCGCATTGGTGATACTTATTGCGGGGGTTGTTATTGCCCGGCTTGTTTCCGGTACCATCAATAAGCTGATGATTAGCCGTTCTATTGACTCAACGGTGGCGGATTTTCTGTCCGCGCTGGTGCGCTACGGGATTATCGCGTTTACGCTGATCGCGGTATTGAGCCGGATTGGCGTGCAGACGGCCTCAGTGATTGCCGTGTTGGGGGCCGCGGGTCTGGCCGTCGGTCTGGCGTTGCAGGGCTCATTAGCCAACTTTGCCGCCGGCGTACTGCTGGTGATCTTCCGGCCTTTTCGTACCGGCGAATGGGTCGATCTGGGCGGCGTGTCCGGCACCGTGATACAGGTACAGATCTTTTCGACGACGCTGCGCACGGCTGACGGCAAAATCATCGTCGTGCCGAACGGTAAGATCATCGCCGACAATATTATCAACAGCTCGCGTGAGCCTGACCGCCGCACTGAGATCATCGTCGGTGTGGCCTACGATGCCGATATCGACGTGGTGAAAAAGCTGCTGGGAGATATTGTTGCTGCGGACAATCGCATTCAGCACAACAAGGGCGTGACGATCCGTCTGAACGAAATGGCGGCGTCATCGCTGAATTTTGTGGTGTGGGTGTGGACGACCAACGGCGATGCACCTGTGGTGTACTGGGATCTGCTGGAGCGTTTCAAACGCGCGTTGGATGAACACCGTATTGGCATTCCTTATCCGCAGATGGATGTGCATCTGCATAACGTTCAATCGGCTAAACAGCCGGAATAAATTCCCGCCATACATCGTTGCTTATGCGCTATGTCGATATTGGCATAGCGCATACGCTGCCAGCTTTCTTCCTCAGAACGCGTGTTTTCAACGATGTGACATTCATTTTTCTAATGAATAATTAGAATCTTCAATTTCCCTTATTTCACCCGCCTTCCTACACTCCCCCGGCACGACAGTAAACAACAGTGGAGAACGGTATGTGGGCAGTGTATTTACAGGGTGCTCTGTTGGGAGCGGCGATGATCCTGCCGTTGGGCCCGCAGAATGCGTTTGTGATGAATCAGGGCGTCCGCCGTCAGTATCACCTGATGGTGGCGCTGCTGTGTGCGCTTAGCGATATGGTGTTGATCTCAGCGGGCATTTTTGGTGGCAGTATGTTGCTCAGCCAATCATCGCTTATGCTCGGGCTGGTCACTTGGGGAGGCGTCGCGTTTCTACTCTGGTTTGGCTGGGGAGCGATGAAAACAGCCTTCAGCAAAAATATCACGCTGGCCAGTACCGAGGTCATGAAACAAAGTCGCTGGCGGATCGTTGCCACCCTGCTGGCGGTGACCTGGCTGAATCTTCACGTCTATCTGGATACGTTTGTCGTGCTGGGGAGTTTGGGGAGCCAGTTTAGCGATGAGGCCCGAGGCTGGTTTGCTTTGGGAACGATTACCGCCTCTTTTGTCTGGTTTTTTTCGCTGGCGCTATTCTCTGCCTGGCTAGCGCCGTGGCTGAATACGCCGCGGGTACAGCGGGTCATTAATGCTGTTGTCGGCGTGGTCATGTGGGGAATCGCCTTACAGCTGGCGCGCCAGGGTTGGCAATAAATGACATTGCCTTACGCTACGTTTCAGAAATTCACCTATATTGTGTGGAGTCGGTAATGCATTATGTTATGGGTAAAAGATATCCCTATATCTTTCATTCTGGAATATGCGGTCTGACGTAGAAAAATCTGCCGGTCGTATACGTGGCGAAACGTAAGTTAAGGAGAGAGTGTGAAGCGAGGTATGATGAGGCTAAACGCGCTGGCGCTGGTTGCCGTGATGGGGCTTGGCGGGATGTCGATGGCCGCGCAGGCTGCGGAATTGCCGGATGGCCCGCACGTCGTGACGTCAGGAACATCCAGCGTTGATGCGACGCCGGATATTGCGCGTTTGGCGATTGAGGTCAATGTGTCATCGAAAGACGCGGCGGAAGCGAAAAAGCAGGTTGATGCTCGTGTTGCACAATACATTGATTTTCTTTATAAAAATGGCATTGAGAAAAAAGATATCGACGCCGCGAATTTACGTACGCAACCAGAATATGACTATCTGAAAACCGGCGGTTCGGTGTTGAAAGGCTATCGGGCGGTGCGTCAGGTGGAAGTGACGCTGCGTCAATTAGACAAACTGAATGAACTGCTGGATGGTGCGCTGAAATCGGGTCTGAATGAGATTCGCTCGGTGGAATTAGGCGTTGCCAACCCGGATGTCTACCGTGATGAAGCGCGCAAGAAAGCCATTGAACAAGCGACGCAACAGGCTGAGGCGTTGGCGCAGGGCTTTAAGGCAACGCTGGGGCCGATTTACAGCATTCGCTACCATGTCGCCAACTATCAGCCGATGCCTATCGCGCGGATGTTTAAAACGGCAGATGCAGCGACGCAAAACGAAGTGGCGCAAACCTACGAACAACAAACGATCCACTTCGACGATCAGGTTGATGTGGTATTTGAATTACAGCGCGCGCCGTGATGGCCGACTGAATGTGGTGATGATGTCAACGGGCCAGTCTGAACAGGCCCGTTGGCGTTATGACTGTCTCAATACCTGATGACCGTGTGTGAGCAGGGCATCCGTCACTTTCCTCATCATCCGGCTTTCCGGCGCGAATCGGTGCCAGTAGAGCATGCGACGCTGAAATAATCCCGGCGTTAAATCGATGAGCTCGTGATTAGCGAGCTCTTTCTCGATTTGTAAGTGTGGGATCATACAGCAGGTGGTGCCCTGACGCGCCAATTGCACAAAAGCTTCCGATGAATTCACAATGTGGCAAGGAACGCTGCCGGGGGATAAATCAAAATTCTGCTGTAAAAAAGCCTGATGCATATCATCCAGATGGTCGAACGCGACGGCAGGGGCGCGTAGCAGCGCCGAGCGGGTCACGCCATTGGGAAAGTAACGATCGGCGAAGGTAGGAGACGCCACAAACAGATAGTCCAGCGCGCCCAGCTTATCGACCAGACAACTGGGTAGCGGCTGAGGCTGAATACTCACCGCGCCGACCACTTCGCCCCGGCGCAGCCTCTCCTGCGTGCGTGTTTCATCTTCAACCTGTAAATTGAGACGAATAGGCGAATCCGCCAGTACCGGCTTTAGCGCCGGCAGCAGCCAGGTCGCCAGACTGTCGGCGTTGACCGCCAGCGATAGCAGCAGCGGAATGTCGCTGTTCGTTTCATTCCCTAACCATTCTTCTTCCAGCAATTCCACCTGATGAAGCAGCGCCAGCAGTTTCTGCCCTTGCTCCGTCGGACGAGGCGGGATCGTTCTGACGAGCAGCGGCTGGCCAAACAGATTTTCCAACTGTTTGATGCGCTGAGAAACGGCTGATTGAGTAATACATAACTTTTGGGCGGCGCGCTCAAAACCACGTTCACGGATGACGGCATCCAGAGCCTGAAGCGTGCGATAGTCCGGGCGTTTCATAAAAGTCAAAATCCCCTGAATGAGTCTGTTTTGTTTTCACTATGCCACATTTTTCGGGTTTATCTTGAAGAAATCTTATTCTGCGATGGTGCGCGGTTCCTTTTACTGGCGCGGGTGAAATTACGATTCAGAATGGCGAGACCGCTATCATACGGAGGACATTGAGTGAATTCGCACGATTTTTCCGGCGTGCCTGTTCTATAATACGCACACGTTTTCGTATCTCGATTTTACAGGCTTAAAGCAGACTATGACGCAAGATGAACTGAAAAAAGCAGTGGGATGGGCGGCGCTTGATTACGTTCGCCCGGACACCATTGTCGGCGTGGGTACCGGCTCGACGGCCGCCCACTTTATTGATGCATTGGGTTCAATAAAACACCAAATCAAAGGCGCGGTTTCCAGTTCGGACGCCTCAACGGAGAAACTGAAAAGCCTGGGTATCCCGGTTTTTGACGCCAACGAGGTTGATTCTCTGGATGTTTATGTGGACGGTGCGGATGAAATTAACGGGCATATGCAGATGATCAAAGGTGGAGGCGCGGCGCTGACCCGAGAGAAGATCATTTCGGCCATCTCGCGTCAGTTTATCTGTATTGTTGATGCCTCGAAGCTGGTCGATGTTCTGGGCAAATTTCCGCTGCCGGTTGAGGTGATCCCGATGGCGCGGGCTTATGTCGCCCGGGAATTGGTGAAGCTGGGCGGACAGCCGGTCTATCGTCAGGGCGTGGTGACGGATAACGGTAACGTCATTCTCGATGTGCACAACCTGAACATTATGGATGCGGTGGCGATTGAAAACCATATTAACGGTATTGCGGGCGTCGTGACCGTTGGGCTGTTCGCCAACCGCGGGGCTGATGTCGCGTTAGTCGGCACGGCTGATGGCGTAAAAACCATTGTTAAATGAGTGCATCTTCATTCCGGCGCGGTGACGCCGCGTCAAAAATTTTTTAGCTAAAAAACCATTTAGTTAACGGCTCATTTTTGGTACTTAATATCACATTTTCTTATTTTGTTTGTCGTCGATATGGCGATGTTCCTCTTTGGCAATATTTTTTGCCATAAATTAGTCGAGCTTCCCAGTGGGCTAATTGCGGCGAAGCAATCGTTTGTATTGCTGACGGCGTAATTTTTGTTATGTTGGCAAGAACTGTCTAGCACACTTTCGCATTTGAAGTCTGAAAATAAGGTCGGGAAATGGCAAAGGTATCATTGGAAAAAGATAAGATTAAATTTCTGTTAGTGGAAGGCGTACACCAGAGCGCGTTGGATAACCTGCGTGCAGCCGGTTACACCAATATCGAGTTCCACAAAGGCGCGCTGGATCCAGACGCGTTGAAAGCGTCTATCCGCGATGCGCATTTTGTGGGCATTCGCTCGCGTACCCATCTGACGGAAGAGATTTTTGCCGCGGCGGAAAAACTGATTGCCGTCGGCTGTTTCTGCATCGGGACGAATCAGGTTGAGCTGGCGTCGGCGACAAAACGTGGTATTCCGGTCTTTAATGCGCCTTTTTCCAATACCCGATCCGTGGCAGAAATGGTGATCGGCGAAATGTTGCTGATGCTGCGCGGTATCCCGGCGGCGAACGCCAAAGCTCACCTCGGCATTTGGCATAAACAGGCTGTCGGCTCGTTTGAGGCTCGCGGTAAAAAGCTGGGGATCATCGGTTACGGTCACATCGGTACGCAATTGGGTATTCTGGCTGAAAGCCTGGGTATGCACGTTTATTTCTATGATATTGAGAGCAAATTACCGTTGGGTAATGCCCAGCAGGTACGCCATCTGTCTGATTTGCTGAATATGAGCGATGTGGTGAGCCTGCACGTGCCGGAAAACGAGAGCACGCAGAATATGATTGGCACGGAAGAACTGGCGCTGATGAAACCGGGCTCTATTCTGATTAACGCCGCGCGTGGCACGGTGGTTGATATTCCCGCGTTATGTGACGCGTTGAGCCGCAAGCATCTGTCCGGGGCCGCCATCGACGTATTCCCACAGGAGCCGGCGACGAACACCGATCCGTTCCTTTCGCCGCTCTGCGAGTTTGACAACGTATTGCTCACGCCGCATATCGGCGGTTCCACGCAGGAAGCGCAGGAAAACATCGGTGATGAAGTGGCTGGAAAACTGGCTAAGTATTCAGACAACGGCTCTACGTTGTCTGCGGTAAACTTCCCGGAAGTTTCCCTGCCTGTTCATAGCGCACGCGCCAGTCGGCTGCTGCACATTCACGAAAATCGTCCGGGGATCATTACTCAGATTAACCAGATCTTTGCTGAACAGGGCATTAATATTGCCGCACAGTATTTGCAAACAACCCCTGAAATTGGCTACGTGGTGATTGACGTCGAAACCGACGGCGCGCAAACGGCACTGCAACTGATGAAAGCGATTCCCGGCACCATTCGTGCCCGTCTGTTGTTTTGATGTGGGATCATCAGCCAGCCCCGAAAGGGGCTGGCTGCGCCGTCAGAGCGCGATAACGACCTTGCCGCGCATATGTCCTTCCAGCACCTTATCATGAGCCTGTTTCAGCGTTTCCACCGTTAACCCGTGCAGCGTCGCGCTGGCGGTTCCCTGAAGTTTTCCTGCATCAACCAACTGTGCGATTTCGTGCAGAATGTCTCCCTGTACCGCGATGTCCGGTGTGGTGAACATGCTGCGGGTAAACATGAATTCCCAGTGCAGCGCTGCGCTTTTGAGTTTCAGCGCCGTTTGGTCAAGCGGTTTTTTGTTTTCCACGATGGTACAGATTTGCCCCAGCGGCGCGATCAGTTTGCTGATGGACTCCCAGTGCCCGTCGGTGTCGTTGAGGCAGAAAATATAATCGACCTGTCTGATGCCTTCTTTTTCCAGTTCCTCCACCAGATTGCGGTAATCCACAACCCGATGCGCGCCGCGCTGGCGGCACCATTCAGCCGACTCCGGCTGAGAGGCGGTCGCGATGATGTGAACCGGGCTGCGCAAGGCCGCTAATGAGATGGCGAGGGAACCAACGCCGCCTGCGCCGCCGATAATCAGTAACGTTTTTTCCTCACTGGCATGCTGTATTTTCAGATGTTCGAACAGGCCTTCCCATGCCGTCAATGCCGTCAACGGCAGCGCGGCGGCGGCGGCCCAATCTAAAGACACGGGTTTGCGTGCGACGATGCGTGAGTCAATCAACTGGTGTGTACTGTTGCTGCCGGCGCGCGTGATGTCGCCGGCGTACCAGACTTCATCGCCGACCTGAATGTTGTTAACGGCGCGGCCCGTTTTCAGCACGATGCCACTGGCATCCCAGCCGAGAATACGCGGCTGTTGCAACCCATTCTGACGCAGCCCGGCGTGGACCTTGGTATCGACCGGATTAACGGAAATGGCTTTCACCTCAACGAGCAGATCGTATTCGCCCGGTTCAGGGATGTCCTGTGAAATGGCGATGAAGTTCTCTGGAGAATGTGGGTCAACAGCGATGGCATGAGCGTTCATGGTTTGTTCCTTACTATTTCAGAATGCAGTTTTGTAAATAAGACACGGTTCCAGTGAATAGAACAAAGTGTAGAACACCGGGATAGGGCTGATAAGATGGACAATAAATAATTCAGTGTTCGTCTGAGGTGAACAATTATGTTTAAACAATGGCAGGATATGGCGCTGTTTGCGCTGGTGGCCGAGTGTGGCAGTTTCACACAGGCGGCGCGAAAAGCCGGGCTGGCAAAGTCCAGTCTGAGCCTGCGCATCAGCCAGCTTGAACAGCGGATCGGCCTGCGCTTGCTTAATCGCACCACGCGTCAGCTGAACCTGACGTTTGCCGGCGAGCGTTATCTGATCCACTGTCGCGAAATGCTGCAAGCCAGCGAGCGAGCCGATCTGGCCGTGCAGCATCTGCGCGACAGCCCCAGTGGACGGCTGCGCATCACCAGCCCAGCGGGATTGGGTGCCACGTTGCTGGCGCGACTGACCGCCGAGTTTCAGCAGCGTTTTCCAGCAGTATCGTTGGACGTTTTGATTTCAGACGACAGGGTCGATCTGGTTCAGGAGGGGTTTGATGTCGCTTTTCGTACCGGCAAACCTGACGACTCTTCGCTCGTTGGACGTGCGCTAGGGCTGACTCCCCGCTATTTGTTAGCCTCGCCGGATTATCTGGCCCGATACCCGGCGTTATGCCATCCTCAGCAGTTACAACAACACCGCTGTATTGCCCATCATGCCTGGACGGAGTGGCTACTACATCGCGGCTCGGCGCTGTACCGTTGGCTACTGCCCGAAGCGCACATCACCGATAATCTGCTTTATGCCCGCGAGTGCGCCATCGCGGGGGCAGGGATTACGCTATTGCCGGATTTTCTCTGTCAGGATGAGATGGTTTCTGGCGCATTGGTCCGGGTCTTACCGGAATGGCAAGCTGAAGCCAATGAGCTTTATCTGGTGTATCCCAGCCGCAAGCTCAATTCTCCCGCGCTGGCATGCTTCATCGATTTTGTTTTGCAGCATCTGGCGTCGAATAAAGATTCAACCCGTCTGAATAGGGAGAACGACGCTGGTGCTGCGCGCCATTAATTTCATTTATTTTTATTCTCGTTAAATTTTATTGAAACGTGATTTCTATCAGATTATTTTAAGTGTGTCTTGGATTGAACGTGCCGATAACCTTCTGGGTTCTTTTTGGCTTTTTATGAAAGAGATGTTCTGCGTGGCGCGGTTGTCACGTTGATATCGGGGCTCTGTCAACCGACAAGGACAGGGATAGTGTTATACCAGTGATGGTGAAAATAGGAATTCAATCGATGTTTGTTCATGAACGGAAACTTGGTTATATCCATAACATAAATCTTATTCCGTTATTTATTACTCTTTTTTCAGTTATCCTGATTTTATTCGCGCTTTCTATTGGTACCGCCAGTTATTTTTTAAAACAAAGTAATGATTCTCTCGATCGGGCTAACCAACTGTCTGATATTCGTGCTGGCATTAGCAGCAGCCTTGACCAACTACGGGTGGTCAGACTGCTGCTCATTCAGGCTGGCGCGGCGAGCCGTATTAACGATCGTGAGGTGTTCAACGCCGCTTACACGGAGGCGGCTACCCGCATCAACAGTTCACAAAAGCGTCTCGATGAATATCTCGCTCGCGCAGACAGGCGGGAGAGCGAAAATGCGCTGGATGAAGACATCCTCAAGGCTTATGTCAACTACCGCGATAACGCGATTCTTACCATGCAAAAAGCCGCGAAGGACGGTGGGTTTGAAGACATTATTACACTGGAAAACTCGCTGGCGCGCACGCTGGATGAAGCGTTCAGCATCCCTGTACGTAAGAAAGTCAGTGAATTGACAAAAGCCGCGCAGGCTATCAATCAGTGGGCGGAGGAGAACGCTAAGCTGGGTAACGGGATGATGGCGGGCTCGTTTGTCTTATCAATGATTATGGCATTGATGGCTTATATTATGGTGCGCAATGTCATTATCTCGCCCACCAACCAACTGGTTGAACGTATCCAGAAGATTGCGACGGGGGATCTGACGCCGCCCCCTATGCCGATGGGGCGCAATGAGATCGGTATTCTGGGCGCGAATATCCAGAATATGCAGGCAGAACTCACCAATACGGTCAGCATCGTGCGGGAAGGGGCGGACTCGATCTATCAGGGGGCGTCAGAAATTGCGGCGGGTAACGTCGATCTCTCTTCGCGCACCGAGCAACAGGCGAGTGCGCTGGAGGAAACGGCGGCGAGCATGGAACAACTAACCGCGACGGTGAAACAAAATTCAGACAATGCCCATCACGCCAGCCAGTTGGCGAAAAATGCCTCTGGTAAAGCCGAGAAAGGCGGGCAGATTGTGAAAAACGTGGTGGAGACTATGCGGGATATTTCCACCAGTTCACAACGCATTTCTGAGATCACCACCGTCATCAACAGCATTGCTTTCCAGACCAATATCCTGGCGCTTAACGCGGCGGTTGAAGCGGCGCGGGCAGGGGAGCAAGGGCGTGGTTTCGCCGTTGTCGCGGGCGAAGTTCGCAATCTGGCGCAGCGTAGTGCGCAGGCGGCGAAAGAGATCGAAACGCTGATTGGTGAATCCGGCAGGCTGGTCGATACCGGAGCAGGGCTGGTGTCACAGGCGGGGCTCACCATGGATGAAATTGTGCGGGCGGTGATTAGCGTCACCGACATTATGGGGGAAATTGACTCGGCCTCTGACGAACAGAGCCGGGGGATCGGGCAGGTGGGTCAGGCGGTATCCGAAATGGATAGCGCAACGCAGCAAAATGCGGCGCTGGTGCAGGAAGCCTCGGCAGCGGCTGTGTCACTTGAAGAGCAGGCGGCGCGTTTGACGCAGGCGGTCGCGGTATTTAAGTTGTCCGGCGCGGTTGAGCAACGAAATGTACAGCAGCGGAAAGTCATGCCGCAACCGTGTTTGGCCCCCGTGATGGCAGTTGCCGCCGTCGGCGGTAAAGGGCGCGACAATCAGAATTGGGAAACCTTCTGATTGCACTGACAAGCGTTATCGGAAAGAAAAATGGCCCGCGTTGCGGGCCATGCGTTGACAGGATGCGGCGATCGCTTATTTCGCGATCCTTTTGTATTTGATACGGTGCGGTTCCAGCGCTTCAGCACCCAGAGTGCGTTTCTTGTACTCTTCGTATTCGGTGAAGTTACCTTCGAAGAATTCCACTTTGCCTTCATCCTGATAATCCAGAATGTGCGTGGCGATGCGGTCAAGGAACCAGCGGTCATGCGAGATCACCATGGCGCAGCCTGGGAATTCCAACAGGGCGTTTTCCAGCGCGCGCAGGGTTTCAATATCCAAATCGTTGGTGGGTTCATCAAGCAGCAGCACGTTGCCGCCTACCTGTAACAGTTTTGCCAGATGCAGACGGCCACGTTCACCGCCGGATAGTTCACCAACGCGTTTGCCTTGATCAACCCCTTTGAAGTTGAAACGGCCAACGTAGGCGCGGCTCGGCATTTCAGTGTTGCCGATACGCATGATGTCCTGCCCGCCAGAGACTTCTTCCCAGACGGTTTTACTGTTGTCCATCGCGTCGCGGAACTGATCGACCGACGCCAGTTTTACGGTTTCTCCCAGCGCTATCGTCCCGCTATCTGGCTGTTCCTGACCGGATATCATACGGAACAGCGTCGATTTACCGGCGCCGTTCGGGCCGATAATGCCGACAATCGCTCCTTTGGGGATGGAGAAAGAGAGGCTGTCAATTAACTGGCGCTCGCCGTAGGCTTTACTGAGGTTGGTGACCTCCAGCACTTTATCCCCAAGGCGAGGTCCAGGCGGAATAAACAGCTCGTTGGTTTCGTTACGTTTCTGGTATTCCGTATTGTTCAGCTCTTCAAAGCGCGCCAGACGTGCCTTGCCTTTGGACTGACGGCCTTTAGTGCCCTGACGCACCCATTCCAGCTCTTTCTCAATGGACTTGCGGCGCGCGGCCTCCTGAGAGGCTTCCTGCGCCAGACGCTGATCTTTTTGCTCCAGCCAGGACGAGTAGTTGCCTTCCCAGGGAATACCTTCACCACGGTCCAGTTCCAGAATCCAGCCCGCGACGTTATCGAGGAAATACCGGTCGTGGGTGATCGCCACAACGGTTCCTTCGAAGTCGTGCAGGAAGCGTTCCAGCCAGGCTACCGATTCGGCGTCCAGGTGGTTGGTCGGCTCGTCGAGCAGTAGCATGTCGGGTTTTTCCAGCAGCAGGCGGCACAGCGCCACGCGGCGACGCTCACCCCCGGACAGGTTGGCGATCTTCGCGTCCCACTCAGGCAGACGCAGGGCATCCGCTGCGCGCTCCAACTGGTTATTGAGGTTGTGGCCGTCGTGCGCCTGAATGATCTCTTCCAGCTTACCTTGCTCTGCGGCCAGTTTATCAAAGTCCGCATCTGGGTCGGCATACAGCGCATAAACTTCATCAAGGCGCTTGAGCGCCGTCACGACGTCGGAAACCGCTTCTTCCACCGATTCACGCACGGTGTGTTCAGGATTTAATTGCGGCTCCTGCGGTAAATAGCCGATTTTGATGCCAGGCTGCGGGCGAGCTTCGCCTTCAATGTCCGTATCAATGCCAGCCATAATACGCAGCAGCGTCGATTTACCGGCTCCGTTCAGCCCCAGTACGCCGATCTTGGCTCCGGGGAAAAAACTGAGGGAGATGTTTTTCAGAATGTGACGCTTCGGCGGAACGACCTTACCGACGCGGTGCATGGTATAAACATATTGAGCCACGTTGCGACTTCGCCTCTCTCTTATTTGGTGTGATTTGCCACACTTGGGGGACCCTATGCAGCATTGTACTGTCAAGGAACCCCCTTGGCAGCGATAGACTATCCCGATCGCTGAGTGTAACGGGTTTCAGTCTGCGATCCCAGCTATCCGGCGATCCGCCGTCGCCAATCTGAGACGTCTGTCTGGCTGATGAATTCAGAATCGGTTTACGGATCCGCGTATCGTTGTTTGCCATGATATGCCACACTGGATCTTGCTAGTATAAAGGTATCGATACGATGAAGGATACCGATAGCAGGTTCGATAACGGATAGAGGTGCAGGCGATGAAAGCGGGTCATTGGTGGTACGCCGTTGCGGCGATATGTCTGGTCGGGGCTTCTGGCCACGTACTGGCGGATTCTCTGGATGAACAGCGCCAGCGTTATCAACAGGTCAGACAGGCGTGGGACAACAACCAGATGGACACGGTGGCGCAGCTAATGCCGACGCTACGCGGCTACCCGCTTTATCCTTATCTTGAATACCGCTCGCTCACGCAGGATCTGAGTCAGGTCAGCGCGACGCAGGTGAAGCGGTTTATTGAGACGCACCCGACCTTGCCCCCTGCCCGTAATCTTGCCAACAGTTTCGTCAATGAACTCGCCCGTCGTCAGGACTGGCGCGGATTGCTGGCATTTAGCCCGCAGCCGCCGAAGCCGGTCAGCGCCCGCTGTAACTTCTATTATGCTCAGTGGGCCACCGGGCAGCGTCAGGGCGTGTGGGAGGCGACTCGCGATATCTGGCTGACCGGGCGTTCGCTTCCCGCCGTGTGCGATAAGCTCTTTTCCGTCTGGCAGCAGGCGGGCGAGCAAACGCCGCTGACGACGCTGGAACGCGTTCGTCTGGCGATGGACGAAGGCAGCGGCAGTCTGGTGAGTTACCTGATAAAGCAATTGCCTGACGAGTATAAAACGATGGGCGATGCGCTGCTCAAATTACAGCGCGATCCGAACTCGCTGGAGAGCTTTGCCCGTACCGTTGGGCCAACGGATTTCACGCGTAAAATCACGCTATCGGCCTTTACCCGTGTGGCGCGTCAGGATGCCGACAATGCCCGCTCGATGCTGCCGGTTATCGTCCGCTTGCAGAAAATGAGTGCGGCGGAACGCCAGAGCATGGAAGAAACTATCGCCTGGCGTTTGATGGGCAATGACGCCACGCCAGAGCAGGCGCGGTGGCGGGACAGCGTGGTACAGCGGAGCGCGTCGACTACGTTACTGGAACGTCGGGTGCGTATGGCGCTGGGAACGGGCGATCGTCAGGGGCTGATAAGCTGGATGGCGCGTTTGCCGACGGAGACATTGCAAAAAGATGAATGGCGCTACTGGCGCGCGATCGTCCTGCTGGATCAAGGCAAACGTCAGGAAGGCGAGACATTATTACGTGGCCTGATGCAGGCGCGCGGGTTTTACCCGATGGTGGCGGCGCAGCGTCTTCATGAGCGTTACCCGATGACCATTATGACGGCGGTGAAGCCGGACCCTTCTTTATCTCAGCTACCGGAAGTCGCCCGCGTGCGGGAACTGATGTTTTGGCAGATGGATAATCTGGCGCGCAGCGAGTGGGTCGGTCTGGTGGCCAATCACAGCAGGCCACAGCAGGAAGCGCTGGCTCGCTATGCGTTTGAACAGCGCTGGGCTGATTTGAGCGTTCAGGCCACGATTGTTGCAAAGCTATGGGATCATCTGGAGGAGCGCTTCCCGCTGGCCTGGAACGATGTATTTCGTCGTGAAACTCAGGGCAAAGGGATTAGCCAGAGCTATGCGATGGCGATAGCCCGTCAGGAGAGCGCCTGGAACCCGAAAGCGCGCTCGCCTGTCGGCGCATCGGGGCTCATGCAGTTGATGCCGGCCACGGCGCAACATACCGCCAAAATGAGCGATATCACGTTCTACACGAACAGCAGCCAACTGTTCGACCCTGAGACCAATATTCTGCTGGGAACACGCTATCTGGAGTCGGTGTATCAGACATTCGGTCATAACCGCATTTTGTCTTCCGCGGCATACAATGCCGGGCCGTCGCGTGTGAACGCCTGGTTGAAAAACAGCGCTGGGCGTATCGATGTCATCGCGTTTGTCGAAAGTATCCCGTTTTCGGAAACGCGCGGTTATGTAAAAAATGTGCTGGCTTATGATGTTTTCTACCGTTATTTCCTGCATCAACCAGCGAATGTGCTGACGGAGGGGGAATGGCAGCGGCGTTATTAAGCCCCCTATTGCGATCGTTTCCAAAATGTATGTTATCATGTCGTACTAGTTAAATAGTATGGTAGCCCGTTATGACTCCACTATCGCTGAATGACCCGGCACTCTCTGAACAAGACAATGCGCATTGGCTACGCTTTGTGGCGTTATTGCAGCAGTCTATCGAACAAGATCTCCAGTTGCCGCTGCTGCAACTGCTGCTGACGCCGGATGAGCGCGCCGCATTGGGGACGCGGGTCAAAATTGTGCAGGAGCTGATGCGGGGGGAAATGAGCCAGCGTGAGCTGAAAAGTGAACTGGGTGCGGGGATCGCCACGATTACTCGCGGTTCAAACAGTTTGAAAGCCGCGCCCCCCGCCTTGAAAAGCTGGCTGGAAGCGCAGTTGCTGTCAGCAGATAAATCGTCGAATAACGGCTCCTAGTCGTTACGATTTGGCGGCCTGAACAGGAATCTGGTAGATAGGGTTGTGGAACGGCACCAACGCCAGCAGCAGCGCCTGATGGTACACGCTGGTGCGTGACAATTTGCCGTCGGTAAAGACGCCGATGGCCCCGCCCTTGTGTTTAATATTCTGAATGCCCGTCAGACGCTCCATTTCATCACCTAACTCCCGCCCCTCGCGGATGCCATGTAATATACTGGCTGGTAGAACCAGACTGGCGGAGCGCGATTCGCCGCGCAGGTTGGTGTTTTCGATGACCATCCAGGCGAAGGTCATACTTTCTTCAATGCCGGCTTCTACACCGACCCAAAAATCGGCTTCTGGTCGTACCTGACGAGCCATCATAACGCGGTTTCTGGCGCCGGTTCGGGTTTCGGTCGAGCCGAGAGGCTGACGCGGGACGCCGCTGTCGACGTCAACGCCCTCAATGCGACAGTTTTCTGCGCCGAAGACGTCGTTAAATGCCAGAGTAATAGCCTTAATTTTTGCCGGGTTGGTAGTTGCAGCCACAACGTGATACATAACAGTTTCGTACCTTTAGTTAATTTGACGCAGTATAACGGAAAATAACCATGTTACAGGTATATCTTGTTCGCCACGGCGAAACCGAGTGGAATGTGTCTCGACGTATTCAAGGTCAATCGGACAGTGCGCTGACGCCAAGAGGCGAGCAGCAGGCGCAGCAGGTTGCTCAACGAATCAGGACGTTAGGGATCACGCATATTCTTACCAGCGATCTTGGCCGGACATGCCAGACAACGGAAATCATCGCTAAATCTTGTGATGATTGCCAGATAATCCTGGAGCCTCGGTTGCGTGAACTGAATATGGGTGTATTGGAAGCACGCGATCTGGATGCGTTAACCGCAGAAGAAGAGGGGTGGCGCAGACAGCTGGTTGATGGTACGCCAGATGGTCGCATCCCGGAAGGCGAATCGATGGAGGAGGTGGCCGCGCGCATGCATCGGGTGCTGGATCGTTGTCTGGAATTGCCCGCGGGAAGTCGGCCGCTTTTGGTCAGTCACGGTATGGCGCTGGGGTGCCTGCTCAGTACAGTCCTGGGATTACCGGCATCGGCAGAGCGTCGCCTGCGCCTGCGCAACTGCTCCTTGTCGCGCATCGACTATCAGCAAAGTCCGTGGCTGGCGCCAGGCTGGGTGGTCGAAACAGCCGGGGATATCGCTCATTTGGATATCCCGGCACTGGATGAGCTACAGCGCTGATAAAAGTTCAGTGTGCTGGATGGGGATAAGATATTCGCAGCGGATGATTTCTGGGATCTCTTCATCGGGTTCGCGTTTGGTGTAAAAACGCTCGGCGTCAAAGCCTTTTCGGCGTGTGAGTTGGAAGGTCGGCAGACAGGTATCGTACAGCGTAATGATAAAATCCTGTAGTTCGTCTGTCGGCCCTTCAAAGACGAACAGCGCATAGTCGCCGCCCGGGAGCGTAATCGGTTCACCCGTATGGACATCGTCAGGCAGATACTTCGGTTCCAGTGCGGTGGTGTAGAGCACTTCCTGTTCGTCGTCTTTTTCTTTACTCGGCTGTGAATGATGTAATCCATAAAGGACGGGCGGAATGGTGCGGGTTTCCCCTAAAAACTGGCGCCAGTAGTGGACGCGAATTTCCGATCGGAAGTTACAGATTTGCTCAAGGCGGCAGTTATAGGTCTGCGTTATCCCGAGAAGTTTGGTTTCCGGGAGTGTGACAAATTGTGGCTGCGGCAGGGTAAATTCACCGAGCCGGATCGGCGGATGAATGCCGCGCGTATTCCAGTTATCGGAGCGACGATAAGAGGCGGGCGTTTGGGCAAACTGTTTTTTGAACGCGCGGGTAAAGGTTTGTTGTGAATCAAAACGGTACTGAAGGGCAATGTCGAGGATAGGGCGACTGGTCAGGCAAAGTGCAACCGCCGCTTTTGTTAGTCGTCGTGCACGAATATACGAACCAATGGCGTGGCCTGTTACATCTTTGAACATTCTTTGGAGATGCCACTTGGAATAACCTGCTTTTGCCGCCACATGATCAAGGGATAGCGGCTGATCGAGATGGCTTTCCAGCCAGTTAAGCAAATCACGAATGATACCGGCTTGATCCATAGTCTTCCTCATCAAACACATTGAACGCGAACTTATTGAGATTCCGCATCATAGCAATATTTTCACTTTGATACTGCCGAAGATTTTTGAAAATATACCGCAGGTAATTTGGATAAGGGGAGTAGTTATAGCGATTTATTTTGCATACTCCCTTTTTATTGTAGTTATTAATTGTCGATCATAAATTATCGTAGAGTCTGAAATATGAACATGAAACAAATCATAAGGTTGGGGTTGCTGTGTTCTGTCATTGGCGTGGCCCATGCAGAAGAGATTGGGTCTGTCGATACGACCTTTAAGTTACTGGGGCCGGATCATAAGATCGTGGTGGAGGCCTTTGACGATCCCGACGTTTCAAACGTGACCTGCTACATTAGCCGGGCTAAAACCGGCGGAATCAAAGGGGGATTAGGTCTGGCGGAGGATACGTCGGATGCTGCCATTTCCTGCCAGCAGGTTGGGCCGATTACCCTGTCCGATAAAATCCAAAACGGCGGCAATCGTGGCGTCGTGGTGTTCCAGAAAAGAACATCATTGGTGTTCAAGAAATTGCAGGTGGTTAGGTTTTACGATAAAAAGCGCAATGCGCTGGTTTATCTCACTTACTCCGATCGACTGGTTGAGGGGTCGCCAAAAAATGCGTTAAGCGCGGTGCCGGTGATGCCGTGGGGGAAGAGTGAGTAACGAACGATAAGAAGAGTGAAAACAGCCGGAACAGCGCCTGTTCCGGCTGAATGGGATTAGTTTTCCAGATCGCCGCAAAAACGGTAGCCTTCCCCGTGGATCGTGGCGATGATCTCCGGCGTATCTGCCGTGGACTCGAAATGCTTGCGAATGCGGCGGATCGTTACGTCAACGGTGCGATCATGCGGCTTGAGCTCGCGACCGGTCATTTTCTTCAGCAACTCGGCGCGAGACTGGATCTTGCCCGGGTTTTCACAGAAATGCAGCATGGCGCGGAATTCGCTACGCGGAAGCTTATATTGCTCGCCTGTCGGGCTAATCAGCGAGCGGCTGTTGATATCCAGCTCCCAACCGTTGAAACGATAGCTTTCCACCAGACGACGCTCTTCGGTGACGCTGCCCAGATTCATGGTGCGTGACAGAAGGTTACGTGCGCGGATCGTCAGCTCACGTGGGTTGAATGGCTTGGTGATGTAATCATCCGCACCGATTTCCAAACCGAGGATCTTGTCGACCTCATTATCACGACCGGTCAGGAACATTAAAGCGACCGCCGCCTGTTCACGCAGTTCACGCGCCAGCAACAGACCGTTTTTCCCCGGCAGGTTGATGTCCATGATCACCAGATTGATGTCATTTTCGGATAAAATGTGGTGCATTTCTGCGCCGTCAGTGGCCTCGTAAACAACGTATCCTTCCGCCTCAAAAATGCTTTTGAGGGTATTACGAGTTACCAACTCGTCTTCAACAATAAGAATGTGCGGCGTCTGCATGTTTGCTACCTAAAATTGCCAACTTAAATTATAGAAATCGGAAGTACAGAAGTCGCTGTCATACCCTGCTGGCTTCTGGTTACAAAACCAGTTATTCCGGGTATTTCCCTGGAGCTTTTCGAGGTAAATCTACACTCTCGCTCAACATCAGACTCAAGTACGTAAATTGCGTTACTGGTGTTCATTTTCTACCCGTTTAGATGTACGTCTAACGGGTGAGTGTGGCGCTAATTTCACTATGCGCCCAAAGTAGCGCACAGTTTAACCTCATTAACAGCAACATAACAGCAAGCACTGATTTTGCTTGTTGATAAATCTACGGTTCTGTTGACATATATCAAATTTCATTTTAGCACGTTAACTATTTTGTGATAAACACTTATAGGATTGCTAGTTTACGTCACAATTTAGCGCTTTTTATGAACGATTGCGCCCGGCAAATGCCAATGATGATGATTGAGGCAACCTGGTCGACGGAAGATTTAGCAATTCATTGAAATAATGAAACTTATCTTGTTTTCCCTTTGGTATTTCCCTCCGATCCCACCGTTTGGGCGTCATTGATGTATCCTACCGAAAGCCGCGTTGATGCCTGAAATTCTGTTGGGTTATTGTTAATTTTCCTGCGGCAACCGTTGTGTTCAAGATTGTTGATTGATGGCGGGCGGCGTAGCGGCAGTGTGTTTGTAATCCGTATTGGGGAGAATATGCAGTTTCATATTATTTTGGTTGAGCCCGCACGGGCAGAGAACGTAGGGGCGGCTGCCCGTGCGATGAAAACGATGGGATTTCGCAGCTTGCGTATTGTCGGCAGCGTTGCGCATCAGGATCCGGCGGCACGCTGGGTTGCGCATGGGTCGGGGGATATTCTGGATGGCGTACAGACATTTCCCTCGCTTGCCGCGGCGCTCAAGGATGTCGATTTTACGGTAGCCGCCACCGCGCGTAGCCGGGCCAAATTTCGCTATTACTGCACGCCAACTGAACTGACTGGCGTATTGCAAGAGAAGGCGGCGTGGATGGCTTCAGCGGCGCTGGTATTTGGCCGGGAAGATGTCGGCCTGACGAATGAAGAACTGGAACTGGCGGATGTGTTGACGGGCGTGCCGATGAATGCGGATTACCCCTCGCTGAATCTTGGTCAGGCGGTGATGGTGTATTGTTACCAACTGGCGGCGCTGATGCAGGTCGAACCGCAGAAGGCATGGATTCCGGACGCCGGTCAATTATTGGCGCTGCGCGATCGTCTGGATCGGCTACTGGTGAATTTGGCGGTAGCAGAGGATGAGAAACTACGTAACTGGCTGCATCAGCGTCTGGGTCGTTTAGAGCAACGAGATACGGCAATGCTCCATCGCTTGTTGCATGATATTGAAAAAAAGCTGTCAAAATAAGATAGCGGTAATGATTTTGTTTACAGTTGAACCTGTTGAAGGCGGTATTTCAGCAACAATTCATGCGGTTTATTCCTGTTTCGGCAGTGGCTTTAGCCGCAAGCAGATTGTGTCCGTTAAGAAGAAAAAAAAGAAATCCATTGACTTCAAAGGGCGATTGCCCTAACTAATAGGGCAGATAACATGACTTTTAATGAGACTCGATTTAGCATGCGCACTATCAGCCTGATCGCCACGATTATTATTACCATCACCGGTACAACCAGTAACGGTGCGGGCTGACGCATATAAAGAATCCAGAAAAAGCCCGCACCGAATAGTGCGGGCTTTTTTTTTACGGCAGGTTATCCCTCATTGCCGCTGTTTGCGGTTTATATAAAGACGCTTCCGGTGTTTAGGTTGGCAGAAATTCAGGAGAAGAAATAAAAATGCGAGTGTTGAAATTTGGCGGGACTTCAGTAGCGAATGCGGAGCGCTTTGCTCGCGTTGCCGATATTATCGAAAACAACGCGCGTCAGGGGCAGGTGGCGACCGTCTTGTCCGCACCGGCAAAAATTACCAACCATCTGGTGGCCATGATTGAGAAAACCGTCGCCGGGCTCGATATCCTGCCTCATTTGAACGACGCGGAAACGATCTTCTCTTCGCTGCTGCAAGGTCTGGCCGAATCTCAACCCGGTTTTGACTCCGCGCGCCTTAAGACGCTGGTGGAGCAGGAATTTGCACAGTTGAAGCATGTTCTGCATGGCATCGCGCTGTTAGGCCAGTGCCCTGACAGCGTGAACGCTTCGATTATCTGCCGGGGGGAAAAACTGTCTATCGCCATCATGGAAGCGGTCTTTCAGGCCCGCGGCTATGGCGTATCGGTGATCGATCCGGTTGAGAAGCTACTGGCGCAAGGACATTATCTGGAATCCGCCGTGGATATTGTCGAGTCGACTCGCCGTATCGCTGAGAGCGCGATTCCAAAAGATCATGTGATCCTGATGGCGGGCTTTACCGCTGGCAACGAAAAGGGCGAACTGGTGGTGCTGGGGCGTAACGGTTCGGATTACTCCGCCGCCGTCCTCGCCGCGTGTTTGCGGGCGGACTGCTGTGAAATCTGGACGGATGTCGACGGCGTTTATACCTGCGATCCGCGTCAGGTGCCGGATGCGCGGTTACTGAAGTCGATGTCCTATCAGGAGGCGATGGAGCTGTCCTATTTCGGCGCCAAAGTTCTCCACCCCCGTACCATCGCCCCCATTGCCCAGTTCCAGATCCCCTGCCTAATCAAAAACACCGAAAACCCTCAGGCTCCCGGCACGCTGATCGGCGTAGACTGCACCGACACGCAGTACCCGGTGAAAGGCATCACCAACCTGAATAATATGGCGATGATCAACGTATCGGGTCCCGGCATGAAAGGCATGATCGGGATGGCCGCGCGCGTGTTTGCTGCGATGTCGCGCGCAGGTATCTCGGTCGTGCTGATCACGCAGTCTTCCTCTGAATACAGCATTAGTTTTTGCGTATCGCAAAACGAACTGGCGCGCGCTCGAAAAACGCTGGAAGACGAATTCTATCTGGAACTGAAAGAAGGACTTTTGGAACCGCTGGATGTGATGGAGCGTCTGGCGATCCTCTCTGTCGTGGGGGACGGCATGCGCACGCTGCGTGGTTTGTCGGCCCGTCTGTTTTCTGCGTTGGCGACGGCGAATATCAATATCGTGGCTATCGCACAGGGATCGTCCGAGCGTTCTATCTCCGTTGTGGTGAACAACGATGTCGCCACCACCGGCGTGCGCGTCGCGCACCAGATGCTGTTTAACACCGATCAGGTGATCGACGTGTTTGTCATTGGGGTGGGGGGCGTGGGCGGGGCGCTGTTGGAACAGATCCACCGTCAGCAGCCATGGCTTAAGGATAAACATATCGACCTGCGCGTGTGTGGGATTGCCAACTCGAAAGCTTTGCTGACCAATATCAACGGCATTGCGATGGATAACTGGCGTGAAGAACTGGCTAAGGCCCGTGAACCGTTCAATCTGGGGCGTCTGATTCGTCTGGTCAAAGAGTATCATCTGCTCAACCCGGTGATTGTCGACTGTACGTCGAATCAGGCCGTAGCCGATCAGTACGTTGATTTTCTGGCCGATGGCTTCCACGTCGTCACGCCAAACAAGAAGGCTAACACCGGTTCGATGAATTATTATCATCAGCTACGTAGCGCGGCGGCAAAATCCCGCCGTCGTTTCCTGTATGACACCAACGTCGGTGCAGGTCTGCCGGTGATTGAGAACCTGCAAAATCTGTTGAATGCGGGGGATGAGCTGATTCGCTTTACCGGCATTCTTTCCGGTTCGCTGTCGTTCATTTTCGGCAAGCTGGATGAGGGCATGTCGCTGTCGGAAGCGACCCGGCTGGCGAAAGAGAAAGGCTATACCGAACCCGATCCGCGTGACGATCTCTCGGGGATGGACGTCGCGCGTAAACTGCTGATTCTGGCGCGTGAGGCCGGTTATCAACTGGAACTGAGCGACATTGACGTGGAATCTGTCCTGCCAGCCAGTTTCGATGCCTCCGGCGATGTCGACAGCTTCATGCAACGCCTGCCGGCGATAGACGACGAGTTCGCCAGCCGCGTTGCACAAGCGCGCGATGCAGGTAAAGTGTTGCGCTATGTCGGCGTCATTGAAGAAGGTCGCTGCAAGGTCGAGATCGGTGCCGTTGGCGGCAACGATCCGCTGTTTAAAGTCAAAGATGGCGAAAATGCGCTGGCATTCTACAGCCGTTATTATCAGCCACTGCCGCTCGTATTACGCGGTTATGGCGCGGGTAACGATGTTACCGCTGCCGGTGTGTTCGCAGATTTGCTGCGCACTTTGTCATGGAAGTTGGGAGCATAATTATGGTTAAGGTGTATGCACCTGCATCAATCGGTAACGTCAGCGTGGGGTTTGATGTGCTGGGGGCTGCCGTTTCGCCCGTAGACGGTTCGCTGCTGGGGGATTGCGTCTCTGTTGAAGCCGCCGAACTGTTCAGCCTGCGTAACGAAGGACGTTTTGTCAGCAAATTGCCGGACAATCCAAAAGAAAACATCGTGTACCAATGTTGGGAGCGTTTCTGTCAGGAAATCGGCAAAACCGTGCCGGTGGCGATGACGCTTGAAAAAAATATGCCGATTGGCTCAGGACTCGGTTCCAGCGCCTGTTCTGTTGTCGCCGGGCTAATGGTGATGAACGAATTTTGCGGCAAGCCGCTGGATGACACCCGTTTACTGGCGCTGATGGGCGAACTGGAAGGGCGGATTTCCGGCAGTGTCCATTATGATAACGTCGCTCCGTGTTTTCTCGGCGGCGTCCAACTGATGTTGGAAGAAAACGGAATTATCAGCCAGCCTGTGCCATCGTTCGATGACTGGCTGTGGGTAATGGCCTATCCGGGGATCAAAGTATCAACCGCTGAAGCGCGCGCCATTCTGCCTGCGCAGTATCGTCGTCAGGATTGCATCAGCCATGGCCGCTATCTGGCGGGCTTCATCCATGCTTGTCATACCGGGCAGGCGAGTCTGGCGGCGAAATTGATGAAGGATGTCATCGCGGAGCCTTATCGTACTAAATTACTGCCCGGCTTTGCTGCTGCTCGCCAGGCAGCGGAAGATATTGGGGCGCTGGCCTGCGGTATTTCCGGCTCTGGTCCGACATTATTTTCCGTTTGCAACGATGTGGCCAGCGCACAGCGTCTGGCTGACTGGCTACGGGATAATTATTTGCAGAATGATGAAGGTTTTGTTCATATTTGCCGTCTGGATACGACTGGCGCACGACAACTGGGATAACGCATGAAACTGTACAATCTTAAAGATCATAACGAGCAGGTCAGTTTTGCTCAGGCCATCAAGCAAGGGCTGGGGAGTCAGCAGGGATTATTTTTCCCGCAGGACCTGCCGGAATTTGATCGTAACGATATCGATGCGCTGCTGTCGCTGGATTTCGTGACGCGTAGCAGCCGTATTCTGTCTGCGTATATCGGCGATGAAATCGCGCCGGAAACGGTGTTCGAGCGTGTCAAAGCCGCCTTTGCGTTTCTGGCGCCCGTCGCGCCAGTGGCAGAAGATATCGCCACTCTGGAACTGTTCCACGGCCCGACGCTGGCGTTTAAAGACTTTGGCGGCCGTTTTATGGCGCAGATGCTGACTGAAGTCTCCGGTGATGAGAAAATCACCATTCTGACGGCCACCTCTGGCGATACCGGGGCGGCGGTTGCACATGCGTTTTACGGACTGGAAAACGTTCGCGTTGTCATCCTTTACCCGCGTGGCAAGATCAGCCCATTGCAGGAAAAACTGTTCTGTACGCTGGGGGGAAATATTCACACTGTCGCCATCGATGGCGATTTCGACGCCTGTCAGGCGCTGGTGAAAAAAGCCTTTGATGATGAAGCGTTGAAAAAGGCCATTGGCCTGAACTCCGCGAACTCGATCAATATCAGCCGCCTGCTGGCGCAAATTTGCTACTACTTCGAAGCGGTGGCGCAACTGCCGCAGGCGGCGCGTAATCAGCTGGTGGTTTCCGTGCCGAGCGGTAACTTTGGCGACCTGACCGCCGGGCTGCTGGCGAAATCCCTGGGACTGCCGATTAAGCGCTTCATCGCTGCGACTAATGCGAATGACACTGTTCCGCGCTTCCTGAGCAGCGGGAATTGGGAACCGAATAAAACGGTGGCAACGTTATCCAATGCGATGGATGTGAGCCAGCCGAACAACTGGCCGCGCGTGGAAGAGCTGTTCCGGCGTAAAAACTGGCAGTTAAACATGCTGGGCTTCGGCGCGGTGAGCGATGAGACCACGAAAGCCGCGATGCATGAGCTGGACGCCTTGGGTTACATCTCTGAACCCCATGCGGCGATTGCTTATCGCCTGCTGCGCGATCAACTGCAACCCGGTGAGTTCGGTCTGTTCCTGGGGACGGCGCACCCGGCAAAATTCAAGGAAAGCGTAGAAGCGATTCTGGGCAAAGAACTGGAATTGCCGGAGGCGCTGGCAGAGCGCGCCGGTCTGGATTTACTGTCGCATAACTTCCCGGATGATTTCGCGAAGCTGCGTGAGTTCCTGCTATCTCTGCCGGACTAAGTTGACGGCAAGGCGGCGTTTGCGCCGCCTTTCGCTTCAGGGCTATCTCACTGTTCGTGGCGTTTAAACACCAGCTCATCGGCAGACGACTCCGCCGCTTCAAAGGCGTAGCCTTCCAGATTAAAGGCCTGTAACTGCTCTGGTTGCGTCAGGCGGTTTTGAATAATAAAGCGACTCATCAGGCCGCGCGCTTTTTTGGCGTAAAAGCTGATCACTTTGAATTTGCCATTCTTCTCATCCAGAAATATGGGTTTGATCAAGCGGGCATTGAGCTTTTTCGGCTTCACGGCTTTGAAATACTCGTCCGAGGCCAGATTAATCAGTATATCGTCACCTTGCTCCCGCAGCGCCTGATTCAGCTTTTCAGTGATGATATCGCCCCAGAAACTGTAGAGATCGTTGCCGGATTTATTTTCCAGTTTGGTGCCCATTTCCAGTCTGTAAGGCTGCATCAAATCCAGCGGACGTAGCACGCCATACAGGCCTGACAGGATACGCAGATGCTGCTGTGCGAAATCGAAATCCTCTTCAGTGAAATTTTCTGCGGCTAATCCGGTGTAGACGTCACCCTTAAACGCCAATAGCGTCTGACGCGCATTCTCCGGCGTGAAGTTCGGTTGCCAATCATTAAAACGCCCGGCGTTCAGATCGGCCAGTTTATCGCTGATGCTCATCAGAGAGGCAATTTTTGCGGGCGTCAGAGTCTTACACTCGTCAATAAGCTGGCTGGAATAGTCGAGTAGCTCCGGCTGTGTGTAACGAGTGGTAGCCAACGGACTGGTATAGTCGAGCGTTTTTGCGGGTGAAAGAGTAATAAGCATGCGCCATATCCTGTCGGTCCGATTTTTGATTTTTCTACTATAGCAAGAACCCGATGAGAAAGTGGCGATAGCAACAATACGTTTCATCTTTCACGCGCCGTATTTTCTGTGGGGTGGGGCTGGAGGCGCCATTGCGGTAACGGTTTAGCAACGGATTAACGGCTGGCTTGCACGGTAAAGTGCGCGTGTTATTATCAGATTCTGGCAACACAGTCGGCCACCAGATTAGAGAATAAATCGATTATAATACGAGCTATTTTCATTCACGAGCACCATATACAAACAACGAGACATGCCAACATGACGGATAAATTGACCTCCCTACGCCAATTGACCACGGTTGTAGCTGATACCGGTGATATTGCGGCAATGAAACTGTACCAACCGCAAGATGCCACGACCAACCCTTCTCTGATTCTGAACGCTGCACAAATTCCTGAATACCGTAAGCTGATTGATGATGCTGTCGTTTGGGCGCGTGAGCAGAGCAGCGATCGCCAACAGCAGGTTGTGGATGCGACGGATAAGCTGGCGGTAAATATTGGTCTTGAAATTTTAAAATTGATCCCCGGCCGTATTTCCACCGAGGTGGATGCGCGTCTGTCTTATGACACCGAAGCCAGCGTGGCGAAGGCAAAGCGCCTGATCAAGTTGTACAACGATGCGGGCATTAGCAACGAGCGCATTCTGATTAAGCTGGCCTCAACCTGGCAGGGCATTCGTGCCGCTGAGCAACTGGAAAAAGAAGGTATTAACTGTAACCTGACGCTGCTGTTTTCCTTTGCCCAGGCGCGCGCCTGTGCGGAGGCGGGCGTGTTCCTGATTTCACCCTTCGTTGGCCGTATTCTTGACTGGTACAAAGCCAACGGCGACAAGAAAGCGTTCGAGCCGCATGAAGATCCGGGCGTGGTTTCCGTCAGCGAAATTTACAGCTATTACAAAGAACACGGTTATGAAACGGTGGTCATGGGCGCCAGCTTCCGTAACGTCGGTGAGATTCTGGAATTGGCAGGATGCGACCGCCTGACGATTGCTCCTGCGCTGTTAAAAGAACTGTCGGAAAGCGAAGGCGAAGTGGTGCGTAAACTTTCTTATACGGGAGACGTGAAGGTACGTCCGGCGAAAATGACGGAAGCGGAGTTCTACTGGCAGCATAATCAGGATCCGATGGCGGTTGATAAACTGGCCGATGGGATTCGTAAATTCGCCATCGACCAGGAAAAACTGGAAAAAATGATTGCGGATTTACTGTAAGTTTTCTGTTGATGAAAATAGCCGGAATACCGGCTATTTTTGTCTGTGCGCCGCGCCGGGGAGCTCTTAAATCTACCTTACCGTCGTATTACGTACTTTCTTCGCGATATAAAGCTTCTCATCCGCGCGTTTCATCACTTCACTCAGATCTTCCCCTGCAATATGGTACTCGACCAACCCGATACTGACCGCCAGCCAGATTTTTTCGTCTGCTGTTTCACAAGGGGTTGCGCTAATTCTTTCTCGCGCCCTTTCGACGATCTTATATGCATCCTCTAATTCAGTGTTCGGTAAAACGGCAGCAAATTCATCGCCGCCAATGCGGCCAAAAATATCTTCGCGCCGGAATGATTTTCTGAATGTATCGGCAACAAATTTCAAGGCATTGTCACCAGCGCAGTGACCAAAGTTATCGTTCACGAGTTTAAAATGATCAATATCAATGAGCATGACACAAACGGCGCGTCGGCTAAGTTTAGCAAGACTAAGGGCTTTATTGGCCGCCATAAAGAAAGCGTCTCGTCGCAGATAGCCGGTGAGATCGTCGTAACGCGCGAGGATGGGGAGTTCCACCAAATATTTCTTCGCCAGAAGCGACAACAGGCTACCTAACATGGCGCAAAGTAACACAATAATCAGGGTCGCAACGGCGGAGCCGGGGGACTCCATGTTTTCAAAAAATGAAGGCTGCTCTTCTACGGCTGAGGTTCTGATACGCACACCCAATAATTCATCAGTGGGGGAAAGCACGGGGAAAATTATAGTGAGTGTGTCTTTTCCTGCATATTCTCCAATCGATGGGAGTTTATTCTGGCAAATGCGGATAACTGCCATATCATTAAATGTCAGGTCGGATGAAGCTAAGCGATTAATACACTCGCTGCGCGTATCACGCGTATTAAATACAAATGTTCTCATGCGGGCTGAGACGTAGCTACCCGTTTTTCGGATGACATCATTCTCCGTAATTTCTCCTCCCGAATTATAGGATTCATACGTCTTGATGGTGGTATCCAGATTTTGTCGCTCGACCTTCCAAATGTTCTTATTGCCTTCATGCATAAGAAAAATAGTGATAAAAAAGGAAATAACCCCGAACAGAAAGAAGGCGGAGGTAGGATGTGAGAATAGTTTTAAGATCTTATACTTAAGGTCACTCATGGTTACTTCCTTGGTAAATACCTTAACTCATTCAAGATGCAGAAAAGCGGTAAGAGGAGGCGTCCCCGAACTTACGTCAGGTAAGTGATTCGTGAAGGAGGCACAGCCAATGCATATGCAACTTGAGGATGACAGGTATCGTTTTTTTCTACTTATAGTTGGCGATAAATAAGTGACTTAAGTTTACCATATTATCTGCTTTCCTGTGGGGTTCTATCACGCTCTGCGACCCGCTTCTCCGTTCCTGTGTTTATTTCGTAAAACCTAGTTTCCTGAGTGCCTATTTCTGTTGTTTGTTATTTCCATCACGTGAAATATTATCACCGGCTTATGCGGTTTTTTTGAAACGGCGTTTAATCGTTCTTATCAAATTGCGCATAATCCACCGTGTCACATTATCGGTGGTGCCGCGAGTACATTATCCGCGAAAATTCTGTACTGAACATATTGAATATCCTGATAAAATTGTTTCTCACTTCCCCAAATGACTCAAACTGAGGGAAAATCGGCGCTGATGCCGGTAAGGGATGAATAATCATTGACTTCGAGGTTTACTATGAACGTATTGCGTATTGGTTTGGTGTCGGTCTCCGATCGCGCATCCAGTGGGATTTATCAGGACAAAGGCATTCCTGAGCTTAAGGCATGGCTCAGCGCGGCCTTAAAGAGCCCTTTTGAGGTGGAAACGCGTCTGGTGCCGGATGAGCAACCGATGATCGAACAAACGCTGTGTGAACTGGTCGACGAGCGTGGCTGTCACTTGGTGCTGACAACCGGAGGAACCGGACCGGCGCGGCGCGATGTCACGCCCGACGCTACGTTGGCTGTTGCCGATCGGGAGATGCCGGGGTTTGGCGAACAAATGCGGCAGATCGGTCTGCGTTTCGTCCCGACCGCCATTCTCTCTCGTCAGGTTGGCGTGCTGCGTAAACAGGCGCTGATCCTAAACCTGCCGGGCCAACCGAAGTCGATTAAGGAAACGCTGGAAGGGTTAAAAGATGATAAGGGCACGGTGCTGGTGGCCGGGATTTTTGCCAGCATCCCGTATTGTATCCAACTGCTGGAAGGGCCTTACATTGAAACCCATGAGGATATCGTCGTCGCTTTTCGTCCTAAAAATGCCGTTCGCGAAATAAAAAACTGAAATCAGGCGATGTGAAACAAAGGGTTCAGTTTTGTTGCTGTAGCATAATTTTGCCAATATAGTAATTTTTACTTTACACTTCGCGGCGAAATTAACTCACACGCGGGCAATGCACGGTAACTTATGAATCAGGAACAACACGCCTACCACCGCCGGTTGAATCGGCAGGACTATAAAACGCTGTCTCTGGCTGCGCTGGGCGGCGCGTTAGAGTTTTACGATTTTATTATTTTTGTCTTCTTTGCCGCCGTTATTGGCGATCTCTTTTTCCCGCCGGATATCCCTGAGTGGCTGCGGCAGGTTCAGACTTTTGGTATTTTCGCCGCAGGCTATCTGGCCCGTCCCCTTGGGGGCATCATCATGGCGCACTTTGGCGATAAACGCGGGCGCAAGAAAATGTTCAGCCTGAGCATTTTAATGATGGCACTGCCGACATTGGCAATGGGGCTGTTGCCAACCTATGCCGCCATCGGTATTGCCGCGCCGTTATTATTGTTGTTGCTGCGCGTGCTGCAAGGGGCGGCGATCGGCGGTGAAGTCCCCGGTGCGTGGGTCTTCGTTGCCGAGCATGTGCCTCGTGCCCGTATTGGCTTTGCCTGCGGGACGCTGACTGCCGGGCTGACGATGGGGATTCTGCTGGGCTCGCTGGTCGCAACGCTACTGAATACGGTGTTTACGCCGGCGCAGATGTCGGACGGCGGCTGGCGCGTGCCGTTCTTTCTCGGCGGGGTATTTGGCCTTATTGCGATGTATCTGCGTCGCTGGCTACAGGAAACGCCCATTTTCATGGCAATGCAGGCGCAGAAAATGCTGGCGGAGGAGCTGCCGTTGAAGTCAGTCGTCTTAAACCACAAGCGTGCGGTTGTGGTTTCCATGTTGCTGACCTGGCTACTCTCTGCGTGCATTGTTGTCGCGATTTTGATGGCGCCGACCTACCTGCAAAAAGTGCACGGCATTCCTGCTGCGCTGGCACTACAGGCAAACTGTCTGGCGACCATTACGTTGATGGTCGGCTGCATCGGTTCGGGGCTGTTGGTTGATCGCTTCGGGGTCAGCAGCGTGTTTATCCCTGGGAGTGTGTTGTTGGCCGCATGCAACTGGTTTTTTTACAGTTCGGCGGCCAACAGTACGCTGTTACTCTTTGTCAGCTATGGCGCTGTGGGACTCAGCGTTGGCGTTGTTGGCATCGTGCCTTATGTCATGGTGCGGGCATTTCCGGCTGCCGTGCGGTTTTCAGGGATCTCGTTTTCCTACAATGTTTCCTATGCCATTTTTGGCGGCCTGACGCCCGTTTTTGTGACGTTAATCATGAAGGCGACGCCGCTGGCCCCGGCATTCTATGTGCTGGCGCTGGCCGCCGTGGGACTGCTGCTGGGGATTTACTTGCGACGCGACCTGAATGCCGATGCGGGATCTTTGGCCGACAGGGGCGAACATGGCCGTTCGCCCGTTGATGTGTGAACATATTTCCGTGAACGAAATACAATCGGGCTTTGCGTTGGCAAGGCCCGATTGCCGGGAATAGCGGGGAACTTAGTGGGATGCGCCACACGCGCCAATCGGCAGGACAGAGCGGCCAAACTTCTCGTTCAGCACTTCTGCCATTGCCAGATAAATGGCGCTGGCGCCACAGAGGATACCTTCGTAACCCGCGAAAGTGAGCAGCGCGTGGTTGCCGGTGAAGTTACCTACGGCCAGCAGAGCAAACAGTACGGTCAGGCTGCCGAAGACGAATTGCAGCATGCGGTTGCTGCCGAATGTGGCGAAAAACATAAACAGCGTGAAAACACCCCACAGGCCAAGGAAAACGCCAAGGAACTGAGCATCGCTGGCTTCCGCCAGACCCATTTTAGGCAGGACGAGAATGGCCACCAGCGTCAGCCAGAATGCGCCATAAGATGTAAACGCCGTCACGCCAAACGTATTCCCTTTTTTGTACTCCAGCAGGCCGGCCAGGATCTGGGCAATACCGCCGTAGAAGATACCCATGCTGAGAATAATGGAAGAAAGCGGGAAAAAGCCTGCGTTATGCAGGTTCAGAAGGATAGTGGTCATCCCGAAGCCCATCAGCCCTAATGGACCAGGATTCGCCAACGTGTTTGTGCTCATAAATCCTCTGCAATAACAGATTATTAATAGTCCCTTCGCGTTGGGCTCGTCAGTCTGGCGGTTGCCTTAAGCACGTTGGGATAGGTGTCGTTTAAGGTGTTATTACCCGCCATTTGTGTCGGGGTAACCCCTTGTTTCTACGGCGAGCGCGGCATCATATCGGGCGTTTGGAATGGATACAACATGAGTAAGACTGAATAGTTTGATCGCACGAGGGATAAAGGTCACTTTTTTTGTCTTCCCCCCCTTGATGATAGAAATGTTGGCCCCATCTTATCTTCAACCGAAACAGTTAGACTTGCCGTAAAGGCGTGTGTCGGGCCGTTAGATCGGTGGTTGGCATTGAATAAATACGCTGCTGGTGAAAAACGAGGGGGGTTGTTGAAAAATAACATTTCGCCCGCACAGTAGAGTTAACCACCACACCGAATATGACTTTTTAGTGGAGATGTTTAGATGGGTAAGATTATTGGTATCGACCTGGGTACAACCAACTCTTGTGTTGCGATTATGGACGGTGCGCAGGTAAAAGTACTGGAAAATAGCGAAGGCGATCGTACAACACCTTCAATCATTGCTTATACGCAAGACGGTGAAACTCTGGTTGGCCAACCGGCTAAACGTCAGGCGGTGACTAACCCGAAAAATACGCTGTTTGCTATCAAGCGTTTGATTGGTCGTCGTTTTAAAGATGAAGAAGTTCAGCGTGATGCCAACATCATGCCGTACAAAATTATTGCGGCAGATAATGGCGATGCATGGCTGGAAGTGAAAGACCAGAAAATGGCGCCGCCGCAGATTTCAGCCGAAGTGCTGAAAAAAATGAAGAAAACTGCGGAAGATTATCTGGGTGAAACGATTACCGAAGCGGTTATCACGGTACCGGCTTACTTCAACGATGCGCAGCGTCAGGCAACGAAAGATGCCGGTCGTATCGCCGGTTTGGAAGTAAAACGTATCATCAACGAACCGACAGCGGCAGCGCTGGCATACGGCCTGGATAAAGAAGTCGGCAACCGGACTATCGCGGTTTACGATTTAGGCGGCGGTACGTTCGATATTTCCATCATCGAAATTGATGAAGTTGATGGCGAAAAAACCTTCGAGGTTCTGGCAACCAACGGTGATACTCACCTGGGTGGTGAAGATTTCGATAGCCGCCTGATCAACTATCTGGTTGATGAATTTAAGAAAGAGCAAGGTTTCGACCTGCGCAACGATCCGCTGGCAATGCAACGCCTGAAAGAAGCAGCTGAAAAAGCCAAGATCGAGCTGTCTTCCGCTCAGCAGACCGATGTTAACCTGCCGTACATCACGGCGGATGCGAGCGGTCCTAAGCACCTGAATATTAAAGTTACCCGTGCGAAACTGGAATCACTGGTCGAAGATCTGGTCAGCCGTTCTCTGGAGCCGCTGAAAGTGGCATTGCAGGATGCAGGCCTGTCTGTTTCTGAAGTTCAGGACGTGATTCTGGTGGGCGGTCAGACACGTATGCCGCTGGTACAGAAGAAAGTGGCTGACTTCTTCGGTAAGGAACCGCGTAAAGACGTCAACCCGGACGAAGCGGTCGCTATTGGTGCGGCGGTTCAGGGTGGGGTATTGTCTGGTGATGTGAAAGACGTTCTGCTGCTGGATGTGACTCCGCTGTCTCTGGGTATTGAAACGATGGGGGGCGTAATGACCCCGCTGATTGCCAAGAACACCACCATCCCGACGAAACATAGTCAGGTGTTCTCAACGGCGGAAGATAACCAGTCCGCGGTAACGATTCACGTCCTACAAGGTGAACGTAAGCGTGCGAACGACAACAAGTCTCTGGGCCAGTTTAACCTGGATGGTATTCAGCCTGCGCCGCGCGGTATGCCGCAGATCGAAGTGACTTTCGACATCGATGCTGACGGTATCCTGCACGTTTCTGCGAAAGATAAAAACAGCGGTCGCGAGCAGAAAATCACCATCAAGGCTTCTTCCGGTCTGAACGAGGACGAGATCCAGAAGATGGTACGCGACGCGGAAGCGAACGCTGAAGCCGACCGTAAGTTTGAAGAGTTGGTACAGACGCGTAATCAGGGCGATCATCTGCTACACAGCACGCGTAAGCAGTTGGAAGAGGTGGGCGACAAGCTGGCCGCCGATGACAAAACCGCCATTGAAGATGCGCTGAAAGCGTTGGAAAGCGTGCTGAAAGGCGAAGATAAAGCGGAAATCGAGGCGAAGATTCAGGCTTTGGTACAGGTTTCCGGCAAACTGCTCGAAGCTTCTCAGCCGCAACCGGGTGCTGAAAGCGGCGCTGATGACGCTTCTGCACGTCGTGATGACGATGTTGTTGATGCCGAATTTGAAGAAGTAAAAGATAAAAAGTAATCGCCCTTGAGCGGGCGCAGTAGCAGTCAGAAAGCTGTTGCTGGCAACCAGCACGGGCGTCGGGGAAACTCTGCGCCCGTGCACGCATGTTGAGGGCAGGAAAAAGAATGGCGAAGCAAGATTATTACGAAACACTGGGCGTGGCTAAAAACGCGGATGAGCGTGAAATAAAGAAAGCGTATAAGCGCCTGGCGATGAAATATCACCCGGACCGTAATCCCGGTGATAGTGCGGCGGAAGCCAAATTTAAGGAGATCAAAGAAGCCTACGAGATCCTCACCGATGCACAGAAACGTGCAGCCTACGATCAGTATGGCCATGCGGCCTTTGAACAAGGTGGTATGGGCGGTGGCGGCGGTGGCTTTGGCGGCGGTGCTGATTTTAGTGATATTTTTGGCGACGTGTTCGGTGATATTTTTGGCGGTGGTCGTCGTCAGCGCGCAAGCCGTGGATCCGATTTACGCTACAACATGGAACTGACGCTGGAAGAAGCGGTACGTGGCGTCACCAAAGAGATCCGTATTCCTGCGCTGGAAGAGTGTGATGTGTGTCATGGGAGTGGCGCGAAGCCCGGTAGTTCTCCGGTTACCTGTCCGACCTGTCATGGTAACGGTCAGGTCCAAATGCGTCAGGGATTTTTTACCGTACAGCAAGCGTGTCCGCACTGCCACGGTCGCGGCAAGATCATCAAAGATCCCTGCAATAAATGTCACGGTCATGGCCGCGTAGAGAAGAGCAAAACGCTGTCGGTCAAGATCCCGGCTGGCGTGGATACCGGCGATCGCATCCGTTTGTCCGGTGAGGGTGAAGCGGGTGAGCACGGTGCGCAGCCAGGTGATTTGTACGTGCAGGTGCAGGTAAAAGCGCATCCAATCTTCCAGCGCGAAGAGAACAATCTCTATTGTGAAGTGCCAATCAACTTCGCTATGGCGGCATTAGGTGGTGAAATTGAAGTGCCGACGCTGGATGGCCGAGTGAAGCTGAAAGTACCGGCGGAAACGCAAACCGGGAAACTATTCCGTATGCGCGGAAAAGGGGTGAAGTCGGTACGTGGAGGAGCGCAGGGCGACCTGTTGTGCCGCGTGGTGGTAGAAACGCCGGTGAATTTGAATGAGCGACAGAAACAGCTGCTGCAAGAGCTTGAAGAGAGTTTCGGTGGCCCATCAGGCGAAAGAAACAGCCCTCGCTCGAAAAGCTTTTTCGATGGTGTGAAGAAGTTTTTTGACGATTTGACGCGTTAATGGCTTGCTGTTAACGGGGACAGGAAGACCGGTAGGGTAAACCCTGCCGGTTTTTTTCGTTATATACCTGTCCTTCCTTCTGAACCACTGTCGCTAATGGCGCGCTTTTCGGTCTGTCAGCCCGGATAATCTGCTTTTAACGCAGTATCAGATTGCGTAATCTTGCCTGTAAGAGAACGGGCTTGCAGTGTTTATATCTGTTCCTGAATGGGAGAGGAATTAATGATAACAATGATTCGCCGCTTTACTGGATTAGATGCGGCGGCCGGCATCATGCTGATGATCGCGACGGTTTTGGCGATGGTATTCGCCAACTGGTCAGTTACCGCCGCTGGCTATCAGCAGTTACTCATGATGCCGGTAGAGGTGCGGTTTGGTCATTTGGAAATCAATAAGAACCTGTTGTTGTGGATTAACGACGGCTTGATGGCGATTTTCTTTCTGCTGATTGGTCTGGAAGTGAAACGCGAATTGCTGGAAGGGACGTTAGCCAGCCGCCGTCAGGCCATGTTGCCGCTGGCAGCCGCAGTGGGCGGCATGATCTTTCCTGCGCTGATCTTTCTGCTGTTCAATGTGAATGATGAAGTCACCCGTGCCGGCTGGGCGATCCCTACCGCGACGGATATCGCGTTCGCGGTCGGCGTGCTGACCTTACTGGGCAAGCGAGTCCCCACAGGGCTGAAGGTTTTCTTACTCGCCCTGGCGATTATTGACGATCTCGGCGCTATCCTGATTATTGCTCTGTTTTATACGCAGCAGATCGTATGGTCTGCACTTGGCTGCGCACTGCTGGCGGTGGCGGTACTGGCGTATATGAATTGGCAGGATGTCAGAAAAACGTCGGTCTATTTGCTGGTCGGGAGCGTTTTGTGGGTTTTTATCCTGAAATGTGGCGTTCACGCGACGCTGGCAGGGGTGATCGTCGGTTTCTTTATTCCCTTGCGCTCGCCTGAGGGACAGCCTTCTCCAGCCACCACGCTTGAACATGGCCTGCAAACATGGGTCGCGTTCCTGATTATTCCGCTGTTTGCGTTTGCCAATGCGGGGATTGTTTTAACGGGGATTGAAGTCGATAAATTGTTTTCTCCGTTGAGTCTGGGAATTGCGGCAGGGCTGTTGATAGGGAAACCGCTGGGGGTGAGCCTGTTCAGTTGGCTGACGATAAAACGAGGTTATGCTCACCTGCCCGTTGGCGTTTGTTTTCGTCAGATTGTGGCGGTGTCGGTGCTGTGCGGCATTGGTTTTACCATGTCGATATTCATTACGCTATTGGCGTTTTCTCACGGCGCGGAATTCATTATCTACGCCAAGCTCGGCATTTTGTTGGCATCCGGGGTAGTGGCACTGCTTGGCTATCTGATTTTGCATAGAATATTACCGAAACGGAATCAGATCGCCCCGCATTGTCAACTCTGAGACAAGACCGGTGGTAAATAAAAGCGTCAGGAAGCGCCCGGTTCCGCCATCTGTCGCTGCGTGATGAATGTATTGTTCAATATTCGGCGCATGCGGGGGCCCCGGTGCGCTTTAGCGGCAGAACAGCGACCGCTATGGCGTGAATGACAAACACAAAAAAACCGGCCTGAGCCGGTTTTTTTAGCAACAGCACTTAGCGGTGCGATTACTGCATGGCGTTGATGCGCGCAACCAGATTGGATTTATGACGCGCAGCTTTATTTTTGTGGATCAAGCCTTTACTAGCTTGACGATCCACGATCGGTTGCATGTCACTAAACGCTTTCTGAGCCGCTTCTTTATCGCCAGTCGCGATCGCCGCGTATACTTTCTTGATGAAAGTACGCATCATAGAGCGACGGCTTGCGTTATGCTTGCGGCGCTTCTCGGATTGTACGGCGCGTTTCTTAGCTGATTTGATATTAGCCAAGGTCCAACTCCCAAATATATTCTATCGAGGACAATTCAAAGGCCGAGGAATATGCCCGTTTAGCCTTCGTTTGTCAATGGATTTGTGCAAATAAGCGCCGTTTGTACGTCGACGCTTGTTACGTTGTGATGGCGCAGGATTTTAACAGCTTCACGCGGTGGAATACAGCTTTTCGCATCATAAATTCGTCCTGAATTTGATAATACTCTGTCTGTTCTCGGTAAAGTCGGACTGTGTACGTTATCTGCCATCTGGATATTCTGTCCCTGGCGGTCATTTACCGATGATTCAGCTAAAAAATGAGCGAATCCCGAGACGATTTAGAGGGCGGCGGCAAAAGGCGCGAATCGCAGGTTAACCTTACTCGCTGTACAAGGTATAATCCGCCGATTTCCATAATATTAACCCTTTGTTCCGGGCCAGCCATGCAGCTAATTCGCGGTATACACAATCTTAGGGCGCACCATTACGGCTGTGTGATCACTATTGGGAATTTTGACGGTGTACACCTCGGTCATCAAATGCTGCTTGAACGACTGAAGCAGGAGGGACGCGCGCGCGGGTTGCCGGTGATGGTGATGATTTTTGAGCCGCAACCGCTGGAGCTCTTCGCCGCAGAAAAGGCCCCTGCGCGCCTGACGCGCCTGCGTGACAAGGTGAAATATCTGGCGCAGGCCGGCATTGACTACCTGTTGTGTGTCAGGTTTGACGCGCGTTTTGCCGCCATAGATGCACAGACGTTCGTTTCTTCCCTGTTGGTAAAGAAACTGGGCGTGAAGTTTCTGGTGGTGGGAGATGACTTCCGCTTCGGGGCTGGTCGTCAGGGAGATTTCCTGTTATTACAGAAGGCTGGGAATGAAGCGGGTTTTGATGTTATCAGCACCGATTCATTCTGTAACGGCGGTCGGCGGGTCAGTAGTACCGCCGTACGCGAGGCCCTCCGCCATGATCAATTAGCGCTGGCGGAAAGTTTGCTGGGGCACCCTTATAGCATTTCCGGGCGTGTGGAACATGGCAAAGCACTGGGACGAACCATTGGGTTCCCCACCGCCAACCTGCCGTTGAAACGTCAGGTTTCCCCGGTTAGCGGCGTGTATGCCGTCAGCGTTTATGGGCTGGGGCCAGAACCGCTACCGGGCGTCGCCAATATTGGTACGCGCCCGACCGTCACCGGGGACAAACGCCAGCAGCTTGAAGTGCATTTGCTGGACGTGACGATGGATCTCTATGGTCGTCACATTGAAGTGGTACTGCGTAAAAAGATCCGTAATGAACAGCGCTTTGCGTCGCTTGACGCGTTAAAACAGCAAATCGCTGATGATGTGGTGACAGCCCGGAGCTTTTTCGGGTTACAGACACCGGTTTAATTTTTCTAGCCGAAACGAAATCGAGAATCTAATGAGTGACTATAAGACTACCCTGAACTTGCCGGAAACAGGGTTCCCGATGCGTGGCGATCTGGCCAAGCGCGAACCTGACATGCTGAAACGTTGGTATGAACAGGATCTGTACGGGATTATTCGTAATGCGAAGAAGGGGAAAAAAACCTTCATTCTGCATGATGGCCCTCCCTACGCGAACGGCAGCATTCATATTGGTCACTCGGTTAACAAGATTCTGAAAGACATTATCGTTAAATCGAAAGGACTGTCTGGTTACGATTCACCCTATGTGCCGGGTTGGGACTGCCACGGTCTGCCAATTGAACTGAAAGTGGAACAGCTGGTCGGTAAGCCGGGCGAGAAAGTCAGCGCCGCGGAATTCCGCGCCGAGTGCCGTAAATACGCGGCGGAGCAGGTTGCCGGCCAGAAAGCCGACTTCATCCGTCTCGGGGTGCTGGGCGATTGGGATCGTCCTTACCTGACGATGGATTTCAAAACCGAAGCGAACATTATCCGCGCGCTGGGCCGTATCATTGAGAACGGCCACCTGCACAAAGGCGCCAAGCCGGTTCACTGGTGTGCGGACTGCGGTTCCGCGCTGGCGGAAGCGGAAGTGGAATATTACGACAAAACCTCTCCATCCATTGATGTCGCGTTTAACGCCAGCGACGTCGCGGCGGTCATCGCCAAATTCGGCGTGCGTCATGTCGACGGCCCCGTCTCACTGGTGATCTGGACGACGACACCGTGGACGCTGCCGGCAAACCGCGCGATCTCACTGAATGCGGAGTTCGATTATCAACTGGTGCAGATTGACGGACAGGCGCTGATTCTGGCGGCCGATCTGGTTGAAAGCGTGATGAAACGCATCGGCGTGACCCAGTGGATCGTGTTGGGCGACTGTAAAGGCGCCGATCTTGAGCTGCTGCGCTTCAAACATCCATTCCTGAGCTTTGATGTACCGGCGATTCTGGGCGACCACGTCACGCTGGACGCGGGTACGGGTGCGGTACACACCGCCGGTGGACACGGTCCTGACGACTATGTGATCAGCCAGAAGTACAATCTGGAAATCGCCAACCCGGTTGGGCCGAACGGCTGTTACCTCAGCGGCACCTATCCTGAACTGGATGGCAAATTTGTTTTCAAAGCCAATGATGTGGTCGTTGACATCCTGCGTGAAAAGGGCATGTTGCTGCACGTAGAGAAATTACAGCACAGCTACCCGTGCTGCTGGCGTCATAAGTCGCCGATCATTTTCCGCGCGACGCCGCAATGGTTTGTCAGTATGGATCAAAAGGGCCTGCGTAAACAGTCTCTGGCTGAAATCAAAGGCGTGCAGTGGATCCCGGATTGGGGGCAGGCGCGTATTGAATCGATGGTCGCCAACCGTCCTGACTGGTGTATCTCCCGTCAGCGTACCTGGGGTGTCCCCATGTCGCTATTTGTTCATAAAGAGACGGAAGAGCTGCACCCGCGTACCGCTGAGCTGATTGAAGCCGTGGCGCAGCGTGTTGAGGTGGACGGCATTCAGGCATGGTGGGATCTCGATCCGGCTGAGGTGCTGGGCGCAGATGCCGATAGCTACGTCAAAGTGCCGGATACGCTGGATGTGTGGTTCGATTCCGGGTCCACCCATGCATCGGTCGTGGATGTGCGTCCTGAATTTAACGGCCACGCGGCGGATATGTATCTGGAAGGTTCTGACCAACATCGCGGCTGGTTCATGTCTTCTCTGATGATTTCCACCGCGATCAAAGGCAAAGCGCCTTACCGTCAGGTGCTGACCCACGGGTTTACCGTGGATGGTCAGGGGCGCAAGATGTCCAAGTCGATCGGGAATACCGTTAGCCCGCAGGACGTGATGAATAAGCTGGGCGCCGACATTCTGCGTCTGTGGATCGGTTCAACGGATTACTCCGGTGAAATTGCGGTATCTGATGAAATTCTGAAGCGTTCCGCCGATGCTTACCGTCGTATTCGCAACACGGCGCGCTTCCTGCTCGCAAACCTGAATGGGTTCGATCCGCAGCAACATAAGGTGAAACCGGAAGACATGGTGGTGCTGGATCGCTGGGCGGTGGGCTGTGCGAAAGCCGCACAGGAAGAGATTATCGATGCGTATGAAAGCTATGATTTCCACCGCGTAGTACAGCGTCTGATGCAGTTCTGCTCGATCGAGATGGGTTCGTTCTATCTGGATATTATTAAAGATCGTCAGTACACGGCCAAAAGCGATAGCGTCGCACGCCGTAGCTGTCAGACGGCGCTGTATCATATCTCGGAAGCGCTGGTACGCTGGATGGCGCCGATTATGTCCTTCACGGCGGATGAAATCTGGAATTATCTGCCGGGCGAGCGTGCGCAGTACGTCTTTACCGAAGAGTGGTATGACGGTTTGTTCGGGCTGGATGCCGCGGAAACCATGAACGATGCGTTCTGGACAGATATTCTGAAAGTACGTAGTGAAGTGAACAAAGTCATTGAGCAGGCTCGTAATGACAAGCGCATCGGTGGTTCGCTGGAAGCCGCCGTCACGTTGTATGCCGATGCCAATCTGGCAGGTAAATTGAATCAGCTGCGTCAGGAACTGCACTTTGCGCTCCTGACGTCGAAAGCGCGGGTGGAACGTTATGAAAATGCACCGGAAAGCGCGCAGGAAACGGAACTCACCGGACTGAAAATTGCCTTAAGTGAGGCAGAAGGGCACAAGTGTCCACGCTGCTGGCATTACGAGACGGATATCGGTAGCAACGCCGATCATCCTGAAGTCTGTGGTCGCTGTGCGACTAACGTGGGCGGCAACGGCGAAGAGCGTAAATTTGTCTGATGAATAAAATCTGTTCGAGTGGACTCTGCTGGCTCTGGCTGGCGTTACTGGTTTTAGTTGTCGATCTGGGCAGCAAGCAGTGGATTCTTGCCCATTTTTCACTGGGTGAGACGGTGCCGGTGCTGCCTTCTCTGAATCTGCACTATGCCCGTAACTACGGCGCGGCCTTTAGCTTTCTGGCGGACAAAGGAGGCTGGCAACGCTGGTTCTTTGCCGGTATCGCGATTGCGATCGTCATTGCGCTGCTAGTGATGATGTACCGTGGTAGCGTCAAGCAGAAGCTGAACAATGTTGCGTATTCGCTGATTATCGGCGGCGCGCTGGGCAATCTGTTCGATCGGACATGGCACGGATTTGTTGTCGATTTCATCGACTTCTATGTGGGTGACTGGCATTTCGCCACGTTTAATCTGGCCGATACCGCGATTTGTATCGGTGCGGCGCTCATCGTACTGGAAGGTTTTTTTAGTACGCATGACGATACTGATACCGTTAAGCAAAAGGGTCGTTGATGTCTGAGACAGTGCAGCACAACAGCGCGGTGCTGGTGCATTTTATTCTGACGCTGGAAGATGGCGCGGTGGCTGAATCCACGCGAGAACGTGGCAAACCCGCGCTGTTCCGACTGGGTGACGGCAGCCTGTCTGACGCGCTGGAACACAACCTGTTAGGGTTGAAACGTGGCGATAGGCGTGAGTTTACGCTGCCGCCGGAGTCGGCCTTTGGGCCGACCAACCCTAACCTGATTCAATATTTCTTACGTCGTGACTTCGCTCAGACCGGCGTGCCGGATGTCGGCACAATTATGCTATTCAGCGGTGTTGGCGGGAACGACATGCCGGGTATTATCCGTGATGTGACTGAAGAGTCGATCACCGTGGATTTCAACCACCCGTTATCCGGCCAGACGATTACCTTCGATCTTGAAATATTGGATATCGACCCCGAACAACAGGAGGTAGTGCATGCAGATCCTGCTGGCTAATCCGCGCGGTTTTTGTGCCGGAGTCGATCGTGCCATCAGTATTGTTGAGCGTGCTCTGGCGCTTTTTGGTACGCCGATCTACGTGCGCCATGAAGTGGTTCACAACCGCTATGTCGTGAATGGCCTGCGCGAGCGCGGCGCCATTTTTATTGAGCAAATTGAAGAGGTGCCGGACGGCGCGATTCTGATCTTCTCCGCGCACGGCGTCTCTCAGGCGGTGCGCGCCGAGGCAAAAAGCCGCGACCTGACGGTGTTCGATGCGACCTGCCCGCTGGTGACGAAAGTCCATATGGAAGTGGCCAGAGCCAGTAAGAAAGGCATAGAAGCGATTCTTATCGGGCATGCCGGACACCCTGAAGTTGAAGGGACGATGGGGCAGTACAGCAATGCGGATGGTGGCATGTATCTGGTGGAATCCCCCGAAGATGTCTGGCAACTACAGGTAAAAGATGAAAGCAACCTGTGCTTTATGACGCAAACCACGCTGTCTGTTGATGACACCTCTGCGGTGATTGATGCGCTACGTGAGCGTTTCCCGCAGATTGTTGGTCCGCGTAAAGATGATATCTGTTATGCCACGACCAACCGTCAGGAAGCCGTTCGCCATTTGTCGGATAAGGCAGATGTTGTGTTCGTTGTGGGCTCTAAAAATTCCTCAAACTCCAACCGTCTTGCTGAATTGGCACAGAGAGCAGGGAAAGCGGCTTACCTGATTGATTCAGCGGAAGACATCCAAGAGTCATGGGTAGATGGCGCTTCGCATGTTGGAGTAACCGCAGGCGCATCCGCACCGGATATTCTGGTACAACAGGTGATCCAGCGGCTGAAAGCATTAGGCGGCAAGGTTGCTGTTGAAATGCAGGGGCGTGAAGAAAATATCGTCTTTGAAGTGCCAAAAGAGCTACGTGTCGACGTCAGGCTGGTCGACTAAATATGCTTCTTGCGACAGGGCCGGCGCCCTGTCGTTTTACGCCTTTCCGCTGTTCTGCTACTTATGACGCATAAAGTGAATTTTTATGCGCTCTGTGGTTGTCTTGTTTTTGATCCGCGCCATTATTCGCTTGCTTCAGCATTTCCGACCAGCCGCGCCTATTTGAGGGGCCGCTGGACAGTTTTGCTGATTGACGGCAGCATCAAACAGTATTTTCTAATCAGGTCGTAAATCCGCTGGCGATAGTGCGCATGTCCCGTTAACCTGATGATATTTTTCATGTCGTCAGTAGCAAAAAGAGAGAGACATAATGAAGGATTCACCCATTCGTATTGCAGTTGTAGGGGCGGGCGGCCGTATGGGGCGTCAGCTGATTCAGGCTATCGAGCAAATGGATGGCGTAGTATTGGGCGCGGCGCTGGAGCGTTCTGGTTCATCCCTGATCGGGAGCGACGCGGGAGAGCTGGCCGGGCTCGGTAACAATGGCGTGACGGTAAATGAACATCTGGATGCTGTGCGGGATGATTTCGATATTTTGATCGACTTTACCCGCCCGGAAGGCACATTGGCGCATCTGGCATTTTGCCGCCAGCATCATAAGGGCATGATTATTGGGACAACCGGCTTTGATGAGGCGGGAAAGGCGGCGATTAAGCAGGCTGCACAAGATATCGGCATTGTGTTTGCGGCCAACTTCAGCGTTGGTGTCAATGTCATGTTGAAACTGCTGGAAAAAGCCGCCAGCGTGATGGGCGATTATACCGATATCGAAATCATTGAAGCGCACCACCGTCATAAAGTCGATGCGCCGTCTGGCACCGCGCTGGCGATGGGGGAAGCGATTGCTGGCGCGCTGGGGCGTGACCTGAAATCCTGTGCGGTGTACACACGTGAAGGTCATACCGGTGAACGCGATCCGAAAAGTATTGGTTTTGCTACTGTACGAGCCGGCGATATCGTTGGTGAACATACGGCGATGTTTGCTGATATTGGTGAGCGCGTTGAGATTACCCATAAGGCATCCAGCCGCATGACATTTGCTAATGGTGCGGTAAGGGCTGCTATCTGGGTTAGTTCGAAACAAAGCGGTCTTTTTGATATGAGAGATGTGCTTTCTCTGGATGATTTGTAATTTTTTATTTTATTTATGTGATTTTATCTTATTGATAAAGGTGGTTATTTTTGTAACCACCTTTTATTTTGTCTTTCTTGGGTTGATTTTTCTTTCTGATGCCTTTTTAATTGTGTTTTATCCGGTTTTTGAGGCGGTGTCGACCTGTATTATTCCTGAAACCCGCGATGCTGGCGATTTGTTACCCTGATTTTAATGATGTTGTCTCGCAACCGTTTACTTGTCAGAGTTGATATGGTTTTTTACGTCGATGGACGGCTATTCATCCCGGAGAGCGTAAAAATAAGGGAAAAAAAACGGTTTGAGTGGACAATCATGAAGACCCTCATTAAAATGCGCGCAATTTGCCAAAAATTAACCTTACAGGTCGTTTTTGCATTGATTTAGTGGCTCGAATCTGAATTAATATGCAAATAATGTGATTGTTTATTCCTTGGAGGGTGTTTTGATTAAGTCAGCGCTATTGGTTCTGGAAGACGGAACCCAATTCCACGGTCGGGCCATTGGGGCAGAAGGTGCGGCAGTGGGGGAAGTGGTCTTCAATACGTCGATGACCGGTTATCAAGAAATCCTCACTGATCCTTCCTATTCCCGCCAGATTGTCACTCTCACTTATCCCCATATTGGTAATGTCGGCGCTAATGAAGCCGATGAAGAATCTCCCGCTGTACAGGCTCAGGGACTGGTCATCCGCGATTTACCGCTGATTGCCAGTAACTACCGTAGTGAAGAAAGCCTGTCTGAATACCTCAAGCGCAACAATATCGTTGCCATTGCCGATATCGATACCCGTAAACTGACCCGCCTGCTGCGTGAAAAAGGCGCACAGAATGGCTGCATCATTGCCGGTGATAAGCCGGATGCGGCCGTCGCGCTGGAGAAAGCGAAGGCCTTCCCGGGATTGAAAGGGATGGATTTGGCGAAAGAAGTCACGACGGCGGAAAAGTACAGTTGGTTACAGGGAAGCTGGACGCTGGACGGAGAGTTGCCCGCAGCGAAGCATGAAAGCGAACTGCCTTACCATGTTGTGGCCTATGACTATGGCGTGAAGCGCAATATTCTGCGTATGCTGGTCGATCGCGGCTGTCGGCTGACGGTTGTGCCGGCGCAAACGCCAGCCGAAGAGGTGCTGAAGCTGAACCCCGACGGCATTTTCCTCTCTAACGGTCCGGGCGACCCGGAGCCGTGCGACTATGCGATTCGCGCGATCAAAACCTTTCTGGAAACCGATATTCCGGTATTCGGTATCTGTCTGGGCCACCAGTTGCTGGCGCTGGCGAGTGGCGCCAGGACCATCAAAATGAAGCTGGGTCACCACGGCGGCAACCATCCAGTCAAAGATTTGGATAACAACTGCGTGATGATCACCGCGCAGAACCATGGCTTCGCGGTTGATGAAGATAATCTGCCTGACACGCTGCGCGTCACGCATAAATCCTTGTTTGACCATACGGTTCAGGGGATCCACCGCACGGATAAGCCGGCGTTCAGCTTTCAGGGGCACCCGGAAGCGAGTCCGGGCCCGCACGATGCCGCGCCGCTGTTCGACCACTTTATTGACTTGATTCAGACTTACCGTTCTTCGGCTAAATAATCAGGAGCGAAAAAATGCCAAAACGTACAGATATTAAAAGCATCCTGATTCTGGGCGCAGGTCCGATTGTTATCGGTCAGGCGTGTGAGTTTGACTACTCTGGCGCACAGGCGTGTAAAGCGCTGCGTGAAGAGGGTTACCGCGTCATTCTGGTGAACTCCAACCCGGCAACGATCATGACAGACCCGGAAATGGCCGATGCGACCTACATTGAGCCGATTCATTGGGAAGTGGTGCGTAAAATTATTGAAAAAGAGCGTCCGGATGCCATTTTACCGACGATGGGCGGTCAGACGGCGCTGAACTGCGCGCTGGAACTTGAACGTCAGGGCGTGCTGAGCGAATTCGGCGTGACCATGATTGGGGCAACGGCGGATGCGATTGATAAAGCAGAAGATCGCCAACGCTTTGATAAAGCGATGAAGAAGATCGGTCTGGATACGGCCCGTTCCGGTATTGCGCATAATATGGAAGAAGCGCTGGCCGTGGCGGCTGATGTCGGCTTCCCATGCATTATCCGTCCTTCTTTTACGATGGGAGGCACCGGCGGCGGGATCGCTTACAACCGTGAAGAGTTCGAAGAGATCTGTGAACGCGGGCTGGATCTGTCTCCGACCAAAGAGCTGCTGATCGATGAATCGCTGATCGGTTGGAAAGAGTATGAAATGGAAGTGGTGCGCGATAAGAACGACAACTGCATCATCGTCTGCTCAATCGAAAACCTGGATGCCATGGGGATCCACACCGGTGACTCTATTACCGTGGCGCCAGCCCAAACGCTGACTGATAAAGAATATCAAATCATGCGTAACGCCTCGATGGCGGTGCTGCGTGAAATCGGCGTGGAGACCGGCGGTTCCAATGTGCAATTCTCCGTCAACCCGAAAACGGGGCGCCTGATTGTTATTGAAATGAACCCGCGCGTATCCCGCTCTTCCGCATTGGCGTCTAAAGCGACGGGCTTCCCGATTGCCAAAGTCGCGGCCAAACTGGCCGTAGGATACACCCTTGATGAGTTGATGAACGACATCACCGGTGGTCGTACGCCGGCGTCCTTTGAACCGGCCATTGACTACGTCGTCACCAAGATCCCGCGCTTTAACTTTGAAAAATTCGCCGGTTCTAATGACCGCCTGACCACGCAGATGAAATCGGTGGGCGAAGTGATGGCCATTGGCCGCACGCAGCAGGAGTCTTTGCAGAAAGCTCTGCGCGGTCTGGAAGTGGGAGCTACCGGTTTCGATCCGAAAGTGGATCTGGATGACCCTGAGGCACTGACAAAAATCCGCCGCGAACTGAAAGATGCCGGCGCCGAGCGCATCTGGTATATCGCGGATGCGTTCCGTGCCGGGATGTCGGTTGACGGCGTGTTCAACCTGACCAATATCGATCGCTGGTTCCTGGTGCAGATTGAGGAACTGGTGCGTTTGGAAGAGCAGGTTAAGGAAAAAGGCGTGACCGCGCTGACTGCCGATGTCCTGCGTATGTTGAAGCGTAAAGGCTTTGCCGATGCGCGTCTGGCGACGCTGGCCGGCGTGGCGGAAAGTGAAATCCGTAAGCTGCGTGACAAGTTTGACCTGCATCCGGTGTATAAGCGCGTGGATACCTGTGCGGCAGAGTTCGCGACCGATACGGCTTATATGTATTCCACGTATGAAGATGAGTGCGAAGCCAATCCGAGTTCGGGTCGTGACAAGATTATGGTATTAGGCGGTGGCCCGAACCGTATCGGTCAGGGGATCGAATTTGACTACTGCTGCGTTCATGCCTCTCTGGCGCTGCGTGAAGATGGCTATGAAACCATCATGGTTAACTGCAACCCGGAAACGGTGTCAACCGACTACGATACCTCTGACCGTTTGTACTTTGAACCGGTAACGCTGGAAGATGTACTGGAGATTGTCCGTATCGAGAAGCCGAAAGGCGTTATCGTGCAGTACGGTGGGCAAACGCCGCTGAAACTGGCGCGTGCGCTTGAAGCCGCAGGCGTACCGGTTATCGGCACCAGCCCGGATGCGATCGACCGTGCGGAAGACCGCGAGCGTTTCCAGCAGGCGGTTAATCGTCTGGGGCTGAAGCAACCCGCTAACGCCACGGTCGCGACGATTGAACTGGCGGTAGAAAAAGCGCGCGGCATTGGCTACCCGCTGGTTGTCCGCCCCTCTTATGTGCTGGGCGGTCGGGCGATGGAGATCGTGTATGACGAAGCCGATCTGCGTCGTTACTTCCAGACTGCCGTCAGCGTGTCTAACGACGCGCCTGTTCTGTTAGACCGCTTCCTGGACGATGCGATTGAAGTCGATGTTGATGCGATTTGTGACGGCGAGCGCGTACTGATTGGCGGGATTATGGAGCACATCGAACAAGCGGGCGTTCACTCCGGTGACTCAGCGTGTTCGCTGCCGGCTTATACGCTGAGCAAAGAGATTCAGGACGTGATGCGCCAGCAGGTGGAAAAACTGGCGTTCGAACTCTGCGTTCGTGGACTGATGAACGTGCAGTTTGCGGTGAAGGATAACGAAGTTTATCTGATTGAAGTGAACCCGCGTGCGGCGCGCACCGTCCCGTTTGTGTCGAAAGCCACGGGTGTTCCGTTAGCGAAAGTCGCGGCGCGTGTGATGGCAGGACAAACGCTGGCTGAGCAGGGCGTCACCCACGAAATTATCCCGCCGTACTACTCGGTGAAGGAAGTGGTGCTGCCGTTCAACAAGTTCCCCGGCGTTGACCCGATTCTGGGGCCGGAAATGCGTTCGACCGGTGAAGTGATGGGCGTGGGCCGTACGTTTGCCGAAGCGTTTGCCAAAGCGATGCTGGGCAGTAACTCGCACATGAAGAAAACCGGGCGTGCACTGCTGTCGGTACGTGAAGGCGATAAAGCCCGCGTGGTGGATCTGGCGGCCAAACTGCTGAAACAAGGGTTTGAGCTGGATGCGACGCACGGCACGGCGATTGAACTGGGTGAGGCAGGCATTAATCCGCGTCTGGTGAACAAGGTTCATGAAGGTCGTCCGCATATTCAGGACCGCATCAAGAACGGCGAGTATACCTATATCGTCAATACTACCGCTGGGCGTCAGGCGATTGAAGATTCCAAGCTGATTCGCCGCAGCGCGCTGCAATACAAGGTGCACTATGACACGACGCTGAACGGTGGTTTCGCCACGACGATGTCGTTAACCGCCGACCCGACGGAGAAGGTGACATCCGTACAGGAAATGCATGCGATGATTAAAGGCTGATTGACCGGCTTCGGCAGGCGATAAGCTCATGGCAAAAGTCAGCGTTGGTGACAGCGCTGACTTTTTTGTCTTTTTGTTTAGCCTGAAATCCTCTTTCCTGCCGCTCAGTTTTTCAGGCGGGTATTGAGCGGGGTTCCTATACCTGAAACCTGGGGACGGTGATGACCAGAACACAGCGTTTACTTGAGCTTTTACAACTATTACGCCACCACCGCTTCCCCGTAACGGGTGCCTATTTGGCGGAAAAATTAGGTGTAAGCCAGAGAACCGTCTACCGTGATATTGCCACGCTACAGTTGCAGGGCGCGCGCATTGAGGGAGAGGCGGGATTAGGTTATATCCTGCGTCCGGGGTTCATTTTGCCTCCCTTGATGTTTTCAGAAGAGGAAATCGAAGCCTTGGTGTTGGGCTCGCGTTGGGTCGCCCGAAGAACCGATGAGCGTCTGGCGGGCGCCACCCGGAACGCGTTGATGAAGATTGCGGCGGTATTGCCACCAGAATTGCGCAATGCGCTCGATTCTTCAGGACTATTGGTCGGTAAGGCAGAAGTGACTCCCGCCGTTGTTATCGACTTGTCGGCCTTGCGTCACGCGATTCGGGCTGAGCGCCGTACGGCGATCGCTTATTGCGACCTTCAGGGCAATGAGTCTCTCCGCGTTATCTGGCCGTTCGCATTAGGATTCTTCGATCAAACGCACATCATTGCCGCATGGTGCGAACGTCGTCAGCAGTTTCGGCATTTCAGGGCTGAACGTATCCGTAGCATGACGGTGTTGGGGCAACGTTATCCTCGTCGTCGCCAAGTGTTATTAAAAGAATGGTATGAAAAAGAGGACATTCCCCAGCAGTAATGGCTACTGACAAAAATTGACATCGGTGCGTACTACGATGCATTCAGGCAAGCAGAACGTTTCTGCTTATTACTCACCTGATTACAGGGGATCCCTGATGGACGCACCAAATCTTATTATTTTATATGTAGAAGATGCCGTTACCAGCGAACGTTTCTATCGTGAACTGTTTGATTTTGAGCCTATTGAGAAGTCGGAAAACTTTGCCATGTTTGCCTTTGACTCTGGATTGCTATTGGGGTTGTGGTCTAAACATGATGTTAAACCGGTGACCCAACTAACGGGCGGTGGTAGCGAATTAGCCATTCGTGTCGAGAGTGAGGTCGCGCTGAACGCAATTTATGAACGCTGGAAGGCACGTGATATGACTATCGCTCAGGACATCACTCAAATGGATTTTGGCCTGACGTTCGTGGCACTCGATCCCGATCACCATCGGTTACGTGTGTATTATGCCAGCTATTAAGCTAGCTTGAGGATAAGACCATAAACACCTCCCGGTAAAAATCGGGGGTGTTTTACATCAATCACCGATGGTGACTGGCGAGCAAGCCCGGTGACGATTTCACCCCAGCGCGACCTTGATACCGAGCGCGATCAGGACGGTACCCAGCAGCTTATCCACCCATTTTTGCACTTTAGCCAACCCGCGCCGTACCGGTGTGCTTTGGAAAAGCACCACTAACAGCGGCCACCAGACGGCAGATAACAGCAAGATGATCATGGCATACCACAGCTTTTCACCGATTCCGGAATGAATATTCAAAACCTGAGTGAACATCGCCAGAAAGAAAAGCGTAGCCTTTGGATTAAGCAGGTTGCATAGGTAACCTTGCAGGAACGCTTTTTTCAGGCTGACGCTTTGCTGCGCCAGGTTTGATACGTCCATCTTGCTTCCACCGCGTGCGAATAACGCCTGAATACCGACCCAAATCAGATAGGCGGCACCTGCATATTTCAGTACATTAAACAGCCATGGTGTCGTGGTGATGACAACGGCGAGCCCAGCGACGCAGTACGCCATATGGGTTGCCACACCGCAGACTACACCGAACGCGGTCATTAGCGCAGCGATGCGCGGGTAACGTGCGGCATTCCTGATGACGAGGAAAAAGTCGGGACCGGGAGAGATCATTCCCAGCGTGGCGATGGTGGCGACAAACAGCGATGTTTCCAACATGGACGTTCCAGAGGGTAAAACAGAGAAATTAGCTAAGATGATAGCGTCAGCGTCATGAATTCGCATCACAATTATTGGTTATTCGGGGGGGATATGTTAACAATTAACCTTTGGCTATTTGTGGTTAACGGCAGGGCGAGTTTGGGATAGCAACATGGTCAGTGAATGCGAAAACCGTGAACAATTCAGTGGTGCAGTACCGGTAGAAGAACAATGCTCCCGACAGCGGGAGATAACCCGGCTGTGTATTGAGTGCGCGTTGTTGCTGTTACAGCATGGCGCCGAAAGTATGATTGTGGAGCAACTGTCGTCGCGACTGGGAATGGCGCTAGGCGCCGATAGCGTAGAGAGCTCCATTTCGGCGAATGCGGTTGTCCTGACGACCATCATGCAGGGGCGCTGCCTGACGTCGACACGAAAGAATATCGATCGCGGTATTAACATGCATGTCGTCATTGAGGTTCAGCACGTGGTCATTATGGCCGAGCATAAGCTGCTGGATGTGTCAGGCGTGGAGAAGCGGCTGGCACATATTAAGCCACTGCGCTACCCGCGCTGGCTGATGGTTTCTGTTGTCGCCCTCTCTTGCGGTTGTTTCAGTCGCCTGAACGGTGGCGGCTGGGATGCCTTTTTCGTCACGCTGATTGCCAGCGGTCTGGCGATGTATGTCCGACAGGTTTTCACGGCGCGGCATCTTAATCCGTTAATTAATTTCTGTATTACGGCATTTGTCGCGACATCGGCCTCCGGGCTGCTGATGCGTTTGTCCATATTTGAGCAGACGTCGACGGTAGCGATGGCCGCGAGCGTATTGCTGTTGGTGCCCGGTTTCCCGCTGATTAACGCCGTGGCGGATATGTTCAAAGGCCATGTGAATACCGGTCTGGCACGCTGGACGGTGGCAAGTTTACTGACGCTGGCAACCTGTATTGGGGTGGTAATGGCGATGTCGCTATGGGGACTACGCGGATGGGCTTAAGTTTGTTGTGGGCGCTGTTACAAGATATGGTGCTGGCTGCTGTTCCCGCATTAGGGTTTGCAATGGTCTTTAACGTACCGTTAAAAGCGTTGCCTTACTGCGCGCTGTTGGGGGGCATCGGTCACGGCGTGCGGTTTATGGCGATGCACTTTGGCATGCATATCGAGTGGGCGTCGTTTCTGGCGGCAATCCTTATTGGCATCATCGGCATCCGCTGGTCGCGCTGGCTGCTGGCGCATCCCAAAGTATTTACCGTGGCAGCCGTGATCCCCATGTTTCCCGGTATTTCTGCTTATACGGCAATGATTTCGGTAGTGGAAATTTCGCATCTTGGCTATAACGAAGCGCTGATGAACCTCATGGTGACGAATTTCCTCAAAGCCAGTTTCATCGTGGGCGCGCTTTCTATCGGTCTTTCTCTACCGGGAATTTGGCTTTATCGTAAACGACCGGGCGTGTAACAGGTCAGAGCACTCTTATATTACACTTCGGTTTCGTCTCTATGTCGACGAGTGAAAGGGCTTTACGTATAGTGTCAGCAATTTTCTGACCTACAGGGTTTTTTCACCATGGTTATTAGTTTGATTGCTGCGTTGGCAGTGGAACGTGTGATCGGCATGGAAAATGCCATGCCGTGGCATTTGCCCGCCGATCTGGCCTGGTTTAAGCGTAATACGCTCAATAAACCGATTATTATGGGGCGCAATACGTTCCGCTCCATCGGTCAGCCGCTACCCGGCAGGCTGAACATTGTTGTCAGTAAGCATCCTGGCAGTGACGAACGGGTGACCTGGGTTTCCTCGCTTGAGGCTGCGCTGGCGGTGGCCGGTGACGTTGAGGAAGTGATGGTGATCGGCGGCGGGAGTATTTATCAGCAGATGTTGCCGCTGGCTCATCGTCTCTATCTGACGCACATTGATGCCGAAGTGGAAGGCGATACGCACTTCCCTGACTATGAACCGGATGAATGGCAGTCTGTTTTCAGCGAATTTCATGATGCCGACGAACGAAATTCGCACAGCTATTGTTTTGAAATCCTGGAACGTCGCTAACGCCGGTTATCCACCATACTCACTGCCCGCCCTGTTGCGGGCTTTTTTGTTTCACATTTTCGTCATCTGTCGCCGCTAGGATAAAAGCGGAAAGGGGTTTATGTCGTGAGCGAGGAATGCGCCATTAAACCGCTGTGTTTGATCACCGAGGAGACAGAACCAATGACGAACAGAATCCGCAACCTGAATACCGATCGTCTGAACGATCCACGCCGCCGCGAATTGCCGACTGGCGGAGTGGTGGCGGTGGGTTTGTCCGGGTTCTTGGGCGGCTGCGTGTGGTCGCTTCCCATCGAGGAAGGGGAGCGACCTTCATCCGAAACCGGGCAGCCTCAGAGGCGGTTGTCGGCGGAAATATGACGCAGGACGGCGAGTCTGTCGCCTTCAGCGTGTGGTCTCGCCAGAGAGGACGGTGTTGGACGAAAGTGATGGTTGCGTAAAGTAACGCTTATCATCCCAACGCAGCATCGTGAGTGTCCCCCCCCAGCAGCATCCGGTATCCAGCGCATATATGTTTTCCGGCGTGCCTTTCCCTTCCAACGATGCCCAGTGGCCGAACGCAATGGCGTATTCATCGGCGATTTGGCCTGGCAGTGCAAACCACGGTTTTAATAAAGAAGGGGCCTGATGAGGGGGTTCTTTGCAAAGCATATCCAACTGCCCGCCGGAAAAACAGTAGCGCATACGGGTAAAGACGTTGGTGCTAAAACGCAAACGCGCCAGACCGCTGAGCGCCGGGCTCCAGTGGTTTGGCATGTCGCCGTACATAGCATCAAGGAAAAGTGGGTAGCTATCGCTGCTCAGGATCGATTCGACTTCGCGTGCGCACATCATCGCTGTCGCCAGATCCCACTGCGGGGTAATACCGGCGTGCGCCATGACGAGTTTTCGATCTTCATCGACCTGTAGGATAGGCTGGCGGCGCAACCAGTTGAGCAGATCGTCTGCGTCCGGCGCGGCGAGGAGGTCGCCGAGGCGATCTTTCGGTTTATTGCGACTGATTCCGGCATAAACGGCCAGTAGATGCAGGTCGTGATTACCAAGCACCATACGGACAGAGGAGCCGAGAGAACGAACGAAGCGCAGAACCTGAAGCGAGTCCGGCCCGCGAGCGACCAGATCGCCGGTTAACCAGAGCGTATCATGCTCAGGATTAAAGGAAACTTGCGCCAATAGCGCTTTGAGTTCAACGAAACAGCCGTGAACATCGCCAACTAAGTAGGTAGACATAATTAATGTATCAGTGAAGGGATAGCCAGACGGAAAACGGGGATTGAGATCTGAAACGCTTTGCCCTGATGATCAACCATATGGTAGTGGCCTTCCATTGTGCCAAGAGGCGTCTCCATGACCGTGCCGCTGGTATATTGAAACTCGCCGCCGGGGCGGATAATCGGTTGTTCGCCGACCACGCCCTCGCCCTGAACCTCTGTCTGGCGACCGTTACCGTTAGTGATCAGCCAATAGCGTCCCAGTAGCTGGACTTCATGACGCCCCAGATTGCGAACCGTAATCGTATAAGCAAACACGAAACGTTCTTCATCAGGCTCCGATTGTGATTCCACGTAAAAGCTCTGAACCTGTACACAAACGCGGGGCGCATTGATCATGATGAACTCCAGTTATTCCTGTTTTGCAAGGTGCTCGCTTAACCAATTGGCTAATCGGCAATATTGCTCAACGGTCACATTCTCCGCACGGCTGGTGGCATCAATGCCCAGCTCGGCGAGTCTCTCCGGGGTGAACAGGTTGCCCAGACTGTTACGCAATGTCTTGCGGCGCTGATTAAACGCTTCCGTGGTGATACGGCTCAGCATGCGAATATCGCTGACCGGGTAGGGGAGCTCGGCATGAGGGACGAGCCGCACTACAGCAGAATCCACCTTCGGTGCCGGTTTAAACGCCTCCGGCGGCACTTCAAGTACCGGGATCACCTGACAATAATATTGCGCCATCACGCTCAGGCGACCATAGGCCTTACTGTTTGGCCCCGCGACCAGCCGGTTAACGACTTCTTTCTGCAACATAAAGTGCATGTCACGGATAGACTGAGTATAGCTGAACAAGTGGAACATCAGCGGTGTCGAAATATTGTACGGCAGGTTGCCAAAAACGCGCAGAGATTGTCCGGCTTGCTCTGCGAGCGCAGCGAAATCGATCGTCATGGCGTCTTGCTGAATGATCGTCAGCTTATCTTTCAGCGTCGGATGCGTTTCCAACCGTGCGGCAAGATCCCGATCCAGTTCAATCACGGTAAAACGATCCATGCGCTCGCCGACAGGGGCGGTTAGTGCGCCGAGACCCGGGCCGATCTCGACTATCGCTTGACCGGGCTGAGGATGAATTGCCGAAACAATGCTGTCGATCACGAAACGATCGTTTAAGAAGTTTTGCCCAAAACGTTTACGGGCGAAGTGACCTTGGTGTACGCGATTATTCATTACTGTGTTTTATCATTTTAATGGCAAGATTTAATGCCGTGATGAAGCTGCCGGGATCGGCGCCACCCGTTGCGGCCAGCTCAAGCGCTGTACCGTGGTCAACGGATGTGCGGATAAAAGGTAACCCCAGCGTGATATTAACGGCGCGCCCGAAGCCCTGATATTTCAGAACCGGGAGCCCTTGATCGTGGTACATCGCCAAAACGGCGTCAGTGTGTTGCAGATATTTGGGCTGGAAGAGGGTGTCGGCAGGCAGCGGGCCGACCAGTGTGATGCCCTGTTGCCGCAGTTCGTCCAGTGCCGGATTAATGACATCCAGCTCTTCACGTCCCATATGGCCGCCTTCGCCAGCATGGGGATTCAGCCCACAGACCGTGATCCGGGGTTGAACGATACCGAATTTCGTCTGCAAATCATGATGCAAGATCGTGATGACTTCGTGCAGGCTTTGGCGGGTAATTGCCGCAGAAACGGCCGCCAGCGGCAGATGCGTTGTCGCCAGAGCGACACGCAGTTCTTCCGTCGCCAGCATCATGACGACACGGTCACAGCCGCTACGTTCGGCGAAAAATTCGGTGTGCCCGCTGAACGGGACGCCGGCATCGTTGATGATGCCTTTATGAACCGGCCCGGTAACCAGCGCGGCAAACTCGCCGTTCAGGCAACCATCGCAAGCACGGGTTAATGTTTCAACGACATAAGCGCTGTTACTGACGTTTAATTGACCTGCGAGTGTGGTGGTCGGCGCGACAACCGGCAGAATGGTAAGGCTCCCTGCCTGCTGCGGCAGCGCAGGCTGATTGGGTTGGTAATCGCGCAGCGTCAGCGGCATCGACAGTTGCAATGCGCGGCTGAATAACAACTCAGGATCCGCGCAGCAAACCAGCTCCACTGGCCAGTTCTGCTGCGCCAGAGCAATCACCAGATCGGGGCCAATCCCGGCAGGCTCGCCGGGGGTGATCGCAACGCGTGGCGTATTGCTTTCCGTCTGCATTAGGGATTAGCGCCATTTATCACTTTGACGTAAGCCGCTGCGCGCTGTTCCTGCATCCAGGTTTGCGCTTCCTCAGCGAATTTACGATTAAAGATCATACGATACGCCTGCTCTTTTTGCGCCGCGTCGGTTTTATCCACCCGACGGGTATCCAGTAGCTGGATCAGGTGCCAACCGAAAGAGGAGTGAACCGGCTGACTGATTTCGCCTTTCTTCAGTTTCAACAGCGCATCGCGGAACGCCGGATCGTACATATCCGGAGAAGCCCAGCCAAGGTCGCCGCCCTGATTCGCCGAACCCGGATCCTGAGACAGCAGCTTCGCTTGTGTTGCGAAATCGGTACTGCCGTTCTTGATCTGCTGTGCCACCTCGGCCAGTTTGGCCTGAGCCTGACTGTCCGTCATAACCACAGAAGGCCTGAGCAGAATGTGGCGCGCATGAGTTTCAGTGACCGATATGCTCTTGTTCCCGCCACGAATGTCGTTCACCTTCAAAATGTGGAACCCCACGCCGGAACGGATCGGGCCGACGACTTGACCTTTCTTCGCCTGCGTTAAGCGCTCGGCGAACAGCGTCGGGATTTCCTGCAATTTGCCCCAGCCCATTTGCCCACCTTTTAGCGCCTGAGGGTCAGCCGAGTAAGTGGCGGCCAGTTTGCCGAAATCCGCGCCTTCACTAATTTGCTTAACTAAAGCGGTCGCCAGATTTTCTGCGCCATCGACCTGCTGCTGGGTGGGATTTTCCGGCAGAGGGATCAGAATATGACTCAGATTGAGTTCATCATTCTCACCGGTCTGGTTGGCGATCTGCTGAGCCAACGTGTCGACCTCCTGCGGGAGCACAGTGACGCGACGGCGAACCTCGTTGTTGCGTACTTCCGCAATCAGCATCTCCTTACGGATTTGGCTGCGATAGGTGCTGTAATTTAAACCTTCATAGGCCAGTTGGCTTTTTAGCTGGTCTACGGACATCCGGTTCTGGGCGGCAATATTGGCAATGGCCTGATCCAGTTGTTCATCCGTCACCTGGATCCCCATCTTCTGCGCTATTTGCAGGATAATGTTGTCCATGATCAGGCGATCGGTAATTTGATGACGCAGCGTGGCATCATCCGGTAGTTGTTGTCCGGCCTGCTGGGCGTTCAGTTTTACCGATTGCAAAAGACTGTTTACATCACTTTCTAACACGACGCTGTTATCAACCACCGCTGCGACTTTATCAACCACTTGTGGTGCTGCGAACGCGGTAGAGGCACTCAGTGCCAATCCGAGAATAAGCGTTCTCCAGTTCTTCATACCTTTCCCATTATCTCATCCGCAAGGCGGGTTAAAAGTTTCAACGTTTCATTGAGGAAGCCTGTCAGCGACATCTTTACCGGCTCAGCATGCTGAATCAGACGGCATCAAAATGCGCGCTGGTAAGGCAAAATGCCCGAGCGCAGCATTTTTTCGGAACCCAGGCTGTAGTTACTGCTTAAACCACGCAACTCAATATTAAACGACACTTTGTTGTCGTAGTCGCTGCTGCGACTGGCGCTGTTCCAGTCGGTAATTTTACGTTCATAACCGACACTCACAGCCCAACAGCAGGTGTTGTACTGTACGCCAATTAACTGATTGGCCGACTGATTGGCCTTGGCATCGTAATAATAGGCGCCGACAACGGCCCAGCGATCGGCAATCGGCCAGCTTGCCGTGATGCCAACCTGAGAGATGCCCTGCTGCGAGCCCTGGTTTGTCAGGTTCGGCAGCATATCGCGAATATATTCAGGACTGGCGTAACGGTAGTTTAGCTGTACCAGCCGTTCCGCATCCTGACGATATTCTAACACGGCATCGCCCAGCGCGACTTCGTTCAGGCGGTTGTCATATTGCAGACCACCGCGTACTCCCCACCGGTCATCGATTCTCAGGAACGTGTCGCCAGCCCATACCTGACTGCCGTTGCTATCACTTTTATCAAGCGATGTGTTGCGGTCACCGGTGCGAGGACGGTTGAAGTAATAGATTTGACCTATGGAGGCGTTAAAACGTTCAACCAATTCATCATCATAAATACGCGTGGTGACGCCGGTCGCAATCTGATTGGCGGAGGCGATACGATCCAGGCCGCTGTAGCTGCGATCGCGGAACAGGCCGGAATAGTCGGTCTGTAGCAACGTCGAGTCATAAGTATGAATGTTGTTCTGATTGCGGTAAGGCACGTACAAGTATTGTGCGCGAGGCTCCAGCGTCTGAGTATAGGCCTGCGACCAGTCCATCTCGCGTTCGAAGACCATCTTGCCATCGACCTTGTATTGCGACATGACGCGGTTGACGGAGCTTTCCAGCGCATTTTTATTAATGTCGCTGACGCTGGGATCGGCACGGTAGCGTTCCAGATTATCCTGCTGATAGTGCGTCGCTAAGAGTTTGGCCTCGGTATTCAGGCTGGCCCAGCTGTTGGCCAGCGGGAGATTCAGGGTGGGTTCGATATGCAGGCGCGTGGCTTCCGGCCGGTTGTTGTTGACGTTGGTAAATTTTACCGCCTGACCATAAAGATGCATATCAAACGGGCCGATATCATTCTGGTAATAATTAATATCGAGCTGAGGTTCAGCGCGGTAGACATCGCGGTTGTTGGCATTGGAAAAGACCTGGAACTGCCGGGTCGACAGCGTGGTATTCCAGTTTTGGTTCGCATAGCCCACACTCAGTTTTTGGGTGACGTACCCATCGGTGGTCGAGCCGTATAACGAGTCCAGATCGGTAAAGTAGCGGTCATCACTGACTTTCGTATAGTCCGCGTTAAAACGCCAGACCTGATCCATGACGCCATTGTGGCCCCAATGGAACAGCCAGCGGGTATCGTTATCATCCTGAGGGACCGTCTTGGCGTACTCATTGTCGCTGGGCAGCCAGTCAAACTGAATCACCCCGAGGCCCGGCGTCGTCAGGTAGCGGAACTCATTCTGCCACTGCAAGCCGCGTTTGGTTTGCAGGTGCGGCGTGATCGTCGCGTCAAAGTTGGGCGCGATATTCCAGTAATAGGGCGTCAGCAATTCAAAACCGTTGCTGCTGCCATATTTTGCGTTAGGGATCAGGAAGCCTGAGCGTCGTTTATCACCGATAGGAAGCTGCAAATACGGGCTGTAGAATACGGGCACGTTGCCAATCTTGAAACGCGCGTTCCAGATTTCAGCAACTTGCTCTTCTCTGTCCTGAATGACTTCCGAACCGACGACGCTCCAGCTATTATCTCCCGGCAGACAAGAGGTAAAGGAACCGTTTTCCAGAATAGTGTAGCGATTGCCGTCACGCATTTTCATTTTATCGGCGGCGCCACGCCCCTGACGGCCCACCATCTGATAGTCGCCTTCATAGACGTCGGTATCTTTGGTATTCAGGTTGGCCCAGGCTTTCGGGCCCTTCAGGATGACCTGATTGTCGTCGTAATGGACGTTTCCTGTTGCGGTAATCGTTCGGGTTGGCGAGCTATTTTGCGTTGCGGGTTCCAGTTGGTTCAGTTCCACCTGTTCAGCGGTCAGGACGCTGTTTCCCTGCCGAACGTCCACGTTGCCGATGAATCTGGCACTATCAGGATAGCGGGCTTCGGTTCTGTCGGCCTGAATATTGACCGGCAACTGATTAGGATCGCCTGTGACCAGCGGTCTGTTGTACGTAGGTACACCCAGCATGCACTGTTCGGCAAGATCCGCCAGCGCGTGCTGGCTGTAAAGCGCCGACCAAACCAGAGTGGCCAGCAGAGTTGGGATACTTTTTTTCATACGCGGTATCAGGTGTTCCGTCATCCAGGGCATCATGCCGACAAACGGTCAGAGACTATATCACTCATTAGCGTTGCGCCAGTGTTAAATCCCCACGGCTACGCACCGCCGTTAGGTGCAAAGATAAATGACAGGTATGATAAAGCAATTTTTGGCTGACGGCATGAGGATTTGAGGAGTATATGCGGTATTGGGGAAAGTTGCTGGGGTTGGCGCTGGGGATCATCTCAAGTGCCGGCATCTGGGGAATGATCATGGGGTTGCTGATGGGGCATTGGATTGACAAGGCCCAGGCATCGCGTCGCCGTGATTTTTTTTCTGCCCAGTCCACACGTCAGTCATTGTTCTTTCTCACGACCTTTCAGGCCATGGGACACCTGACCAAGTCCAAAGGCCGGGTGACGGAAGCCGATATCCGGATTGCGACCAAAATCATGGATCGCCTTGAGCTGTTTGGTGAAGCCAGAACCGCGGCGCAACAGGCTTTTCGTGATGGGAAGGCCAGCCATTTTCCTCTGCGGATCACCTTGCGCAAATTGCGCGATGCGTGTCTGGGACGCTTTGATTTAATTAAGATGTTTCTGGAAATTCAGCTTCAGGTCGCCTTGGTTGACGGCGTGCTGCACCCGAACGAACGGCGTGTGCTGTACGTGATTGCGGATGAACTGGGGGTGACGCGTGAGCAGTTTGAATTTTTTCTGCGGAACATGGAAAGCACGGCGGGGCAGTCCCGACAGCATGATAAATCTCATCAGCGCCGCAGGAGTGGCTATTCCGGTGGACACTCTTATGGCGGCCAACGTCCCTCTTTTCCGCCACGCGGGCCAACGGTCGAAAGCGCCTGTCGTACATTAGGCGTGCGCAGCAGCGATGATGCTGTCACGATCAAACGCGCTTATCGCAAGCTGATGAGTGAGCATCATCCCGATAAGCTGGTGGCGAAGAAGCTTTCGCCGCGAATGATGGAGATCGCTAAGCGTAAAGCACAGGATATTCAGGCCGCCTATGAACTATTGAAGGGCGCGAATCAGGCAAAATAATCCACAGGTTTCCCTTCTTTTTTACCCCCTTCCTTGTTTTTTTACCGCTCCACTACCCCAGATTAGCCTATACCGTCAGCGTGCTTGCCTCAGAAATCCGCTTCGCAACGAAAGTGCATCGGCGTATTGAACGCCGGGTGCGTGATAGCCAGTTCTTGTGCGTGCAGTAACAGGCGAGGCGCCAGCGCTTTGGCCTCCGGATGGGCATAAAAACCGTCACCGAGGATAGGGTGGCCCAGCGCGAGCAGGTGGACGCGCAGTTGATGCGAGCGGCCGGTAATCGGCATCAGCTTGACGCGTGTCGTCCCGTCGTCGTCACGTGAGATGACCTGATATTCCGTTTGCGCCGGTTTACCCGTTTCAAAACAGACTTTCTGTTTGGGGCGGTTTGGCCAGTCGCAGATGAGCGGCAGATCGATGACGCCGTCATCCTGCGCCATGTGTCCCCACACGCGGGCAAGGTAGGATTTTTTGGGTTCGCGCTCGCGAAATTGACGCTTTAACTCGCGCTCGGCGGCTTTGGTCAGGGCGACGACAATCACGCCGCTGGTCGCCATATCCAGACGATGAACGGATTCGGCCGTTGGATAATCAGCCTGAATGCGGCTCATGACGCTGTCTTTGTGTTCCGGCGCACGGCCGGGAACCGACAGCAGACCGCTGGGTTTATTCACCACCATGATGTGCTGATCCTGATAAAGAATATGCAACCAGGGATCGGTAGGCGGATTATAGGGTTCCATTCACGCTCCAAAATACGCAAAAGACAGAGACGTCGTTGCTGTTTGATCGAGATACACGGGCCTATCACGGGGTGAGGTATTCCTGCGAAAACCTCATCCCCGTGCTTTCCCTAATATGATGCAATCCCTGTGCTGAAAAGTCTGACTGACTAACGCACGGGCGACGCATTACTGATGCGTCACTACGACCAGACGAATTGCATCCAGACGCCAGTTGGCTTCGTGCAGGTTACTCAGCACCTGTTCACGCTGGTTTTCCAACGCGGTCAGCTCATCTTCACGAATGTTAGGGTTGACGGCTTTCAGTGCTTCCAGACGTTCCAGCTCGCGGCGCAGTTGCAGATCGGCCTGCTGCTGCGCTTCGGTGATAAGCTGGCGCGCCTGTGTTTCCACCAGCGCTTCTGCCTGTTGCAGCATGGCGTGAACATCGGCCTGTACCGCATTGACCAGCTTGCTGGAGGTATGACGATTGACGGCGTTGAGCTGACGGTTGAAGCTCTCGAATTCAACCTGTGCCGCCAGATTCGTGCCCTTACGATCCATGAGCAGGCGAACCGGCGTTGGCGGCAGGAAACGCGTCAGTTGCAGATGTTTCGGCGCCTGCGCTTCCACCACGTAAATCAGTTCCGCCAATAGCGTACCGACCGGCAGGGCTTTATTTTTCAGCAAGGAAACCGCACAGCTTCCGGTATCGCCGGACAGCACCAGATCGAGCCCGTTACGAATGAGCGGGTGTTCCCAACTGATAAACTGCGCGTCTTCGCGGGAGAGCGCCTGATCGCGATCGAAGGTGATCGTACAGCCGTCCTGCGGCAGGCCGGGGAAATCCGGCACCAGCATATGATCGGATGGCGTCAGGACGATCAGATTGTCGCTGCGATCTTCCTGATTGATACCAACGATATCAAACAGATTCAGCGCGAACGTGACCAGATTGACGTCATTATCCTGCTCGGCAATCGCCTGCGCCAACTGCTGAGCTTTTTCGCCGCCGTTAGAATGCATTTCCAGCAGGCGATCGCGGCCTTGTTCCAACTGCTGTTTCAAATTGTCGTGCTGCTGGCGGCAAGTGTGAATAAACTCATCCAGCCCCTGTTGTTCACCGACGGTCGTCAGGCGCTCGATCAACTGCGCGTGGTGGGCATCATAAATCGTGCGGCCTGTCGGACAGGTGTGCTCAAAGGCATCCAACCCTTCGTGATACCAGCGTACCAGCAAGGCCTGCGCGGTGTTTTCCAGATACGGCACCAAAAGCTGAATTTCTTTGGCCTGCCCGATACGATCCAAACGGCCGATACGCTGTTCCAGCAGATCGGGGTTGAACGGCAGATCGAACATCACTAACTGGCTGGCAAACTGGAAGTTACGGCCTTCAGAGCCAATCTCTGAACAAATCAGTACCTGTGCGCCTTCTTCTTCGGAGGCAAAATAGGCGGCGGCGCGGTCACGTTCCAGAATCGACAGCCCTTCGTGGAAGACGGCGGCCCGGATCGCTTCACGCGTGCGCAGCACTTGTTCCAGCTGTAGCGCGGTAGCGGCCTGTGCGCAGATCACCAGCACTTTTTCATCACGGTTGGCGGTCAGATAATTCAGCAGCCATTCTACGCGTGGATCGAAGTTCCACCAGGTGGCATCATCCCCTTCAAGCTGTTGATAAATTTGTTCCGGGTACAGCATGTCGCGGGCGCGGACTTCCAGCGGCTTATTCGCGTTCATAATGCCGGACACTTTAATGGCCGTTTGGTACTGCGCCGGCAGCGGCAGGCGGATTTGATGCAGAATACGCTGCGGAAAGCCTTTAACGCCCTGACGCGTGTTGCGGAACAGTACGCGGCTGGTGCCGTGGCGATCCATCAGCATGGCGATCAGTTCCTGACGCGCTTTCTGGTTGTCATCGCTGTCGCTGTTGATGGCTTTCAGCAGCGGTTCGATGTCCTGTTCGCCCAGCAGATCGCTCAGCGCATTCAGTTCAGCCGTTTGGGCTTTTTCACCGGCTAAGAGCAGCGTGACGGCATCGGCCACCGGACGATACTGCTGCTGTTCGGCCAGAAATTCCTGATAGTCGTGGAAACGGTTGGGATCGAGCAGACGTAAACGCGCAAAGTGGCTCTGCTGACCCAGTTGCTCCGGCGTGGCGGTAAGCAGCAGCACGGCGGGGATGGCGCGCGCCAGCGCTTCAATCGCCTGATATTCCACGCTGGGGCTGTCTTCGCTCCAGACCAGATGGTGGGCTTCATCCACCACCAGCAGATCCCAGTTGGCGTTGACAAGTTGTTCAACGCGCTGGGCGTTGCGTTGAATGAATCCCAGTGAGCAAATCACCAACTGCTCGGTTTCAAAGGGGTTGCTGCTGTCCAGCCTGGCTTCGGCATAGCGCTCGTCGTCAAACAGCGAAAACAGCAGATTAAAGCGGCGCAGCATTTCCACCAGCCACTGATGTTGCAACGTTTCCGGTACAATAATCAGCACGCGCGCAGCACGGCCTGCCAGCAACTGCTGGTGGATGATCATCCCGGCTTCAATCGTTTTACCCAGACCGACTTCGTCTGCCAGCAAAACGCGCGGCGCATGACGCTGGCCGACTTCATGCGCAATGTGAATCTGGTGAGGGATCAGGCTGGCGCGCATACCGCGCAGCCCGACTAATTGCTGCCGTGCCTGTTCGTTTTGGTGTTTGCGTGCGCGATAGCGCAGGGCAAAGCGATCCATGCGGTCGATCTGCCCTGCGAACAGACGATCCTGCGGTTTATTGAATGTCAGCCTGCTGTCGAGAAAAACTTCGCGCAGTTGTGCTGGCGAGGCGTCGTCCAGACGTTGGCCGCAATACACCAGCAGCCCTTTTTCTTCCTGTACATCATCAACTTTGAGCTGCCAGCCTTCATGACTGGTGACGGTATCGCCGGGATTGAACATCACGCGGGTGATGGGGGCGTCGCTGCGGGAGTAGAGTCGGTTTTCGCCGCTGGCGGGGAAAAGCAGCGTGACCATACGTGTATCGATGGCAACGACCGTTCCTAGCCCAAGTTCGCTTTCCGTATCGCTGATCCAGCGCTGACCAAGTGTAAAAGGCATAAATTCTTAGCTCGATTTTCGTCTGTGTCGGGGGAATGTCTGATTGCATTACCGGAGACCGATAATGCTGCTGATGTCAATTCAGAAAGGGCGCTATGGTAATGGATGGCGGCGCATTCGTCACCTCTCAAACTGGCTGGGCGATGAATTAAGCCGCTCTTATTAAAACAACCCCATCTGACCAGTCACCAGTGTAGCAAAATCGTCATGAAGGAAAGGCAGGATCGCATCCGCGACCGGCTGGAGCTGGCGTTCTACGTAGTGCTGATAATCCAGCGGCGAATGTCGGGTTTCCAGTGGTTCAGGGCCGTTGGTGGTCATCACATAGCTGATCCAGCCGCCTTTTTGATATTGTAACGGTCGCCCTTGCTGGCGGTTGTACTCATCGGCGATTTTAGCGGCTCTGGCGTGCGGCGGAACGTTACGCTGGTAATCATCGAGCCGGCGACGCAGTTGTTTACGGTAGATCAGCAGATCGTCAAATTCACCGTTCAGCGTGCGGTTGACATAATCCCGCAGCCAGTCCTGATAGGGCTGGCGCTGGAAGATCAGCAGATAAAGCCGCTGCTGAAACCGTTGCGCCAGCGGCGTCCAGTCGGTACGCACGGTCTCCAGCCCTTTGAACACCATTTTCTCGCCCTGCGGGGTGTCGATTAGGCCGGCGTAGCGCTTTTTGCTGCCCTGTTCGGCGCCGCGAACCGTTGGCATCAGGAAGCGGCGAAAGTGGGTTTCAAATTCCAGTTCCAGTGCGCTGGTCAACTGTAACGTCTCTTGCAGGTGCTGCGCCCACCATTGGTTAACGTGTTGTACCAGCGCGTTGCCAATCTTCGCCGCTTCCTCTGTGCAGTGCGCGTGTTTCAGCCAGACAAAGGTGGAGTCGGTATCGCCATAAATCACCTGATAGCCTTTCGCCTCAATCAATTCTCGCGTTTTACGCATGATCTCATGGCCGCGCAGGGTGATGGAAGAGGCGAGACGCGGGTCGAAGAAGCGGCAGCCGGTGGCGCCCAGAACCCCATAAAAGGCATTCATAATGATCTTCAGCGCCTGAGACAGCGGTTTATTGTGGGTGCGCTTGGCGGTTTCGCGTCCCTGCCAAATTTGTTCTACGATAGCCGGCAGACAGTGCTGTTCGCGCGAGAACCATGCGCCGCGAAAACCGGGAACGGCGTGCTGAGCGTCGGGCTGCTGTGTTCCCACCGCCAGCCCGACGGGGTCGATCAAAAAGGTGCGGATAATCGAAGGGTACAGGCTCTTGTAATCCAGTACTAAAACCGAATCATACAGACCGGGATGGGAGTCCATCACGAATCCGCCGGGGCTGGCTTCAAGCGCGACGTCGCCCAGATTGGGCGCGACATAGCCCATGCGGTGCATACGTGGCAGATAGAGGTGGGTAAACGCCGCAACGGAACCACCGCTGCGATCTGCCGCCAGACCCGTTACGCTGGCGCGCTCCAGTAAGAACGGCAGCAGATCGGTTTTCTCGAAAATACGCGTGACCAGTTCGCAGTCTTGCAGGTTATAGCGCGCCAGCGCGGGCTTATCTTCGGCAAAACGCCGATCGATTTCGTCCATCCGCTGATAGGGCGTGTCGATGGCTTTGCCTTCCCCCAGCAGCGATTGCGCGACAAATTCCAGACTAAACGACGCAAAATTCCACGTCGCGGACTTGAGCGCTTCAATACCGTCGATGATCAGGCGGCCGGTGGCGCTGGCAAAAAAATGCCCTTGTTTAAAACCGTGTTCCCGCCATTCCAGCGGCTGCTTGTTACGCCCCAGCTTGAGTGGGATGTGGTAGCGTTCAGCGTGTTTCTGCAAGACGCGTAGATCAAACTGCACCAGATTCCAGCCGATGATGGCATCGGGATCGTGCTGTTGCATCCATTCATTCAGCTTTTCCAACAGCAGCGGGCGGCTGGCGACGTATTCAAGCGTAAAATTCTCGTGTTCGGCAGGCGTGCCGTTCGGCGGGCCGAGCATATAAACCTGACGTTGCCCGCAGCCTTCCAGCCCGATGCAGTAAAGTTCGCCGTGGCGGTTGGTTTCAATATCCAGCGAGACCAGCCTGAGCGCCGGGCGATAATCGGGGTTGGGTTTCATGCGAACGTCCGTCAGCAGGTTTTCTGACGAGGGCGTCCCGCTAAACCAGACGGGGGCGGTGATAAAGCGCTCCATCAGAAAGCGTTCCGGCGGGCGAATATCCGCCTCATAGACCTGAACGCCGCCTTCGCGCAGCACTTTCTCCAGCCGCAGTAGTTGACGATACTGTGGGCAATACAGCCCTATTAGCGGCTGATGATGAAAATCCTGCATGGTCAGCGGCTTCAACTGCCAGTGATTTTCCTGATGTAATAGGGTTCTGGCGCGGGCTTCCTGTTGGGCAGGGAGAAAGGCCACGGCCTGCTGTCGCGGCGCACGTACCCGCAGCGGGCCATCATCCGTGGCCAGCCAAAATTCAACCTGTGTGCCGGCAGGCGTGTCGTACCAGTGGCGGGTTAGTAAGAACCCCTGACGAACCTGAGTCACTAAGCGGCCTTTTTTGCGAACGGGGAAAGACAAGATAATAGTACTGAGTATGGTTATTTATACAGGTATTGTCCAGCGTCTGATGATATCACCGCGATGAAAGGAGAGCGGCGTTAATCACCGCTCAGAGCGGAAACCACCTGATTACGACCTTTCTGCTTGGCCTGATACAGGGCGTCGTCTGCCATCTTAAAGGCGTGCTCGATCGCGATCCTATTGTCGCCCGGCTGCCATAAGGCAACCCCTAATGAGATGGTGATATTGCCCACGACCGGGAGGGTAGATTCCTGTACGCATTGACGTAGCCGTTCAGCCGTGTTGATCGCCTCGTCCAACGTGGTTTCCGGCAGCAGGATCAGGAACTCTTCGCCGCCGCTGCGGCACAGGATATCGGTATCGCGCGAACTGGCGCGAATCAACTGCCCCATATGGCGAATGACAATATCCCCCACGTCGTGGCCGTAGGTGTCATTGATGCGTTTGAAATGGTCGATATCCAACGCAATGAGTGCGAAGCTTTTCTGCTTAATCCTCCAGTAGCGTAGAACATTATCCAGCCCGCGGCGGTTGAGCAATTCGGTCATTGGATCCGAACGCGCTTCAGAGCGTAATTGACCAATCTTACGCTGCAATGAATCGATACCTAACAGCATCGCCTGTTTGAGCTGCAAGGCTTCAAAATACCAGGAGTGAATGCTTCTGATATCGTCGGAGACGTTCGCGGCATCCATTCTGTTGGCGCTGCGCGCTAATAACCAAAGCGGTTGTGCAATAAAACGGGCAAGCAGCCAGACGCAGAAGATCGTCACCAGGGCGAGGGGGAGCGTGTGGCGTAGTAAGTTCATCATCAGGCTATCAAGCGGTTTCAGCGTAATGCTCATCGGGCGGAGCGCCACGATCTGCCATTGCGAGATCGATTCAATGGCGTAGCCTGCGAGCATCGTGTCACCCTGATAGTCCCTCATCGGTTGGCTGCCATTATTTTCGCCTTGCGCGTTGATATTCAGAGGCGGGACGTCTGTTGCGCCAATACGCGCTATGTCACGGTGATACAACGTTTGTTTGTTCTTATCGGTGACATAAATATAAGAGCCGTCGCGGTAGTAGTGCTGGTCGAGCAGCGTATTCAGTACGCTGGGCTGTTTGAGATAGATCGATCCGCCGACAAATCCTTTGTAACGGCCATCCTGCGTAAAAATCGGCGATGAGATCAGGACGATAAAGTTATTGGCGGCAGATACATAGGGCTGGCTGATGAGCGGCTGTTTTGCTTCTAAGGCTTCAAGGGCGCCTTCGCTCGTCAACTGTACCCCGATAAATTGAAAGGTATCGGGTGAGGTGGCTCTGATGATCCCTTTTTCATCGACGATAACGACCGTGTTGAAATTGCTGGTCTGGCGTCGCAGGCGGTCTGCCTCTTTTAACAGGCTGACCTTATCATCCATCTGGGTGGCGATCATATTTGCGCTGTAGGCCAACTGCTGTTGGGATTCTTGAAAGAAAGAATGGGTCATGGCCGCCAGCTTTGTGGCGTAGACGCGATTCGCTTCAAGCGTGTTATCTATCAGCAGTGCCCGCTGAACACGATAACTGGCGTAAAAACTGTTTGCCAACGTCACCAGTGCGCTCATCACGGCCAGTAGCAGGATAAGACGACGTAATCCGAAGTGCTTGAGTAGATTAGAAAACATAATGACCGTGTCGCGCCGTGACAAAAATGATCGCTATCATAAGTGCCGAGTGTGCCTGGCGCAAAGGAATTGGCCGGTAATCAGGCGTTGACGGCTTCTGCTATGATCCTGACAATCTGGTTTTTTATAAAATATGGGCAGGTTGTATGGAAGCGTGGCTGGATCATCTGGTTACCCAATCATTAGCGTATTCACTGATCGCCGTCGTGCTGGTTGCTTTTCTGGAATCGCTGGCGCTGGTGGGGCTGTTGTTGCCGGGAACGGTGATGATGGCAACGCTGGGCGCGCTGATTGGCAGTGGGCAAATGGGGCTTTATCCGGCGTGGGGGGCGGGGATCATAGGGTGTTTGTTAGGCGACTGGATCTCCTATTATGTTGGGGTACGCTTCAAAGCGCCGCTGCATAACTGGTCTTTCCTGAAAAAATACCAGACATTGCTCAATAAAACGGAGTATGCGCTGTATCAGCACCCGATGCCGACGATACTGATCGGGCGTTTTGTCGGCCCGACGCGGCCCTTGATACCGATGGTGGCGGGAATGTTAGGGCTGCCCCCTTATAAGTTCGCCGTGCCCAATATCCTCGGTTGCCTGTTATGGCCGCCGGCCTATTTTCTCCCCGGTATTCTGGCTGGCGTCGCCATTGATATTCCCAAAGACGCGGATAGCGCCGGGTTTAAGTGGCTATTGTTGTTCGCGGCGCTGCTGACGTGGACGGGGGGCTGGTTAAGCTGGCGCTGGTGGCGCAGCGATAAGCGTAAACACCGTGACTGGTTCAGCCGAAAAATGCCGCTCAAACGCCTGCGTTGGGTGACGCCGCTGACGGTGACGGCAGCAGGCGCATTACTGGTGATGCTGATGCAACATCCGTTAATGCCCGTATATCGGCATCTGTTATGGCAAGTGCTTAACGGGTAGGCGCTCTGTGGCCGGGAGATCTCCCGGCCTCTGGCGGATTTAACGATAAAATTCGGCGACCTGCTCGAAAATGCGCATGTCTTTACCATGGCGATGAACATGCAGGACGTCTTCCAGCTTTTCCACCTGGCTTATCATCTGCTGTAGCCGCTGGTCATCTTTCACCAGTAGCCAGATCCGACTCTCCTCGCCGTTTGGAAGCGGCATACACAGAATACCTTCCACGTTAAAAGCGCGACGGGCAAACAGGCCGCAAACGTGTGACATCACGCCGGGATGGTTACGCACCGAAAGCTCCAGCGTGACCTGATTTAACGTTGATTGAGTTAGCATAGTCATTAATCTCCGATCATATCGATGTTTGCTGCACCCGGCGGCACCATCGGAAACACTTTTTCATTGGCGTCGATACTGACGTGGATTAGCGCGGGACCGGGCTGACTGAGTGCTTCAGCCAGCGTGGCCTGCGGATCGGCTGCCGCATTCAGGTCACAGGTGGCGAAACCGAAGCCGGCGGCAATGGCTAAAAAGTTCGCGCTGTAACGATAATCCGCGGCGAAGATACGCTGCTGGAAAAACAGATCCTGCTGCTGATGAACCAGACCAAGCGACTGATTATTCATCAGGATAATTTTTACGTTGAGTTGTTCTTCTGCCGCCGTCGCCATTTCCTGAATATTCATCATCAGGCTGCCATCGCCGGAGAAACAGACGACGGTACGTTGTGGTTCGGCCAGCGCGGCGCCTATCGCCGCCGGCAGGCCAAACCCCATGGTGCCGAGTCCGCCGGAGGTCAGCCACTGGCGTGGGCGGCGCAAGGGGTAAGACTGGGCCACCCACATCTGGTGTTGGCCGACATCGGTCGCGATGATGGCATCATCCGTCAGCGCCTGCGCGGCGGCCTGCACCAGACCATAATGGCTTAAGGGATCGTCAGCGCCCGGCATACTGAACGGAAATTCCTGTTGCAGCCCGCGAACGGTTGCCTGCCATACGTCACGCTGCTGCGGCGTAATCTGCGGCAGTAGCTGAGTCAGCGCGTCGGCGACATCGGCGTTGATCGCCACGTGCGGCTGACGGATTTTGCCTAATTCTGCCGGATCGATATCGATGTGAATAATGCCGGCCTGCGGGCAAAACTGTTCCGCTTTGCCAATGGCGCGATCGTCAAAACGCGCGCCCAACACTATCAGCAAATCCGCCTGCTGTAAGATCAGATTGGTTGATCGGGCGGCGTGCATGCCCAACATGCCCAGCGACAGAGGATGGTCGACGGGCATCGCCCCCAGCGCCATCAGCGTCATGGTTGTCGGCAGGCTGCTGCGTTCCGCCAACGCAATCGCCTGCTGGTGCGCGCAGGCGCTGATGATCCCCCCTCCCAGATAAAGAACCGGGCGCTGAGCCGCGTTAATCATGGCTGCCGCCTGCTCGATGCCCGTTGGTTCAACGGCGGGGGGGACATCAAGCGGCAAGATACCGGGCAGTTCGCTCAGTTCAAGGGTTGCGTTCTGAATATCTTTGGGAATATCGATCCAGACCGGGCCGGGCCGGCCCGACTGCGCAATGCGAAAGGCTTCAGGGATCACGCGCGGCAGTTCGTTGATATCACGCACCAGATAGTTATGTTTGGTAACGGGAATTGAAATACCGTAGGTATCGACTTCCTGAAACGCATCGGTGCCGATCATACCGGAGGGCACCTGACCGGTGATACACACCAGCGGGATCGAATCCAGTTTGGCATCGGCGATGGCGGTGAGTAAATTGGTCGCGCCCGGACCGCTGGAGGCCAGGCACACGGCGGCGCGTCCGCTGGCGCGCGCCATGCCTTGCGCCATAAACCCGGCACCTTGTTCGTGGCGGGCCAGAACGTGGCGGATTGTCTTGCTTTGACCCAGTGCATCATATAATGGCAGGGCCGCACCGCCGGGGATCCCCGCGACGGTGGTAATGCCCTGCTGTTCGAGCAGTCGGACGACCAACTGAGCGCCTGTATAACGCATGTTTATATCCTTTATCAGGGCCGGTGCGGTGTCAGAGCGGGGAGGGTAAAACAGGAAACCCCGCTCGGCTGGCGCCGGCGGGGTTTGGAATCTTGGTTTGGATTCGGAACCCGTTACGGCGCGCTGCCGACGACGACGACCACGACTGCCACGCGCACGACGACGACCGCGTCAACATGCGCGGTGCTTAGTAGTGCAGAAGTGGAAGAGGAATAGTGCGTCACGGGGATCCTGTTAATTTTATTCAAGTCAATGATGAATCAATTACCAATTCATATAAGCACAGCCGTCTAAAAAGACACAATACCCCCATGGGATAAAACCTGAAAATGTCGATTCGATCACAATACTGTCCTTTTGATGACGTCATCCCCGGTGAACATATCATCAGGAGACACCGCGCCGCTGTGCGTCGGGCTGTCGTTTAATCAGGATGACACGGCGATGCACCGCTACGGGCGGGAAATTCCCAGAATGGCGGCCGCCTCGGCGCTGCCGTCCCATAGCGCCTGCGTCGGCCCGTCATAATAAATCCCGCCGTCCACGATCAGCACCGTGCGTTTCGCAATCCGCATCGCGTCATCCAGATTATGGGACACCATCAACAGCGTGAACTGACGTTCATGACACACGCTTTCAACCAGATCGAGCATCTCCTGACGCAGCGCCGGATCGAGTGCAGAGAAGGGTTCATCCAACAGCAGAATCGGCTGGTGGCGCACCAGGCAGCGAGCCAGCGCCGCACGCTGCCGTTGTCCGCCAGAAACGTGCGCTGGCAGGCGATCCAGAAGATCTGACAGACCGACTCGCGCGGCAATTTGCCCTAGCGTCTCGCGCTGTGCGGCGTTGAGCCGCAAGCCGGGGTGTAGCCCCAGCGCAATGTTTTGCCCGAGCGTCAGGTGGGGGAACAGATTATTTTCCTGAAACAGAATCGAAACGGGCCGTTTGGCGGGCGGCGTTTCGCGGTGAGGCGCGCCGTTAAGCCGTAATTCGCCGCTGTCAGCCATCAGAAAGCCGGCAATCAGATTCAGCAGCGTGCTCTTGCCCGCGCCGCTGGGACCGAGAATGGCAATGCGTTCTCCCGCGTTGACGTGAAAATCAAAACGCATGGGCAAGTGCTGATAGAAGTAAGTCAGTTTCTCAAGCGCGATCATGACGGCCTGCCAGTTTTTCAATCAGGGTAAATAATAGAAAGCACAGCAGCATCAACAGCAGCGCCGTGACTGCGCCATCAGCGCTGCGATAGGCGCCGATCTGTTGATAAAGATAAAACGGCAGCGTGCGGAATTGCTCATTGCCGAACAGCGCGATGACGCCGAAATCACCGATCGACAGCACGCAGGCAAAAGCCAGCGCCTGCGCCAGCGGCTGTTTCAACGCCGCGAGTTCGATCAGCTTCAGCCGTTGCCAGCCGCGAATATCCAGCGATGTGCAGAGGCGGTTGTAACGAGCGGCGACGTCCAGCATCGGGTTTTCCAGCACTTTGAGCGCGTAGGGGATGGCCATTAACGCATTCGTGAACACCACCAGCGCGTAAGGTGATTGCGGCAAGCCAATGCTGTTATTCAGCAGCAGGAAAAAACCGGTTGCCAGCACAATACCGGGCATGGCGAGGATGAGCATACCGCTCAGGTTCATCAGCTGTCCGCAGAGCGGCTTCTGGCGTAACTTGAGCTCGCGACTGCTCCAGAGCAGCATCATGGTCAGAACCAGACACAGCAATCCTGCGCCTAAAGCAATACGCAGCGAGGTCAACAGCGTTTGCCAGAGCACGGGCTGTTGCAGCACGGAGACTAATGAGCGGTTTACGCCATCCACCACCACCGCCAGCAAGGGGGGAACGACCAGCAGGAGCAGGGCGCTAATCAGCAGGGCATCGGTAAAACGGCTGAAGGCGCTATCCTGCGGATTACGCCATGCCAGCAGTTGGGTGCTGCTGACAGGAAGAATGCGGCCCAGTCGCTGGCTGAGCAGCACTAAACCGAGACAACAGACCATCTGAATTAATGCCAACAGCGCTGCGCGCGCCGGATCGTAATCAAACGTTAGGGCCTGATAGATGGCCAGCTCGATCGTGGTCGCCCGCGGGCCGCCGCCCAGCGCCAGAACCGTGGCGAAGCTGGCAAAACAGAGCATAAAAATCAGCGCGCCGGTGGGTAAAATCTGTCGGCGCAGTACGGGCCATTCCAGCAGGCGAAAATGCTGCCAGCCGTTCATACCCAGATTGGCCGCCAATTGGCGCTGCTCGGTGGCAATGCCTTCCAGCGCCTGTAACATCAGTCGGGTCGCCAGCGGCAGGTTGAAGAACACATGCGCCAGCAGGATGCCTTGCAATCCATAGGGGGAAAAGGTGTATTGCAGATCAAACCAGCCCAGCGCGGCGGCCAGCCAGCCTTGCCGACCATAAACGCTGAGCAGGCCGAAGACGGCCACCAGCACCGGGAGCACCAGCGTCATCGCGCACAGGCGCAACAGCCAGTGGTAGCCGGGAAAGCGCCGTCGGTATAGCGCTCTGGCGAGAAAGATAGCCGGAACAGTAGACAGCAGCGCGGAGAGCAACGCCTGCCAGAAGGTAAACCGAATCACATGCCAGAGATAGCGGTCATGCCATAGCGTGTGCCACTGGCTGTCGGGCGCCTGTCGCCACAGCGCGCCGAAAGCCAGGATCGCAACGGAAATTAACAGCGTTGCGGCCAGTAACCCCGGCCACAGGCGTCCGCCGATTAGTGGCTGACGGCGCGTTGCCATGCCTGAATCCATTGTGTCCTGTGGTCGGCGACGTCCTGCGCACTGAACTGCATGGCGTTTTCCGGTACCGCGAGCGCCGCGAAGCCCGCTGGCAGTTCAGTCTTAATGACCGGATACATCCAGTTCGTCGTGGGAATAACCTGCTGGAAGGTTGGGCTCAGGATGAACTGCATAAAGCGTTTTGCCAGCTCGGGATCCTTGCTTGAAGCCAACTGCCCGGCAATCTCAATTTGCAGGTAGTGGCCTTCGCTGAAGGTGGCCGCCGCGTAGTTGTCCTTTTTCTCTTCGATGATGTGATAGGCCGGCGAGGTGGTGTAGCTCAGCACCAGATCCGCTTCCCCTTTCAGGAACAGACCGTAGGCTTCGCTCCAGCCTTTGGTGACGGTAACGGTTTTTTTCGCCAGCTTCTGCCAGGCTTGCGGCGCATCGTCGCCGTACACTTTTTGCATCCACAGCAGCAGACCCAGCCCCGGCGTACTGGTACGCGGGTCCTGATAGATCACCTTCCACGGTGCGTTGCCGTCCACCAGTTCATGCAGGCTTTTCGGCGGGTTCTTCAGCGAGTCTTTGTTATACACGAAGGCGAAATAGCCATAGTCGTAGGGGACAAACGTTTTATTGTTCCAGCCGCCCGGCACCGTAATGGCGCTGGTGTCCAGGTTGTGCGGCGTAAACAGGCCGGTTTGTTGCGCGGCCTGCAACAGGTTGTTGTCCAGCCCCAAAATGATGTCTGCTTTGCTGTTCTTGCCTTCCATGCGCAGACGGTTCAGCAGCGCAGCGCCATCCTCCAGCGCGACGAAATTCAGTTCGCACTCGCACTCTTTTTCAAACGCGGTCTTGATGACGGGACCCGGCCCCCACTCGGACGCGAATGAGTCATAGGTATAGACGGTAAGCACAGGCTTGGCGATGGCCGACGCGGAGAGTAGCAATAGGCAAGACAGGCTGGCTTTCAGCACGGCGGCTGAACGACGTAATCGTTGATTAAACACGCTTTGCACTCCTGAGAATCATAGGGTGGCAAAGGATTTTGAGGCGGCGATGAGCACTCTCAAATCCCTTCGCCGGTATTAACCGGATCAGGTTCGACGGGTATCTTCTCAGCGAACATTTTTCGCACCCCGTTGAGAACGGCTTCATTGTAAAGGGTATCGTCGGACAGTGAAAGGCTACCGGCGTTCCGGCGGTGTGAATCAGGCGGATTTAAAATCAAACCCGTCCTGTATGCTCAGGCAGACGCCGTGGTATGACCGCAGTAGGAGACCGCGCCGATGATTATTGGGAGACATTCACCACTTTATGCCCTCCTGCTCGATTCGCGCTGTACACCAGTCGATAAAGGCGCGAATTGCCGGAGAAAGATGGCGGCTCTGCGGGTAGAGGATGAAAATGGGTTCAAGCGGTGCCTCGAAATCAGGTAACAGCCTGACAAGGTGTCCATCAGAAAGCGGCTGGCGCACCATATAGCTGGCAATGCGTATCAGACCCAAACCGGCTACGCCAGCGGCGACATAGGCGTCCGTGTCATTTACGCTGATCTGTCCTGCTCTCGGCATCGCTACGGTGTGCGCTTCATCATGAAACCCCCAGCGAGTTGAACGACCCGTTCGGCTGTGGATATACCCCACTGCGGCGTGATCTTTTAGCGAGTCCGGTGTTACGGGGTGTCCATGCTGTTCAAGATAGCGCGGGGAAGCGCAAATATACCAATGGAATGCACCGAGGCGTCGTGCGACCAGTCGCGATAGCGGCGGTTCTCCTGTTCTGATGACACAATCGATACCATGCTGGACAATATCCACAGTGGCATCACTCAGGTGGAAGTCTAACCTGATTCCAGGATGACGTTCACAGAAGTCTGGCAGTGCCGGAATAAGGAAGTTTTTGGCCAGAGACGGGGGAGCCCCGATTCTGATTGTGCCGTTCAGTTCCCCTTTTTGCTGTGCCGTTACGCTTTCTGCCGCATGTACATCACGCAAGATCGTTTTACAACTGTCGTAATAGCGTAGGCCAACATCCGTAATACTGAGTGCTCGCGTGGTTCGGTTGAGTAACCGGGCACCCAGATGTGATTCAAGTTCCTTGATGCTGCGGGTTACGGTAGAGGGCAAAACATGCATTGTTTCCGCCGCTTTTTTGAAACTCCCCGCATCGACTACACGGACGAATGTTTCCATGGCCTGAAACCGATCCATACGATGATCTCCCCATTTTGTGATGAAACATGAATAAGACAGGTATACGGCATATTTTCCAGATCGCTTCATTATTGTATTTTTTCAAATTATGAAGTGATCTGGCTGAATCTTATCATGCGCGCATTCTTGTATAACATAACCCCCGGTCTCTGAATGTTCTGATAATGACTTGTGTTATCAGACCAGAGGCATGTTTTCACACTGAATGTATAGGGAAGTTTCACCGCTCCCTGTGATAGAGATAATTTGAAATTTTTAAGGAGTTAAACAGTGAATGACAGAGGATCCGCGTTGAAAGATATTCTTGTGCTTGGCGCAGGGCAACTCGGTATGGCGGTATTGCGTGCTCTCGCACCGCGTGCGCGAGCCTTGCAGTTGTCGGTCACGGCGCTCGTTTCACCGGGCACAATTAACGATCCGTCGGTGCAGGGGATGGCAATACTGACTGAACTCCGCGCACTGGGGATTGACGTGATAGGGTTCGATCTGGCTTGCGATGAACACGCCCTGACAGCGCTTTTCAGGAATTATAAAACGGTGTTGAACTGTTCGGGATTCGTTGCAGGGCCAGGCACACAGATGAAAATAACCAGAGCGGTGTTGGCTGCCGACGTCGCGCGCTATTTCCCCTGGCAATTTGGTGTTGATTATGACGTCGTTGGCCGAAACAGCGGCCATCCGGTGTTTGATGAACAGTACGACGTAAGGCAGTTGCTGCGTAGCCAATCGAGGACCGAATGGGTGATTGTTTCGACCGGTATGTTCACGAGTTTCCTGTTTGAACCCGCCTTCGATGTGGTGGATCTGGAGCGTGGCACCCTTCACGCTCTGGGAAGTTGGGAGACCAAAGTGACCGTGACGATCCCCGAAGATATTGGCTGGCTCACGACGGAAATCTTGCTGGCTGAACCACGAGTGGCTAATGAAGTAGTCTATGTGGCAGGTGACACCCTCTCATACGGGCAGCTTGCCGATGTTGTTGAACGTGTCACCGGGAAGACGTTTGAGAAGACAGTATGGACTCTGGATAAATTACGTGCGGATCTGAAGGTTGCTCCAGAGGACGTAATGGCGCGCTACCGAGCTGCGTTCGCTTTGGGGGAGGGGATGTGGTGGGACAAATCCGGCACATTCAATGAGCGTAATGGCTACGAGACGGTCAACGTCGAGCATTTTTTACGGATGCAGTTGCAAAAATAGGCGGAAGAGTGCGGCGCGATGCAATTTGCCCCGCACTTTTTCAGATGCAGTTACGATTCCGGCGGCGCGAACCAGGCGGATTTAAAATCAAACCAGCCGAGCATATTCATCCTGACGCCGCGCATACTGCGCTGTCCTTGCAGTTGCAGCCAGTGGTGCAGTAAAGGATGCACCTGACCGCTGGCGATCAGCTTTTCACACCACTCCGCCATCGGCAGCGTGTGATTACGCCACTGCTCTGCATCGGCATGCAGATCGTCGTCCAGACAGTGCTGCACCAGCGGAAGCTCGTAGAGCGCTGCGAACAGAGAGAATTCGATGGGTAAGTAGCAGTTCACGCTGCTAAACCAGAGATCGCTGCTGGCATTGCCCTGATACCAGTCTTCGTAGCTGACCGTCTGGACATCAAGCGTGATGCCATATTCCGCCAGCAGCGTGCGAATAATCTCGCTTAATATGCGGTATTCCGGGTGCTCATGATAAAAGGCGATCGTAATGCGGGTAAGCCCTGTCGGCACGGGCTGGCGTTTGTCTGAGGGATGATGGTGCCAACGAGGCAGCAGGCTGTACGCGGGGGACCAGTCACGCTGGTGGCCGGCATCGGCACGGCTGAGCAGCGAAATCGGGTTAAACACCTGCCAGAGCCAGCGGCGGATCTCCGGGCGTTTGGCCAGCGGCGAGCGTTTATCAAACAGCAGGAAATAGCAGCCTTCCTCCATTCGGCTTTCCAACTGTTCGTGGTGAGAGTCATCAGACTGGAATTGCACGGAGAGCGGCGCTTCTTCGGGTTCATCTGGCAGTACCCAGATGTTGACCTCATCAATCAGCGCCCGGTAGCCGAAATAATCATCAAACGCGCGGATCTTCAATTGGTTATGGTTATTGCGCACTACGGCGTAAGGGCCGGTGCCGATCGGGTGTTGGGCAAAATCCGCTAGCGTTTGCCACTCCTGCGGCAAAATCATGGCGTGTGCGCTGCCTAAGAGCCAGGGCAACCATTTGTCCGGGCAGCTCAGTTGGATATCAATCACGAAGGGCATCGGTGACGTAACGGCTGTAAGGTGCGAAAACAGCGGCCAGACGGCGAGGCGTTTGAGAGAGGTAATGACATCATCCATCGTGAGTTCACGACCGTGATGGAAGCGGATGGCAGGACGCAGATAAAAGCGCCAGTGCAGCGGCGACAGCATCTGCCAATGATGGGCCAGATCGGGTTTAAGTTCCCCATTTTCCTCATTTATATTGGTCAACCCGCTGAAAATTTGTCGCGCGATGTGCATTTCTGAACGCCGCAGCGCCGAGCCGGGCTGCAAATTTCGCAATGGGCGATAATAGAGAATGCGCAGAATATGTTTCCCCTGCCGGAAGCTACGCCCCAGATGAGTGAGTAACATCTGGCGTACCGCTTCTTTATCTCCCACCAACTGCACCAGTTGATCGATATGGTCCTGTTCCAGCAAATCCTCTGCGCGCTGCTGCTGTAGCGCTAAACCGGTATAGACAAAGGTGAGCTGCGAGCGCTTTCCTCTTCCCGCTTCAGCCTGCCAGATGAGCCAGCCTTCTTGCTGCATGGCGTTCAACAGCGAGCGGATATGGCGGCGTGAACAGTGCAAAACGCCCGTGAGTTCCTGCAACGTGGTGTCGGTGGTTTGTCCCTGAAAATGTTGCCACAGACGGATGAACTGCTGCTGTAGTCGGGGTGATGGCATAAAAGAGGAACTCCATGTGGGAAAGTCATCAATTTATCTTTTCCTATATTACGTCGATACTCTGTAGCAAGGAAAGAGAGGAGGTGGCTTATGGCGATTTCCCGTTTATATCAATTCTATCGTACCTACTTATCAACCGCTAAGGCGACGTGGTGGCGTTGGATGTCTCCTCAACAGCGTATTGCATTATTACAGCTGGCGACGCAGTGGCACCTGCAAGAGATGTCTGATGACGAGTACCGCCATTGGCTATAAGGGGATGAAAACAGCATTCTGAGTAATGGTGACGTTTCACCAGCCAGCGAGTTTTTCGCTGGTTTTTTTTATACAGTAAAGCCCGCAAGACTAGACGACTTGCGGGCTTCGGTTTATCAGTGCTATCCCATCAGTGCAGAAACGCAGGCTGATTCTTTTCATACTCGGTAATCGACGCTTCATGTTGCAGCGTCAGGCCGATGCTGTCTAAGCCGTTGATCATGCAGTGACGGCGGAAACTGTCGATTTCAAACGGGTAACTTTTATTGCCCGCCTGAACGACCTGATTTTCCAGATCGACGGTGAAATTAATCCCTTCCTGCTCGTCAACCAGCTTGAACAGTTCGTCCACTTCCTCATCGCTCAACTTCACCGGCAACAGCTGGTTGTTAAACGAGTTACCGTAGAAGATATCGGCGAAGCTCGGGGCGATAACGACTTTGAAACCGTAATCGGTCAGCGCCCACGGCGCGTGCTCACGGGAAGAGCCGCAGCCGAAGTTTTCCCGCGCCAGCAGAATGCTTGCCCCTTTGTAATGCGGTTTGTTCAGCACAAACTCAGGGTTGGGCTGTTGACCCGCATCGTCCAGAAAGCGCCAGTCGTGAAACAGATGTTGACCGAAGCCGGTACGCGTCACCTTTTGCAGAAACTGCTTAGGAATAATTGCATCGGTATCGACGTTAGCGGCATCCAGAGGAACCACCAGACCCGTGTGTTGAATAAATTTAGCCATGTGGGTTTCTCTCTTAATTCAATTCGCGGATGTCGGCAAAACGACCGGTGACCGCAGCGGCAGCGGCCATTGCCGGGCTGACCAGATGGGTGCGGCCAGCGCGACCCTGACGGCCTTCAAAGTTACGGTTGCTGGTTGATGCGCAGCGTTCGCCGGGATTCAGGCGGTCGTTGTTCATCGCCAGACACATGGAACAGCCCGGCAAACGCCATTCGAAGCCCGCTTCGATAAAGACTTTGTCCAGACCTTCCAGTTCCGCCATGGTTTTCACCGGGCCGGAGCCGGGGACGACAATCGCCTGAACGCCCGCCGCGACTTTACGCCCTTTGGCGATTTCTGCCGCCGCGCGCAAATCTTCGATACGCGAGTTGGTACAGGAGCCAATGAAGACTTTATCGATCTTCACATCGGTCAGTTTAATGCCGGGTTGCAGATCCATATAAGCCAGCGCTTTGGCGGCAGAGGCACGCTCTACCGGATCGCTGAAAGAGTCAGGGTTGGGGATTGCCTGATTGACGGCGATCACCTGGCCGGGGTTGGTGCCCCAGGTGACCTGAGGCGCAATCTGGGCGGCGTCCAGCGTGACAACCGTGTCGAACTGCGCGTCGTCATCCGACTTCAGCGTCTTCCAGTAGGCGACGGCGGCGTCCCAGTCGGCGTCTTTCGGCGCAAACTGGCGACCTTTCAGGTAGTTGAACGTGGTTTCATCTGGCGCAACCAGACCGGCTTTCGCCCCCATCTCTATCGCCATGTTGCACAGCGTCATGCGACCTTCCATGCTCAGCGCGCGAATGGCCTGACCGCAGAACTCCACCACGTGTCCGGTGCCGCCCGCGCTGCCGGTTTTACCGATGATAGCCAGCACGATGTCTTTTGCGGTAATGCCATGTGGGGCGTCGCCAGTGACTTCAATTTTCATGGTTTTGGCGCGGCCCTGCTTCAGGGTTTGCGTCGCCAGCACATGTTCCACTTCCGACGTACCGATGCCGAAAGCCAGTGAACCAAACGCCCCGTGCGTTGCGGTATGCGAATCACCACAGACGATGGTCATCCCCGGCAGCGTCATCCCCTGTTCCGGGCCGATAACGTGCACGATGCCCTGATACGGATGGTTCAGGTCATACAGCTGAACGCCGAATTCCGCACAGTTCTTGATTAATTCCTGCATTTGAATCCGTGCCATTTCGCCGCTGGCATTGATGTCCTTGGTCAGCGTGGAGACATTGTGGTCCATCGTCGCGAAGGTTTTCCCCGGTTGGCGAACCTTGCGGCCCATCGCCCGCAGACCGTCGAAGGCCTGCGGGGAGGTCACTTCGTGTACCAGATGTCTGTCGATATACAACAGCGGCGTTTCGTTCGGTGCTTCATGAACCACGTGTGCGTCGAACAATTTTTGATATAACGTCTTACCCATGGTTATGCCCCTTGTGCCACAAAACGCGCAATTACGTCGCCCATTGCATTGGTGCCGATAGCCTCGCTGGCGCTTGCCAGATCGGCGGTACGATAGCCTTCAGCCAGTGCGGTATTGACCGCTTTCTCGATCGCCTCTGCGGCATCGTCCGCACCCAGGCTGTAGCGCAGCAGCAGCGCCAGCGACAGAATCTGCGCAATCGGGTTGGCAATGTCTTTCCCGGCGATATCCGGTGCGGAACCGCCCGCGGGCTCGTACAGGCCAAAGCCTTGCTCGTTCAGGCTGGCGGAAGGCAGCATGCCCATTGATCCCGTGATCATCGCGCATTCGTCGGACAGAATGTCGCCGAACAGGTTAGAACACAGCATGACGTCAAACTGAGCCGGATCTTTGATTAACTGCATCGTCGCGTTATCGATATACAGGTGGGAGAGCTTCACGTCTGGATAGGCTTTAGCGACTTCAGTGACGATCTCACGCCACAGAATCGAGCTTTGCAGTACATTCGCTTTATCGATGGACGTCACGATGCCGCGACGCTTACGCGCGGATTCAAACGCGATATGCGCGATGCGCTCAATCTCGAAACGGTGATACACCTCGGTATCGAACGCGCGTTCATACTGGCCGCTACCTTCACGACCTTTCGGCTGGCCGAAATAGATCCCGCCGGTCAGTTCGCGGACGCACAGAATATCAAAGCCTTGCGCGGCGATGTCGCTACGCAGCGGACAAAACGCTTCCAGCCCCTGATACAGACGCGCAGGACGCAGATTGCTGAACAGTTTGAAGTGCTTACGCAGAGGTAACAGCGCACCGCGCTCCGGCTGTTCTGCCGGCGGCAGGTGCTCCCATTTCGGGCCGCCGACGGAACCGAACAGGATAGCATCGGCCTGCTCACAGCCTGCAACGGTCGCCTGCGGCAGTGGAGTACCCTGACGGTCAATGGCGATACCGCCGACGTCATATTCACTGGTCGTGATGCGGATGCCAAAACGCTGACGTACCTCGTCCAGTACTTTGTGGGCCTGTGCCATTACTTCCGGGCCAATGCCGTCTCCGGGTAAAACGGCGATATGGTAGCTCTTTGTCATCACACTGTTTCCTGATTGTTTTGTTGTTTGCTGTCGTTTTGTTGTTGGCTATTGTGCTGTTGCAGACGTTGAATTTCTTTTTCTACCTGCTGAGCACGCTTAATGTTGTTTAATACATTTACCATTGCCTGCGCGGAAGATTCAACGATATCCGTCGCCAAACCGACGCCGTGGAAACGACGCCCCTGATAATCCGCGACGATATCAACCTGACCCAGCGCATCACGGCCCTGACCTTTAGCGGTCAGTTGGTATTTAACCAGCGAAATCTGATAACCCGTAATGCGGTTGATCGCCTGATAAACGGCATCCACCGGGCCATTCCCCGTCGCCGCTTCTGACTGGGTTTCTTCACCACAAACCAGTTTGACAGAGGCGGTCGCCATCACGCTGGAGCCGGACTGCACGCTGAAATAGTCCAGGTGATAAAACTCAGACTCCTCCTGCTGACGGTTGATAAAGGCCAGCGCTTCCAGATCGTAATCAAAGACCTGACCTTTTTTATCCGCCAGTTTCAGGAAGGCGGCGTACAGATCGTCCAGATTGTAATCGCTTTCCTGATAGCCCATCTCTTCCATGCGGTGTTTCACCGCGGCACGGCCAGAACGGGACGTCAGGTTCAACTGGACTTCTTTCAGGCCGATGGATTCCGGCGTCATGATTTCGTAGTTTTCACGGTTCTTCAGCACGCCATCCTGGTGAATACCGGAAGAGTGGGCGAAGGCGTTGGCGCCCACGACCGCCTTGTTGGCGGGGATAGGCATATTACAGATTTGGCTGACCAGTTGGCTGGTGCGGTAGATTTCCTGATGATTGATATTGGTATGTACATTCAGGATGTTATGGCGGGTTTTGATCGCCATGATGATTTCTTCCAGTGAACAGTTACCGGCACGTTCTCCGATACCGTTCAATGTGCCTTCTACCTGACGCGCGCCTGCGTGAACCGCCGCCATGGCGTTGCCGACCGCCAGCCCCAGATCGTCGTGGGTGTGAACAGAAATAATGGCTTTATCGATATTCGGAACGTGTTGATATAAAGACGAGATGATGTTGCCGAACTCATGCGGCATCGTATAGCCGACGGTATCCGGTATGTTAATGGTGCGGGCGCCGGCGTTGATGGCGGCTTCAACCACGCGACACAGATCGGGGATTGGCGTGCGTCCCGCATCTTCGCAGGAAAATTCCACGTCGTCTGTATAGTTACGTGCGCGTTTGATCATGTAAATGGCGCGTTCGATCACGTCATCCAGCGTGCTGCGCAGCTTGGTGGCGATGTGCATCGGTGAGGTCGCGATAAAGGTGTGGATGCGGAAAGCGTCTGCCACGCGCAGCGCTTCTGCCGCGACATCGATGTCTTTTTCGACGCACCGCGTCAGGCCGCAAACACGACTGTTTTTAATATTGCGGGCGATGGTCTGCACGGATTCGAAATCCCCGGGGGATGATACGGGAAAGCCGACCTCCATGACGTCAACGCCCATACGCTCCAGCGCGAGGGCGATTTGCAGCTTTTCTTTTACACTCAGACTTGCCTGTAAGGCCTGTTCACCATCGCGTAATGTGGTATCAAAAATAATGACTTGCTCGCTCATCGGATAGTTCCTTGTCGTGTTTGCTTGTACTTGGCGCCTGGCGAGTAAAAAAAAACCCGCGCATCAGCGCGGGTTTTTTATCGAGTGGGAGAAACCTAGTTCCGGGTTCTGTCCACAAGCCTACCGCGCAAGAAAGATGCGTTTAGTAGTAGGCTTAGTAGAACAGTAAAATTGAACACAGTATCTCACCATCTAAAATTGATATGGCTTTATTGGTACGCGATTATCAGGGTTATGTCAACGTTTGATTGATGTGACGTGCATCAAGTATCGCGGCGATGGCCCACGACCAATCAACGAAAGATCGTTGCGGTTTTGAACCATGCCGGTAGACTGCACGCCAAATAATGTACAGTTGTACTCTGAAACGTTTTCAAAAATTTCTCTTATCAAATTCTTTTACAGATGACTAATCATTTACAGCCATACCATGTGGTACACCGGGTTCAGGATAGGATCAATCACTGCGCGGGGCGTATCGCGCTGCGCGAATGGACGCCTGCGTGCGAGCGGCAACTGACCTGGACGCAGGCCGGGCAGCGCATTCAGCGTATCGCCAGCGCGCTGTTAGCGCTGGGCGTGGATGTTCAGGAACGGGTGGCCATTTTTTCTCATAACTCGATGAACTGGTCGCTGGCCGATCTGGCCTTGCTGCATCTGCGTGCGGTCAGCGTCCCCATTTATGCCACGAATACGGCGACACAGGCGGCGTTCATTATCAATGATGCGGATATCCGTACTATTTTTGTCGGCAGTCAGGAACAACTGGATACGCTACTGACGCTTCGTGACGCTTGCCCGCAACTGCGGCACATCATTGTGATGGATGACGGGGTAAATCTGCGTGGCAGCGATATCGTGCAATCACTGCATGAATTTGAAGCGCAGGCGGTTGAAGATTTCTGGCGTGATGAATGGCAAAGACGTATTGATCATCGCGATCTCAGCGATTTGTTCACGCTGATCTATACCTCCGGCACGACGGGTGAGCCGAAAGGTGTCATGCTTGATTACGCCAATATGGCGACGCAGCTTAAGCTGCACGACGGTCGCTTAAGCATGTCGGAAAACGATGTTTCCCTCAGTTTCTTACCGCTTTCCCACGTATTTGAGCGCGCCTGGAGTTTCTTTGTGATGCACTGTGGCGCACAGAACGTGTACCTCGGCGATACCAGTCAGGTGCGTGCTGCGATGCAGGCGGTGAAGCCGACGGTGATGTGCGCCGTCCCGCGTTTTTATGAGAAAGTTTATAGCGCAATTCATGAAAAAGTGGCTCAGGCGCCGTGGTATCGCCAACGGCTTTTCAACTGGGCTGTCTCGCAGGGACGCCAGGTTTTTCTGGCTAGTCAGGCGGCGAAAAAAGAGCGTTTCTTCCGCCGCATCATGCATCGCTATGCCGACCGTCTGGTGTTAGGGAAACTGCGCCAGCTTCTGGGGGGCGAGATTCGCTTTATGCCCGCTGCGGGGGCGCGACTGGATGACAACATCATTCTGTTTTTCCGCTCGATCGGGATCCGCATCATCTATGGTTACGGCATGACCGAAACCTGTGCCACGGTTTCCTGCTGGGAAGAAAACCACTTCCGTTTAGGCTCGATTGGCACGCCGCTGCCGGGCATTGATGTACGTATTGGCGCGGAGAATGAGATCCAGGTACGTGGCGCGACCATGATGCGCGGTTATTTCCATCGTCCTAAGGAAACCGCGGAGGCTTTTACCGAAGACGGCTGGCTGAAAACCGGCGATGCGGGAGAACTGGATGCCAACGGTAATTTGTTTATTACTGAACGGCTGAAAGATCTGATGAAAACCTCGGGCGGGAAATATATTGCCCCGCAGCATTTGGAAGGGACGCTGGGACAGGATCGTTTTATTGAACAGGTGGCGATTATCGCGGATACGCGTAAATACGTCTCCGCGCTGATTGTGCCCTGTTTCGAGGCGCTGGAAGATTACGCCCGTTCCATCAATCTGAAGTATCACGATCGTCTGGAGCTGTTGCGCCATAGCCATATTATCGAGCTGTTTGAGCAGCGTCTGATAGAGATGCAAAAAGAGTTTTCCCGGGTCGAGCAGGTAAAAAAATTTACGCTGTTGCCCGTGCCGTTTTCAATGGCGGAAGGCGAACTGACGCCAACGCTCAAGCTACGTCGGAAAGTGATCAACCAGCGTTATCAGCTGGAGATCGATGCGATGTACGCGGAATCCTGATGGCGTTGAGGCCGACAACCCCTTTTCTTTTCAGGAAACGGGGTTGTCGGCCTCAAGATTTCACTCTGTAATTTATGGCCTTTGTGGACGATCTATCAGGTCTGATGGTTCCCGGTTAGTATTTTATCTCAGTTCTTTTTTCCATCACGTTCTATTTCCCCTTGGCTAAATTAAGAGCGGTGGTTTTTTGCCGTTTATCTGCGTCATAATCTCACGTTATGTTAATGGGTTATCATTAACCCCTATGATATTCCGTATTCTTGTTCTAAATATTAACAGTGTGAATACAACGTGAGCGCGGGGATCCCCCGGTCAATACAGAAACGGATTCCGTCTTCTGAACAAATAGAGGCAAACCCATGGAGATGTTGTCAGGCGCCGAAATGGTGGTCCGATCGTTGATCGATCAGGGCGTAAAACATGTGTTCGGTTATCCGGGCGGTGCGGTACTGGATATTTACGACGCCCTGCATACGGTTGGCGGTATTGAGCATATTTTGGTGCGCCATGAGCAAGGCGCGGTTCATATGGCTGATGGCTATGCGCGTGCGACGGGCGACGTCGGCGTGGTATTGGTCACCTCCGGTCCCGGTGCAACAAATGCGATCACGGGTATCGCTACCGCTTATATGGACTCGATTCCTATGGTGGTGTTGTCCGGTCAGGTTGCCACTTCGCTGATTGGCTATGATGCCTTTCAGGAGTGCGACATGGTGGGCATTTCCCGTCCTATCGTGAAGCACAGCTTTCTGGTCAAGCAGACCGAAGATGTCCCGACGATCCTGAAAAAAGCGTTTTATCTGGCGTCCAGCGGGCGTCCGGGTCCCGTGGTGGTCGATCTGCCGAAAGACATCATGAATCCCGCGAATAAGCTGCCGTACGTTTATCCCGACAGCGTCAGCATGCGCTCCTATAATCCGACGGTACAGGGACACAAAGGCCAGATCCGCCGCGCGCTACAAACCCTGCTGGCGGCAGAAAAGCCGATTATCTACAGCGGCGGCGGCGTGATTAACGCAGAGTGTCACGAAGAGCTGCTGACGCTGGCGGAGAAGCTTAACCTGCCGGTGACAACCTCGCTGATGGGGCTGGGCGGCTTTCCCGGAACGCATCGGCAATGCCTCGGCATGCTGGGGATGCACGGGACGTATGAAGCGAACATGGCGATGCATCACGCCGATGTGATTTTCGCCGTCGGCGTGCGTTTCGACGATCGAACGACGAATAATCTGGCGAAGTACTGCCCGAATGCGACGGTACTGCACATCGATATCGATCCCGCGTCGATTTCCAAAACGGTCAGCGCGGATATTCCCATCGTCGGCGATGCGAAACAGGTATTAAGCCTGATGCTGGATCTGCTGGAACAGGATGCTCCGCAGCAGCAGTTCGATGCGCTTCGCGACTGGTGGCAGAGGATCGAACAATGGCGTGCACGCCGCTGCCTGAAATACAGCACTGAAGGCGACAAGATTAAACCGCAGGCGGTGATTGAAACGCTGCATCGGCTGACGGAAGGTAAAGCCTATGTGGCCTCGGACGTCGGCCAGCACCAGATGTTCGCCGCGCTGTATTATCCTTTCGATTTACCGCGTCGCTGGGTGAACTCCGGCGGACTGGGGACGATGGGCTTCGGCCTGCCGGCGGCGCTGGGCATCAAGCTCGCACTGCCGGAAGAAACGGTGATTTGCGTCACCGGCGACGGCAGTATTCAGATGAATATTCAGGAGCTCTCGACGGCGCTGCAATACGATTTGCCCGTGGTGGTGATTAACCTCAATAACCGTTTTCTGGGTATGGTGAAACAGTGGCAGGACATGATCTATTCTGGCCGCCATTCCAGTTCCTATATGGAATCATTACCGGATTTCGTCAAGCTGGCTGAAGCATACGGCCACATTGGGATTTCCATCAACACGCCGGATGAATTGGAAAGTAAGCTGTCGCAAGCGCTGGCGCAGAAAGATCGTCTGGTGTTTGTCGATATCAATATCGATAGCAGCGAGCATGTATACCCCATGCAGATTCGCGGCGGCGCGATGGATGAAATGTGGCTGAGCAAAACGGAGAGGACCTGATCATGCGGCGGATTTTATCAGTATTACTTGAGAATGAATCAGGGGCCTTGTCACGCGTCGTCGGTCTGTTTTCCCAACGGGGTTACAACATCGAAAGCCTGACGGTCGCTCCCACCGAAGATCCTACCCTGTCTCGTATGACCATCCAGACGGTAGGGGATGAGAAAGTGTTGGAGCAGATCGAAAAGCAACTGCACAAGCTGGTGGATGTGCTGCGGGTCAGTGAACTGGGACAAGGTGCGCACGTTGAACGTGAGATCATGTTGGTAAAGGTTCAGGCCACAGGCTATGGGCGGGAAGAGGTGAAACGCTGCGCCGATATTTTCCGCGGCCAGATCGTGGATGTCACCGCGTCGCTTTATACCGTACAGCTTGCCGGCACCAGCGATAAATTGGATGCCTTTCTCAGCGCCGTGCGTGACGTCGCTGAAGTTGTAGAAGCCGCCCGCTCAGGGATCGTCGGCGTATCGCGCGGCGATAAGATCATGCGTTAAACGACGTTTACACTGCGTTCTCTGTGAAAAAGCCCGATAATCACTATTGGGCTTTTTTAGTTTTTCCTATCTTAATAGACTTAATATATTTCAGAATACAAGATGTCCATGATTGCGTGATGGCTTGAAATATGTGTGGAACGTGATAAAAGCAGTTGCCGTCCAAAAGCTTCTGCGGTTAGATCTACGCTATCTCCATGATGATGTTATGGTCATCACTCTATTTATTTATCCGGCTTACTAAGGGGTTAACGTGAAACTGGATGAAATCGCGCGTCTTGCGGGTGTTTCACGCACTACTGCCAGCTATGTGATTAATGGGAAAGCCAAACAATATCGCGTGAGCGATAAGACCGTTGAGAAGGTGATGGCTGTCGTCAGGGAATATAATTATCATCCCAACGCCGTCGCTGCTGGATTACGCGCTGGCCGCACGCGTTCAATTGGTCTGGTCATCCCCGATCTGGAAAACACCAGCTATACCCGTATAGCCAACTATCTGGAGCGGCAGGCCAGACAGCGTGGGTATCAGCTCTTAATTGCCTGTTCCGAGGATCAGCCAGACAACGAGATGCGCTGTATTGAGCATCTGCTACAGCGTCAGGTTGATGCGATTATCGTTTCAACCGCGCTACCGCCTGAGCATCCCTTCTATCAGCGCTGGGCCAACGGTCGCCTGCCGATCATCGCACTGGACCGTGCATTGGATCGCGAGCACTTTACCAGCGTGGTAGGCGCCGACCTTGAAGATGCCGAGATGCTGGCGCAAGAATTAAGGAAAATGCCCGCGAAATCGGTACTGTATCTTGGCGCCTTACCTGAGCTTTCCGTCAGTTTTCTGCGTGAACAGGGGTTCCGTCAGGCGTGGGCGGGCGATCCGCGTGAGGTGAATTATCTTTATTCCAATAGCTATGAACGCGCCGCCGCCGCCGCCGCATTTATGGATTATTTGAAAAGGCATCCTATGCCTGAAGCGCTGTTCACCACCTCATTCCCGCTATTGCAGGGGGTGATGGACGTCAACCTGAAGATTAACGGGCGTTTGCCGAGCAATTTGGCCATTGCGACCTTTGGGGATAACGAACTGTTGGATTATCTGGAGTGCCCGGTGTTATCCGTTGCTCAGCGCCACCGTGAAGTTGCGGAGCGCGTGCTGGAACTGGTACTGGCCAGTCTGGATGAGCCAAAAAAACCGAAGCCCGGTTTGAATCGTATCCGGCGAAACCTGTATCGCCGCGGCGCGCTGAACCGCGGCTGATCTCTTTTTTATCTGACTGCGCCATAGGTTGCTATGGCGCTTATTTTTCTCAATGCATTTATGGCAATGCGACCCGAAATAACCGACGGCAATATTCCAAAAAATAGCCGTATATCACGCCCATCACCATCGACACCAATAGATTACTGGTGACCGCTGTCAGCATTTGCGTGCTTGTTGCCCCGATACTCCAGAGAATAAGCGCATAAACGGGAGATTGGAAACTGACGTAAGCAAACAGGTCGGCAAGGTTGCGCACCAGAAAATGGTTGCCGCCGTAACGTTTCGCCATGCTCAATACGCGATCGCGATAAAGCCCGTATGGCCAGGCAATGACGATATTAACGGGAATAGACAGCAGTCGCGAAGAGAGCGATTGCTCAATGCTCAGGCCGGAAAGCATGATTTCAATCGCCATTCCAGTGATGAAACAATACACAACGAGTGCGAAGGTATCTGCGGTAGCACTTCGCAAGCGCGATGTCGAAGAAAACATACCTGTACGCTCCATTTCCAGGGCAGATAAACTGGTTTTTTACCGATGAATGGTTTTTTGTTGTGATTTATTTTACCTGCATAGTTTACATCACTGACTGTCTGGCTTGGTACTAGGGATTAATCGTTATTTATGCCCGGTTTTCGTACTTTGCCGCTACTTTATTTTTAAGTCGCATTTTTGGCGTTTTTTTATCGCGATAAATAGAATTAATTTTTTATAAAACAATGTGTTATTTATTGTTTTCGCGCCGTGATTTGGTGAGGTCCGCATTCTATTAATGTATGAAGAGACGAGCGCTAAAAATTGCCTGACTATACGGTTTCTTTTTCATACCTGTTTAGCCGCGAGGCGCGTGTGATTTATTCGGCGCATTTCCTGAATACATTATTCTTTTCAGAAAACGGTGTTTAATGTCAGCGCGTAAATGAAAGTCAATCGGCTGATTAATAAAGAATCGACGATGTTCAGGTTAAAAATGTGACGTTGAGCAAATGTTAACAATCACGGTATAATTTTACAGATTGGCGCAGGCCCTGATATTCGAGGCCTTCAACTGATAAGACTATTCTGGAAAACTTTATATTCAGTATCAACTTGTGACGACAAAAATAATCGACACAGCGGAATTCGCGGTTAACTGTTTGCAAGGATTCATTTTTACTGTGAATTTCTCTTAAATTTTCATGACGTTAATCTTTATTAATTCTGAGCTCTTATTCTTTTTGCCTCCATGCCGCCCGCAATTCATGCCGAAATAATTCCAAAGCGCGTCTGCTCTGGCTTGACAAGGTTTTCATACCCTCCGTACACTCTTCAATGTGGGAATTTGTGGGATAAAGTGGTGAAAAAGGTTATGAAGGGGTAACTCAGGTATGTTTCGTGGGGCTACGCTGGTTAACCTCGACAGTAAAGGGCGCCTTGCTGTGCCCACCCGATACCGGGAAACGCTGAACGGGGAAACGCAGGGTCAAATGGTTTGTACCATTGACCTTCATCAGCCCTGTCTGCTGCTTTATCCCTTGCCTGAATGGGAAATCATTGAACAAAAACTTTCTCGCCTATCGAGCATGAATCCCGCTGAACGTCGCGTTCAGCGTTTGTTATTGGGACATGCCAGCGAGTGCCAAATGGATAGTGCTGGGCGTTTGTTGATTGCGAATACGTTAAGGCAGCATGCGAACCTTAAAAAAGAAGTGATGCTAGTCGGACAGTTCAACAAATTTGAACTGTGGGATGAACAGACTTGGTATCAACAAGTCAGGGACGATATTGACGCTGAACTATCGACTCAGGAACCCTTATCTGATCGGTTGCAGGATCTATCACTATAGCCATGCTGGAAAATTATAAACACACGACAGTCCTGCTGGATGAAGCCGTCAACGGCCTGAACATTCGCAGAGACGGCATTTACCTCGACGGCACATTTGGCCGCGGCGGTCACTCGCGTCTGATCCTTTCTCAACTGGGCGCGGAAGGCCGTCTGCTGGCGATCGATCGCGATCCTCAGGCGATTGAAGCGGCGAAGGCGATTGACGATCCCCGTTTCTCGATTATTCATGGGCCATTTTCCGCCATGGCAGATTATGTCGCGGAGCGCGGACTGACCGGCCAGATCAATGGCGTTCTGCTCGATCTTGGCGTTTCCTCCCCCCAGCTTGACGACCCTGAACGCGGGTTTTCATTTATGCGTGACGGCCCGTTGGACATGCGCATGGATCCGACGCGCGGCCTGTCTGCCGCCGAATGGCTGATGAAAGCTGAGGTCGATGATATCGCCTGGGTATTGAAAACGTTCGGCGAAGAGCGTTTTGCCAAACGTATTGCCCGCGCCATCGTGGAGCGTAACCGCACAGAGCCGATGACGCGGACAAAAGAGCTGGCCGAATTAATCGCGGCGGCCAGTCCGATCAGGGAAAAGCATAAACATCCGGCAACGCGCAGTTTTCAGGCGATCCGCATTTATATCAATAGTGAGTTGGAAGAGATCGAACGCGCGCTGGAAGGCGCGTTAAGCGTGCTAGCTCCGCATGGGCGTCTGTCGGTGATCAGCTTCCATTCGCTGGAAGATCGGATTGTAAAACGGTTTATTCGTCACCAGAGCCGTGGGCCTCAGGTGCCTGCCGGCCTGCCGTTAACGGAAGAGCAACTGCGCAGTCAGGGCGGACAAACATTGAAAGCGGCTGGAAAAATGATGCCTTCGGAAGCGGAAGTGGCTGAAAACCCACGCGCGCGTAGCTCCGTGCTGCGGTTTGCCGAGAGGCTGCCAGCATGATGGGCAATGAACGGCATACACTGGTTGGCGTCATCGGCGAAGATTTGCTGCGCAATGCAAAGATTCCGATGTTGTTGATGGTTGCCGTACTGGTTTCCGCCGTTTTTGTGGTGACGACGGCGCACCGTACCCGTCTGCTGACGGCGGAGCGCGAACAGCTTCTTCTGGAACGTGATGCATTGGATATCGAATGGCGAAACTTGATCCTGGAGGAGAACTCGCTGGGCGACCATAGCCGCGTTGAGCGGATCGCGATGGAAAAATTGCAAATGGGACACGTTGATCCGTCACAGGAAAATATTGTGGTTAAGCAATGACTAAATAGGCATCAGTAAGCATGAAAGCAACTCGTACAGGAAAGTTAAAACGCCAGGAAGATCAGGCCAGCTTTGTCAGCTGGCGTTTTGCGTTGCTTTGCGGCTGTATCTTGCTTGCGATGGTCGGCTTGATGGCGCGTGCTGCTTACCTACAGGTGATCAATCCAGACAAACTGGTGCGTGAAGGGGATATGCGTTCCCTGCGCGTGCAGGAAGTGCCTACGGCACGCGGCATGATTAGCGATCGTGCGGGCCGCCCTCTGGCGGTTAGCGTGCCGGTCAATGCCGTCTGGGCCGATCCGAAAGAGGTCAACGAACGCGGCGGCATTACGCTGGATACGCGCTGGAAAGCGCTGTCTGACGCCCTTGATATCCCGTTGGATCAGTTGGCAACCAAGATCAATGCTAACCCCAAAGGGCGCTTCGTTTATCTGGCGCGCCAGGTGAATCCGGCCATCGGTGAATATATCCATAAGCTGAAACTGCCCGGGATTAACCTGCGGCAGGAGTCTCGGCGCTATTATCCTTCCGGTCAGGTGACATCCCATCTTATTGGTTTCACCAATATCGATGGACAGGGGATCGAAGGGGTTGAAAAAAGTTTTGACCGCTGGCTGACCGGGCAGCCCGGTGAGCGTACCGTGCGTAAAGATCGGTTTGGCCGGGTGATTGAAGATATCTCCTCCGTCGACAGTCAGGCCGCGCATAATCTGGCGCTCAGTATTGATGAGCGTTTGCAGGCGCAGGTTTACCGCGAACTGAATAACGCCGTTGCATTCAATAAAGCCGAATCCGGCACGGCTGTTCTCGTCGATGTGAATACCGGCGAAGTGCTGGCGATGGCGAACAGCCCGTCCTATAACCCGAACAATCTGGCGGATACGCCGAAAGAAATTATGCGTAATCGTGCCATCACCGACATTTTCGAACCGGGTTCGACGGTGAAACCGATGGTGGTGATGACAGCCTTGCAGCGTGGCGTGGTGAAGGAAAATAGCGTGCTCAATACGCTGCCTTATTACATCAACGGTCATGAAATCAAAGATGTGGCGCGCTATAGCGAATTAACGCTAACCGGTGTGCTTCAGAAATCGAGTAACGTCGGCGTTTCCAGGCTGGCGTTAGCGATGCCGTCCTCTGCGTTAGTGGATACTTATGCGCGCTTTGGATTGGGAAAAGCGACCAATTTGGGGTTGGTCGGAGAAAGCAGTGGCTTATACCCTAAAAAACAACGGTGGTCTGACATAGAGAGGGCCACCTTTTCTTTCGGCTACGGGCTAATGGTAACACCGTTACAGCTAGCGCGAGTCTATGCCACCATCGGCAGTTTCGGCGTTTATCGCCCCCTGTCGATTACCAAAGTTGATCCACCGGTGCCGGGTGAACGAGTCTTCCCTGAAGCGCTGGTGCGTTCCGTGGTGCACATGATGGAAAGCGTGGCGCTGCCCGGCGGTGGTGGCACAAAAGCGGCTATCAAGGGCTATCGTATTGCCATTAAAACGGGGACGGCAAAGAAAGTCGGCCCGGATGGTAAGTACATCAATAAATATATTGCCTACACGGCGGGCGTCGCGCCTGCCAGTAACCCGCGTTTTGCTCTGGTCGTCGTGATTAACGACCCCCAGGCAGGGAAATACTATGGCGGTGCCGTTTCAGCACCCGTTTTTGGCGCCATTATGGGCGGGGTTCTGCGGACGATGAATATTGAACCGGATGCATTGCCGACGGGCGATAAAAACGAGTTTGTGATTAATAGAGAAGAGGGTTCAGGTGGCAGATCGTAATTTGCGCGATTTACTTGCGCCGTGGGTGCAAGATGCCCCGGCGCGCGCGCTGCGGGAAATGACATTAGACAGTCGCGTTGCGGCTGCCGGGGATCTGTTTGTCGCGATTGTCGGACACAAAACGGATGGGCGGCGCTATATCCCGCAGGCAATTGCGCAAGGTGTGGCCGCGATTATCGCCGAAGCGGACGATGAGGCCGCCGATGGCAGTGTGTGTGAAATGCACGGTGTGCCGGTCGTCTATCTCAGTAATCTGAACCAACGGCTTTCTGCATTGGCTGGTCGTTTTTATCAGCAGCCGGCAGAAAAAATACAGTTGATTGGCGTAACGGGCACCAACGGAAAAACGACGACGACCCAGCTTCTCGCACAGTGGAGTCAGGCGTTAGGTGAAACCAGCGCCGTGATGGGTACTGTCGGCAATGGCCTGTTGGGACGGGCGACTCCAACAGAGAATACAACGGGTTCCGCTGTCGATGTGCAGCAGATGCTGAGCCAACTGGTAGAGCAAGGCGCGACGTTTGCCGCAATGGAAGTCTCTTCACACGGGCTAGTGCAACACCGTGTCGCTGCTCTGCCGTTTGCGGCGGCGGTATTTACCAATCTGAGTCGCGACCATCTTGATTACCATGGCGATATGGAAAGCTACGAAGCGGCCAAATGGACGCTGTTTACCGATCATCGCGTGGGACAGATGATTATCAATGCCGATGATGAGGTTGGGCTGCGCTGGTTGTCTAAGCTGCCAGACGCGGTTGCGGTCACCATGGAAAACAATCTTGTCCCCGGCTGCCGTGGGCGCTGGCTGAAAGCGATACAGATTGATTATCACGATAACGGCGCCACGATCGCGTTTGAATCAAGCTGGGGACACGGCGAAATTGAAAGCCGCCTGATGGGGGCGTTTAACGTTAGCAACATGCTGCTGGCCCTGGCGACACTGCTGTCTCTTGGCTATCCGCTGGATAAATTGGTCACCACGGGATCTCTGCTACAGCCCGTGTGTGGTCGTATGGAAGTTTTCCATACCGACGGGAAGCCAACGGTCGTTGTGGATTACGCGCATACGCCGGATGCGCTGGAGAAAGCGCTTGAAGCCGCGCGTTTGCACTGCAAAGGGAAACTCTGGTGCGTGTTTGGCTGTGGCGGCGATCGAGATAAAGGTAAGCGCCCACTTATGGGCGGGATTGCCGAACAACTGGCCGACTGTGTCGTGGTTACGGATGATAACCCGCGCAGTGAAGAACCGCAGGCGATCGTGGCCGATATTCTCTCAGGACTGTTGGACGCCGGACGCGCTCAGGTCATTCACGGTCGTGCGGAGGCCGTTACCAGCGCCATCATGCAGGCTAAGGAAAATGACGTCGTGCTGGTTGCGGGTAAAGGGCATGAAGACTATCAGCTGGTCGGCAATCGGCGTCTCGATTATTCAGATCGCATTACCGTTGCCCGTTTGTTGGGAGGCATCGCATGATTCCGGTGTCGTTAAAGCAACTGGCCTCTGTGCTCAATGCGCAGTTGGTGGGAGAAAGCGTTGATATTGATGCTATCTCAACCGACACCCGCAAGCTGTCGCCGGGTTGTTTGTTTATCGCACTGAAAGGCGAAAAATTTGATGCGCATGATTATGCCGCTGATGCCGTCAAAGGCGGTGCGTTGGCTCTGATTGTCAGTAAGCGCTTACATATCAATGTGCCGCAGTTGTTGGTGAAAGATACGCGTCTGGCGCTGGGGCAATTGGGGGCCTGGGTGCGTCAGCAGTTAACGGTACGCGTTGTCGCCTTAACAGGCTCCTCCGGTAAAACCTCGGTTAAAGAAATGACGGCGGCGATTCTGCGCCAGTGTGGTTCAGTGCTGTATACCGCCGGTAACTTCAATAACGATATCGGTGTGCCGCTCACGCTGTTGCGTTTGACGCCGGAACACCAGTTTGCGGTGATTGAGCTGGGCGCCAACCACATTGGCGAGATTGCCTACACGACCGATCTGGTACGTCCGGAAACGGCACTGGTGAATAATCTGGCTGCCGCACATCTGGAGGGGTTCGGCTCTCTGGCTGGCGTCGCTCAGGCGAAAGGTGAGATTTTTGCCGGCCTGCCAACGGAAGGTGTGGCGATCGTGAACGCGGAGAGTCACGATCTTCCCCACTGGCAGGTCACGCTGAATCATAAAACGGTCTGGCGTTTTTCGCCGCAGGCCGCGCGCGAGATTGATTTTTTCGCCAGCGACATCGATGTTTCGGCGCAGGGGACAGCGTTCACTCTGCATACGCCATTTGGCGAAACGCGGGTGCGACTGCCTTTGCCCGGCCGTCATAATGTGTCGAATGCGCTGGCGGCAGCGGCGCTCGCAATGTCCGTCGGGGCATCACTGGAGGCGGTCAAAGCGGGATTATCTCAGCTTAAGGCCGTGTCAGGACGGCTATTCCCGATTGCTTTGGCGGAAGGCAAATTGCTGCTGGATGACAGCTATAACGCCAACGTTGGCTCGATGACGGCTGCCGTGCAGGTGCTGGCGGACATGCCGGGTTACCGGATGATGGTTGTTGGTGACATGGGAGAATTGGGGGACGAAGCCCCTGAGTGTCACCGTCGGGTGGGCGAAGCGGCACGCGCGGCGGGGCTCGATCGCGTATTGAGCGTGGGCTCGCTGAGTGAATGGATAAGCCACGCCAGCGGCAAGGGTGAGCATTTTCAGGAAAAGGCGGCGCTGGTTTCGCGTCTGAAGGCGTTGATAGCGGAACACGAGGTTATCAGCGTTCTTGTCAAAGGCTCACGCACTGCTGCGATGGAGCAGGTAGTACACGCATTACAGGAGAATGCTAAATGTTAGTATGGCTGGCCGAGCATTTGGTCAAACTTTATTCCGGCTTTAACGTCTTCTCTTATTTGACGTTCCGCGCCATTGTCAGCCTGCTGACCGCATTGGTTATTTCTCTCTGGATGGGGCCACATATGATCGCCTGGCTGCAACGTTTGCAGATTGGGCAGGTGGTGCGTAGCGAAGGGCCAGAGTCGCATTTTAGCAAGCGCGGCACTCCGACGATGGGGGGCGTGATGATTCTTGTCTCTATCATCGTTTCCGTTTTGATGTGGGCGAATCTGTCCAACCCTTATGTCTGGTGCGTACTTCTGGTGCTGGCGGGCTATGGGGCGGTCGGTTTTGTTGACGATTATCGCAAGGTTGTCCGTAAGGACACGAAAGGGCTGATCGCGCGCTGGAAATACTTCTGGCAGTCGGTGATTGCGCTGATCGTCGCTTTCGCCATGTATGGCATCGGTAAAGATACGCCGGCAACGCAGCTCGTTGTGCCGTTCTTCAAGGATGTCATGCCGCAATTGGGTCTGCTCTATATTGCACTGGCCTATTTTGCGATTGTCGGCACCAGTAACGCCGTGAACCTGACAGACGGTCTGGACGGGTTGGCAATTATGCCGACCGTGTTTGTTGCCGCAGGTTTCGCGCTGGTGGCGTGGGCGACAGGAAATATGAATTTTGCCGGTTACCTGCATATTCCGTACATCCGTCATGCCAGTGAACTGGTGATCGTCTGCACCGCGATTGTGGGCGCAGGGCTTGGGTTCCTGTGGTTTAACACCTATCCGGCGCAGGTTTTCATGGGTGACGTAGGTTCACTGGCGCTGGGCGGCGCGCTGGGGACTATTGCGGTCCTGCTGCGTCAGGAGTTTTTGTTAGTGATTATGGGCGGTGTTTTCGTGGTTGAAACGCTGTCGGTGATTTTGCAAGTCGGGTCCTTTAAGTTGCGCGGGCAGCGCATTTTCCGCATGGCGCCGATTCATCATCATTATGAACTGAAGGGCTGGCCGGAACCGCGCGTGATTGTGCGCTTCTGGATTATTTCGTTGATGCTGGTGCTGATTGGCCTGGCAACGCTGAAGGTACGGTAAGACATGGTGGACTATCAGGGTAAAAAAGTCGTCATTATCGGGTTGGGTCTGACCGGGCTCTCCTGTGTTGATTTCTTCCTCACGCGTGGTGTCGTACCGCGCGTGGTGGATACCCGCATCAGTCCGCCGGGTCTGGATAAGCTGCCTGAGCAGGTAGAACGGCACGTCGGTAGCCTGAATGAAGATTGGCTGATGAACGCGGATTTGATCGTCGCCAGCCCCGGTGTTGCGTTGGCGACGCCAGTTTTGTGTGACGCTGCCGATGCCGGCATTGAAATTGTCGGCGATATCGAATTGTTCTGTCGCGAAGCGCTGGCGCCGATTGTGGCGATTACCGGGTCGAACGGTAAAAGTACGGTGACGACGCTGGTCGGTGAAATGGCGCGAGCTGCCGGATGGCAGGTGGGAGTTGGCGGCAACATCGGCCTGCCGGCGCTGCAATTGCTTAAACAGCCTGCTCAGCTTTATGTGCTGGAGCTGTCGAGCTTTCAACTGGAAACGACGAGCAGCCTGCACGCGGCGGCGGCGACCATTCTGAACGTGACGGAAGATCATACCAACCGTTATCCGTTTGGCTTACAGCAGTATCGCGCGGCCAAGCTGCGTATTTATGAACACGCGGATTTATGCGTCGTGAACGCTGATGATGCGCTGACCATGCCGGTTCGCGGGGCCGATGTGCGCTGCCGCAGTTTCGGTGTTGATGTCGGTGATTATCATCTTAACCGACAGCAGGGAGAAACCTGGCTTCGGGTGAACGGAGAAAGGGTGCTCAACACGCGAGAAATCAAGCTGGTGGGGCAGCACAACTACACGAATGCGTTGGCGGCGCTGGCGTTGGCTGACGCCGTGCAGATCCCGCGTGCTTCCGCCCTGACGGCGCTGACGACATTTACCGGGTTGCCACACCGTTTTCAAATGGTGCTAGAGCGCAACGGCGTGCGGTGGGTTAACGATTCCAAAGCGACCAACGTCGGGAGCACGGAGGCCGCACTCAGCGGGTTAACCGTCGAGGGTACGCTGCATCTGCTATTAGGCGGTGATGGAAAATCGGCCGATTTCTCGCCTCTGACACCGTATGTGCAGGGCGATCGGATCCGTTTGTATTGTTTTGGCCGTGACGGACAACGGCTATCGGCGTTACGTCCTGACATCGCCGAACAGACAGAAACGATGGAACAGGCCATGCGCGCGATCGCTGAGCGCGTCAAGCCGGGCGATATGGTGTTACTGTCTCCCGCTTGCGCCAGCCTGGATCAATTCCGTAGTTTTGAACAGCGAGGCGATGAATTTGCCCGCCTTGCCGGGGAGTTAGGCTGATGCGGTTCTTCGGGCTGGCGTTGATCGAACGTATCAAGAACTGGGTTATGGGGTCGCGTGAAAGCGATACCCTGAGTCTTGTTCTGTATGACCGAACGCTGGTGTGGTTGACGTTTGGGCTGGCTGTTATTGGGTTTGTGATGGTGACGTCAGCCTCCATGCCGGTTGGACAGCGTCTTGCTGGCGATCCGTTTTTGTTTGCGAAGCGTGATGCGATCTATCTGGGGTTGGCATTGGGTTTGTCTTTGGTGACGCTGCGCGTGCCGATGGCGATCTGGCAACGTTACAGCCCGGTACTGTTATTGCTCTCAATGGTCATGCTGCTGGTTGTGTTAGCCGTGGGGAGCTCGGTCAACGGCGCGTCACGCTGGATTTCTCTGGGGCCATTGCGTATCCAGCCCGCTGAATTATCCAAGCTGGCGCTGTTTTGCTACTTGTCCAGCTACATGGTACGCAAGGTTGAAGAGGTGCGGAACAACTTCTGGGGGTTTTGCAAGCCGATGGGCGTAATGGTGGTGCTGGCGGTGTTGTTACTGGCGCAGCCCGATCTCGGCACCGTGGTGGTGCTGTTTATTACGACGCTGGCGATGTTGTTTCTGGCGGGCGCCAAGCTATGGCAATTTTTGGCGATCATCGGCTGTGGCATCTTTGCGGTAGTGCTGTTGATTATCGCCGAGCCTTATCGTATGCGCCGCGTGACCTCGTTCTGGAACCCCTGGGAGGATCCGTTTGGCAGCGGTTACCAGCTGACACAATCGCTGATGGCGTTTGGGCGCGGTGAGTTCTGGGGGCAAGGTCTCGGGAACTCGATACAGAAACTCGAATATTTGCCGGAAGCGCATACCGATTTCATTTTCTCGATTTTAGGCGAGGAGCTTGGCTATATCGGTGTGGTTTTAGCGCTGTTAATGATATTCTTCGTCGCTTTTCGTGCGATGTCTATCGGGAAGCGGGCGCTGGAAATCGACCAGCGTTTTTCGGGTTTTTTGGCGTGCTCGATCGGTGTCTGGTTCAGTTTTCAGACGCTGGTGAACGTCGGCGCGGCGGCGGGCATGCTGCCGACGAAAGGGCTGACGCTGCCGTTGATTAGCTATGGCGGTTCCAGCCTGCTGATTATGTCGACGGCGATTGTTTTGCTGTTACGCATTGATTTTGAAACGCGTCTGACAAAAGCGCAGGCGTTTACGAGAGGTGCCCGATGAGTGGCGAAGGCAAGCGTTTGATGGTGATGGCTGGCGGAACGGGCGGACATGTTTTCCCCGGGCTGGCGGTGGCGCACCACTTGATGGCGCAAGGTTGGCAGGTTCGCTGGTTAGGTACGGCGGACCGGATGGAAGCTGATTTGGTGCCTAAGCACGGTATCGAAATTGATTTTATCCGCATTTCCGGATTGCGTGGAAAAGGCGTGTTGGCGCTGCTGAGCGCGCCGATGCGTATTTTTCAGGCGGTGCGTCAGGCCCGGGCCATTATGCGTCGTTATCAACCTGATGTGGTGCTGGGAATGGGCGGCTACGTCTCTGGCCCCGGTGGTCTGGCTGCCTGGCTGTGCGGTATTCCGGTCGTCGTGCATGAACAAAACGGCATTGCTGGGTTAACCAATCGCTGGTTATCCCATATCGCGAAAAAAGTATTACAGGCATTTCCCGGCGCGTTTCCCAAGGCGGATGTGGTGGGGAACCCCGTCAGGACCGATGTGTTGGCGCTGCCGGCACCGGAAGCACGATTTGCCGATCGCTCCGGCCCGGTGAGGGTGCTGGTGTTCGGGGGAAGTCAGGGCGCGCGAGTGCTGAATCAAGTCTTACCGGGCGTCGCGGCGCAACTGGGTGAGCGCGTGACGATTTGGCATCAGGTTGGTAAAGGTGCGTTAGCCGGCGTCCAACAGGCTTATCAGGACGTTGGACAAACGCAGCATAGGATCAGCGAATTTATCGATGACATGGCGGCAGCTTACGCCTGGGCGGACGTCGTGGTGTGCCGTTCCGGCGCGCTGACCGTCAGTGAAATCGCCGCAGCCGGCTTGCCGGCGCTGTTTGTGCCGTTTCAGCATAAAGATCGGCAGCAGTATTGGAATGCGTTGCCGCTGGAAAAGGCGGGCGCGGCAAAAATTATTGAGCAGCCTCAGTTTAACGTAGCGGCGGTCAGCGACGTGCTGTCCGGTTGGGATCGTGCGACGCTGCTGGCAATGGCGCAAAAGGCTCGCGCGGTGGCAATTCCAGACGCCACCAACCGGGTAGCGGCGGAAGTCAGTGCCGCGGCGGGTAGTCGGGTCACGCATGTGGCTCATGGTTAATTAATGCAGTGTTGTCGGACAAAAGCGGTACGGCGGCACGACAAGGTAGCGATAGAATAAAGTGAATACTCAACAACTGGCGAAACTACGTTCAATCGTGCCCGAGATGCACCGCGTCCGGCACATACACTTTGTCGGCATCGGGGGTGCCGGCATGGGGGGTATCGCCGAAGTGTTGGCCAATGAAGGTTATGAGATTAGCGGTTCCGATCTGGCGCCGAACGCGGTGACTCAACAACTGGCTGAGCTTGGCGCGCAGATTTATTTCCACCATCGGGCCGAGAATGTGTTGAATGCCAGCGTGGTGGTGGTGTCGAGTGCGATTGCGAGCGATAACCCGGAAATCGTTGCCGCGCATGACGCGCGTATTCCGGTGATCCGTCGCGCAGAGATGCTGGCGGAACTGATGCGTTTTCGTCACGGCATCGCGATTGCGGGCACGCACGGCAAGACGACGACGACGGCGATCGTAACCAGTATTTACGCAGAGGCGGGGCTGGATCCGACGTTTGTGAACGGTGGACTGGTGAAAGCGGCAGGCACGCACGCACGTCTGGGATCAAGTCGCTACCTGATTGCGGAAGCCGATGAAAGTGATGCGTCTTTCCTGCACTTGCAGCCAATGGTCGCGATTGTGACTAACATTGAAGCCGACCATATGGACACCTATCAGGGGGATTTTGAGAACCTGAAACAGACGTTCATTAATTTCCTGCACAATCTGCCATTTTATGGTCAGGCGGTGATGTGTATTGACGATGCGGTCGTTCGCGAACTCTTGCCGCGCGTGGGTCGCCATATCACAACGTATGGCTTTAGTGACGATGCGGACGTGCGCGTTGCCGGATACCGCCAGATTGGTGCTCAGGGGCTCTTTACGCTGGAGCGGAAAGATAAGCCGCTGCTTAACGTCACGCTGAACGCGCCGGGACGCCACAATGCGCTGAATGCGGCGGCGGCGGTTGCCGTAGCGACCGATGAAGGGATTGACGACGAAGCCATTTTGCGCGCGCTTGAGCGTTTTCAGGGAACCGGGCGCCGCTTTGATTTCCTGGGGGAATATCCGCTTGAGTTAGTGAACGGACAACGTGGCTCGGCGATGTTGGTCGATGACTACGGCCATCATCCGACGGAAGTCGATGCCACGATTAAAGCGGCGCGCGCCGGGTGGCCAGATAAACGGCTGGTCATGATTTTCCAGCCGCATCGTTACACGCGAACCCGTGATTTGTATGACGATTTCGCGCACGTGTTATCGCAGGTTGACGTGCTGCTGATGCTGGATGTGTATTCCGCTGGGGAGTCGCCGATTCCGGGCGCGGATAGTCGCTCGCTGTGCCGCACGATTCGCGGCAGAGGCAAAATCGATCCGATTCTGGTGACGGACGTGGAAACATTACCGGAGATTTTGTCACAGGCGTTGCGCGACGGAGACCTGATATTGGTTCAGGGCGCCGGTAACATCGGTAAAGTGGCGCGTAAACTGGCTGATTCCAGATTACAGCCGCAGATAAGCGAATGAGGAACATCATGACTGAGAAAATTGCCGTATTGCTTGGTGGAACCTCTGCCGAACGTGAAGTGTCGTTACTTTCCGGTCAGGCGGTTTTGGCTGGACTGAAAGAAGCCGGCATCAATGCGCATGCGGTTGATCCCCGTGATTTTCCTGTCACGAAATTGAAGGAAGAAGGCTACACCCGCGTCTTTATCGCCTTACACGGGCGCGGTGGCGAAGACGGCACATTGCAGGGCGTGTTGGAATATCTGGGGCTACCTTATACCGGTAGCGGCGTCATGGCGTCAGCACTGACGATGGATAAACTGCGCACCAAGCAGATATGGCAGGCGATGGGATTACCGGTGTCGCCCTACGTGGCGCTCGACCGTCGTGAATATTCACAGACGCCTGAGAGTGCGCTGTTGGAGAAGTTTGCCCCTCTCGGATTGCCGCTGATTGTTAAGCCAAGCCGTGAAGGTTCCAGCGTCGGGATGAGCAAAGTGAATACGATCGCTGAACTGCCCGCCGCACTGGAAGAAGCGTTCCGTCACGATGATGATGTGCTGGTTGAAAAGTGTCTGAGCGGCCCGGAGTATACGGTTGCTATTCTGGGTGATGAGGTTTTGCCTTCTATTCGTATTCAGCCTGCCGGCACATTTTACGATTACGAAGCTAAATATTTGTCGGACGATACGCAGTATTTTTGTCCGAGCGGTTTACCGGACGATCGGGAACAAGCGTTGGCCGTACTGGCGATGGCGGCTTATCGCGCGCTGGATTGCCGCGGGTGGGGGCGTGTGGATTTTATGATGGATAGCGACGGCGTTTTCTATCTGCTTGAAGTTAATACCTCGCCGGGAATGACGAGTCATAGTCTGGTTCCGATGGCGGCGCGTCAACGTGGTCTGACGTTCTCGCAGCTGGTTGCGAAGATTCTGGAGCTTGCTGACTGATATGTCGCAGGCAGCGCTTAATACACGCGGACGAGAGCCTGAAACGAAAGGAACGCGTCGCAGTAATGGAGGCCAGTTAGCCGGAATGCTTTTCCTGCTGATGGTCGTCGGGACGATTGTCTGGGGAAGCTGGATTGTGGTGGGGTGGATGAAAGATGCCAGCCGCCTGCCGCTCTCCCGGATGGCTGTCACAGGGGAAAGGCAGTACACCACCAACGATGATATCCGTCAGGCGATTTTGTCGCTGGGGTCGCCGGGAACGTTCATGACACAGGATGTGAACGTGATCCAACAGCAGATCGAGCGTCTGTCGTGGATAAAACAGGCCAGCGTGCGTAAGCAGTGGCCCGATGAATTAAAGATTCATCTGGTTGAATTTGTTCCCGTTGCGCGTTGGAATGACCAGCTTATGGTCGATGCGCAAGGCAATTCGTTCAGCGTACCGGCCGAGCGAATTAAAAATCGCGCCATGCCGTTGCTGTATGGTCCGGAAGGCAGTGAGTCAGAAGTGTTGGAGGGGTATCGCACAATGAATCAGGTACTGGCCGCCGGGAAGTTCAGGTTGAAAACGGTTGCGATGAGTGCGCGGCATTCATGGCAACTCGGATTAGATGATGATATTCGCCTTGAGTTGGGGCGGGACGATCGAGCCAAGCGTTTGGCGCGCTTTATTGAACTGTATCCGTTGTTGCAGCGGCAGGCGACAAGCGAAAATAAACGCATCAGTCATGTGGACCTGCGGTATGACAGCGGGGCGGCGGTAGGCTGGGCGCCGGCATTCATTGATCAGCAACAAGACATTGATCAGCAACAGAACAGTAACCAGAAACAGAATCAGGCACAGGCTAAACAACAATGATCAAGTCGACGGACAGAAAACTGGTAGTTGGACTGGAAATCGGTACAGCAAAAGTGGCTGCGCTGGTAGGGGAAGTTCTGCCCGATGGCATGGTCAACATTATTGGCGTAGGCAGTTGCCCGTCACGCGGTATGGATAAAGGCGGCGTAAACGATCTGGAATCGGTCGTGAAATGCGTGCAGCGCGCCATCGATCAGGCGGAATTGATGGCGGACTGCCAGATTTCTTCAGTGTATCTGGCGCTGTCGGGAAAACACATCAGTTGCCAAAATGAAATTGGGATGGTGCCGATTTCAGAAGAAGAAGTCACGCAAGACGACGTGGAAAGCGTGGTGCATACCGCCAAGTCAGTGCGTGTCCGCGATGAACATCGTGTCCTCCATGTGATTCCACAGGAGTATGCGATCGATTATCAGGAAGGGATTAAGAATCCGGTTGGTCTATCCGGCGTGCGTATGCAGGCAAAAGTCCACCTGATCACCTGCCATAACGATATGGCGAAAAATATTGTAAAAGCCGTTGAACGCTGTGGTCTAAAGGTCGATCAGCTGATTTTCGCCGGGTTGGCTTCCAGCTATGCGGTTCTGACGGAAGACGAGCGTGAGCTGGGTGTGTGCGTAGTGGATATCGGCGGCGGCACCATGGATATCGCGGTCTATACCGGCGGCGCGTTGCGACACACGAAAGTGATCCCTTATGCCGGCAATGTGGTGACGAGCGATATTGCCTATGCGTTTGGGACGCCACCGACGGATGCCGAAGCGATCAAGGTACGCCATGGTTGTGCATTAGGCTCGATTGTCGGAAAAGATGAAAATGTGGAGGTCCCCAGCGTTGGCGGGCGTCCTCCCCGCAGTCTGCAACGGCAGACGTTAGCGGAAGTGATTGAACCCCGTTACACCGAGCTTTTGAATCTGGTGAACGACGAGCTTTTACAGTTGCAGGAGCAATTACGTCAACAAGGCGTGAAACATCACCTGGCGGCGGGAATTGTGCTGACGGGCGGTGCCGCGCAAATAGACGGTCTGGCGGCCTGTGCGCAGCGTGTATTCCATACACAGGTCCGCATCGGACAACCATTGAATATAACAGGGCTGACGGATTACGCCCAGGAACCTTATTACTCAACGGCAGTTGGGTTGTTGCATTACGGAAAAGAATCTCACCTGAGTGGTGAGCATGAAGTCGAAAAACGTGCTTCAGTGAGCAATTGGTTCAAACGAATCAACAGTTGGCTGAGGAAAGAATTTTAATTTTATCAAAGAGATCACCTGGCACAGTTTTATGATCTCGCAGTTACAGGCACAAAACGGAGAGAAATTATGTTTGAACCAATGGAATTAACTAACGACGCGGTGATTAAAGTCATCGGCGTCGGCGGCGGCGGCGGCAACGCCGTCGAGCACATGGTGCGTGAGCGCATCGAAGGCGTTGAATTCTTTGCGGTCAATACGGATGCGCAGGCACTGCGTAAAACGGCTGTTGGCCAAACGATTCAGATCGGTAGCGGCATCACGAAAGGCTTGGGCGCAGGCGCGAACCCGGAAGTGGGACGTAACTCGGCTGAGGAAGATCGTGAAGCGCTGCGTACAGCACTGGAAGGTGCGGACATGGTGTTCATCGCCGCAGGTATGGGCGGCGGCACCGGTACAGGCGCCGCACCGGTTGTGGCTGAAGTTGCGAAAGATCTCGGCATTCTGACCGTGGCTGTCGTGACCAAGCCGTTCAACTTTGAAGGCAAGAAGCGCATGGCGTTTGCCGAACAGGGGATCACCGAGCTGTCGAAGCATGTTGACTCGCTGATCACCATTCCAAACGACAAGCTGCTGAAAGTGTTGGGGCGTGGTATTTCCCTGTTGGATGCATTTGGCGCCGCGAACGACGTGCTGAAAGGCGCGGTGCAGGGGATCGCCGAGCTGATTACCCGTCCAGGCTTGATGAACGTCGACTTTGCCGATGTCCGTACCGTGATGTCTGAAATGGGCTATGCCATGATGGGATCCGGCATTGCGCGCGGTGAAGACCGTGCGGAAGAAGCGGCTGAAATGGCGATTTCCAGCCCACTGCTGGAAGATATCGACCTGTCCGGCGCGCGTGGCGTGTTGGTCAACATCACGGCGGGCTTTGACCTGCGTCTGGATGAGTTTGAGACGGTAGGTAACACTATCCGTGCGTTCGCATCCGACAATGCGACAGTCGTTATCGGTACATCGCTTGATCCGGAAATGAATGATGAACTGCGCGTAACGGTCGTTGCCACAGGCATTGGCATGGACAAGCGTCCTGAAATCACGCTGGTAACGAACAAGCAGGCAAGTCAGCCTGTAATGGATCACCGCTACCAGCAGCACGGTATGACGCCTCTGGCGCAGGAAAAACCGGCGGCTAAAGTGGTTAACGACCAGAATCCGCAGACAAATAAAGAGCCAGACTATCTGGATATCCCGGCGTTTCTGCGTAAGCAGGCAGACTAATTTTCTGCCCTATTGCGTTGGAATCTCCGCTCTTTGTGCTAAACTGTGCCACCGAACCTGGACTATACTCGTTCGGTAGGTTCAGTAATATGCGAGATAAAATGATGATCAAACAACGTACATTAAAACGTATTGTTCAGGCGACTGGCGTCGGATTGCATACCGGCAAGAAGGTTACTCTGACCATGCGCCCTGCACCGGCAAATACCGGGGTCATCTATCGTCGCACAGACTTGAATCCCCCGGTTGATTTTCCGGCTGATGCAAAATCCGTGCGTGATACCATGCTCTGTACTTGCCTGGTTAATGAGCATGACGTACGTATTTCTACCGTGGAGCATCTTAACGCTGCGCTTGCAGGGTTGGGGATTGACAATATTGTCATTGAAGTTGATGCACCGGAAATTCCAATTATGGATGGCAGCGCTAGCCCGTTTGTTTATCTGTTGTTGGATGCTGGTATCGAAGAGCTGAATAGCGCGAAGAAATTCCTACGCATTAAGCAACCTGTTCGCGTTGAAGTCGGCGACAAGTGGGCCGAAATGAAACCGTTCAACGGTTTCAGCCTGGACTTCACGATTGACTTCAACCACCCGGCCATTGATGAGGGCAACCAGCGTTATCGTCTGGATTTCTCGGCTGATGCGTTTGTTCGTCAGATTAGCCGTGCACGCACGTTTGGTTTCATGCGCGATATCGAATACTTGCAGTCTCGTGGGTTGTGCCTGGGCGGCAGTATGGATTGTGCCATCGTTGTTGACGATTACCGTGTACTGAATGAAGACGGCCTGCGTTTTGAAGATGAATTTGTCCGCCACAAAATGCTTGATGCCATCGGCGATTTGTTCATGTGTGGTCACAACATCATCGGTGCGTTTGCGGCATTTAAATCCGGTCATGCGCTGAACAATAAACTGTTGCAGGCGGTGTTGGCGAATCAGGAAGCATGGGAATACGTGACCTTCGAAGACGATGCTGAAATGCCGCTGGCATTTAAAGCTCCGTCAGTGGTCATGGCGTAACGCTTAACGTCATCACTTCTTATTACGACTGGTTTTACTGGTACTCTCTCCGGCCAGCGAAGCCAGTCGTTCTAATATTTTTCCGAGTTTTTCCGGGCTATTGCCTGCCAATATCCTCAATGTCTTCGCACTTTGTTCGCTCAACTGGCGCACGGGGTTGTCATTGCTGTTTTCTTCCTGCAACCTGTCATGCGTTTTCACGATTTCATGCCCTTTTGCGGCAAGCGTTGGATTAATCCTGATGTCGATTGAAGCCAATGATGGTAGTATTTGTGCGCGTAACGCAGAGAGCAGCGCAGGTTGTTCGTAACGTAACCGCATTAGCCAACTGGCGTTGGCGGTTTCCAGTATCAGTAGGCCTTGTCGATAATTTGCGACGCGGCACCATGGGTGCAGAGGCGCCGGCAGTAACCCGCGCACGGCCCGATTGAGTTTTAATAAGGCGATAGCGCGTTGTTGCACATCCCGTAGCGGGCCTTTGCCCGATAGGGATGCGCTATCAAACAAAAATTCCAGTGACTGTGGGCGGCTATCACGCATAGCGGTGGCTCCGGTGGATGTTGATTTGTGATTGGTATTCTAAATCGTTGGCGACAATTTGGCAGACGTTATTTCTGGCCGCATCTCTTGTTAGGGATGGTCGCGGCAAGTCTTGGTCTGCCGACAAGCCTGAATGAATCACAGGATATCACTTCACTCCCTAATTCTACTTCCAGCGTTAGTCGTCAGAATAGCGTCTCGTTGAGTCTCACCGATCTGGTGGCGCTGAAAGAAGCGCATCGACGCTCGTCCTACAGCGTTGATTACTGGCATCAACATGCGATTCGCACGGTCATCCGTCACCTGTCTTTTGCGTTAACGGCGCCGCAGACGGTTAATGCTCAACAGGTTGACGAACTGCCACCCCATTCTCTGGTGTTGTTGGATACGCTCAACGCGTTGCTGACCCAGGATTCCCACTATCCTTTTGTTATTTCTCCCCATGCCGGGCGAGTCACTTTTTATCCTCAGGCACATCACCAAATCGGCATCTGGCTTGCCCAAATCCGCGGCATCCGTGCAGGGCCATCTCTTTTCAGTTGACGGTGTAATGAATCATTAGCTGAAGAAATTTCTCCCGTTTTTTACTGAGTTTTTCAGTTTTTCGCTGTTTTGTTGCCACTGGATACGTGGCACTTGTGAGATTAAAACTATTATGGTCATGAATATCCTAACCAAAATTTTTGGTAGCCGTAACGATCGCACGCTGCGCCGCATGCGTAAAAATGTCGATTTCATCAATCGCTTAGAGCCTGAAATGGAAAAGCTGTCGGATGAGCAGCTGCAAGCGAAAACGTCGGAGTTTCGCGCTCGTCTGGAAAAAGGTGAAACGCTGGAAAACCTGTTGCCGGAGGCTTTTGCCGTCGTGCGTGAATCCAGTAAGCGTGTGTTTGGCATGCGTCACTTCGATGTGCAACTTATCGGCGGTATGGTACTTAACGAGCGTTGTATTGCGGAGATGCGTACCGGTGAAGGTAAAACGCTGACCGCGACGTTGCCCGCTTACCTGAATGCGTTGACTGGCCGCGGCGTACACGTGGTTACCGTGAACGATTATCTGGCGCAGCGTGATGCCGAAAATAACCGTCCGTTGTTTGAGTTTCTTGGCCTGAGCGTTGGGATCAACCTGCCGGGAATGCCAGCGCCGGCGAAGCGTGAAGCCTACGCCGCAGATATCACCTACGGTACCAATAACGAATACGGTTTTGACTACCTGCGCGACAACATGGCGTTTAGCCCGGAGGAGCGCGTACAGCGCAAACTGTACTACGCGCTGGTGGATGAGGTTGACTCCATCCTGATCGATGAGGCGCGCACGCCGCTGATCATTTCCGGCCCGGCAGAAGATAGCTCTGAACTGTATATCCGCGTCAATAAAATTATTCCCCACCTGATCCGTCAGGAGAAAGAGGATTCGGATACCTTCCACGGCGAAGGACATTTCTCTGTCGATGAAAAAGCGCGTCAGGTTAACCTGACCGAGCGTGGGCTGGTTCTGGTAGAAGAACTGTTGGTGAAAGAAGGCATTATGGAGGAAGGGGAATCACTGTACTCTCCGACGAACATTATGCTGATGCACCATGTGACCGCCGCGCTGCGTGCGCACGTGTTGTTTACCCGCGATGTGGATTACATTGTGAAAGACGGTGAAGTGATCATCGTTGACGAACACACGGGCCGTACCATGCAGGGGCGTCGCTGGTCAGACGGTCTGCATCAGGCGGTGGAAGCGAAAGAAAATGTGACCATCCAGAATGAAAACCAGACGCTGGCGTCTATTACGTTCCAGAATTACTTCCGTCTGTATGAAAAACTGGCGGGGATGACCGGTACGGCTGATACCGAAGCCTTTGAGTTCAGCTCCATCTATAAGCTGGACACGATTGTGGTGCCGACTAACCGCCCGATGATTCGTAAAGATTTGCCTGATCTGGTCTACATGACCGAGCAGGAAAAAATTGATGCGATTATTGAAGATATCAAAGAGCGTTCCGCGAAAGGCCAGCCTATTCTGGTGGGGACGATTTCCATCGAAAAATCAGAGGTGGTTTCTCGCGCGCTGGAAAAAGCAGGCATTAAACACAACGTATTGAATGCGAAATTTCATGCGCTGGAAGCAGATATTGTCGCACAGGCGGGACAGGCAGGCGCGGTGACCATCGCGACGAACATGGCTGGCCGTGGTACGGATATCGTGTTGGGCGGTAGCTGGCAGGCGGAAGTGGCGCTTCTGGAAAATCCTGATGATGAGCAAATAGCCGCAATTAAAGCGGACTGGAAAGTGCGCCATGATGCCGTGTTGGCCGCGGGGGGCTTGCACATCATCGGTACTGAGCGTCATGAGTCTCGTCGTATCGATAACCAGCTGCGTGGCCGTTCCGGTCGTCAGGGGGATGCGGGGTCATCGCGTTTCTATCTGTCGATGGAAGATGCGCTGATGCGTATTTTCGCCTCTGACCGCGTTTCAAACATGATGCGTAAGCTGGGGATGAAACCGGGCGAGGCGATTGAGCACCCGTGGGTCACCAAGGCGATAGCTAACGCACAGCGCAAAGTGGAAAGCCGCAACTTTGATATTCGTAAACAACTGCTGGAGTACGATGATGTGGCGAATGACCAGCGTCGTGCGATCTATACGCAGCGTAACGAATTGCTGGATGTCTCCGATATCAGCGAAACGATCGCCAGCATTCGGGAAGATGTCTTCAAAGTCACGATAGACAGCTATATTCCGCCACAGTCTCTGGAAGAGATGTGGGATACGGAAGGGCTGGAGCAACGCCTGAAAAACGACTTCGATCTGGATTTGCCGATCAAAGAGTGGCTGGATAAAGAGCCTGAGTTGCATGAAGAGACGTTGCGCGAGCGTATTTACCAGCAGGCGATCGAGGTTTATCAGCGCAAAGAAAGCGTTGTCGGTAGCGAAGTGATGCGTAACTTTGAGAAAGGTGTGATGTTACAGACACTGGACTCTCTGTGGAAAGAGCATCTGGCGGCGATGGACTACCTGCGTCAGGGTATCCACCTGCGCGGCTACGCGCAGAAAGATCCGAAACAGGAGTACAAGCGCGAGTCGTTCTCAATGTTTTCTGCGATGCTGGAATCCCTGAAATATGAGGTGATCAGCACGCTGAGTAAAGTTCAGGTGAGAATGCCGGAAGAAATTGAAGCGCTGGAACAGCAACGTCGTGAAGAAGCGGAACGTTTGGCGCAGCAGCAGCAACTGAGCCATCAGGAAGAGGCGGGTCAAAATTCCGGCGCACCTGCGCATGCGGATCGCAAAATCGGGCGTAACGATCCATGCCCGTGTGGTTCAGGTAAGAAATATAAGCAGTGCCACGGTCGCTTGCAGAAATAACCGGCTGCGGTATTCGGTTATTCAATGTCATCAGTCTGAAGGCGGTCGATGACCGCCTTTGTTTTGACAGGAAGGGTTATGACACAAAAACAGTTATCCGTTGCGGTGGGGATCATTCGCAATGCGCAGCAGCAATATTTCATTGCTCGTCGTCCCGACGGCGTTCACATGGCGGGGATGTGGGAATTTCCTGGTGGTAAGGTTGAGGAAGGTGAAACGCCGGAACAGGCGTTGATTCGTGAACTGCAGGAGGAAACGGGGATTGACGTTTCGACGCCGCAGGCGCTGACGGACAAAACGTTTTCAACGCCGGAGAGAATCATCACGCTTCACTTCTTTTTGGTTGAGCGCTGGCAGGGAGAACCCTTTGGGCGGGAAGGTCAGGAATCACGCTGGGTGCGCCTAGAGGAATTACGCGAGGAAGCGTTTCCGCCAGCGAATGCAGACGTAATCCGCTGGCTGAAATCGCAGTAATTCTGTCTGCTTAACCACGTCGCGGTTGTGAAGGCCGCAATCGCGAAACGTGATAACTAACGCGTTTCGCTCCAGTCTTCACTCTCAGAAACACACTCATCACTGGGAATTCGCTTCTCTTCGTCAGCCCATTCACCCAAATCGATAAGCTGACAGCGCTTACTGCAAAATGGGCGATAAGGGCTGGATGCATCCCAAACAACTGCCTGTTTGCAGGTTGGGCACTTTACGGTCGTCACTTCTGTTTTCATTCTTTTTCACTCTGTTTCGTGCGGAACGGGCTCATTATGGCTGAATTAGCAACAGGCCAGCTCAAACGTTAAACGGGGAGGGATGTGGCCGTTTTCGCTGTCTAGCGGTAGGAATCGGATGGCGTAACGCGTTTTATGACCGGAGATCTGCGGGTAGAGTTTATGCGCCAGTTCAAGGCGTAAGCGCAGCAGGTCGGCATCGGAAGCGTTATCCTGAAAGAAACCATTCAGGCTGGTCTGGGGGCGGAAAGTCCCGGAATGGCGAATTAGTTCCAATATCATATCCAGTGCTGATTTCAGCGGCGACAGGGAGCTGAGCCAGCCGGAAACCAATTTCTCGCGCAGATCCTGCGGCTGATGCAGCCAACTGTGCAGCGTAGGTAAATCGAAATTGCAACACCCGCCGGGAATGCCGAGCCGCTGGCGGACCATGCTAATCAGACGGTCTTCGCGCAAGTATTGCCCCATTCGTGGCGCCGCCATCAGCGTACTCGCCAGATCTTTCAGTTGACGCCTTAACGTATGGATGCGATCCATATCAACGCCCGGCACATCGCTCCATTGCAGTAATTTTTGCTGTTGGCGCTCCAGCTCTTTCAGCAGTTCCGCACGTACATCTCCACGCTCCAGGACATCAAGCAGTTCGGCCACGGCGCGGAAAAACGTTAAGGCGCTGCCCATATTGGTAAGGGCGTGATTTTGATGCAGTTGCTGTAATAATGACTCAATGCGCAGCCAGGTACGCGTTTTTTCATTTAGCGGGTATTCAAATAAAATCGTTGAGCAAGCGTCACTCATGCTTCGTCATCCTGTCTGCGGCGGCCAGCTCCAGATAATGGCGGTGCAATTCGGCAACCAGTGGAGCCAGCGCATTTGGGCCGCGGCTGTTATCAATAATATCATCGGCATACATCAGGCGTTGTTCGCGGGTGGCCTGTGCCGCCAGTATGTTTTCTGCTTGCTGTCGACTAATGCCATCGCGGGCCAGCGTGCGTTCAAGCTGTGTTTCCCTGTCTATATCAACGACCAGAATACGCTGGGCTTGATGTTGTAGACCGTTCTCCACCAGTAAAGGAACGACCCACAGAATGTACGGTGCGGATGCGGCCAGAAACTGGGCCTGCGTTTCCTGATGGATCAGCGGGTGGAGCAAATTGTTCAGCCACTGTTTTTCCTCCGGCGAGGAAAAGATCCGTTCACGCAGCGCACCACGGTTCAAGCTTCCGTCTGCATTGAGCACCGTGTTGCCGAACCGTCGTCTGATGGCGTCCAGTGCGGGTTTACCCGGCTCGACGACCTGACGCGCGATGAGGTCCGCATCAACAATCGCGGTTCCTAATTTGGCGAATTCATCGGCTACGGTACTTTTCCCGCTACCGATACCGCCTGTTAAAGCGACGATGTATGTCATTGCACCCGCGTTGAAAAGTTAACATTCCTACTATTTTCAAAGGGGAGGAAGCGCATCCCAACCCCTTGACGTCAATCAGGCATAAACCGCAGTTTGCTTCACGTTATCACTTTGCTGGGTGATAGGTAAATTTCTCTGATTTTATCCCAAATAAAGTGAAAATCGCAGTCTTGCCGTAGGATTATTCCTGCGTATGATAGCGTCACTGGTAAGTCAGCAATGCTCATGCGCAATTACGACACTGGGCATACCGTCGTCACTAACCAGGAATCCGAACCCTATGCGTATCGAAGAAGATGTAAAGTTAGGCTTTAAAGACGTTCTCATCCGGCCAAAGCGTTCGACGCTAAAAAGCCGTTCCGACGTTGAACTTGAACGTCAATTCACCTTCCTCCATGCCGGGATCGAGTGGTCCGGTGTTCCGATCATCGCCGCCAATATGGATACCGTTGGCTCGTTTCGTATGGCGGAAGCACTGGCCTCTTTTGATATCCTGACTGCTATCCACAAACACTATACTGTCGAGCAGTGGGCCCAGTTTGTGCAGCGTGTCCCTGTCTCGGTATTACGCCATGTGCTGGTTTCGACCGGTACGTCCGACGCCGATTTCACCAAGCTGAAGCAGGTTCTGGCGCTGTCTTCTGAACTGAAGTTCATCTGCATTGATGTCGCCAATGGCTACTCTGAGCACTTTGTGACGTTTTTGCAGAAGGCGCGTGAGGCCTTCCCGAATAAAGTGATCTGCGCGGGCAATGTGGTGACGGGGGAGATGGTTGAAGAGCTGATTCTTTCCGGTGCAGATATCGTCAAAGTTGGCATTGGACCGGGATCGGTTTGTACCACGCGCGTTAAGACCGGGGTTGGCTATCCTCAGCTTTCTGCGGTCATTGAATGCGCCGATGCGGCACATGGCCTTGGCGGGCAGATTGTCAGCGATGGGGGATGTGTGATGCCGGGCGATGTGGCGAAAGCCTTTGGCGGCGGTGCGGATTTTGTCATGCTGGGCGGGATGCTGGCAGGTCACGACGAGTGTGAAGGCACCATTGTGGAAGAAAACGGTGAGAAAATGATGCTGTTCTACGGCATGAGTTCCGCGTCTGCGATGGAGCGTCATGTCGGCGGCGTAGCGGAATACCGTGCCGCAGAAGGGAAAACGGTGAAGCTGCCGCTGCGCGGCCCGGTTGATAACACGGTGCGCGATATTCTGGGCGGTCTGCGTTCAGCCTGTACCTATGTCGGAGCGTCGCGTTTGAAAGAACTGACGAAACGTACAACGTTTATTCGCGTGGCTGAACAGGAAAACCGTATTTTCAACGGATAAACGTCGCGGCCTTTATTGCTGATTAGCGGTGTTTTACCTCATATTTTTGCGGTAATCCGCCGCTTTTGGCATCGGTGCTGGCCTGCTCAGGCCCCGGCCAATACCGTTCCTAATTGGAAGATGGGCAGGTACATGCCTATCACCAACGCCCCGACGATGCCGCCGACAACCATCATCAGCAGTGGCTCCAGCGTCTGTGTTAGCATGTCGGCCTGTTGCTGTACCCGCCTTTCGTGCCAGTCTGCCAGTTGTGTGAAAATCTCATCTAATGCACCGGTTTCTTCCCCTACTCGGATCAGCTGGGGGCAGGGTGTCGGGAATAAGTCTGCATGCGGCTGCGTGGCGTGATGTAGTGAGATGCCTTGATACAGTTGCGTTTGTATCTGCTGGATCGCACTTTGATAAAGCGGATGCGGGATCGTTGCGGCGGCATCCAGCCCTTCCGGCAGCGTCAACCCCGCATGCTGCGTCATCGCCAGTATGGTAAAAATTTGGTTTAAGGATTTACCGCGTATCAGGTCGGATACCAAAGGCAGTCTCAGCAGCCATTCCTGTTCTCTGGTTTTCCACGCAGGTTGTTTTTGCCTCAAACGAGCATACACCAGTATCAGGCCGCCGAGCAGCAGCAGCCCACAGAGTCCATATTCCGTCATAATGTCAGCCAGGTGGAGCAGTTGCCGGGTAAACCACGGCAGCGCCGTGTTGAACGGGGCGTAAAGCGTCGCGAACTCGGGTAAAACCAGCGTCAACATCATGGTGCAGACCAGCGTTGCGATGACCAAAATAAAACAAGGGTAACGTAATGCCTTAGTGACTTTCTGTTGCAGTCTGGAGTGCTTTTCCTGCTGCTGCGCCAGGTGTAAACAGCATGTGTCCAAGTTACCGGTCAATTCACCGACGGCAATAAGGGAACGGTACAGAGCGGGGAAGATGTGAGGATATTCGCTCAGCGCCTCAGACATCGCTTTTCCCTGTCCGATATGGGTGCAAACATCCCGTAGTACACAACGCCAGCCGGGACGCTCGTGTTGGTCCGCCACCAGATTCAGCGCCTCTGGCAGTGGTAAGCCTGCTTGTAGCAGCGCGGCCAACTGTTTGATGATTTCGCCCAACTGTTCGCGTTTCCAGTAGCCAACCGGCAGATAAGGGCCGTTTTTGACGAAGAGCGGCTGATAGCCCTGCGCGATCAGGTTGGCGTAAGCGTGCTGGCGGTGTTTGCCAATGCATTCACCGTCGGTAAATTCGCCTTCTGATGTCATTGCCTGCCAATAATATAAACGCGCCAGTTTCATTGTTGCTCCTGATGCATTGACCGCTCGTCGCCGACAACACGGTAGATTTCAGCGAGTGAGGTCAGACCGTCATTGACTAAAGCGAGCCCGGCAGCCAGCAATGTCGGATATTTTGAATCGCGTGACAGGGCGGACAATTCGTGGGGGCTGGCATTGCTGGCCAAAGCGGTTTGAAAGTCCTGCGTGACGGGGAGTAATTCATAGAGCGCCACGCGCCCGTAATAGCCGGAAAAGCAGTGGTGACAGCCATTGGCCTGCCAGTGCTGGAAGGGGCCTTGCCACAGCGTGTCCGGCAGCGCAGGTAACGGGTCGCCTGGCGTTTTACAGTGTGGACATAATCGACGAACCAGACGCTGCGCGATGATTAACTTCAGGGCGGCGGCGAGTAAATAACCGGGAATGCCCAAATGGTTGAGGCGGGTCAACGTTTCTACCGCTGAATTGGTATGCAGTGTGGACATGACCAGATGGCCGGTTTGCGCGGCTTTGACTGCAATTTCTGCGGTTTCGGCATCACGAATTTCACCTATCATCATGACGTCCGGATCCTGACGCAGCAAGGCGCGCAGGATCCGACTAAAATCCAGTTCGGCTTTAGGATTGATTGCGGTTTGGTTGATCCCCTGTAACGGAATTTCGACCGGATCTTCCACGCTACAGATATTGCGGCTGCTGTTGTTCAGCCAGCGTATTGCGCTGTAGAGCGTGACGGTTTTGCCGCTGCCTGTTGGGCCGGTGACTAGCAGCATGCCCTGAGAAGCGCTGAGTACGCTGATCAGCTGTTGTAATGCCTCAGGCGTGAACCCCAGTTTCTCCAGCGCTAATTCCTGTTGATGGGTTTGTAAAATGCGTAGCACGACTTTTTCACCCTGATGGACGGGGAGTGTCGCGATACGCAACGAATAGTCGTGTTGATCCAGCGTCAGGCTGAATTGACCATCCTGCGGCAGCCGCCGTTCCGCGATGTTCAGCTTGCCCATGATTTTCAGCCGCGCGGTAATGCGGTTTGCCAGATCGGGGTGCGGTGAGGCGATCTCCTGTAAAACGCCGTCAATACGTAGCCGTACGCGGTAGCCGTCCGAGAGCGGTTCAAAATGAATATCGGAGGCCCGACGTTGAACCGCCAACCGTAGCGTTTGGTGAATAAATTGCACAACCGGCGAGTCTTCGTTGCGTTCCCGGTAGCCGGTATCGGCATGATAGGTTTCTGTGGATTCAGCAACCGTATTGTACGGCTCAAGCGGCTGTTCCATTCTGGCGGGGGGCCATTGTTCGACCATAATCCGGCGATTGCCTGCAAAGCGCAGCGCGGCAATCATCTCTTCAGAGGGAGGACCGGCGATGGCGATGGTAAGCGTTTGTTCATCAAGGTTAAGCAAGCGTGCATGATAGCGTTGGCACAGCGTCCGCAATTCGCTGAGCATGTGTTCGGTAGAAGACGATGAGTCTGTCATGATTAACCCGCCGCGTTATCGAAACGGAAAACGTCCTGACAGGCCGCTTGCAGGCTTTCCATGTTGTTGTCTGTGGCACAGCGTTTGGTCCAGCGCGAGGCGCCGGCTTCCGCATCCCACTCCGGCGTCAGAATGACGCGCAGTCCTTGCAGGGTGGACTGTCCGGTTAGCGTAATCACGCCCTGAGCGACGCTAACGGCGCTGACATAACGTGAAGATCTGCTGGCCGGTATTCCCTGACGCCCCGTGTCACAGGTTGTAAAGGCCGCATTTTCCAGGCCGCAGAGATCGACCGGCGTTTTATACGCCACCATCGTTTGCAGCATGTCCGTCAGCGCGGCTTTTTGCAGGTAGCCCTGATAGGCAGGCACGCCAATGGCGCTGAGGATCGCGACGATCGCAATCACAATCATCAGTTCAACCAGTGTGAATCCTTGTTGTGTGATCATGTTTATTTCCCTGTTGTGGCGCATAAAATCGATGTGCATGCATCGTGGTATCTGGCCCGCAGCATAGGAAAAGGGCCGGAATCTGGCGAGCGGGGAAAAGCAAAATAGGAAAGCGCGGCAAAGCTTTTTTAAAAGGTTACGCAACGTTGAAAAAAATTTGCGGGTAGATACGCAGTATTACGCGAGAGGGAACGGGGATGCCGCCGTGAAAAACGTGGGGGCGTAACAAAAACGCCAACGAGGCGCACACGGCACCTCGCCAGTAGAGAGGGGATATCAGTGGAAACGCATGGATAAATCCAGTGCCTGTACGTGCTTGGTTAAAGCCCCGACCGAAATATAGTCCACGCCGGTTTCCGCATAGGCTCGTAACGTATCGAGAGTGACGTTGCCGGAAATTTCCAGCAGCGCGCGACCTTGCGTGATATCAACGGCCTTTCGGATGTTATCCAGACTGAAATTATCCAGCATAATGATATCTGCGTCGGCGTCCAGAGCCTGCCGTAGCTCCTCTAACGATTCGACTTCAACTTCTACCGGGACGTCGCGGCGTAACGACTGCGCTTTTTCTACTGCATTCTTGATTGAGCCCGCGGCGATAATGTGGTTTTCCTTGATCAGGAAGGCATCGGACAGGCCAAGCCGATGATTAGTTCCGCCGCCGCAGGATACCGCGTATTTCAGCGCGGTACGCAGCCCCGGCAGCGTTTTACGCGTATCGAGCAGTCGGGTGCGCGTTCCCTGTAGAACCGTAACATAGCGGCTGACTTCGGTCGCGACGCCAGACAGCGTTTGCAGGAAATTCAACGCGGTGCGTTCCCCCGTCAGGAGCTGTTTGGCTGGTCCGGTAAGCTCGCACAGCGTTTGATTCGGGGTGATGGCATCGCCGTCGGCGACCTGCCAGACGATGCTGACATGGTTGCCTAACTGAAAAAAGACCTCTTCAACCCAGCGTTGACCACAAAAAATGCCGGCCTCACGCGTGATGATGCGTGCGCTTGCGGTGCTGTTATCGGGGAGTAGCCGGGCAGTAATATCCTGATTAATATCGATACTGCCGCCCAAATCTTCACGCAATGCCAGTTGCACGCTGGCGGGGATATCTTGTGCAATACGGGAACGCAAGGTTTCCTGACGCTGTTCCTGACTGTCGCGACGCGTTGACATGTTCAAACTCCGAAAGGGGATTCGGACACCTATGCTACCTTGTTTATATCAAGACAGCCACAATGAATAGTCTTTATAATTCATGTCGTTACTCTCTGGCGGTCGTTAATGGCCGCCAGAGATGACCGCGGTTTAGAAATTGTAACCGACAACCAGGTAGTAGCCCCAACCGGTGGATTTCACCTCAAACGGGCCTTTGCCGAAATCCAATTCTGTTCCGTCAGCCCACTGTCCACCGTTGTGGAAATAGCGTGCGACGAAAGAGTAGTGCCAGTGGTCGTAGCCAAGCGCCAGAATGTGGCTGGAGGCGATAGCATTGTTTGTGCGGCTGGCGCCCGATTTATCTCGCAGCTTTGAGCCAAAATCGAAATTGGTAAAACTGATATACGAGACGTTGCCGCCCAGCAGAGATCCCAGCGGGTAGGCGTATTTTACTTTTATGCGATAGCCGTCCCACTCGTTCTCATTACCTGCATCATAGTTCTGCCATTGGTATTTGGCATAGCCGTTCAGTGAGAGAGACAGATCGGTGCCGGTATCGATATCGGTCCCTAACCCCATGTACCAGGTGCTCTGACGTGAACTTTTATTCCGGCCCTGATCGTAAATCACGTTATTGGCGATATACCACTCTTTAAATGGCCCGACGCTCAGGTCGGCTCCCGTCAGTTTATCAATGGAGAAACGCGGTTCGATTTCGACAAATAGCGGAGAACCTCTGTCCCAAATACCGCGGCTGCCGGGATCGCCGCCAAAAAACTTGGGCGCATCGGCGTAGCCGTAGAAATCGAACCAGTCTTTACGCGCAAACGCTTCGTATTCGAGATAGGTCGTGCTACTGAGCTGCGGTCCGAAACGCGTGTGGGCGCTACCGACAACGTTAATGCTCTGATGCCACCAATCTGACAGGTATTCAGCGTTGTGGTTGTTGTCAGCAAGGGCTGGCATAGCGCATGACAGAGCGAGCAATGAGCCTGCGGCGAAAGTTTTTTTCATGTTAAGTACCATTAGTGAGACGCCGCGTATGTGATACGCGAGGCAGCAAAATAATGTTTTGCGAGACCCAATAAAATCAGAGGCGGGTTTTGTCAGATATTGTAAGTGAAATTTGACTCAATGCACGAAAACGTTTGCTTTTAGATAGATGATTACATTTTTATTGTGATTCTAGTCACATAATGTGGTTGATAACGTCCTGCGATGAAGAAGGGGGCGTCAGCGCGGTTGGTATGACGACCTGCCATTAACATCACAAAAAGGGAGATAAAAACCATTGATATCCCGTTGAATAGGTAGGATGCCGTGAAACATGATAATCTTGAGGGCAAGGATTTTTCGCCCCATGGGTTTGCGCCTGATTCAGCCCGGCAAACGATACGATGCGAGGTTATCGCTGATGTTTTTGGAAAATGGCTGGCTATCTGACATTACACGTATGCCTTCGCCGCATTATGACGATCGCCCGAATAACGAGGTTCCTTCCTTACTGGTGATCCACAACATCAGTTTGCCGCCTGGCGAATTTGGCGGTCCCTACATCGACCACTTGTTTACGGCGACGTTAGATCCCACGGCGCACCCCTATTTTGCCGATATCGCCCATTTGCGCGTGGCGGCACATTGTTTGATTCGTCGCGACGGGCAGGTGACGCAGTATGTTGCTTTCGATCGGCGAGCCTGGCATGCCGGCGTGTCGGAATTTGAAGGACGTGAACGCTGTAATGATTTTTCGATTGGGATTGAGCTGGAAGGGACGGATACGTTGCCGTTTACGGCGGCGCAGTATCAGTCGCTGGTTGCGATAACGCAGGTATTAATGCGCCATTATCCCATTACACCATCGCGGATTGTCGGGCATAGCGACATTGCGCCGGGCCGTAAGACCGACCCCGGCCCGGCGTTTGACTGGGACTGCTATCACCGCCTGCTGCAAGAAAAGCGGGCAGAGAAACAGGAGAGCCAACATTCATGACGCTGTTTACGCTGTTGCTTACGCTGGCATGGGAGCGATTGTTCAAACAGGGAGAACACTGGCAGCTCGATCATCGGCTTGAGGTGGTGTTCCGGCATATTCCTTCTCCCTCTTTATTCCAAACGCTGTTTCTGATGCTGTGCAGCATGGGAGTGGTGGCTGGCCTGCTGTGGTTGACGAGTGGCCTGTTGTTCGGCCTGATTTCTCTTGTGTTGTGGATCGTCATCAGTCTGATGTGTATCGGGGCAGGTGAAATCCGCCAGCACTATCGCCGCTACTTACAGGCGGCCCAGCGCGGCGAGGCGGATGCCAGTCGGGAAATGGCGGCGGAACTGGCGCTGATTCACGGCCTTCCGGTGGGGGTCAGCGAAGGCGAGAAGTTAAAAGAGTTGCAAAACGCCTTGCTGTGGATAAATTTCCGCTTTTATTTAGCCCCGCTATTCTGGTTTGTCGTCGCCGGGCCTTACGGGCCGGTTGCGCTGGTGGGGTATGCTTTTTTGCGTGCCAGACAGACCTGGCTGGCACGGCATCACACGCCGCTGGCGCGTGCTCAGTCCGGTGTTGACCGCCTGTTGCATTGGCTTGACTGGATCCCTGTACGCTTGGCAGGGGCTGCTTACGCACTGTTGGGACACGGTGAAAAAGCGCTGCCAGCCTGGTTCGCGTCGCTAGGGGATTTCCGCTGTTCCCCTTACTGGGTGTTAACCCAGCTTGCTCAGTTTTCACTGGCGCGTGAATCTCATATCGAACCGGTTGAGACGCCCAAAGCCGCGGTGACGCTGGCGAAGCGCGTCACGTTGGTACTGGTGGTCGTGGTGGCGCTCCTGACGATATACGGTGCGTTGGTATAATTTCCCAACGCACGTTCCACGGATTCGTTCCTCGTTTAGCGCCGGTCTGCGGGCGGCTCGCCAAATACGGGCATGCCGCGAGGGTCCCAACCGAACGTTTTTATTCGCGTGTGTCGGTTGGGATCGTACAGCGGATCACCTTCGATCTTGCTATTGCTACGGGCGTGATACACCAAAACGTCCTCTCCCGTTTCCGTTTGGGTGAAACTGTTGTGCCCGGGGCCGAACTGACCGTTTGACCAGCTTGTGGCAAAGACCGGCTGCTGTGATTTATGCCAGCTCGTTGGATTTAACAGGTTGCTGTCCCTGTTCGCCCACAGTAAGCCGATGCAGTAGTTTTCGTCGGTGGCGCTGGCCGAGTAGGTGATCAAGATACGTTCACCGTGCTTAATGACGGCGGGGCCTTCGTTGACGTTAAATCCTCTCATTTCCCATGGCAGTTCCGGCTTGCTTAACATGATTGGCGTGCCTTTCAGCGTCCACGGATTTTCCATTTCCGCCAGATACAGGTTCGAATTGCCGGGAATGGCGGGGTCTTTCTGCGCCCACAGGTAATAATGCCTTCCCTGATGTTCAAACTGAGTAGCATCCAGCGAGAAGGTGTCGAATTGCGTATAAATTCTGCCTTTTTCAATCCAGTTGCCTGTTAACGGATCGCTGTCTGCGCATTCCAGTACGAACATACGATGCTGGAATAAACCGTCCTTAATCGCTTCAGTGGGGGCGGCGGCGAAATAGAGATACCATTTGCCGTTAATCACGTGCAGCTCCGGCGCCCAAATGAGCGCACTCAGCGGGCCACGTTCGTGCTTGAGCCAGATGGTGACCGGCGTGGCAAGGGGAAGCGCTTCCAATGAGTCTGCCCGGCGAATTTCAAGCCTGTCGTATTCCGGTACTGAGGCGGTAAAATAGTATTGACCATCCGAATGGCGAAGAATGAAAGGGTCTGCCCGCTGTTCAATCAGTGGATTAGGCCATTGATGTGGGTTCATCACTCTCTCCTTTTCTTGAGACGTTAAGTGGTTTGCTGCGCTGGCTATCGATATCGCTCAGTTCCCGATAGTTATTACGGCGTTTCTCCAAATCGATCTGTATTTGCCGCATGAGTTGGCGATCGACCTTGAGTAAACGTACCACGCCTGCGGTGATCAAATAGCCTAAGCTGGGGAGGAGGGTGAACAGCATGATGATGCCATGCAGAGCCTCCGCATTTTGCTGTTTAGCATTGGCATCATAACCATAGTAAGACAGCAGGAAACCGACCATCGCCCCCGCAATCGCCAGCCCGACCTTGAGGAAGAACAGGTTGCCTGAGAAGCTGATCCCGGTTATTCGCTTACCGGTTTTCCATTCGCCATAATCATCTACATCGGCCATTAGCGACCAGTGAAGCGGCGAAGGGATTTGGTGCAGGATATTCAGCAGGAAATACATCACCAGAATAAAGTGGGTCATGTGGGGGTTAAAAAAATAGAAGGCGCAGGAAAAGATCGCCAGCGCAATGTTGACCCAGAAAAACACTTTCAGTTTGCAGAAGCGGTCGGTAAGCGGTTTCGCCAGCGCGCTGCCGAACATCATGCCAACGACACCAAGGCTGATAAACAGACTGGCAAATGACGCGGACTTTTCCATCACCCATGTCACGTAATACATCGTTGCCGCCATGCGAATAAAACCGGGGCAGACGTTACACAGGGTGAGCAGCAGGATTCGCGGCCATTGATCGTTTTTCCAGATGTCCCTCAAGTCTGCTTTCAACGCATCATGAGTGGGGATTGCCGGTTTAATGCGTTCCTGAACGGTAGCGAAGCAAAACAGGAACATGAATAACGCCATGATCGCCATGACGCCCATCGACATTTGGTAGCCGCGTGCTTTGTCCTCCCCGCCAAACCATTCGGCCATGGGGAGCAGTGCAGAGGAGAGGATGAGCGTCGCGATGCCCACCATAATGAAACGGTATGACTGACAGGAAACCCGTTCATGCGGGTCGGCGGTGATGACGCCGCCCAGCGAGCAGTAGGGAATGTTGATGGCGGTATACGTCAGCGACATCAGAAAATAGGTGAGAAAGGCGTAAATGACCTTGGCGTTATAGCTCCAGTCTGGCGTAGTAAACATGAGGACGCTGAACACAACATAAGGCACGCAGATCCAGAGGAGATAGGGGCGAAAGCGCCCCCAGCGACTCTGGGTTCGATCGGCGATGGCGCCCATGATGGGATCCGTTATGGCATCGATGACGCGAATGGAAAGTAGCAGTGTTCCCACTAACGCGGGCGAGAGACCATAGACATCAGTATAGAAATAGCTCAGGAATAGCATGATGGCGCCGCCAATCATGTTGCATCCTGCGTCACCCATCCCATAACCAATCTTTTCTTTAACGGACAGCACGTTGTTCTTCATGACTGCTGACTCCTGTTACTCATGTGTAGACGTGATTATTCCTTCCGATTCGGGATCAATGGACGTATGAAATCGGTTGCAAAAATGGACAAATGAGTCAGACGGAGAGAAATGTGACGGCGGTTGCAAATGTGAAAAAGGCCGACAGCATCGGCCATAGGACATAAATGTTGGGCTTACTTCGCCTGCTTTTTCTGTTTTATCGTGTAGCCCGTGGCCAGAATCATCAGCCAGACCGGGATCAAAATGACGGAGATCCGGATACCCGGCGTCATGTACATAATGACCAGTATGCCGGCGAGGAACAGCAGGCAGATATAGTTTCCTAGCGGATAAAACAGCGCCTTGAACTTGGTCGCCACGCCGTCTTTTTCTTTTTGTGCGCGGAACTTCAAATGCGCCAGACTGATCATCGCCCAGTTAATCACCAGCGCGGACACGACCAGCGCCATTAATAGCTCGAACGCTTTACCGGGAATGAGGTAGTTGATCAGCACACATAGCGCCGTCGCCAGCGCGGAGAGGCCGATAGCGACCACAGGTACGCCACGGCGATCGACGGTTTCCAGCACTTTGGGGCCGTTCCCCTGTTTCGCCAGACCGAACAGCATACGGCTATTGCAATAAACGCAGCTGTTATAAACCGACAGCGCCGCCGTGAGTACGACGATATTCAATACCGTTGCCACCACATTGCTGTTCAATTCATGGAATATCATCACGAACGGGCTGCCGCCTTCTACCACTTTCCCCCACGGATAAAGCGATAAGAGGATAGCGAGTGAGCCGATGTAGAAAATCAGGATACGGTAGATAACCTGATTGGTGGCGCGTGGAATGCTTTTCTCCGGGTCATCCGCTTCCGCCGCTGTAATCCCCACCAGTTCCAGACCGCCAAAGGAAAACATGATCACGGCCATCGCCATCACCAGACCTAATCCGCCATTCGGGAAGAAACCGCCCTGCGCCCATAAGTTGGTAACGGTGGCCTCCGGGCCTCCTGCGCCGCTAAGCAGCAGCCAACCGCCAAAGACGATCATGCCAATAATGGCGGCGACCTTGATGATGGCAAACCAGAATTCCATTTCGCCGTAGATTTTCACATTCGCCAGATTGATGGCGTTAATCAACAGGAAAAAGGCAGCGGCGGACACCCAGGTCGGAATGTCTGGCCACCAGTATTGAACATAAATCCCGACGGCGCTGAGTTCCGCCATCGCGACCAGCACATACAGCACCCAGTAGTTCCACCCGGAGGCGAAGCCGGCAAATTCGCCCCAGTATTTATACGCAAAATGGCTGAACGATCCGGCGACGGGTTCCTCAACGACCATTTCCCCCAATTGGCGCATGATGAGAAACGCAATCAGTCCGCCAATCGCATAGCCCAGCAGGACCGATGGGCCAGCCATTTTGATTGTCTGCGCAATACCGAGAAAAAGCCCGGTACCGACTGCGCCGCCTAAGGCAATCAACTGTATATGGCGGTTTTTCAAACCCCGCTTCAGTGTGCCGCCCTGATGTTGATGATCCATCAAATTTAACCCTCTGCCTGTGCAAGTAAAAAACACGGTGTGAACGAACACGCGTATTATCGACTGTACGTTTGTGTCATTTTATTTTTACGGGAATAATCTTTCTTAAAATGGCAGGACCTCTACCGTTTGTCAGAGAATAGTGGTAGGTGAACAAGATTGCACTGATTTCTTAATGTCCGATAACTAAAAACTATTGTGTCATCAAAGTTTTTCTTCTTGTGCCGATTAACAGATAAGCCGCGGCGTTTTTTTGCGCATACCTCTTTCGTCTTAACCCTTATTTATATCCGCTTATCCTGGACGTAAAACGCCGCGTTGTCCCGTCGGCGTTGAGGGCGATCATGTCATCGATGTGTGAATTAAAATTCTTGTTTTATGAATTAAAATTCATTACCACGGCGTTTAAACGCTTCAGCAATGTCTGTTTTGCTGTTTCAAAAAAATTAAAATATGGATGGAAGGGGTAAGGGCTATACCACAGGCGGGCTATCGTTCTGCCGCTGCTTCCCAGGGCATTTGTTAAAATCCAGTGGGATTGATGTTTTAGGTCAACGTGCTTATGGACAGAACGTGAATACTTTGTTACTTTAGCGTCACGTTTTTTAAATTGGTATTACCAATTGACTCCGCGCCATTCGCAGAGAAGAATCCACTATGGCATACAGTAAAATCCGTCAGCCCAAATTGTCGGATGTGATTGAGCAGCAGTTGGAGTTTCTGATCCTTGAGGGAACCTTGCGTCCCGGCGAGAAGCTCCCACCGGAGCGCGAACTGGCAAAGCAGTTTGATGTTTCCCGCCCTTCTCTGAGAGAAGCCATTCAACGCCTGGAAGCCAAAGGGTTACTTTTGCGCCGTCAGGGTGGTGGTACCTTCATTAAAACCAATTTGTGGCAAAGCGTCAGCGATCCGCTGGCGGAATTGTTGAGCACACATCCTGAATCCCAGTTCGATCTTCTGGAAACACGCCATGCGCTGGAAGGCATTGCCGCCTACTATGCGGCGCTGCGCGGCACGGAATCGGACCTGCAACGAATTCGGGATTGCCACGCGGTAATTGAAACCGCGAGGGAAGCGGGCGATTTGGAAGCCGAGTCTGAAGCCGTTATGCAGTATCAGGTTGCTGTAACAGAAGCCACGCATAATGTGGTGTTACTGCACTTATTGCGTTGTATGGGGCCGATGCTCGAACAGAACGTGAGGCAGAATTTTGAGTTGCTTTATTTGAGCCGTGAAGTGTTGGCTCAGGTGAGCGTTCATCGCGCCAGCATTTTTGAGGCGATTGTTGCCCGCGAGCCGGAGAAGGCGCGCGAAGCATCACACCGCCACCTGGCGTTTATTGAGGAAATATTGCTGGATCTTAACCGGGAACATAGTCGACGCGAGCGTTCGCTGCGCCGGCTCCAGCAACGCAGGGATTGAGCGTCCTTGAGTATTTTGGGGCTCTGAATGCGGAAATGACGACGAGCCTGTCTTCATACGTTTTGTGACCGAATAGGCCAGAACGCATGGAGACAGGCTCCAATAACTAACTGATTAGAGAAGATAAGGAATAACCATGTCAGATCGTTTAAATAATGACGTGGATCCGATCGAAACCCGCGACTGGCTGCAGGCGATCGAATCGGTCATCCGTGAAGAGGGTGTTGAGCGCGCTCAGTTCCTGATTGATCAGGTTCTGAGTGAAGCACGTAAAGGCGGGGTCAGCGTTGCTGCTGGTTCAGCCGCGCGTCAATATATCAACACCATCGCAGTGGAAGACGAGCCGGAATATCCAGGTAATCTGGATCTGGAAAGCCGCATTCGCTCAGCGATTCGCTGGAACGCGATCATGACGGTGATGCGTGCTTCGAAAAAAGATCTGGATCTGGGCGGCCACATGGCTTCTTTCCAGTCTTCCGCAACTTTCTACGAAGTGTGCTTTAACCACTTCTTCCGCGCCCGCAATGCGCAGGACGGCGGCGACCTGGTCTACTTCCAGGGCCATATTTCTCCGGGCGTTTACGCGCGCGCTTTCCTTGAAGGCCGTCTGACTGAAGAACAGATGAACAACTTCCGTCAGGAAGTTCACGGTAACGGTCTGTCTTCTTACCCACACCCGAAACTGATGCCGGAATTCTGGCAGTTCCCCACGGTGTCAATGGGGCTCGGCCCGATCGGCGCCATCTATCAGGCTAAATTCCTGAAATATCTGGAACACCGCGGCCTGAAAGATACCTCCAAGCAAACCGTTTACGCTTTCCTGGGCGACGGTGAGATGGACGAGCCGGAATCCAAGGGCGCGATCACTATCGCGACGCGTGAAAAGCTGGACAACCTGGTCTTTGTTATCAACTGCAACCTCCAGCGTCTGGATGGTCCGGTTACGGGTAATGGTAAAATCATCAACGAACTGGAAGGCATTTTCAGCGGCGCCGGTTGGGAAGTGATCAAGGTTATCTGGGGCGGACGCTGGGACGAGCTCCTGCGTAAAGACACCAGCGGTAAATTGATCCAACTGATGAACGAAACCGTTGACGGTGACTACCAGACCTTCAAATCCAAGAACGGCGCCTATGTGCGTGAGCACTTCTTCGGTAAATATCCGGAGACGGCGGAACTGGTTAAAGACTGGACGGACGACCAGATTTGGGCGCTGAACCGCGGTGGCCATGACTCTAAAAAAGTCTATGCCGCACTGAAAAAAGCGCAGGAAACCAAAGGCAAGCCCGTGGTTATTCTGGCGCATACCATTAAAGGCTATGGTATGGGCGACGCGGCTGAAGGTAAAAACATCGCTCACCAGGTTAAGAAAATCAACATGGACGGCGTGCGTTACTTCCGCGATCGTTTCAATGTGCCGGTTAGCGATGAAAACATCGAAAAACTGCCTTATATCACCTTCGATAAAGACTCAGCAGAATACAAATATCTGCATGAGCGTCGTCAGGCGTTGGAAGGCTATCTGCCAACCCGTCTGCCTAAATTCAGTGAAAAACTGGAACTGCCGACGCTGGAAGATTTCAGCCCGCTGCTGGAAGAGCAGAATAAAGAAATCTCTACCACCATCGCTTTCGTTCGTGCGCTGAACGTGATGCTGAAGAACCCGTCTATCAAAGATCGTCTGGTTCCGATCATCGCCGACGAAGCGCGTACCTTCGGGATGGAAGGTCTGTTCCGCCAGATCGGGATTTATAGCCCGAACGGCCAACAGTATACCCCGCAGGACCGTGAGCAGGTTGCTTACTACAAAGAAGACGAGAAAGGTCAGATCCTGCAAGAAGGTATTAACGAGCTGGGCGCGGGTTCTTCCTGGCTGGCTGCGGCAACGTCTTACAGCACCAACGATCTGCCGATGATCCCGTTCTACATCTATTACTCGATGTTCGGTTTCCAACGTATCGGCGACCTGTGCTGGGCGGCGGGTGACCAACAGGCGCGCGGCTTCCTGATCGGCGGTACTTCCGGTCGTACGACGCTGAATGGCGAAGGTCTGCAACATGAAGACGGCCATAGCCACATTCAGTCCCTGACTATCCCGAACTGTATTTCCTACGATCCGGCCTATGCTTACGAAGTCGCTGTCATTATGCATGACGGTCTGCACCGTATGTATGGCGAAACGCAGGAGAACATTTACTACTACATCACCACGCTGAACGAAAACTACCACATGCCTGCGATGCCGCAGGGTGCGGAAGAGGGTATCCGTAAGGGTATCTATAAGTTGGAAACGGTTGAAGGTAGCAAAGGTAAAGTCCAACTGCTGGGCTCTGGTTCTATCCTGCGTCACGTGCGTGAAGCGGCTCAAATTCTGGCGAAAGACTACGGCGTAGGTTCTGACGTTTATAGCGTCACCTCCTTCACTGAACTGGCGCGTGATGGTCAGGATTGTGAGCGCTGGAACATGTTACACCCGCTGGAAACTCCACGCGTTCCTTACATCGCACAGGTGATGAACGACGCGCCGGCTGTAGCATCTACTGACTATATGAAACTGTTCGCTGAGCAGGTTCGTACTTACGTACCGGCTGATGATTACCGCGTACTGGGTACTGACGGCTTCGGTCGTTCCGACAGCCGTGAGAACCTGCGTCATCACTTTGAAGTGGATGCGTCTTACGTTGTGGTTGCGGCTCTGGGTGAACTGGCTAAACGCGGTGAAATCGATAAGAAAGTGGTTGCTGATGCGATTGCTAAATTCAACATCGATGCCGATAAAGTTAACCCGCGTCTGGCATAAGAGGTAAAGATTACATGGCTATCGAAATCAACGTACCGGATATTGGTGCAGATGAAGTTGAAGTCACCGAAGTTCTGGTGAAGGTTGGCGACAAAGTAGAAGCTGAACAGTCGCTGATCACGGTTGAAGGTGATAAGGCTTCAATGGAAGTGCCTTCTCCGCAGGCCGGTGTAGTGAAAGAGATTAAAGTCTCTGTCGGTGACAAAGTGGAAACCGGGTCACTTATCATGATATTCGATTCCGCCGACGGTGCAGCTGACGCTGCACCTGCCAAGGCAGAAGAGAAGAAAGACGTTGCTCCGGCGGCGGCACCCGCGGCCGCGGCGGCGAAAGACGTCAACGTGCCGGATATCGGCAGCGACGAAGTCGAAGTGACCGAAGTGCTGGTGAAAGTCGGCGATAAAGTTGAAGCTGAACAGTCCCTGATCACCGTCGAAGGCGACAAAGCCTCTATGGAAGTGCCGGCGCCGTTCGCCGGTACGGTGAAAGAGATCAAAATCAACACCGGCGATAAAGTGTCTACCGGTTCTCTGATCATGGTCTTTGAGGTGGCGGGCAGCGCGCCTGCGGCTTCTGACGCTCAAGCTGACGCGGCGCCTGCTGCGGCACCCGCGGCAGCGGCGGACAAAGACGTTAACGTACCGGATATCGGCGGCGACGAAGTTGAAGTCACTGAAGTGCTGGTGAAGGTCGGCGATAAAGTTGCAGCGGAACAGTCCCTGATCACCGTTGAAGGCGATAAAGCCTCTATGGAAGTACCGGCACCGTTCGCAGGCGTGGTTAAGGCGCTGAAAGTCAACGTTGGCGACAAAGTGTCTACCGGTTCTCTGATCATGGTCTTCGAAGTGGAAGGCGCTGCGCCTGCCGCGGCTCCGGCGGCCAAGCAAGACGCGGCGGCACCGGCTCCGGCGGCAAAACCTGCTGCTGCACCGGCTGCAAAAGCGGAAGGTAAGAGCGAATTTGCTGAGAATGACGCTTATGTTCACGCGACGCCGGTTATCCGTCGTCTGGCGCGTGAATTCGGTGTAAATCTGGCGAAAGTCAAAGGGACGGGCCGTAAAGGTCGTATCCTGCGCGAAGACGTTCAGGCGTACGTGAAAGACGCGGTGAAGCGTGCTGAGTCTGCGCCAGCTGCCGCTGGCGGCGGTCTGCCGGGCATGCTGCCGTGGCCGAAAGTGGACTTCAGTAAGTTTGGTGAAGTGGAAGAAGTGGAACTGGGCCGCATCCAGAAAATCTCTGGCGCGAACCTGAGCCGTAACTGGGTGATGATCCCGCACGTTACGCACTTTGACAAAACCGATATCACCGAACTGGAAGCGTTCCGTAAACAGCAGAACGCGGAAGCCGAGAAGCGTAAGCTGGATGTGAAGATCACCCCGGTTGTCTTCATCATGAAAGCCGTTGCCGCTGCGCTTGAGCAAATGCCGCGCTTTAACAGTTCACTGTCTGAAGATGCTCAACGTCTGACCCTGAAGAAATACATCAACATCGGTGTTGCGGTTGATACCCCTAATGGTTTGGTGGTTCCGGTGTTCAAAGACGTGAACAAGAAAGGCATCATCGAGCTGTCTCGTGAGCTGATGGCCATTTCCAAGAAAGCGCGTGACGGTAAGTTGACGGCGGGCGAAATGCAGGGCGGTTGCTTCACGATCTCCAGCATCGGCGGCCTGGGCACCACCCACTTCGCGCCGATTGTGAACGCGCCGGAAGTGGCTATCCTCGGGGTATCCAAGTCCTCTATGGAACCGGTCTGGAATGGTAAAGAATTCGCGCCGCGCCTGATGTTGCCGATTTCTCTCTCCTTCGACCACCGCGTGATTGACGGTGCTGATGGTGCACGCTTTATTACCATTATCAACAACACGTTGTCTGACATTCGCCGTCTGGTGATGTAATCAAAAAGCCGGCCTGACGGCCGGCTTTTTTCTGATAATCTGTTCGTTGCTATAGCGGATCGGGTTTAAAGACAAATCGTTCGTCGCTTTTTGTTTCTAAATTGTTAACAATTTTGTAAACTAGCGCGACAAAGACACGTCCCGGTGGAAGAGGGCGTTATTAAAAATGGCATCCCAAATCATCCCTGATGACGGGTGTGACGTCACAGACCCGCCGGAAATTAATTAAGAGGTCATGATGAGTACTGAAATTAAAGCTCAGGTAGTGGTACTTGGTGCCGGCCCTGCGGGTTACTCCGCGGCATTCCGCGCGGCGGATCTGGGCCTGGAAACCGTACTGGTAGAGCGTTACTCCACGCTGGGTGGGGTGTGTCTGAACGTCGGTTGTATTCCTTCCAAGGCGCTGCTGCACGTCGCGAAAGTCATTGAAGAAGCGAAAGCGCTGGCGGAGCACGGTATCGTGTTCGGCGAACCGAAAACCGACATTGATAAGATTCGTCTGTGGAAAGAAAAAGTCATTACTCAACTGACTGGCGGTCTGGCCGGGATGGCGAAAGGCCGTAAAGTGAAAGTGGTTAACGGTCTGGGCAAATTCACGGGCGCGAATACGCTGGAAGTGGATGGCGAAAACGGCAAAACGACGATTAACTTCGATAACGCCATTATCGCAGCGGGTTCACGTCCGATCCAATTGCCGTTTATTCCTCATGATGACCCGCGCGTATGGGATTCTACCGATGCGCTGGAGCTGAAAAGCGTCCCGGGGCGTTTGCTGGTGATGGGCGGTGGTATCATCGGTCTGGAAATGGGGACGGTGTACCACGCTCTGGGGTCGCAGATCGACGTGGTTGAAATGTTCGATCAGGTGATCCCAGCGGCGGACAAAGACATCATCAAAGTCTTCACCAAGCGAATCAGTAAGCAGTTCAATCTGATGCTGGAAACCAAAGTGACGGCGGTCGAAGCCAAAGAAGACGGCATCTATGTGACGATGGAAGGCAAAAAAGCGCCGGCCGAGCCACAGCGTTACGATGCGGTTCTGGTGGCTATTGGTCGTGTGCCGAACGGTAAAAACCTGGATGCCGGCAAGGCGGGCGTGGAAGTGGACGATCGCGGCTTCATCCACGTTGATAAGCAAATGCGCACCAACGTGCCGCACATCTATGCTATCGGCGACATCGTCGGTCAACCGATGCTGGCGCACAAAGGCGTGCATGAAGGCCACGTTGCGGCTGAAGTGATCGCCGGTAAGAAACACTACTTCGATCCGAAAGTGATTCCTTCGATTGCCTATACCGAACCGGAAGTAGCATGGGTGGGGCTGACCGAGAAAGAAGCGAAAGAGAAAGGCATCAGCTTTGAGACCGCGACCTTCCCGTGGGCGGCGTCTGGCCGTGCTATCGCCTCTGACTGCGCCGATGGTATGACCAAGCTGATTTTCGACAAAGAAACTCACCGTGTGATCGGTGGTGCGATTGTCGGTACGAACGGCGGTGAATTGTTAGGCGAAATCGGTCTGGCGATCGAAATGGGCTGCGACGCGGAAGATATCGCCCTGACCATCCATGCGCACCCGACGCTGCATGAATCCGTTGGTCTGGCCGCTGAAATCTTTGAAGGCAGCATCACCGACCTGCCGAACCCGAAAGCGAAGAAGAAGTAAGTTTTCTCCGGTTCGAATCGCGTGAATGTCATCCGGCACCCTGATAGGTGCCGGATTTTTTTGTCAGCGGCTTCGCAAAATGCATGCTCCGTCCGTTTATTTTTAGCTGCGTCAATTACAATCAAATTTCAAAAAGAAACGGTGTTTTATTTTTGAGGTTATGATGAGTCTGAATACCTTACGCACCTCTGTCTGGCTACTGGCGGCCTTGCTGTCCAGCCCTTCACTGATGGCGAATGAGATGAACCCTGAGATTCAATCCGCGACGAATCAGGCGGTGACAGATGAAGGGCTGCCTTCATTTTATCCGCAGCTTAAACAACAGATGACCTACCCGGACTCCTGGCTATCCGGGCATATTACGGATTTTGGTCAGTGGCAATCTCAGGCGAGAAAAACGCTGCGTTCGCTGCTGCTGACGCCGGATTCAACCAAAGATTTTGCGCCGCAGACGATGGAAAAACAGGATCGCGGCAGCTACATGGCAGAGAAAGTTGCGTTTAATCTGACCGATGAGAGCCGGGTAACCGCGCTGCTCCTGACGCCAAAAAGCGTGGGGCCGCATCCTGCGGTCATTTTGTTACACGACCACGGCGCGAAGTTTGATATCGGCAAAGAGAAGATGATCAAACCGTGGGGCAATGACGAACAGCTCGCTTCCGCACAGGCGTGGGCCGATAAGTTTTTCACCGGCCGCTTTGTCGGGGATGAACTGGCGAAGCGGGGTTATGTGGTACTGGCGGTGGATGCGTTAGGTTGGGGCGCGCGCGGGCCGATTAAATATGAGCAGCAGCAGGCGCTGGCGAGCAATTTCTTTAATCTGGGGCGCTCGCTCGCAGGTCTGATGGCCTACGAAGATATGCGGGCCACGGATTTTCTGGCATCGCTTAAGCAGGTTGATAAGCAGCGTATCGGGGCCGTCGGTTTTTCGATGGGGGCTTATCGTGCCTGGCAGTTAGCCGCGTTGTCCGACACCGTGGCGGCAACGGCGGCGGTATCCTGGATTGGCACCTACGAGGGCCTGATGACGCCGGGCAATAATGTGCTGAGAGGGCAGTCGGCATTTTATATGCTGCACCCGGGGCTCCCGGCACGCTTTGATTTCCCGGATGTGGCGAGCGTGGCCGCGCCGAAGCCGATGCTGGTCTTTAACGGCGGCAAGGACAAACTGTTCCCGGTGCAATCCGTTGAAGACGCCTATGCCAAAATGCATAAGGTGTGGCAATCCCAACGGGCGGACAGCAAACTGCAAACCAGGATCTGGCCGGAACTGGGGCATGTTTTCTATCAGGAACAGCAGGAGGCCGTCTTTCGCTTTCTGGACCAATGGCTGAAACCGACATCCCGTTAAAACAGCAACTCAAGCAAATAGCGCAGATCGCCTTGTTGCCGTAATGCGCAGCGGTCGGCGAGCGTGTTGCTGTCGAGGCGCGCCTGTGAACCCATAGTTTGCCGCAGTTTGGCGCGCAGATCGACGGGGCGTGCCGAGGTTTCCTTGCGCGTGGTGCGCTGGACTAGCGTGTTGCCGTTGCGCAGGTGCAGCGTGACCTCATGAAAACGTGCCTCCGGGTCAAGCTCATCAGGCGGCGCGGTTTCATCGGCGTGACGAATGACGCGTTTCGCCAGCGCGGCGATAGCTGGTTCAACCGCGTCTTCCGAAAAACGGGCCAGCTTCAGTTCCCCTTCCAGCAGCGCCGCCGCAATGACATATTCCAGACTGAACCTTGCCTCTACGCCGTTGGTCGGATTGCGGATAAAGGGGGCGACGTCGCCGCCCGGTGGAAACGTTACGGTGATATGTTCGATGGCGTCAGCCAAATCGGTGTTCGAGCCATTTTCCTGATCCCACTGCTTGCGCAGCGCAAACGCCGCTTCGGCCGCGCTGTGGGTACCGCCGCAGGTTGGGTAGCGTTTGAATTCCAGACCGGGAGAGAGAATACGCCACGGCGCTCCCCAGTTTTCCACCAGCAGGGCTGGCTGCTGTTTCCCATCGCCGTGTGCGGCAAGGAACGCCTCAATCACCTGCTGTTTGTTGCCCTCAAATCCCGCCAGCCCCAGCTTGACGGCGGTGAGCCCCGCTCTGGCGGCCAGCCCGGCGTGTAGCGGTTTGACCGCGGAACCAAACTGCGCCCGCAGACCGGCGGCCTGCGTGGCGGCCAGACCAAGGATCGTCTGCGTTTGTTCCACCGAGGCGCCAGCCAGACGCGAGGCGGCAGCGGCGGCAGCAAGCGCGCCGAGCGTCGCCGTGTTGTGATAACCCAGACTGTAATGGCGCGGACCGCATGCCAGCCCGATTCTGCCGGCGGTTTCCACGCCAGTGACATAGGCCGTCAAAAACGCCGCTTCCGTAACGGATAAATCTTCTGCGGCAAGAGCAAACAGCGCGGGTAGAATGACGGTGCCGGGGTGGCCGCGAAACGCCGGATGATAATCGTCAAAGTCCAGTACGTGACCGGCATAGCCGAGGATCAGGCTGCGCGTCAGGCTGTCTGTGCCGCAGAAGACCTGTTTTAACGGGGCAAGACCGCTATCGGCAATGGTGCCTTGTACGATCGGAAGCGCGGCGGCGATAAAATCGGTCACGCCGTCGCGGGCAGCATCAAGAGCGGCTTGGTCTGGCTTGCTATGGAGGATCAAGTGGGCAAGCGTTGCGGTGATATCGGTTTGATAAGTCATGAGTTGTGACGCGTTGCTGGTGGAAAGTCCTAATTTACTGTGCATCGTCGGATAGCCATTAATAACCAAATGGAATGTTTAATTCCATTTGGTTATTAATGGTCGGTGAGATCAGCAGCGTGTTTTTAGCTGTCCCGGCGTGATGCCGAAGGTACGGCGCAGGGCGGTGGTAAAGTTGGCCGGGCTGTTGTAGCCGGCGAGGCTGGCCGCTTGCGCAATACCGATGCCGTCTTTCTGTAAGGCCAGCATGGCGCGCTGGAGACGGCAGTTACGCAGGTATTCGAAAACGGACATATTGAACGTCTGGCGAAAATGGCGCTGTAGCGTGCTTTCACTCATATTGACGCTTCTGGCGATTTCGTTCATCGAAAGCCGATCGGCGCTGCCGCTTTCCAGCATCTCCCTGACCTGTTGCATTCGATAGTAACCCCGTAAGGGGACGCCGCTGTTTTTCTCCTGTGCCGCTCTGGCGGTCAGCGACGTGAAGGCTTCAATAATCAGGCCCATGCACTGCGTTTCCAGATGAAGACGCTGGAGCGGCGTTTGGCAAGGCCCGACATTCAGGATTTGTAACGCGATAGCCAACGCCTGACGAGACGGCGTCCACAGGTGTGTCGCCAGATGGGTCTGCGTGAAATCGTAGATGGCTCGCCAGTCGCCCACGCTGTCCATCATATTGCCGTACAGCCATTCCCTGTCGAACGTCAGCGTAACGGTTCGCTCATATTCATCACGTTTACCGGTGCGGGTAAATACCGTCGGTTCCGTCAGCGCAATCAGTGAGGCTGGCTGGCTCTCGCCCAAATGCAGTTCCTGATGACCAAATGCGATATGCGCATTGCCGCTCACCACGATGGCGATCTTGATTGCGTCATCCAGCAGATTTTGGGTTTTCATGTTGTGGCGATTAATCACATCCGCCGTATGTAGGATCAGATGCGGATTGAGCTGTACCACGCGGAATGACCCGAATAGCACCGGCAGGTTATCGATCAGTCGGGGGCCGATAAAACGGTAATGATTGGCGACCAGACTCGATTGCTGAACGATGTGATCTTTATAGATCGGCTTTGATGACTGCGTGAAGCTGCGCACGTGATGACCCACCTGATTTAACCCTTCGACCTGCGCCTTCCATTTTGATGCTTTGGCAAAACATTTTGCTGCTAGAGCAAACCCCGTCCTGAATGACAAATGTAACAATGACCGCGCCAAAATGGTAATGCAAATACTTCTCAATAGCATTTTTCGTTGAGGACGACACATTGCACAATAAATGCATTTTCCATTTCCGGCAATGCGCAGAAAAGGGCTGATGGGGCGCGCGGTATGACGTGTTTCGCCCGATGGCCGCCATCTGTGCGTTTTTATTCAGCCCCTTTGCTGATTGTCATGGGGGATCGCTGTTCCGAGCACGATGTTGAACCTTTTTCAGACTACGTCTTTATGTTTACAGGGCAGGGTGATTTTGATGAAACTACCACGATCGCGTCTTTATCTGGCGACGCTTATTGGCATCAGCGGCGGGATGGCCCCGTTTATGAATGGTGCGCAGGCTTCTCCCCCTTCTTCGACTGACGCTGTTTCTCAGGTGCAAGGTCGGACTGAGGATTATGCCGCTGGCGATACCATGGTGATTACCGCCGCGGAGCAAACCCGTCAGGCGCCCGGGGTGTCGGTGATTACGGCTGAGGATATCAGCAAACGCCCGCCCGCCAACGATTTGTCTGAACTAATCCGCACCATGCCGGGCGTGAATCTGTCGGGTAACTCCAATAGCGGTTCACGCGGCAACAACCGTCAGATCGATATTCGCGGTATGGGGCCGGAAAACACCCTGATTCTGGTGGATGGCAAGCCGGTTTACAGCCGTGCAGCCGTACGTTACGGCTGGCGCGGCGAGCGTGATACGCGTGGCGACACCAACTGGGTGCCTGGCGATATGGTGGAGCGCATTGAAGTGCTGCGTGGCCCGGCGGCGGCGCGTTACGGCAACGGTGCGGCGGGCGGCGTGGTGAATATTATTACCAAACAGCCAACGAATACGTGGCACGGAGCGTGGAATAGCTATATGAGCTTCCCGGCGCACCGGGCGGAAGGCGCGACGAAGCGTACCGATTTCAACCTGATGGGCGGTTTGACCGATACTCTGAGTATGCGCCTGTACGGCAATTACAATAAAACGCAGGCGGATGCCTGGGATATTAACGACGGCCATCAGCTATCGCCCCGTGCCGCCATTCCCGCCGGGCGTGAAGGGGTGCGCAACAAAGACATCAACGGGTTGCTACGTTGGGAATTTATGCCGCAGCAAACGCTGGAATTTGAAGTCGGGGCCAGTCGGCAAGGCAATATTTATGCCGGCGATACGGAGAATAACAACGGTAAAGCGGATACTCAGGTGCTTTACGGTCAGGAAACCAACCGTCTGTATCGTCAGAAATATGCATTGACTCACCGTGGCAACTGGGAAAGCGGGACCAGCGCGCTGTCTTATCTGCAATATGAGAAGACGCACAATACGCGTATTTTGGAGGCGCTGTCGGGCGGGCCGGCGGGCCGTCCAACGGGCGATGAATTTACTACCATTACGCTGGATGTTTACACGGCGCACAGTGAAGTGAGTGTGCCGTTTACCGCCGTGTTTGCGCAAACGGCAACGATTGGCGCTGAGTGGATAGAGCAGAAAATGCACGATCCTTCATCCAATACGCAGACGACCACCGAAGCCGGGAGTATTGGTTCTATCCCCGACACCCAGCGGAGTGAGGACATATCGTCGCGCATTGCGTCCGTCTTTGTGGAAGACAATATCGAAGTGACCGACAGTACCATGCTGACGCCTGCGTTACGTCTCGATCGCCACAGCATTGTTGGCACGAATTGGAGTCCGTCGCTAAACCTGTCACAGCAGTTGGGCGAGGATTTTACGCTTAAGCTAGGGATTGCCCGTGCGTATAAAGTCCCCAATCTTTATCAGTTAAACCCTAATTATTTGCTCTACAGCCGGGGTAATGGCTGCTATGGCGGCGGCGCCTGCTACCTGATGGGCAATGACGATCTCAATGCGGAGACCAGCGTCAATAAAGAGATCGGTATCGAGTTCAAGCGTGATGGCTATCAGGCGGGGATCACCTATTTTCATAACGATTACCGCAACAAGATTGAATCCGGCGTGACGAAAACGGGCAATGCCGTGGGCGGTAATCATTCAAGCTATGCCAATGCCAGTATCTACCAATGGGAAAATGTGCCGAAAGCGCGGGTCGAAGGGTTGGAAGGCTCGCTGACGGTTCCTCTGACGGACACGATCACCTGGAGCAACAACATGACCTGGATGTTGCGTTCGGAAAATAGAACCACCGGGGATTATCTGTCGATTACGCCGGAGTTTACCTATAACGCCTCCGTAAGCTGGCAGGCGACCGAGGCGCTCTCTTTCCTGGGAAGCATGACGTGGTATGGCCGCCAGAAACCGAAGAAATACAACTATCAGGGCGTAGCGGTTTCCTCGCTTCCTCTGACGGCAGCCTACGATACGCATGAAGTCAGCCCTTATGCGATATTTGGTTTGAGCTCCACTTACACGGTGAATAAGAACCTGAGTATCACCGGCGGGGTAAATAACCTGTTCGATAAACGTCAGTACCGCGCCGGGAATGCTCAGTCGCTGACCAGTACCTCATCGTCAGGCGTCACCAGTATCACCTCTTATGGGGGCGGTGCGGCGACCTACAACGAGCCGGGACGTACCTTCTTTGTCAGCGTGAAGACGTCATTCTGACGTTCTCTCGACGCCACGGCACAATCGTCTGCCGTGGCGTTTTTACGTCGAGCGTTGCCCTCTGAGGCAGAACCACATCTTTAAAAGGTTGCGGCGCCTGCGATCCTCGTCGGCTGACTTACACTTCCTTTCTTCCCGCCTCTTGCAAACGAAGTCAGCCACGGTTTTCTCACTGACGCTGTTGCCGTCAGGCGGGTCGCCTTTTTCTCCACGGCGTCAGAATCAGCATATAGTGTGCGTCGTCTGGGACATGTTATTCTGCTGAGGTCAGTATAATCAGTGAACATGATGGGGGGCGTAGCGCCGAACCCTATTAATGTTGCTATTATGTGAACGAATTAACAATCAATTCAAATTCTGATATGCTGACGAGGCTGGACCGGACACTCTATTACCTTACATCCACACGCTTACATTCAGGCATGGACATCACAACCGGGAACAAGAGCGCCGGGCATAATGAAGACAATGAGAGCGAGGAGAACGTCGTGCTAGAAGAATATCGTAAGCACGTAGCCGAGCGGGCTGCGCAGGGGATTGTTCCTAAACCGTTAGATGCCACGCAGATGGCCGCGCTGGTTGAGTCACTCAAGAATCCCCCGGCGGGCGAAGAAGAGGCATTGCTTGATCTGCTGATTAATCGCGTCCCTCCCGGTGTAGATGAAGCCGCCTATGTGAAGGCCGGTTTTTTGGCTGCCGTCGCTAAAGGCGAAGCCACTTCCCCCTTGGTCACTCAGGAAAAAGCGATCGAGCTGCTGGGCACCATGCAGGGGGGCTATAACATCCATCCGCTGATCGATGCGTTAGACAACGACAAACTGGCGCCTATCGCCGCTGAAGCGTTGTCCCACACTCTGCTGATGTTTGATAACTTCTACGATGTGGAAGATAAGGCGAAAGCGGGCAATGCGCACGCTAAAAAGGTGATTCAGTCCTGGGCTGATGCCGAGTGGTTCCTGTCTCGTCCGAAACTGGCGGAAAAAATTACCGTCACCGTCTTTAAGGTCACGGGTGAAACCAACACCGATGACTTGTCTCCTGCCCCTGACGCCTGGTCGCGCCCTGATATTCCGCTGCATGCGTTGGCGATGCTGAAAAACGCCCGTGAAGGCATTGAGCCCGATCAGCCTGGCGTCGTAGGGCCAATCAAGCAGATTGATGAACTGGCGAAGAAGGGGTTCCCGCTGGCTTACGTCGGCGATGTGGTCGGCACCGGATCTTCGCGTAAATCCGCCACCAACTCGGTGCTGTGGTTCATGGGGGATGATATCCCTTACGTGCCGAACAAGCGTGGCGGCGGCGTGGTACTCGGCGGCAAAATCGCGCCGATCTTCTTTAACACCATGGAAGATGCCGGCGCATTACCGATCGAAGTGGATGTCAACGATCTGAATATGGGCGATGTCATTGATATTTACCCGTATGAAGGCGAAGTCCGTCGTCATGATACCGACGAGGTGCTGGCGACGTTTGCGCTGAAGACCGACGTATTGCTGGACGAAGTGCGTGCCGGTGGGCGTATTCCGCTCATCATTGGCCGTGGTTTAACCGCGAAAGCGCGTGAATCTCTGGGCCTGCCGCACAGCGATGTGTTCCGCGTGGCGAAAGCGGTTGAGGCGAGTCAGAAAGGTTTCTCGCTGGCGCAGAAGATGGTGGGGCGCGCCTGTGGCGTTGAAGGGATCCGCCCTAACGAATATTGTGAACCCAAGATGACCTCTGTGGGGTCACAGGACACCACCGGGCCGATGACCCGTGATGAGCTGAAGGATCTGGCCTGTCTGGGTTTCTCCGCGGATTTGGTGATGCAGTCTTTCTGTCACACAGCCGCCTATCCGAAGCCGGTGGATGTGACCACGCACCACACGCTGCCCGATTTCATCATGAACCGTGGCGGGGTTTCCCTGCGTCCGGGGGATGGCGTGATTCACTCCTGGCTGAACCGCATGCTGCTGCCGGATACCGTCGGCACCGGCGGCGACTCTCATACCCGTTTCCCGATTGGGATTTCTTTCCCGGCTGGGTCCGGGCTGGTGGCGTTTGCCGCCGCGACGGGCGTGATGCCGCTGGATATGCCGGAGTCCGTTCTGGTGCGCTTCAAAGGCAAAATGCAGCCGGGGATTACCCTGCGCGATCTGGTTCACGCGATTCCGCTCTACGCCATCAAGCAAGGTCTGCTGACGGTGGAGAAGAAAGGGAAGAAAAACATCTTCTCCGGTCGTATTCTGGAGATCGAAGGTCTGCCGGATCTGAAAGTCGAGCAGGCGTTTGAACTGACCGACGCCTCGGCGGAACGCTCCGCGGCGGGATGTACCATCAAGCTGGATAAAGAACCGATCATCGAGTACCTGAACTCCAATATCGTGCTGCTGAAGTGGATGATCTCCGAAGGCTACGGCGATCGCCGCACGCTGGAGCGCCGTATTCAGGGGATGGAAAAATGGCTGGCCGATCCGCAACTGTTGGAAGCGGATGCCGACGCCGAATACGCGGCGGTGATCGATATCGATCTGGCGGACATTAAAGAGCCGATCCTGTGTGCGCCGAACGATCCAGACGATGCGCGCTGGCTGTCCGACGTGCAGGGCGAGACGATCGACGAGGTGTTCATCGGTTCCTGTATGACCAACATCGGGCACTTCCGCGCGGCGGGCAAGCTGCTGGACAGCCACAAAGGTCAGTTGCCGACCCGCCTGTGGGTTGCGCCGCCGACTAAAATGGATGCCGCGCAGCTAACGGAAGAGGGTTATTACAGCGTGTTTGGTAAGAGCGGCGCGCGTATTGAGATCCCCGGCTGCTCGCTGTGCATGGGGAATCAGGCGCGCGTGGCCGACGGCGCGACCGTGGTCTCAACCTCGACCCGTAATTTCCCGAACCGTCTGGGCACCGGCGCTAATGTCTATCTGGCCTCTGCGGAACTGGCGGCGGTAGCCTCGCTGCTGGGTCGCTTGCCGACGCCGGACGAGTATCAGACGTATATGGCTCAGGTGGATAAGACGGCAGAGGATACCTACCGCTACCTGAATTTTGACCAGTTAGGTCAATATACCGAAAAAGCCGCTGGCGTGATCTTCCAGACGGCGGTATAACCCGTCCTGCTAAACGGAGAGGCCTGATGGCCTCTCCGTTTATATCATTTAGCTCCGTTCCCCACGCTTTTGTCTTGCCGTCCGATTTTCTCACAAGAGCAGGCATTCGGTTCTTCCCGGCGAATGTCGTACTATCGCGCGCGTTATCACCGCCGCCGCCCGGCCCGGTTGTTGTGGAAAATACCCGGCGCTTTGCGAGCGGTCACGGTGACAGGACGGGCCGGCGGCTAAACTAAACACAAGCAACATCACAGTGGGGTAGCATCATGGACTATGAGTTTTTACGGGATGTGACGGGTCAGGTCATCGTTCGTATGTCGATGGGGCATGAAGCGATAGGACACTGGTTTAATGAAGAAGTGAAAGGACAGGTGGCGATCTTGACCGACGTCGAAGAAGCGGCGCGCGCCGTTGCAGGCAGCGAACGGCAGTGGCGGCGCGTGGGTCACGAATACACGCTGCTGCTGGATGCAGAGGAAGTCATGATCCAGGCCAACCAGCTGACGTTCAACACCGACGAACTGGAAGAAGGCATGAGCTATTACGACGAAGAAAGCCTGTCTCTGTGTGGTCTGGAGGATTTTCTGACGCTGGTGGCTAAGTATCGCGAGTTCCTGTGATGCGTTGGCGGACCGTTCTATGGGCGCAGGCATTTTTACGCGCACGGGGATATCTTATCTCGCGGGGAGACCGGCAGCGCTCTGAGGTGAATCTCTCACCTCAGAATCAGCGGGAAGAGGTCGGCTGATTTAGTCCATTGCCGCGTGGTCGATGGCCGGGTGTAATAACCACATACCCGCCAGCGATACGATAAAAAGCGTAAAAAATAGGGCGGATATGGCTAAATTGGTATTCAGTGGCAGCACACTCGCGAGTGCTGAGACGATCGAACCAAAGGCCAGCATTAAGCACCCTTGTAAACTGGCCGCCACCCCTGCGCGGTCGGGAAACAGCGACATTGAATGGGCCATGGCATTGGAAAAAATAAAGCCTTGTCCAAAGGCGACCAACATGATGCCCGCCAGAACGTTGGGCAGTGTTATTTCATGTGGATGCGCGGCGATCGCTGCCGTGCCAAGCGCGAAAAGCAGGAACCCGATGAGCATTAACATTGACGATGAAACCTGCCGGACGAGAAATCGGTTCAGCAGGGTCCCGCTCAGGTAGCAGAGACCGACCCCCAGCGCGGTAGTGCCAAAATATTGCGCACTTTGCCCCAAACGTTCCTGCACAATATAAGGACCGATAACATTCCAGAGCAGGAATGTGGAAAAACTGGCTCCAATGATTGTCACGGAGGCGCAGAAACGCTTATCGGCCAGAATAGCTTTGTAACCGGATATCGTCTCAATTGCGCGTCGCCGGCGCTCTGGAGGTAACGATTCTTTGAGGCCGGCAATGACGAAGATCAGAACAATCAAGCCATAAACGGCATAGATGACAAAGTTATACCGCCATCCCAGATACATTTCGACAAGTCCGCCAAGGTAGGGCGCGATGACCGGTCCTAAACCAAATGCCAGACTCAGATAGATGATCGCAACGGCAAATCGCGGCCCTTTCACATTATCGATCAATAGCGCTCTGGCAACCACCTGACAGGCGCCAATGGCGAAGCCCTGTAATGCTCTGGCGATGAGCAGCGTGGCGATCGACCACGCGAGGGTCGCCATGATGCTGCCGGCCAGAAAGATGAAAAGTCCCAATATAATGGCGAGTCTGCGCCCCCTCGCATCCGCAATGATGCCGAAAAACAGCTGACCCACCGCATAGAAGATCAGCGTAATGGTTATTGTGTTCTGCATTAACGACGGGCTTGCCGCCAGCTCTCTCCCGATCGCGGGGATACTGGGTGCATAGAGGTCTATCGCTATCCCTCCCACGCTATTAATCAATGGGGCGAGAAAAACAATAAAATTCTCGTAACGTTTATTCTTTTCCATCGCCTTACCTTACGTTGCCGAACGTGTTGGTGGTTCGTCCATGATGGAGCGGGTAGGACAACGGCTGGGCGGGAGCGTGCTTGCGGGTGGCGCAATCGCTGTTGGGCACCCATGCCGCCCTTGGCGCGAGTGGGAAAACGATCACCCGAGGCGAGTGACTATAGTAGGTCCCCCAGTTTATTTTTGGATCCTTGACGCGGGTTGGTTCTGCCTCCCCCAGATCGTCAAAACTGTCCACAAGCGTATGCAGGATCATACGAACCTGTTCGGTCGCGGTAAGTACCGCAATCCTGTAGTTATGTAACGTCAGGGTCTTGATGACCGTGTTGAGTAAATATTTTCCGGCACCGTTTCCACTGCAAAATGAAGCGAGAGAGCTGAGTTCGACGATCTTCACCCGCTCTACGTCGTAGGTGTGATCCAGCGTATCGTTCAGGTAATATTCGCTAAACAGTTTTCCTGAATCACCAAACGTTATACCTACACACGCATAGCCCGGCACATTGCCATCGCTGCCCGTCAGGCAGACAAAAAAATCGGGGTTAGGATCAGGTGTTGCGCCGTAATGTTTCAGATAATGAATACGTACCGCCATTTGCAGGCGGTGATATTCAGTCATGCCACGATAGTAATGACGAACGATGTACATACCGCCCCCTTATGCCTGTGCGTAAATCGAATCAAGAAAATGCGCTTCGATTTCCTTCCTTCGAGGCCGGCCGGTAACGGTATAGAATTCATCACGGAATGCAGCCGCATCCTGTATCAACTTGATTCGTTTCACTCGTGCGAAATCCGCCAGGTGATAATCCAGTCTTGCCATTTCTGCCAAAATGGCCGCTTCGTCTGCGGTGCCCAGGACGATAGCGCAGGGTTCGTCTTTACCTTCTCCCATGACGATCATGTCATCAATCAGCGGGCTTTCCTTATAAACGTTCTCAACCCACTCGGGGGAAATATTTCTCGCTGTGGACAGGATAATGACGTGTTTTTTACGGCCGGTGATATAGAGAAACCCGTCACGCAGTTCCGCGAGGTCGCCGGTATGCAGGTATCCGTCCGAAAGATCGCAGGCGGTATCATCAGCGCAGTAATACCCCGCGCACAGCGTTGGCGTTTTGACCAGTAACTCGCCATCGACGAATTTGGGGACGATACCATCCAGCAATTTTCCTGCTGAGCCTATTCGGCGTTCCGTGGGAGAATTTAGCGAGATGATTGAAGAGTTTTCGCTCAATCCATACGCTTCAAAAACCTGTACGCCTTTTGCGTCAAGCGCTTCCAGTACGGCCACGGGAATTTTGGCGCCGCCCGTGATGATATGAGGGCTCTGGTGGCCAAACAGCGCCCGGGCAGAGTGGGATTGCAGGAGCAGGTTGGCCTCCTCAAGCAGCTTGGGCGGCAGATAGAGGAAATTGGGATGATTGGGGGCCAGTAATTCCAGGTACTGGCGCGCGTTGCCGCTTGCTGACCCATATTCCGGCATTTCAGGCGGCATTAACGTTAACGTCCCGCCGGAAAGAATGGGAATGAAAACGCCCAGCACTTGTTCTATGAGGAGGCTCATCGGAACAATGGAGAAATAGTGCAGCGGCTGTGACGGCAGACGCTTCATCACATTATCCACCAGCAGGCCAACGGCTTCATCCCGGATCATGACCCCTTTAGGGCGTGATGTCGTCCCTGAGGTATGGATGATCGAGACGATGCCGGACGCAATGTGTTCATCCTCCTGTTCCGGCTGCCGCCTGGGGCTTGCGCGATGTATCGTTTCTGGCATGAAGCAGGTTTTGTCAGGAAAAATGTGTGCGATGCGTTGCGCCATCTCGTCATCCTGAACGAAGACGGCGGAGGCTTTACCAAGAAGGCTGTGGATCTGATCGTCAGAAAACTCGATAGGCACGGGTAATAACACTCCGCCGACTTTCTGAATAGCCAGGAGCGTCGATACCCAGTGGTAGCATGAGCGCATCGCGATGCCAAACACCTTCCGATCGCAGTTCCCTATCTTTTCCTCAAGCGCGCGAGCCAATGTGCTGACATCATCGCGTAGCTCATGAAGCGTGTAGTTCCGGCCATTCATCTCTTTGATCACGACGCGGTCGGGCGTCGTTGCCAGATATTCCTGCATTTTTTGGCTGATCATATATTGCTGCCTCCGACGCGATAGCTCTGGGCGCCGAAAATGCGTCGGGAAGGGTCATCAAGACGTCTGCGTCCGTGCATCACCCGCGTATTATCAATCACGATGATGTCGCCTTTTTTCCAGAAGTGGCTATAGGTATTACGCGCGGTAACCTCTTTGACCTCATCCCAGATATCCATATCAATCTCTTCACCGTCTTCCCAGGTAATACGCGGCGGCTCATAGTTAACGCTAGGGCCAAGCATTGAATTGCAAAAAGCGGGTTTACCGTTAAAACAGCTTGTTTCCACTGCGGAAATAATAAGTTCGGAGTGGATCAGGTTTTGATCGATCCGGCGGTAAGTTTGACCGGCAACGCTCTCATTCACAAACGCCAGATCGTCGTCATTAATTTCATCGATGGGTCGTTGCAGCTCGATACTCAAAAAGCGCTTCACATTACTCCACGGGATACGACGTGAGTAACGGATCTTACGCGTTTGAAATAACTTGCGCGTTTGGGCAGAGAGATCAAAGAGAACGCGTTGCCCGTCGCACAGGGTTGTTTCGGAGCCGATGGAGGCCGCTTCGAGGCAAAAAAACCACTGTAGATCGGGGTTGAACGGGAGGTTGCCATTTTCGCGGTGTAGTCCCATTTCGTGCAGGCCCGCGTCGATCTCGGCGGTGTTGGCCGTTGCGGCTTTGCGGGCAGGATCGAATGTCACGCGGGAAGAGTGCGCGCTGACAAAATCATTGAAGTCCTGAAGCGTATCGTTGAAATCGCGATAGATCACCGCGCCGCTATGAGCGAGATCGGTATACAAATTGTCCATGCTGATAGACGTCAGGACTCGAATATCGGGTTCAACGGCATAAATACATTCAAATCCATAGCATGGGATAGGGTGTCTGTAATAGGGCGAAGCGATGACGGAGGTCTGAGCTGACATAAAAAGTTCCTTTTAAGATAACCGTTCCAAACGTAGCTTTAACAACAAACCGAAAAATAAAATAATAGAAAACTTAACTATAGTGGTTTTAATAATTTAAAGATTAAGCGTAAATTTTAAAATGTAGCGGGTTCTGCACTTTTAGCATGCGGTTGGATCCTGTTGGAATGTGATTAAATTTCCGTATTAAATATAAGCATCTGACTTATGGTTTTGGGGACGTTAACTGGCTGATTGTGAAATATCCCCGCTAAGGGGGATAAGATAATCAATGTCGGTTCCTGATGATGGATATCGGATTAAATGACGTGATGAACGAAAACGTAAAATAGATAGGTTTCATCAATCACGCCAGGATTATTTTAAATAAATCAGTACAATGAATAGGATAATCTCTTTTTCATTGATTGATTTGCGTATTTCGGGAAACGCGCTGAATTAACGATCTCAGGCTAAAAACCTCTTCATGATGACTGCGCTCTTTGGCCCAAATCATATCCAGCGTGAACGTCGGGCAGCCTAATGGAGGTTTACAGACAATGACCTTTTCAGGAATAAGAAGAAATGGAAGCAATCTGGCGGGAAGCGCGAGCGTGACGGGCAGAGCGGCAACGATATTGATACAGGCCTGATAACTATTGGCGCGCGCCAGCAGTTTGCGGGAACGTCCGATTTTTTCTAACCAGCCATCGATGATATTTTTTTCGGATACCCAGGGGGTTGGAAAGATATGAGGGGAAGAACAAAAATCATCAATATTCATTGGCTTATCTGATGTCTGTCCCAGCAGGCTTGTGACGCACACGAACTCATCATCAAGAATGGACTGCCACTGTAAATCCGGGTGTAGCTGATGGTATCCGGGGCCAAAGCCCATGGCGATGTCGATATTGCCCGACATTAACCGATCGATGGGGAGCGAGTTTCCCAGCCGCTCGATGTGAAATGAGACATTGGCGCGTTCCCGGGCCAACGTGGTCAGCGATAGCGGCAGCAGCGACAGTTCAAAATACTCCGGCGCGCAAACTCGCCACACTTTATTGACGGAGGCCGGCGCACTGTCCTCATTCTCGGCGCACCTATTCACTGACTCTACGACAAGCTTGAGATACGGCGCTATTTTTACGGCCTTCAGTGTGGGGAGTAATATTCCATGCGACAGTACGAATAGCGCGTCGTCAAAGCAGGTTCGCAGACGTTTGAGACAATAGCTGACGGTGGGTTGGCTTATACACATAAGTTCTGCCGTTCTCTTGGCGCTTTGCTGCTCAAGTAAATTCAGAAATACCACAATATCCTGCAAATCCAATTGCTTTAAGTAATTACTATATAGCATAGAGTGTCCTTTATACTGACTGTGCTAAGCTGATTTTCCTGATTGACTCAACCTGCGCATTGGAAAACACTATTTCCGGTATCAGGCAGGGGCAAAAAAGTAAAGCCGATATTTAATTGTTTTGGTCAAAAGAATTTTATTATTCGTGTCGTTCTCTTATCTATTTCATCTCATCCTATCACCGGGTTTTTATCAATTACCATGCTATTTTGTCATTTTTTGACACAGAATAAATATTCGCCCTATTTCAATGCGAATTAGCGTCAAAACGGCCCGACGGATAATATGGCGAGCCGGGCGTGGTTAAATGATCGGTGGGGGGTGAAGGGCGTAGCGCATTCAAACATCCGTTACATGGCGCGGGGCCTGTCGGATTCGCTCTCTTTGGCAAGAACGGTGGGGCTTCACGCTGAAGCCTGCCTGCCGTGGAGGAGAGCAGGACGGCTTACCGACGCGGAGACTATAACGCCGGTTGGTTTGAGCATCATTATTTGGTCCGATGCTGAGCGGATGCCCCCGTCATAAGGCGGGGGCGTTTTCCGTCATTAACTCAATACGGGACGGCAAGAACCGTTCGGCAATGCCGTTTAGCGCACAATGATCCCCAGCAGAATACCCACCGCGCCGAAATCGGAATCGCTGAAGGTGGTATTCGCCAGACCGATGCTGCCGAGCACAGGCAACAGGAACACGGGCAGGAAGGTAATCAGCAATCCGTTGGCAAAGGCCCCTAAAATCGCGCCGCGTCGCCCGCCGGTCGCATTACCGAAAACCCCAGCCGCCGCGCCGACGAAAAAGTGGGGGACCACGCCGGGAATAATGACCGTCATCCCCAGCAGATACAGCAACACCATACCGACGACCCCAGCGGCAAAACTGCTCAGGAAGCCGACCAGCACGGCATTGGGCGCATAGGGGAAGACGACGGGGCAATCTAATGCGGGTTTGGCATTGGGCACCAGCTTGTCGGAAATGCCTTTAAATGCGGGGACGATTTCCGCAATCACCATGCGCACGCCTTGCAGCACAATATACACCCCGGCGGCAAAGGTAATGGATTGGATCAGCGAAAACATGAACCAGTTTTTCCCACCGGCATTCATGGTCTTAACCGCATCAGCGCCGGCAAACAGGCAGGTAAACATGAAGATAAAAAACATGGTGAAGGCGATGGCGACCGGCGTATCGCGCAGGAACAGCAGGCTTTTCGGTACTTCCATGTCCTCCGTGGATTTTTCTTTATTGCCCAGTTTGCTGCCGATAAACGCTGACAGCAGCTGTGATATCGCCGAAAAGTGACCAAAGGCGACATCATCCGATCCGGTGACCTTTTTCATGTAGGGGTGAATGATGGCCGGAAACAGCACCATTGACACGCCGACGACCAGCGAACCAACGGTAATCAGCAGCACGCCCTTCATCCCCGCCGTTGCCAAAATGACCGCCACCATCATTGACATAAATAGCGTGTGGTGCCCGGTCAGAAAAATATATTTCCACGGCGTAAAGCGGGCGATGACGATATTGATGACCATCGCGAAAAACATGATCATCGCCATTTCCGTACCGAAATTCTTCTGTGCTACCGCCACAATCGCTTCATTGTTGGGGACGACGCCAGCGATACCAAACGCATGGTGGAAAATGTTGGCGAAATCCCCCAGTGAGGACACGATCAGGCTCGCGCCGGCGCCGAGGATAAGAAAACCCATCACGGTTTTCACGGTGCCTTTGATACATTCCGTGGCGGGTTTTTTCTGTGCAATCAGGCCGATAAGCGCAATCAAACCGACGAGAATAGAGGGTTCGGACAGCACGTCGCTCATTAGAAAACGGAAGAATTCCATTTTTGCTCTCCTGCTTATAAGGCGCCAATTTCTGTCAGCGCGACCGACAGGCGTTCTTTCATCGCGACTTTGTCGATCATATTATTCAGGGACACGATCTTCCCCCCTACCGCCTGCGCCACCAGCTGGTCGGCGATATCTTTTGTACCGACAAAAATATCGCTGTTTGTGCCTTTCGCCGACCCCAGATCCACATGATCCACGTCGGCAACCACGCCGAGTTCCTTAATAATATTCTTAATGCTCATTTCCATCATGAGGCTAGTACCCAGACCATTACCGCATACGACTGTAATTTTCATTATGTGTGTCCCTTTGGTGGCAGTTAATAACGAGAAATAACGGAAAGTACCTGTTCTATTTCTGTCGCACGCAGCAATGCCGCGACGTCATCTGGCGTGTCGAACAGCTGTGCGAGCTGTGAAATAATCTCAATATGGCTATTGCTGTCCGTGGCGGCCAAAACAATAAGCAAGCGCACGGGGTCATTATCTTCAGACTGGAAAACCACACCTTCACGTAGCAGCGTCAGGCTGAGGCCGAGTTTGTTTACGCCATCTTCCGGGCGGGCGTGTGGCATGGCGATCCCCGGGCCGACAACATAGTAAGGGCCGATGGCCTCATGAGAACGGTAAATCGCTTCAATATAGGTCGGCTCGATTGTCCCGTTATCCAATAGCGGCTTGCAGGATAAGGCGATCGCGTGGCGCCAGTCGTTACAGGCAGGTAAAATTTGAACTACGTCTGGCGTTAGTAAAGTGTTAAGCATTAGCGTCATCTCTGTGTCATTCTGAGGGAAGAATAGTGGGCTTATTAGTAAAATAATGTGACATGAGTCTAAAAAGGTAGCGCTAACTGATATGTGTATCATTAACTGTGATCGGTTTGGCACCTGTGGCGCCGTCATTTGTTCCCCTGAGCAGATGCAGGCACACTGACGGATGTTGGAACACGTGAAAGCGGAGGACCTGTCGTGCTGCCGTTATGGGTGCTGAATACAGGACGCAGGGGGCGATTGGCCGCGCGGTGAGAAAATGACGAAAGGAGAGGGGGGACATGCGTAAGCGTCGTAGTACCGGTAAGGTTACACTCCAGGAGGTTGCCGACTACGCGGGCGTAGGGACGATGACGGTATCACGCGTCATGCGTAAGCCCGAGCAGGTCTCTGATAAGTTACGTAGTAAAGTGGAAATGGCCGCCAGAGCGCTAGGCTATGAACCCAATCATGACGCCAGCGCGCTCGCGAATCGCACTAACCGGGTGACGCTACAGGATATTGCAAACTACGCCGGCGTTGGCGCGATGACGGTTTCCCGCGCGTTACGGGCGCCGGGGCTGGTCTCTGATGCCACACAGAAGAAGATCCAGGAGGCGATCAATGCGCTGGGCTATGTACCGAATCAGGCGGCGGGGGCGCTGGCATCCGCTTGCCAGCCCGCCATCGCGGTGCTTTATCCTTTTCAACAAGATCGCGCCAGTATTCGTTTTACACAAGGGTTACAGCAGGCCGTTGGCAAACGTAGCATTCCGTTAATCATGGGCTGTCATGAATACCGGCAGAATACGGAAGCGGGGATCGTTGAAAAACTCTTGCAGCAGCGACCGGCGGCGCTGGTGCTATTCAGCGCGCAACTCTCACCGCGCACCCGAGAAGCGATACAGGCCAGTCATGTGCTCACGGTGAATGTCTCCGGCGCAGCCTCCCTGAGCACGAACATTAATATTGATATCGATCTGGCCGATGCGGCGGAGCAATTGACGCTTTCCCTGTTGGAGAAGGGGTATCGTTACGTTGCTTATATCGGTGCTCATACGGATAACCGTTTGCAAAAACAGCAGTTGAACGGCTGGAATAAAGCGATGTTGGCGCACTATCACAATGCAGATTTGAAAATTACGATCCCGGAGGCGCCGAGCTTACAGTTTGGACGCTATGCCATGACGGAACTGCTGCAAAATCAGCCGGAGCTGGATGCCATTATCTGTAGCCATGAGGAAATTGCGCTGGGCGCGCTTTTTGAGTGCCAACGCCGTCTGATGAAAGTCCCTTACGATCTGGCGATTGCCTGTCTGGATGGCTCGGAGCAATGTGACCACACGTTTCCGACACTGACCGCGATGCGGCTCGACTATGAAAAGTTAGGCGCAGAGGTCGGGCGTATGGTGTTAACGATGATGGATAATAACGACGGGCATCCCCCCGTCGTGGAAAATGCGACGTTCGTTTTTGAACCCCGCGACAGCAGCTAACCACCGCCGCGGCCGGCTATCGAATCCGTGTCAAGCGAGCGATGCCGCGTTGCCAAAGCGGGGGTGCGGTTAGCTGCCGCCCTCAATGTGCTTATCGTCGAAGAAATAGTCTTTGATGGATTCCGGCTTATGTTTAATCGCCCCCACGCGATGCAAGAATTGACCCAGTTGCAACGTATTGCGCGGCGTAACGCTGAATGACACCTCCGGGTTTTTCAGAATGCTTAGCAGCAGGGTGCGGTCGATGCGCGATTGCGTCACGCGAATAAAGGCGTCGGCGGCCTCTTCCGGATGGGCGCTGGCGAAGTCCGCCGCTTCCGCGATCGCGTTAACAAAGGCCTGATAGGTGCGAGGGTTGTTCTGGCGGAATTTTTCAGTGGTGTAGAGCACCACGGGGGAGTTCGGCCCGCCGGTGACCTGATAGGAGCTCAGGATGATATGGGCGTTAGGGTTGCCTGCCAGTGCCTGTTCCTGAAACGGGGCGTTGGAAAAATGGGTGGTGATTTCCGTCCCTCCGCTGATAATGGCGGCGGTCGCCTCTGGATGTGGGATCGCGACCTGAAGTTTATCCAGCCGGTTGTAAGCTTTGTCGCCCCACAGTTCCGCGGAAGCCTGTTGCAGGAAACGTGACTGCACGGAAACACCCACCGCAGGCACGGCGATACGGTCTTTATCCGTCAGGTCGGCGATGGTTTTCACCTTGGGATTATTACTGATCAGATAGTAAGGAAAGTGACCGGTTGCCACCACGGCACGCACATTCTGACGCCCTTTGGTGCGATCCCACAGCGTGAAGAGCGGCCCGGTGCCGGCCCCGGCAATATCTACCGAGCCGGAGAGCAGCGCGTCGTTGACTGCCGCGCCGCCGGAAAGTTGCAGATAGTTCACCTGAATATCCAGCCCTTCCGCTTTGCCGTGTTTTTCGATCAGCCTCTGATCCTGTGCGACGTTCAGCAGCAGATAAACGATGCCGAATTGCTGCGCGATCCGCAACTGGCCTTCCGCCTGCGCCTGCGTCGGCAGGCCGGTTCCCGCGAGTAGCACCGCGCCGGCTAGCGTCAGGCTAAGCCATTTACGGCTCAGCGCGTTCCCTGCGTAAAAAGGGCGGGTTGTATGACTTTTGTTATGCATAATAAATTACCCATCAATAGGTTAGGGCTGTGTGCAGCCTGATAAAATGAGGAAAGCGACAAGATCGCTTTCTGAGAATAGAAAAGCGTGCGCGGCGTGATAAAGAGTTTTTTGACATAAGCTAGACGGGGAATTTATGGCGCGAAAACTTTATTTTCTTTTGTTGGTTTGGTTTGTTATGCGCGACCGCCATCGGTGACGCGATTACCGCACCGACAAGGCATTTTGTTTTTTTATTACTTTGTTTTTAAAAGGATTAAAAGCGGGAGTATGACGATGCGTGTGGCGGATGGCGCGGTATTTTTTGTCCGGCTGTATTGAGGGCAGGGGAATCTCTGCCATTTTCCACATTTGTTTAGCGATAATTCATCGAATCTGACAGGCCAGCCGGAGGGCTGGTCTGTCAGGCATCGAGATGCATGCAGGCGAATAACGTTTTTATCCGCGTGCGGGTGTCGAGGCGTCGTGTCGGGTTTACGCTTTAATTGGCTCAACTTTCCCCATCAGGAATAAGTAGTTGATGATGCCTAATAACACTAATATTGCCGAGAACACCAGCGCATAAGTAAACGATCCCGTCGCGGCAACAATTGCGCCGGTGATAATTGGACCAACCGCGCCTCCCATATTCGACACCGTATTTTGCAAGCCCGCCACCATCGATACCATATTTTGCGGCGCGACATCGCCGGGTAAAGCCCAGACTTGTGATGCGGCGACCGTGGTGCCCGATTTAGCAACGCATAATAATATGACGGTGACGACGACAGAATCGGTAAAGGGCGCAAATCCAATACATAACGCCATTAATAGGCCGATGGTCAGAAATAGTTTACGCGTCGCCGTTAACGAGAGGATCTTTTTATGCGCGATTTTATCCGAGGCCCAGCCGGCAAAGACTTCAATAATCATCCCGGATATTAATGGCAGCGCGGCGATAATGCCCATCTTAATAAAGTCCATGCCTTTTTCTTGCACCAGATAAGTCGGTAGCCAGGTAATAAAGAAATAGGACGTATAATTGATGGTGAAAAAGCCCAGACACATCGCCCAGATATTCCGATAGCGCAACAGCTGATACCATTTCATGGGACGTTCGGTATTGGTGCCGTGTTTTTGCACCTGACCCTGGCGGATATAATCCACTTCCGCCTTACTGATTTTTTTATGATCCTCCGGGTTTTCGGAATAAATAAAATACCAGGCGATGACCCAAAGAATGCCCATCGAACCAATAATGGCGAACGTCAAGCGCCAATCGAATACGTAAATCATCCAGACGATCAGCGGCATGGCGACGGCGCCGCCAAATTTTGACGCGCTGTCGAATAACCCTGAGATGGTGGCGCGCTCTTTGTCCGGGAACCACTTTGCGGCGATCCCCGCGTTGCTGGGGTAGGCGGCGGCTTCGCCAATACCTAATGCGATGCGCAGGCCAAGAAGGGATTTAAAACCGGTGGCGAGCCCCATTGCCGATGTTGCTACAGACCACCATCCTACGGCTAAGCCCAACGCTTTTTTTTGTCCAAAGCGGTCAGCGAACCAACCGGCCGGAATTTGCAACAGTGAATATGACCAGAAAAAGGCGGCCATGATAAAACCCATCATTTCTGGTGTTAAATGTAATTCACTGACTAAATGGGGTGCCGCGGCTGAAAGCACGGTTCTATCAATATAATTGATGGCAATGGCTAGCCACATTAATGCAGCTATCCACCAACGTATTGATGTTTTTTTCTCTATCATGTTATTCATGATTTTCGCCATCCATTCGGTGGTGTTTTTATAAGGTGATGTAATATCTCAGTCGATGAACTTACATATTGTTCATGATGTTTGTTGGTTTTTGTTTTTTAATGATGCAGTCAATAATTTGCTCAACGCAATGCGAACCTACTGCGCTGATAGCCCCATCGGTATATCCAGCGATATGCGATGTGGGAATGAAATTGTCTAATGTGAACAGGGGGTGTTCTTTCAGCGGTTCATGTTCAAATACGTCTGCCGCTGCGCCCGCTATTTTTCCTTCTTTTAATGCGGAATAAAGTGCATCCTCATCCACGACGCCGCCGCGAGAAACATTAATTAAGTACGCGCTGTCTTTCATCTTATTTAATCGGTCACGGTTAAATAAGTGATGTGTTTCTTCCGTCAGCGGCGTATGCAGCGTAATAAAATCACTCTCTTCGGTCAGCGTATTCATATCGACAAATTCAATATGGTTTTTTTCTGCGAACGCGTGGTCAGGATAAAAATCGTAAGCGAGGACTCGCATGGAAAAACCGCGGGCGCGCAAGGCGACTTCTTTCCCGATATTGCCAAGACCGACGATCCCTAATGTTTTGCCATAGGCATCGGTCGCGAAAATACGCGGCCAGTTTCCCGCGCGGGTTTGTCGTTCCGCCTGAGAAAGCTGTCTGGCGCAATTGAGTAATAAAGAGAACGCAAAATCAGCAACGGCGTGTTTGTTGGCGTTGGGAACATTGGTGACGAAGATGTCGCGTTTTTTTGTGGCGGCAAGGTCGATGTTATCCACGCCGACGCCATGTTTGCAGACGATTTTTAACTGCGGCGCGTGTTGCAGCAAGGCGTCGTTGATGTCGGTAAAGGCCACGATCATGGCAACGGCGTCTTTCAGATGAGGGATGAGCGTTTCCAACGAGGCATCGGCCGGTAACGCAACAAGTTCAAACCCGTGTTTTTCCAGATCGGCGATAGGCGTGCGATCATATTTAGCAAAAGAAGGTGAGGTTGAAATAACTTTCATCACTATTTTCCTAAGGTGTCGATTTACAGGCAGCACAGCGGCTCGCCGTCTGTGCTGCTAAAAAATAAGTGAGTTAATTGAGTAAACGGCCAATAATATTGCGGATAGCGTCCTCGTCTTGCGCCGAGAACTGGATCGGATAGCGGCTCACGCCGACATCCTCGCCCATGATCGTCAGCGCTTTTTTGACGACCGCAGGCGAAAAGGCGATGGCGTAGAGCGTCTTACGTAATTCAGCCACCTGTTCTTGCGCCTCACGCGATCCTTCAATATCCCCGGCATGGAAGCGATGCCAGATTTGGCTGATGGGTTCCGGCGCGACGTTCGCCAGCCCGGAAATGCAGGCGGAGCAACCGTCGACAAACCCCTGATGAATGAGCGAATCAGGGCCGTTTAAAACGTTAAATCCCGGTACGCCTTTCACGGCCTGCAAATAACCGCTCAGACTCTCATAGCTGCCTGCGCTGTCTTTAATGCCGATAATGTTGGGGTGATCCGCCAGCGTGCGGACGGTTTCCGGCGCCAGCGTATTCCCCGTGCGGGCGGGAATGTTGTAGAGAAAAACCGGCACCGTCAGCGCATCGGCGACGGCGGTGTAGTGGGCGATCAGCTCTTCCTGCTTGAGCGGAATGAAGTACGGGGTGATCACGGAAACGGCATCCACGCCCAGCGCGGCGATGCGCTTACCCAGCTTGATGGTTTCCCGCGTGGAGATTTCACCGATATGGCCGACAACCGGGACTTTTCCTGCGGCTTCATCCACACAGGTTTCGGTGACGGCGACTTTTTCGTCGGTGTGCAAGACAAAAAATTCGCCGTTGGTGCCGTTACAGAAAATACCGTTGCCGTATTGCATTTGTCGCTGAACCTGACGGCGCAAGGCGGCGGGGTTGAATTCACCCTGGTTATCAAACGGGGTGACGATGGCGGTCAAGACGCCGGCAATTTTGCTCATTATGTCATTCCTCTCAATCGGATAAACGGAAACTAGAACAGGGTCAGATAAACGTCGCGGACATCGTCGGCGCTGACCGGTGTCGGCACGTTTTTCATCAGGCGCTGAACCTGTAGCGCGGCATCGACCAGATAAGGCAGGTGATCTTTTTCCACGCCAAGCTGTTGCAAGGTGTTTGGTAGGTCGAGCCGTTTGACCAGCTCGGTGAAGTAGATCACCAGCGCCTGGGCTTTTTCTGCCGTATCAAGTGTCGGATCGGCGTCGGGCAGCAGGTCATACGCCTGTGCGAATTTGTCCTGTGCCGCGTGCTGGACGAAACGCATGCAGGGCGCGAGCAGGATCGCGTTCGCGACGCCGTGCGGAATGTGATACTTGCCGCCTAGCGGGTAAGACATGGCGTGGACCAGATGCGTTCCGGAATGGGCAATGGCGGCACCGCCGTAATAAGAAGCCCACAGCATATTCAGTTTGGCTTCGAGATTGCCCGGCTCGCGCACGGCGGTTTCGAGGTTGGCGAACAGCTTTTTCAGCCCAATCAGCGCATAGTTGTCGCTGACCGGGTTGGCAATGGTTGACGTGAAGCACTCGATCAGGTGGCAGAGGGCGTCAATCCCGGTGGAGGCGGCAATATGCGGCGGCATACTGGTGGTTAACTCCGGCACCAGCGCGACATAGTCCGGCATCATGACCGGCGTGATAATGCCAATTTTGGTCTCTTTTTCCGGAATCGCCAGAATCGCATTGGGCGTCGCTTCAGAACCGGTTCCCGCCGTCGTCGGGACGAGCAGAGAAAGTGTGCGGCGTGTGGGTTTTTCCCCCGCTAACAGACTGTCCAGCGTCACGGTTTCATCTCCTGCGCACAGGAGGGAGAGCAGTTTGGCGACGTCCAATACGCTGCCGCCGCCCACGCCGATCACCAGGTCGGTTTGGGTTTGGGGGATCTGACTCAGGATCCGGGCGACATCGTGCTGGCTCGGCTCAGCGGGAACGTTATCCACCAACAGAACCTGCGGAACGGCTTGCTTAACCTGGGCGATCAGCGCCTGAACGTCAGGCAGACCGACAATGTTTTGGTCGGTGACGAATAAAACATGCTGCTTACCAGATAACAGGTGGCTGATGTCCTGGAGTACCCGGTAACCGCTGAGTATGGTGCTGTTGATGTTCATGCTTATTACCTTGCCTTGTTCTCTTCTTCTTCGTCGTGGCGTCATCGCCATGATGATTGTTTTCAGTCAAATGAGGTGTCGCTAATCACAACGCCGTACCATTTGCCGTATCGTGGAGGTAATTTATAGGTGAAATTCCTGTTAAATAATTTGATATTGCTCACATATAATCAAATATGATTTAATATAATCATTGTCAGGTAATCAATCGAACATGAGGGACGCCAAACGTGCAGCAATCAGCAGAGCAGGTCTTCGTTGTCGCTGATGATTTTACAGGTGCCAATGACGCGGGCGTCGGTCTGGCGCAGCATGGCGCACGGGTTAACGTCATATTCGACGTCAATAAACTGCGTGCGGATTGGTTGGGCGACGCCGTGGTCGTCAATACCGACAGCCGTGCGGCACGGCAGGATATCGCGTCCCAACGTACCGCAGAGGCGGTCGCCGCCTGGCTGAACGCCGGCGGTCAGGGCTGGATGATCAAGAAAATCGATTCCACGCTGCGCGGGAATCTGGGGGCGGAAGTCGCGGCGGCGCTATCTGCCGCGGATTTGCCCGTCGCGCTGATTGCGGCCGCCTCGCCGGCGCTGGGACGCGTGACTCGCCGCGGCGCCGTCTGGGTTAACGGTCGTCTGCTTAGCGAAACAGAATTTGCCAGCGACCCGAAAACGCCGGTGACGTCGGCTTCTATCGCTGCGCGTCTGGCGGAACAAACGGCCTTGCCGGTGGCGGAGCTGCATCTTGATGAGGTACGCAAAGACACGCTAGCCCAGCGTTTGCAGCAGCTGGTGGCTGAGGGCGCGCGGCTGATCGTGCTGGATTCGGAGGCGCAGGATGATTTGACTCGCATCGTCGATGCCGCTCGCGCGCTGCCGTTTCGCCCGCTGCTGGTGGGTTCGGCAGGCTTGAGCGAAGCCCTGGCGAACGCGCTGGTTTTTACCCATAACATCGACCGGCCGCTGTTGGCCGTTGTGGGGTCAATGAGCGATATCGCTCAGAAACAGATTGCGGCGGCCTGCCAGAGCCGAGACGTCACGCTGGTTGAAGTGGATATCCAGGCGATTTTTTCCCCCCGCGCCTCAATCGCCATGGCCGCCGAGCGTCAGACGGCGGTTGCGGCCCTGATGAAGGGCCAGCACTGCATAATCCGCACCTGCCACGACGAAAATCAGCGCTTTGAAATCGACGCGCGCTGTCGGGAATTTGGCATGAGCCGACAGCAGCTTGGTGAAACGATCGGCCACTATCTGGGGGAATTAACGCGCAGCATTGTTCAGGCCGCGGACGGCGCGAAGCGATGTCTGCCGGGCGGGCTGTATTTATCCGGTGGCGATATCGCGATTGCCGTGGCAACCGCGTTGGGGGCCACCGGTTTTCAGGTTAAGGGGCAAATCGCATCCTGCGTGCCGTGGGGATACTTGCTGAACAGCACGATTGGCACGATCCCTGTCATGACGAAAGCAGGGGGTTTTGGTAACGAAACGACACTGCTCGACGTTTTACGTTTTATTGAGGAGAAGGCCAGTGAGTAAAATTATTGCGGTAACGATGGGGGATCCGGCGGGGATTGGGCCGGAAATTATTATCAAATCTCTGGCCGAAGGCGAGCTCTCCGGTGCCTCTGCCGTCGTCGTCGGCTGCGTGCAGACGATGCGTCGTATTCTCGCGCTGAATGTTGTGCCCGAGGTCGAGCTGAACGTCATTGAGAAACCCGCAGACGCGGTGTTTGCGCCCGGCGTGATGAACATCATTGATGAGCCGTTGCAGGATCCCGCCGCGCTACAGCCGGGTGTCGTTCAGGCACAGGCTGGCGATCTGGCCTATCGCTGCATTAAGAAGGCGACTGAACTGGCGATGGCGGGGCAAGTCCATGCGATTGCGACCGCGCCGCTGAATAAGGAAGCGTTGCACGCCGCGGGCCATCTTTATCCGGGCCATACGGAACTGCTGGCGAAGCTGACCAACAGCCGCGACTATGCGATGGTGCTGTACACCGATAAGCTAAAGGTGATCCACGTTACCACGCATATCGCGCTGCGTAAGTTTCTGGATACCCTGAACCGCGAGCGGGTGGAAACCGTGATCGACATGGCGGACGTCTTCCTTAAACGCGTCGGTTTTACCCATCCGCGCATCGCCGTTGCGGGGGTGAACCCGCACGCGGGAGAAAACGGTCTGTTTGGCGATGAGGAGATCAACATCGTGTCCCCTTCGGTTGCCGCGATGAAAGCGAAAGGCATTGATGTTTATGGCCCGTGCCCGCCGGATACCGTTTATTTGCAGGCGTATGAAGGCCAGTACGACATGGTGGTGGCGATGTATCACGATCAAGGGCATATTCCGCTCAAGCTGTTGGGCTTTTACGATGGGGTGAATATCACTGCCGGTCTGCCGTTTATCCGTACATCGGCCGATCACGGTACCGCATTTGATATTGCCTGGACGGGAAAGGCGAAGTCTGAAAGTATGGCGATCTCTATTCAGTTAGCGACGCAACTTGCCTGATCTGCGGGGGGCATCACCGTTGGCGGCGCGAGGTGTGAGGGGCACGAAAGACAATACAACGCGCATGACCGGATATCTTCCTTCCCGTGCCCGGGAAGGTTTCTGGTATCCTGCAACCAGAAATACTGACGTCGTACGGATAATAAAAGCGTTCCTGGTGCCGCTGTCCCTGGCACAAACCCGTCGCTCTTCTATCCTATTATCATCGTTTTCATTCTTTATCTCGGTTTCCCAACCACTTAAAATAATGTTATGACAGCAAAATGGATAGCGCCGTGGATCCCATATTAACCGATGCTTACCGCTCAGGCGGGGAGAAAATAAAAGGGCAGAGCCGTCTCGATCAGATCATGGACTATCTGAAAAGCCACAATCTGGTGACGGTAGAGGAGCTGGTCTCCGTTGTCGATGCCTCTCCGGCGACCATTCGCCGCGATTTGATCAAGCTGGACGAACAGGGCGTGATCAGCCGAAGTCATGGCGGGGTAACGCTTAATCGTTTTATTCCTTCCCAGCCGACCACGAATGAGAAGCTGCATCGTAATCTTCAGGAAAAACAGGCGATAGCCCGCTATGCCGCAACGCTGGTGAAGCCGGGCAGTGCGGTGGTGCTTGACGCCGGCACGACAATGCTGGAACTAGCCCGCAATCTGACCCATATCCCGCTGCGCGTGATTACTGCCGACCTGCAAATCGCGCTGTTTCTGTCCGAATTCAAACAGATTGAAGTGACCATTATCGGCGGTCGTATTGATGACAGCAGCCAGTCTTGTATTGGCGAGCATGGCCGTCGTCTGTTACGCAGTATTTATCCCGATATTGCGTTCATCAGTTGCAATTCATGGAGTCTGGATAAAGGCGTCACAACGCCGACGGAAGAGAAAGCCGGCGTGAAACAAGATCTCGGTGTGAACGCCAGTCGACGAGTCTTGCTGGCCGACAGCAGTAAATACGGGGCGTATTCCCTGTTCTGCGTCATGCCTTTGTCGGCGCTGACGGATATCGTGACCGACAGCGCGTTAGAGCCGGAGACGCTGGCGCAGTTGAAAGGCAAAGCCTTTAACCTGACGTTGGTCTAGTCCCATATGGGGGCGCCTTCCCTGGCGTGTTGTCGGGCGAATTATCGCCGCGCGTTCACTTCATACTGGCGGCAAGGGTATCGACGTTGTGTTTAAAGGCCGCGGTATAGGTTGCTGCCGGACCGGATGCATCGGTCAGCGCTTCAGGATACAGTTCGCCGCCGGGCTGCGCGCCGCTGGCACTTGCGATTTGTTTCACCAGACGCCCATCGGTCTGGTTTTCAATGAAGTAGCTCTTTACCTTTTCGCGTTTGATTTGCTTAATCAGCGCCGCCACTTTCTTACTACTGGCTTCGGATTCGGTGGAGTAACCGACCGGTGACAGGAACTTCACGCCGTAGGCCTGGCTGAAATAGCCGAAGGCATCATGGCTGGTTAGCACCTTGCGTTTTTCCGCTGGAATGTCGGCAAAGGTTTTCTTCGCATAGCGATCCAACGCTTGTAGCTGCTTGATGTAGGCTTCCCCTTGCTGACGGTAGTCATCCGCATGCTGCGGATCGGCTTTCACCAGCGCGTTGACGATGTTGCGCGCATAAACCACGCCGTTGCTCATACTATTCCATGCATGGGGATCGGTTTCCGTCTTCCCGTCTTCCACCATCGTTTTTGTTTCAATCCCGCTTGATGCCGTGATGATGTCTCCGCGATAGCCGGAAGCACTCACCAGCCGGTCGAGCCATCCTTCCAGTCCGAGTCCGTTAACGAAAACCAGATCGGCGTGCGCCAGCGTCTTGCTGTCTTGCGGGGAGGGTTCAAAATCATGCGGATCGCCATTGGGCCCGACCAGATCGGTCACGGTCACGCGATCGCCGCCGATGTGGCTGACCATATCGCCGAGCACGGAAAAGCTGGCGACAACATCCAGATTCTTCGCGATGGCCAGTGGGCTAAGCAACAGGCTGGATAGGATGACGGTTAACAGTGAACGTTTCATTTTTACCTCATAAAAGTGGTTGATAACGGGAAATAGCAAGGAGTCGGTCAGCGATGTTGGCGTAGCAGCCCGCCGTGCTGACCTGCGCAGACCGAGAAGCAGAAAAACAACGTCATGGTCAGGATAATGGCAGGCCCGGCAGGCAGCTCGGCATAGTAAGACCACAGCAGGCCGAGCAGGCTGGCGATCGAGCCTTGCAGTACGGCGATGCCGAGCATGACGGGCAGGCGCTGTGTCCAGAAACGCGCGCTGGCGGCGGGCAACATCATCATGCCGACCGTCATCAGCGTGCCTAACAGCTGGAATCCCGCCACCAGATTCAGCACCACCAGCGACAGAAACAGGGCGTGAGTCAGCATCCGGTAGCGCCCTGAACAGGTGCGCAGGAAGGTGACGTCAAAAGATTCCACCACCAATGCCCGATAGATCACCGCTAGCGCCAACAGGGAACCCGAGCCGATCAGCGCGATGTCGATCAGCGCGGCACGATCGACGGCCAGAATCGAACCGAACAGAACATGCAGCAAATCAATGCTGGAGCCGCGTAGCGAGACCAACGTAACGCCGAGCGCCAGTGAACCGAGATAAAAACCGGCGAAGCTGGCGTCCTCTTTCAGCTGTGTATGCTGACTAACCAGCCCTGAGAGCATGGCGACAGCCAACCCGGCGATAAAACCGCCGACCCCCATCGCCAGCAGCGACATCCCGGAGATGAGATAGCCGATTGCCACGCCGGGCAACACCGCGTGCGACAGCGCATCGCCAATCAGGCTCATACGTCTGAGCAGCAGGAAGCAGCCCAGCGGGGCGGCGCTGAGCGTCAGGACCAGACAGCCAACCAGCGCACGACGCATAAAGCCAAATTCGGCAAAGGGAGAGGTGATGAGATGGAATAGCGTCATGCCGTTACGATCCTGAGTGTGGACGCATAACTGCCGTCCGTGTGCTGGCCGGGTAGAATGGTCTGTGTCTCCCCCCAGCGATGACCGCCCTGTGTCAGCTGCAAGACATACGGAAAGTGTTGCCGGACGAGTTCCAGATTGTGCAACACGGCCAGAATGGTTCTGCCGTCGGCGTGGAGTCGCTCGATAATCTGCATCAGCGATTGCGTGGTTTGGCTATCGACGCCGGTGAAAGGCTCGTCCAGCAAAATGAGCGGCGCCTGCGTGAGCAGCAGCCGCGCAAAGAGCACACGCTGTAGCTGCCCGCCGGAGAGGATGCCGATATGGCAATCGGCGAAATCACGCATTGAGACGGCGTCGAGCGCATTGCTCGCCTTGTGGCGCCAGCTGGCGTTAATGCCGCGCAGCAATCCGCGATGCGGCAGGGATCCCATTAGCACCAGATCGCGCACGCTGATAGGGAACTGGCGATCAAACTCGGAGAGCTGGGGTAAATACCCAATCGTATTAGCGCGACCGCCGCCGAGATGGAAAGAACCTGAAAGCGGCGGCAGCAAGTTTGCCAGCGTTTTCAACAGAGTGGATTTGCCGCTGCCGTTCGCGCCGATAATCGCCGTCAGCGATCCTGGTTGAAAGCAACCGCTTATTGTGCCCAGCGGTGGGTGGCCCCGATAGCCAAAGGACAATTCCTGTAAGGTCATCATGGCAACATGACCGCCCATCCAACCAGAAGCCACAGCGCAACCAGCAGTAAGGAAGCAAGGGATACGCGCTTCAGCGCGGAGAGGGAATAAAAGCTTGTCATTATCATCGGTAAAGGTTGATTTGTTACATTATAACATATCATCGATTACCACGAATGCCATCCTGAATAGGTAAGAAAGTATGTCATTCCGTCATGCTTTTTACCTGCGCCGATAGACCCGTCAGGAGCCGCACGTCAGAGGGCCCGTTCGGTACATTAAGACGAGCGAAAATTGAGCGATACATCACAAAAAATAAAAGTTAACGTTAACATTTGTGCTTGCCATCACAAATATCCCCGGTTTATATTTAACTTCGCCAATGTTAACGTTAACAATGGTGTCGGGATTTTTGTGGAATACCTCACCATGAATAAACATGCATACACTCCGGCATATTCTGCCAGGCGAAATTACTTCAAATTAAGTGGACTCCTCTTCACTTTTTTCTGGACATGGTCTTCAGTCTTTTCGCTTATCTCGCTTTGGCTGAATCAGAAAGTCGGCCTGCGGGGAACCGATACCGGGATCATTTTCTCCATCATCAGCCTCACTGCCTTTTTTGCCCAACCGGTTTATGGCTTTATCCAGGATAAGCTGGGACTGCGTAAGAACCTGCTGTGGGGGATTGGCGCGCTGTTATTGCTGAGCGGGCCGTGGTTTATTTTCGTCGGAACGCCGCTTTTACGCTGGAATATGTTTTTGGGGGCATTCAGCGTGGGGATCTATGTCGGCGCGACGTTTTTCGCCGGGATCGGCGCGCTTGAGTCCTATACCGAGCGCGTCAGCCGCATCATGGGGTTTGAGTACGGCAAAGCCCGCATGTGGGGGTCGCTTGGATGGGCGGGGGCGACGTTCTTCGCCGGTATGCTGTTTAACCTCGATCCTAACCTGAATTTCTGGATGGCCTGTGTGTCGGCCAGCGTCTTTTTGCTGCTGCTATGGCACCTTAATGAGATTAAACCGCACGCGATGGGGGAGCTGGAATACGGCAAGAGTAATGCCTTAACGCTCGCCGATGCCATCGGGCTATTGCGCTTGCCGCGGTTCTGGTCGCTGGTGGTGTTTGTCTGCGGCGTGAGCGTCTATAACGTTTACGATCAACAGTTTCCCGTCTATTTCGCCTCGCTGTTTAGCGACCCCGCCAGAGGCAATGAAATGTTCGGATTCCTCAATTCTTTTCAGGTGTTTTTGGAAGCCGGCGGCATGTTTTTAGCGCCTTTTCTGGTTAATCGCATCGGGGCCAAACGCGGACTGCTGTTAAGCGGCCTGATCATGACGCTGAGGATATTCGGTTCGGGATTGGCGGACGATACGTTCACGATCTCGCTGTTAAAATTACTGCACGCCGTTGAGCTCCCGATTCTGCTCATCTCCATGTTCAAATACATTACCTCGCAGTTTGATAAACGCCTTTCGGCCACGCTCTATCTGGTGGGATTCCAGTTTGTCACCTCCTTTTGCGCCGCCATCCTCTCGCCTGTCGTGGGTTATGGCTATGACGCTATGGGCTTTGCTAACACCTACATGCTTCTGGCCGTTGCGGTGTTTGTGCTGACATTGGTATCTGCCATTTTACTCAGCTCAGCGCAGCACGAACCGGTTTCTGAAACGATCAATACGACAGCACGGTGAAATGATGAAATCACGTTTGATAAAGGCAGAATCTGCGCGGGATGCGCTGTTGACGCAGCGCGGCAACACGTTTTACCCGCGCTACCACTTAGCGCCGCCTGCGGGATGGATGAATGATCCCAATGGCTTAATCTATTTCAATGGCCGCTACCACGCTTTCTACCAACATCACCCCATGAGCGAACATTGGGGACCAATGCATTGGGGGCACGCGACGAGTCCGGATATGGTGCACTGGCAGCACGAGCCTATCGCGCTGGCGCCCGGAGATGAATACGATCTGGATGGCTGCTTCTCTGGCAGTGCGGTGGATGATGGGGGCGTGCTATCGCTGATTTATACCGGGCATGTCTGGCTATCAGGGGAAGGCGACGACAGCGCCATTCGTGAGGTGCAATGTCTTGCGATCAGCCACGATGGCATCCATTTTGAAAAACGGGGCGTCATTCTCACGCCGCCGGATGGGATCATGCACTTTCGCGATCCCAAGGTCTGGCGTGACGGCGACAACTGGTGGATGGTTGTCGGTGCTCGTGACGCGCGTGACAAAGGGCAGGTGTTGCTTTATCGCGGCATCTCGCTATCGGAATGGTGTTTTGAACGGGTATTGGCGCAGGCCAACGCTCAGGAAGGATTTATGTGGGAGTGCCCGGACTTTTTTCCGCTGGGCGAACACGATTACCTCATGTTTTCGCCTCAGGGAATGAACGCAGAAGGCTATGCCTATCGAAATCGTTTTCAAAGTGGCGTATTGCAAGGGCATTGGCGGCCGGAAACCGTGTTTAAGCGGACAGGTGTCTTTGAAGAGCTGGATCATGGTCATGATTTTTATGCGCCGCAGTCCTTTTTAGCGGCGGATGGCCGACGCGTCATACTGGGATGGATGGACATGTGGGAATCCCCCATGCCGTCTAAACGGGAAGGCTGGTCGGGAGCCTTTACCTTGCCGCGCGAACTGAGTGAACAGAACGGAAAGCTATACCAGCGGCCCGTTCGCGAAGTTGAGAGCCTGCGCCAGCAACGGCAGTATATCGAGCCTGCGACCATCACGAACACGCATATCATTACGGAATGCGCAGAGGCGGTTGAGCTGGAAATCTGTTGGGATGTCGCGCGAAGCCAGTCCGAGCAGTACGGCATCAGGTTGGGCGACGGCCTGCAACTTTATGTGGATAACCAGGCTAAACGTTTGGTGCTATGGCGGCGTTACCCGCAGGAAGGGATGGACGGCTACCGGAGTATTGCGCTGCCCGTTTGCGCGCGCCTGAATATTCGGATGTTTATCGACCGCTCTTCGGTGGAAGTGTTCGTGAATGATGGAGAAGCCAGTATGACGAGCCGTATTTATCCCCAGCCGGAGCAGCGCGCATTGACGCTCTACGCCAATCAGGGGGAAGCGGTAATGCTCGGCGGCTTTTTCTGGCTTCTGGGTTAAGCGCCGGGTTTCATCACGCTTGACGATTCATAGCGTAGAAACATTGAAGGTTAATGAACGGGCACCGCCGACTGAAAGGCAGTGCCCGTTTTTCAGTCCGGGCCGTCAGTCGAACTAGGTTGATGAGCGTATCAATAGAGGGCAAGGAAGCTGTTGGCAACCGCCGTTTTCCCGCTTTTCAATAATGTGAAGCGTTGCCTGACGACCAATCTCATCGTGGGGTAACTGTATGGTCGAAAGGGGGGGAAGAAATAAATCTCCCATACCGACCTGATTATCAAACCCCAATACCGCGACCTGCTCAGGGATGGCGATCCCGTTGGCGAGCAAGACCTGATAAGCGATAAAGGCGATCCGATCGTTGCCGCAGATCAGGACATCAAAATACGGTCGGTTGTTTTGTATTCGGGTCGCCAGCAGGCCAGCCAAATCGGTGTAGTGCTCGTCTCCGAGCAACATGTGGTGTTGCGATACGTCGGAGAGTGAACGTCCCGCTTCGAGCCACGCGCGTTCAAACCCTGCGCGGCGGTCGTGGCTTGCCGGTTCTGCTTCGGGTAGCCAAAAGCAGAGCGGCTTTTGATAACCGCGCTCAATAAGATGGCGTGTCGCCTGATACTGGGCGTCAGCATTATTGGGAACGTAGGCAGGGAGCGAGCGATCGTCTGACAGACAGTTCGCTAAGATGACATTTTCCCCACGCAGCGCGCTCGGCAGAGTGACATGGCGAAGCCCCATGGTGGTATAAATAATGCCGTCCGGCCTCTGAGCTAACAGCTGTCGTACTGCGCGTTCGCTGTCCTGCTCTGAAAAGATATTAATCAGGAAGCTATTCCAACCTTTTTCCCGGGCCGTTTGTTCTATCGCCAATAAGATTTCGACGGAGAACGGGGTCGTCGCGGTATCTTTCGCCAGAATCGCAATCGTCGAGGCGCGATTGCGCTGGGTGCGTATTTTTCGTGCGGAATGGTCGGGAATATAGTTAAGCGTTTGTACCGCTTGCATAACGCGTTTTCTGGTTTCGGGGCGAACGGTATCGGGATGGTTGATGACGCGAGACACCGTCATCATTGATACCCCCGCCAGCTGCGCAACGTCCTTCAGGGAAACCATACTTTTTCCATTATGATGAAGATGATGACCACTTTATCATAAAAGGGTGTTCAATAGCCGATGGCCACCACAGGATAATGTGGTGGCCATCGGTGTGACGGGATAATGTCGCACTCAGAACGGAATGTCGTCGTCGAAATCCATTGGCGGTTCGTTGCTCTGCGCGGGCGCGCTATTTTGCGCCGGGCGCTGCTGAGCCTGTGCGCCGCCGCTGAATTGGGCGCCGCCCTGCGGTTGTTGTGGTTGACCCCAACCGCCTTGCTGCTGACCGCCGCCCGCCGCCGCGCCGCCGCTCTGACGCCCGCCCAGCATTTGCATCGTGCCGCCGACGTTAACCACGACTTCCGTCGTATAACGTTCTACGCCGGATTGGTCGGTCCATTTACGGGTTTGCAGTGCGCCTTCAATGTAGACCTGAGAGCCTTTGCGCAGGTATTCGCCGGCGACTTCCGCCAGCTTGCCGAACAGCACTACGCGGTGCCATTCCGTTTTCTCTTTCTGCTCACCGGTCTGCTTGTCACGCCAGCTTTCCGACGTCGCCAGCGTGATGTTGGCAACCGCACCGCCATTCGGCATATAGCGGACTTCCGGGTCTTGACCCAGATTCCCGACAAGAATCACTTTATTAACGCCTCTGCTGGCCATGCTCGTGTCTCCTGATGAATCGATAGATTTATTTAAGTCTAAACGATCAATCTTAACATGGGAAAACGCTCTGTCATACCTGCGAAGTGGCTTCCGAAACGAAAGCCGGATTTGCAGCGTTTGCAACGTAAACAAGTTTAATACTGTATATCCATTCAGCTTTTTTTGTGGCAAGCTATTCCGGGCTTGCCGCTTCTTCGAGTCGCTGCAAGCGACGTTAAAAAACGTGTCCGGCATTTTTTTTATGCCATAATTGCTGGTTTCGTACCGGTTCTCTCTGTTCGAGAGGCGATGACAAACCGTTTTTATTCCGGGAAGTGTGTGAATGGATAAGATCGAAGTTCGTGGTGCTCGTACCCATAATCTCAAGAATATCAACCTGACAATCCCCCGTGACAAGCTGATCGTCATTACGGGGCTGTCTGGCTCGGGTAAGTCATCGCTGGCGTTTGACACGCTGTATGCCGAAGGGCAGCGGCGCTATGTGGAATCACTCTCCGCCTATGCCCGTCAGTTTCTTTCGCTGATGGAAAAACCGGACGTCGATCATATCGAAGGGCTGTCGCCTGCCATTTCCATCGAACAAAAATCCACCTCGCATAACCCGCGCTCCACGGTTGGGACGATTACCGAAATTCATGACTATCTGCGCCTGCTGTTTGCCCGCGTAGGGGAGCCGCGCTGCCCGGAACACGATGTGCCGCTGGATGCGCAAACGGTCAGTCAGATGGTGGACAATGTGCTGGCGCAGCCGGACGGCAAGCGCCTGATGCTGCTGGCGCCGATAGTGAAAGATCGCAAAGGCGAACACAGTAAAACATTGGAAAATCTGGCTTCGCAAGGCTATATCCGCGCCCGTATCGACGGTGAGGTTTGCGATCTGTCCGATCCGCCGAAGCTGGAATTACAGAAAAAGCACACGATCGAAGTCGTCGTCGATCGGTTTAAAGTGCGCGAAGATTTGGCGCAGCGGCTGGCGGAATCGTTTGAAACCGCGCTGGAGCTGTCCGGCGGTAGCGTGGTCGTGGCCGATATGGACGATCCCACGCAGCCTGAACTGCTGTTCTCGGCGAATTTCGCCTGCCCGATCTGTGGCTACAGTATGCACGAGCTGGAACCGCGAATGTTCTCGTTCAACAACCCGGCGGGCGCGTGCCCGAGCTGCGATGGGCTGGGCGTACAGCAGTTCTTCGATCCGGCTCGCGTCGTGCAAAATGCGGAGCTGTCGCTGGCGGGAGGCGCGATTCGCGGCTGGGATCGCCGCAACTTCTACTATTTCCAGATGCTGCGCTCGCTGGCGGAGCATTACCAGTTTGACATCGATGCCCCGTTTGAAAGCCTGAGCGCGACGGTGCAGAAGGTGATTTTGTACGGCTCCGGCAAAGAGAACGTCGAATTCAAATATATTAACGATCGCGGCGACACCTCCGTGCGCCGCCATCCGTTTGAAGGCGTGCTGCACAACATGGAACGCCGCTATAAAGAGACGGAATCCACGGCGGTGCGCGAGGAGCTGGCGAAATTCATCAGCAACCGCGCCTGCGCCAGCTGCGGCGGAACGCGTCTGCGTGAGGAAGCGCGCCACGTGTTCGTCGAGCAAACGACGCTGCCGCAGATTTCTGAGATGAGCATCGGCCATGCGATGACGTTTTTCCAGAATATGAAGCTCAGCGGGCAGCGTGCCAAAATCGCGGAGAAAGTGCTGAAAGAGATCGGAGATCGGCTGAAATTTCTGGTGAATGTCGGGTTGAACTACCTGTCGCTTTCCCGCTCGGCGGAAACGCTGTCCGGCGGCGAGGCGCAGCGTATCCGTCTGGCGAGCCAGATTGGCGCCGGGCTGGTCGGCGTGATGTACGTGTTGGACGAACCGTCCATCGGGCTGCACCAGCGGGACAACGAACGCCTGCTGGAAACGCTGATTCATCTGCGCAATCTGGGCAATACCGTGATTGTGGTGGAACACGATGAAGACGCGATTCGCGCCGCTGACCATGTGATCGACATTGGTCCCGGTGCGGGCGTGCACGGCGGTCGGATTGTCGCAGAAGGCACGATGGACGAGATTATGGCGGTGCCGGATTCGCTGACGGGGCAATTCCTCAGCGGTAAACGCAAAATCGAAATCCCTAAGCAGCGCGTGCCTGCCGATCCGACCAATGTGCTGAAGCTGATTGGCGCAAAGGGCAATAACCTGAAAGACGTCACGCTGACGCTGCCGGTTGGTCTGTTTACCTGCATCACCGGGGTGTCGGGGTCGGGGAAATCGACCTTGATCAACGATACCTTATTCCCTCTGGCCCAGCGCCAGTTGAATGGCGCAACGCTGGCGGAGCCCGCCGCCTACCGTGAAATTCAGGGGCTGGAACATTTCGATAAGGTGATCGACATCGATCAAAGTCCTATCGGGCGCACGCCGCGTTCCAACCCGGCGACTTACACCGGCATTTTTACGCCGATCCGCGAGCTGTTCGCCGGCGTGCCGGAGGCCCGTTCTCGTGGCTATAATCCCGGCCGTTTCAGCTTTAACGTGCGCGGCGGACGCTGCGAGGCCTGTCAGGGCGACGGCGTGATCAAAGTAGAAATGCACTTCCTGCCGGATATTTATGTGCCGTGTGACCAGTGTAAGGGCAAACGCTATAACCGCGAGACGCTGGAAATTAAATACAAAGGCAAAGGCATTCATGAAGTGCTGGATATGACCATTGAAGAAGCGCGTGAGTTCTTTGATGCCATTCCGGCGCTGGCGCGCAAACTGCAAACGCTGATCGATGTCGGGCTGTCCTATATTCGCCTTGGGCAGTCGGCCACGACGCTGTCCGGTGGGGAAGCGCAACGCGTGAAACTGGCGCGCGAACTGTCGAAGCGTGGAACCGGGCAGACGCTCTATATTCTTGATGAACCGACCACTGGCCTGCATTTTGCGGATATTCAGCAGCTTCTGGCCGTTTTGCATCAACTGCGCGATCAGGGCAATACTATCGTGGTGATTGAGCACAATCTGGACGTGATTAAAACGGCAGACTGGATTGTTGATTTGGGGCCGGAAGGCGGCAGCGGCGGTGGCGAGATTCTGGTCGCCGGCACGCCGGAAACGGTAGCGGCGTGCGAACAGTCTCACACCGCGCGTTTCCTGCGGCCTATTTTAGCGCAGGAAGGGTAAGTCTCTATCCCCCTGCCCGTGTGCGGTTCCCGGCGCGTTGTCAGGGGGATTAGCAATCCTCAATGATCAGGTACACCGCGTTTAGTGGTCCATGCACGCCCACCACTTTGATCAGTTCGATATCCGCCGTCGAGCTTGGCCCTGCTATCAGGTTGATACAGGACGGTAGCGCTTCCCCAGACTGTACCCGCTGGCGCAGGCGTTGAGCCAACTGCGCCACGCTCGGCAACAGGCGGCTTTTATGCAGAATGAACAGTGTCGAGGTGGGAAGCAGACTGATGGCGCGTCCTTGCTGCGGCGTTGAGAACACCACGACGCCGCCCGTTTCGCTCAGACCGTATTCGGCATAGACCACGCCGATATTGGCATCTTTCGCCACCCGCAGGTTTTCGTCACCGGCTTTGGGATCCCAGCACTGTGTCTGAAAGGCGTGTTGCAGGTGGTCGGTTACGCCGATTTCCTTCAGCCGGGCATCACCGCTGATGAGTAGCGGCGAGCCGCAATAGCGTTGGCATAAACGTTCGGCGGCCTGCGCGACCGTCGCCAGTGGAGTAAGCTCGCAGTGCGCCTGCATCACATGGGTGGCGTAAGCGATGAAATCATCACAGGATTGCTGCGGCGTCAGCCCGGCCCGCCGGTTAATGGCCGGGTGGTTTTTAACGGGCGGCAGCGGGTGCGGCGTCTGCCGTGGTTCCCGTCCCAGCCGCTGCGCGAGTTTATGCAGAAAGGCATCGCGGTTTTCCATTATTCTTTCTCCCCATTCCGGCGTTGTTGCCGATGTTTTTTGTACCAGCTACGGAAACTTTCACCGTCTGCGTCCGGTAGGTCGCGGGCTGCGGTCCACCCTTTGATCGCGCCAATGTTGAACGGCATCTTGCCGTCGCGAATCATCAACTGTGCTGCGCGTGCGCCAACCACCATACCCACCTTCCACAACCCGGAATGGCGGTTGGCGTAATTGAATAGCTGTACGGTGCGCCGTTCCAGCGTCGGCGTTATTCCGTTTTCCGCCATGGTGCGCCGATGTTGCAGAATCAGTGAAGACAAGGGGATGCTTACCGGACAGACATCGTCACAGGCGGTACACAATGAGCAGGCGTAAGGCAGATTTTTGAAGTCGTCATATCCACCCAATAACGGCGATAGCACCGCGCCCACCGGGCCGGGATAGATGGAGCCGTAACCGTGTCCGCCGATGTGACGATAGGCGGGGCAGGTATTCATGCAGGCGCCGCAGCGAATGCAGCGCAGAATATCGTGAAATGGCGATCCCAATACTTTCGAGCGGCCATTGTCCACGATGACCAGATGAAACGCTTCCGGGCCGTTGCTCTCCTCACTTCCTTTCGGACCGGTTAGCCAGGTGTTATAGCCGGTGAGTCGGGCGCCGACCGCGCTGCGTGCCAGCATGGTGAGAATGATGTCCAATTCTTCAAACGTGGGAACCACGCGTTCCATGCCCATGACGGCGATATGAGTGTGTGGCACGGTAGTGCAGAGCCGGGCGTTGCCTTCATTGCTGACCAGACTGAGCGTACCGGTTTCCGCAACCGCGAAGTTGCACCCGGTGATCCCGATGTCGGCGCTAAGAAAATCGTTACGGATTTTCTCACGAATGAAACGGGTCATGGCTTCCGGCGTTTCCGGGCCATCGTAGCCCAGCTTTTCCTGCAAGATGCGGCGAATTTGATGGCGATCTTTATGGATGGCGGGCACAACCACGTGGGAGGGCGCATCCTTATCCAGTTGCAGGATGTATTCACCCAAATCGGTTTCCACCACCTCAATGCCGGCTCCCTCTAACACGGCGTTCATGCCGATCTCTTCGGTCACCATGGATTTGGATTTTACGATTTTGCGCGCCTGCTTGGCCTGCGCCACTTGCAGAATATACTGCGTGGCGTCCTCACGCGTGTCGGCGAAAAAGACCGTTCCGCCGTTGGCGTGAACCTTTTCGCTCAACTGATACAGGTAGGCATCAAGATTGTCGAGTACGTGGGCGCGGATCTGGGCGGCGCGTGAACGCCAGTCGTCCCACTGTTCCAGCTCATCAACCATTTTCTGACGATTGGCGCCAATACGATCCTGCGCATTCGCGACCGCATGGCGCATAACAGGATCATCAATCTGCTGCTGTACCCGTTCGTAAAACGGGATGTTACTGGTTTTGAGATACATGGCGTTTCCTTAGCGGCTCATCAGAACTTCAGCGATATGTAACACCCGGACGTCATGGCCTTCACGATGCAGGCGTCCGGCGATATTGATAAGGCAACTGACATCGGCGCCGATCAGGTAGTCCGGTCTGGCTTCCATGATGTGGCCCACCTTTTCCTTTACCATCTCACCGGAGATCTCTGCCATTTTGACGGAAAAGGTGCCGCCGAAGCCGCAGCAGGTTTCCTGTGCGTTGAAGGGTAACAGTTCCAGTCCGCGTACCTGACGTAACAGGGCCAGCGGTTCTTCACGAACGCCCATCTTGCGAAACAGACTGCATGAGGGATGATAGACCGCCCGACCCGGCAGCCGGGCGCCAACGTCCGTGACGCCGAGATGGTTAACGATGAACGACGTAAGATCGATCATTCTGCTGGCTACCTGTCTGGCCCGCTGCGCCCATTCGGGGTCATCCACCAGCCAGTCGGCGTAGTGGCGAATGGCATTCGTGCAGGAGCCGGCGGGAGAGATAATCGGATCATCGTTCTCTTCCAGTGCGGCAATCTGCGTTTTCATGCCGGGCAGCGCGCTGCGAATGTAGCCGCTATTGATGGCGGGCTGGCCGCAGCAACACTGCTTTTCAGGGAAGTGGACATGGCAGCCGAGCTGCTCAAGCAGCAGTACGCTGTCTCGGGACATGCGCGATTTGAGCGCATCCCCTATGCAGGTGACAAAGAAATTGACGTTCATCTTGTTTTGCTTCCAGCTTTATGGGTAGGTATTCAGCGTAAAAAATCAGGCGTGACGACTAGCGCATACCCTGTTCGACGCCCGATATCGCTATGGCTATCTTTAACGCGGTACGCGCAACCCGTGCGCCACGCCGCGGCTAAACAGAATTTGCCAGAGCTGAATGTTTCTGGCGCGAAACGCGCCAGCGCAGGCGGTCAGGTAATAGCTGAACATCCGGCGAAATTCGGTGGCGTAATTGGCGGCCAGCTGTGGCCAGGCTTCGGTGAAACGGGAATGCCAGGCCATCAGCGTTTTGTCGTAATCGGCGCCAAAGTTGTGCCAATCCTCCATGATGAAATGGGGCTCACTGGCGGCTGCGATCTGTTTGACCGAAGGCAGACAGCCGTTGGGGAAGATGTATTTATTGATCCACGGATCAACGCTGTGCCCGGTTTTATTCGAGCCGATAGTGTGGAGCAAAAACAGGCCGTCCGGCTTCAGGCAGCGGTCTACCGCATCAAAATAGGCGGCGTAATTTTTCGGGCCGACGTGTTCGAACATACCCACTGAAACGATGCGGTCATACCGCTGGTGGAGATCGCGGTAATCCTGTAGCAGGATATGGATGTCTAATCCGTCACAGCGTGCTTCCACATAGGCTTTTTGCTCGGCGGAAATCGTGATGCCGTGTACCGTGACGCCATGGTGTCGGGCGGCGTACATCGCTAACCCGCCCCAGCCGCAGCCGATATCCAGCAGCGTCATGCCCGGTTTGAGCTGTAGCTTTTCACAGATCAGCGCCAGCTTGTGCTGCTGGGCGTCGAACAGGGTGTCGGCGTGTTTCCAGTAGCCGCAGGAGTATTGCATGTAGGGATCGAGCATGTGACTGAACAAGTCGTTGCCGAGGTCGTAGTGTACTTTCCCGACCTGCCAGGCCCGTTTTCGCGACTGCGGGTTGATCAGGCGCGCCAGCGCGATGCGTGCCAGGTCGGACATGCGTGAAGGACGTTGTTCATCAAGACGGGCATTCAGCAACAACTGAAAAAAGATGTCGAGCCGCGGGCAATCCCACCAGCCTTCCATATAACTTTCACCCAGGCCGAGCGAGCCCTGTTGCAATACGCGTTTGAAAAACCGCGGGTCATGTACCTGGATGTCCCAGGGGTTCGTCCCGTTAATGGCGATATCGGCTTGGGATAAGAGTTCCTGTACGATACGCTGCCATTCGCTTGGTTTACGGATATCATCGACGGCACATACATTACCCATCATATTTCCTTTAACTTTTAATTCAATAAGTTAGAAAAACACTACCGGCCCTCAGGCCCGACTGTCGTGAGTCGTATCCTGTTGTCGTCAGCCACGTCGTGTTTTCATCCCGAAGCGGATAATCTGTTGCGAAAAGAGGGGAGAACATGGCGAACAAGGTCTGTTTCATCGGTGACTTCCCTGCTTACGTCTTATTCAAGTGGTAACGCTATTCGCCAGATATCGCGTTGGCGTCTCATGCTGGTAGCATCGGTTTCACTGATGGATGAAAGCGGCCAAACGCCTGCTAATTATTCAGCAAAGCCGCTTTGCCTGCGTTACTCTATCAAGACAAACTTCATCGAATTGAGGTCAGGTTTTTTATGCGTCGTGTGGTTGTGTCTCCACCCCGTCGGCCAATCGCCGGGCAGCCTGCGCCCGTGCTGCTGTCGCTGCCGCGTCCGGTGTATTTCCGCAGCTATCCGTTGGGGAAGGAGACGGAAGTGGTGCAGCATCAACATCCGTTTGCTGAATTTCTCTATGCGCGTGAAGGTGGTATGCGGGTGGAGATTGAAGGGAAGACGATGGTTGTGCCGGTGCTCTACGGCGTTTGGATACCCGCTCATGTGCCGCACCGTATTCTGGCAAGCAGCGATGTGCTGTTGGAAAGCCTCTATATCGAATCTGATTTTGCCGCCATCGACCACAGCGGCTGTAAAGTGGTGATCGTGAGCGATTTCATCCGTGAATTTATTCACTACGCGACGGCGCACGTGCCGGAACAATATGATCCTGAAGGAGATGACGCACAGCTGGTTCGCGTCCTGATCACACTGTTGCAGCAATTGCCGGATGCCGGGCTTTCCTTACCGTGGCCTTATTCACCCGCGTTGATGAGCGTGTGTCAAAAGATACAGCAGACGCCGGATGAAGCTCACGGCATCGAACAGTGGGCGGACGAAACCGGAATGTCGGTGCGGACGTTTTCCCGCCGTTTCAAAAAGGAAACCGGCCTGGCGTTCAGCGAGTGGAAAAAGCGGATGCGGCTGCTTGAATCGGTGGTGATGTTAAAAAACAATCGTAGCGTCACGCAGGTGGCGCTGGATTTGGGGTATGCCAGCACCGCCTCGTTTACCTTCGCGTTCCGCCAGATGTTTGGCGTGCCGCCGACGCGCTATTAATCCGCGTTTATCGTGCGAGGGCGATTAATAGCGGGAACAGCAGCGGCGCCATCAGGGAAGTGATGATGCCGCAAATCACCAGTGCCAGTGAGCTGAACGCGCCCTCTTCATAGTCCAGTTCGGCACAGCGGGCGGTACCGAGCGCATGCGAGGCTGTCCCCATCGCCAGACCGCGCGCCGCTTTGGTGTGAATGTGTAAGGCGTTGAGTAAGGTGTGTCCGAATACCGCACCAAGGATGCCGACAAAGATGACGCACACGGCGCTGATGGCCGGAATGCCGCCGATGCTGCCGCCTACCGCCATGGCGATCGGCGTGGTGACCGATTTCGGCATAATCGACGCGGCGATCGCCGGCGTCGCCCCAAGGCGCAGCGCAATCCATGTACCGGTCACCATTGCCGTCGTACTGCCAATAAAACATACGCAGATGATTGACTTCCAGCGCATGCGGATTTGGTGTAACTGCTCGTAGAGTGGGAATGCCAGCGCCACCACGGCGGGTTGCAGCAGGCTATTGAGTACCGCGCTGCCCCGGAAGTAGTGTTGGTATGAAATATGGCTGATTAACAGAAAGGCGATCAGCACCACCATAGAGACCAGCAGCGGGTTCAGCAGCGGCGAATTCAGGCGTATGGCCAGCCGACGAGCCAGAAAGAACACCAGCAGCGTCAGCGGCAGCGACCAGACGATATCATACGGCATGGTCGACCCCTTTTTCGGCTTTAGTCGGATGACGGGGCGCACGGGGTCTGTGCACCAGATGCGAGCACCCGCTCACGGTGATGAGCACCACCAACGTACTGACGCTACAGGAAACAATCACCGGCGCGAACTGCGCGCGCAGAAGATCGAAATATTGCATGACGCCGACCCCGATTGGCACGAACAGGAGCGCCATATAACGGATCAACTGGTGACAACCCGGTTTGACCCACTGTGCCGGGATGATCTGGAATGACAGGAGTAGAAACAGGATCAGCATGCCGATGATGCTGCCCGGCAACGTGATAGGCAGTAATGCCGACAGCCCGATGCCGAGATATAAACAGGCATAAATCAGGAGAAATGCTCTGGCCTGATGCCAAAAGAGAGTAAGGAACGTCTTCATAGATACTGCCGCCACATCAGCAAGTCATGGGATAATGGCGTTGATTATCTCCCACTCGTTATGGCTTTGATGATCAAATCAGGACGATATCTATCGAATAAAAGCCAGATTTTAACGCGGCTCGATCTTCGTTTCTCTCCAACTCAACCAGATCCGCAGATCCAGTTCCAACTGGTGGTAGTTCGGATCCATGTGGCAACAGAGTTGATAAAAGGCCTTGTTGTGGTCTTTTTCTTTGAGGTGGGCGAGTTCGTGTATCACGATCATGCGCAGAAAGTCTTCCGGCCCGTCGCGAAACAGCGTCGCGATCCTGATTTCGTTGTTGGACTTAACTTTCCTGCCCTGTACGCGCGCGACAAATGTATTGGTTCCCAGCGTTCCTTTTATCGGGTTCTGTTTATTGTCGTATAACACCTTTGAGATCGCCGGGGCGTTTTTCAGATAGCGTTGTTTCAGCTGCGCGACAAATTGATAGAGCGATTTATCGCTCTGGATAAGATGGCGGTCAGGGTATTTGGTTTCCAGCCAGAGACCCAGCTTGCCTTGATCACACAGCGTTTGGACCTGCGCGACAATGGCGGGGGGATAACCGTTCAGATAGCGTAGCGGGGTCATGATACTTGCACTCATCATATTGGCGGCTGCATGGGGGCGGCGTGACCCGGCAGAGTTGCGCGCGTCTTATCTGGCGGATTCGTGACGGCTTTCTCGTCAGTCAGCATGCGGCCCCCGATGCGGCGTGGGTCATTCGCGGAAAACAGAGGCCACCGGCGCAATCCGCTTGATGAATCATCGATTGCTGCCGTGGCATTATCGTCTACGGTTTACTGCACCGCGGCAAAGGCGGCGGCGACGCGCTGGACGTTGCCGGGGTTCAGCCCCGCGACGCACATGCGACCGCTGGCGATGAGATAGACGCCGAATTCTTCCCGCAGGCGCGCCACCTGTGCCGGGCTGAAGCCGGTATAGCTGAACATGCCGCGCTGAGTCAACAGGTAGTCGAAATCACGGTTCGGTAGCGCGTCTTTCAATGCCGAAACCAGTGCCTGACGCATGCTCAGAATACGGGTTCGCATCGTTTCGACTTCCGCTTTCCAGTCGGCGCACAGCTGTGCGTCGTTCAGCACCCCGGAAACCACCTGCGCGCCGAAATTCGGCGGAGAAGAGTAGTTGCGGCGCACGGTCGCTTTCAACTGGCCCAGCACGCGCTGCGCGCTGTCTGCATTTTCACATATTACGGACAGACCCCCAACGCGTTCGCTGTAGAGAGAGAAAATCTTGGAGAATGAGTTAGCGATGAGCGCCGGGACGCCCGCGTTGGCAACGGCACGAATCGCATAGGCATCTTGTTCGATCCCCTGACCAAATCCCTGATAGGCGATGTCCATAAACGCGATCAGCTCGCGCTTGAGGAGGACTTCAATCACACGATCCCACTGGTCGGCGGTGAGGTCTGACCCCGTTGGGTTATGGCAGCACGGGTGTAAGAGTACAATGCTGCGAGCCGGCAGGGTTTGCAGGGTAGAGAGCATGGCGTCAAATTTCACGCCCAGCGTGTCGCTGTCGAAGTAAGGGTAGCTATGAACGCGAAAGCCTGCGCCTGAGAAGATGGCGATATGGTTTTCCCATGTTGGATCGCTGACCCACACTTCGGAATCCGGGAAGTAGCTTTTCAGGAAGTCGGCGCCGACTTTCAGCGCGCCGGAGCCGCCCAGCGTCTGGATCGTGGCGATGCGGTCAGCGGCGAGTGCCGCGTGATCTTCACCAAATAACAGGTGCTGGACCGCCGTGCGATAGGGCAGTAGTCCTTCCATCGGCAGATAGGAGCTCGCGCTTTGAGATGGCTGCTGTAGGCGACGTTCCGCTGCACTGACGGCACGTAACTGCGGGATAATGTTCTGTTCGTTGTAATAGAGCCCGATACTTAAATTGACTTTATCCGCTCTTGGATCCTGTTTGTATGTTTCCATCAGAGACAGGATAGGATCTCCGGCATAGGTATCAACGTTTTGAAACACGGTGTAGCTCTCCTGAGTGTGTCATTTTATGGGGACGGCAACCCCGGCAAGTGGGAGGTTATCAGACCTTATTATAGGGGCAATCAGCAAGGAACAGACTTATCACGAACAGGGAAGGGAGCACAATCACCACGTCAGATTCGGTGAATAAAAGCCGTTGCCCGCTAGGATCGCGCGGGCAGCTCCGGCACCATTAACCCGTTTTCTTTAAGGCGGTTCAATACCACGGAGGTCTTCAGATGGGCGATGCTCTTATTTTGCGACAAAATTTGACGAATCAGCGCGCTCAGACCGTGCAGATCCGCGACCGCGACTTTTAGCAGATAGTCGGCCTCCCCGGTGGTTTGATAGGCGTCAATAATGGCGTCGGCTTCCCCCAGCATCTGATGAAAACGCTCAATGTATTCGCTGGTGTGGTTGATCAGGCGAACCTCTATGAGCCCCAGACACGCCAGCCCGACGGCATTCGGCGCCAGACGGGCATGATAACCGAGGATCAGCTGCGCCTGTTCCAGCGCGATGCGGCGGCGAGAGCATTGTGAAGCGGAGAGCCCCACCAGATCGCTGAGCTCCTGATTGGTCAGGCGGCCATTCGTCTGTAACAACGTCAGGATTTTCAGATCGAAATCATCAATGTGGTACATCGCGTTTCCTAAACAGTGACAGCCAGTAAGTTAACAGACTACCAGTTTTTCAGGCCGCATGACCTATGCGTTTTTCGTCCCCCGACGTTGTCAGACCGTAGATAACCTCACACTGTCTTTGGTTGGCATGGTTTACCGCGCTAATGCGGACGTTGACTGTGCCAGATAAGCCAGCAGATCCCCGCGGCGAGCCCAACACCGCTGATGATCGGCAACACGGGGATGTCGGCCAGGCGGATATCCTGTTGAATAAACCATTCGCCCAGAATTAACGCCAGGATGGCGGTCAGTAAGGCCACCGCTAACGTCATGGCCGCGCGCTCCAGAGAGGCGCCGAGTTTTTCCAGATTCGTCAGCGATACGTCCGCCTGGATCCGACCATGCTGTAAGCGCCTTAGCGTCAAACGTAATGTTTGGGGTAACGATGTGCTGGCGTGTAAAAGCTGTTGTCCCAGCCGCGCGACACTACGTTGATTAAAGAGGGTGGTGGCACTGTTTTGTATCTGCTCGTGAATGACGGGACGTAGCGTGTCGATAATATCCATATTCGGATCGAGCCGGTGCAATACGCCGTCAGCGGTAATTAACGCTTTAAACAGTAAAACCAGATCGGGCGGCAGCATGAGCTTAAATTCACGTGCCGTCGTGAACATATCCGTCAGGGCCTTACTCAATTGCAACGGTAGATTTCCTTGCCGATCGAGAAAGAAAGAGGCGGCCAGCTCCAGCTCCGTCACGTTCAGGGCATCGGCGTAACACCAACCAATCAATACGTCCGTAATGCCAAGGACATCGCGTTCGCTGATGGCATACATGAGTGAGAGTAATTCATTGCGTCTGGATTCACTCAGCCTTCCCACCATGCCGAAATCGATAAAAGACACTTTATTTCCGGGCATCGCCATGACGTTCCCCGGATGGGGATCGGCGTGATAAAAACGGTGTTCAAATACCATTTTCATAAACGCATTGGCGCCCACTTTGGCAAGATGAGGACCGTCATAACCATACTGTGAAAGCGAATCGGGTTTTAGCGGAGAGTGGCCTGGCAAGTAATCCTGCACCAAGAGCATTGAAGAACTCCATTCCCAATAGATCTTTGGAATAATCACATCGGGATTATCGCTAAAATTGCGTCTGGCTTGCTCACCGTTGGCCGCCTCATAACAAAAATCCAGTTCCTGAATTAAGACCGTTTCTAAAAACAGAATTTGTTGGAGTGGACGAAAGCGCGCAATGTCATGGTTTTGCTGTTCGATACTTTCGGCGAGAAAGCGTAATAAGCGGAGGTCCGCGCGCAGTTTTTCGTCTAAGCCGGGACGCTGGATTTTAACGACGACCTCAGTGCCATCTTTAAGGCGAGCACGGTGAATCTGTCCAATTGACGCCGCCGCGAGCGGCGTGGTCTCCAGCGAGGAAAAAACGGACGCAGGATCGTTACCGAGCGCGTTTCGCATGACCTCTTCAGCGTCTTGCCAGGGAATGGGGGAGGCATGGCTGTGTAATCGCCCTAATGCCGCCGTCCATTCCGGGCTCAGTAGATCGCTGCGCGAGGCTAATATCTGGCCCAATTTCACAAACGTCGGTCCCAGCTCTTCAAGGGCTGCGCACAGGCGTTCGGGTAAAGCGGTTTCTGACGGTATTTTTTGCCGCACGCTGGGCGTGACCACATTTCGCAGACCAAGAAATTGGATAATATCTTGTAGCCCATGGCGAATTAAGATCGTGATTATTTCAGTCAGTCGCTTTCTGTCCCGCGCGGTAACCATAATCAGTTTTAACATCTCTTTATTGCTCCCCCATTCCTTACTGCTGTCACAAGTATGGTGGAGTTTTCTCAGACTGGTTAGCCCGGTCGCCATTTTGTTGGCTAGGTCATTGAGATAAAAAGCGAGTTTCAGGGGGCTGACGCCCCCCGATGCGGAGGGGCGATTGACGCCGGTGCGATTAAGCCCGGCGCTGACAAAGCGTCACGGTTGATTGATGTAGGGGGAGATTAGCTGTCTGTATAGGTTAACCGGGTTCGCTGCGTTAAGCGCGTGATCAGCTCGTAAGCGCTGATGCCGGTGTGCGTGGCAATACGCTCCACCGGTAGCGCTGGCCCCCACAGGATGACTTCATCGCCGACGTTATCCTGCGCATCCGGCCCCAAATCCACCGTCATCATATCCATTGATACCCGACCGGAAAGCGGCACCTCGCGCCCGTTGATGAGCACGGGCGTACCGGCTGGCGCGCTGCGCGGATAGCCATCGCCGTAGCCGACAGCGACGACGCCCAGACGCGTGTCGCGCGGGCTGGTCCAGATGCCGCCGTAACCGACCGCTTCACCTGCTTTGTGTTCACGCACGGCGATCAGATGAGAAGTAAAGGTCATCGCAGGCTGGAAACCGAGCTGGGCGGCGTCTTCGTTATCCAGTGGCGACACGCCATAGAGAATAATGCCGGGACGAACGCGGTCGCGGTGAGACGGCGGCCACAGCAGAATACCGCCGGAGGCGGCGATGGACTGCGCGCCGGGTTTATCCTGTGTAAACGCATCGAAGCAGGCGAGCTGGCGTTCGGTGGTTCCCGCTTCAGGTTCATCGGCGCGGCAAAAGTGGCTCATGATATTCACGGGCTGCGCGACATTGCGACATTCGGTCAGACGTTGCCAGAACGCGTCGGCGTACTCCGGCAGAACGCCAAGACGATGCATACCGGTATCGAGCTTCATCCACACGCGCAAGGGAGGCGATAGGTTGGCCTGCTCCAGCGCGACGAGCTGTTCGGGGCTGTGAACGGCGGTTTCTAACTGGTGCTCCACCAGTAGCGGGAGTTCGTCGGCGGAGAAAAAGCCTTCCAGCAAAACGATAGGTTTGGTGATGCCCGCAGCCCGTAACGCCAGGGCTTCGGAGAGTCGCGCAACGCCATAACAGTCGGCGTCGCCAAACGCTCTGGCGGACTCGATCATACCGTGGCCGTAAGCGTTGGCTTTCACGACGGCAACAATCTGGCTGTCAGGCGTGAGCTGACGGATACGTTGCAGGTTGTGGCGTAAAGCACGGCGGTTAATGACGGCGGTTGCCGTTTTCATTCTTGTTCCTTAGCGCAGTGTTGTCATCGCTGAGCGCTGCGTTACTCATCGTCATATTGTGGGCCGGCATAATTATCGAAGCGCGACCACTGCCCGTTGAAGGTCAAACGCACGGTCCCGATCGGGCCGTTACGTTGTTTCCCCAGAATGATTTCAGCGATACCTTTTAGGTCGCTATTCTCATGATAAACCTCATCGCGATAGATAAACATAATCAGGTCGGCATCCTGCTCGATGGAGCCGGATTCGCGCAGGTCTGAGTTAACCGGACGCTTATCGGCGCGCTGCTCCAGACTACGGTTAAGCTGCGACAGCGCGACGACCGGCACCTGTAGTTCTTTGGCCAGCGCCTTGAGTGAACGTGAAATTTCGGCGATTTCCAATGTCCGGTTATCTGACAGCGACGGCACGCGCATCAATTGCAGATAGTCGATCATGATCAGGCTCAGGCCGTCATGCTCACGGAATACGCGGCGGGCGCGGGAACGCACTTCGGTTGGCGTCAGCCCGGAAGAGTCATCGATGTACATATTCCGCTTCTCCAGCAGGATCCCCATGGTGCTGGAAATACGCGCCCAGTCTTCGTCATCCAATTGGCCGGTACGAATGCGGGTCTGATCCACGCGGGAAAGGGAGGCGAGCATACGCATCATAATCTGCTCGCCGGGCATCTCCAGACTGAAGATTAGCACCGGTTTATCCTGCATCATCGCGGCGTTTTCACACAGGTTCATGGCAAACGTCGTTTTCCCCATGGAGGGACGGGCCGCGACGATGATCAGATCGGATTTCTGCAAGCCTGCCGTCTTTTTATCCAGATCCTGATAGCCGGTGGACACGCCGGTAACGCCGTCATGCGGCCGTTGATAAAGCTGTTCGATACGCGAAACCGTATCTTCCAGAATGCGATCGATGCTCTTTGGCCCTTCATCTTTGCTGGCGCGGTTTTCCGCGATCTGGAACACGCGGGATTCCGCCAGATCGAGCAGATCTTCACTGCTGCGCCCTTGCGGATCGTAACCCGCATCGGCGATCTCATTGGCGACGGAGATCATTTCACGGACCACGGCGCGTTCACGCACGATGTCGGCATAGGCGCTGATGTTCGCGGCGCTGGGGGTGTTCTTCGCCAGTTCGGCCAGATAAGCGAACCCCCCGGCGGATTCCAGCGAACCTTGCAGTTCGAGCGATTCGGACAAGGTGATCAGGTCGATCGGCTTGTTCATTTCCAGCAGGCGCTGCATCTCGGTGAAGATCAGGCGATGGCTGCGGTTATAGAAATCATTCGCGACAACACGCTCGGCAACGTTATCCCAGCGTTCATTGTCGAGCATCAGGCCACCCAATACCGATTGCTCCGCTTCCAGCGAATGGGGAGGAAGTTTCAGACCTTCCATCTGACGGTCACGGGGTTCATTCGATTTCTTGATGGGTCTTTTTTCAGCCATGAAACAGGTTCTTTACCGGTTGATTTGCCATTGAATAAAGAGGCATTGTATATGCGGCACGTCCGAAATAACACAATATACCCGTCATACTTCACGTTGCATGTGCATTGACTACGATACTCGGCGCACTCGCGTTTGTCTCGCCGCGTTGACTCGCGGCAAGCCGCCGACAAATCTGCCTCTGGCGGCGTTTAGTCCGTCACCAGCCTGAAACTCGCAGTATTTAGGGTATACGTGTTATAGAGAGACAACGAACCTGTCATGATTAAGGAGACAACCTATGGCAAAACGCATTCAATTCCGCGCTTATGGCGGCCCGGAAGTCCTGCAATATGTCGATTTCACGCCTGCCGAGCCGGCTGCGGGAGAGGTGCAGATTGAGAACCGCGCCATCGGCATTAATTTTATCGACACCTATATTCGCAGCGGCCTGTATCCGGTGCCGGATTTGCCGTCCGGACTGGGAACCGAGGCGGCGGGCGTCGTGACCAAAGTCGGGGCTGGGGTGAGCGTGCTGAAGGTCGGCGATCGCGTCGTGTATGCGCAGTCCGGGCTGGGCGCGTATAGCGAGGTGCATAACGTGGCGGAGGAGAAGGTGGCGCGGTTGCCGGATGCCATCAGCTTTGAGCAGGCGGCGGCCTCTTTTATGAAAGGGCTGACGGTTTACTATCTGCTGCGCCAGACCTATGACATCAAGCCCAATGAAATCTTCCTGTTCCATGCCGCGGCGGGCGGCGTTGGGCTGATTGCCTGCCAGTGGGCGAAAGCGCTCGGCGCGAAGCTGATCGGCACGGTGGGCTCGGATGAGAAAGCGGAGCGGGCAAAACAGGCCGGTGCCTGGGCGACCATTAATTACCGCACGGAGAACATCGCGCAGCGCGTTGCGGAACTGACCGATGGGGAGAAGGTGGGCGTCGTGTATGACTCGGTCGGGAAAGAGACCTGGGAAGCTTCGCTCGATAGCCTGCGTCGTCGTGGATTGATGGTCAGCTTCGGGAATGCTTCAGGACCGGTGACCGGCGTCAATTTGGGGATTTTGAACCAGAAAGGTTCGCTGTACGTCACGCGTCCGTCGCTGTTTGGTTACGTGACGAACCGTGCCGAACTCGAACAGGCCAGCAACGAACTGTTTTCATTGCTGGCCAGCGGCGCGATTACGGTCGATGTCCCGCACAGCCAGACATTTGCGCTGTCGGATGCGCAGGCCGCGCATCGGACGCTGGAAAGCCGTGGTACTCAGGGCTCCTGCTTGTTGATTCCCTGAAAGCAGAAGGCCTCCCATCGGGAGGCCTTTGCTATTACGCTCATTTCATCAACGGTATGTAGGGTACAGTCGCGTGCTCGTCATGACGGTGCCGCTGGGCGGCTTTATTTTACTGACGGCGATGAAATCGTGTCGTTTGCTTGCGGCACCGCGTTTTCACGGCTTACCGACGAAAAACATCAAACAGTGGGCGATATCCTAGCAGCCACAATAGGGAAAAAATATCTGCCTGCGCACACTTTTGCATTAAAAAATCGGCGTATTAAACACCAGAGTATATTAAACGCAGCGTTGCGCGTTCTTTCCGCACGTAATCCTGTTTTTTCCCTTTCAGGTATTACCACTCATTTCTTCTACGCTGGCGGTAAACGTATTTCCGATACGTGTCGCGATGAGAGTGGTATACCGGCCGTCCATTAAACTTGCGCCACAGCCATACCGCGACGACGGCCAAAATCAGCCACGGCAGCACTTTTATCGCCATGGAGAACAGCCCGCCAATCAGCATAAAAAGGGACGCGACAAACAGGGCGGCAATGACCCCCAGCAGTGACACGCCGGTTAACATCAGCATGATAAAAAAGCCAATAACGAAGAAAATTTCCAACATGGTAAGGCGCTCCTGTCGCAGTTAAACCGCATTGATTGACGCAGGGAGAGGATCGCTGCGTACAACTAAGCAATACAAGAAGCGTGCCAGGATGTATTGCTGATAAGGCTCTGATTTATCAGCAATGCCGGAAAAGGAAATGGATGGTTATTAGTCAATAATACTAATTGTTGGTCTTTTTTAAGCTAAGTTGACCAGCGCCAGCGCACGTTCTACCACGGCAACACCGGCGCCGGGTTTGTGGGCGTTTTCACTCAGGTAGCGCCGCCACTGACGCGCGCCGGGTATGCCCTGAAACAGGCCGAGCATATGACGGGTAATGTGGCCCAATGACGCGCCGTCGGAGAGTTCGCGCTCGATATAGGGATACATGGCCTGTACCACGCCAGCCGGATCGGCCGCTGCGGCGTCGAGGCCGAACAGTTCGCGGTCAACCTGCGCCAGAATACCGGGGTTTTGGTAGGCCTCACGTCCCATCATCACGCCGTCCAGATGCTGTAAATGCGTTTTGGCCTCTTCCAGCGTTTTGACGCCGCCGTTAATCGCAATAGTCAGCGTGGGGAAATCACGCTTGAGCTGGTAAACGCGCGCGTAGTCCAGCGGGGGAATTTCCCGATTCTCTTTCGGGCTCAGGCCGGACAGCCAGGCTTTACGCGCGTGAACGATAAAGGTATCGCACTCGCCGCGTTCGGCAACGGTTTGAATAAATTCGCACAGAAATTCATAGCTGTCCTGATCGTCAATGCCGATGCGGGTTTTTACCGTGACCGGGATTGATGTGCTGTCCTTCATCGCCTTGACGCAGTCGGCGACCAGTTGCGCTTCGCCCATCAGACAGGCGCCAAAACGACCATTCTGTACGCGGTCAGACGGGCAGCCGACGTTGAGGTTAACTTCATCATAGCCGCGCTGTTCTGCACGTTTGGCACATTGCGCCAGCGCGTGCGGATCGCTACCGCCCAGTTGCAGCGCCAGCGGATGTTCTTCTTCGCTATAAGCCAGATAGTCGCCTTTACCGTGAAGAATCGCACCGGTCGTGACCATTTCGGTGTACAGCAGCGTCTGACCCGTCAGTTGGCGATGGAAGTAACGGCAATGGCGGTCCGTCCAGTCCAACATCGGCGCGATGGAGAAGCGTTGACGGGCGCGGTGGGGATCAACCTCGGTAAAGGGGGCAACGGCATGTTCAGGGGGCGGTGTTTGACGCATTCTCTATCTCTATTTCCAGTCAGTCTCTTTTGTTGCGAACCAAGGCTAAGCGCTAAATGCAAGCGGGGTAGTATACCCGAATCGCCCCCGTTTGGCAGAGTCGCGGTGTTCGAATCATGGCGCGCCAGTCGTGGGTAACGATCGGGTTATTTATGTCTGTGAGTGACGGGGGCGAGATTAATGTGCTCCCGTCGTGGTGGAGGGCGGTTGATTAACTGGCATGGTCAATCTGCTTTCTCAGAAAGTGACGCCATGCGTCCACCTGACCGAGATAGTTTGCCGCCGGGATGTGCTGGAGATTTCCGTTGACGTCTTCCAACGCAAACGTGGGGAAGCCTTGCCCGCGCACTTTCGCCAGTAATTCCCGGCTGGCGCGGATATGTTTTGACAGCGCTTCTACCTGAATAAAGGCGAACTCGCTGCTGAAAGCCTCGCCATCCAGACCGATGGCTTCCGCACATTGACGCAGCACGGCAGCCTCGGCGATCCTGAGCCCGTCAACATAGTGGGCGCGCTCGATCTGGTGCAACATCATCATGGCTTTGTCATCCATCGCTTCCGCAGCGAGTACGGCCGCCGTTGGCGGCGCGGAGTCCAGCACGACACGGGTATCGCGCAGCAGCCCTTGGTAATAATTTTCCCCGAAGGTCTGTCCGGTCATTTGCGCGATGCGGCGATCGTGGGGGATCACGTAATCGCGCCACTCCGGTGTGATGGTGCGACTATTGCTGCCCGTCATCATGCCGCCGCCGTGCAGGACGAGCTCCAACCCCTCAATCGTCTGCGCGGCCAGCGCGAGTGGCGCGGCGCCGTAGCACCAGCCACATAAAGGATCGTAAATGTAATGGAGCTTTACTGGGGCCACGTCATTTCCCCTTTCAGGACTTTGGCGCTCAGTTCAAGACCTGATTCATCTTTCAGCGTCGGATAGTGTTTTTTCATGGCGGCGATCAGCTCGTCTGCGTCTTTGGTTGCGGCCAGCGCTTTTTCCACGCTATCCAGATATTGCAGCGTGAACGTCACATTCTTTAGCGTGTAATCGGTTGGCGCGATGAAGTGACCCGGCACGACGGTGGTCGGTTTGAGCGCTTCAATGGATTTTAGCGTGTCGCGCCAGTGAGCGCGCGATGCCGGCGTTTGGGTATCGGCAAGCCAGACGTGAATATTGGCAGATACCGGAATACCGCCGACAACGGCTTTCAGCGACGGGATCCAGAGATAAGTGCGATCCGGCGTTGGCCCTTGCAGTTCTTTCACTTCCAGTTTTTTGCCGTCAACGGTAAAGCTATCGCCTTCCAGCGGTTCAGGAATGATGATCGCTTTCGGCGCGTTTTCTTTCAAAACCGGGCCCCAGTGCGCCACTTTACCGTCTTTGCTGGCATTGATCGCGTCGATAGTGGCCTGGGTTGCAATGATCTTCGCGTCCGGGAAGGCGGCTCTGATCACGTCCAGACCAAAGTAGTAATCCGGGTCGGAATGGCTGATGTAGACCGTCGTCAGTTTTTTGCCGGTGGCTTTGATGCGATCGACCAGCGTTTGGGCATCATTACGCTGGAATTGTGCATCGATCAGCGCGACTTCGCGATCGCCGCTGATTATCTCAGAGGAAACGGGAAAGATGCTGGCTTCACCGGGATTAAAGACGTCGATTTTCAATCCGGCGGCGTTAGCCGCAGAAGCCAGCCCCAACGATGCTGCGAGTAAAGAGACGCTAAAAGCGATAGATTTAGACATGATGAGACTCCACAGGTATGACAGAAAGTGGGGTCATGTTATGTTGCATTTCCCGTGCGAAAAACCGCAAAAAAGGCAATTGTTTGTTGCATAAAACGGACTAATCTATGGATCGCATTACGGCAGCTGAAGTGTTTGTGACGATTATTGAGCGCGGCAGCATGAGCGCGGCGGCAGAAACGCTGGATATGTCGCGGGCGATGGTGACGCGCTATCTGGCAGAGATGGAAAACTGGGCAGGGGCGCGGTTATTGCACCGTACGACGCGCAAGTTGAGCCTGACGGATGCCGGCGAAAAAACGCTGGCGCGCTGTCGGGAGATGCTGGCATTGACGGCGGATATGCGCATCGAAAATGAGACCGACGATACCGCATTAAGCGGCCTGCTGCGCCTTAGTTGTTCACAGTCGCTGGCGCAGGGGGCGCTTGGGATGGCGGTAGCGGCTTTCCTGCGGCACCACCCTCGGCTCGCTATCGATCTGCAAATGAATAACCGCGCGGTGAATCTGGTCGAGGAACGTATCGATCTGGCGCTGCGCATCACCAACGAGCTGGATCCCAACCTGATCGCCCGACCGCTGGCACGCTGCGAGTCGGTGCTGTGCGCCTCGCCTTCTTATCTGAATGCGCACGGCATTCCGCGACAGCTGACCGATCTCTCGATTCATAACTGCCTGACCTACAACTATTTTGGCAAAAGCCTGTGGCATTTTTCCCGCGGTAATGAAAAATTTACGATCCCCGTCAGCGGTAATCTGAGCGGCAACGAGTCGCTGGTACTGTTGGCAGGCGCGCTGGAAGGGGCGGGGATGACGCTGCAACCGCACTATTCGGTTGCGACCTATCTCGCCAGCGGACAGCTGGTGGCGCTGTTGCCGGAGTATCGTCCGCAGGCGATGGGAATTTACGGCATTTACACCTCACGTCGCCAGATGCCGCTCGCGCTACGTACCCTGCTGGATTTTCTGGTGGACTGGTTTGCGCACGATCCGCGCTGGCAGGCGCTGACGCAACCCGCGACGCAGTGACGGCGCTGACAGCACTGGCCGCACGTTAGCGCCGCAAGATCTGCTCCAGACGTGTGGGCACACCGGCGGCGTACTGCCTGAGCCGATCAATCACTGTATCGACCAGCGCCGACGCAGGACGGTGCAGTGGGCGAATCAGGCTGACCGTAAAGGGTACGTCAATGCTGAAAGGCCGCACGACCACGCCGGAGGCGGCATAATCCAATGCGGTGAGCGGGTTGACGATGGACAGTCCGATGCCCGCCCGCACCATCGCGCATACCGACGCCGCGCTGTGGGTTTCCAGCACCATCCGGCGCGACACGCCTTGTTCCTGAAACAGCGTGTCCAGCAACTGACGATAGCTGTCGGCGCTCGACAGGCTGATAAAGGGCTCGTCGGCAAAATCCTGCGGCGTGAGCAGCGGTTTTTGCGCCAGCGGATGCCCGGCAGGTAGCACGCACACTTCATTTAACCGCATCAGCGTTTGCCGTTCTGTACCGGCTGGCGTGAGGCTGTTTTCCGTTAAACCCAGGTCGTGGCGCTGGGCGGAAAGCCACTCTTCCAGCAGCGGCGACTCCTGCGGAATGATGTGCAGCGTCAGCTGCGGGTAGCGCGCCAGCAGCGGCTTGCAGACGTCTGGCAGCAGCGACTGTGAGAACACAGGCAGACAGGCAATGGAAAGCTGTGCCTGTTGAAAACGGCGGATATCGCGGGCGGCGTTGACGATCCGGTCTAATCCATAATAAGAACGCTGTACTTCTTCAAACAGTTGTAATCCCTGCGCCGTCGGATAAAGCCTGCCGCGCAGCCGTTCAAACAGCGTCATCTCAATGAGTTTCTCGAAGCGCGCCAGTTCACGGCTGACGGTCGGCTGAGACGTCTTCAGGAGCGCCGCCGCTTCCGTCAGATTGCCGGTGGTCATGACCGCGTGAAAAATCTCGATGTGCCGTAAGGATATTGCCGCCATGCCGCTTTCTTCTCATACGTTGCGATAAATCGTGTGTTGCCATAAACCATATCAGAAATGAATAGAATCTGCTTAAAACGATATTTGTTTACCTGCGAGGTAATTTTTATAGTGATTCTTAACCACAATTAATCCGTAATTGGTCATTATTTATGCCTCACGATCTGAATGACGTCACACACGCCCTCAACGCGCAAAGCCTGCGTGAACTGCCTGCCCGCTTTGGTTGCCCGGTCTGGGCCTACGACGCGCAGACCATCGTTAACCGCATTGCGCAACTGCGCCGCTTCGATACGATCCGCTTTGCGCAGAAAGCGTGTTCCAACACGCACATTTTGCGCCTGATGCGTGAACAGGGGGTGAAAGTCGATTCGGTATCGCTGGGGGAAATTGAACGTGCGCTGGTGGCCGGGTTTGTGCCGGGGACCGACGAACACGAGATCGTGTTTACGGCCGATCTGCTGGATCGCCCGACGCTGCAACGCGTTGCCGAACTGAACATTTCGGTGAACGCCGGTTCGGTCGATATGCTGGAACAGCTAGGGCAGCAGTCGCCGGGGCATCCGGTGTGGCTGCGCGTGAATCCGGGCTTTGGTCATGGCCACAGCCAGAAAACCAATACCGGCGGCGAGAACAGCAAGCACGGTATTTGGCACGGCGATTTACCGCTGGCGCTGGCGCACATTCAGCGCTATCAACTGAAACTGGTCGGGATCCATATGCACATCGGTTCCGGCGTCGATTACGGCCATCTGGAACAGGTGTGCGAGGCGATGGTACGACAGGTCGTTGAGCTGGGTCAGGATATTGCGGCGATTTCAGCGGGCGGCGGGCTGTCGATACCTTACCGCCACGGTGAAGAAGCGATTGATACCGAACACTATTACGGACTGTGGAACGCGGCGCGTGAGAAAATTGCCGCGCACCTTGGCCACCCGGTGACGCTGGAAATCGAGCCGGGGCGTTTTCTGGTCGCGGAATCCGGCGTGCTGGTGGCGGAAGTTCGGGCGGTCAAATCCATGGGGAGCCGTCACTTTGTGTTGGTGGATGCCGGGTTTAACGATCTGATGCGGCCGGCGATGTACGGCAGCTATCATCATATCTCCCTGCTGCCGGGCGATGGCCGGGATATCCGCCTGTCTACACTGCGCGACAGCGTGATTGCCGGACCGCTGTGCGAATCCGGCGATGTGTTTACCCAACAGGCGGGCGGCGGCGTAGAAACGTTCCCGCTGCCGGATGCGCAGGTTGGCGACTATCTGGTTTTCCACGATACCGGCGCATACGGCGCTTCCATGTCCTCAAACTACAACAGCCGTCCGCTGCTGCCGGAAGTGCTGTTTGAAAACGGCGAGCCGCGCCTGATCCGCCGTCGTCAAACGCTGGAAGAACTGTTGGCGCTGGAAGTGCTTTAATCAATATTGTTTGACTGTGTCGGGGGAAAGGCGTGCTGCTTTTCCCCTGAACGTGGCGCATAACGCAGGCCATCCCATTACCGATTGAACCTGATGTGCCAGCCGAACGTCATCCCTGCGGCAGACAGCAGAATCGCAACGGCTCCTGCAAGCTGCATTCCATCCAGTTTATGTCCAAAGGCTGCCCAGTCTACTAGCGCCGCAATGACGGGATAGACAAACGACAGTGCGCCAACCTGTGCGGTCGGGATCTTCTGGATCGCGCTGTATAACAGTGTCGACATCAGGCCGGTATGAAACACGCCGATAGCCACGAGAATTGCCCATTGTGACCCTGCCGGAGAGGTGGGAACCGCAGCGAAGGGGGCAAGAACCACGACGCCAACGAGTAGCTGTATTAACACAAGCACGTGCGGCGGGATCCCTGAGAGCTTTTTCGTGATGGCGGCCGCCACGGCATAAAAGAACGCCGCACCCAATGCCATCAGGACGCCAGACAGATAGCCTTGACTATTACTCTCTGCCCCTGTCTGAGCGCTGACGATCAAGAGGATGCCGCCAAAGGCGCACAGTAGCCAACAGGTTTTGTTGAGGGTTAGTGTTTCCCTGAAAAAGATTGCGCCTAGTCCCAGCAGCATAAAGGGTTGTGTGTGATAAACCACGGTGGCAACAGCAATAGACGCCTGCGAGTAAGCGCTAAACAGCAGCGTCCAATTGAGTACCAGGGCCAGGCCGCCGAGTACAGCAATGCCAGCCTGCTTCCTGTTAATCACGCCTCGTCGCAATAAGCCCAATAGCCCGCATACCACCAGCATCGTTAATGCGCCGAACGCGCAGCGCCAGAAGACTACCGTCATCGCGGGTTGCCTTGCCGTCAGGACAAACCAGCCAACCGTACCGGAAATGATCATCGCGATCGCCATTTCTATCGTGCCGCGAGTCTGGGGTGTCATCATTTTCCTGCCTGTTAGTGTGAAAAAATCAGTGTGAGAGTGCTTTTATATCGAGCGAAGTTTTTTATAATGAACGATAGGACGAAATAATGAACATGAATTCATTGTTCGTCAAGTCGAACAATTGGTCGTTATGGTGAACATTATGAAGGTCGATAATCAGGAAAATAGCGCGCAAGCGGGTATGCAGGTCACCACGCCTATCGCACGGCTGGCAGTCTCTATTCGACGCGAGCGTGAGCGGTTACACCTGTCGGTGACCGAGCTGGCAAAGCGTGCGGGGCTGGCTAAATCAACGCTTTCACAGTTGGAAACCGGAATCGGCAACCCGAGTCTGGAAACGCTCTGGGCGCTGGCAATGGCGCTGGACGTGCAGGTGAGTCAACTGATTGGGCAGTCTCGCCAGCATGTGCAGGTGATTCGGGCTAACGAAGGTGTGGCTACCTACTCGGAGCAGGCAAATTATGCCGCGACGCTGCTGGCCGCCTGTCCGGCTGGCGTGCAGCGTGATATCTATCGGCTTAAGGTGCAGCCGGGGGAGGCCAGAATCTCTCAGCCGCACAGGCCGGGAACGATAGAGCATGTGATTCTGAGCCACGGCCGCGCCAGAATCGGGCCTGTTACACAGCCCATTGAACTCTGCGCAGGGGATTACATCAGTTATTCTGCGGATGTTCCGCATCTGTTTGATGCGCTGGAAGCGGATACGACAGCGGTAATGCTGATTGAACAGGGTTAGCAACGTGCGCCAGTCATGTCAGGAGGCTGTTTGGATTAGCATACCGCTTCCTGCTCGCGATGGTCTTCTGTGCCTTTCGCTTCTTCCTGACAAACCCTCGTTTCTGCTGTAGCCAAATCACAATGTGATAAACCTCTCGCTATCTTGTTCTCTGACACAGTTTTTTTTATTCAAATGCCCATTTTTTTCGTGTCTGGACACATAGGTCTATTTATTAGGAAAGCATAGAATAACTATCGTGAAATATTAATAGGGCGAGGTTTTAACGTTATTATTTATTAAGCTTTAATAAAATTAAAAACATCATGTAATGCAAATCGGCCAGGAAAAGATTTGTATTCGTACCCTGCTGTCTATTTTTTATAAAAAACAAGAAGAGGTTTAATTATGCATGCAATGGAACCCCTTGGCTGGTATGGGGCTTTAATAGGCTTGTTTATTGCTATACTTCTTATTCTCAGAAAGGTTAATCCCGTCTATTCTTTGTTTTTGGGTGCCATTATTGGTGCGATGATTGGCGGCGCCAATTTAGAACAAACTATTTCATTATTAACCTCCGGCACACAAAGTGTAATGGGCACCGTTATCCGTGTATTGGCGGCTGGTGTTTTAGCGGGTGTGATGATGGAGTCTGGGGCCGCAGAAACGATTGCTCAGGCAATCGTAAGGAAAATGGGGGAAGGGAAAGCCATTTTAGCTCTGACGTTGGCGACGATGATTATTACTTCCGTTGGCGTATTTATTCCCGTTGCCGTGTTAATTGTGGCCCCGATCGCACTGTCTGTTGGGAATAAAATGGGTGTGTCAAAGTTAGCATTGTTATTGGCACTGTCTGGCGGGGGAAAAGCGGGCAATATTATTTCACCGAATCCGAATACTATTGCAGCCGCAAATGGGTTTCACCTGAGCTTGAGTGATGTGATGATTGCCGGTTTTATCCCTGCGGTTTGCGGCATGATAATGGCTGTGGTCGTCGCTACGCTATTGAAGAACAAAGGCGTCAAAGTCAGCGAACACGAAGCGAATGCCTTGTCAGCTATGTCTAGCGAAAGGGCTTATCCGACGCTTGGCAAAGCGATTGTGGCACCGCTGGTTGCCGTTGTTCTGCTGATGCTTAATCCTATTGGTTCTATTTTGCATATTAGCCTGCTCTCTTCTTTTAAACTTGATGCGATGTATGTATTACCGCTGGCGGGATTTATTGGTTTGGTCGCGATGGGGCAACAGCATAAAATGTTGGCTTATACAGCATCTGGTTTGGAGAAAATGACCGCTACCGTGCTGATTTTAATTGGTGCAGGTGCGATTGCTGGGTTAATTGCTGCTTCAAATTTATCGATACAGGTTGTCGCATTAATTAATGCTCTTGGTATTTCTGGCACGTTCCTGGCACCGATATCGGGTATTTTGATGGCTGCGGCCACGGCATCAACATCCACTGGCGTTATTTTAGCGACAGGAACATTTGGCGATGCTATTTCGCATATTGGCGCACCTCCTATTGCCTCCGCCGTCATGGTTCATACTGGTGCTACCGTTATTGATTCTTTGCCGCAGGGTAATTATTTCCACGTCACAGCACAAAGCATGAATATGAGTATTCGGCAACGTATGGCCTTAATTCCTTATGAGGCGCTGGTAGGGGGGACGATGGTGATTGTCTCAACGGTTTTGTACGGTTTTGTTTTATAAGGTAGCGAGATAATGAGCATGAAAAATGAAACGTTTGTTTTGGCACCAGACTCCTTCAAGGAAAGCATGACGGCAAAAGAAGTGTGTATTGCCATGGAAAAAGGTCTGAAAAAGATATTCCCTGAAGCGACGTATATTCACGTACCCATGGCAGATGGCGGTGAAGGCACCGTGCAATCATTGATTGATGCGACACAAGGCCAGATTTTTCAGCAAACGGTGGTTGGTCCATTGGGCGAGCCGGTTGAAGCAACCTATGGTGTGATGGGCGACGGTAACATTGCCGTGATTGAAATGGCCTCTGCCAGTGGTATTCACCATGTTAATCAGGACACCAAAAATCCTTTGATCACGACGACTTACGGCACCGGCCAGTTGATTCGTGCCTGCCTGGATAAGGGGATCAAAAAGATCATCCTGGGTATCGGTGGTAGCGCAACCAATGATGGTGGCGCAGGGATGGCGGAAGCGCTGGGGGTGAAATTCTATGATGAAGCCGGCGAACGGTTAAGCCGTGGCGGTGGTGCATTAGGAAGACTACATCATATTGATATTTCAGGCATTGATGAACGCCTGGCTAACATCGATATTCTGGTGGCGTGTGATGTGACTAACCCATTGTGTGGTGAAAATGGTGCCTCACATATTTTTGGGCCGCAAAAGGGAGCAACGCCTGAAATGGTCAGCATGCTCGACGGCAATCTGTCTCACTATGCCAATCTTATCAAGGTACAGTTGGGTAAAGATATTGCCAGCCAGCCCGGTGCGGGAGCGGCGGGGGGATTGGGAGCAGGCTTGATGGCGTTTACTGATTGCACGTTGCAAAAAGGCATTGAGATTGTGATTGAGTACAGCGGGCTAAGGGAAAAATTGTCTGAAGCCGATTTTTGTTTTACAGGGGAAGGGCGTATTGATAGCCAGACCAAATTTGGTAAAACCCCTTACGGTGTGGCAAGAACGGCGAAGGAAAATGGCGTCCCGGTGATTGCGGTATCTGGCTGTGTAGGAAGCGGTGTTGAAGATCTCTATCAGGAAGGTATTGATGCCATCTTCGGTATTATTCCCCATGCAAAAAGTATTGATGGTTTATTAAAAGAAGGGGCGTTAAATATGGAACGCGCCTGTGAAAATATTGGACGTTTAATTAAGACGATGTCTATCTATCATTAGTCCCTATTTTTGTAATTATTTTTTCAGCGAATTGCTTTCCATTTTTATACAGATGGATACACAGCATCGCTTTTAGAATAAAAACAGGAAAGAAAATGACTGCGTTTTTAAGAAGAACCAAAATTGTTGCAACACTGGGGCCAGCCACCGATCGTGATGATAATCTGGAAAAAATTATTAGAGCAGGCGTAAATGTTGTTCGATTTAATTTTTCCCATGGAACATCAGACGATCATATTTCTCGTGCGGAAAAAATTCGTAATATTGCACGTAAACTTAATAAACATGTGGCGATTTTAGGTGATTTACAGGGGCCTAAAATCAGAGTGTCAACGTTCAAAGAGGGTAAGGTTTTTTTGAGCGTTGGTGATACGTTTATTCTGGATGCCCGTCTGGAAAGAGGGCTAGGTGATAATCGTCAGGTTGGTATTGATTATAAAAATCTGCCAAACGATGTTGTACCCGATGATATTTTGCTGTTGGATGATGGTCGCGTTCAGTTAAAAGTGATGGGGGTGGCAGATGAAAAAATTACCACTCTCGTTACTGTCGGCGGCGTTTTATCCAATAATAAAGGGGTTAACAAACTGGGCGGTGGGTTATTTGCTGATGCACTGACCGAAAAAGACAAAGCCGATATTTTGGTTGCCGCGAAGATTAACGTCGATTTTCTGGCCGTGTCATTCCCACGTAATGGTGACGATCTCCGTTATGCCCGCCAGTTGGCGCGCGAGGCGGGTTGTCAGGCTGCCATTGTAGCCAAGGTTGAACGGGCTGAGGCAGTCGCCACACCAGAATGTATGGATGATATCATTTTGGCATCTGATGTGGTGATGGTAGCGCGTGGCGATCTGGGGGTGGAGATTGGTGATGCTGCGCTGGTTGGTGTGCAGAAAGCGCTGATCCAACGCGCTCGTCGCCTTAATCGCGTTGTGATTACGGCGACACAAATGATGGAATCGATGATTGCCAGCCCGATGCCAACGCGTGCTGAAGTGATGGATGTCGCGAATGCCGTGCTGGACGGCACTGATGCCGTCATGCTATCGGCAGAAACCGCCGCAGGGAACTACCCGGAAGAAACGGTTACCGCCATGGCGAAAGTCTGTTTGGGAGCAGAAAAAGAGCCTCAGGTCACCGTTTCTAAGCACCGGCTTGACGTTGAATTCGATAATGTGGAAGAGACGATCGCCATGTCGACCATGTATGCAGCAAATCACCTTAAAGGTGTAAAAGCGATTGTCACTATGACTGAATCAGGGCGCACTGCACGGATGACCTCGCGTATTACGTCGGGCTTACCGATTTTTGCGCTATCCCGTCATGAGAAGACGCTGAATCTCGCGGCACTCTATCGTGGTGTAACGCCGCTATTTTTTGCTAGCAAAGCTGAAGGGGTTGCGGCTGCGCACGATGCCATTACGCTACTGCGTGAAAAGGGCTATCTGGCTGCTGGAGATTTAGTATTACTCACGCAGGGCGATCAAATGAGTCAGGTTGGCAGCTCAAATACCTGCCGTATCATGCGAGTCTCCTAATATATCGCCATATATTAAATTGCAAATGCATTGGCTATGTGCCTGAAATGTGAATTGTTTCAGGTATAAAATACCTTTTAATTCATTTTCATTGATGGTTTTATTTGGTTTTTTATGTTGGTGATCATAAATGATTGCTAACAGTTAATTTAACTAATTAAAGTTGATTTTCATTCCCGTCGGGAAACAATGAGTGGCTGTTTTCTTTTTTATAATAATGATTGGAGTGGTTTTACTAACGTGAAACATGATGACGATAAATAGACATTAAATGAGAGCTTGATTTTCACGTTATATTTTATGCCACCTACGCCGGGGATAATTTATGGCTGACTATGATTTTGATGATAAATTGGCGTGCTCTATTGTGACGAGGACAATGCAGATTATTGATTGCAATGTGAATGTCATGGATGCACGAGGGCGAATTATCGGTAGTGGTGATAAGGAACGTGTTGGCGAAATACATGAAGGTGCATTGTTAGCGCTCACTCAGGAACGCGTTGTTAATATTGATGACGCATCCGTGCATATGCTACAGGGTGTCAAGCCAGGTGTTAATTTGCCGCTACGCTTGAATGGGAATATTGTCGGTGTGATCGGGCTAACGGGGACGCCGACGAGATTGCGTCAGTATGGCGAATTGGTCTGTATGGCGGCGGAAATGATGCTGGAACAGGCGCGATTACTCCAACTACTAGCACAAAATAGCCGTTTGCGAGAAGAGTTGGTACTCAGTCTGGTGCGCAGTTCTGCCTATTCAGCTACTCAGTGCGAATGGGCGCAGCGATTAGGGGTCGATCTGCAAAAGCCTCGGATTGCGATGGTTGTTGAATTGGACAGCGGGCAACTGGGGGTCAGCACCGCGATGACAGAACTCCAGCAATTGCAGTCACTGTTGATGGAAACCGATAAAGACGACCTGATGGCGATAGTCTCTCTGACTGAGATGGTGGTACTTAAGCCTGCGTTTATCCATGCGGAAAGATGGGAACCCGAAGAACATAAACGGCGGATGGAAAAATTATATCATCGGCTGCAAGAAGGAAGTTCTCTGCGTGTGCGCCTGGCATTAGGCAACTTTTTCCCCGGTGACGGCGGCGTTGAACGTTCATACCATACGGCAAAAACGACGATGAAAGTGGGTAAGCAGCGCATGCCAGACACACCATGCTACTGCTATCAGGATATGGAGTTACCTGTCCTGCTTGATAGCTTACGTGGAGGATGGCAGGCCAATGAACTGGTGCGTCCACTGCGTCGTTTAAAAGCGATGGATAACAATGGGGTATTTAGAAAAACGCTGCATATCTGGTTCAGGCATAATTTACAGGCCGCCGTGACTGCGAATGCACTCTATATTCATAAAAATACGCTGGAATACCGACTGCGGCGTATTTCTGAACTGACAGGACTCAATCTGGCAAATTTTGACGATCGTTTTTTGCTTTACGTCGCGGTACAACTGGACGATGACTAAGGCGTGAAACGGGAATGCCCATTATGTGAATGACGTGCTGAAGTGTCTTATCAGACGGTAAAGTATGGTCCTTTCTGTACCGACTCACGTAGCTTCAGTTCGCCAGTAAAAGGTTGCAGCGGTTCGACCGGCTTATCTGCAACCAGAGCCAGCACCTGCGTAATGGCGGTGGCGATCATCTCTTCAATCGGCATGTAGACGGTGGAGAGCGCGGGATGAAGAAAAGCCGCGCTGGGTTCATCGTCAAAGCCGAAGAGAGAGACGTCCTGCGGCAATTTTTTCCCCGCTTCATAGAGGGCTTTCATGGCGCCAATCGCCATATGGTCATTACTGACGAACAGGGCGCTGAAATCAATGCCGTTTTCCAGTAGCTCGCGCGCAGCCTGATAGCCGCTATCGACCATGCTGGTGCCGTAGGCGATGCGGCGTGGTTCAGGTGCGATGTGATTGGCCGTTAGCGCCTGCTGATAGCCTGCGAGCCGCGCTTGCGCCGTCGGCGTTTGCATTAGCGCGGTGATGAAGGCGATTTCGCGGTGTCCTTGTCCGATCAGGTAATTCACCACATCAAACGCGGCTTGCTGTTGGCGGAAGAAAATGCAGCGATCCCGCGCCTGAGGCAGATCGCGATTCATGACGATCATCGGTATGCTCAGGGTGTTGAGCAGCGCCATAAGATCCGTTTCGGACATATAGCGGGTATAGAGAATAATGGCGTCGCACTGCCGGTCGGCCAGAAGCTGCACGGCACTCTGTTCATCCTGTGGCGTATTGTGCCCGTCGGTGACGATCAGGTGCTTACCGTGGCTTTCCGCCATTTCGGCGGCGCGGCGCAGCAGACGGCCAAAGTAGGGACCGTCGAAATTCGAAATGACGAGACCGATGCTGTTTGACGTGCGGTGAGCCAGCGCGCGCGCCAGAAAGTTAGGGCGATAGCCGAGTTCTTCCATCGCCTGAAAAACCGCATCACGCGTTGCCTGTTTGACCTGACCGGTGCCATTCAGTACCCGTGATACCGTGGCTTTGGATACGCGCGCGCGCTTGGCTACCTCAAGCATGGTTTTCATGGCGTCTATCCTTATGAACATGATGACGGACGGAAAACGCCTTTTCGTTTCCTGTCTCGCCGCGTGATGAAAATCATACCACACGTCCGGAGTGAGATTTAGCGGCGGATATACGTTTCCTCGCCAGATTTTTTCAGTTTTGTGATACGGCCATTTCACGGCGCAATAAGACGATTTCTTCCGCCAAATCGCGGCATAGCATGGCGGTCATCAAATGATCCTGAGCGTGCACCATGATCAGATTGACGGGCACTTTTCCTTCTCCTTCATCCAACCCGATTAGCTGTGTTTGAACGCGATGGGCCGCGCGGGCTGCCTCCAGCGAGGCGGCGAGCAGTTCATCAGCCTGCTGCCATGCGTGTTGACGTGCGGCCTGAATGGCCATCATCGCATGCGAGCGAGCTTCGCCGGCGTTGATCAATAGCTCCATTACCGTTTGTTCCATATCGAATGCAGGAAGGGGGGTTGTCTCTTTCACGGCTGGCTGTTCCTTATATTGTTAAGAGTAGGGCATCAGCGAATGGATTTATGGTATGCCAAAAATCACACTTTCATCATATTGGAATTCCAATATCGTCTTGTGAGAGTCCTGTCACAGAAAAATAATTCGTTATAGTTGATTTTTGGTATGCCAAACGCGCAAGCGCGGTACCTGCATTTACCCTACGCGTAACGGCCATCCCGCGTGTCAAGCACGATATAACAATATGATGAAAGAGGTGGTGTTATGTCATTTAAGGACCAACTGATTGATTCATTGGGCTCCTTTGCCAATAAATTTAATAGCCTGCGCTACATTATGGCGATTAAGGCATCCTTTATTACGCTGATGCCGGTGATTATCGTCGGCGCGTTTTCCGTCCTGATTTCCAACATGGTGCTGGATCCGAAAAATGGTCTGGCCAGTTTTTCCCTGTTTTCGTTTCTGGCGGAACTCAAGCCGATCATGAGCGGTATCAACTATGCCACGCTCAGTTTTCTGACGATTGGCGCCGTTTTCCTGATTGGCATCGAACTTGGGAAAATTAATGGATCGCGCGGTCTGTTCCCCGGCCTGCTGGCGGTGATCTGCTTTATTGCCGTCACCCCCACCACGATCGAGATGGCCGTGAACGGCCAGATGATGGTGGTCAAAGATGTGCTGGCGAAACAGTTTTCCGATACCAAGAGCCTGTTTTTGGGGATGTTCATCGCCATCCTGTCAGTCGAAATGTATACCCGGTTGGAGCGTGTCGATGGGCTGCGCATTAAAATGCCGGACAGCGTGCCGCCTAACGTCTCGGCCTCTTTTTCCGCCCTGTTCCCTTCTATTATCACGGTTGTCGCTATCGCCACCTTTGGTTTTGTGTTTCATCGGGTGACGGGCATGTACCTGTATGACGCCGTCTATCAGGTCGTGCAACAGCCGCTGGAATCGGTGGTGCAGAGCCTGCCCGGTTTACTGGTGCTGATGTTTGTCGCCCAACTGTTCTGGGTTATCGGGATCCACGGCAACCAGATGATTAAGCCGATTCGTGAGCCGCTGTTGCTGGGGGCGATTGCCGTCAATATGACCGCGTTCGAGCAGGGGCATGAGGTGCCTAACATTATCACGATGCCGTTCTGGGACGTGTACATGAGCATTGGCGGTTCCGGCCTGACGATTGGCCTGCTGCTGGCGGTGATGATTGCCTCCAAACGTAAAGAGATGAAGGAGATTGCGAAAATCTCTTTCGGTCCGTGCGTGTTCAATATTAATGAGCCGGTCATTTTTGGTATGCCGATTATGCTCAACCCGATTCTGGCGATCCCCTTCATCGTCACACCGTTAGTCACCGGCACGATTGGGTATTTCGCCACCAGTCTGGGGTTTGCAGGCAAAGCGGTGGTCATGGTGCCGTGGACGACGCCGCCGATTATTAACGCCTGGCTGTCGACGGCCGGCTCAATGGGCGCGGTCGTGACACAGATCGTGTGCATCCTTGTCGCCACGCTTATCTATCTGCCGTTCGTGAAGGTGGCATCCCGCCGTGCTGATCTGGCACAGCGGGAAGCGGAAAAACAATCCACAGCAGAACACGCTTGAAAGACATGAAAAGAGAGGTAATGCATGAGTAAGGTTTCACTCACTATTCCGTCTGATTTCATGTTGGGCGCGGCGGCGTCGGCATGGCAAACGGAAGGATGGAGCGGTAAGAAAGCCGGGCAGGATTCCTATCTGGACCTTTGGTACAAGCAGGACCGTCAGGTATGGCACAACGGCTACGGCCCGGCGAAAGCGACAGATTTCTTTAACCGCTACCGCGAAGATGTCGCGCTGATGAAGCAGGCGGGGCTGACGCACTATCGCACGTCAATTAACTGGTCGCGCTTTATGCTGGACTATGAAAAAGGCGTGGTGGACGAGGCGTATGCGGCCTATATCGATAAGTTTCTGGATGAAATGCACCGGCAGGGAATCGAACCGATGATCTGCCTTGAACATTACGAACTACCTGCCTACCTGTTGGAGAAATATCAGGGGTGGTCATCAAAGCAGGTGGTGGAGTGGTTTGTTCTGTACGCCGATGCCGTGTTTGCCCGCTACGCCGGCAAAGTGAAGCGTTGGTTTACCTTCAATGAACCCATTGTGGTGCAGACGCGCGTTTATCTGGACGCACAGCGTTATCCTTATGAGCAGAATACGCACACCTGGATGCTGTGGAATCACCATAAAAACCTGGCGAGTGCAAAAGTGGTACAGCGTTTTCGCCAGCAGGGCTATCACCGGCAAGGCGGCTCGATTGGCGTGATCCTCAATCCTGAAGTGACCTATCCGCGATCCCGTGCGGCGCACGATGTGAAGGCGGCGCACCTTTACGATCTGTTCTATAACCGGGTTTTTCTCGATCCGGCGCTGAAAGGGGAATATCCGGCGGAGCTGATGGCGCTGCTGGCGCAACATCAGGTGAAGTGGGATTACACGGAAGAAGAGCTGGCGATCATTCGCGACAATACGGTCGATGAGGTGGGGATCAACCTGTATTACCCGCACCGGGTAAAAGCGCCCAGCCGCGAGTGGAACAAGGACACGCCATTCCATCCGGCCTGCTACTACGAGCATTTTGAGCTGCCGGGACGTCGTATGAACACCTCACGCGGCTGGGAGATCAACCCCAAAATCATTTACGACATGGCGAAACGTATGGCGCAGGAATACGGCAATGCGCCGTGGTTCGTGGCGGAAAACGGCATCGGTATCGAGAACGAAGCACGCTTTAAAGACGACGCGGGCGTGATTCAAGACGACTACCGCATCGACTTTATTGCCGAACACCTTTACTGGGCGCTGAAAGCGAAGGAAGAAGGGGCGAACTGCCGCGGCTATATGCTGTGGGCGTTCACCGACAACGTGTCGCCGATGAACGCGTTTAAAAACCGCTACGGCCTGATTGAAATCGATCTGGAACAGGATCGGCGGCGTCGGCCGAAAAAATCCGCCGCCTGGTTTCGTCAGTTACATGATACGCGCCGGCTTGAATTGACGCTGGATGATGAAGAGAAGTGAGTGCAGATACCCAAAATGAGGAACAGCACATGAAGAGAATCCTACTGGCCTGCTCGGCAGGCATGTCGACCTCACTGGTGGTCACCAAAATGGAGAAGGAGGCGCAAGCGCGGGGCATGGCGCTGAAGATCTATGCGATCCCGGAACAGAACCTGCGGGACGAGCTACAGGACTATGGTGGCGAGATTATCGCGGTTTTGCTGGGGCCGCAGGTGCGCTTTAAACTGGCGGAGAACAAGAAGCTGACGGAGAGCTATCAGATCCCTATCGCGGTGATCGATCCGGTTGCCTATGGCACATTAAATGGCGCAAAAGTACTCGATCAGGCGTTGAGTTTGGTAGACTAGCGCGCCACCGTGATGTCAGTACGCGTGGGAGCAAGCCGGATGAGTGAATAGACCTCAGGGTATCAATTCGTGCGGGCGCGACGCCCGCATACAGAGCGACCAGTGTATGTAGGGTGAAAGCGTGGCGAAGGATGTGGTTCTGCAAGAGAAGAAGCAATATCAGGAAATTGGCTGTGATTTACGCCGGAAGATTCAGGCGGGAGATTACCCCGTCGGCTCCCGCCTTCCCCCTGAGCGCAATATTGCGGAAATCTATGGCGTCAGCCGGACGATTGTGCGTGAAGCGCTGCTGATGCTTGAACTGGAGGGGACCGTCGATATTCGTCAGGGGTCCGGGGTTTATGTGTTGCGTATGCCCAATGACGACGAGGCGGCGGACGGCGGCAAAAATCGTATCGGCGCGTTTGAAATGCTACAGGCGCGCCAATTACTGGAAAGCAATATTGCGGCATTTGCCGCGCGGATGGCCACGCGGGCGGATATCGAAAATCTGCGTAAGACGCTGGAGCAGGAACAGGCGGCCATTGCCGAAAAGGATTACCGTGGCGATTACGATCGTCTGTTTCATCTGCAAATCGCTGGCGCGACGCAAAACCAGATGTTACTGGAAACGGTTAGCAATATCTGGGCGTGCCGCGATGATAATGCGCTCTGGCAACAGCTCTACACCCACGTTGGAACGCAGGGCTATCGCCTGAAATGGTTGGCGGATCATCAGGCCATTCTGGCGGCGCTACGGCGTCGTGATGTGTCCGGAGCTTATCAGGCCATGTGGGAACACCTCGAAAACGTCAAAAATACGCTGATGGAAATCTCTGACGCCGATGCGCCGGAGTTTGACGGTTATCTCTTTGACTCTGTGCCCATTTTTCAGGGTAAGCTGGTGTAGGCATCGCCGACGTTTTTTCCGTCGGCCCTCCGTATCAGGAACTAACTCCCGGCCTGCGGTGGTATCTCGCGGTATCTTCTCAGCCCCCTGACGCTTGAGGACGGTGCGGCACTCTGCGCGCCGCACTGCGGTGGGCTGAATCTCCCGCCATCACATCAGAAAGATGTCCACTCGCCTTCGCTGGCCGTCGCGTTCTTTGTACCCGGTGCAGCCAGTGCGGACTGAAGGGCTAACGGGGGCGTCGTCGTTGGCGAAGCCGCCGGTTTAGGGCCGTGATCTAATCGGAACTGGCTGACCACGAGGGACAACTGGGCGGCTTGCTGTTGCAGAGACTGCGTGGCCGCGGCGGCCTCATGCACCAGAGAGGCGTTTTGCTGGGTGGTCGCTTCCATCTGGTTCACCGCAACGTTTACCTGATCGATGCCCTGCGTTTGTTCGCTGCTGGCGGAACTGATTTCCCCTACCAGATCGCTGACTTTATGCACGCTGTTAACGACATCCTGTATCGACGTTCCCGCTTGTATCACCAGCCGGTTCCCCGTCCCCACGATCTGGACTGAACGATCGATAAGTTCTTTGATCTCCTTGGCGGCGGAAGCGCTGCGCTGCGCCAGATTGCGTACTTCGCTGGCGACGACGGCGAAGCCGCGACCTTGCTCACCCGCACGAGCGGCTTCCACGGCGGCATTCAGCGCCAGAATGTTGGTCTGGAATGCAATGCTGTCGATGACGCCGATGATATCGACGATCTTTTGAGATGAAGCGTCGATCGCGCTCATGGTTTCCACCACTTCCGCCACCCCTTTCCCGCCCGACAGGGCTTGCTGACGGGTGGCTTGAGCTAACTGATTCGCCTGACGAGCGTTATCGGCGTTTTGCCTGACCGTCGAACTGAACTGCTCAATGGCGGCTGCCGTTTCCTGTAGCGCGCTGGCCTGTTCTTCCGTGCGGCTGGATAAGTCAATGTTGCCTGCGGCTATCTGTGAAGAGGCTCCGGCGATGGACTCGGCGCCCTGACGAACCTCGCCGACGATAGTACGCAAGCGCACCGTCATGTCTTGCAGTGCGCGTAGCAGTTGGGACGCCTCATCTCGTCCTTCCGGCTGGATGTTATGCGTCAAATCTCCCGCCGCTACGGCCTGCGTCGCGTGAACGGCTCGCGCCAGCGGCTGTACGATGCTGCGAGTAAGCGCCCAGGCGACCAGCACGCCAACAATGGCGCTCACAATGCCCGTGATGGCAAGGATCAGATCGCCGCGTTCGGCGCCGGCATGGATATCTCGTCCCATCTCGTCGATGCTGGCGCGCTGATGGTCGCGCAAAGCTTCTACGCTCATCAGATAACCCTTGGCGGCGGGGATGAACTCATCATCGAACAACGCTCTGGCGCGATCGACATGACCCGCCCCTTTTTCCGTGATAATGGCATCGCGTTTTTGGATGTAAAACTGACGATATTCGCCGACCTTGTCGAATAAGGCGCGTTCTTCGGGCGTGGCGATCAGGTTGGCGAACTGCGCCTGCCGCTTGCTGCTTTCTTTGCTGGCGCGGGCATTTTCGGCGGCAAACAGCCCGACCAGTGAATCATCGTTACTACGCGCGACGGCCATACTGCGTTGGACGCCCGCAACCAGCGTGGCATGCCAGTCCGATGCCAATCGCTCTTTGCGCAGCGGTTCCTGCATCATTTGCTGCGTATTGTGGGACACCTGGTTGAGTTGATAAATGCCGCTGGTCAGCATGATCAGCGACAGCGCAATGAGAAGGCCAAAACCGCCGGCCAGCCGGGTACCTATTTTGTAGTTCTTCATTATGAGTTATACACACCTGGTTGAGTTCACGGTCTGCCCGATGCAGACCCGGCGAGTTTACTCCTTACTTACTAATTGATTCTGTTGATAAAGTGGACGTATATCCCTGTGTTTAAGTGGTCATTTATCCGAGAAAATTTTGGCTTTGTGACCGGGAAATCATTTGGGCGTAAAAGATGGAAAGTAGAGAATGAGGGGGAAATAGACCCGTTGGATGAAAAGTAGCGATTTATATGGCGGCAGGGAAAAGGCCTTACATGATTCGCTGGAATTTTACAGTTGGTTGCACTTATAGAATAACTCTTTCGATTCATCGCTGGTGCAGATGAGTGCCGCTCTTTAGAGTAATAAGTCCCAGAGGTATTGATTGGTGATATATCAATGTACTCTGTACATTGAACCATTTGATTACACCAACCTACGCGGATGCGTAGGTTTTTTTTTGCCTGAATTTCCCACTTTCGCCATCCCTGTCGGCATTCGCGCTGATGAGGGGATGTGCCGACGGCAGTCACCGGGCGATGTCAACGAGTCCACAATTTGAAAGATGGCGAGGATGTAGTATTTTGACGTACCACCCGGTGGTTTTGCGCTTCGTCAGGCTGCCCCGTTTATCTGTCTATTGGGAGAAGACATGATTTTTACCCTGTTACGTTGGGTGTTCCAGCGTCTGTACCGCATCCAGATCGAAGGCGACAGAAGCCAGTTTCAGCAACCTAAGTTGCTCATTACTCCTAACCACGTTTCTTTCCTCGACGGCGTCCTGCTGGCGTTATTTTTACCGATAAAACCCGTTTTTGCCGTGTACTCCTCAGTTACCGATCGCTGGTTTATGCGCTGGCTGAGGCCTTATGTCGATTTTGTCGCGTTAGATCCCACCAAACCGTTGGCGATCAAAGGGCTTATCAAGGTTATCGAACGCGGGCAGCCGGTGGTGGTCTTCCCGGAAGGGCGCATTAGCGTCACGGGATCGCTGATGAAAATTTACAGCGGTGCGGCGTTTGTGGCCGCCAAATCGGGGGCGACGATTATTCCCGTGCGCATTGACGGCGCGGAGTTCACGCCGTTTGGTCGGCTGTCTGGCGTGGTTAAACGCCGCTGTTTTCCTCAGATCCGCATTACCTATCTGCCGCCCACCGTCTTACCGATGCCGGAGGCGAACAGCGCCAGAGAGCGGCGTGCGCTGGCGGGAGAGCGACTGCACGACATTATGATGAAAGCGCGGATGGACACTCGTCCTCATCATACGCTGTATCAGGCGTTTCTGGCGGCGAGAACCCGCTACGGACGACATTCCGCCAGCATTGCCGATATCTCATTTAATGAGGACAGCTATCAGGGGTTACTGAAAAAATCGCTCGGCGTGTCGCGCATTTTGCAGCGTTTCACCCGTGCGGATGAATATGTCGGCATGCTGTTGCCGAATGCGACCATTACCGCCGCCGCGATCCTGGGCGCGTCGTTACGTAACCGGGTTCCCGCGATGCTTAACTACACCGCGGGCGCAAAAGGGATACAAAGCGCGATGAGCGCGGCGGGGATCAAAACCATCGTGACGTCGCGCCAGTTTCTTGATAAGGGCAAGCTGACGGATCTGCCGAATCAGGTCAGCGAGGCGAACTGGGTTTATCTGGAAGATTTAAAAGACACCGTCACGCTGGCGGATAAGCTGTGGATCCTGTTCCATCTGTGGTTTCCCGCCCGTGCGATGCTGGCGCAGAAGCCGGATGACGCCGCTATTGTGCTGTTTACCTCCGGTTCGGAGGGGAACCCAAAAGGGGTGGTGCATTCCCATGACAGCCTGTTGGCGAATGTCGAGCAGATTCGTACCGTGTCGGATTTCACGCCGCGCGACCGCTTTATGTCCGCGCTGCCGTTGTTCCATGCGTTTGGCCTGACGGTTGGGCTACTCACTCCACTGATGACCGGCGCACGGGTGTTCCTCTATCCCAGCCCGTTGCACTATCGCATTGTGCCGGAACTGGTTTACGACCAGAACTGTACCGTGCTGTTTGGGACGTCTACGTTTTTAGGCCACTACGCACGCTTTGCCCACCCGTATGATTTTGCCCGTCTGCGCTATGTGGTTGCCGGCGCGGAAAAGCTGTCTGAAGCGACGCGGCTGTTGTGGCAGGACAAATTCGGCATTCGCATTCTGGAAGGATACGGCGTGACCGAGTGTGCGCCGGTGGTGGCCATCAACGTGCCGATGGCGACAAAAATCCATTCCGTTGGCCGACTGTTGCCGGAAATCGAATCGCGTCTGATGACGGTGCCGGGGATCAATCGCGGTGGCCGCCTGCAACTGCGCGGGCCGAATATCATGAAAGGCTATCTGCGGGTAGAAAATCCCGGCGTGCTTGAAGCGCCGGCGGCGGAGAGTGCGCAGGGTGAATTGCAGTCGGGCTGGTATGACACGGGGGATATCGTCGAACTGGATGAAAAAGGGTTCTGCACTATTCTTGGTCGTGTGAAGCGCTTCGCGAAGCTGGCAGGGGAGATGGTCTCACTTGAAAGCGTCGAACAGCTGGCGGCCAACGTGTCACCGGATGGGCAACATGCGGCCAGTGCGAAAAGCGACAGCAGTAAGGGCGAAGCGCTGGTGCTGTTCACGACGGACAACCAGATAACCCGCGAGGCGCTGCTTGCACAGGCGCGCAGCAGCGGCATTCCGGAACTGGCCGTGCCGCGTGATATTCGCTATGTGAAAGCGTTGCCGCTGCTTGGTAGCGGTAAGCCTGATTTTGTTACGCTGCGCCAGATGGCTGAACAAGCGGGGGGTGAGCCACCGGTTTCCGCACTGCCAGACTCAGCGCAACCGACGACGGACGCATCGGAGAGAACGGTATGAAACAAGCTGGGCCGGCGACGCCGTTGCTGTCGCGCAGTATGAGCGCGGTGATTATCGCGCAGTTTTTTTCCGCGTTTGGCGATAACGCGTTGCTGTTTGCCACGTTGGCGTTAATCAAACAGTTGCTGTATCCCGACTGGAGCCAGCCGTTTTTGCAGATGGGGTTTGTGGCGGCATACATCATTCTGGCGCCGTTTGTCGGGCAGATTGCGGATAGTTTCGCCAAAGGCCGGGTGATGATGTTCTCCAATACCCTAAAACTGGCCGGGGCGCTGCTGATTTGCGTGGGCGGGAACCCCTTTCTGGGCTACACGCTGGTCGGCATTGGCGCCGCCGCATATTCGCCGGCGAAATACGGCATTCTGGGCGAGATCGCGCGTGGCGATCAACTGGTCAAAGCGAACGGGTTGATGGAGGCCTCGACCATTGCGGCGATTCTGACCGGTTCCGTGGCTGGCGGCGTGCTGGCAGACTGGAATATTTATGCGGCGCTGCTGATTTGCGCGGTGGCCTACGGCGTTGCGCTGGGGGCAAACATGTTGATCCCCCATCTTGACGCCGCGCGCCCGGGACAGCCCTGGCATCCGGTGCGGATGGTGAGCAGCTTCTTTTCCGCTAGTCGGACACTGTGGCGTGACCGGGAGGCGCGTCTGTCGTTGATTGGCACCAGCATGTTCTGGGGGGCGGGGGTGACGCTGCGCTTCCTGCTGGTGCTGTGGGTACCGCAAGCGCTCGGTATTACCGATAATGCCACCCCGACATTGCTGAACGCGATGGTCGCCGTGGGCATCGTTTTAGGGGCCGGCGCGGCGGCCAGACTGGTCACGCTCGATAGCGTCCGGCGTTGTCTGCCCGCAGGGTTTCTGATTGGCGTGGTGGTGGTGATTTTCACGCTTCAGCATAACCTGATGAGCGCTTATTCCCTGTTGATTTTGCTGGGGGCGTTGGGTGGGTTCTTCATTGTCCCGCTGAATGCGCTGTTGCAGGAGCGTGGGAAAGCCAGCGTTGGCGCGGGGAATGCCATCGCCGTACAGAATTTGGGCGAGAATGGCGCGATGCTGTTAATGCTGGGGCTCTACTCACTGGTGGTAAAACTCGGCGTTTCGGTTATCACTATCGGAATGGGCTTTGGCATTTTGTTTGCGCTGGCGATCGCGGCGCTCTGGGCATGGATGATTCTGACCCGGCGCCGTGTTCATTCCGCTGGCGAAGAATAATTCATGGTCGAACAGAAAAGGGCGCAGATGAGTCTGACGTGGCACGACTGGGATGTGACAGACCTTAACGTGAATTCACTGTATGACATTCTGATGTTGCGCAATCAGGTATTCGTGGTCGAGCAAACCTGTCCCTATCTGGATATTGACGGCCGCGATCTGGTGGAAGGCAATCGTCATATTACGGCGTACCGTGACGGCAAGCTGGCGGCGTGCGCCCGATTGCTCGCGCCCCATCCGAACAATGATGTGGTGACGATTGGGCGCGTGATTGTCGCGCCGCATACCCGCGGACAACATCTGGGGCATCAACTGATGGAGCAGGTGATGATTGCGTGCGCGCGCCACTGGCCGCAAACGTCTCTTTTCCTGTCCGCGCAGGCGCATCTGCAATCGTTCTACGGCGCATTTGGTTTTGTGGCGACCGGTGAGGTGTACGATGAAGACGGCATCCCGCATATTGATATGCGGTCGGCGTTTTAGGCCCATCGTTTCCGTCAGACGGTGGAAACATTGTAAAAGGATCAAGGGGTGGGAAGCGGTGGGCCGTTTTGCCTAAGAAAACGTGCCCACGGAATGATGGCTACTCTTCATCTTCCGCCAGAAACAGCTCCAGCAGGGAATTCAGGAACAGTTTACCGTGCTCGGTGATTTGCCAGTGGGTGGCCGTTTCCGTCAGATAGCCTTGCGCCAGCGCCTGATCCAACTGCGGGCGGATGCTAGGTTCCTCTAAACCGGTATAGGCCGTGAAATCCGCGCGCGGGGCGGCTTCCAGCAGGCGAAAGCGGTTCATAAAAAATTCAAAAGGCCGATCGTCGTTGGCGACGTCGTGCTGTTTATCCAGATACCTGCCTTCCATGTAGCCACGCGGATGACGGACTTTCACCGTGCGCAGAATGCGTCCGTCGCTGAAGGTCAGCTTGCCGTGCGCGCCACAGCCAATCCCCATATAGTCGCCGAAGCGCCAGTAGTTCAGGTTGTGCTGGCACGAGTAGCCCGGTTTGGCATAGGCGGAAGTTTCGTATTGCTGGTAGCCGGCGGCGCTCAGCAGCGCGTGACCCTGCTCGTAGATGTCCCACAGCGCGTCGTCGTCCGGCAGTGTCGGCGGGCGAGAGCTAAACAGCGTATTGGGTTCGATGGTCAACTGATACCAGGACAGGTGCGGCGGGTTAAGCGCAATCGCCTGACGCAGGTCGTCTAATGCTTCATCCAGCGATTGGTCCGGCAGGCCATGCATCAGATCTAAATTAAAGCTACGTAATCCCAGACCGGCAGCCAACTGCGCCGCGCGTCTGGCTTCGTCCGGGCCGTGGATACGCCCCAGACGCGTCAGTTTTTGCGGATCGAAACTCTGAACGCCAATGGAGATCCGATTAATCCCCGCGCGTTGATAGCCGCTGAAGCGGTCGGCTTCAACCGTACCGGGATTGGCTTCCATCGTGATTTCGGCGTTCGCTGTTAGCGGGATCCTTGCCCGAACGCCGTCGAGCAGCGTTTGCATCGCCTGCGCGCTCAGCAGACTGGGGGTGCCGCCGCCGATAAAAATCGAGTGCAGTTCACGACCGCCCGTCAACGGTAAATCGGCATCCAGATCCGCCAGAAGATGGTCGACGTATTCCTGATGCGGCACCTCGCCTTTCAGCGCGTGAGAGTTGAAGTCGCAATAGGGGCATTTTTGTACGCACCACGGAATATGGATGTAAAGGCTGAGCGGCGGAAGCTTAAGCATTACGCAGCGCATCCAGCAGTAAACGCAGCGCCTGACCGCGATGAGATCGCGCGTTCTTCTCTTCGCGCGTCAATTCTGCTGCCGTTTTACCCAGTTCAGGCACGAAAAAGATGGGATCATAACCGAAGCCGCCGCTGCCTGCCGCGTCATGCGCCAGCACGCCTTGCCAGCATCCGTGGCAGACGATCGGCGTGGGATCTTCCGCATGACGCAGATAAACCAGCACGCAGTGGAAGCTGGCGCGACGTTGCTCATCCGGTACGTCTTTGACGGTCAGCAGCAGCTTATCCAGATTTTGCTGGTCGCTGGCTTCAGCACCTGCGTAGCGTGCCGAGTAAATGCCCGGCGCGCCGCCTAATGCATCGACAGCCAACCCGGAATCATCGGCGATGGTCGGTAATCCGGTTATTTGCGCCGCATGACGTGCTTTCAGGATGGCATTTTCAATGAAGGTCAGGCCGGTTTCCTCTGCGGAATCGACGCCCAGTTCGGTTTGGGCGACAATATCCAGCCCAAAGTCGGCCAGCAGGCTGGCGAGTTCGCGCACTTTACCGAGGTTTCCGGTAGCCAAAACCACTTTTTGCATCGTTCTTGTCCTGCGTCTATTCAATGAGCTCCGCGACCGCGGTCGGGATATGTTGCGGCTGGGTAATTCTAATCTGTTTATGTCGTCCGAGTTCGCCTTTTTCAATCACGACCAGACTCTTGGCGACGCGAAACTGTTTGGCGAGGAATTTGGTCAGATGGGCGTTGGCCTGCCCATCGACCGGTGGCGCGGTGATAGCGATTTTCAGTTCGTCGCCATGCAACCCCACAATCTGATCCCGGCTGGCTTTCGGCTGAATGTACAGCCGGATCACCAGCGCATCGCCGTGGCGGGTGACCGCGCTCACAGCAGGAACCACAGTCCCGGGAACAGATCCATCCCCAGATAATTGAGCATATATAAGATCAAAATGACGGCCATCGCGGAGAAATCAATGCCGCCCATGACCGGAATAATGCGACGCAGCGGCGCCATCAGCGGTTCGGTGAGCTGATGCAACAGGTATTCGATAGGGCTACGACCCTGACTGACCCAGCTCATGATGGAACGAATAATTACCACCCAGAACACCAGATAACCGGCGGATTTTATCAGCGAAATCAACCCAACCAGCAGGTTCATCGTGCTAAGAGAGATGGCGCCGACCTGAATCAATAACAGCAGAGGGTATTTGAGCGTCGTGAGTATAAAAGCCAACAGCAGCGAAGCGCTGTCAATCGGCCCTAACGACGGCAGAATACGGCGCAGCGGCCCGACAATCGGCTGGGTGATTTTGACGACAAACTGCGATAGTGGATTATAGAAATCGCTGCGTGACCACTGCATCCAGATGCGCAACAGCAGAACCATTACATAGAGGTCAACCAGCGTTTTGACCAGAAAAGTCAGGGTGAGCATAAATATGTCTTTTCCTTATAAGATAAAAAATCAGGGATACCGTCTGGGCTTAAAAAAGCGTTTCCATTTCCTGTGCACGAGCAATCGCGGCCTGCATCGCCTCGGCCACGGTTTGCGTTAGCTGGCGTTCGTGAAATACCCGCAGCGCTTCTGCCGTAGTGCCGCCTTTAGAGGTGACATTCTCCCGCAGCGTTGACAGCGGCGTATCGGGATTGGCCTCCACCAGCGCGCTCGCGCCCGATGCGGCCTGTTGCACCAGCAGACGGGCCGTTTCTCGATCGAAACCCTGACGGATGGCTTCCTGCTCCATGGCTTCCATAAACAGGAAGAAATAGGCCGGCGCACTGCCCGCCGCCGCGATCACGCCGTTGATGGCTTGTTCGCTCTCTACCCAGCAAATTTTACCGACGCTCTGCATCAGCCGTGCGCTGAAGTCCTGGTCGGCCTGACTGACCGACGCCGGCGCATACATTCCGCTCATGCCTTTGCCGACCAGCGACGGCGTATTGGGCATGATGCGGATAATATTCAGCGGTTCGCCCAGCAGCGCCTGAAAACGGGCGATACTGACTCCCGCCGCAATCGACAGCACCAGTTTGCCTGCGAAATTAACCTGCTCGCGCAGCGGCTCGCACACCGACGCCATCATCTGCGGTTTGACGGCCAGCACAATGACGTCCGCGCCCTGAGCGCCGCGTACATTGTCCGCACAACTGATAACGCCATATTTTGCCGCCAGCGCATCGCGGTTCTTACCCGAAGGCGCGCAGACGCTGATGTGCTGAGCGGGGTAACCGCCGTTGACCAATCCGGCGATAATGGCCTGCGCCATGTTGCCGGCGCCAATAAACGCTATTTTACGTTGCTGCATCTGCATTCTCGTTGCTCACCTGTTTGTCAAAACTGACGTGCCTTTGCGGTTTATGCGCGCTGACTGTTTATGCACTTCGGGCTGAATAGTCCCGCGCGCCAAAGATGGCCGTACCAATACGCACCAGCGTGCTGCCGGCGGTAATCGCGGCACGCATGTCGTCCGTCATCCCCATCGAGAGTGTATCAATCTGCGGATAATTGACGGACAACGTTTGAAACAGCAGCGCCATTTGTTTGAAAACCGCAAGCTGCTGCTCATAATCGGTTTCCGGCGCGGGGATCGCCATCAGGCCGCGCAGGCGCAGATTGGGCAGCGTGGCGACGCTGGCGGCGAGTTCGGCTAATTCATCAACCCTAATGCCGGATTTGCTCGGTTCGTTGCTGATATTAATCTGCAACAGCACATTCAGCGGCGGCAAGTTAACCGGGCGCTGTTCACTCAGACGCTGTGCGATGCGCAGACGATCGACGGTATGAAACCAGTCAAAATTTTCGGCCACCAGTCGGCTTTTATTTGACTGTAACGGGCCAATAAAGTGCCACGACAGCGGGATTTCCGCATGGCGCTCACGAAAATAATGAATTTTCTCCACGCCTTCCTGAACGTAATTTTCGCCAAACGCGCGCTGGCCCGCCGCAATGGCTTCTTCGATCGCGCTCACGGGTTTGGTTTTACTGACTGCAAGTAGCGTAATGTCTTCTGGCGCCCGTGCGCAGTGCGCGGCGGCGGTGGCGATTTGCTGCCGGATATCCTGTAGATTCTGCTGGATTGTCGTCATGGTGATTCAGGCGGTTGATCTATGGAGTTAGATGAGTGGATAGCACGTAGTGTAAAACATAATGCATCGGATCTGCACCTCTGTAGCGGGCATCCTCCGGTATTACGGGCGGATGGGAGGCTACAGCCTGAAAACACCTTACCACATTTAACCCCCGAACAGGTGGCGCAATGGTGCGATAACTGGCTCACACCGGCTCAGAGCGCGCAGCTACAGCGGGACGGGCAGGTGGACGGCGCATTAATGCTGCCCGGCGGGCAACGGCTACGGGCGAATGTTTTTCGCCAACGGGAAGGGCTATCCGCGGCGCTGCGTATTATCCCTTCCGTTCAGCCTTCGCTGGAGGAGATGCATGCGCCTGCGATTTTATCGACGCTGCTGGAAAAATCGAACGGGCTGATCCTGATTACCGGCGCGACGGGCAGCGGTAAATCCACGACGCTGGCGGCGATGGTGGGGGCGCTGAACGACAGCCGCGATCGTCACATCATTACGCTGGAGGATCCGATCGAGTTTATTCATGTCAGTCGACGCAGCCTGATTCAGCAGCGAGAAATGGGATCGCACTGCGCGTCTTTTGCTCAGGCGTTACGCGCGGCGCTGAGAGAAGATCCCGACGTGATTCTGCTGGGGGAATTGCGCGATACCGAGACGATTCGGCTGGCGCTGACGGCGGCGGAAACCGGCCATCTGGTGTTATCGACGCTACATACGCGCACGGCGTCGCAGGCGGTCGAACGTCTGATTGACGTTTTTCCCGGTGAGGAAAAAGCCTATGTTCGCAGCCAACTGGCAACCTGTTTACAGGCCGTGGTGACGCAAACACTGTTACCCGCCGCACAAGGCGGTCGCATTGCGATCTATGAAGTGCTGACGGCGACGACGGCGGTGACTAACCTGATCCGGGAAGGGAAAACGCATCAGTTGCCCGGATTGATTCAGACGGGCGCCGCGGCGGGGATGCAAACGTTCGAGCAAAACTATCAGCAGCGCCGCAGGGACGGACTGATTTCACACCGTTGTGTCCTGGCCGTTTAGCGGAATACTTTTTTCATCAGGACCCGGTGTTTTTTAAACGGCGCAAATCTTTTCGTTTTTAAGCGAATTGCGGCGATTCGCGTAAAATCTTACCGGGATAATATTGTTATTACGTTATAAAATGGTTCAGTGTCCTCAGAAGTCAGTCGCGCTACCTCGCGCTTTATTTCGTATGGAGACGAAACGATTGAGCGATGACAGCATGACGTCCTCGCAGCGATAGCGGCGTTATGTTTCGTGAGGTAAAAAAGCTAGCCGGTATCATATCGTTCTGGCAGGACGGGACGGTAACCTTCCGCCTCTTGCAACATGTGGGGATAAATCATTAGCCGTAGCGTTTACGGCTGGTTTATTATCTGCTAATCACGTTGGTTTTCAGCGGCGTATTTATCACACCAGTCAATGATACCCAGAGGTATCGAGGTTTATGTGCAGTTAACAAGTTTCACGGATTATGGTTTGCGGGCGTTGATCTACATGGCGTCACTGCCGGACGGGAAAATGACCAGCATTTCGGAGGTCACTGAAGTATATGGCGTGTCCCGTAATCATATGGTCAAAATTATCAATCAACTTAGTCGTGCCGGCTTGGTGATGGCCGTGCGCGGTAAGAATGGCGGCATCCGCCTTGGAAAGCCGGCAGAGACCATTCGAATCGGTGATGTCGTGCGCGAGCTGGAGCCGCTCACGTTGGTTAACTGTAGCGGCGAGTTTTGCCACATTACACCCGCCTGCCGACTGAAGCAGGTGCTGCACCAAGCGGTGCAGAATTTTTTGCATGAGTTGGATCAATACACGTTGGCTGATATGGTCAAAGAAAACCCGCCACTCTATAAATTGTTGTTGGTTGAATGAATTCAATTCAGCCTCCTGCTGATGACAACGGAGGAACCGCAATGTCACAAGATCCGTTTCTGGAACGAGAAGCAGAAAAATACGCATCCCCCATTCCCAGCCGTGAATATATTCTGGCGCACCTCGCCAAACGCGCTACCCCTATTGGCCGTGAAGAATTAGCCGCCGACCTGAAATTATCCGGTGAAGAAGCGCTTGAAGCGCTGCGTCGCCGTCTGCGTGCGATGGAGCGAGATGGTCAACTGATTTTCACCCGCCGCCAATGTTATGCCCTACCGGAAAAACTCGACCTGCTGCGTGGTACCGTTATCGGCCACCGTGATGGCTACGGTTTTCTGCGCGTTGAGGGTCGTAAAGATGATTTGTACCTGTCGGCTGAGGAGATGAAACGTGCGATCCACGGTGATGTGGTGCTGGCGCAGCCGTTGGGCGCTGACCGCAAAGGGCGTCGTGAAGGTCGTATCGTGCGCGTGCTGGAGCCGAGAACCGGGCAAATCGTTGGCCGTTATTTTGTCGATGCCGGCGTTGGGTTTGTGGTGCCGGACGATAGCCGCCTGAGTTTTGATATTCTGATTCCGAAAGAAGAGATTAACGGCGCTCGCATGGGCTTCGTGGTGGTGGTTGAGCTGACGCAGCGTGCTACGCGTCGCACGAAAGCGATTGGTAAGATCGTCGAGATCCTCGGTGACAATATGGGCACCGGGCTGGCGGTGGATATCGCCCTGCGCACGCATGATATTCCGCACACCTGGCCACCTAAAGTGGAAGAGCAGGTCGCCGATCTCGCGGAAGAGGTGCCGGAAGCGGCGAAAAAAGGCCGCGTGGATTTACGCAAGCTGCCATTGGTCACGATTGACGGCGAAGATGCCCGCGATTTTGATGACGCCGTGTACTGTGAGAAAAAACGCGGCGGCGGCTGGCGACTGTGGGTGGCTATCGCGGACGTGAGCCATTACGTCCGCCCGAACACGCCGCTCGACCATGAAGCGCGCGCGCGCGGCACCTCGGTGTACTTTCCGTCGCAAGTGGTGCCGATGCTGCCGGAAGTGTTGTCAAACGGGCTCTGTTCACTCAATCCACAGGTCGATCGCCTGTGTATGGTCTGTGAAATGACCGTTTCGGCGCAGGGCAAGCTGTCGTCCTACAAATTTTATGAAGCGGTAATGAGTTCACACGCGCGCCTCACCTACACCAAAGTGTGGAACATCCTGCAGGGCGACGTTGAGCTGCGTGAGCATTATCAGCCGCTGGTTGGTGGGCTGGAAGAACTGCACCACATGTATAAAGCGTTGGAGCACGCGCGCGAAGAGCGCGGCGGTATCGCGTTTGAAACCGAAGAGGCGAAGTTTATTTTCAACGCCGAGCGACGCATTGAGCGTGTTGAAGCGGTGGTACGTAATGATGCGCACAAACTGATCGAAGAGTGCATGATTCTGGCGAATATCTCCGCTGCGAAATTTGTGGAGAAAAACCAGGAGCCGGCGCTGTTCCGCGTACATGATCAACCCAGTGAAGATCACGTCCTGGCGCTGCGCAGCGTGTTGGGTGAACTGGGATTGACCCTGAAAGGGGGAATGAAGCCGCAGCCGAAAGACTATGCGGCGTTAATGAATGACGTCGCCGATCGGCCCGACCGCGACATGTTGCAAACCATGCTGCTGCGTTCGATGAAGCAGGCCATTTATGATCCGGAAAATCGCGGTCACTTTGGTCTGGCGTTGACGTCTTATGCTCACTTTACGTCGCCGATTCGTCGCTACCCGGATTTGTCGCTGCATCGCGCAATCAAATATCTGCTGAGTGACCGTCAGGCGCGCTGGACGCCAACGGGCGGCTGGCACAGCGATATGAACGAAATGCTGCAACTGGGTATGCACTGTTCAATGACGGAGCGGCGTGCGGATGAAGCGACGCGCGACGTAGCCGACTGGCTGAAATGCGACTTCATGCAGGACCACGTAGGGGAAGTGTTTACGGGGATCATCTCCAGTGTGACCGGCTTCGGTTTCTTCGTGCGTCTTAACGATCTGTTTATCGACGGTCTGGTACACGTCTCCACGCTGGATAACGACTATTATCGCTACGATAATATTGGCCAGCGCCTGATCGGCGAATCGCGCGGACAGGTGTATCGTCTGGGTGATGAAGTGGAAATCCGTGTTGAAGCGGTGCATATGGATGAACGCAACATCGATTTTGCACTGGTTTCCAGCACGCGTAAGGTACGCGGCGAAGGTAAAACGGCGCGCGATCGCGCGAAGAGACCGGAAGTGCGCGAGGCCAAGCCAGCCCGCCGTCGCCGTAGCGCCAGCAAAGCGGCGGCAAATTTTGAGCCGGATGCCGCGTTCCGCAAAGAAGGCGATCGCAACGCAAAATCGGATAAGCCAAAAGCCAAGCCGAAAAAGAACCGCGACAAAGCGAAAAAGAACGCGGAAAAAACGCGTAAAATCGCCGCCGCGACTAAAGCGAAACGCGCAAAGAAAAAATCTGAGGGATAAGGGCCGTCCTGGCGTTGCCGCGGCCTGCGTCGCCGTAACGCCACGATGAACCGCTATCTCGCTTTACACTATTTAAAGAGTATCAATGAGCGAAATTATTTACGGTATTCATGCTGTTAAGGCATTGCTTGAACGCGATCCCCAGCGTTTTATGGAAGTCTTTATTCTGAAAGGACGGGATGACCGTCGCCTCCAACCTGTTATTGCCGATCTGGAAGCGCAAGGCATCGTGATTCAGGTGGCGAACCGTCAGTGGCTGGATAAGCAGGTCGATGGTGCGGTGCATCAGGGGATTGTGGCAAAAGTCAAAGAAGGGCGTAGGTATCAGGAAAACGATCTGCCCACGCTGTTAGACAATCTGGAAACGCCTTTCCTGCTGATCCTGGACGGCGTGACGGACCCGCATAATCTGGGCGCCTGCCTGCGTAATGCCGATGCGGCGGGCGTGCATGCGGTAATTGTGCCGCGCGATCGTTCCGCGCAGTTGAATGCCACGGTGAAAAAAGTGGCCTGTGGCGCGGCGGAAACCGTGCCGCTTATCAGCGTGACCAATCTGGCCCGTACCCTGCGTTTATTGCAGGAACGTAATATCTGGATCGTCGGCACGGCAGGAGAAGCGGATCATACCCTTTATCAAAGCAAACTGACGGGGCCACTGGCGCTGGTGATGGGCGCGGAAGGGGAAGGGATGCGTCGCCTGACCCGAGAGCACTGTGATGAATTGATCAGCATCCCGATGGCGGGCAGCGTGTCGTCGCTGAATGTGTCTGTGGCGACCGGCGTGTGTTTGTTTGAAGCCGTTCGTCAGCGAAGCTGACGAACCCTATGATAAAGAGGAACCTATGCCAATACTGAGTGCTTTGTTAGCTTTCGCGTCCTATTTCTTTATCGGGTTTGCCCTAGTGCTGGCCTTTCTGTTTATTTATACGCGCGTGACGCCGCATGATGAATGGGCGCTGATTAAAGAAAACAACAGTACGGCGGCAATTGGGTTTGGCGGCGCGTTAGTGGGTTATGTGATCCCGCTTTCCAGTGCGGCCATCAATTCAGTGGGTTTACTGGATTACCTGACCTGGGGGGCGGTGGCACTGGTGGTGCAACTGGTGATTTATTTCGCTGTGCGCCTGTATATGCCGCGCCTTAGCCAGCATATCCAGAATAACGACATTGCCTCTGGCGTGTTTCTCTGTGCCGCTTCGCTCAGCGGCGGGATTTTGAATGCAGCGTGCATGTCGTATTAATGATGTATTGAGATAACTACCGGGCGACAGCCCGGTTCAGACCCTTGACAACCCCATCATCTTTTATCGAACGGTGATAATGGAATGGAAGAGTAAAGCGTCCGCGCCAGGGATGGCGCGGTTCGAGCTTACAGGGACGTACTTGCAGCGTCTTTACGATCCATCCATTATCGCCGCTTATCGGGCTTTGCCAACAAACTCCTACCGGGTGATAGGCGCGGCTTCTCTGATTGCGGCCCCGTTCTCCTCCGCCATTTTTTCCTTTCAACGATACAGAACGGCGCGTGCGTACCATGTGTCGGTAAACGTCGATTCAGATTTCAATACAATGACATAGTAACGTGCACCGGCATCATCGGCTTTTTGCTGTATGGCGCGATCGGCGTCATCTGCGTTTCCACGTACGCTCACTGAGATGGTGCCCATTCTCGCCAATTGGCTGGTTTGCGCGTAGCTAATTTCCAGCGCGTTATCCGCCGGCGGCGGTGCAGGGGTAGGCGAGCCCTGTATCGCCTGACAGCCGGCTATCATCAATATGAGCGGTAAGAAAAACATCCGTACTCTGTGCATAAGGGAAGTCCGGTCGGGGTGAGATTGGGGGGAGTATAGCGTTATCATCAGGCTCATCGCGAACAAAAATCGTTGAGATCGTATGAGCGCGGTTGATGCAATCCCACTGTCCTCCGGGTGTAAAAGAAAGTCCCATCATCGCGTTATCTCTTATGGCGGTGATTTTTAGTCTTATTCCACATGCGTTAATGGCAATCAGTGAAGAAAAATCAATCATGGAATATCACTATCTATTTTTATCATTGATATTGCGCTATGCCATTTTTGTGGTTTCATTGAACAAGTCATGACGGGCTTGGTTAAACGTGCAGGAGGAAAAACATGGTCGAAATGTCAGTGGATAAAATTCACAATCAGATTGAGGCGATTCACGCGGTGCCTGCGGGGAAAAGCGCCCAGCCCTTACCGACGATTTTTTTCTTCCATGGTTACAGCTCGTCAAAAGAGGTCTATTCCTATTTTGGCTATGCGCTGGCTCAGGCTGGATTCAGAGTGATTCTGCCTGATGCGGCAATGCACGGGGCTCGCTATGACGGTGACGACGCGCGTCGGCTACGTCATTTCTGGGATATTTTGCAAACCAATATCGAAGAGTTCCCCGATTATGTGGCGGAGTATCGGCAGCGCGGTTTGATCGCTGGCGAACGTATCGGCGTTTGCGGCGCGTCGCTTGGTGGAATGAGCGCGCTGGGATGCATGGCGCGTTACCCCTGGATTACAGCGGCGGCGTCGTTTATGGGTTCCGGCTACTTCTCTACGTTGTCGCAAACCTTATTCCCGCCCGTTGCCGGCGATAATGAAGAACATCTGGCGACGCTTCAGGCATTGGCAACCAGACTGGCTGATTATGATATCGCCACGCGTCTGGATGCTTTGTCTGACAGACCGTTGTTTGTCTGGCATGGTGATGCCGATGATGTGGTCCCTGCGAGGGAAAGTGAACGGCTATATTACGCATTACAGGCGCGCCATAAACTGGCAAACCTGACGTATTTAACGGAAGCGGGCGTGACTCACCGCATAACCCCCTTTGCTTTACAGGCCGGCGTGGAATTTTTTACGAGATGCCTCTCTGCAAAACCATCAGTCTGATAATTATGTCGTTGTCACACGGGTGACATAATCCGCATTCGAAAATATGTAATAAAACGAAATTGCGTGAAAATAATCGGGTGATAATGGCTATAAAGCCTTTTAATTAGCATGGTTATTTTCTGTTTTTGAGCGTACTACGCCGATTTTTATTGCCTTAAGTAAAATTTTTTTTGGTATCGCCTTGCATCCCGTTAAGCATGTGCTAAAAATATAAAGTAATTATTATATTTCAGTCGATATATTTTAATATGCTAGGCGTGGAAGGTATTTTATTTGATTGATTCCCAAAAAATAAATTTTGCGCTCTAAGCGCTCGGTCATCATAAATGGTTTCGCCTTTTTATATAAGGGGAGATAGCTTTTCCTTATAGGGTGCGATCCAATTATTCGAGTGACTTTCGTTTAGATTATGTTGTCAGGGCGTGATTATATTTAATTAATGCCTTTTCATGATTTTGTCGTGGACGAAAGGTTTAACTGTCACTTTTTCCAGAGTGACTCGATGGTATGGTGTTTTTTTAAAATCATATCTATATGAATTTTTTATTATGCTGTCGGTTTTGATTTCGCTATTTATTTTAGATTAAAGTAGATTTAGTGATTTATTTTAATTAATTGATTTTGTTGGTTATTGTTTTGTTTCCTGCCGTTGATGTTTTCTCCCCTTTCTGGTGTGGTTTTATTGTTATCATCATTTCTAATGGTTGTTTGTTGTTATCTTCCGGGGAATGGGGGTTTTTCCAAATAGTATCAAAATCATATTCTTTGATTTTTCATGATTTATGTATTGAAAATACTTCATTGGGAGTGAGAGAGAAATGAACAATCCTTCCGTTATTTTGAAAGAAAATAGTGAGAGTTTCTCCGCGAGCGTTTCTTCTGGAGAACTGAATGTACCGCCTTCTTCAATTATAAAATTACAGGTTAGCCGACAAGAAATTGCATCACTATCTCGTGTGGGTAACGATTTGGTTGTGACGACGCATTCCGGTGAAAAACTCGTATTAAAGAATTTTTATTTGGCCGGAGAGCATGGCGACAATGAGTTGGTGCTGCAAGAAGATGATGGTGCGCTTTGGTGGGCGAAGGAACCGACAATCTCATCCTCCTATGAATCCATTTCCAGTATTGATGAACTTATGCTCGGTATTGGTGGAACTGAATCCTCCGGCGCGGGGATATTTCCGTACTTTTTAGCTGGCGCGGCGGGCGTGGCCGGGATTGCTGGCGTTGTCGCTATGTCGTCCGGGAGCGGCGGCAATAGAGATCTGAGTGCAAATGAACCGAACGTCACGGCGCCGGCTGCGCCGACAGTGACGGTCAGTGGCGATGGCCGCAGCGTCAGCGGCACCGCGGAGACGGGCAACATCATTATTCTCACCGACGAGGCGGGTAATGAACTCGGGCGCGTAGCGGTAGGCGAGGATGGCACCTTCAACGTCTCGTTGCCACAGGAACTGACCAACGGTGAGGTCGTCACCGTCGTCGTGACTGATGCAGTGGGTAACCGCAGCGAACCGGTGACGGTGATCGCGCCGGACACCACGCCACCCGCCGAACCGGGTGAGCTGGCGGTAACGGAAGACGGCACATCGGTGAGCGGCACGGCGGAGGCCGGCAGCACGGTGACGGTCACCGATGGGGCTGGTAATGAGCTGGGTCGTGTCACGGTGGGCGAGGATGGCACTTTCAACGTGCCGCTGTCACCGACGCTGACCAACGGTGAGGCGGTCACCGTAGTGGTCACCGATGCAGCGGGCAACGTATCTGAATCGACGACGATAACTGCGCCAGACAGCACGATCCCCGCTGTCCCGGGTGAATTGGCGATCGCGGAAGACGGCACATCGGTGAGCGGCACGGCGGAAGCCGGCAGCACGGTGACGGTCACCGATGGGGCAGGTAATGAACTGGGCAGCGTCACGGTGGGCGAGGACGGCACTTTCAACGTGCCGCTGTCACCGGCGCTGACCAACGGCGAGACGATCACCACGGTGGTGACCGATACCGCGGGCAACGTATCTGAATCGACGACGATAACTGCGCCAGACAGCACGATCCCCGCTGTCCCGGGGGAACTGGCGATTGCGGAAGATGGCACATCGGTGAGCGGCACGGCGGAAGCCGGCAGTACGGTCACGGTGACTGATGCAGCCGGTAATGAACTGGGCAGCGTAACGGTGGGTGAGGATGGTTCCTTCAGCGTGCCGCTGTCGCCGGCGCTGACCAACGGTGAGACGATCACCACGGTGGTGACCGATACCGCGGGCAACGTATCTGAATCGACGACGATAACTGCGCCAGACAGCACGATCCCCGCTGTCCCGGGTGAATTGGCGATCGCGCAAGACGGCACATCGGTGAGCGGCACGGCAGAGGCGGGCAGCACGGTCACGGTCACTGATGGGGCAGGCAATGAGTTGGGCAGCGTGACGGTGGGCGAGGATGGTTCCTTCAGCGTACCGCTGTCGCCGGCGCTGACCAACGGCGAGACGATCACCACGGTGGTGACCGATGCGGCGGGCAACGTGTCTGAATCGACGACGATAACTGCGCCAGACAGCACGATCCCCGCTGTCCCGGGCGAACTGGCGATCGCGCAAGACGGCACATCGGTGAGCGGCACGGCGGAAGCTGGCAGCACGGTGACGGTGACCGATGCAGCCGGTAATGAACTGGGCAGCGTCACGGTGGGCGAGGACGGCACTTTCAACGTGCC
>NZ_SMBY01000005.1 GCF_004342665.1 Samsonia erythrinae | reverse complement strand
CGAAAAAATGGAGTATGCCGATCCAGAACTGGCGGCTGGCGATGAGCCGTTTTATTATCGAGTTCGGTGACCGCCTGAGCGCTCACCTTTAATACGGTGGCAATTACACAGAATTACGGACAGGCTCCGCAGGTTTTTATTTGAGTATGTTTTTTATGCACTCAACAAACGGCTTCGTTTTGACCCGTTCATCTTCTGAAAGTGGCTTCTTAGTTTCATCGCTGATATTCAGCTCACTTTGAGCGGTTCTGTCTACTGTGATATCAACGGATAACGATACGTTATATTTTTTTCCATCTTCGGGTAACAATTTTGCACATTGTTCAATAGCGTTGGATTCGGCAAACGCCGAGCCGGATATAAACGGTAGGACCAATGTTGATGCTAAAATTACTTTTTTCATAGAATACCCCTTTCAATTTGTGGTTATTAGGGTTTGAATCTTTCAACATTATGAAGTTCAAGTCTGGATGGATGGCTAGAAAAAAACAGATAATTCTTAATCGTGCTAACTCGAAAAATAATATCCCTGCTTTTCTTCCGTGTTAATTTCTGCGCCATCACTCTACACTTTCTGCATTCCCGCCGTCAGCATGTGGCTTTCTTCACCTTGAGCAGGGGGGCTATCAGGGAGACATGATGCAGCCAACACCGTTATTCAAAAATCACTATTTCCATCAACTACCGGATTTCTATACCGCGCTACAGCCGACGCCGCTGCGTGGCGCTCGCCTGCTTTATCATAGCGAGGGATTGGCGGCAGAGCTTGGGTTGTCTTCCGATTGGTTTACGCCGGAACATGACGCCGTCTGGAGCGGCGCGCGTTTGCTGCCGGGCATGGAACCGTTGGCGCAGGTTTATAGCGGTCACCAGTTTGGCGTGTGGGCCGGCCAACTTGGCGACGGTCGTGGCATTCTGCTCGGAGAACAACAGCTGGCGGATGGGCGCAGCATGGACTGGCACCTGAAGGGGGCCGGGCTGACGCCTTATTCGCGCATGGGGGATGGGCGTGCGGTGCTGCGTTCGGTGATTCGTGAATTTCTCGCTTCGGAAGCGATGCACCATTTGGGGATTCCCACCACGCGCGCGTTGACGATTGTTACCAGCGAACACGCCGTACACCGTGAGCGAGAAGAGAAAGGCGCGATGCTGCTGCGCGTAGCAGAAAGCCATATTCGTTTCGGCCACTTCGAACACGTTTTTTATCGCCGTGAGCCGGATAAGGTACGGCAGTTGGCTGAGTATGTGATTGCCCGCCACTGGCCGCAGTGGCAAAACGATGCCGATCGCTATGAGCGGTGGTTCGGTGATGTGGTGGAGCGTACCGCTCGTTTGATTGCGCATTGGCAAGCGGTTGGTTTTTCACACGGCGTAATGAATACCGATAATATGTCGATTCTCGGGCTAACGATTGACTACGGCCCTTATGGTTTTCTGGATGACTATCAGCCGGGTTTTATCTGTAATCATTCCGATCATCGAGGACGCTATGCCTTTGACAATCAGCCAGCCGTCGGCCTGTGGAATCTACACCGGCTGGCTCAGGCCTTGTCGGGTCTGATAGACACAGAAACGCTGGAACGCGCGCTTGCACGCTATGAACCGGCGTTGATGCGGCAATATGGCATATTGATGCGTGCCAAGTTGGGCTTTTTTACGGCCAGTCACGACGACAATGACGTGCTGGTGGGGCTGTTGCGTTTGATGCAGCAGGAAGGCCGCGATTACACTCGAACATTTCGTCTGCTGGCGGCGAGCGAGAAGCAGGCATTACGCTCGCCGCTCCGTGATGAATTCATCGACCGAACGGCATTCGACAGCTGGTATGCGATCTATCGTCAGAGGCTGATGCAGGAAGAGCAGGGGGATGAGGAACGCCGCAGCCTGATGAATGCGACGAACCCGAAATATATTCTGCGTAATTATCTGGCGCAAATGGCGATTGAACGAGCGGAAAATGATGACGTCAGCGTATTAGCGCGTCTTCATCACGCCCTGTGTCGACCTTATGGTGAACAGCCTGACATGGACGATTTGGCCGCGTTGCCGCCGGAATGGGGTAAGCATCTGGACATTTCCTGTTCCAGCTGAGCGGGGAAGAGAAGGGCGGGCTATTGCCGCAGATAAACCTGAGGAATGGGGTAGTCAGGGTGGGAGCCGACGCTGAGTTCGGCTCGATACCAGCGGGTTAATGTTTCTGTCTGGAGGACTTGCGCGGGGGAACCTTCTGCGACCAGTTTCCCTTGGTGTAATAGCAGAATGCGGTCGGCGTAGAGTGCCGCCAGATTCAGATCGTGCAGGACGCAGCACACGGCTAAGGGCTGTTCACGCGTGAGCTGCTTGAGCAACCGTAAGAGGTGCTGTTGATGGTATAGATCCAGCGCTGACGTCGGCTCATCGAGAAATAGCCAACCCGGCGTAGGCTCTGGATGCCACAACTGCGCCAGTACGCGCGCCAGTTGCACACGTTGCTGTTCTCCGCCGGAAAGATGGCGATAGTCCCGCCCCGCCAGTTCAAGACAGCCCGTTTGCGCCATGACTTGTTCTATGACGTCATCATTTTTGCGGTTGCGCCCGTGAGGGGTACGGCCCATGGCGACAATATCCTGCACGCTAAATGCAAACGCTATATCGCTATGTTGGCGCATGACGGCGCGTGTTTTCGCCAACGCGCCGGGTTGCCAGTCTGAAAGGGGCCTTCCGGCCAACAGACATTCCCCCTCATCCGGGGTTAAATACCCGGTCAGTAAACGAAGCAGCGTGGATTTGCCAGCGCCGTTAGGGCCGATAATCGCGACGATTTCTCCACCGTGTAGTTCCAGAGAAACGTCATCCGTCAGAGAGTGACCATTGCGTTGCAGACGTAAATGACGTGCAATTAATCCCCGTTCAGGCGTTAAGTCAATCATGCACACGTCCTTTACGCTGAACGATCAGCCACAGGAAGTAGGGGCCGCCAATAATACTGCTTAATAGTCCAACGGGCATTTCCGCCGGCGCAAGCAGCGTGCGCGCCAGCGTATCGGCAAACAGCAGCAGACAGGCACCGCCAAGGATGGAGGCGGGGATGAGCCAGCGGTGATCGGCCCCCAGATGCAAACGCATCAGGTGCGGGATGATGAGCCCGATGAACCCGATTACGCCGCTGACCGCTACGGCGACGCCCACCAGCAGCGAGCTGAGTAGTAGCAGAATGTGCTGGGTGCGCTTCACGTTGACGCCAAGATAATGGGCTTCTTCATCCCCTAACTGCAACACGTTCAGACGACGTGCAGAGTACAAGGTGGCGATCATCGCGGGGATGACCAACGTACTGGCCACCACCAGCATCGGCCACTGCGCCTGCCCAAGACTCCCCATGCCCCATAGCGAGAACTGACGTAACTGTTGGTCGGTGCTGATGTAGGTCAACACGCCGATTAAGGCAATACACAACGCATTAAGCGCGATACCGGCCAGCAGCAGCCGTGTTAATCCCCCTTGTTCGGCGCGACTGAGGATAAAAATGATGACGGTAATCGCCAGGCTGCCGGCGAAGGCTGCGAACATTGGGCCGTAAAGCGCCAGCAGCGGGGGAAGGCCAAGCGGCAGCACGAGAGTCAGCGCTACACAGAGTGCTGCGCCACTGCTGATCCCCAACAGTCCGGGGTCCGCGAGCGGGTTGCGAAACAGCCCTTGCATTATTGCGCCGGAACAGGCCAGCGCGCCGCCGACGAGTATCGCGAGTAGTACGCGGGGAACGCGGATATTCAGCCAGATATGCCAGAGCGGATCGTCAAGCGGCGTGTGCCAGAGCGTTTGAAATGACAGTGTCAGCGCGCCCATATTGGCGGCGCACAGCATGAGCGCCACCATAAGTAACAGCAGCGCGATCAACCCATAACGCGGATGAAAACGAGAGGTCATTTTATCGCTTCGGCGGTCTGACGTAATGTCGCCATCAGCGCGGGCGTTGCCAGAGTGAAGCTGAGCATTGCCATATCGTCGACCACCAGCAGGCGATGGTTTTTGCCAGCGGGCGTCATTGCCAGCCCCGGTAATTGCCATACCTGCGCCTCGCCGCCCAGCGTTTTCAAGCCCTGACTGGAGATCAAAATCAGGTCAGGCGCGCTGGCGATCACGCCTTCCTGCGACAGCGGCTGGTAGCGTTCAACGTTTTGCATGGCGTTCTTCAACCCGGTATGGCGAATAATCGTGTCCGCCGGCGTGTTTTTTCCTGCGGCCATCGCGCTCATACCGCCGTGGCTGAGAATAAACAGCACATTAACCGGCAGCGGCGAGGTTTTCACGGAGGCCAACTGCTGCTGAAAGGTTTCCGCCAGTTTTTTACCCTCAGCCTCTTTTCCCAACGCCTGGGCGATGACGCCGATTTTCTGCGGCACGACGTCAAGAGCGTGTTGGGCAGGTACGTTAACCACCTTCGTGCCGCTGTCTTTCACCTGTTGCAGGATGAGCGAGGGTTGTGACAGATCGCTGGCGACCACCAAAGAGGGTTTCATGGCCAGAATCCCTTCCGCGTTGAGCTGACGCATGTAGCCCACGTCAGGCAGTTTTTTCACGGATTCCGGGTGCAGGCTGGTGCTGTCGCGTGCAACCAGATCGTTCTCTGCGCCCAGCGCGTAGATAATTTCCGTGACATCGCCGCCAATAGAAACAATACGCTCGGCCGCGGACGCGCCCAGCGGGAGCGTTAACATCAGTGGGAATAACCAGTTTTTCATGCGGCGAGATCCTTATACGGTTTCAAGGCGTCGACCTGATCGCGCCACAGACGTTGTTCGGGCATGCCTTCGGTACGCTGCCCGAAAAGTTGTGCGATTTGAGTGCCGTCCGCGGCATAGAGTTCAAGGCTGGTCACGATACCGTCCGCCGTCGGTTTACGTGTGACCCAGCTCTCGGCGATAGCGCCTTCGAGCAGATGCAGCGTGAAATTTTTATTGAAGATATTCATCCATTCCGCGTGCTGTTCCAGACGTTCCACTCGCTCAAGCACGCCGGTGAAGATTTGTACACAGCCGCGATTACCGACAAACACCATGATTTCGTTCTGATTGTCGCGTGCGCTAAACAGGATCTGCGACAGCGCATCATTCTCAACACGATAGGCCAGATCGTTCGCGACGGAGCGAAACGCCTGCTGACGCGTAAGATTATAGCGTCTTAGCAGGGTGAAAAACTGGTGTACATCCGTCATCGCCCGCCATTCCGCTTCAAGCTGGGGATTATGGGTAACGGCCTGTCTGGCCACTGCGCTATCGGCTGACGGCGGCAGAAGCCGCAGCGCCGGGTTTTCGCTGGTGGCAAATGTCTCAATGTATTGCTGCCAGGCGACCCTATTCGTGGTATCCGTAGCGTAAACCTTCAGAATGGCATCACCCTGATGATCGAAGAATTGAACGCTCTGCCGTTCCCCGTGCGGAGTGTTCTCTCGCAGCGCAAAGGCTGAAGCCCACTGAGAGAGGAACAGGCGCAGATCCAGCTCGCGCGGATTAAGAATCAGCCCTGCATGACCATCAAGGTGCTGGTTTTGATAGCAGCCCGTATGCTCATGCACGGCATATTCATTACGCGTAATCGACTTGGTGTTACCCACGGGCTCCAGTGCGTTCAGCCAGGCTTTGGCGTCGCCCTGAAGACGCCGCGCATCGTGTCCGACGCGGGCATGGCTGAGCTCAGCTTCGCTGATGCCAAGTTGCGTGGCCAGATCGCGAGCGTATTTACGCGGATGTTCAGCTTTGGCCTGCTGATATTGTTGATAAATGGTCGTCTGCATTTTGCTACCCCCAGTCGTTATCGTATTATCATCATGACGAATGATAATCATTTTCATGTAACAAGAGCTCAACCTCAAGTAAAATTTTTTAATACGTTGACATTGGAATAGAGGCGTTGCTGGCGGGGGAAAGATTTACGCGGGCGTGATATTTCGCAGCGCAACACCGGATGGATGTTGCGTCTGCGTGTTTCCGGTTAAAAACGGCTATCGATGGCTTCCGCCAGACGCGCCAGCAGGGTTTCGCTATCCTGCCAGCTCAGGCAGGGATCGGTGATGGATTGACCATACGTTAATGCCAGAGGGTTGTGGGCAGGCTGGTGACCTTCGATTAAGAAGCTTTCTGCCATGATGCCGGCAATCGCGCGCGATCCGGCGCGAATTTGCCGGCAAATATCATCGGCGACGTCAAGCTGACGCCGGTGTTGTTTCTGGCAATTGGCATGGCTGAAGTCGATCACCAGATACTCCGGCAATGAAAATTTCCGCAACTGCTCACAGGCGGCGGAGATATCTTCCGCGTAATAATTCGGCGTTTTTCCCCCGCGCATAATAATATGGCCAAACGGATTGCCCTGCGTTTTGTAAACCGACATGAATCCCTGTTTATCCGGCGAGAGGAACATGTGTTGGGCGCGGGCGGCGCGGATGGCATCGACGGCGATGCGCGTATTGCCGTCCGTTCCGTTTTTGAAACCGACAGGGCAGGATAGCGCGGAGGCCATTTCCCGGTGGATCTGGCTTTCGGTGGTTCTCGCGCCAATCGCCCCCCAGCTAATTAAGTCGGAGATATATTGGCCGGTGACCATATCGAGAAATTCCGTGGCGGTCGGCAGTCCAAGCTGGTTGACGTCCAGCAGCAGGCGGCGTGCAATCTCCAGCCCTTCATTTACCTGGAATGTTCCATTGAGCGCGGGATCGGAAATAAGTCCCTTCCAGCCTACCACCGTGCGCGGTTTTTCAAAGTAGGTGCGCATGACGATCTCCAGCCTGTCCTGATACCGCGTGCGTAGGGCAGCCAGACGGTGCGCATAATCTAACGCGCTATCGGTGTCATGGATCGAACAGGGGCCAATCACGACGAGCAGGCGAGGATCTTGTCCGGTAAGAATGGCTTCAATTTTTTTTCGTGACAGGGTCACATTTTCGGCAACGGCAGGGGTGATCGGGAGTCTGGCGAGTAACGTTTGAGGCGTGACCAGACCCGCGATGCGTGCGCTCCGCAGTTCATCTGTTGGTAACATGTTTTGTCTCTGAATACGGTCAAGTCGAAAATCTGTCATTGCTGAAAAACGTGGGCATGACAGCGTTTTTAGACGATATTTTCAACTAAATGGGTTGCTTCTCAGCGGCGAAAGCCGGGAAGTGATAGGCACACAATAAACGAAATCGCGCGCATTACAACCGCATCAGGACAAAAAAAACCATCATGTACTAGTACATTCTTCTGCTCATGCCGAGAATGTCGATGATTTTGGCGGAAATTTCTTCAACGGAATAATTGGTGGTATTAAGGTACTTAATCTGGTGTTTGCGAAACAGCGCCTCAACCTCACTGAGCTCCATACGGCACTGGCGCAGAGACGCATAGCGGCTATTGCCCCGGCGCTCTTCCCGAATCGCTGCCAGCCGTTCGGCATCAATGGTGAGACCGAACAGTTTGTGCTGGAAGGGTTTCAGCGCATCGGGCAGGCGTAAATTGTCCATATCATCGGCGATAAAAGGATAGTTGGCGGCGCGGATGCCGAACTGCATGGCCAGATACAGACTGGTCGGCGTTTTGCCACAGCGTGAAACGCCCAGAAGAATGACCTGCGCCTGATCGAGATTGCGCAGCGAAATGCCGTCGTCGTGCGCCAGCGTGTAGTCGATAGCGGCGATACGCGCATCGTATTTACTCAGGTTGTTGGCGGTTAAGCCGTGAGTGCGGTTGGCAACCGGCGTCGGAGGCGTGTTCAACTCTTTCTGTAAAGGGGCGACCAGAGCCTGAACGATATCCTGACAGAATCCTTCGCTGCGGGTAATGATGTCACGGACGGTTGGGGTGACGATGGAGTAAAATACCAGAGGTCGTAAGCCCGTTTGTTGGTATAACGTATTAATCTGTTCGCATACGGCCATGGCGCGCGCTTCGCTTTCAACGAAAGGCAACGTATAGCTCACCGTGCTCACCGGGAACTGCGACAGCACAGCATGACCCAGGACTTCTGCCGTAATCGCCGTCCCGTCTGAGACATAAAATACGCTTCTTTCCACACAACCCCCTTGTAATTTTTCTGACCGACTGGATACATTAACGTCGTCAAAATTGGTAGTTTGGTAACTATTTTATTGAAACGCCTTTTCAATATATTTTTGATAAAGAATGCTAATCTCCTACGATATTGGATTTTTACCGCGTTAAGCAATCATTCACAGTGAGATCGGTTTTTTTTCATAGGTTGAACGATTCACCTGTCCATGTTCATCAAAACGCTATGCTAGTCTGATTACGTTGAGGCGATCCTCAACCGAACTCTTTCATACCCTAATTGTATGCAGAAAGGATTATTTTCGATGTCCAATAACGGCCCTGATTTGCGTAATGTCCTTTGGTATAACCAGCTTGGTATGCACGACGTTGAAAGGGTGGGCGGCAAAAACGCCTCCCTGGGTGAAATGATCACCAACCTTTCAGAACTGGGCGTGGCAGTCCCCAACGGCTTTGCGACAACGGCACAGGCGTTTAATGATTTTCTTAATCAAAGCGGGATTAACCAGCGTATTTATGCGTTGCTTGATCGCACCGATATTGACGATCTGAATCAACTGGCGGATGCCGGCACGCAGATTCGCCAGTGGATTATTGATACGCCGTTCCAGCCGGAGCTGGAGAACGCGATCCGCGATGCCTATCAACAATTGTCTGAAGGTGAAGAAGGCGCTTCGTTTGCCGTACGTTCTTCCGCAACGGCGGAGGATATGCCGGATGCGTCCTTTGCCGGACAACAGGAAACGTTCCTGAACGTACAAGGTATTGACGCGGTAATGGTCGCCGTGAAGCACGTGTTTGCCTCGCTGTTTAACGATCGCGCTATCTCCTATCGCGTGCATCAGGGCTACGACCATCGCGGCGTAGCGCTGTCGGCGGGCGTGCAGCGTATGGTGCGTTCCGATCTGGCGTCGGCAGGCGTGATGTTTACCATTGATACCGAATCCGGCTTCGATCAGGTTGTGTTCATCACTTCCGCTTACGGGCTGGGTGAAATGGTGGTGCAGGGCGCGGTAAACCCGGATGAATTCTATGTCCACAAGCCGACCTTGCAGAACAACAGGCCGGCGATTGTGCGTCGTAACATGGGATCGAAAAAAATCCGGATGGTGTATGCCGCGAGTCAGGAACACGGCAAGCAGGTGCGAATTGAAGACGTACCGGCAGAACAAAGCGCCCGTTTCAGCCTAACGGATGATGAAGTGGAAGCGCTGGCCCGTCAGGCGCTGCTGATTGAGAAACACTATGGTCGCCCGATGGACATCGAGTGGGCGAAAGATGGCCACACCGGTAAGCTCTACATTGTGCAGGCTCGCCCGGAAACCGTGCGTTCCAACGGTCAGGTCATGGAGCGCTATCACCTGCCTGCCAGCGGTACCGTGCTGGTGGAAGGCCGTGCTATCGGCCACCGCATTGGCGCGGGTGAAGTAAAAATGATTCAGGACATCAGCGAGATGCACCTGATCAACGCGGGTGATGTGCTGGTGACCGACATGACCGACCCGGACTGGGAACCGATCATGAAAAAAGCGGCGGCGATCGTGACCAATCGCGGCGGACGCACCTGCCATGCGGCGATCATCGCCCGCGAGCTGGGGATCCCGGCGGTGGTGGGCTGTGGCGACGCGACGGATCGTCTGCGCAATGGGCAAAAAGTGACGGTGTCCTGCGCGGAAGGTGATACGGGCTATGTGTATCAGGATCTGCTGGATTTTTCCGTTAAGAGTTCGCAGATTGATGAAATGCCCGCGCTGCCGCTGAAAGTGATGATGAATGTGGGTAACCCGGATCGGGCGTTTGACTTCGCCTGCCTGCCAAACGACGGCGTGGGTCTGGCGCGTCTGGAATTTATCATCAACCGCATGATTGGCGTGCATCCCAGAGCGCTGCTGGAATTCGACCAGCAAACGCCGGAACTGCAACGTGAAATCAACGCGCTGATGCAGGGCTATGACGATCCGGTGGAATTTTACGTTGGCCGCCTGACGGAAGGGATTGCCACGCTGGCCGCGGCGTTCGCGCCGAAGCGCGTTATCGTTCGCCTGTCCGATTTTAAATCGAATGAGTATGCGAATCTGGTTGGCGGCGAGCGCTATGAGCCGGAAGAAGAAAACCCGATGCTGGGTTTCCGCGGCGCAGGCCGTTACGTTTCAGCGGATTTCAAGGCCTGTTTTGCGCTGGAATGTGAAGCGGTTAAACGCGTGCGTAACGTTATGGGGTTGAAGAACGTGGAGATCATGGTTCCCTTCGTTCGTACCGTAGCGCAAGCGGAGGCCGTCATCGCCGAACTGGCGAGCCAAGGGTTGCGCCGCGGTGAGGATGGCCTGAAGATAATCATGATGTGCGAGATTCCATCGAACGCGCTGTTGGCCGATGAATTCCTGCAACACTTTGATGGCTTCTCCATCGGATCCAACGATATGACGCAGCTGGCGCTGGGGCTGGATCGCGATTCCGGCGTGGTATCGTCGCTGTTTGATGAACGCAACGATGCGGTGAAAGCGCTGCTGTCGATGGCGATCAAAGCCGCCAAGAAGCAGGGGAAATACGTCGGTATTTGCGGTCAGGGTCCGTCCGACCACGAGGACTTTGCTATCTGGCTGATGGAGCAGGGGATTGATAGCCTGTCGCTCAACCCGGATACCGTGGTGCAGACCTGGCTGAATCTGGCGGAGCACAACTAGTCTGAGATGAATTTTTAGATACTGATGTATTTTTTATTCGCGTAATCATCGTGCTGAGGCGGACCGGGCTGCGGTCACGAACGCCGAAGGTATCGCGTCGCGATTTTCGCGAATAGCCTGGGGTCATGGGGCGGTGGTGGTTGAACCGCTCCATGTATCTCGTCCTTATCACGATGGGATTTTTATTCGTTTGGCCATTTCTTACTGTGCCGTAATCAGGAAGGATTTAAACTGCGGCGTCATTACAGCATCGAACCCCTCATCCGTTTTAGTGATGAGATACACCGCCAGCCCTTGTTGTTTCGCCAGCGCCAACGCTTTCTCCGTTCCCAACACCATTAAGCCGGTATCCCAGCCGTCGGCCTCCAACGCCGTTGGTGCAATAACGGTCGCAGAAACCAAGCGGTGCGTAATCGGTTTGCCGGTCGCGGGGTCGATAATATGGGAGTAGCGTTTGCCCCCGTCCTCAAAATAATTGCGATAGCTGCCGGATGTGCTGATGGCGTAGCCCTGCAAATTCACCGCCGCCTGCATTGCGTTCTCGCGATCGGTCGGTTTCTGGATCGCCACGCGCCACGGTATACCTTCTGCATTCACGCCTCGGCTGGAGATCGCCCCGCCGACAGAAACCAGATAATTCGCGATCCCTTTACGCAGCATCAACTGCGCGAGAAGATCTGCGCCGTAGCCTTCGCCAAGCGTGGAGAGATCGACGTACAAATCCGGAAGATCTTTTTGAATCCACTCGCCTTTCTCGTCACTAATCAGCTTCAGATGATGCAGCCCGACTTTTTGCCGCGCTGAATCGATCTGCTGTTGGCTGGGAAGCTGCACGGGCTGTTTCTGTGGGCCGAATCCCCACAGGTTGACCAGCGGGCCGACGGTGATATCCATCGCACCATGCGTGGCCCGGCCAATCCGCTGTGCGACCAGAATGATGTCCGCCATTCCGCGGGGGATTGGCTGCGGCGCCGTCCCCCGATACTGATTGAAGCGGGATAAAACGGACTGGTCGCGATAGGTGGAGATATCATTGTTGGCCTGCTCCAGCAGCGCGTCGATTTCCTGCTGTAGCTGTGTTCTGTCTTCAGCGATGTCGCCGCTGATTTTTACACTGTAAAACGTTCCCATCGTCTTGCCTTCAATGGTCAACAAAGGGCGCTGGGTTGGCGTTGTATTGTCGCAGGCTGTCAGCAAGCTGAATAAGCCCCAGAAGAGTAAGCGCTTTACGGTGGGGAACGGCATGCAAAACTCCTGAAATAATCTGAACCGATGGCGGGCAAACGGGAGAGTAGCAAAAAAGGAATGAACTGCAATGTCATCGAAGAGAAATCACGGGCAAAAAAAAACCCATCTCAGGGGATGGGTAAAGACTACACACAGCAATTCGTTACACATTCTGACGAGGAGGAATCCTCATTAACGAACAGTAGATTAAAACTAGCTCCGGTGCTTACCTTAGGGATTGCAGACTGTCGGGTCATTAAGAATCCTCTTAATCGTTAATTTATTTTAAGAATGTTCTTTTCTTAATTTTTCTATAGTCAATAAAATTAATGCGATTAAGAAACGATATCAGGTTTTTTAGGATTAATCCCTAAAAATAGAGGCAAAAACATTAGCTATTTTTACCTATTGAACCGTGAAGGGGAAATGGCGACGACATAACGCTAAATGCGCAGAGAAGGGGCAATCCATTGCCCACATATACAGAGGGATTGCCGCGATCACTTTTTGTCAGGCAGATTTGACGTATTCACCGAGATGATGCTCTGCGGTTCGGGGATTTCACGCATCCAGGCGAACAGCAGGCGGTAGGAAACGGCGAGAACGACCGGGCCGATAAACAATCCGATCATGCCAAAGGCCAGTAAACCGCCAATGACGCCAGAGAGTATCAGCAACATCGGAAGATCGGCGCCCATTTTAATGAGAACCGGGCGAATGACGTTGTCGATCGTTCCGACGACACAGCTCCAGATCAACAGGATAGTGCCCCAGCTCGTCTCGCCGCTCCAATACAGCCAGATAATGGCAGGGATAAGCACCGGGAGCGGCCCCAACTGCGCCAGACAAAACAGAAACATCAGAACGGTCAAGAGCGTGGTGTAGGGGATGCCGGATATCGCCAGGCCAATGCCGCCTAATACCGATTGTACGATGGCGGTGACGACCACGCCCAATGCGACGGCCCGAATTGACTGCGCCGCCAGAATCACGGCGGCATCGCCGCGCTCCTGTCCCAGCCGGATAGCAAAGTGCCGTACAGATTTCGCAACGGCCTCACCCTTGTAGTACAGCAGGGCGCTGAAGATAAGCATCAGCGAACAGTGCATCAGGAAGCGCCCGACATGCGCGGCCTGCGCCACCAACCAGGTGGCGGTTTTGCCGAAATAGGGTTGCACTTTGGTAAACAGACCGCTGCCGCCGCTTTGCAGGAGCATCTGCCAGCTGTTGAACAGCTTGTCCCCGACGAGGGGAATTGAGGTTAGCCACTCCAGCGTCGGCGGGGTGAAGTTTTCCTGTCTGGCTCCCCAGTTCATTAATGCTGAACTGTTATCCACTACGCTACTGACGAGAATCGCGATCGGGACAACAAATAACAGGATAAGCAGCAATGTCATAGCGACGACGGCGAGAGAACGGCGTCCCCAGAGTAGTGCCTGGATTTTGATCAGCAGCGGCCAGGTGGCAATCACCACCATACACGCCCAGGAGAACCCCAGTATAAAAGGCTGTATCACCCAAAAACAGGCGATGATCATGATGGTGATAAACGCCAGACTGAACAGGACCCTGGCCAGATCGAATTGGGGGGGCTGAGAATTTTTGCTCAATACATTGTTCCTCAATAGCAAAATAGATGCCTGAAGACGAGGCAACATGGGTAAAACATAATGGATACTGCTAAATCATCATGAGATATTTCCGGGGATTTTGACAGCCTGTTGAACATTTTGTTGGCGAAACGGCCAATAGCCAACACGCTGTATGTTTTTGCCGATCCGGGAGCGCACACGATGGAGAAATGTGATAAAACGTGATGTCGTCCGCTAACCGGGCGGCGGTAATCGCTGGCGCCTTGCCGGCTTTTTCTCGACATATTGGCAAATCCATCTTGTACGGACAGGGTCAAAAATAATGATCCCACAGATCACGCAGTCTCCCGGCCTGGCTCAGCCGGTGCTTAATTTTCTGGAAGCATTGAAGCAACTCGGATTCACGGGCGATACGGCGACCGATTATGCCGATCGTCTGACCATGGCGACGGATAACAGTATTTATCAACTCTTGCCCGACGCGGTTGTCTTTCCCCGCTCAACCGCCGATGTGGCGATATTGTCGCGACTGGCGGGTGAGGCGCGTTTTTCCGGATTAACTTTTACTCCTCGCGGCGGGGGAACCGGCACCAACGGTCAGGCGTTGAATCGCGGTATCGTGGTGGATATGTCGCGCTACATGAACCGTATTCTGGAGATTAATCCTGAACAGGGCTGGGTGCGGGTTGAAGCTGGCGTCATTAAAGATCAGTTGAACCAGTACCTTAAACCTTATGGCTATTTCTTCGCGCCTGAACTGTCGACCAGCAACCGGGCGACGCTGGGCGGCATGATCAATACCGATGCATCAGGACAAGGTTCGCTGGTGTACGGCAAAACGTCAGACCATGTGCTGGGGTTGCGTGCGGTACTGCTGGGCGGTGAGATGCTGGATACTCAGGCGATGCCGGTCGAACTGGCCGAGCAGTTGGCGCAGGAGAACTCGGCGGCAGGCCGCATTTACCATACGGTGCTGCACCGCTGCCGCGAACAGCGCGAGTTGATTTTCAATAAGTTCCCGAAGCTGAATCGTTTTCTGACGGGGTATGATCTGCGCCATGTGTTCAGCGACGATCTCCGTACCTTTGATCTGACGCGTATTCTGACCGGCGCCGAGGGCACGCTGGCGTTTATTACCGAAGCGAAGCTCGATATCACGCCGCTGCCAAAGGTTCGCCGTCTGGTGAATATCAAATATGACTCTTTCAATTCAGCGCTGCGCAACGCGCCGTTCATGGTGGAAGCCAAGGCGTTGTCTGTTGAAACCGTGGATTCCAAAGTACTCAATCTGGCACGCGAAGATATCGTCTGGCATTCCGTCAGTGAACTGATTACCGATGTGCCCAATCAGGATATGCTGGGGCTGAATATCGTCGAATTCGCGGGCGATGATGAAACGCTGATCGGCGGGCAGGTTGACGCATTATGTCAGCGGCTGGATGCGCTGTTAGCCAGCGGAGAGGGCGGCGTGATTGGCTATCAGACCTGTAACGATCTGGCCGGCATCGAACGTATTTACGCCATGCGGAAAAAAGCCGTAGGCCTGCTGGGGAACAGCAAAGGGCAGGCGAAGCCGATTCCGTTTGCAGAAGATACCTGCGTGCCGCCGCAGCATCTGGCGGATTACATTGAAGAATTCCGCGCGCTGCTGGACAGCCACAACCTGACATACGGCATGTTTGGTCATGTGGACGCCGGGGTGCTGCACGTTCGTCCGGCGCTGGACATGTGCGACCCGCAGCAGGAAATGCTGATGAAACAGCTTTCCGACCAGATTGTAACGCTGACGGCCAAATATGGCGGCCTGCTGTGGGGCGAGCACGGTAAAGGCTTCCGCGCCGAGTACAGCCCCGAGTTCTTTGGGCCAGAACTGTATGCCGAGCTGCGTCGCATCAAGGCGGCGTTCGATCCCGATAACCGCCTGAACCCCGGGAAGATTTGTGCGCCGTTGGACGTGGAGGCGCCGATGATGAAAGTCGATGCGGTCAAACGCGGCACATTCGACCGTACGATCCCGCTGACGGTGCGCACGGCGTTTCGTGGTGCGATGGAATGTAACGGCAACGGGCTGTGTTTTAACTTCGATGCCCGTAGCCCAATGTGTCCGTCGATGAAAATCAGCGGCAACCGAATTCATTCGCCGAAAGGTCGGGCGACGCTGGTGCGGGAATGGTTACGCCTGCTGGCGGAGCAGGGCGTCGATCCAGTGGCGTTGGAGAAAACGTTGCCGCAGCAGAAGTTGAGTCTGCGCGCCTTTATCCAGAAAGTCCGCAACACCTGGCAGGCTAAACAGGGGGATTACGATTTCTCGCACGAAGTGAAAGACGCGATGTCCGGCTGTCTGGCATGTAAGGCTTGTTCAACGCAGTGCCCTATCAAGATTGACGTGCCCGGTTTCCGTTCCCGCTTCTTGCAACTGTATCACACGCGCTACCTGCGTCCGGTTCGTGACTATCTGGTCGCCGGGGTCGAAAGCTATGCGCCACTGATGGCACGCAGCCCGAAAACGTTTAACTTCTTTCTGAAAATGCCGTGGCTGAATAACCTGAGCCGCAGCCAGATTGGGATGGTCGACTTGCCCTTGTTGTCATCGCCTTCGTTGCGTCAGCAGTTTGCCGGGCATCGCGGCGTCAACACCACGCTCGAACAGTTGGAACAGTTGCCGGCATCGGCGCGACAGCAGTATGTGTTAATTGTGCAGGACCCGTTCACCAGCTATTACGATGCGCAGGTGGTGGCGGATTTTGTTCATCTGGTTGAAAAACTGGATCTGAAACCCGTGCTGTTACCGTTCTCGCCAAACGGAAAGGCGCAACATATTAAAGGTTTTCTACAGCGCTTTGCCAAAACGGCGGCGAAAACGGCGGATTTCCTCAATCGCGTTGCCAGATTAGGCATGCCGATGGTGGGAGTCGATCCGGCGCTGGTGCTGTGCTATCGCGATGAATACCGTGAGATTCTGGGTGAGAAACGGGGCGATTTTCAGGTGCAACTGGTGCACGAATGGTTGGTGACGGCGCTGGCAGACAGCGCGCCTCAGCCAGCCACCGGCGAGGCCTGGTATCTGCTGGGGCACTGTACGGAAACCACGGCGCTGCCAGCCAGCACGAAACAGTGGGCGGATATTTTCTCACGTTTTGGCGCGCAGTTGGAGAACATCAATGTGGGGTGCTGCGGTATGGCGGGAACCTACGGTCACGAAACTAAAAACCTCGTCAATTCGCAGGGAATTTATGCGCTCTCCTGGCAGCAGGTGTTGCAGAAGTTGCCGCAGAAACGCTGTCTGACCACGGGGTATTCGTGCCGCAGTCAGGTTAAGCGTATGGAAGGCCGCGCGTTGCGTCACCCGCTACAGGCGCTGCTGGAGATTATCTGATGTGTTGGAAACGACAGGTGACGCTTGAGCAACTCAATCAGCAGAGTCAAACCTGTATGGTCGGCCATGTCGGCATTCGCTACACCGTTATCGCGGACGATTATCTGGAAGCGGTGATGCCGGTGGATTCACGCACGCGTCAGCCATTTGGCTTACTGCACGGCGGCGCGTCCGTCGTGCTGGCGGAATCGCTGGGCTCCGTCGCGGGGTATCTGTGCTCTGAAGGGGAGCAGCAGGTGATAGGGCTGGAAATCAACGCCAATCACTTGAGAGCGGTACGCGATGGCGAGGTGCGCGGCGTCTGCCGGGCGCTGCATGTTGGCCGCCGCAGCCAGGTGTGGCAGATTGAGATTTTTGATCATCAGAATCGTTTGTGCTGCGTTTCACGTCTGACGACGGCGGTGATTACGCCGTAAGCGTAATGCACCCGCCTCTTGATCGGTTTGCCTCTTCAGGGAAGAAAAGGCACTCGCTTGACAAAGTCGCTCTGGAAGGCGGTGGCTTTCTCCCATGCGCCTTGCATACTTAACTGATAGCAGATCGACTTCAACGTATTGCGGGCGAAGTAGTAGCTTTGCACCCGAAAAAGGTGACAGCGCCCTTCATTATTGATCTCTTTAATCAACCGATTGTGCAACTTGACCAGCGCATGCAGATAGCTGTCGTCATCGCCGTTTTTCAGGCAAAGTTCAACCATGGTCATACAGGCTTGATGATAGCGGCGTAAATGATCAAGATGACTTCCCGGGCGGTTCAGACGGGCTTCAGCCATGTAGAAATCCACGGTGGCATCACGAATCTGGAACTTATACTCGTCAATCTGGTGTTGCAGCCAGGCATTCACGGAAAGCATGTTGTCGATCTCGAAATTCAAATGATAATCATTATCATATTTATTAAAAAGACCGTGATCAATGGGCAAAGTGAGTTTTAGCGACAAAAAATACGCAACAAAAGCATATAAATCTTCATATACCTTCCCTGTTTTATAAATAGGCATCCCCAATGGATGTTATAATAATGATAATAAAATGATAAATTATGCTGACTGACGTAGCCAAAGGCGATGAGTTAAACCCCTTGTTTATCAATTGAATACATGTTTTCTTCGCTCCGATCTTTTGGGGCGAAAGAACAAAACACAGGGGCCATTGCCCGGCTGAAACGTGAAATGTTACGAATAGCCCTGCGAAACAAGAGGTTGAAGCGAGTTTTATTATCACTAACATGAGTGGAAACCAGCATGAAACTGGTAGCACACGTAATGAGGTATGCCTTATGCAAGCGGAAAATGTAGGAACGTTTTCACTGGAAGAAAATGTTTGGCAGGGACTGACGATGACGGACAGCGCCGCAAAGCAGATCAAGACCCTGATGAAGCAGGATGAGGCCGTCAAAGGTCTGCGCCTTGCGGTGAAACAGTCAGGCTGTGCCGGGTTTGGCTATGTATTGGATCTGGTGCAGACGTTCGAAGCAGATGACCTGGTATTTGAGCATGACGGCGCGAAACTGTTCGTCCCGCTCAAAGCGATGCCTTTCATTGACGGCACAGAGCTTGATTTTGTGCGTGAAGGGCTGAATCAGATATTCAAGTTTAATAATCCCAAAGCGCAGCATGCTTGTGGATGTGGCGAAAGCTTTGGCATTTAAGTGATGAAAAATTATGGCACGTAGCATTATGGCACGTAGCACGGTAGATGTACCTGATGATGTCCAGATCTGGATGGGCGATGGGCGTTATAAAGAAGGGTTCTTCACGCAGTTGGAGACGGACGAATTGGCACACGGCATCAACGAAGATGTCGTGCGGGCGATCTCGGCAAAACGTAATGAGCCAGAGTGGATGCTGGAATTTCGTCTTAACGCCTACAAAGCGTGGCTGGAGATGGAAGAGCCGCACTGGCTGAAAGCTCATTACGAGAAGCTCGATTATCAGGATTATAGTTATTATTCCGCCCCTTCCTGCGGCCACTGTGACGACAGCTGTGGTTCTGAACCGGGGGCCAAACAGCAATCCGGCATTACGGATGTGAATAATTACCTGACCAGCGAAGTGGAAGATGCCTTTAATCAACTGGGCGTGCCGGTGCGTGAAGGGCAGGCCGTTGCCGTTGACGCCATTTTCGACTCGGTTTCCGTTGCAACCACCTATCGGGATGAGCTGGCTGAAAAGGGCATTATTTTCTGCTCCTTCAGTGAGGCGATTCAGGAACATCCTGAACTGGTTCGGCAGTACCTCGGCACCGTGGTGCCCGCCAACGACAACTTCTTTGCCGCGCTGAACTCGGCGGTGGCCTCTGACGGCACCTTTGTCTATATCCCCAAAGGTGTGCGTTGTCCGATGGAGCTGTCGACCTATTTCCGCATCAATGCGGCGAAAACCGGACAGTTCGAGCGCACGATCCTGATCGCCGATGATGACAGCTACGTTAGTTACATTGAAGGGTGTTCTGCGCCAGTGCGTGACTCCTATCAACTGCATGCCGCCGTGGTGGAAGTGATCATCAACAAAAACGCTGAAGTGAAATACTCCACGGTACAGAACTGGTTTTCCGGTAAAGATGACGCGGAAGGGGGGATTCTGAATTTTGTCACCAAGCGCGCGCTCTGTGCCGGCGAACATGCAAAAATGTCGTGGACGCAGTCGGAAACGGGCTCAGCGATTACCTGGAAATACCCAAGCGTGATTCTGCGCGGTGATCATTCCGTGGGGGAATTCTTCTCTGTCGCGCTGACCAATGGTCGCCAACAGGCCGATACCGGCACCAAGATGATTCACATCGGTAAAAATACCCGCTCGACCATCATCTCCAAAGGGATTTCCGCGGGACGTAGTGAGAACACCTATCGTGGTCTGGTGAAGATCATGCCGAGCGCCACCAACGCGCGTAACTTTACCCAGTGCGACTCCATGCTGATCGGCAGTGAGTGCGGCGCACACACATTCCCTTATGTGGAGGTGCGCAACAATACCGCGCAGTTGGAGCATGAAGCGACAACCTCGAAAATCGGAGAGGATCAGCTGTTTTACTGCCTGCAACGGGGTATCAGCGAGGATGATGCGATCTCAATGATTGTTAACGGATTCTGTAAGGATGTTTTCTCTGAACTGCCGCTGGAGTTTGCGGTGGAAGCACAAAAGTTGCTGGCGATTAGCCTGGAACACAGCGTGGGATAATTCGTCGGTCGCCGGGATTTTCACACCCATAATGAGAATCATCGGTCCCGGAATTCATTAAGCGCTCGTCGTATCGGGCGTTGGAAGGAATAAGCATGTTAAGCATCGAAAATTTAAAAGTCAGCGTAGAAGACAAAGCGATCATTCAGGGACTGAATCTCACGATCAAACCGGGCGAAGTGCATGCCATCATGGGGCCGAACGGCTCAGGGAAAAGTACGCTCTCCGCGACGCTGGCCGGGCGTGAAGAGTACGAAGTGACGGATGGCTCCGTCAGCTTTAAAGGCAAAAATCTGTTGGAGCTGGACCCGGAAGCGCGAGCGGGCGAAGGCGTTTTTATGGCGTTTCAGTACCCGGTCGAGATCCCCGGCGTCAGCAACCAGTTTTTCCTGCAAACGGCGGTGAACGCGGTGCGTAAATACCGCGAGCAGGAGCCGCTGGATCGTTTCGACTTCGCCGACTTTATTGAAGAGAAAATCAAGCTGTTGAATATGCCGGAAGATTTGTTGACTCGTTCGGTCAACGTCGGTTTTTCCGGTGGTGAAAAGAAGCGTAACGACATTCTCCAAATGGCGGCGCTGGAGCCGGATTTATGTATTCTGGATGAAACGGACTCCGGGCTGGATATCGACGCATTAAAAATCGTCTCCAACGGGGTGAATTCGCTGCGCGACGGTAAGCGTGCGTTTATCATCGTCACGCACTACCAGCGTATTCTTGACTACATCAAACCGGATTACGTTCACGTCCTGTATCAGGGGCGCATTGTGAAATCCGGTGATTTCTCGCTGGTGAAACAGTTGGAGGAGCAAGGCTATGGCTGGCTTACCGACCAACAATAAGGTCACGAATAACGAAACAAACGCAGCGGGAAAAACCACTATCGCGCAGCGACAAGAGCAGGCGCTGCAACAGTGGCATAGCCTGTTCGAACGCGAGGCGTCACGTCGTTCCGACGAGGCCCGCCAGCACTGGCAGGAAGTGGTGCGTCTGGGTCTGCCGCATCGTAAGCACGAGCACTGGAAATATACGCCGCTGGACGGCCTGCTGAATAACGAATTTATTGCGGCGCAGGCGCCGTCTGTCGATCGCGCCGTGCTGGATGCGCTGTCTTTGCCGGTTGACAGCTGGCGTCTGGTATTTATTGACGGCATTTTCAATGCGGAACTCAGCGATAGCGACTGGGGGCCTTATCAGATCGATACACGGGTATCGCATGCGCATGGCGCGTTGCCTGCTGCTGTTCAGCCTGAGGTGTTTTTGCATCTGACCGAAAGTCTGGCGGCGGAACGTACCCTGATTCGTCTGGCTGCCGGGCAGACGGCGGAAAAGCCGCTTTACCTGTTGCATATCAGTAGTAGTCAGGCGTCGGCATTGAATACGATTCATCACCGCCATCATCTGACGGTTGAACGTGGCGCAAGTGCGGAAATTATCGAGCATTACGTCAGCCTGGATGAACACGCGCACTTTACCGGCGCGCGACTGACGGTGAGTGCGGCAGAAAATAGTCAGGTTAACCACTATAAACTGGCGTTTGAAACGGCGGCGAGCTATCACTTCGCGCACAACGATCTGGTACTGGCGCGCGATGCCAGAGTGCGTAGCCACAGCTTCCTGCTGGGGGCGGGGCTGACGCGCCACCATACCAGCGCGCAACTGAACGGCGAAGGCACGAATCTGTCCATAAACAGCCTGATCCTGCCCGTTGGCAGCGAAGTGTGCGATACGCGGACCTATCTGGAGCATAATCAGGGCTATGGCGAAAGCCGTCAGTTGCATAAAACCATCGTCAACGATCGCGCCAGAGCGGTATTTAACGGCATGATCAAAGTGGCGCCGCATGCGCTGAAAACCGATGGACAGATGACCAATAATAACCTGCTGTTGGGCAGACTGGCGGAAGTCGATACCAAGCCGCAGTTGGAAATCTATGCGGATGACGTGAAATGCAGTCACGGCGCGACCATTGGCCGTATGGACGAAGAACAGCTTTTCTATCTGCGCTCCCGAGGTATTACGCAACAGGATGCGCAGCAGATGATTATCTTCGCTTTCGCGGCGGAGGTGACCGAGGCGATTGAAAATGCGTCTCTGCGGGATGTGGTTCTGAAGCGTATCGCGCAGCGTTTGCCCAGCGCGCTGTCGGACAACAGCAAGGCGGTGCAATGAATTTTCCAATTGAACGGGTTCGTGACGATTTCCCGCTGCTGGCAAGCGAGATTAACGGTCAGCCGTTAGCCTATCTTGATAGCGCCGCCAGTGCGCAAAAGCCACAGTCGGTGATTGAGCGTGAAGCCGCGTTCTATCGTCATGAGTATGCCGCTGTCCATCGCGGCATTCATACGCTGAGCGCGCAGGCAACCAGCGCGATGGAAGCCGTGCGTGAGCAGGTCGCGGCTTTTATCAACGCGGCGTCAGCCGAAGAGATTGTGTTCGTGCGCGGGACGACGGAGGCCATTAATCTGGTCGCGAATAGCTATGGCCGCGCCTTCATCCAGCCGGGTGATAACCTCATCATCACGGAGATGGAGCACCATGCGAACATCGTCCCCTGGCAGATGCTGGCGGAAGCGCGTGGCATTGAGGTGCGCGTCTTGCCACTGGCCGACGATGGCACGCTGGATGTCGCACAACTTCCCAGCCTGCTGGATGAACGTACTCGCCTGCTGGCGGTGACGCAGATATCTAACGTACTGGGCACCTTGAACCCGGTAAAAGCCCTCATCGCGCAGGCAAAAGCGGCAGGGGCCGCGGTGCTGGTCGACGGCGCGCAGTCGATTATGCATCAGCCTGTCGATGTGCAGGATCTGGACTGCGATTTCTTTGTTTTCTCAGGACATAAGATCTACGGCCCATCGGGTATTGGCGTGCTGTATGGCAAACGAGACCTTCTTCAGGCTATGCCGCCGTGGGAAGGCGGCGGGGCGATGATTCGTCAGGTGAGTCTACGCACAGGCACGACCTATGCGGATTCACCGTGGCGCTTTGAAGCCGGTTCGCCCAATACCGGGGGCATAATGGGACTCGGCGCCGCGCTGGATTATGTGTCAGCGTTGGGACGTGAAGACATTCAACGCTATGAATCCTCGCTGATGCAGTACGCGCTGGACGCGTTAACGCAGGTGCCGGATCTGACGCTGTATGGCCCCGCTGAGCGTCATGGCGTTATTGCGTTTAATCTTGGGCAGCACCACGCCTATGATGTTGGCAGTTTCCTCGATCGGTACGGTATTGCCATTCGCACCGGCCACCATTGCGCGATGCCGCTAATGGAACACTACGGTGTTTCAAGTATGTGCCGCGCCTCGCTGGCCGTTTATACTACACGCGAAGAAATTGACCGGCTGGTTGCCGGATTGCAACGTATCTATCGATTACTGGGCAGTTAAGCGCGGCGCGAAATTGTCCGGGGAGGAAAGCATGGCGAGTCTGCCAGAACCGCAGAAACTGGCGCGTAATTTTGCGCGCTGTAATGACTGGGAAGAGAAGTATCTTTATATCATTGAGTTAGGGGAGCGCCTCGCCCCACTGCCCGAAGAGTGGCGCAAGCCGGAAAACCTGATTTCAGGCTGTCAGAGTCAGGTCTGGATTGTTACCCAGCGTGGTGAGCACGGCGTGGTTGCGCTGTATGGCGACAGCGATGCCGCCATTGTAAAGGGGCTGATCGCGGTGGTATTCAGCCTGTATCAGGGATTGACGGCGCAGGAGATGGTTGAACTGGATGTGCGCCCGTTCTTTGACACACTGGCTCTGAGTCAACACCTGACGCCATCCCGCACTCAAGGGTTAGAAGCGATGCTGCGCGCGATTCGCGCCCAGGCAGCCGCACTGATTTAATGTCTGATTTACGCTGTCTTGATAAAGCGCTGTGGCGGTAAGACGTCCGGCGCTTTTCACTTACTTCTCTTCGCGTTTTTTATTCCGATAGGAATTGGCGTCGATCGCATGATTAACTCGCTGATATTTCAGAATTCATCTGTATATTTATTTTCCGTTAAATTTTATGCTGATTCAGCTTTGTAAAGAACTGAATATCAATGCTTTGATTTTTAAATGAAATATTCTTTTGTTACCACAATGCTAATATAGACCCACATTCGGTGGAGAAGTGTTTTTGCCGCATTGACATTCACTGCAAGGTATAACCGGATACGGTTTTGTGGGTAACTAGTCGGATGTTGTTGATCAATAAGTCTGTTAGCTGTGATGTAGGGAACCTAATATGAAACGCGCGTTAACGTTACTTGGTATGGCTTTCGCGGCCTATCTGGCTGGCAGTTCTGCCGCCAGAGCCAAGGAATACCCTTTACCGCCACCGAATAGCCGTCTTATCGGTGAAAATATTACTTATACGGTCCCCAATGACGGTCGTCCGCTGGAAGCGATCGCCGCGGATTTCAAGATTGGCCTGCTGGGCATGTTGGAAGCGAACCCGGGTACGGATCCTTATCTGCCCAAGGCGGGTTCTACGCTGACGATCCCGACGCAAATGCTGCTACCGGATGCGCCGCGTGAGGGGATCGTTGTCAATCTCGCGGAACTACGCCTTTACTACTACCCGAAAGGGAAAAATACCGTCATTGTCTACCCGATCGGGATCGGTCAACTGGGGCGCACGTCGCCGCTGATGACGACCACGATCAGTGAGAAACGTGAAAACCCGACCTGGACGCCAACGGCGAACATCCGTAAGCGCTATTTGGAAGAGCAGGGCATTACGTTGCCGGCGGTTGTTCCGGCTGGCCCGGACAACCCGATGGGCCTGCACGCGCTGCGTCTGGCTGCGCACGGGGGCGTTTATTTGCTGCATGGAACGAATGCGAACTTCGGTATCGGTATGCGGGTCAGTTCCGGCTGTATTCGTTTGCGCCCGGACGACATCAAGGCGCTGTTTGATAACGTGCCGGTCGGTACGCGAGTGCAGATTGTTAACGACGCGATTAAAACCTCGGTTGAACCGGATGGTAAACGTTACATTGAGGTGCATCAGCCTTTGTCGAAGAGCGACAAGGACGATCCGCAAACCATGGCGATTCCGTTGACGGCGAAGACGCAGAAATTTGTCAAAAGCGCGGAGACGGACAGCAAAGCGGTCGCTGACGCGATTGCACGTCGCTCTGGTATGCCGATTCTGGTTAACGTAGGGCAGGATATCAATACCTACCAGCCTCCTGTTGATGCATCCCCTGAAACGCATCAGGCCGCGCCTATCACGTCAATCGATACCACTGCGCGTTAATCAGGAAATTCCCTCGCCAGATGCGTTTCTGCGCATCTGTGTTCGGGGGAGAGAACGGCCAGAGTGTCATGAAACATCACCCGAAAGGGTGAAATAAAGACAAAAAAAATGGCGCACAATGTGCGCCATTCTCACTACTTAACCAGTTCGATTACTTTTTGTAAGTGCGAACTTGGTTGTCCAGACGCTGGTTAGCACGAGCTGCGTCATCTTTAGCAGCCTGCACGTCAGAGCGGATTGCGTTCACATCGTTGCTCAGTTGATCAACTTTCGCGTTCAGAGTCTGAACGTCAGAAGACAGTTGATCGATCTTAGCATTGCTGGAGCAACCAGCCAGCAGAGTTGAACCCAGGATTACCGCGCCCAGTACCAGTTTAGTACGATTCATTATTAATACCCTCTAGATTGAGTTAATCTCCATGTAGCATTACAAGTATTACACAAACTTTTTTCTAATGAGAATAAATTTTTGATGAGAACATGCTTAATTTTGATCGTTCGCTCAAAGAAGCAGCGAGTTTTTCTCATTAATGAAAAAAGCAGGGAAAACAGGGCTATTTTTATCGGATAACTCCGAGGCTTATGACGAATAAATCGCTACGTTACACAAAATCATTAATTAGGTTATTTCGTCGTGTAACGTCGTCGCAGAATATAAAAAAAGCGCCATCAAGGCGCTTTTTACCAACAGGGTTGTTGGGATCAGAGACGGTGTACGGATGCCGTATTGGTTGTACCGCTGGGCACTAAGGCGCCAGACACCATCACCACCACATCGCCAGCCTGCGCAAAACCGCTGTTTAGCGCGGCCTCTTTACCAATACGGTAGAAATCATCGGTAGAGGCGATTTCCTTCACCAGCAGCGTGTCGATGCCTTTGCTCAGCAGAAGCTGACGGGCAGTGACCTCGTTAGTGGTTAGCGCCAGAATACGAGCGTGTGGGAAGTATTTACGCACAGATTTGGCAGACTTGCCGCCACTGGTGGCCACCACAATCAGCGGTGCATCCAGTTTTTCTGCTGTTTCAACCGCGCCGCGGCAGACGGCTTCCGTGATGCGCAGTTTTCCCGATGTCTTGATCGTTTCCAGACGGCTTTTCATCACCGAGTCGGTACGCTGACAGATGGTCGCCATGATGGTGACGGATTCCAGCGGGTATTTACCTTTCGCGCTCTCGCCGGACAGCATCACGGCATCGGTGCCGTCGATAATGGCGTTGGCGACGTCGCCTGCTTCAGCGCGAGTCGGACGCGGGTTTTTGATCATTGAATCCAGCATTTGCGTAGCGGTGATTACCACTTTGCGTGCCAGATTGCATTTTTCGATCATCATCTTCTGCGCGAAAATCACTTCTTCAACCGGAATTTCAACGCCCAGATCGCCACGGGCGACCATGATGCCGTCGGATGCGTCCAGAATTTCGTCAAAGTTGTTCAGGCCTTCCTGATTTTCGATCTTGGAAATGATCTGAATGTTTTCGCCGCCGTGCGCTTTCAGATGGGCGCGGATCTCTTCAACGTCGGAACGTTTACGAATAAAGGAAGCGGCAACGAAGTCTACGCCTTGTTCGCAACCAAAGATCAGGTCACGTTTGTCTTTTTCAGCCAGCGCCGGCAGTTGGATGGATACGCCGGGCAGGTTGACGCCTTTATTTTCACCCAGATCGCCATTGTTCAGTACCTTACAGACGACCTCGTTACCGTTGATAGCGGTAACCTGCATGCCGATCAAACCGTCGTCAACCAGGACGGTATTGCCGACGTTGAGATCGTTTGCGAAGCCGTCATAGGTCACCGCAACGCGTTCCTTGTTGCCGACGATGCTCTGATCGGTCGTGAATGTGAACGTTTGACCTGCGGTTAATGCCACATCCGCGCCGTTTTCAAGCTTCATGGTGCGGATTTCCGGGCCTTTGGTATCAAGCAGGATAGCCGCTTGTTTACCGGTTTTTTCCATGACAGCGCGCAGGTTCTTGATGCGCTGCCCGTGTTCTGCGTAGTCCCCGTGAGAGAAGTTCAGGCGCATAACGTTCATGCCAGCAGACAACAGGTTGCCAAGCATTTCTTCTGACTCTGTTTTTGGCCCGATGGTGCAAACAATTTTGGTCTTTTTCATACGATAGTTTCTACAAGTTGTGATGGATAATAAAAACGGATGAACCGGTGAGAATTTGAGACAAACCGCCGGAAAGAATGCATGAGGAAACAGTGTGAAAGAGGTAAGTATAGATGGTTGCAGCAAGTGGATGACGAGGTGCGTAGCCAATCGTCGCACATGATAAGCGGGATTAGCATTGGCGATGCCGTTGAGGATGATGTTATTGATAGTGGCACGTTGTTTAGCTGAAACCATTCAATTAAAACGACGTTTCGTATTATAGGTATTAAGCGGCGAGAAACAAAGTGATAAAAGGCATGAAATTGAATATTTTGCCGCGTTTACGCAAAAAAACGAACGATTTGATATTTTTATCACACTTTTATGCGTAACGGCTCGCACACGCCACTGGGTAACACCGGTATTACGACGAACCGCGGATCAATGGCTTAGCTAACGGTGAACGGTAAATAGAGAATAAGGAATGTTAACGGCATGTTTTTCTATCGATCGGTATCACGTTTTTGTGACATGCTTATTGTGAAGATAACAGTAAATGATAGCTTACCTGCTATTACGGATTGTTACTGCGTAAGCAGGCAAAACCAGATACTCGTTTAACCGCGGGTGTCTGGTTTTTTATTTCCAGGGTTTGAAAATGAAGATTGCCAAAATACTCAACAATAATGTCGTCACCGTAATCGACGAAAACGATAATGAGTCGGTTGTTATGGGGCGCGGACTGGGCTTCAAAAAGCACTCAGGCGATCTGCTGGACGAAACGCTGATTGAGCGCGTATTCGTCATGAAACCGGGAGAGCTGACATTACGTCTGCAGGAGCTGCTGTCGGAAATTCCGATGGATGTCATCACCACGGCCGACAAGATCATTCTGTTGGCAAAAGCGCGTTTACCCGGGAAGTTGCAAAATAGCATCTATATCTCCCTGACGGATCACTGCCATTTTGCGATAGAGCGCCACAAGCAGGGCGTTGATATCCGCAATGTCCTGTTATGGGAAATAAAGCGTCTGTATCCCAAAGAGTTTGCTGTCGGTCTGGAAGCGCTGGATATGATTGAGCAGCGTCTGGCGGTACGGCTACCGGAAGATGAGGCCGGGTTTATCGCTTTGCATCTGGTTAACGCACAGCTTGACAGTGAAATGCCGGAAGTGCTGCAGATCACCAAAATCATGCAGGAAATACTGAATATTGTGAAATATCAGCTGAGTCTGGATTATAACGAACAGGCTTTGAGCTATCACCGCTTTGTGACGCATTTGAAGTTTTTTGCTCAGCGGCTGATAGGAAAAAATACGGTCTTTAGCGCTGATGAGTCGCTGCATGATGTGGTGAAAGAGAAATATCCGCTGTCTTATCGCTGCGCGGAAAAAATCCAGACGCATATTGCTCAGCAGTATCATTACTCGTTAACGAAAGAAGAGTTAATGTTTTTAACCATTCATATTGAACGGGTCCGTACTGAAGGTCAGGAAAATACAGAACCTGGCGATGGAGAAGATTAGCTCGCGTCGTTTTTATTATTGACGCACAGTCGTGCGGGTGAATAAATCAGCAGGATTGTTACTGTCGGGCGACATTGGCCGGACAGGCAAAACCTAAATCGTTTTCTCAATGTTTATTGGGAATATGCGATTTAGGTTTTTTTTGTCTCAAATATGGCGCTGGCAAGAGTAATTTATTGATATTAAAGTCTCTTTGGCATTAAGGATCGGCAATGGAATACAAAACATTAGCAAGCGAGATACTCGATGGTGTCGGTGGACGCGGCAACATCCTTAGCGTGATACATTGTGCAACCCGACTGCGTTTTAAATTAAAAGATAACCAAAAAGCCGATACCGCCTCGCTGAAGCGTCATCCCGGAGTAATTATGGTGGTTGAGAGCGGCGGACAGTTTCAGGTGGTTATCGGTAATCATGTCAGTGACGTCTACCTCTGTTTATTGGATGTCGCCGGATTGGCCGATTGCGCTGATGCCACGAATCAAGACGGAGATGATGAAAAGAAAGGAAATATTCTTTCCCGCTTCATTGATATTATTTCCGGCATATTTACGCCGTTGCTCGGCATTATGGCGGCATCGGGTATTTTAAAAGGTTTTCTGGCGCTGGCGTTGACCTGTGGCTGGCTGGTTGATACCAGCGGGACTTATAAAGTGTTATTTGCCGCAAGCGATGCGTTATTCTTTTTCTTTCCTGTGGTATTAGGGTATACCGCTGGGAAAAAATTTGGCGGTAATCCTTTCGTGACGATGGCGATTGGCGCGACGCTGGTTCATCCGTCAATGATTGCTGAATTTAATGCGATGCAGAATGCGGATTATCAAACGCTGCATTTTCTCGGGATCCCCATCACCTTTATCAATTATGCCTCATCCGTCATCCCCATTATTTTCTCAGCCTGGCTCTCCTCACGTTTGGAAAAGCCGTTAAATGCGCTATTGCATATTAATATCCGTAATTTCTTTACGCCTCTGCTTTGCCTTTGTATCACGGTTCCCGTCACATTTCTGTTAATTGGCCCTGCGGCAACCTGGCTTGGGAGTCTGCTGGCGAATGGTTATCAACTGATTTATGGCCTCAACGCCAGTATTGCGGGGGCGCTGATCGGCGCTTTGTGGCAGGTGTTTGTGATATTCGGCCTGCATTGGGGACTGGTGCCCTTGATGATCAATAACCTCAGCGTACTGGGCCATGACACCTTGCTTCCGTTACTGGTCCCCGCGGTATTAGGGCAGGCCGGCGCCGTATTAGGCGTCCTGTTGCGCACCCGCGATATGAAATTGAAAGGGGTTTCTGGTTCAGCTTTATCGGCGGCGATTTTTGGGATTACGGAACCGGCGGTGTATGGCGTCACGCTGCCATTGAAGCGTCCCTTTATCTTCGGCTGTCTCGGTGGCGCGCTGGGCGCTTCAATTTTGGGCTATTACCAAACGACCATTTATTCATTCGGTTTCGCCAGTATCTTTACGTTTACGCAGGTGATCCCGCCGTCAGGCGTCGACAACACGGTCTGGGCCGCGGTTATCGGTACGCTGATCGCCTTTATTTTCGCCACGGCCGCCAGTTGGGCTTTCGGCATCCCGCAACAAGACAATGCGGCGGAAGAACCCCCTTCCGGCACGTCGCCACAGACTCCGCGGCGCTCAAGTGAGGCGATGAGTCAGTTGGCGATAAGTAGCCCGATTGACGGCACGGTATTACCGCTCGATCGGGTGAACGATCAGACGTTCGCCAGCGGGTTAATGGGAAAAGGCATTGCGATTAAACCGCAGGTCGGGCGTGTCGTCTCGCCGGTGAATGGCACCGTTGCCTCACTGTTTAAAACTCTCCACGCGATTGGTCTGGAATCGGAAGAGGGGGCTGAGATTCTCATTCATATCGGTATCGATACGGTGAAGTTGGATGGCCAGTATTTCACCGCGCACATCAAGACCGGGGATGTCGTCAGGCAGGGCGATCTTCTGGTGGAGTTTGATTATCAGGCGATCGAGCAGGCCGGCTACGACACGACAACGCCCATCATCATTACCAATAGCGAAAACTACGTTGACGTTCTGCCAGCTACCGCTGACACCGTACAGGAACAAGGCGCATTGCTAACGCTAATCCGCTGAGATTGACATTGATGACCCAATTGGGAGGAGAAAAGATGAGTTATTCGTTTCCGAAAGCATTCTTGTGGGGAGGCGCAATTGCAGCGAATCAGGTTGAGGGCGCGTATTTAACGGACGGCAAAGGGCTATCGACATCAGATTTGCAGCCGCAGGGCATTTTTGGCGACGTGGTCGAGCGTACCCCCGGCGACAGCGGCATTAAGGATGTTGCGATCGATTTTTATCATCGGTATCCCGAAGATATCGCCCTCTTTGCTGAAATGGGATTCAAATGCCTGAGAATATCCATTGCCTGGACGCGTATTTTCCCGCAGGGGGATGACCTTCAGCCAAATGAGGCGGGGTTGGCTTTTTACGATCGCCTGTTCGATGAAATGGCGAAATACGGCATTCAGCCGCTGGTGACCTTATCTCACTATGAGATGCCGTATGGTCTGGTGAAGAATTATGGCGGCTGGGGAAGCCGTGAAACGATAGCGTTTTTTGAGCGCTACGCCCGCACGGTGTTCCAGCGCTATAAAGACAAGGTGAAATACTGGCTGACATTTAACGAGATCAACTGCGCGCTGCACGCGCCGTTCACGGGCGTCGGCTTACCATCTGACAGCGACAAACCGGCTATTTATCAGGCGATTCATCATCAGTTGGTTGCCAGCGCTAAAGCGGTAAAAGCGTGCCATGAAATTATTCCGGACGCAAAAATCGGCAATATGCTGCTGGGCGCGATGAGGTATCCGTTGACCTGCAAACCGAGCGACGTACTGGAAACCCTGCAACAGAACCGTGACTGGCTGTTCTTTGGCGATGTGCAAGTGAGGGGAAGCTACCCGGCATACATGACGCGTTTCTTTGCTCAGCACGGCATTACGTTAACGGTGACGGAAGACGATCGCCAGTCGCTAAAAGAAACGGTTGATTTCATTTCGTTCAGTTATTACATGATCGGCTGTGTGACGACGGACGAAGCGGTGAAGCAGAATGCCCAGGGTAACATTTTGAGCATGGTGCCCAACCCACATCTGGAAAGCTCTGAATGGGGCTGGCAGATCGATCCCGAAGGGCTGCGCTATTTGCTGAATTTCCTGTATGACCGTTACCAAAAACCGCTGTTTATTGTGGAAAACGGCTTAGGGGCCAAAGATAAGCTTGAGAGCGATGGCAGTATTCACGATGACTACCGTATCAAATACCTGAACGATCACCTTTATCAGGTAGGCGAAGCGCTGAAAGACGGCGTTGATGTGATGGGTTACACCTGCTGGGGGCCTATCGATCTGGTCAGTGCGTCAAAAGCCGAAATGTCAAAACGCTACGGCTTTATTTATGTCGATCGTGATGACGAGGGGAATGGCACGTTGGCTCGTCGACGTAAGAAAAGTTTTTATTGGTACAAGGAGGTTATTGCTAGTCGGGGAGGCATCTTAAAGGAAACTGGCGTGTAGATAAGTTTATCTCCTAAAGATTGTCAATACGGAAAATGATAAGGAGGGATGAAGAGCGAAAGCGAATCCGGGCGAAATATTATCTCCGGCAATAATCATATTGCCGTGATATTGATTGTTCTTTTCTGCCCTTAGCTCATGACTGGAAAATAACATAACGCGCATATTGCAAATGAATGAATCCGTTCGGGGACATTCCCCCAACGAAAATAAAGATAAAAGCGTCGTGCTGATGCCGTCAGCATGACGGAACGCTTTCGTCTCTAATTTATTCTGTATTCTACTCGGGGTGACGATAATGTATAAAAAACCGTCGTTAAAATTAATTGTACTGCTTATATCCTCTGCCATTGTATCTAATAGTGCCGTCGCGGCGAAATTAACCATCGAAGAGCGGTTGGCATTATTGGAAAAAGAACTCGCAACAAATCAGCAAGAATTAAAAGTCACGCAAAAAGAACTTCAGGAATATAAAAAGATGGCTGAAAACCGGCAGACCGTTGTCGCCGGGCAAGGGGGGAAATTGACGGGCAAGGAACGCGTCACCGTACCGGTAAGCACGGTATCAGAGAATGGCGCACAGACCGCCGCATCGGTCGATGTGCCATCCGTCGCGCCGCGCCAGCGTGAATTAACGCTGAATGACATTAGTCAGTACGTAAAAGATGACATTGGTTTCACCTATCGGGGTTACTTCCGCTCGGGTTGGGCAACGGGCACACGCGGTGCGCCGGAGTCCTACGCCATTGGTGCTCTGGGTCGTTTCGGTAATGAAAACGGCGCCTGGTATGATCTGGAGTTACATCAGAAAGTATTCGATCGCGACGGGAAGCAGGCGAAAGCGGTCGTGATGCTGGACGGTAATGTCGGGCAGCGTTACACCACCAGCTGGTTCGACAAAGATTCGGAAGATCTGTTGCAATTCTCTGATATCTATCTGACGACGAAGGGATTCCTGCCTTTCGCGCCGGAGGCCGATTTTTGGGTAGGTAAACACCGGTTGCCAAACTACGAAATCCAGATGCTGGATTGGAAAAGCCAGCGCACGACGTCCGGCGCGGGAGCGGGGGTCGGCATAGAAAACTGGCAATTGGGCCCCGGTAAAATGAATGTGGCGTTGATCCGGCAGGATCTGAAAGCCCACGAAGTGAACTATGAGTCATTGTGCAAAAATCAATCCGACGTGAGCGCCAGAAGGGCGTGTGCGACGCAGGATGTGAACTCCAACAGCGTGGAAATCCGCTATAAGGATATGCCGCTGTGGGATAAAGGCTCGCTGGAGGTGTTCGGCAAATATGCCATGGCGAACCGCAATGATACCAACCGTAAGCGTGAAAACGATGGCGCCTACTACAGTGTGAAAGACTCCTGGATTGCGGGAACCATTCTGCGGCATAACTTTGCTGACGGCGGATTCAATGAATTTACCGCGATGGCGGCGGATAATTCCCATGCCAGCGGCTTCGCGCTGATTGATAATGCCAATGCGACGTATGGTTTTGGTGACGATTATTACGGTAATCATTCCTATGGCAAGGCATATCGACTGATCTCTCAAGGCGAAAACTATTTGCGTTCCGATGTGATTATGTCTCATGCGCTGGTTTATTCCTGGGGTGACGATATCTACAGCTACAACACGGGGGCAAATACCGATTTTGAAGGTATTCGCGCCGTGATTCGTCCGGCCTACATTTGGGATGAATATAATCAGACCGGCGTGGAGTTGGGCTGGTTCGAGCAAACCAACAAGGTCGGGGGCGTGAAATATCGGGAATCCGGATATAAGAGCACGTTGTTCCATACGTTTAAAGTCGGTACGAGTTTGCTTAATTCGCGCCCTGAGATCCGTTTCTATGCGACTTACCTGAAATCCAAAGATAATGAAATTACGGATTTTCGTTTTGCGGATGAAAAGAGCGATCAATTTACTGTAGGCGTGCAAACAGAAGTCTGGTGGTAACTATCCTTTGTTAATAACCGGCGGGTAACCGCCGGTCAGACTGCGGAGAAACGAAACTCAATGCGCAATTTGCCCTCTTTAGTCAGCCTGCTGGCTGTCGCGCTGTTCAATGTGGCGACAGAAGCCTCTGCATTACCCGCCGATTTCCCTGTGATGCCAGCGACAACCGTTCCCGTGAGTGAATATGTCACTGCGGTTAATGCGGACAACAGCATCACTTTCCGCCTGTTTGCGCCGACGGCGAAACAGGTCAGCATTTTTACGGGGTCGACGCCTGAAAGCATCGTATCCCATGCGATGGCGAAAGATGCGTCAGGCGTGTGGTCGTTCAGGACACCGGTACTGGCACCGAATTTGTACGAATACTTCTTCAGCGTGGATGGTTTTCGGAGCATCGATACGGGCACCGCATTGACCAAACCGCAGCGTCAGGTGAATACCAGCCTGATTCTGGTGCCGGGGAGCATTCTGGATGTACGTCAGGTGCCGCACGGTGAATTGAGATCGCTGACCTATCACTCGAAAGAATTGCAATCGGAGCGTCAGATGTTTGTCTGGACGCCGCCGGGTTATAGCGAATCGTCCAAACCGCTGCCCGTGCTTTATTTCTATCATGGCTTTGGTGATACCGGGGCATCGGCCGTGGCGCAGGGCCGGATACCGCAGATGATGGATAACCTGCTGGCTGAGAAAAAAATTGTGCCGATGCTGGTCGTGATCCCTGATACGGAAACGGACGTTCCGGGCATCATCCCGGAAGAATATCCACCGCAGGAGCGCCGCAAGGTATTCTACCCGCGCAATGCGTTAGCCGCGGACAGGGAGCTGATTCATGACATTCTTCCCGAGATCGGTAAACGCTTTAACGTACGTCAGGATGCGGACGGCAGGGCGCTGGCAGGACTGTCTCAGGGCGGGTATCAGGCGCTGGTTTCCGGCCTGAGCCACCTGGATCATTTCGGTTGGCTGGCGACGTTCAGCGGCGTGACCACCGAAACGGTGCCAAACAGCGCCGTTGCCGCGCAGCTTGAGCGGCCAGAGCAGATTAACCAGCAGTTGAAGAACTTTACGCTAGCGATTGGCGAAACCGACAATATCACCGGTAAGGATATTGCGGGGTTGAAAACGGTACTGGAACAGAAAAATATCCGCTTTGACTACCTTTATTATCCACATCTCGGTCACGAAATGGATGTGTGGCGGCCAGCCTACGCTGAATTTGTTCAAAAGCTGTTTAAATAGCGACGACAGTGCGGCAGGGGGCGCATCGTCAACCCGCCTCCGCTTAACATAGATAAGCATCGCTTGCATTGGCGCGGCTTATTGCTACCTCAAGAACCTACTCGCGCTATACGGGATACGGCATCAAATGGCGCTGGCGTCCCTCCCGTATCGGCGTTCCCTACGCCAGACCCGCCTATATTAATGCGATGATCATCATATAATTTTCGATACGATTCATTACTTTTCTTTACCTTTGATCAAAAACAATATTTTAAATGCATCATTTTGATATTGATATCGTGAGTAATGTCACGACAGTTATTGTGGTTTCTGTCAAATAGATAACTAAAATGACCGCCGGCAGGCGGCTTAATTTGGACACAAACGCATGGTCAGGATAAGCACGTCAATCTCCTATCTGTGGGGCATGGTAGCCAGTTTTTTTCTCATAGTGCCAGCCTATTCTTCTGAGGCTCCGGCGTCCCCGCCTCCCGCCCCGATAGAAGCAAGAAACGCCGTATTTACCGATCAACACCCCGATCAGTTCAATTCGTGGAAAGCCACCAGTGAACAGTCTGAGCGTCACGATGCGCTGGCAGAAGATCCCAATATGGTGATTCTTTGGGCGGGCTATCCCTTTTCCAGAGACTATAACAAGCCGCGCGGCCACGCCTATGCGTTGACTGACGTGCGTGAAACGCTGCGTACCGGCGCGCCGAAAACGGCGGAAGACGGCCCGCTGCCGATGGCGTGTTGGAGCTGTAAAAGCCCGGACGTGGCGCGACTGATCCAGCAGGAGGGGGAAGGCGGCTACTTCAAAGGCAAATGGGCGCGGGGAGGGCCGGAGATTGTCAACGATCTCGGCTGTGCGGACTGCCATGATACCGCGTCGCCCGATTTTGCGCAGGGCAAACCTGCGCTGACGCTGTCGCGTCCTTACGCGGAGCGCGCCATGGCATCGATTGATAAACCGTTCGATCAGGCCAGCCGCTTCGGCCAGCAGTCAATGGTCTGTGGGCAATGTCATGTTGAATATTATTTTTCCGGTAAAGACAAAGCCGTGAAATTCCCGTGGGACAACGGGTTGAAAGTCGAAGACATGGAAAAATACTATGACGAGATCTCCTTCTCCGACTGGACAAACTCCCTTTCCCGCACGCCGATGCTGAAAGCGCAGCACCCAGAATATGAAACCTGGAGCCTGGGTATCCACGGTAAAAACAATGTGACCTGTATCGACTGTCATATGCCGAAGGTTAAAAACGCCGAGGGCAAATTCTATACCGATCACAAGATCGGCAATCCCTTCGACAACTACGGAGAAACCTGTACGAATTGCCATACGCAGGACAAAGCGACGATGCAGGCCGTGGTCGCCGAGCGCAAGGCAGCGGTTAAGGAATTAAAACTGAAGGCGGAAGACCAACTGGTTCATGCGCATTTTGAGGCTAAAGCTGCCTGGGATGCCGGCGCAACCGAAGCGGAAATGCAACCGATTCTGATGGATATCCGTCATGCCCAGTGGCGCTGGGATTTGGCGGTCGCCTCTCACGGTATTCACATGCATGCGCCGGATGAAGGTTTGCGGATGCTCGGCACTTCGCTGAATAAGTCCAGTGATGCGAGAACCAAACTGGTTCGGCTGCTGGCGCAGAAAGGGATAACCGGCGAAGTCAAACTGCCGGATATTTCGACAAAAGAGAAAGCGCAAAAGGCGATTGGGCTCAACATGCAGCAAATCAAAGCAGAGAAACAGGATTTCCTGAATACGGTGGTGCCGCAGTGGGATGAGCAGGCGCGCAAAGCGGGACGATTGAACCAATAACCCCTCAATCGCCCGTGGATGCGGGCGATCACAAAGTGGAGTGGATATGAGCGTATTACGTTCGTTATTGACTGCCGGGGTGCTGGTATCAGGCATGCTTTGGGCATTGCCGGGAGTCACGCAGCCTGCACCTCAGGCAGAAAAAGGAGAGCGGTGGACCGTCATGCCGCAACGCAACCCCGATGAGGCCTGTTTACAGTGCCATAAACCGGAAGAAGACGGCATGCAGGGTAAACATGCTTCCGCGATTAACCCGCACAACCAGCAGCAGTTAACCTGTACCAACTGTCATGGCAAACCGTCGCTTCTGCATCGTGAAGGCGTTAAAGACGTTATGCGCTTTAACTTCCCGATGTATACGGTGGCAGAGCAAAACAGCGTCTGTATGTCATGCCATGCGCCGGAGCAGTTGCAGAAAGCGTTCTGGCCGCACGATGTTCATGTGGCGAAAGTGGCGTGTGCCAGTTGCCATCAGTTGCATCCCTCGCAGGATACAATGCAGACGCTAGACGACAAGAGCCGTATCAAGCTGTGTGTGGATTGCCATAGCGACCAGCGCAATAACCCCGATTTCAACCCCGCCTCAGTTCATCTGGGTAATAAGAGGCAGCCATGAGTTGTTCTCGTCGCCAGTTTATTGCCCGTATGGGGGGGCTGATCGCCATGACCAGTACGGCGGGGCAGGCTGTGGCGAAAACGTTGAATATCAACGGCGTCCGTTACGGCATGATTCATGATGAATCGCGATGTATTGGCTGTACGGCGTGTATGGACGCCTGTCGGGAAGTCAATCAGGTGCCTGAAGGCGTATCGCGTTTGAAGATCGTTCGCAGTGAACCGATCGGGACGTTCCCGGACGTGAAATATCATTTCTTCCGTGACTCGTGTCAACATTGTGAGAATTCGCCCTGTGTCGATGTGTGTCCCACCGGCGCATCATTCCGCGATGCGGCTACGGGGATTGTGGATGTGAATCCCGATCTGTGCGTCGGGTGCCAATACTGTATTGCCGCTTGTCCGTATCAGGTGCGTTTTATTCATCCGAAGACCAAAACGGCGGATAAGTGCGATTTTTGTCGTAAGACCAACCTGAAACAGGGGAAATTACCCGCCTGCGTGCTGTCCTGCCCGACGGATGCGCTGACGTTCGGTAATCTCGACGATCCCGACAGTGAAATTACCCGCCTGCTGCGCCAAAAGCCGACGTATCGCTACAAGATCGCGCTCGGTACCCGACCGAAGGTCTATCGCGTGCCGTTTAACTACGGGGAGGTTCATCAATGACGCCGGTATCTTCGAGCGCGTTTCATTTCACATCGCTAGTCTGGGACTGGCCGATCGCGATTTATCTGTTTTTAGTGGGGATTTCTGCGGGGCTGGTGACGCTATCGGTCTTACTGCGGCGCTACCACCCTGAGCAGGCAACATCGGACAGTACGCTGATGCGCACCACGCTGATCCTTGCGCCGTGCGCCATCGTTTTCGGGCTGTTAATTCTGGTGTTTCACCTGACGCGTCCCTGGACATTCTGGAAGCTGATGTTCCATTACAGCTTTACTTCCGTGATGTCGGTTGGGGTTATGTTGTTTCAGGTGTACATGGCGGTATTGGTGGTTTGGCTGGCGAATATCTTTAGCGCGCAGGTCGTCGTGCTTCAACGGCGTTGGCTACCGACGTGGCGTTTTGTCGAAAAGGTCCTCGGCTGGCTGACACCGATGCAGAAATCGCTGGATATCGTGATGCTGTTATTGGCGGTGATGTTAGGGGCTTACACCGGGTTTCTGCTTTCCGCGCTTAAGACCTATCCGCTGCTGAATAATCCGATCTTACCCGCGTTGTTCCTCTTTTCTGGTGTCTCTTCCGGTGCGGCGGTGGCGCTGATCGCCATGAGCTGTCGCTACCGCCGTAATCCGCATAGTGCGGAAGCGCACTTTGTACACCGTATCGAAACGCCGGTCGTGTGGTTGGAAATCTTCCTGCTGTTCGCGTTCTTTATCGGTCTTGCTTTAGGCGACGATGGGAAACAGCGGGCGCTGGTGGCCGCGCTGGCCGGTGGATTCTGGGCCGTGTGGTTCTGGCTGGGCGTCGTGGGCGTCGGGTTGGTGATGCCCTTGTTGCTGAAGTCGTGGGCCAATCGGCGTCATTCCCCCTATGGGGTGCTGGCCGTCAGCGGTATGAGTCTGCTCGGGGTACTGCTACTGCGCTTCTTTATCCTCTATGCGGGGCAGTTAACCGTTGTTTAATCCCCGGCAAGAGGTCTGTTGATGTTGCTATTGCCAGAATTTGGATATGTGGCGCTATTGCTGGCGGGTTGCGTGGGTGTGGCGACGGCGCTGCTGACATTTTCAGGTTATTATCGGCGCTGGTCTGGCACTTACCGACTGGCGCGTTGCTGGACGTTGGTGCTGTTTGGCCTTGTGCTGTTCGCGTTTATCGCGCTGACGCTGAGCGTGGTGCAGGATGATTTCTCCGTCAACTATGTCGCCCAGCATAGCCACCGCGATTTACCGCTGGGGCTAAAAATGGCGGCGGTCTGGGGCGGACATGAAGGGTCGTTGTTGCTGTGGCTGGTATGTCTGTGCGGCTGGAGCGCCGCGTTCGCCTGCCGTTATCGCAAGGCGACGAGCGATCTGTTTCCGCTCACGTTGGCGATACTCGCCGTGGTAGCGGCGGCGCTATTGGTGTTTATTGTCTTTTTTTCCGATCCCTTTGTGCGTCTCTTCCCGCCTGCGGTGGCGGGACGGGATCTCAATCCGATGCTGCAACACATTGGTCTTATTCTTCATCCGCCGTTGCTCTATCTCGGCTATGGCGGGTTAACCGTGGGCGCGGCACTGGCGTTAGCGGCGCTGATTCACGGTGAATTTACGGCGCCCGCCTGGCTTTGCTGGCGTTGGGCGTTGCCCGCCTGGAGCCTGTTAACGCTGGGGATCATCCTGGGGTCGTGGTGGGCCTATAACGAACTCGGTTGGGGAGGATGGTGGTTCTGGGATCCGGTAGAGAACGCCTCGCTGCTTCCGTGGTTAACGGCCACAGCCTTACTTCACAGCCTGTTCGTCACCCGCATGCGCGGCATCTTCCGCCATTGGTCGCTGATACTCGCGCTGCTGACGTGCATGTTATGTCTGCTGGGCACGCTGATTGTACGCTCCGGGATACTGGTTTCCGTCCATGCGTTCGCCCTTGATCATGACAGAGGCATGCCGTTGTTTCTGCTGTTTGCCGGTTTAAGCATGGCAGCGTTGGCGGTTTACGGCTGGCGCGCTCAGCTAATTCATCCTGCCGCCCGTTTCTCCGGCTGGTCGCGGGAAGTTGCCATCCTGCTGGCGTTGCTGTTTTTCAGCGCCGTCGCGCTGGTGGTGCTGATTGGCACTTTGTATCCGATGATTTATAGCCTGGCGGGTTGGGGAAGGCTCTCCGTGGGCGCGCCCTATTTTAACCTTGTGCTCTTGCCCTTCGGTGGCCTGATGCTGCTGCTCATCGGGATAGCAGCGGGTGGCGGCTGGAAACGCAGTGCGCGGTGGTCTGCCCGGCGTTTTGGCATGGCGCTGGCGATCGGCATCGTCACCGCGTTGATTTCATGGCCGTATGGCGTCGCCGTCGCGCTGGCTGCGCTTCTGGTCGGTTGGGTCATGGCCGCACAGTGGTTACAACCGCTGTCGGCGCTACGCCAGCAGCTTCCCGCACTGTTAGCGCATACGGGCGTGGCGTTGTTCGCTTTGGGGGTGGCGTTCTCTGCGGGCAGCAAACAGGAAATCAGCGCCAATGTGGGACAAGGAGAGCAGGTCGCGCTGGGTGACTATCATTTTCGATTTTTACAGCTTGATTTGGTGGCGGCGCAGAATTACACCGCGGAGCAGGCCATGATTGCGATTTATCGTGGCGACTCGCTGGTCGCTCACGTCGTGCCAGAGCGTCGTTATTACCACGCCCGCAAACAGCAGATGATCGAGCCGGGCGTAGCCTGGGGGCCGATCAGGGAATGGTATGCGGTGATGGGCGAGAAAACCGGCGAAAACCGCTATGCCATGCGTTTCTATGTGCAAACCGGCGTTCGCTGGATATGGGGCGGCGGCCTGTTGATGGTGGCGGGTGCACTGCTGGGGTGGTTTCGGGGGCGAAGGATCTATGGTTAAACATATGGCGTTGCTTCTCATGCTGCTGATTTTTTCCGCCTCGGCTCAGGTGGTGGATACCTGGGCGTTTACCAGCCCGTCGCAGCGTCAGGCCGCAATGGCGATCGCCGGGGAGTTACGCTGCCCGCAGTGCCAGAACCAGAGCCTGCTGGAATCGAATTCGCCCGTGGCGGTCAGCATGCGCCATGAGGTTTTTTCCATGGTGGAGCAGGGTAAAAGCAAGTCGGAAATTATCGCGTTTATGCATCAGCGTTACGGTGATTTTGTCCAGTACAACCCGCCGATGAACCGGCAAACCGGCATCCTTTGGCTCACGCCGCTGGTTTTGCTGTTAGCGATCGCGATGATTGCGTGGCGGGTGATACGACGCCACAACCGGGGATCGCGGCCATGAACCTGTTAAATGTTGCGTTTATCACTGTCGCCATTCTCGCACTGACCGCCTGTCTGCTATGGCCACTGTTGCCTCTGCGCAAAACGGAGGCGCAGGACACGCTACCGCGTTTAGCTGAGCGCATCTGGCAGTTTCAGTGTGAACAGGCAGTGAAGCACTTGTCTGAACATGAGGCCAGGATGTTGGGTCGCGAGCTGGCCCAGGATCTGCCGTTAACCCAATCCTCTTCCTCTGTGCCGCGCCCGATGCCCGTCGGCATCGTGGTGGTCACGATCATCGCTATCTTTTTGGGGAGCGCCACGTTCTATGCGCTGGGCCAGCGGGGTGTACTCGTTCAGGAGGAACGCCAGCGGCTTGCCGATCCGCTACACGATTTCAGTGTCGCGCAGCAGCAGGAAAAGCAGCTCGCCGCCTTGCAGGACAACATTCGCAAAACGCCGGGTAACAGCGTCCTGTGGGCCGAACTGGGGGAATATTATCTTTATCGCAACGCCTATGACCACGCGCTGCGTGCCTATCGGCAGGCGATTGCGTTGAAGGGCGACAGCGCTGAACTGTATTCGGCGTTGGCGACGGTGCTGTATTACCAGGCCGGTCAGGTTATCACGCCGCCCACGCAGGACATGCTCGATAAGGCGCTGGCGCTGGATGCCGATGAAGTGACGGCGCTGATGCTGCTGGCGTCCGACGCGTTTCTGAAGGCCGACTATGCACGTGCGATTACGCTTTGGCAGCGCTTGCTGGATACCTATAGCCCGCGGGTGAATCGCGTTCAACTGATCGAGGCGATCAACACGGCGACGCTGCTGAAGAATAGCCAGAAATAGTAGGCGATAAGTTTCGCTTTAACCGTCTCTTATACATCACTGCCGCAGTTTATGGCGGGTTTTGCTGTTATACGGCGTAAAAATTATGCAGCGGTGGGCTCGGATAGTGCTCATGAACACCGATGGCACCGCGCAGCGGCATAATTTAGCCGGAAGCCAGGGCTCGCAGGGCTACGGCGATTGAGTCGCCCTGCGTCGGGCGCGTGCTAAGCGGTAGCATAAAATGACGGTCTTGTAGCGCACGAAACGATCTCGGCGGCTGCATAAAAATATGCCCAATAGATTTCCGGTTTAGGCGTGTCGGCGTGGTTTTCGATACGACTCGATGATAGGGATAACCGGAATCACCGACTTTATTGATCTTAATAAAAGAGATTAACTCTTTATGGTTACGGCCCCCGAGAGGGGGGAGTAAGGGCAGCATGTTATTCTATACCCACTTATGAAGTAAGGAGTGGCTCCCCGATGTTAGAAGCGCGCGATGTGGTTTGTCTACGTGATGAGCATGTGCTGTTCAGCGCGTTGTCGTTTACGGCCAGTCCCGGAGAAATGGTGCAGATTGCCGGTGCTAACGGGGTGGGAAAAACTTCGCTGTTGCGCATTTTAAGCGGTTTAGCGACGCCCGAATCGGGGGAAGTTTGCTGGCAGGGACAACGAATTCACCGTATCCGTGAGCGTTTTAATCAGCAACTGCTGTGGCTAGGCCATCAGCCGGGCATCAAGAGTGTCCTGACCGGTGAAGAGAATCTGCGTTTTTTTTATCCGCAGCAGCGTCAGGAGGCGCGCTGGCAGGCGCTGGCGGCGGTCGGATTGTCGGGCTATGAGGACGTGCCGACGGCGCGTCTTTCGGCAGGCCAGCAGAGGCGCGTCGCGCTGGCGCGTTTATGGCTGACGGATGCGCCGCTCTGGATTTTGGATGAACCGCTAACCGCACTTGACGTGGCGGGCGTCGAAATGCTGACACAGCGCATGGAGCGCCATATTGCACACGAGGGCATCATTATTGTCACCACGCATCAGCCGTTGCGTCCCTTCGCTAAGGACATTCGCTGTCTTCATTTAACGCCAGGTGAGGAAACGCCATAATGCGGCGGCTGATTGCGCGGGAACTGCGCGTTGCGTTGCGTAATAGCGCGGAGATTCTCAACCCTCTGTGGTTCTTCCTGATTGTGCTTATCTTATTTCCTCTGGCTATTGGGCCGGAGCCACAGCTGTTGGCGCGCGTCGCGCCCGGTGTGGTATGGGTGGCGGCATTACTCGCTTCTTTATTGGCGATGGATCGCCTGTTCCGTGACGACTATCAGGATGGATCGCTGGAGCAACTGACGCTACTGCCTTTACCGTTACCGCTCGTGGTGCTGGCGAAGGTTGTGGTGCACTGGGTGGTCAGCGGGTTGCCGCTATTGCTGCTTTCACCGCTGGCGGCGCTTCTGTTTGGGCTGGATCGCCACGGCTGGTGGGTGATGGCATTAACGCTGCTGCTCTGTACGCCAACGCTCAGCTTTCTGGGCGCTATCGGCGCTGCGTTAACGGTTGGGCTGCGCCGCAGCGGCGTATTGTTAAGCCTTCTGGTCCTGCCCTTAACCATACCGCTATTGATTTTCGCCACGGCAGCAGTGGAAGCCGCGATGATGCAACTGCCGGTCGGCGGGTATCTGGCGATTCTCGGCGCCTTTCTGGCGGGCAGCGCTACCCTGAGCCCGTTCGCCACGGCGGCGGCGTTGCGGGTGAGCATACAATAATTTATCGATCTCAGGATCGCCTTTATCGTCCCGCAGGGATGAGTTTTACGCAGAGTGAGCACATGATTATGTTGAAAAAAAACGATCAGCTTACGCAACCGGAGCGTCTTTATGGGCGTTGCGGCAAGCTTGTCCCATGGTTTGCCCTGATAAGCGCCGCGTTGCTGATAGGCGGCTGCCTGTTAGGTTTTGGCTTTGCGCCTGCGGATTATCAGCAAGGGCAAGGGTATCGCATCATGTATCTGCACGTGCCTGCGGCCGTGTGGTCGATGGGCGTCTATGCCGTGATGGCGATGTTCGCGCTGGTCGGCATGATCCGGCAGTCAAAAACCGCGGAGCTTGCCGTGGCGGCGATGGCGCCGGTTGGCGCGGTGTTTACCTTTATCGCGCTGACCACCGGCTCCACCTGGGGTAAACCGATGTGGGGGACGTGGTGGGTCTGGGATGCGCGTCTGACGTCGGAGCTGGTGCTGCTGTTTCTCTACGTGGGTATCATCGCGCTCTATAACGCATTTGATGACCGCCGTCTGGCTGGTCGTGCGGCGGCGATTCTGGTACTGGTGGGGGTGGTGAATTTGCCCATTATCCATTTCTCCGTCGAGTGGTGGAATACCCTGCATCAGGCATCGACGAAAATGCAGAAAACCATCGATCCCGCCATGCGCCTGCCGCTGCGCATCATGATGCTGGGATTCATGAGCCTTTTCGTGACGTTGTCACTTATGCGGCTGCGAAATTTGATCCTGATGCAGCAGCGCCGGGCACCCTGGGTGGCAGCATTGGTCAATAAAGGAGGGGTAGCACGATGAACATCGCTTTCACCAGTTGGCAGGCATTCTTTGCGATGGGCGGTTATGCCTTTTACGTCTGGCTGGCCGTGGCGCTCACGCTGTTGCCGCTGGGCGCATTGATCGGCCATACCCTTTGGCGTCGGCGGACATTGCTGAACGACATTCGCCGTCAGCAGGCGCGCGAGCAACGCAAACGCGCGGCTCGCCAATCGGACTCGGTGGAGGTGACGCCATGAGTGCGCCGCGTAAAACTCGCCTCTATGCCATTCTGGCCGTCGTCTGTGGCGCGGTGTTGACCGTCGCGTTGACGCTGTATGCGTTGAGTTCAAATATCGACCTCTTTTACACGCCCAGCGAAATTCTTTACGGCAAGAACGAAACGCAGGAAAAACCGGCGATCGGGCAGCGCCTGCGCGTTGGCGGCATGGTGATGCCGGGCAGCGTGCGCCGCGACAGCCAAAGTCTGGCAGTCCGTTTCACCGTTTATGATGCGCAAGGATCGGTCGATGTGACCTACAACGGAATGCTGCCGGATCTGTTCCGTGAGGGACAAGGCGTTGTGGCGCAGGGCGTTCTGGATACCGACGATCATATTACGGCGAAAGAAGTGCTGGCCCGCCATGACGAAAATTACACGCCGCCAGAAATCAAAGCGGCGATGGAAGGAGAGCACGGGCATGCGCCGACGACGGCCAAAGAAGGTAATCCCTTATGATGCCTGAAGTCGGTAATTATCTGCTTTGTCTGGCGCTGGGCGTGGCGCTGTTGCTTAGCATATATCCGCTGTGGGGCGCGTCGCGTCAGGACACCCGTCTGATGGCGTTGGCTCGCCCTCTTGCCTGGGCGCTGTTCGCATGCATTCTTGCCGCCTTCCTCGTGTTGGTGCATGCGCTGGTGATCAATGATTTTACCGTCCTCTACGTGGCAAATAACTCGAACCGTGCGCTCCCGGTATGGTATCGCGTTGCGGCGGCGTGGGGTGCCCACGAAGGGTCGCTGCTGCTCTGGGTGCTGCTGATGAGCGGCTGGACTTTTGCCGTGGCGGTTTTCAGCCGCGGAATGTCGCTGGATGCGGTCGCCCGCGTGCTGGCGGTGATGGGGATGATCAATGTCGGTTTTTTGCTGTTCATCATTCTGACGTCGAATCCTTTTACACGCACGTTGCCGGAGTATCCGATTGACGGGCGCGATCTCAATCCGCTTTTGCAGGATGTTGGGCTCATCGTCCACCCTCCGCTGCTTTATATGGGTTACGTCGGGTTCTCCGTGGCGTTTGCGTTTGCGGTCGCCTCGCTGCTGGCTGAGCGACTGGACAGCGCGTGGGCTCGCTGGTCACGACCGTGGACACAGGCGGCCTGGTCATTCCTGACGTTGGGTATCGTACTCGGCTCGGGCTGGGCGTATTACGAGCTGGGCTGGGGCGGCTGGTGGTTCTGGGATCCGGTCGAGAACGCGTCATTGATGCCGTGGCTGGTGGGCACGGCATTGCTGCATTCGCTGTCGGTCACCGAAAAACGCGGCAGCTTTAAAGCCTGGACGGTGTTGCTGGCCATCGGCGCGTTCTCGCTCTGCCTGTTGGGGACGTTTCTGGTGCGTTCCGGCGTTCTGGTGTCGGTGCATGCATTCGCCTCCGATCCGGCGCGTGGCATGTTTATTCTCGCGTTTTTGGTCATTGTCATCGGCGGTTCGTTACTGCTGTTCGCCATCAAAGGCAACCGGGTGCGGGCGCGGGTAACGAATTCGCTCTGGTCGCGTGAAACCTTCCTGCTCGGCAATAACCTGATCCTGATGGCCGCTACGCTTGTCGTACTGCTGGGAACACTGCTGCCGCTGGTGCATAAACAGCTAGGTCTGGGCAGCATCTCGATTGGCGCACCATTTTTCAACACGATGTTTACCCTGTTAATGGCGCCTTTTGCCTTACTGTTGGGTGTAGGTCCGCTGGTTCGCTGGCGGCGCGACGAGCCGCAAAAGCTGCGTAAGCTGCTGCTGATGGCAATGGCGGTGACCGCCGCGCTGTCGCTGCTGCTCCCTTGGCTGCTACAGGATTCCCTTGTCGCCATGACGATAGTCGGCCTGTCGATGGCGCTTTGGGTCTTCTTCTTAACGTTGTACGACCTGCATGCCAATGCAACCCGACGTCATGGTCTGCTGCGCGGTTTGACCTCACTTTCCCTGAGCCAGTGGGGGATGGTGTGCGGGCATCTTGGGCTGGCGGTGACGGTGGTCGGGATCGCATTCAGCCAGAATTATAGCGTTGAGCGGGATGTGCGGATGCGGGCGGGGGACAGCATACAAATCCATGATTATCATTTTACGTTTCAAGGCGTGCGTGATGTGGTGGGGCCGAACTGGCACAGCGGCAAAGGAACGATTGAAGTCACGCGTCACGGCAAGCCGGAAGCGACGTTGAAAACGGAAAAGCGTTTTTACAACACCAGCGGGGCGATTATGACAGAAGCGGCCATTGATGCGGGCGTGACGCGCGATCTGTATGCCGCTTTGGGCGAGGAACTGGATGACGGAAGCTGGGCGGTACGGCTCTATTACAAACCCTTTATCCGCTGGATTTGGTACGGCGGCGGGCTGATGGCGTTAGGCGGCATCCTGTGCATGTTTGACCCGCGCTACCGCCTGCGCCGTGCCGTGAGAGAGGCATCATCATGAGTCGTAAGATATTGTTAATCCCGCTCGTTCTGTTTTTACTGCTGGCGACAGCGTTGCTGTGGCAACTGGTGCGCAACAGCGACGGCGACGATCCCATGCGGCTGGAGTCAGCCCTGATTGGCAAACCGATCCCAGCGTTCCGGCTGGAATCGCTGGAGCAGCCGGGAAAGATTTACAGCCAGTCTGAACTGCGCGATGGCAAACCGCTACTGCTGAACGTCTGGGCGACCTGGTGCCCGACATGCCGCGCGGAGCACCAATTTCTTAATACGCTGTCGACGCAGGGCGTTCGCGTTGTGGGCATGAATTATAAAGATGAGCGCCCCAAAGCGATCGAGTGGCTGAAGACGCTGGGCAACCCCTATGCGCTGAGTCTGTTTGATGGCGACGGCATGTTGGGACTGGATCTGGGCGTGTATGGCGCGCCGGAAACCTTTCTGATCGACGGACAGGGCATCATTCGCTATCGCCATGCGGGCGATCTCAATCTGCAAGTGTGGCGGGAAACGTTACAGCCGCTGTGGGAGAAATACAGCCGGGAGGACGGGGCGTGAAAGCGATCGTTTTTTTTATTGCTCTGTTGTTGTCGCTCGGCGCGTTGGCCGCCTCAGAGACATTACATTTTGACAATGACGCGCAGGAACAACAGTTTCGTGAGCTAACGATGCAGTTACGTTGCCCGAAATGCCAGAATAACAGCATCGCTGATTCCAATTCGATGATCGCCGCGGATATGCGGCAAAAAGTTTACGAACTGATGCAGCAGGGGCAGACGAAGCAGCAGGTTGTCGACTATATGGTGGATCGTTACGGTTACTTTGTGACGTATGAGCCGCCGATCACGCCTTTTACGATCCTGCTCTGGCTGCTGCCCGCGCTGTTTCTGGCGGCGGGCTGCGGGATGATTATTCGGCGCGCGCGCCGTACTAAGCGGGCCAGAGCGCCGATGAGCGAACAGGATAAAAAACGTTTGCGTCAATTGCTGGACAGCGAGGGGAAACCAAAATGATGTTACTGACGGTCATCATTGTTTTATCGCTTATTGCGCTTTCCACGCTGCTGCTGGTGCCGTGGTCGTCAGGGGAGGAATACGATCGGGACGCGATTAATCAGGCGCTGTATCGCGATCGGCTGCGTGAACTGAACGTGGATGTCGCCAATGAACAGGAACGAATCCCCATGGTGGAGGAACTTCAGCATACGCTCCTACAGGATATTCCTGTCGGTGCCAGAGCACAATCGCGTCCGCTGAGCCGCTGGATGTTGCTGCCGGGCGTGCTGTTGCTGGTGATTGTCAGCCTCGGCGTATTCTGGAAAACCTCAGCGGTTAATCGGGTGCAGGAATTACAGCAGGTTGTTGCGTTAACGCCGGACCTGATGAAGCGAGCGTTGGATCCGGATGCCGAACCGCTGACCATTGAAGAGGTGGCGCGTCTCGGTCTGGGGTTGCGCAGCCAACTAGAGGCGCAGCCAGACAATCCACAAGACTGGTGGATGCTGGGGCGCATTGCGGGCCTGCTGAATAATTATGACATGTCCTTGCAGGCGTTTGCCAAAGCATTCCAGCTCGACCCGAAAAATACGGATCTGGCGCTGGATTACGCCGACCTGCTGTCACGTTCCACCAACCCGCGTGATAGCCAACGCGGTGGCGAAATGCTGCGTGAACTGCTGAAGTCCGGCTCAACCAATGTGCGCGTACTGAGCCTGATGGCTTTCAATGCCTATGAAGCCCAGCGCTATCAGGAAGCGATTGACGCCTGGCAAGCGATGCTGAAACTGCTGCCGCAAAACGATACACGCCGCGCGGTCATTGAGCGCAGTATTGCGCAGGCGAAGGCGTCACTGTCGGTTCAGGCGGTCACGGGGAAATAAATCCTTTTTATCTTCACCATCAATAACAAAAGGGCGAGATATCGCCCTTTTGTTGTTTCTGTTATTTCTGTTTTTTTTTGTTATTACTGTGAAAGTTTCGTGCGCATTATCCAACGTTTTTTTCTGCAACCGTTGCAGTACGCGCCCGACGCCGCCCCGTGATCCCTGACTTGTTGCGGTAAGTCGCGCCGCTTCGCGGTGCCTTCGGCGTTCGTATCCGCTGTTCGGACCGCCTGCGACGCGTTCCATACGCGGCGCAGGCTTTCGCGGCGTCCATGCCGCTCATCCGGCGGCTACGCCCACCTCAGCGCGATTTTTTACGCGAGCTAATCCCATAAAATCAAAAGACTGAACTTCGTTCATTGTTATTTTGCGGCAGATGTTTCCGCTTGTGGTGAGGACGGCATACGCCGTCCCGTGAGTTACAAGGAGACGCGGGTTATAACCCGCTTTTGACGCCGTGCATGTCCGGCAGTTTGTGTGCGATGCCTTTGTGGCAATCGATACAGGTTTGACCGAGTTTTATCGCTTCGCTGTGTTTTTGCGCCGCGACCGTTTTTTGCCCTGAGAAGTCCATATAGTCAAAGTTGTGGCAGTTGCGGCATTCCTGAGAATTGTTATTTTTCATGCGCCGCCATTCGTTCTGCGCCATCGTTAGCCGGTGTGCTTCGAATTTTTGTGGCGTATCAATCGTGCCCATGATTTTGCCGTACAGCTCTTTACTGGCCTGAATTTTACGCACCATTTTCGGCACAAACTCGTGTGGAACATGGCAATCCGGGCAAGTGGCGCGCACGCCGCTGCGGTTGCTGTAGTGCGCGGTTTCCATATATTCCTGATATACGGTGTTGCGCATTTCATGGCAGCTGATGCAGAATGCCTCGCTATTGCTCATTTCCATACCTTTGTGGAAGGTGGCCAGAAAGAAAATGCCGCCGGCAAAACCGATGATAAGCAACGTGCCCAACGCCAGCCGGCTTGGACGACGCCACCATTGCCATAATTGCTGTAATCGTCCCGCTTTTCCAGGTTGTTTCATCGTAAACCTCACTGTCCAAAACCTTTAGAAGGGGTGAACGTGTTGCCGGTAATCGGGGCGGCGTCGGCTTGCGGCACGTGACATTGCAGGCAGAAATAGCGAGCGGGCGCCACGTTGCTCAGCACTTTGCCGTCTCTGTCGATAAAGTGGGTCGGGCTGACGCGGGGGGCGCTGGTGGAACGATAGTTCTCGACGCCGTGGCACTGTATGCAGCGGTTAAAGGTCGGCGTGACCTGATAGCCATCCACGCTATGGGGGATCATTGGCGGCTGGTTGACATAGTTGAGCGCCATACGCTCCTGCTGCTTCGGCATCCGGCTATTTCCCGGCTGCGTCGCGGAGACTTCCGGCGACTGGCTTAAATCGACCTGCGCAGTAGCCAACGCACTGCTCATTATCGCCAGGGCGGCGATCCAGCGAAACCATCCCGTTCTCAGGCTTTTCATGACTTTGCTCCCGATTTCCATCTAAGGGTTATTTTAAAAACGTCTTCAGCGCAGACATCTATACAGCGTCCGCATGTTATGCAGTCCCGGTCAGCGATCTGTACCGGACTGTGTTTATCCAGCAAGGGGGCGCGCAGTACCTGCGGCTCTGGACAGACGTGAAAGCAGTCCATACAGCGCGTGCAGCGTTCGCGCCCGGCGGCATCCACAACCAGCGCGCCTTTACCGCCAAGCGCGCCATACAGCGCGCCCGTCGGACACAGGTGCCCACACCAGCCGTGTTCCACGACCAGTAAATCAAACAGAAACAGCGCCAGCAGCAGCCAGATGCCTGCGCCAAACCCGAAAATCAGCCCGCGGCCTGTCAGCGAGACAGGGTTAACCCACTCCCACAGTAGTCCTCCCGTCAGCGCGCTTCCCGCCAGGATAAGCACCAACAGCAGATAACGCAGATTGCGAGGGAGCGTCGCCGAGGCGGTGATGCCGAACCGACGACGCAGCCAGGCGGCCAAATCGGTAAGCGGATTGACGGGGCAGACCCAGCTACAGAACAGACGCTTACCTGCCAGCGCATAGCTCAGGGTAATAATCAGCGCGCCAACCAGCGCGAGGGCGGCGGGCAGATGACCGCTGGCGAGACTTTGCAGAATCATCAGCGGATCGCTGAGCGGCACGGTGTCAAGCACGATGCTGGCGCTGTAGTTACCGCGCAGGATCCAAAACCCCAGCAGCGGCCCGCAGAGAAACAGGAGCAGCACCAAAGACTGGGTCAGACGGCGCATAACCAGCCAGCGGTGGCTGCGCCACCAGCCTTTTTTTATCCGGGCCTCTCGTCCGGCATCTTGCTTACGATTTGCCATCGCGCGCCTCCAGCCAATTGAAACGGTAGTGGTGCCCGAGTTCGCCTTTTGCCAGTGTGCGCGGCAAAACTTTGATCGCGGCCTGTTCCAGCACGCAGGCTTTTTCACATTTTCCGCAGCCGGTACAGGCATCGCTATGTACCGTCGGCAAAAAACGGGCGTGTTTTCCGGTTCGGGGATTGCGTTCTGGCTCCAGTGTGATGGCGCTATCGATGAGCGGACAGACGCGATAGCAGACATCGCAGCGTAGCCCCTGATAGCTCAGGCAGTTCTCCTGGTCGAGCAACACGGCTAATCCCATACGGGCGTCGTCAATCGCTTCCAGCGACTGTAAGGCGCCGCTGGGGCAGGCGGCGATGCAGGGAATGTCCTCGCACATTTCGCACGGAATATCGCGCGCGACGAAGTAAGGACTGCCGGCTGCGGGACCGGAAACCAGCGTCGCCAGCTTCAGCGTGTCATACGTGCAGGCCTGAACACATTGGCCACAACGTATGCAGGCACCGGAAAACGCCGCCTCCGACAGCGCGCCCGGCGGACGTAGCCGGACCGCGTCAGCCTGAGCCCGCCGCTGCTGCATGCCGAGTATCGTGACCGCGGCGGATAACCCCGCCACGGCGCGGACGGCGTCACGCAGAAAGCGGCGGCGAGCAGGAGGCGTATTTTCCGGGCGCGCCATGCGTTATACCTTCGCCAGCTTGACGGCACATTTCTTAAAATCCGTTTCTTTCGACAGCGGGTCGGTCGCATCCAGCGTCAGGACGTTGGTCATCTGCGCGGCGTCGAAGAACGGCATATACACCAGTCCCCGCGGCGGTTTATTGCGGCCACGCGTCTCAACCACGGAGACGATTTCACCACGGCGCGAAATGATGCGTACTTTCTCACCGCGTCGCAAATTGCGCGCTTTGGCATCCAGCGGGTGAATGAACAGCACAGCCTCGGGGAAGGCGCGATGCAGCTCTGGTACACGGCGCGTCATGCTGCCGGTGTGCCAGTGTTCCAGCACGCGACCGGTGGAGAACCAGAGATCGTACTCGTCGTCCGGCGCTTCTGCGGCGGGTTCATAAGGCAGCGCGAAAATCACCGCCTTACCATCGGGTTTGCCGTAAAAACGGTAGGCTTCACCCGCTTTTACGTAAGGATCGTGCCCTTCGCTGTAACGCCACTGCGTTTCCTTGCCGCCAACGACCGGCCAGCGTAGTCCACGCACCTGATGGTAATAGTCAAACGGCGCTAAATCGTGGCCGTGGCCGCGGCCGAACTCGGCGTACTCTTCAAACAGGCCTTTCTGCAAGTAAAAACCGAATTCACGGGATTCATCGTTCAACTGATTTTCCGCTAATTCGCTGAGCGGGAAACGCGTGGTGACATCATTAGCGAACAGTACGTCGTAGAGCGTCTTACCGCGGTAGGCCGGTTTCTGCGCCAATAACTCTTCCGGCCACACGTCCTCGACGGTGAAGCGCTTGGCAAAGCTCACGAGTTGCCACAGATCCGATTTTGCTTCGCCCGGCGCTTTCACCTGTTGACGCCAGAACTGCGTTCTGCGCTCGGCATTACCGTAGGCGCCCTCTTTTTCCACCCACATCGCGGTCGGCAAGATCAGATCGGCGGCCAGCGCGCTAACGGTCGGGTAGGGATCGGAAACAACGATGAAGTTACGCGGATCGCGCCAGCCGGGCATACGTTCCTGATTGATGTTCGGACCGGCCTGCATATTATTGTTACACATCACCCAATAGGCATTCAGCGTGCCGTCCTTCAACGCTCGATCTTGCGCTATGGCGTGCAGACCGATTTTTTCAGGGATGGTGCCTGCCGGTAACTGCCAGCGTTTTTCCGCTATCGCGCGGTGTTTTTCATTGGTCACCACCATATCCGCGGGCAGACGGTGGGCGAAAGTACCGACTTCACGCGCGGTACCGCAGGCAGAAGGCTGACCGGTTAACGAGAACGGCCCGCAGCCCGGTTGAGAAATTTTGCCCGTCAGCAGATGGATGTTATAAACCAGATTGTTTGCCCAGACGCCGCGGGTGTGCTGGTTAAAGCCCATCGTCCAATAAGAAATGACTTTTTTCTTCGGGTCGGCGTAGAGCTTCGCCAGCGCTTCTAACTGATCCGCCGGCACGCCGCTGATTTCGACCGTTTTTTCCAGCGTATATTCCGCAACAAAGGCTTTATAGTCTTCAAAACTCATGGGTTCAGACGCGTCGGAACCGGGGTTTTTCGCCGCTTTTTCCAACGGGTGTGTCGGACGTAGGCCATACCCGATGTCGGTCACGCCTTTGCGCAGGTTCACATGACGCTTCAGGAATGCTTCATTGACGGCGTTATTTTGAATAATGTAGTTGGCGATATAATTGAGGATGGCCAGATCGGTTTGCGGCGTAAAGACCATGCCGTTGTCTGCCAGCTCAAAGCTGCGGTGCTGATAGGTGGATAGCACGGCGACCGTGACGTTGCTGTCCGACAGACGGCGATCGGTAATGCGCGACCAGAGGATTGGGTGCATTTCCGCCATGTTGGAGCCCCACAGGACGAAGGCATCGGTCTGCTCTATGTCGTCGTAACAGCCCATGGGTTCATCCATACCGAAGGTACGCATGAAGCCCACGACCGCAGAGGCCATACAGTGGCGCGCGTTCGGGTCGATATTGTTGGAGCGAAAGCCCGCTTTGAACAATTTGGCGGCGGCATAACCTTCCCATACCGTCCATTGCCCGGAGCCGAACATCCCGACTGCCGTCGGGCCTTTCTCTTTCAGCGCGGCCTTGAATTTCTCCGCCATCACGTCGAAAGCTTTATCCCAGGAAATCGGGGTCAGTTCGCCTTCCTTGTCGAATTGGCCATTGCGCATACGCAGTAAAGGCTGAGTCAGTCGATCCTGTCCGTACATGATCTTTGGCAGAAAATAGCCTTTGATGCAGTTTAATCCCCGGTTCACCGGTGCGTCAGGATCGCCCTGACTGGCAACGATGCGACCGTTCTGTGTTCCCACCAGCACACCGCATCCCACGCCACAGAAGCGACAGGGGGCTTTATCCCAGTGGATGGCCTCTTGCTGGCCGACTACGGCGCGAACGGCGGTCGGTATGGTAATGCCTGCGACCGCGGCTGCCGCTGCGACAGCGTTAGCCTTCATAAAGTGTCGTCGACTGAGTTTCATGGTATTTCCTCACCCTGAGATTGGTCATCAAGCTGGTGATAAACCAGCGAAACCGCCAGTACGCCTGCAAGCTCGCGTATTGACGCTATTTGTTTTAACAGCGCGTCTTCTGAATCTGACTCCAGCACCACGGCCATTTTCCCGGTATTACTGTCGCTGGCGGCAACCTCCACGCCGGGCAGCGCCGCGAACGTTTCGGTTATGGCCGCCATGCGCTCCGTGTTCACGTGAACGACTAAACTGCAAACATGCCAAACTGTGCTCATTGGCTTTCCTGTCGTGCTGGAAGAGGGGGATGTGCCGCCGTGATTTTTTTCATCGTCATCGCCTCAACGGGACACCCGGCGATGCATGCCCCACAGGTGGTGCAGGCAGCGGTATCGATCGCGGGCGCGGCAACGCGTCCCGCAGTGGGTCGAAACCGGATGGCATCGGCTTCACAGCTGTCCTGACAGCTGCGACATTCCACCTGATGCTGTGCTAAACAGGTATCCTGTATCGTCAGGCGGTACGTCCACGGTACGGTATGGCGATCGGCAAATAGCGCCTGCGGGCAGGCGCTGGCGCAGCTGTAGCAAAACGTGCATTCGCCATGCTGAAAGTTAACGAAGGGAAATCCTCCCGAACCACGCTGGATAATTCCGGTTTCGCAGGCATTGACGCAGGCGTCGCAACGTGAACATTTCTCCAGGAAATAACTTTCCGTGCCGCTCCACGGTGGACGTAGCGTATTGTCGCCACGCAGCCGACCCGCGGTCAGCAGGGAACGACGAGAGAGGTTGGTTACGGCAGTGTGTTGCTCCGGCATCGGGTGAAATACTCAATAAAAACACGCTTTTTTTATAGGGATTACACTATTCCTCCCGGGGTGTATTCGATAATCACTCTTTAGGGGTAAATGATGGTGTAGGATCAAGCTTATGCAGGATTGCAGGCCTACCGGCTTGCCCGGACGCGTCGCGATAGTGATAGTGGCGCAGAAATCCCACTTACCCGTATGACGTCAAAGAGGGTTATTCGTCGTGATGGTCAAACGCCCTGTCTCAACCAGTCTTGCTCGTGCTTTTTTTTATATTGCGTTGCTCTCGTTCCTCACGACGGGCATTGCGCTGTTAACATTAGCCAGTGGGTTACGCGATGCGGAAGCGATCAACGTGGCCGGCTCCATGCGGATGCAAAGCTATCGTATGGGGTATGACCTACAGGGGCAGCGTGCGGAATTAGCGCAGCACCGGCGTCTCTATGCGCAAACGCTGGATTCGCCGGTTTTTCATCTGCTGGAACGGTGGTATGTGCCGCAGGACGTTCGTGAGCGCTATGCCGCGTTGTTACAGAGCTGGAAAACGATGGATGAGCGCCTGAATGCCGGGGATCAAGTGTGGTATCAGGACAATATTGTCCACTATGTCACGCAGATCGATCTCTTTGTTCTGGCGTTGCAACATTATTCCGAGCGCAAAATGATGATAGTTGTTGCGACATCAATAATAGGGTCGATCACTATCTATATACTGATCTTCTTTACGCTGCGCCGCATTCGTCGTCAGGTGGTCGTTCCGTTGAATAAACTGATGGCGGCCTGCGCATCGATCGAGAAAGGGCGTTTCACTCACGCGCGGCTGGATGTCAATCTGCCTAACGAATTGGGATTACTGGCGCAAACGTTCAGTAGCATGACTGACGAATTGCAAAAGCTTTATCGTTCTCTGGAAGACAAGGTACGGCAGAAAACGCTGCGCTTGCAGGAAGCGAACCGCATGCTGAAGGTACTGTATAACTGTTCGCAGGCGATGAATGTCAGCACGATTGATAGACACTGTTTCCAGCGGATTCTCCAGATCGTTCACCGCTATGAAACGGTTGGCTGTCTGGAAATGCGGGTAGGGGAAAACTGGCGGTTATGCGAAGGACAGCCGGACGAACATATCGCATGGCAGGCGTTGCCCATCCGTTTGCAAGAAGTGGAGTTTGGTCAGTTGTGCTGGCAGGCGTCAACGCAACAACCGTCGGCGCAACTGATGGAAAGCGTGGCGAATATGCTGGGTCGCGGCCTGTATTTTAATCAGGCCCAGAAACATTATCAGCAACTGCTGTTGATGGAAGAGCGCGCTACCATCGCGCGTGAGCTGCATGATTCATTGGCTCAGGTGCTTTCTTATCTGAATATCCAGATGGCGTTGTTAAAGCGCGCGGTAGCGCAAGAAAATGCCCAGGCCCGGCAGATCGTCACAGATTTTGAGCAGGCATTAAGCGATGCTTATCGTCAACTGCGCGAGCTGTTGAGCACGTTCCGGTTGACGTTGCAACAGGCCGATTTGCCAGCGGCAATGCAGGAAATGATTGAACCGCTGCGCGCGCAGACCCCGGCGAACATCACGGTAGATTGCCGGATCCCTACGCAGGCGTTGGATGCGCCACAGCAGGTTCATTTGCTGCAAATCATTCGTGAGGCGGTGCTGAACGCCATTAAACACGCGCAGGCGACGACGATTAGCGTCAACTGCCGTACACAGCCTGATGGCAGTCATTGTGTTGCAATCCGCGATGATGGCTGCGGCATTATGAATCAGGAGGAGCCGGCGGGGCACTATGGTTTAAACATTATGCAGGAGCGCGCCGAACGGTTAGGCGGAAAGTTGTCTATTCGTCGCCACCCCGAAGGCGGGACGCAGGTTAGCGTCCGTTTTGCGGCGCAGACGGCAGCGCGTGAACGCGACAATACCAACACGCTTTACCCTGAATCATTCGAGCGATACCCGTGAGGCTTGAAGCAGATCGGGGATAAACCATAAATAAAAATAATAAGATCCATATTACATTGGGGCAGGACATGTCAGAAAAACTATCTTATCGCGTGTTGATCGTCGACGATCATCCGCTTATGCGTCGGGGAATTCGTCAGTTGCTCGCCACTGACGCCACCTTTGACGTGATAGGGGAAGCCAGTAACGGCATGGAGGCGTTGAGTCTCGCGAACAGGGATTCTCCCGATATTATTTTGCTCGATCTCAATATGAAGGGATTGAGCGGTCTGGATACGCTTCACGCACTGCGGCGCGACGGGATTAGCGCCCGCGTGATTGTGCTGACGGTCTCCGATGCGCCCTGTGACATTTATACGTTGATGGATGCGGGGGCTGACGGTTACCTGCTTAAAGACAGCGCCCCGGAGCTGTTATTGGATGCGATTCGCAGCGACTCGGCTTTCAGCGAGCAAGTGCGGGAGGTGTTGCACCACCGTATTGCCATTCAGGATACGCCGTCGCCATTCGCCGCGTTGACGGAGCGTGAACTGGATGTGCTTCAGGAAGTGGCGGCGGGTCTGTCGAACAAGCAGATCGCCGCGGTACTGTATATTTCTGAAGAAACGGTCAAAGTGCATATCCGCAACATGCTGCGTAAACTGAACGTGCGTTCACGCGTTGCCGCCACCGTGCTCTATCTGGAAACCTACGGCCTGTCGTCCCGGTCATTGAAGACGTCATTGTGAATAGGGTTTTATTCTGTCAGTGTGTTCCTGCGCGTCGCGTTGGAACACGCGGGGAAGCGTGGCGGCTCAACGCGCGCCGCTGGCTCTCCGCGAAATCGCGCAACGGTCGGAATCTGTCATCACACTTATCTATATAGACAATAGACATTGGACGCATACAACGCTGCCGGATCCAACAGGGAAATCAATAAATTCACAGGAAGAGAAGAAAAGTCATTTCTTCTTTTAATGACGGGATAATGCCATAAAACAGGAAATTGGTACGACCGAGTGGACTCGAACCACCGACCCCCACCATGTCAAGGTGGTGCTCTAACCAACTGAGCTACGGTCGTACAGAAGATGACATTTCAATCGGTAACATTATGATTAGAATGTCTTTCTTTATTCCATTATCTGGAATGGGCGCTATTATGGACGGCTCCGGCGTCGCTGGCAAGCGCTTTGTTTATCATCCACTTTCAAGTGTTGAATGTTTAGCCTGATTTGTCGAATAAAGTGGTGGCGTAAGCAAAATAGGCCGCTGTTGCCGTTCATTTTTATGCCGCATTACGACCTCAGGCCGTTTGTGCAAAGACTTTACTCTCTGGCGGGGCAACGATATGGTGACGTTTTGCGCATCACCATCCTGACAAGGGACGACCTTTGTCGTGAAAAGGACTAACGGGACGACCCATATTCGATGTGAAAGGAGAACAGGATATGGCCTGGTTTCTATTAGTGCTTGCCGGTCTGTTTGAAATTATCTGGTCTTATAGTATGAAGCTGTCTGATGGGTTCACGAAAGTGGGCGCGTCAGTGGTGACGTGCATCGCTATGATTGTCAGCTTTGTGTTGCTCTCAATGGCGATGAAGTCTCTCCCGCTGGGAACGGCCTACACCATCTGGACGGGGATTGGCGCGGTGGGGGCGTTTATTGTCGGATTGCTCTTCCTCCATGAGCCAGCCAGTGCGACGAGAATCATTGCTGCACTGCTTATCGTTAGCGGTTTGATTCTGATGAAGCTGTCTTCATAACGTTCTTATCTCAAAGTGAATTGCGATACTGTAATCAAGGTAGATGATGATAGGTAACGCATGTATTTTAGCCATCTTTAATCAGCTTAATCTATCGCAGAAGTTAGCCGATACAATTATAAATCATAGGGACACTCTGTCACTATTTTGCCTAACAGAGAGGGAATAGTTTGAGGATAGCGTTGCCGTCAGGCCACGCTCTCGGAGAGCTGGCACACCTTCTTGCACAGCAATTAAGGCAATGCAATATAGTGGGAGAGAACGATGGACGAGAATAAAATTAAAACAGCCGGCAAATGTCCGGTTATGCACGGCGGAAATACTTCCGCTGGCACATCAAATGTTGACTGGTGGCCGAATGCCCTCAATCTCGACATTCTGCATCAGCATGATAGTAAGACCAACCCGATGGGCAACAATTTTAACTATCTCGATGCCCTCAAAACGCTCGATGTCGATGCTCTCAAAAAAGACCTGCATGCGCTGATGACCGACAGCCAGGAATGGTGGCCGGCAGACTGGGGCCATTACGGCGGCCTGATGATTCGTATGGCCTGGCATTCCGCCGGTACCTACCGCATCGCCGATGGTCGCGGCGGCGGCGGAACAGGCAATCAGCGTTTTGCCCCGCTTAACTCCTGGCCGGATAACGCCAGCCTCGACAAAGCGCGTCGCCTGCTGTGGCCAATCAAAAAGAAATACGGTAATAAAATCAGCTGGGCAGACCTGATTATTCTTGCCGGTACTATCGCGTATGAATCTATGGGGCTGAAATCCTTCGGCTTTGCTTTTGGGCGCGAAGACATTTGGCACCCGGAAAAAGATATCTATTGGGGCTCAGAAAAAGAGTGGCTGGCGAAAAGCGAAGGACGCTATGCCAGCGATGACCGCGCCTCGCTGGAAAATCCGCTGGCGGCGGTGCAGATGGGGCTGATTTATGTTAACCCGGAAGGGGTTGACGGTCATCCTGATCCGCTGCGCACCGCACAGGATATGCGCGTTACTTTTGCTCGCATGGCGATGAACGATGAGGAAACCGTTGCCCTGACGGCGGGCGGCCATACCGTGGGTAAAACCCACGGCAACGGCGATGCCAGCCTGTTGGGCGCCGCACCTGAAGGCGCGGATGTCGAAGAGCAAGGGCTGGGCTGGCGTAACCCTAAGGGGTCAGGCAAGGGGCGTTACACTGTCACGAGTGGATTGGAAGGCGCCTGGACGACGCATCCGACGCAATGGGATAACGGCTTTTTCCACATGCTGTTGAATCATGACTGGGAATTGAAAAAGAGCCCGGCAGGTGCGTGGCAGTGGGAGCCGGTCAGCATCAAAGAAGAAGACAAACCGGTCGATGTGGAAGACGCCTCTATTCGTTATAACCCGATGATGACCGACGCGGATATGGCGCTGAAAGTCGATCCGGAATATCGCAAAATCTCTGAACGATTCTATCGGGATCAGGCTTATTTCTCTGAAGTCTTTGCCCGTGCGTGGTTCAAACTGACCCACCGTGATATGGGGCCGAAAGCGCGTTACTTTGGTCCGGATGTCCCGCAGGAAGATTTACTGTGGCAGGATCCGGTTCCGGCTGGCCGCACCGATTATGATGTTAATGCCGTCAAAGCTCGTATCGCAGAAAGCGGCCTTTCTACTCGCGATCTGGTGGCGACGGCCTGGGACAGCGCTCGCACATTCCGCGCTTCCGACAAACGTGGCGGGGCTAACGGCGCGCGTATCCGTCTCGCACCGCAGAAAGACTGGGTAGGTAATGAACCTGAGCGTTTGGCCCACGTGCTGGCCGTTCTGGAGGATATCGCCGCCGCGACAGGCGCCAGTGTGGCAGATGTCATTGTACTGGGCGGGAGCGTAGGCATTGAACGTGCAGCCAAAGCAGCGGGTGTGGATGTGACTGTACCTTTTGCCCCCGGTCGTGGCGATACGACCGATGCCCTGACCGACGCGGCGTCTTTTGACGTTCTCGAACCGCTGCATGACGGCTACCGTAATTGGCTGAAGAAAGATTATGCAGTAAGTCCGGAAGAACTTATGCTCGATCGCACGCAGTTGATGGGGTTGACGGCGAATGAGATGACGGTGCTGGTTGGCGGGATGCGCGTGCTGGGAACGAACTACGGCGGTACAAAACACGGCGTATTTACCGATCGGGAAGGCGTCCTGACAAACGATTTTTTCGTGAATCTGACGGACATGAAATATACCTGGAAACCCTACCGTAAGGACCTGTATGAAATCCGCGATCGTAAAACGGGTGAAGTCAAATGGACGGCGACGCGTCTGGATCTGGTCTTTGGCTCCAATTCCATTCTGCGTTCTTACGCTGAGGTTTATGCGCAGGACGACAACAAAGAGAAGTTTGTGAATGACTTTGTTGCTGCCTGGGTGAAAGTCATGAATGCGGATCGTTTCGATCTGGCGGTGTAAGACGTAAGCCTTCCTTGCAGGATCGTTGCCGCGAGGGGACGCGCCCGCAACGGTGCGCTGTTGTGGGGTAACGTCTGATAACACAATGACGTGATTGATACATAAAGGCCGGGGCGCATGCAGCGCGCTCCGGCCTTTTACTTTTATCCACACAGGCAACGGCTATTCGCAGTCTTCAATGATAAGGTAGGCTGCGTGAATCGGGCCGTGGACGCCGACAACTTTGATGAGCTCAATATCGGCGGTGGAGCTGGGGCCGCCAATGATATTGATGCAAGACGGCATTCGCTCACCGTTTTGCGCCATCTGATGGAGGCGCTGAGCCAATTGGGCGACGCGCGGTAACAGCGTGCTTTTGCGTATTACAAAAATTGAGGATTCCGGCAGCAGGCTGACGGATCTGCCGCGTTCCGGTGCGGAAAAGAGCACCACGCCACCAGATTCGGTTAACCCATGCTCCGCATAGACCACGCCGACTTTGGCCTGTTCCGCCAGCCGGATGTTCTCTTCACCAAGACGCGGATCCCAAACCGTCGCCTGGCATTCGCGCTGTAAGCATTCAGTGATCCCCAATTCAACCAGACGTCGATCGTCGCTGACGATCACCGGCGCATGGCCATATTTGTCGCACAGGCGATAAGCGGCCTGTGCGGCGTCAGCTTCGCTGACGATCTCGCAGTGCGCCAGCATGACGTTGGCGGCGACATCGGTAAATGCGTCGCAACGTTGCTGAAGGGTCAGTTCCGTCAGCCGCGTGCTGGCATAATTATTAGCGGGTGTTGGCAAAGGGTCGGGGATGTGACGAACCTTGCGACCAAGCTGACGGGCGATGTCGGCCAGAAAGTTATCTCGGTTTTCCATTATTTATTCCCTCTTGCCTGATGTTTCTTAAACCAGCTGCGGAAACTTTCGCCATCGGCATCCGGTAAGTCGCGTGCTTCGGTCCATTCGCCGATCGCGCCAATTTCAATCGGCATTTTGCCTTTTTTGATTAGCATGCTGGCTGCGCGGGCACCCGCGATCATACCGACCTTCCATAGCGTCGGATGGCTATTTACGTAGGAAAACATTTTCGTTATGCGTTGTTCTGTTTTTGGCGTTATCCCGCTCTCTGCCATGACACGACGATGCTTGAGAATCAGCGTCGAAAGTGGAATACGCACCGGGCAGACGGTGTCGCAGGCGGTACACAGCGAGCACGCATAGGGGAGCTCCTTGAAGTCCCGATAGCCGCCCAATAGTGGCGAAATGACGGCGCCAATCGGGCCGGGATAGATGGAGCCGTAACCGTGCCCGCCTATGTGACGATACGCCGGGCAGGTATTGATGCAGGCGCCACAGCGAATGCAGCGCAGGATGTCGCTGAATTCGGAACCGAGTATCTGTGAGCGACCATTGTCGACAATGACCAGATGGAACGCCTGCGGGCCATCGACATGTCCGGCCTCACGCGGTCCGGTGAGCCAGGTGTTATAACCGGTTAAACGCGCCCCGACCGCGCTACGTGCCAGCATGGTGATCAGGACATCCACTTCTTCAAACGTAGGGGCGATACGCTCCATGCCCATCACCGCAATGTGTGTTTTGGGCAACGTGGTGCACATCCGGGCATTACCTTCATTGGTGACCAGACAAATGGAGCCGGTTTCCGCGACGGCAAAATTACAGCCGGTTACGCCGACCTCTGCACTGAGGAAATCCTCACGGATCTTCTGGCGAATGAACAGCGTCATGGCTTCCGGCGTTTCCGGCCCGTCATAACCCAGTTTTTCGTGCAGCACTTTGCGAATTTGATAGCGATCCTTATGGATGGCAGGCACGACGACGTGAGAGGGCGGGTCTTTATCCAATTGCAGAATATATTCACCGAGATCGGTTTCGATGACCTCGATTCCCGCGTCTTGCAGGACATGGTTCATGCCGATCTCTTCCGTGACCATCGATTTCGCTTTTACAACTTTTTTGGCGTTATTCGCTTTGGCGACGTCGAGAATATAACGGGTGGCATCCTCTTTTGTTTTGGCGAAATAAACCTGTCCGCCATTGGCGGTCACTTTTTCCGACAGTTGATAAAGATAAGCATCCAGATTTTTGAGCACATGCTCACGGATTTGGGCGGCACGATCGCGCCATTCCTCCCAATTGCCCAGTTCATCGACCATTTTCTGCCGGTTGGTGCCGATGCGCTCCTGCGCGTTGGCAACCGCCTTACGCATAATGGGGTTGTTGATCTGGATGTGGATACGTTCTTTAAATTTAATCTCGCTGGTTTTCAGACTCATATCCTCTCCTTAACGGCTCATCAGGACTTCGGCGATATGCATGACTTTGATTTTATGGCCTTCGCGCTGTAGGCGGCCACCGATGTTGAGCAGGCAGCTGACATCAGCGCCAATCAGGTAGTCGGGCGTAATTTCCGTCATATGGCTGACTTTCTCTTTCACCATTTCGCCTGAAATTTCGGCCATTTTCACCGAAAAAGTCCCGCCGAAACCGCAACAGGTTTCTTCCGCCTTAAACGGCAGCAGTTGAAGGCCCTTGACGTGGTTGAGCAGCGTAATCGGCTCTTCACGAACGCCTAGCTTACGAAATAGGCTACAGGAAGGATGGTAGACCGCGGTCCCCGGCAGGCGTGCGCCGACGTCGGTCACCCCGAGCGTATGCACAATAAATGATGTTAAATCCTTCATGCGATCGGCTACGCGCTGGGCGCGTAACGCCCACTCAGGCTCCTCTGCCAGATAGTCGGGATAATGACGGATAGCATTCATGCACGAGCCTGCCGGGGAAATGATCGGGTCATCATTTTCCTCCAGCGCGGCGATCATGCTTTTCATGCCGGGAATAGCGCTTTTAATATAACCGCTGTTGATGGCGGGTTGACCGCAACATGACTGCTTTTCGGGAAAATGCACGTTACAGCCTAATTGCTCCAGAAGTAGCACGGTGTTACGCGCCATACTGGATTTTAGAGCGTCACCAATACAGGTAACGAAAAAGTTAACATTCACGACAGAACTCCTCATACTCAAAAGAGAGTGATTTATTGTTATTAAGTCAGGCCATAAACAGGTAGTACGCTAAACCGACCTTGAGTCCAAGAATGACAATGTAAACACCGCAATATTTCAGCGTGCCAGACATAATCGCGCTGCCTTGACCTTCCATACGCGTGGCTGAAACGGCGATAGCGATACTTTGCGGTGATATCATTTTACCGCCTGTCGCCCCTGAGGTATTTGCCGCCGCCAGCCAGACCGGATCGACGTGCAATTTTTCCGCCGCCATGGTTTGCAGTTTGCCAAACAGCACGTTGGAATTGGTGTCGCTACCGGTGACAAAGGTGCCTAATGCGCCGATCAGCGGGGCAATGAACAGATACCCTCCGCCGGTAATATCCACCATGGTTTGCGCTAGCGTGGCGATAAGGCCGCTGACATCCATAACGGTCGCCATCGCCACGATGGCGGTAATGGCGATGATCGAATTTTTAAGCTGTTTTACCGTGCCGAAGAAAACATTCAGCATGGTCATCAGGTTGGCGCCCTGAATAAAACCGCCCAGCAATGTCGCGATAATGATCAGTACGCCGGGCGTGCCAATCCAGTCGATCTTGAGGTTGAGAACTTGCGTTTCCGTCAGATGGAACGGGATCACCGACGACATTTGCGAGACGGCGTGTTTAATTGAGGGAAAAAGGGGAGAGCACAGCAGAATAAAGGTAAAAATCAGAATATAAATCGCGCACGCGCGCAGCAACTGGCTGGCAGAATAGGCTGAGGCCGCAGAATGCTGAGGCCTGTCGATAAGATAGACCGATTCGGTTTCTTTCTTGCGCATTTTCGCCATTAACGTCACGGCGATAAGGCTTACCAGACTGCCCGCGAATGCTGGGAGCTCTGCGCCAAGGTGAACGGCAACCAGATATTGCGGCACCAGCGTCGTAATACCGCACACGAGAGTGATTGCGAACACGCCGCGAATGGCTTTTATTCCTCCGCCAATAATCGCGACGATAACGAAAGGCAGCAGAATATTGAATAACGCCAGTTGCAACACCACGGTGGCACTGAGTGTGGTGACGGGGAGATTCACCTGCTCGGCCAGAATGGAGACAGGAATACCGACTGCGCCAAATGCGGTTGGAACGGTGTTCGCCACCAGTGAGGCAATGGCCGCTTTCATCGGATTAAAACCGAGTGCAATCAGGATCCCGATGGGGATCGCGACCGCCGTGCCGTATCCGGCAGCGGCTTCGAGAAACCCGCCGAAACACCATGAGATCAATAGCACCTGGATACGCTTGTCTTCGCTGATGCCGGCAAGGACATCCCTAAGCACATCCATGCTGCGCGTTTTTTGCATTAGGTTATAGCTGTAAATGGCCCCCAGAATCACGATGACAATTGGCCAAAGTCCTTTTAGTGCGCCATAGCCGGCGGCTAATCCCAATGTTTGTAACGGCGTGTGCCAAAAAATTGCGGTAATGATGGCTGTGAGCGCCAGCGTAATGAGTACGGCATAGTGGATGGGTATTTTTATTTTGAGAATAAGAACAATCATTACAATGAGCGGAAAACTACCCAGCAAAAAATATAAATAATCATGCATAGATATGTCCTGACAGCTTGGTTTCGAAGGGTAAAAGCAAGGAATACCAACGTAGAGCCAGAAACATTATATGAAGCATGGTTATTGAGTAATTTTAGCTGAATCGGGTCAAATGAAACAAAAAAGGGATAATCTTCGCTATATTAGTTACTCAATAATTAAATTAGTTAATTAATTGCATGTTTAAATATAACCATCGCTATGGATGAATTCGACTAACCGCGATTAACGACCGTTGAAGTACAAAGGGAAGTAGGAGGAATAAAACGGGATAGAATAAAATCAGACAACGCAAAACAAAGAATGGTGCGTTCAATTGGACTCGAACCAACGACCCCCACCATGTCAAGGTGGTGCTCTAACCAACTGAGCTATGAACGCATTTTAGAACCAGACTGTCTGTCTGACAGCGGAACGCATACTAGCGGGAGAGGTGACGGCTGGCAAGCGGAAAAGTGCAATTTTGTGCGCTTGCCGGTGCGACTGCTGCGCTTATATCCATCTCGCCGTTTTTTTCGGCGGCATTCATCCTGCTTTAATAACTCAGGGCCCTTGCTGGCGTAAATACCTGGCCCACGTTGGCAAAGGTCCCTGCGTGGGCCAATGGCCCTCACGCACCCCGAATGACCCAGATATTCAACGGGGTAAACGTTATTTAGCGGCCCGCGCTAAAATCTGCGCGGCGGGTTGACGTTGAAGAAAACGGATTCTTGTTACCATCATCATCGCCGCGGCTGTCAGGCCAATGATGAAACCAATCCAGAAACCCGACGGCCCCATGCGCGGCACGATGACGTCCGTCAAGGCCAGCAGGTAACCGCTCGGTAACCCTAATACCCAATACGACGTAAACGTAATATAAAAAATGGAACGGGTATCCTTGTAGCCGCGCAATACGCCGCTGCCGATGACCTGAACGGCGTCGGAGATTTGGTAGATGGCAGCCAGCAGCATGAGCTGCGAGGCCATTGCCACAACCAGCGGATCCTGATTGTAGAGCAGGGCGATGGGTTCACGCAGCAGCGTGGTGAAAATTGCGGTACAACTGGCGAGCAACACGCCGGTTATGATACCGGTATACGCGGCAATACGGGCATCCTCTGTTGAGCCTTCTCCTAAGCGATGGCCAACGCGAATGGTTGTCGCAACCCCGATTGAGAGCGGAAGGACGAACATCAGGGAACTGAAGTTCAGGGCAATCTGGTGACCGGCGACGTCAACGACGCCCAGCGGCAACACCAGCAGCGCGACTACAGCAAACAGCGTGACTTCAAAAAGCAGTGCCAGCGCAATGGGTAATCCGAGACCAAACAGGCGTTTCAGGATGGCGAAATCGGGGCGAAAGGTTGGACGATGAAGGCGGATATCACGTAGCCAGGCAGCATGTCGGGTATAGAACATCATCAATAACATCATGATCCAGTAAACCGAGGCTGTCGCGACGCCACAGCCTACGCCGCCTAATTCAGGCATACCGAATTTCCCGTGGATAAAAGCATAATTAATCGGAATATTGATTAACAACCCGATGAAGCCAATCATCATGCCGGGATAGGTCTTGGACAGCCCTTCGCACTGGCAGCGCAAAACCTGATAGAACAGATAGCCGGGTACGCCCCATAATAACGCGTGCAGATAGCCGATGGCTTTTGCCGTCAGTTCGGGCGCGTCGGCGCTCATCAGATTAATGGCATACTCGCCCTGATACAGCACCAGCATGGTCAGCAGAGAAATCACGGCGGCCAGAAAAAAAGATTGCCGTACCTGATGAGCAATACGATCGCGACGGCCAGAACCGTTGAGCTGTGCGACAACCGGCGTCAGCGCCAGCAGCAGGCCATGACCGAAAAGAATGGCGGGTAACCAAATAGAGGTTCCCACAGCAACGGCGGCCATATCGGTGGCGCTATAAGCGCCAGCCATGATCGTATCAACCACACCCATTGATGTTTGGGACACTTGCGCAATGATGACAGGAACAGCGAGTACGATGAGTTTACGCGCTTCTGCCAGATACTGTTGCACGAATACCTTCCTTGAATATTAAACTTGATACCCCACCATTCTTCATTTCAGGCTGCGTGAGCACGGGTTTCTTGAACGATGAAGATATAGCAGAATGAATGTTCGGGATGTGAAAGCCGTTCGGAATGAAGCGGAACAGGTATTGTAGCGGTGTAATGAAAATAAATCAGCGTGAGAATGAATATATCTGCTTTTACGCAGCGCTTGCCGTGGTCGTTAATGCGCTATTCCCGTTTGTTTTCCGGGGAATATCGTGCACACTGCACGCAGTCATTCCTTTGTAGCTAAGAGGCAAACCGTATGTTCACCGGTATTGTTCAGGGCACTGCGCGTGTGGTGTCGATTGAAGAAAAATCCAATTTCCGTACACACGTTATTCAACTCGCGCCGGAACTCTTGTCAGGGCTTGCGCCTGGCGCTTCAGTCGCACACAACGGCTGCTGTCTGACGGTCACGTCTATTGAAGGCGATCGCGTCAGCTTTGACCTCATGAGGGAAACCTTACGCCTGACGAATTTGGGCCAGTTGCAAGAAGGCGATATGGTCAATATTGAACGGGCGGCAAAATTTGGCGATGAAATTGGTGGACACATGATGTCGGGTCACATCATGTGTACTGCGGAAGTGGTGAGAATTCAGGTTTCTGAAAACAATTATCAGATCTGGTTCCGGCTGGCGGATGAAGCGCTGATGAGATATGTGTTGCATAAGGGTTTCATCGGGATTGACGGCATCAGCCTGACGGTAGGCGAAGTGACACGAGGACGTTTTTGTGTGCATTTGATTCCGGAAACGTTGAGCCGCACTACGCTGGGACAGAAACGCCTTGGACATCACGTTAATATCGAAATCGATCCACAAACGCAGGCCGTGGTGGATACGGTAGAGCGGGTGTTGGCCAGTAAGCAGGCAAACGACGCAACCCATGAGGATTGAATTCCGCATCCTTAGGCTGTTAAACCGGATAGCGGCCGCCATCCGGTTTTCCTTTTTTGTCAACGCGGAACGCGTAACCCGCCGTCAATCCCATTTCGACTGAATACGATTTGCCAAAGCTGGAGATCTCTCGCTCTGAACGCGCCTGCGCAAGCATTCAGATAGTAACTGAACATCCGATGGAAGCGGGAGGAGTAGCGTGTAGAAAGCTGGGGCCAGCTTTGTTGAAAACGCGTATGCCATGCCATGAGGGTACGATCATAGTCGGCGCCGAAATTGTGCCAGTCCTCCATCACCATATAAGGCTCGCTGGCCTGTGCGATGTGTTGTATGGATGGAATGCAGCCGTTGGGAAAAATGTATTTATTGATCCAGGGGTCGATATGCGGGTTAGTCTTATTGGCTCCGATAGTATGCAGCAGGAATAACCCGTCGGGTTTGAGGCAGCGGCGCGCGACGTGAAAGTAGCGATCATAATTACGCGGACCGACATGTTCAAACATGCCTACCGATACCACGCGGTCGAATGGCCGATCGAGATCGCGGTAATCCTGCCGCGCAATGGTGACGTTCAAACCCTGACAGCGCTGCTGCGCCAGCGCCTGTTGTTCTTTGGATATGGTGATGCCGTAAACGGACACCTTGTAGCGACGCGCGGCGAACTCGGCTAATCCTCCCCAGCCACAGCCGATATCCAGTAGCGTCATGCCAGGTTTGAGTTGGAGTTTCTCACAAATCATATTGAGTTTATCTTCCTGTGCCTGTTCCAACGTTTGCGCCTGTTTCCAATAAGCACAGGAATATTGCATGTAAGGATCTAACATGAGGCTAAAGAGGTCATTACCCAAATCGTAATGCATTTCACCGACCACACGGGCACGCTTGCGCGATTGCAGGTTGGTCACGCGGGCGATGGCGACTCGTGTCAGGTCGTGTAGACGTCGGGGGAGTTTGTCCTCCAGTTGGGCGAGCAGGACGCGATGGAAAAACATATCCAGTCGCGCACACGTCCACCACTCATCCATGTAGCTTTCTCCCAGCCCCAGCGATCCCTCCCGTAACACGCGTTTAAAAAACCCAGGATGGTTGACATGAATGTCGAAAGGACGGGAACCGTTGATTCTTATATCCGCCGCAGACAACATATCCTGCATGATTTGACACCAGGGGTCGTTATCACAACCCCACTCCTCACTAGACCATGAACTCATCGCTTCTCCCCATACCTGTACTTTAAGCCGCATACACATTGGCTGGACTGCGACCGCATGGTCTAGGTCTGTCCCACTGACGGTGATGCCGGCAAAAAATGTCAAACGACAGGGACGTGATTGATGCCAATACGCGTCCGGTTATCGGATAGAAAACCCAGAGAAAGTTCTACAGACGCTCATCAGAAACGCACATTGCACATTGATCGATGAAAGCCGCACGTCCGTTTGCGATTAAAATACATGGCCGATATGGCCATAACATGACGACGGATTGTAATACTTATAGGAGTAGCGGCTTTGCCGCGTTAAAAGCAGAATTCAGTTTATGACTGCTTCAGCCAGCGTACAAGCACATTGGCTGAAGCAAAAGATGAAAACCGGAAAAAATAAGAAAAGTCGTCGTGCGATCTCGCAGCGACTAACGACGGTAATCGCGGAACGGGCCGTCGGCGACAGAGCGGCGTTCAATCAGCGTCGGATGCACTTCAATGACCTGAGCATCTTCGCGTTTGCTGGTAATACGATCCAGCAACATGGCGAAAGCCGACTGGCCCAGCCGCTCTTTGGGCTGATGAATGGTAGTCAGCGCAGGCGTGAAGAAACGGGCATGGCGTACATTGTCATAACCGATCACCGAAATATCCTGCGGCACGCGTAACCCCAGTTCGTCCGCGGCGCAGATAGCGCCCATCGCCATTATGTCGCCGCCGCAGAACACGGCTGTTGGACGCTGTTTCTGTGAGAGGATCCGGTGCATGGCTTTATAACCAGATTCAGGTTCGAAATCCCCCTGAACCACCCACTCTTCACGTAGGCTGATATCGGCTTCCTTCAACGCTTTTAAAAAACCGAGATAGCGACCACTTCCGGTGTTCCGTTCCTGAATACCGGGAATGGCGCCAATATCGCGATGGCCGCGTTCAATGAGGTAGCGGCCAGCCATATAGCCGCCTTCAAAGGCATTATCAATAATCGTATCGGTGAAATCGTTGTGTGCCTGGCCCCAGTCCATAACGACCATCGGGATACCACGATAATCTTCCAGCATGGCTAAGAGCTCAGGTGGATATTCGGCGCACATCACCAACAGGCCATCAACGCGTTTTTGTGCCAGCATGGAAAGATAGGCGCGCTGTTTAGCGATATCATTATGGGAATTACACAATATCAGCGTATAGCCTTTGGCATAACAGCTATTCTCAATGGCTTCAATGATCTCGGCGAAATAGGGCGCTTCGCTGGATGTGGCTAGCAACCCGATGGATTTGGTGTGATTAACTTTGAGGCTGCGAGCGACGGCGCTGGGTGAATAGTGCAATTCTTTGATTGCTGCCCTGACGGCGGCCTTGGTCTCTTCGGCGACGAAACGTGTTTTATTGATCACGTGCGATACGGTTGTGGTGGAAACGCCAGCACGTTTTGCCACATCTTTAATCGTTGCCATCTACAAATGACTCCTGGACTTACTTGTTACAGACGTAAGTATATTGTTAATCGTTTGCCTACGTTTTAAATTCTTCTTCCAAGTGAATAAACAGTATTTCAGAAGGAGAATGCCGAATGTTACACCGAAGGGATCTGGGTTGACGTTTTTCGACGGTTACGCAGCGTTTTCGTAAACAGCGGATTGTGTCCGATTTATCGTGAAAGGGGAAGGACTAATTTGTGCTATTAGTGAGGCATCGGTCCGGGATTTTTTACCCGAAATATGAAAAAATCATTCTGATTCTGTTTTTATGGCGACACTGACTTAAACGGGTTTAAGCTAGCCCTTTCGAATGAATGTGATTGCAAAGTAAGGAGTGGTTTATGGATACAAATCTGAAGATGTCTCTGTTGACAACGGTCGGCGCGCTGGCGGTAATCATCGTATTTAGTTTTGTTGCCGTGCTGAACTGAGCGGCATTGCGCAAGTGATACATTTCGTTCGCCGTGCGCGGGATGGCGATCCTTTCTGAACCGAAACGCTTTTTTTATCCGCGCCTCTTTTGGAGGCGCAGTTGTTTTGGCGTCAGGCTGTCCATGCCGGTGATCTGACATGATCCGGGAAGTGTTTTTTTATCTGTTCCTTTCAACAATCCGTGCAGTATTTCTGATAAACGCATGATGAAAAGTCGTTGGCGCTGTATTAATCAAAAATAGTAAAAAAGTATTATGGTTTGTTTTTGGGTTTGATTGAGCCGCGGCTTTGGCGTTGATTGCAGTAACAATCATGTGCATGAGAAGAATATAACCCTACAAAAAATGGCGTTTTTTTGTGGCTGCCGGCATCGGTACAATGTCATCGAGTCAATGTCGTTGCCATACTATCTGGTGGCGACTCATGGTTGGCCTGTGGGCGCCAACCACCTATAGATTTAAGGAAGCAAGAAGATGACAACACCGACAATTGAAAAAATTCAGCGTCAGATTGCTGAAAACCCGATTCTGTTGTACATGAAAGGTTCTCCAAAGCTGCCGAGCTGCGGTTTTTCCGCACAGGCCGTTCAGGCTTTGTCTTCATGTGGCGAACGTTTTGCTTATGTTGATATCTTACAGAATCCGGATATTCGAGCGGAACTGCCGAAGTATGCGAACTGGCCGACATTCCCTCAATTGTGGGTAGACGGCGAGCTGGTAGGCGGTTGTGATATCGTGATTGAAATGTATCAGCGTGGTGAACTGCAACAGCTGATCAAAGAGACGGCAGATAAATACAAAGCGCAGCAGGCCGATCAAGAGTAATTTTTCAGCCAGCGTATTATCACACCGGGCGCGTTTATGCCGGTGTGACGGGAATTAAGCGGGTGCCATGCGCACCCGTTTTTTATGCTCTTCCCTTGACCGACGGCTCTTTCTGGGCATTTTCATCCGGTGCAATCGGCCACCCACCCAGACGTTTCCAGCGGTTAACCAATTCACAGAACAACAGGGCTGTCTGGTTAGTATCATATAAGGCGGAATGCGCCTGACTGGCGTCAAATGGAATACCGGCGGTGATACAGGCTTTGGCCAGCACCGTTTGGCCTAAAACCAGCCCGCTGAGCGCAGCGGTATCGAAAGTAGCGAAAGGGTGAAATGGATTACGCTTCAGGCTACAGCGTTCTGCGGCGGCCATGATAAAACTGTGATCGAAGGTGGCATTATGCGCGACGATGATTGCCCGGTTGCAGCCTTGATCCTTAATCCCTTTACGCACGACCTTGAATATTTCGTGTAGCGCCTCATATTCACTCACCGCACCACGCAGCGGGTTAGCGGGGTCAATGCCGTTAAACGCCAGCGCAGCCGGTTCCAGGATCGCGCCTTCAAAGGGAGCGACATGGAAATGCAGGGTTTCATCTGACTGCAACCAACCGTCTTGATCCATTTTTAATGTTACCGCTGCAACTTCCAGCAAGGCATCGGTTTTCGCATTAAATCCAGCGGTTTCAACATCAATCACTACCGGGTAAAACCCGCGGAAACGACCGCTCAGGGCGTTCAGATCACTTTTATCAGCCATTAGTCTCTTAATTCTCAGAAAACGCAGCGCGCATTATTACAAACTTTGACGGGAGATGCAGCATGCCGCGGCCATTTCAACCGGAGGAAAAGACGGGAAAAGGGCGGGGAAAGAACAGGTGCCGACACAGCACCTGTGTTGTGCGGGGGAATTAGTGACCGAGGCCTTTACCGGAGTGGGCGTTTTCGATCAGTTCAATTTTATAACCGTCTGGATCTTCAATAAAAGCGATGATGGTTGTACCACCTTTGACCGGGCCGGCTTCCCGTGTTACGTTGCCGCCCGCTTTGCGGATACGTTCGCAGGTGGCCGCCACATCGTCAACGCCCAGCGCGATGTGACCGTATGCATTGCCCAGATCGTAGCTATCCACACCCCAATTGTAGGTCAGCTCGATTACCGCGCCTTCGCTTTCTTCCTGATAACCGACGAAAGCCAGCGTGTATTTGTATTCGGTGTTCTCGCTGGTACGTAATACACGCATTCCCAGAACCTGAGTATAGAAATCAATCGCGCGCTGTAAATCGCCTACACGCAGCATGGTGTGAAGTAAACGCATAATATCCTCGTTAAAAATGCTACAAAAGGGAAGTATAACGCCGTGCCTCCGTAGAGTCCAAACTGTTGCGATGATGCTAAAAATGCGACACTGTAGTGAGGTTTGTGTTAAAACGTATATTGGCGGGCGTAACGAATACGTGAGGACTGTTTTCTCCTGCCGTGCAATAGTAGAAAATCGTCAATGAATACAATGGTTACCTAATTATTGGGGTTATTAGCGTCTGTCGGCACTTGCCAGCAATCAAGAACGGGGCTTCAATAAATAGCAGGGTAGAAGGGGGGGATATTGTGCCAGAGCAACTTGAACTCTTTGCCGTCCCTAATCCTTGTCGTGGCATTTGTCAGACGGATGAACGCGGGTATTGCCGTGGTTGCCTTCGCAACCGCCATGAACGCTTTCATTGGGGACAAATGAGTGATACGCAAAAACAGGATGTGCTGCGTCTGTGTCGACAGAGACTGAGACGATTAAATCGTTCAGATAAAACTGATATGCCCGCAGAGTCCAATCAGCCATCATTGTTTTAGATTATCTTGTCTTACTGAATTTTTTTTACTGAAAGTTTTGTTTAAGCGCCGCAGAAGCGCTTCGACTGAATAAAATAGGCTTAAGATCATTTTTAAAAGATTTTTATTTGATAGAATCCGTTCCGCGATAGTTCTATTTTCTACAACAATAAAGTCGTTTTTCATTTTATAAATCAGAGTTGATTGCAATCCAGGGATGTAAATTAGCGTGCTAACAATAAGGAGAGGTGATGGAATTGCCATTAGGATCTGATTTAGCCCGTCTGGTGCGTGTTTGGCGTGCACTGGTCGATCATCGTTTAAAACCGCTTGAACTGACACAGACGCATTGGGTTACGCTGCATAACATATATCATTTGCCGCCAGGTCAGTCACAAATTCAATTGGCTAAAGCGATTGGGATTGAGCAACCTTCATTAGTTCGGACGCTGGATCAGCTTGAGGAAAAAGGGCTGATCACTCGTCACGTTTGTTCACACGATCGTCGGGCAAAACGTATTATGCTGACCGAAGCCGCTGAACCGATAATTCAGGCGGTCAATAACGTAATTAGTCATACGCGTAGCGAAGTGCTATTTGGTATTACGCCAGAGCAGGTCGATGAATTAGCGTTGCTGGTTGCGCGCCTTGAGAAAAATATATTGGCATTGCATGACAATCAAGCGTAGCGAAATTTGACTTACGCAAATGGAGAATTAAATCCCGCAATATTTTACTCAACATCATTCGAGTTTCAGACAAAACGTTAGTCTTCGTTTTGATCAATGGAAACATTGTCCTGCTCGGTTGACTTCTGCCTGCGGGCCGCGTTCGAGCGGACAATGTGGCTTGGTCTGTTTGCTGAAGGATGTTACTGGGGCACAAGTCATGTAGTAGGGAGTTCCAGCTTGAGATGCGTATCTGCCGGGAATTGATGGTTCATTGTGACGATCGCTGTAAACATCAGCGATCGTCACGTCATGTTTAGCGCGGTGAAACGGTAACGCTGCGACCGTTGCTGGACATTGCAACGCGCTGTCCTACGCTGAACTTGGTATCGCCCTGTTTCTGCACTACCATGATGGTGCTGCCATCATCACGGCGAATTTCCAGTTCAATGCCTTGTGTGCGGTTCAGCGCGCCCGTTGCGCTTTGACCCGCTACGCCGCCTGCCACTGCGCCTGCGGCTGTCGCCAGACTACGACCCGTGCCGCCACCGAGAGTATTGCCCAGAAAGCCTCCCAGCACCGCCCCCCCCAACGCGCCGATAACGTCAGAATTCTCTCCCGCCTGAATTTGCACCGGGCGAGTCGAAACAATGGTCCCGTATGTAACGGTTTGCACCTGTTTCGCTTCCGATGCGCTGTAAACATCGCCGGAAAGCGTACTGGTATTGGCACAACCAGCAAGCGTGATACCTGCAAGGGTTACTACAAGTAAACGCTTCATCATAATAAAGGCTCCTTAGTCGCAAAGATGTCGGGCTGGCTCAACCGCTGCCGACGCAATGTATACCCGTAAATTATGGTCTGGCTCAGTATAGCATGCCACTATTTTTACTCTTTTTTTCAGAATACAAGCGCGTGGTTAAATCGTGCGTAAACGTAGAGAGAAATAACACAGCGAAGGCGTGTTTTTTGTCGCAAAGATGTTCAGTCCCTTCGTCAGGTTAAAATGCACGCGTGTGGCAGAAATAGAAAAATTTAATAATTCAGCGTGTTAACGTGCTACTTTTAGTGGCGATATGATAGTCGCGATACGTTCTCTTTCTTAAACCTGTAGAGGCAAAAACCTACGATGAAATCAGGCAGATACATTGGCGTGATGTCCGGCACCAGCCTTGATGGCGTTGATGTTGTGCTGGCTGCCATTGATGAACATACGGTTGCTCAGCAGGCCAGCTACAGTCACCCGATACCGCAGGATATCAAAAGGGCGATTCTGGGGATGTGTCAGGGGCAGGCGGTCACGCTGTCGGCGCTAGGGCAGTTGGATTCGCGTCTGGGCCTTCTGTTTGCAGAGGCGGTACTGGCGCTGCTGAAGACGACAGGATTTGGGGCTCAGGATATCACCGCGATCGGCTGCCATGGGCAGACGGTTTGGCATGAGCCTGAGGGCGAGATGCCTTGCACGCTGCAAATTGGTGATAATAACCGTGTTGCCGCCTTGACCGGCATCACGACCGTAGGGGATTTTCGTCGTCGCGATTTAGCTTTCGGTGGACAGGGCGCTCCGCTGGTTCCGGCATTTCACCACGCCTTGCTGTTGCACCCGGTTGAGCGTCGTGTCGTGCTTAACATTGGCGGCATTGCCAACTTGTCGCTCCTCGTGCCGGGGGCACCGGTGCGCGGTTACGACACGGGGCCGGGCAACATGCTGCTGGATGCCTGGATTTGGCGCCACCTCGCGCAGCCTTACGATAAAGACGCGGCGTGGGCAATGGGCGGGCAGGTGAATCCGCCGCTGCTGCGGCGGATGTTGGCTGATGCCTATTTTGCGTTGCGGGCGCCGAAAAGCACCGGGCGGGAGTATTTCAATCTGGGCTGGTTGGAAAAAATGCTGTCCGGTTTGCCGCCGCTCGCGCCTCAGGATGTTCAGGCGACATTAGCCGAATTGACGGCCGTGAGCATTGCCGAACAGGTGCTATTGGTCGGGGGATGTGAGCGTTTGCTGGTCTGCGGTGGTGGAGCGCATAATCCGTTGATCATGGCGCGCCTCTCGGCGTTGCTGCCGGGGATTGAAGTGAGTCCGACGGATGAGTTTGGCATAAGCGGTGATGATATGGAGGCATTGGCATTCGCCTGGCTGGCTTCTCGCACGTTATCCGGGCTGTCGGGGAACCTGCCTTCCGTCACGGGGGCGAGTCAGGAAACGGTATTGGGTGCGATTTATCCGGTTAATACGGATTAATCGGATTTTGCCGAGATGCGCCTGTATATCCTCTTGTTAAACTGAAACGCATCGCAGCGTTCATTGCCGCGGCTGACAGGAATGACAGGAGAAAAAATGAAACGATTGCTGATGGGGACCGCGCTGATTTTGCTGAGCGGATGCAGCTATTTTGGTCATCAACAGACGGTTGAAACGCGGCATTACCAATGTGGCACCATGCCGTTAACCGTCACGTTGCAACAGGGCGGGAAAGCACCGTCTCAGGTTAGTTTTCTGCTGGACGGCGAGCGTCTGATCCTGCCTCAGACGGTATCCGCCTCCGGGGTAAAATACAGCAATGAAACCTATGTGTTCTGGAGCAAGGGCGATCGTGCCTTTATCCAGCGCGGTGAACGAGTGATCGTGGATGATTGCAGACTGACGCCGGCTGGCTGATGCCGTCCTGTCGTGATATGACTGCCGATTGCGCTTTTTCGGGTACGGGAGCAGAATGAGGATTCTACCGGCTTCTGTCCCGACATTGTTATAGCAGGATATTATGACTCAGGAACACCCCCTCTCTGATGCGACGCCTCTTCCTCAATTCGCCGATATTGCCGATATTCGCCGTGAATACACGCGTGGCGCGCTGCGGCGTAGCGATCTCCCCGCAAATCCGCTGGATTTATTTGAACGCTGGTTGAAACAAGCCTGCGACGCGAAACTGCCCGATCCGACTGCGATGTCTGTCGCGACCGTTGATGAAAATGGGCAGCCCTATCAACGTATTGTCCTGCTCAAACACTACGATGAGAAGGGCATGGTGTTTTATACCAACATGGGGAGTCGCAAGGCCCATCAGTTGGAAAATAATCCGCGTATTAGCCTGCTGTTTCCGTGGTATTTCCTGGAACGTCAGGTGATGGTGCTGGGACGCGTAGAGAAATTACCGACGCTTGACGTTTTGAAATATTTCCACAGCCGACCGAAAGACAGCCAGATTGGGGCGTGGGTATCAAAACAATCCAGCAGGATTTCAGCGCGCGGCGTGCTGGAAAGCAAATTTTTAGAGCTGAAGCAAAAATTCCAAAATGGCGAGGTGCCTTTGCCGAGCTTCTGGGGCGGCTTTCGCGTCGTCATCGATGCCGTCGAATTTTGGCAGGGCGGCGAACACCGTTTGCACGATCGTTTTTTCTACCAGCGCCAGGGAGAAGGGTGGCAGATCGATCGTTTAGCGCCTTAATCGCTAAATATCCTTGTTAAACGCTGGCGCTCCCGTCATGTGCGCTTTATTCTATGAAGTTTCGCGCTGGCTGGGGAGTGATCTCGTGTTCACTGCTCATGGCGCAATGTAACACAGCGGCGAAATCATCATGCGGCAACAGACAGGTATGCTGTCGCATCCCACATGGCTTTGTGCGTGACCCTGACCGACGGTGGCGCATCGGCCAGCTTTTTTATAAAAATGGAGTTATCGATGGCAAGTAGTAACCTGATTAAACAATTGCAAGAGCGGGGCTTGATTGCCCAGGTGACGGACGAGGATGCGTTAGCAGAGCGACTGGCGCAAGGGCCAATTGCGCTGTATTGCGGCTTTGATCCCACCGCTGACAGCTTGCATTTGGGGCATCTGGTGCCGCTGCTTTGCCTGAAACGCTTTCAACTGGACGGTCACAAGCCGGTTGCGTTGGTGGGCGGTGCCACGGGGCTCATTGGTGACCCGAGCTTTAAAGCGACGGAGCGTAAGCTGAACACGGCGGAAACGGTGGGCGAATGGGTAGAAAAAATCCGTCGTCAGGTGTCGCCATTCCTGGATTTTGACTGTGGCGAGAACAGCGCGATTGCCGCCAATAACTACGACTGGTTTGGCAGCATGAATGTGCTGGATTTCCTGCGTGATATCGGTAAACACTTTTCAGTTAATCAGATGATTAACAAAGAGGCCGTTAAGCAGCGTCTGAACCGTGATGACGTGGGGATTTCGTTTACCGAATTTTCCTACAACCTATTGCAGGGATACGATTTCGCCTCGTTGAACAAACAGCATGGCGTCGAACTGCAAATCGGTGGTTCTGACCAGTGGGGGAACATCACATCCGGTATCGATTTAACGCGTCGAATGAACCAGAAGCAGGTTTACGGTCTGACGGTCCCGCTGATCACCAAATCTGATGGGACGAAATTCGGTAAAACGGAAGGAGGCGCGATTTGGCTGGATGCCAGCAAAACCAGTCCTTACAAATTCTACCAGTTTTGGATCAACACCGCGGATGCCGATGTATACCGCTTCCTGAAATTCTTCACGTTTATGAGCCTCGAAGAGATCGACGCGCTGGAAGAAGAAGACAAACACAGCGGTAAAGCCCCGCGCGCGCAGTACGTTCTGGCGGAAGAAGTAACCCGGATGGTGCATGGCCAGTCTGGTCTTGATGCGGCCCGCCGTATTACGCAAAGCCTGTTCTCCGGTTCGTTACAGGCGATGACGCAGGACGATTTTGCGCAGCTCGCGCAGGATGGTATGCCGATCGTGGAATTGGATCGCAACGCTGACTTACAGCAGGCGCTGGTCAGCGCTGAACTGGTGCCGTCCCGCGGGCAGGCGCGGACCATGATCGCGTCAAATGCGGTCACCGTTAACGGTGAAAAACAGGCCAACCCTGAGTACATCTTTAACGCCGCCGATCGTTTGTTTGATCGCTATACCCTGCTGCGACGTGGTAAAAAACACTACTGTCTGCTCTGCTGGAAAGCATAAGCACCACCGATAAGGGAGCACCAGCTCCCTTTCTTCTGTAAGCCGAGGCGCCCAGTCGCCGGCAAGGATTTGAACGAGCTCTAATGAAAAACATACTTTCCATCCAATCACATGTCGTTTTTGGTCATGCCGGTAACAGTGCGGCGGAATTTCCGATGCGTCGGATGGGCGCAAACGTTTGGCCTTTGAATACGGTACAGTTTTCAAATCATACGCAGTACGGTCATTGGACAGGCTGTGTTATGCCTGCCAGACACCTGAGCGAGATCGTGCAGGGGATTGCCAACATCGGCAAGTTGAAGACCTGTAATGCGGTATTAAGCGGCTATATCGGTTCGGCAGAGCAGGGTGAACAGATTCTGGATATTGTCCGGCAGGTAAAAGCCGCCAATCCTGATGCGCTGTATTTTTGCGATCCGGTGATGGGCTCGCCGGAGAAAGGCTGTATCGTCGCGCCCGACGTTACGGATTTCCACTGTCGGCAGTCGCTGCTGGCGGCTGATATTATCGCCCCGAATCTGCCCGAACTGGAATTGCTGGGAGGACGTACGCTGCATAGCGTTGCTGAGGCAGTCGAAACCGCGCGGGCGCTGTGTGAAGTAGGGCCGAAGATGGTTTTGGTTAAACACCTGAGCCGTGCAGCCAGCCGTGAAAACAACTTTGAAATGCTGTTGGTTACGTTAACGGACGCCTGGCATATCAGCCGCCCGTTGGTGGCGTTTGAACGCCAGCCTGTCGGCGTGGGCGATTTAACCAGTGGATTATTGCTGGTGAACTTGCTGAACGGCATCGCGTTGGATAAAGCGCTGGAACACACGACGGCAGCGGTTTATGAGGCCATGCTGGTGACGAAAGCGATGGATGAGTACGAATTGCAACTGGTTGCTGCTCAGGAGGGGATTGCTCATCCTCAGCATCATTTTCAGGCGATTCGCCTGTCGTAATAAGATGAAAGCCCCGGCATTTCGGGGCTTTCAGAAAATTTCTATCAACCTTTCAACCTTTCAACCTTTCAACCTTAAGCGCGGTCGCGACGGAAGGGCGTTCGGCAATATGGTCGAGATACGCAGCCAATGCGGGATAGCGGAACATATCCAGCTTTAATGACTGCGCCCAGCGCATAACGGTAAACAAATAAGCATCGGCAATGCTAAAGCGATTGGCTACCAGATAGTTCTGTTCGCTCAGCACCTGATTGATGTAACGAAACTTGACTTGCAAATACTCCATCAGCAATTCTTTGTATGTTTCCGGCGTACCGGGACGAAACAGAGGTGTAAAGGTTTTGTGCAGTTCAGCAGAAATGTAATTCAGCCATTCAATCGTGTGATAACGCGCCATACTTCCGGTTGGCGCGATGAGGTTACAGTGAGGAACCAAATCGGCGATGTACTCGGCGATGGCTACGCTTTCCGTCAGAATAACGCCATCCTCCAGTTCTAACGCCGGAACCATCCCTTTTGGGTTGATGAATGTGTAGTCTGTTCCGCGCTCGGTCTTTTTCGTATGTAAATTAACCTTCTCCAGCTTAAACTCCAATTTGGATTCGAGCAGAACAATGTGAGTAAAAAGAGAACTGCTTCCGGCTTTATAAAACAGTTTCATGACAACCCCTTTCTATTTATTATTTTTCCAGCATGGCCTACGCTGATGATTGGTTAACGACGACATGTTGTTTTTTTACAACAAAACCTAACGGTAGAGTGTGAAGCCTCCTACAAAATACTCTTTATGTATCCGCGCGGCGTCAAATTTAGCGATTTTGACGGCATAGCCCCATTGATGGGTCTATCTTGCGATAGTGACGTTTAATAAGCGTGTAGCCAATACCGCGAGCCTGATGACATAGGTGAAGCACAGTTCAGCATCGCCTGAGAGGCGATTGTTATGTGCAACGGATGAGGCATGCATGTTCCCTGTTGTAATCGTATGCGTAATCTCATTTCTTTTAAATCAGGGCATGCATGATTTTGAGACGGGTATACCAGTAATTAATGAGCAATGACGAAAATTTCTTGCGAAGAAAAATGTTATTAGCGACATGTTGCTTATTTTTCATGGGAGGTGTCATCGATATGATTTATTCAAACGCGAATCGAATAAAGGGACTGCCGTGTAGTGGAAAATATGCAGAAAATTTTTCACTCTTATTATTCAGAAAAAGACAGCTGGACGACAAAATAAGGTGGTCTGTAGATGGCTAATTATCCGAAGATGATTAGCGAATTCGGCACGCCCCAAAAGATGACCGGTTTTATATTATATTGAGACATTTCGCTGACCTTGTCGGCACCATAAGAAATATCTTGATTTACAAAAGATCAATACGAGATTGGTGGCTTTCGGGCCGTTTTCTTCCGAGCCACCCGTCTTCTCCGCACGTTGCCGCTCTTGCCTTCCCGTTATGCCTGCTTATCGCGATTGTTGTTTTTCAATCGTTAATGACTATCGCTGCATTCAACTGGCATTGTTAATAAAACGTTATTTTTTGTTTGTGTTATCTTTAAGTATGACCGCAAAATCAGGCCGGTTATTCACTCAGTGCCGGTACAAAATAACGAATAGCAAGCCGTTTTGGGAGGAAGCATGTCATCACACCTTCGCGATACTTGTCTGGATACACTGACGGTACGCCAGCAGAACTATGATTATTACAGCCTGCCGCTCGCAGCGAAAACACTCGGCAATATTGATAAATTACCCAAGTCGCTCAAAGTCTTGCTGGAGAATTTATTACGCCATCAGGACGGCGACACGGTAGCGCAGGACGATCTTCAGGCGGTTGTGGACTGGCTGAAAACCGGTCACGTCGACCGGGAAATCGCCTATCGTCCAGCGCGCGTGCTGATGCAGGACTTTACCGGCGTGCCCGCCGTGGTCGATCTGGCGGCAATGCGCGCTGCGGTAAAACGCTTGGGCGGCGATGTTGACAAGGTTAATCCGTTGACGCCGGTCGATTTGGTGATTGACCACTCGGTCACGGTTGATCATTTCGGCGATCGTCAGGCGTTAATCGACAACACGCAGTTGGAAATGGCGCGCAACCGTGAGCGCTATGCGTTCTTGCGCTGGGGGCAGAACGCGTTTAGCCACTTTCGCGTCGTGCCGCCGGGAACGGGGATTTGCCATCAGGTGAATCTGGAGTATCTGGCTAAGACCATCTGGTATGAGACGCGGGGCGATAAGCGGCTTGCCTACCCCGATACGCTGGTCGGCACGGATTCACACACCACGATGATTAATGGCTTAGGTGTGCTCGGTTGGGGCGTCGGTGGGATTGAAGCCGAGGCCGCAATGCTGGGGCAGCCCGTCTCAATGCTGATCCCCGATGTGGTGGGCGTCAAGTTGAGCGGTAAGATGCGGGAAGGGATCACCGCCACCGATTTGGTTCTGACGGTAACGCAGATGCTGCGTAAGCACGGGGTGGTGGGCAAGTTTGTGGAATTCTACGGTGATGGACTGGATTCGCTGCCGCTGGCGGACCGGGCGACTATCGCCAATATGGCGCCGGAATATGGCGCAACCTGCGGCTTCTTTCCTGTCGATCAGGTCACGCTGGATTACATGCGTCTGACCAACCGATCAGAAGAGCAGATTGCGCTGGTGGAAGCCTACAGCAAGCAGCAAGGGCTGTGGCGTAACGCCGGGGATGAACCGGTGTTTACCAGTCAGCTCGCACTGGATTTGGCGACGGTGGAAACCAGTCTGGCCGGGCCAAAGCGTCCGCAGGACCGCGTGCCGCTAGCGGACGTGCCTGAAGCATTTAAAGCCAGTCGGGAACTGGATGTCAGTGCGGTGAAGAATCGTTCTGATGATGAAGAGGTAACGCTGGAAGGCGAAACACACCGCTTACAGCAGGGTGCGGTGGTGATTGCGGCGATTACCTCCTGCACCAACACTTCCAACCCCAGCGTGCTAATGACCGCCGGACTGCTGGCAAAAAATGCCGTAGAGCGGGGTCTGAAAACGAAGCCTTGGGTCAAGACCTCACTGGCGCCCGGCTCGCGTGTGGTAACGGATTACTATGCTAAAGCAGGGTTAACGCCGTACCTCGATGAGTTGGGATTCAATCTGGTGGGCTACGGCTGTACCACCTGCATTGGTAACTCCGGCCCGCTGCCTGAGGAGATTGAAAGGGCGATTAAAGCGGGCGATCTGACGGTTGGCGCGGTGTTGTCAGGTAACCGTAACTTTGAAGGCCGCATTCATCCACTGGTGAAGACGAACTGGCTGGCCTCGCCGCCGCTGGTGGTGGCCTATGCGTTGGCGGGGAATATGAATATCGATCTGACGCAAGAGCCGCTGGGAGAAGATCGGGACGGGAAGGCCGTTTACCTGAAGGACATCTGGCCTTCGGCGCGTGCGGTGGCGGACGCGGTGCTGAACGTCAGCGCGAATATGTTCCACAAACAATATGCTTCGGTGTTTGAGGGAACGCCGGAGTGGAAAGAAATTGAGGTCGACGATAACCCCACCTATCAGTGGCCGGAAGCGTCAACCTATATCCGCCATACGCCTTTCTTTTTAGCGATGGGCAAAGTACCGGAGCCGGTTCAGGATATCGAAAATGCGCGTATTTTGGCGATGCTGGGGGATTCAGTCACGACTGACCACATTTCACCGGCGGGCAATATCAAGCCCGATAGTCCTGCGGGGAAATATTTGCTGGCGCACGGGGTGGAAACGGCAGAGTTCAACTCTTACGGTTCGCGGCGTGGTAACCATGAAGTCATGATGCGCGGCACCTTTGCGAATATCCGTATCCGCAATGAGATGGTGCCGGGGAAAGAAGGGGGGTATACCCGTCATATCCCGTCGCAGGATGAGATGACGATGTACGATGCCGCGATGCGCTACAAAGACGAAAAGGTGCCGCTGGCGCTGTTGGCAGGAAAGGAATATGGATCGGGTTCCAGCCGTGACTGGGCGGCAAAAGGACCGCGTTTACTGGGCGTCCGCGTGGTCATTGCCGAATCGTTCGAGCGTATTCATCGTTCCAATCTGATCGGCATGGGGATTCTGCCGTTGGAGTTCCCTGACGGCGTCACGCGTAAGACGTTGAAACTCAATGGGGACGAACAGATTTCGATTACGGGCTTAAATCAGCTAACGCCGGGCGCTACGGTTGCCGTCCGCGTGACGGATAGCAGCGGCGCGACGCGGACGATCGACACCCGCTGTCGCATCGACACCCGTAACGAGCTGACTTACTACCAGAACGACGGCATCCTGCACTACGTTATTCGCAATATGCTGTGACGGTAAATCCGACCGCCGGGAGCAGGCTCTCTGCTCTCGGTAACTTGAGAACCATGGCGGTTAATCGCGAGGTTCAGACGGTCGGGTTGCCTAAATCACCGGCCCGCTAGACCGGCGATGTTTTCGGGATGCGTTGAAAAAGGTGTTATTTCGTATCCAGCATGTGTCCCATTTTGGCGGCTTTCGTCGCCAAATAGCGTTCATTCTTCGGGTTGCGTCCCACGATTAATGGTACGCGTTCGACGATATTGATGCCCGCCTCGTTAAGTATTTTGACTTTCTGTGGGTTGTTGGTCAGCAGGCGAACTTCGTCAACGTTCAGAAGCTTGAACATATCAGCGCACAGCGTGAAATCGCGCTCATCGGCGGCAAAGCCGAGCTGATGATTGGCTTCTACCGTATCGGCGCCCAAATCCTGCAAAGCATAGGCTCGGATTTTATTGAGTAATCCGATGTTGCGTCCTTCCTGACGGTGATATAGCAGCACGCCGCGTCCTTCTTCGGCAATGTGGCTGAGCGCGGCTTCAAGTTGAAAGCCACAGTCACAGCGCAGGCTAAATAAGGCATCCCCCGTCAGGCATTCTGAATGCACGCGGGCAAGTACGGGAACAGAACCGGAAATATCACCATAGACTAATGCAAGGTGATCGTGGCCGGTGGCGATCTCTTCAAACCCCACCATCAGGAAATCACCCCACGGGGTGGGTAACTTGGCTTCCGCCACCCGTTTTAGCTGCATACTTTTCTCCACACACACGATATCTAAAAACAAAAATGCTGGGGCGAATCCTACTGCTGCCTTGCGCGCTTGACCAGCAAAAGCATCTTTCAGAATGTGATAAATATCCGGTTACAACGTAACCGAATCGCCGTTTGGTTGCCGCGGCGTTGACAGAATTGCGCGCTATTTTACGCCATACTGACAGTCCGTGTCGTATTTTCTGATAGAATGTGAAAGTAATGTTACAAAGCATCGCTTTGAATTATGGGAAAAAATTATGTACGAAATTGCCAAACGAACAACCATTGGCGCAGCAGTGTTACTGATAATGCCACTGATGATCTGGGCAAGTGGATGGCAGTGGCAACCGGAGTACAGTGGGCCCTGGCTACGGGGACTGTTCTGGATAACGGAAACGGTGACATCGCCCTGGGGCATCTTAACCAGCATCGTGCTGAGCATCTGGTTTCTCTGGTGCCTGCGTTTTCGTCTGAAACCAGCGCTTGGTCTGCTGGCGATAATGCTGATCACCGTGCTGATTGGGCAGGGAATCAAATCGGTCATTAAAGAATGGGTTCAGGAATCAAGACCTTATGTCGTCTGGCTGGAGAAAAATCATCAGGTGGATGACCGCTACTTCTATTCGCTACCGCGTAAGGCGCGAGCAGAACTGGTAAAAACGCAATTGCAGGATCAAAGACAGATCCCGCACTGGTTGCGCAGTCACTGGCAGTTCGAAACCGGTTTTGCATTTCCCTCGGGTCATACGATGTTTGCCGCAACCTGGGCGCTGCTGGGGATCGGACTGCTGTGGGCGCGCCGACATTATAAAACGGTGGTGATCCTGATGCTCTGGGCCAGCACGGTGATGGGGAGCCGACTGGCGCTCGGCATGCATTGGCCACAGGATTTGGTGGTGGCGACATTAATCAGCGCGTTGCTGGTTGTGATCGCCAGTTGGTTGGCGCAGCGTTGGTGTGACCCGTTGTCGCTTCAACCAGCGGAAATCAACGCGCTGGCAGAGCGGGATGCAGCCAAACATAAGTCCTCCTAGTTTTCCCTCAATTTCTCAATTTCTTTGCACTCCTCTTTACGGATGGCGTTAGCCATCCACCTTTTTATCCTTCGCCGTCTTCGCGTCTTCTTCTGTCTCACGCGTGTGCTTCGTTGTAAAAGCCAAACAATTTGTGAGCTGTATCGCTATTTCTGTTTTTGCCATTGGACAATTTTTAGTGTGATTGCAAAACTCTTTGAATGTTGATTCATATATGAATATATATTCAAATGGAGTGGATCCTGACATCTGAAAGCGTCTTTAATGGCCATCCTGTTTCTCTATTCGCCAGCCCGTTCCGCCCATTCGCCGCCGATGACGGCGTAATCGTCATGCTGATCTTGTCACCCTTTTTCACAGCAGAACCGATTGAATGCGCAAGGAATGTAAACCGCTCAACATCATGACACATCAATGAGGTAATTTTATTATGGCAACCTATACCTACCCTGAATTTGGCGCCGGTCTGTGGCATTTTGCGAACTATATCGACCGCTATGCCGTAGATGGCTATGGGCCGGCACTGAGTACGCTCGATCAGATCAAGGCGGCGAAAGAGGTTGGTGAACTCTCTTATGTCGACTTGCCTTACCCTTTTACGCCGGGGGTGACCTTAAGCGAAGTGAAAGAGGCGCTGAAAGAGGCGGGGCTGAAAGCGATTGGCGTCACGCCGGAAATTTATCTGCAAAAATGGGCGCGCGGTGCCTTTACCAATCCCGACCCGGCGGCCAGGGAGGCGGCTTTTGAATTGATGCACGAGTCCGCGACGATTGTTCGTGAACTTGGGGCGAGTTACGTCAAAGTCTGGCCAGGTCAGGACGGCTGGGATTATCCGTTTCAGGTCAGTCATAAAAACCTGTGGAAGCTGGCGGTAGATGGGATGCGCGATCTGGCGGGGGCGAACCCCGATGTGAAATTCGCGATTGAATACAAACCGCGTGAGCCGCGTGTGAAAATGACCTGGGATTCCGCGGCGCGAACACTGCTGGGGATTGAAGACATCGGGCTGGATAATGTCGGCGTATTGCTGGATTTCGGACATGCGCTGTACGGTGGGGAGTCGCCGGCCGATTCGGCTCAGTTGATTATCGATCGCGGGCGCCTGTTTGGCATGGATGTGAATGACAACCTGCGCGGCTGGGATGACGATTTGGTGGTCGGCACAGTGCATATGACCGAGATCTTCGAATTCTTCTACGTGTTGAAAATCAACGACTGGAAGGGCGTCTGGCAACTCGATCAGTTTCCGTTCCGTGAGAATCACGTCGAAGCGGCGCAGCTTTCTATCCGTTTTCTGAAGCATATTTATCGCGCGCTGGACAAGCTGGACATCCCGGCACTTCAGGCGGCGCAGGAAGCACAAAACCCGTTGCGGGCGCAGCGAATCGTGCAGGATGCGCTGCTGTCCTCTATTGAGGTTGACGAATAACCACCGTCACACGACAGACGAGAGCGCTTACGGCACGTCTGTGCCGGTTCATAAGCAGCGAAGCCGCTGGATGGCGAGCAGGTAGGGCGTCATCCAGCGGTAAGCCATCGGTAATCAATACGTGAGTGTTGTGGTAGGTTAACGTGTCGCGCATCGTCTGGCGGCGATTTCTGCTTGTTTCATCCCTTCGCTATAATTAAAGCGTGGCGATTCGGATTCATCATCGCTATGTGTCCCGTCCGGTTTTCACCACTGATTTCCCTGTCCGTTCAGGACATGGTAATTTAATAGGGTTGGTCGTCGAAATTTGGCATAATTCATCTGGTTAATGGATATCACAGGAAGGAAAGCGTGAAATACTTGCTGATTTTTTTACTCGTGCTGGCGATATTCATCATTTCTGTCACACTGGGGGCGCACAACGATCAGGTTGTGACATTTAATTACCTGCTGGCGCAAGGGGATTATCGTATCTCTACGCTGCTTGCTACGCTGTTTGCGCTGGGTTTTGTCTTTGGCTGGGTCATCTGTGGTCTGTTTTATCTGCGTCAGCGCATTGCGCTTGGCCGTGCACAACGTAAAATCAAGCGTCTGGAGCAACAGCTTTCTCCCGCCACCGAGGAGAAAATGACGTCTGTGCAGACGGTCACCCACTAAGGAATTTTCTCTATGTTAGAACTGCTGTTTCTGTTGCTGCCTGTGGCCGCCGCATACGGCTGGTACATGGGGCGCAGAAGTGCGCAGCAGGACAAAGAGCAGGAATCCAACCGACTGTCCCGTGAGTATGTCACCGGGGTCAACTTTCTGTTGTCTAATCAGCAGGACAAGGCGGTCGAGCTGTTCCTCGACATGCTGAAGGATGACAGCAACACCTTTGAAGCCCACCTTACGCTCGGCAATCTGTTTCGTTCACGCGGTGAAGTTGACCGCGCGATCCGCATTCATCAGGCATTAACCGAGAGCGCCTCGTTAACCTTTGAACAGCGTCTGCTGGCGGTGCAGCAACTGGGGCGTGACTACGTGGCTGCCGGTTTATATGACCGTGCCGAAGAGATTTTCAACCAGTTGGTGGATGAAGAAGACTTTCGGCGCAGCGCCTTGCAGCAGCTATTGCAGATCCATCAGGCCACCAGTGACTGGCAGGCGGCGATTGAGGTCGCGGAAAAACTGGTCAAGATGGGGAAAGAGCAGATACGCGTCGAAATCGCCCACTTTTACTGCGAACTGGCGCTGTTGGCGATGGGTAGTGACGATCTGGATAAGGCCTTAGCGCTCTTGAAGAAGGGCGCAACGGCGGATAGCCAGTGCGCGCGCGCGTCCATCATGATGGGGCGAATCTACATGGCTCAGCAGGCATATTCGCGTGCCGTGGACGCACTACGACAGGTTCTCGATCAGGATAAAGAACTGGTCAGCGAGACGCTGCCGATGCTGCAAGAGTGCTACCAGCATCTGGACAGGCCGCAAGACTGGGCCGATTTCCTCAGGCGTTGCGTGGAGGAAAATACCGGGGCAACGGCAGAATTGATGTTGGCAGATATCCTCGAAAACGAAGAAGGGGCAGATGTCGCGCAGATTTATATTAACCGCCAACTGCAACGCCACCCGACGATGCGGGTGTTTCATCGCCTGATGGATTTTCACCTGCATGACGCTGAAGATGGCCGGGCAAAGGAAAGTCTTCTGGTCCTGCGCGACATGGTGGGGGAGCAAATCCGTACCAAACCTCGCTATAGCTGCCGTAAATGCGGCTTCACTTCACAATCCCTCTACTGGCAATGTCCTTCCTGTCGTACCTGGGCCAGCGTTAAGCCGATTCGGGGGATCGACGGCCAATAACACCATGTGATGGCCGGTGCGCGACGGCTTGTCAATGTGATGAAAAAATCGGGAATAGAGGAAAGGTGGATTTAGTTACAACATACTAATGGTTTTCCTCCATTTCCGTTCCAGCATGCAAAGTGATCGCTCTAGCTATTCAGGCCGCTGGGATTTCGTGGCCGGCGCATGTAAAATGCGCCGGGAATTTTTGGCTTTGCAACAGACCGGGTGACAAATGAAGAACGAAAATCTACAAGAAAAGCATCAGTCGGTATCATCCCCGATTGTTGTCGCGCTGGATTATGCCAGTCAGCAGGCGGCGCTGTCGTTTGTTGACCGTATCGATCCGCGGGATTGCCGTCTGAAGGTAGGCAAAGAGATGTTTACCTTATTTGGCCCGCAGTTTGTTCAGTCGCTACAACAGCGCGGTTTTGACGTGTTCCTCGATCTGAAATTCCATGATATTCCCAATACCGTCGCTCACGCGGTTGCGGCAGCAGCCGATCTTGGCGTGTGGATGGTGAATGTTCACGCCAGCGGCGGTTCCCGTATGATGACGGCGGCGAAGGAAGCGCTGGTGCCGTTTGGTAAAGATGCGCCGTTGCTGATTGCCGTGACCGTGTTGACCAGTATGGACGAAGACGACCTGCGCGGGCTTGGGATAACCGTTAGCCCGGCGGTGCAAGCAGAAAGACTGGCTGTTCTCACGCATCACTGTGGTCTGGACGGCGTAGTGTGTTCCGCCCATGAAGCGCAGCGGTTGAAACAGGTATGTGGGCCGACGTTTAAACTGGTCACCCCGGGAATTCGTCCCACCGGGAGCGATGTGGGCGATCAGCGTCGCATCATGACGCCCGTTCAGGCGCAGCAGGCAGGTGTAGACTATATGGTGATTGGCCGCCCAATCACACAATCAGCCGATCCGACGCAGACGCTGCGGGATATTCGCGCTTCCTTGTTAAAGGGGGCGGTATCATGAGCCATGATAAGAATAGCCTGCTGGTTTACTCCACGGAAACCGGTCGTATCAAGCCGGAGAAAGAAAAGGCTGAGCGGCCAAAAGGCGATGGCATCGTGCGTATCCAACGCCAGACCAGCGGGCGAAAAGGAAAGGGGGTATGTCTGATTAGCGGCCTCGATCTTGATGATGCCGCGCTGGATAAACTGGCGGCGGAGTTAAAGAAAAAGTGTGGTTGCGGCGGTTCAGTGAAAGACGGAACGATCGAAATTCAGGGCGACAAGCGCGATCTGCTCAAGCAACTTCTTGAAGCAAAAGGGATGAAAGTCAAACTGGCTGGCGGTTAAGAGCGCCCCTGAACCAGGAAGGCGGCAGGTTGCCTTCTGTGAACCTGCTGCCCATGAAATTGTTAGTCGACCTGACGGCCAATCAGCCCGCCAATCGCGGCACCGCCCAGCGTACCCAATGTCCCGCCATCCGTTAAGATAGCGCCGCCTACCGCGCCAGCACCAGCGCCAATCGCGGTATTGCGGTCACGTTTAGACATATTTGAACAGCCGGCCAGCGATGCAGCGAGGATAATCGCAAGCGCGGCTGTCGAAAAACGTTTGTTTAATTTCATTTCTTTTCCCCTTTCTATCACAGCCGGCCTCACGTTTCTTGTGAGGAAAATATCGAATAAAGCGGTTTTTACGGTATTAAATAAAGAAACCTGACCTTTCATTGTGTGATGATGAGTATAATCATCGGGAAAAACTGCAACAGGTAAAAACTCTTAATTCCACTTATACAGTATTAACGATAGCAATAATGGCTAAATTTGCCTTTTTTTTGCACAATCCTGTGATACGTCGCTTTCTTCCCTCCATAGCAGAACGCTGCCGGATCTTTAGCGATTTAGCCTATAGCGACCCTCCCCATCGGCCGCGAGAATGGTGCTATTGTGCCGATGGGAGGCTGATTATGTTGGAAACGCTAAAACAACAGGTACTGGACGCTAATCTGGCTTTGCCGCGGCACCAGCTGGTGACGTTTACCTGGGGAAATGTCAGCGCGGTTGATCGTCAGCGAGGCGTGATGGTGATTAAACCTTCCGGCGTCGAGTATTCAGCCATGACGCTAGAGGATATGGTCGTCGTTGAGTTGGAAAGCGGCGCCGTGTTGGAGGGGACGAAGAAGCCGTCCTCGGATACCGACACACACCGCGTACTCTATCTTGAGTTTGCCGAGATTGGCGGTATTGTGCATACCCATTCCCGGCATGCCACGATCTGGGCGCAATCCGGCAACGATATCCCGGCCTGGGGAACAACGCATGCGGATTACTTTTATGGCCCGATCCCCTGCACGCGCTTAATGACGGACGATGAAATCAATGGTCGTTATGAATGGGAAACGGGTAGGGTCATTGTCGAAACCTTCCGTCAGCGCGGTATTGCCCCTGCGGCTGTTCCCGCTGTGTTAGTTAATGCACACGGCCCCTTTGCGTGGGGGAAAGATGCAGATAACGCAGTACACAATGCCGTCGTTCTGGAAGAAATTGCCTATATGGGCATTTTTTCGCGCCAGCTCACGCCTCAACTGGACAACATGCAGCAGACCTTGCTGGATAAACATTACCTGCGCAAACATGGTAAGAACGCCTATTACGGACAATAACTCCCTCTGTTTCCTACATTTCCTTCATGTTGCATTAACAGCGTAATTTATTTGCGCTGTTAATCCTTCCTTTTAAATTAAAAAAACATTCTTACCCGTTTAACTCTTAGCAGGCTTAACGTTTTGTTTTATTTGGAAATTAACGCATTTGATTAAAACATGGTCTCAATAAAAAAGAAACGGCGTTTTAATTTTATGTCTTCGATCACATTTCTGCCATCGAGGAACCGCTACATTCCGCAACCAGAAGGCGAGTCATGCCGGCTGAATCGTTTAAGTTCTTCTGATTCAGCATTACGTTTTATTAACTTTTTCTTCATGGTGCGATATGCATATCAAACGTTCAATAGAAAAAATCCCCGGTGGGATGATGCTGGTTCCGCTATTTATTGGGGCGCTCTGTCATACTTTCACGCCGGGCGCAGGGAAATATTTGGGCTCGTTCACTAACGGGTTGATTTCCGGCACGGTGCCGATTTTAGCCATCTGGTTTTTTTGCATGGGGGCCTCTATCAGGATCAGCGCAACGGGAACCGTATTGCGCAAATCCGGTACGTTGGTGATTACCAAAATTGCCGTGGCGTGGGGTGTCGCGGCCATTGCCTCACGGATTATCCCTGCTCACGGCGTTGAAGTCGGCTTTTTTGCCGGTCTGTCTACGCTGGCCTTGGTCGCCACGATGGATATGACCAACGGTGGCTTGTATGCCTCCCTGATGCAGCAATATGGTACTAAGGAAGAGGCCGGGGCATTTGTACTGATGTCACTGGAGTCCGGCCCGTTGATGACGATGGTCATTCTGGGGACGGCCGGTATCGCCTCCTTTGAACCGCACGTGTTTGTCGGCGCGGTGCTGCCGTTTCTGATCGGTTTTGCCCTCGGTAATCTCGATCCGGAATTACGAGACTTCTTCACCAAAGCGGTGCAGACGCTGATTCCGTTTTTTGCATTTGCGCTGGGCAATACCATCGATCTGAGTGTGATTGCGCAAACCGGCTTACTGGGGATCGTGCTGGGCTTAGCGGTGATTATGGTGACCGGTATTCCACTGATGATCGCCGATAAATTCATTGGGGGAGGCGACGGTACGGCGGGGATTGCCGCTTCAAGCTCGGCGGGCGCCGCAGTTGCCACACCGGTATTGATTGCGGAAATGGTTCCCGAGTTTAAGTCCCTGGCCCCGGCGGCAACGGCGTTGGTGGCCACCTCAGTGATTGTGACATCGATTATGGTGCCGGTCATCACGGCGATATGGTCAAAACACGCCAAAGAACAGAAGAAAGTGGAGACCGTCGCGATTAAGTAAAAATCCCTCCGCGATGGAGGGATTTGAAAAGGCGATTAGGCGACGTTTAAGGTTGAGCGCTGTCCCGTAATACGACCGGGGTTTCATTGGCCGTTGGGACATCGCTGGCTAGCGCGCGGCGAATGACAAAGAAGGCGGAAATCAGCATTGTGACAGCGACCAGCATAAAAAACCCGCACAATGCGGCATTGATCTGATTGCTGAACACGATGGTTTCCATATCTTTAATCGATTTTGCCGGCGCGATCAGCGTATTTTGCTCAATGCCTGCGGCAAAGCGTTTTGCCTGCGCCAGAAAGCCGATGCTGGGCTTCTCGTGGAATATTTTTTGCCAGCCCGCCGTCATTGAGGTGATAAATAACCAGACGGTGGGAACGATCGTGACCCACGCATAACGCTGCTTTTTCATTTTGAATAACACCACGGTGCCGAGGATTAGCGCCATGGATGCCAGCATTTGGTTACCGATACCGAACAGCGGCCAGAGCGTATTAATGCCGCCCAGCGGATCGATGACACCCTGATACACAAAGAACCCCCAGCCTGAGACAGCCACGGTTGTCCCCGCCAGATTCCCCAGCCAGGAGTGGCTGTTAGCCAGTTTAGGAATGGCGATACCCACCAGATCCTGCACCATGAAGCGGCAGGCGCGTGTACCGGCGTCAACGGCGGTCAGAATGAACAGTGCCTCAAACAGAATCGCGAAGTGATACCAGAATGCCATCATTGCCCGGCTGTTAAAGATTTCGGTGATGATGTACGCCATGCCCACCGCGAAGGTCGGCGCACCGCCCGCACGTGAAAGAATAGAGGCTTCGCCCACGTCATTGGCAATGGCGCTCAATTCCTGCGGCGTAATGACAAATCCCCAACTGTTAATGGCCTGAGAGGCGCTCTCAACCGTGGTGCCGATCAGCGCGGCCGGTGAGTTCATGGCGAAGTAGATACCTGGCTCGATTACCGAAGCGCAAATCAGCGCCATGATTGCGACGAAGGATTCCATCAGCATCGCGCCATAGCCGATGAAACGAATGTGGCTTTCGCGTTCAACCAGTTTTGGCGTGGTGCCGCTGGAAACCAGCGCGTGAAAGCCAGAAATCGCGCCACAGGCGATGGTAATAAACAGGAAGGGGAATAACGTGCCGGAAAACACCGGGCCTGTACCGTCAATAAAACGGGAAACGGCGGGCATTTTCATTTCCGGCATCGCGAAGACGATCCCGAAGGCCAGCCCGACGATCACGCCGATTTTCAGGAACGTAGAAAGATAATCACGCGGCGCCAGCAGCAGCCACACCGGCAGTACAGAGGCAACGAAGCCATAGATAACGAGAATCCAGGTGAGCGATGTGCCTTTCAGCGTAAAGAATGGCCCCCAATAGGGATGTGCGGCGATGTTACCGCCATACACAATCGCCAGCATCATCAGCACAAAGCCGATGATAGACACCTCGGCGATTTTTCCGGGCCGTAAAAAGCGCATGTAAACGCCCATGAACAGCGCGATAGGGATCGTGGCGGCAATGGTAAATAATCCCCACGGGCTTTCCGCCAACGCTTTAACAACGACGAGCGCCAGCGCGGAGAGGATGATGATCATCACGCCCAGCGCGCCGAGCATGGTGATGATACCCGCGAACGTCCCCAGTTCCTGCTTTGCCATTTCGCCCAGAGAACGACCGTCCCGGCGGGTGGAGATAAACAGCACCAGAAAGTCCTGCACGGCGCCTGCCAGCATAACGCCCACCAGAATCCAGATGGTGCCGGGAAGAAAGCCCATCTGCGCGGCGAGAATAGGCCCGACCAACGGCCCGGCGCCCGCAATGGCGGCGAAGTGGTGACCAAACAGTACCCATTTATTGGTGGGAACATAATCCAGACCGTCGTTATGGCGTTCCGCCGGCGTCAGGCGGCGATCGTCAAGCTCAAACACTTTTTTGGCAATGAACAGACTGTAAAAGCGATAGGCAATGCTGTAACAGGATACGGCGGCGATAACCAGCCACACGGCATTGACGTGTTCACCGCGACTGAGCGCCAGCGTGGCGAACGCAAAGGCGCCCGCCAGGCCGACCAGCAGCCAGATCACAATGCTCTTTACGTTACTCATAGCAACGGCTCCTTCGTTATTCAGAAAGGGGGAGGTAGCGCGAATGTTAATGCAATTTAACAATAATGTTTTTAGTGACGAAGAGAAGCGAATGGATGAGAAAATGTGAGCTAAAGTGAGTTTTTGTAAACAAATTTAACATGCTGGCAGGCGAGCAACATTCCAGGCGAATGGTCACGTGGCGCGACGGTAGGGTAAAAGCACGTCAATGAAGTCAATATCCCCCGTGTTTGCATGCGATCAGCACGATGGCCGGTAAAAGCGCCATCGCCTGATGCTCAGAGGTAATGCGGATTAAATCATGCGGAGCACGCGCTATGCCGCGGGTTTGGCAATGATGCTACGCGTTTCCAGACGGACGTCGGCAATCGTGACATCCAGCGTATCTCCCTGGCGATAAGTGACCTCGCCTTTCACCGCAAGCGTGCCCATTTCCGGGCTGCACACCAGCTCATCGCGGACGGCATGGATGAAGGAGGAGGGAATAAATGCCACGGCGCCGTTATCCAGCAGACGAACGCGTAAGCCGCCGCGTGTGATATCAATGATTTCCGCGTTGAAGCGCACATTGGTGCCGGCTTTATCCTTAAGGAAACGCGCGTACAGCCAATCGCCGACATCCCGCTCAGCCATGCGGTTAAGGCGGCGGCGTTCGGCCAACTGTAGCGGAACGTCATCCAGCGGTTTTTCTGCCGTCTGCCCGGTGATAATGGCTTTCAGCAGGCGGTGGTTAACCATATCGCCATATTTACGGATAGGGGATGTCCAGGTGGCATAGGCTTCCAGCCCCAGTCCAAAGTGCGGGCCTGGTGTGGTACTGACTTCCGCGAAAGTCTGGAAGCGGCGAATGCGGCTGTCCAGGAACGGCGTCGGTTGGGCATCCAGCTCGCGGCGCAACGCGCAGAAACCGTCAAGCGTTAACAGCGTCTCGGCATCAACCTGTACCCCGTGCGTTTCTAATACCGCAACGGCCTGTTCAATCAAGGCCGGATCGAAACCGTGATGAACGTTATAGATCCCGAAGCCCAGCTTATCGCGCAGTACTATCGCTGCACAGACGTTGGCCGCAATCATGGCCTCTTCGACGATGCGGTTGGCGATGCGGCGGCGTTCAACCACAATATCCAGCACGTCGCCTTTTTCACCCAGCAGGAAGCGATAATCGGGACGATCTTTAAATACCAGCGCATGGGTAGTGCGCCATTCGCTGCGCGCCAGACAGACGCGGTGCAGCAAACGGATTTGTTCAGCAATCGCGTCATTTTGCGGCTGCCATTCGCCCTGTTGCTCCAGCCAATCCGATACCTCGTCGTAGGCCAGCTTCGCTTTGGATTCAATCCAGGCGGCAAAGAAATGAATATCATCGCCCAGCGAGCCGTCGGCGGCGATGGTCACACGGCACGCCAGCACAGGGCGGCGCTCTCCGGGCCGCAGGGAGCAGATATCGTCCGACAGCGGACGCGGCAGCATCGGAATATTGAAGCCGGGCAGGTAATTGGTAAAAGCGCGCTGACGTGCAATGTTATCCAACTCACTATTGGCGGCGACATAAGCGGTAGGATCGGCAATCGCGATGGTTAATTGCAGCGAACCATCGCCGTTATCCTGTGCGTACAGCGCATCGTCCATATCCTCGGTGCTGGCGCTGTCGATTGTAACGAAGTGCAGCGCAGTCAGGTCTTCGCGAACGAGTTGGCCGTCATTGCGCTCAGCCGCTTCGGCTTCCGGTGCGGAACGTTCAAGATTGTGGCGTGATAATGTCACCCACCACGGCACCAGCGGATCGTCGCCCGTTGTGATGTACTGCGTCAGTTCGGCATGAAAACCGCGGTCGCCTTTCAGGGGGTGGCGGCGCATTTCTGCCACGGCCCAATCGCCTTCCTGAAACGCATGGGTCACATCCCGGCCAGCACGGCAGGGGATCGCGTCTTTCAGCAAAGGGTGATCGGGCAGAATCGACAGACGATCGTCTTTTTTCTGAATACGTCCGACGAATCGGCTAAGAAAGGGGATGAGCAATGTTTCCGGTTCGGCGATTTCCCGCTCTTTTTCCGTATGCAAGGTCGCCGTAATCCGATCGCCGTGCATGACTTTTTTCATGTGCGGCGGGGGAATGAAATAGCTTTTTTGTCCGTCAGCTTCAAGAAAGCCAAATCCTTTATCGGTGCCTTTGACGACACCTTCAACACGGGGCGTCTGAGAGTGAAGTTGCTGTTTTAGCTGTGCAAGCAGCGGATTATCTTGAAACATAGCGTCCAGAAGTACGGTTGTGAATGGCCCAATTAGCGGCTGACAGTTTTACTCGAATCGGGTGTCGGCGGCAAGAATAATCGGGAACGTGTTGGTATCGCAGCGGTAGCGGCGCGCCTACTTCTGAGGTGCGGGCGGAGTATGAAATGGCTTGCCGTGCAGCTCAATACTAAGCGTGCACGGCAGGCTGCCGGATTAATCGTCAGGCAATGCGTAGCAGAGGCGCGTTCTGCACGCTGCGCCGTAGGGTGACCGGCACGGATTTTGACGTTGGCGTGTGTGTTTCATCGCCAAAACTGGACAGCGGCACCAGCGGATTCGTTTCCGGGTAATAGGCAGCCAGATTGCCGCGCGGAATGTTGTAGCTTACCAGTTTGAAACCGCTGACGATGCGAGTGATGCCGTCATTCCACAGCGTTTCGATATCCACCCGTTCACCATCTTCCAGTCCCAGCGCGGCGATGTCATCCGGGTGAATAAAGACCACGTCCCGCTGACCATATACGCCGCGATAGCGATCGTCGAGACCGTAAATCGTGGTGTTGTACTGATCGTGCGAACGCAGGGTTTGCAGCGTAAACGGCGCGGGGCGATCGGCCAACTGCGGGAATAACGAATCGGGCAGCGGGGCATGGCTGAACTGCGCTTTCCCGTTGGGGGTATTAAAACGCAGTTCGGCGGCGGCGTTGCCGAGGTAGAAGCCGCCCGGCAGGTCGCAGTTGGCATTGAAATCGGTAAAACCGGGGATCGTGGCGGCAATATGATCGCGAATGCGTGAATAATCATCGGCCAGCGCCAGCCAGTCGAGCGCTTCGCTGCCTAAAACCGCATTGGCGATACCGGCGACAATCGCCGTTTCCGAACGCTGCAACGGGGAAAGCGGCTGTCCGACTCCCTGAGACGCATGCACCATGCTGAAGGAGTCTTCAACGGTAATAAATTGTGCGCCTGTGGCCTGCATATCAAGCTCCGTTCGGCCAAGCGTAGGCAGGATCAGCGCATCGGTTTTGCCCGTAATCAGGTGGCTGCGGTTGAGTTTGGTACTGATGTGTACCGTCAGATCGCAACGGCTGAGCGCGTCTTCGGTACGGGCCGAATCCGGCGCGGCGGCCGCGAGGTTGCCTCCCAGCGCAATAAGCACTTTAATTTCATCGCGCAGCATCGCTTCCAGCGCTTCTACCGTGTTGTGGCCTGCGGCGTAAGGCGGCGTGAAGTCAAAATGCGCAGCCAGACGATCGAGAAACGCGGCCGTCGGCTTCTCATCGATCCCCATGGTGCGGTTGCCCTGCACATTACTATGACCGCGCACCGGACACAGGCCTGCGCCCGGTTTTCCCAACTGCCCAAACAGCAGTTGCAGGTTGACGATTTCCCTCACCGTGGCGACGGAATGCTTATGCTGAGTAATTCCCATCGCCCAGGTACAAATTACCCGCGGGGACTGCTGATAAATCGCGGCCACATAGCGCAACTGCGCCTCGCTCAGACCCGACTGCTGTTCGATATTCTGCCAAGGGGTGGCGTCGACCACCGCCAGATACTCGTCCACCTGCTCGGTGTGAGCGGCGAGAAAATCCTGATCGAATAATCCCGCTTCTCCGGCAGACAAACGCTGGCGGTGCGTTTCCAGCAGCGCTTTTACCATTCCGCGCACGGCGGCCATATCGCCGCCCAGATTCGGTTGCAGATAGGTTTCGCTGATGGCGCCTGAAAGCGGCGTGAGCAACTCCAGCGGGTTCTGCGGATCCGCAAATCGTTCCAGGCCGCGCTCACGCAGCGTATTGAATGAGACGATGTGCGCGCCGCGATCGGCGGCATGACGCAGGCTGTGCAGCATCCGTGGGTGGTTGGTGCCGGGATTCTGACCGAAGACGAAAATGGCGTCGGCATGCTCGAAGTCATCCAGCCGGATCGTCCCTTTGCCCACGCCGATACTCTGTTTCAGGCCGGTTCCGCTGGCTTCATGACACATATTCGAGCAGTCAGGAAAATTGTTGGTACCCAGCATCCGCCCAAAAAGCTGATAGAGATAAGAAGCTTCATTGCTGGCGCGGCCGGAGGTGTAAAGTTCCAACTGATTCGGGTGCGCCATACTTTTTATATGACGGGCGATCAGGGCGAAAGCGTCATCCCACTCGATGGGGACATAACGATCGCTGCGGCGGTCATAGCGCATTGGATGCGTTAAACGCCCTTGATACTCAAGGAAATAATCGCTTTGCTGGCGTAAGGTCGTGACGCTGTGCGCCGCGAAAAAGTCCAGATCGACAGCTTTGCGGGTGGCTTCCCAACTTACGGCTTTCGCGCCGTTTTCACAGAAGCTGAACGTGCTGCTGTTGTCATCGCCCCAGGCACAGCCGGGGCAGTCAAAACCTTTCGCTTTATTGACCCGCAACAGGTTTCGGATATTTTTCAGCGCTTGTTTACTGTCGAGGACGAAACGCGTGGTGGCTTCCAACGAGCCCCAGCCGCCAGCCGCATTGCGGTATGGCTTGATGGATGGTTTGAATTTCATGTATTAATCCGCAGGTGATGATGTTTTTTTTATGTGAACAAAATTTTAAAAAATTGCTCTTGAGAGGAAGTCTAGGCAGCAGGGGCGATCGCGTCTAATCAAATAAGGCTATGGTGGGATAGAGGGGATTTATCAGTGTATACTGGGCGCCCACCCATTATAGAGATTGGCGATGGATATTAAGCAACTGCAATACCTGTGCAATCTGGAGAAAGAGCGCCATTTTGGTCGGGCTGCGGAAGCCAGCTTCGTCAGCCAGCCAACGCTCTCCATGCGGTTGAAAAATCTGGAACGGGAGTTGGATTTAGCGCTTGTCAACCGGGGTAACAATTTCGAAGGCTTTACGGCCGAAGGTGAGCGTGTATTGGCCTGGGCGCGGGAGATCGTTTCGGTCTATCAGGGGCTGAAGCTGGAAGTCGCCGCGCTGAAGCGTGGCATGAGCGGGATCTTGCGCGTTGGGGCTGTGCCGCAAAGCGGCATTGCGCTGGCGAGCCTGCTGTTGGCGGTGAATGAAGCCTACCCGCAGCTGGATTTTCAGGTTTCGTTGTTCAGTGCGGATCAGTTACTCGAGGCGCTGAATGCGCATTCGGTGGATGTCGGTATCGGCTTTTTTGAGTTGTCGACGTTACAGGAATTGCACTTTCAGGCCGCGCCATTAATCGCAGACGGTGTTGATTTGCTATTCCATCCCGACCATTTCCGCCGGTTGGATGGGGATACGCCGCTGACGTTCGATGCGCTTTCCGGCGTGCCGCTCTGTCTGGCTGAGCCGAGCCGCTATTTTCGCCGTTATCTGGATAGTCACTTTCGTCACGCGGGCGTCACGCCGTGGGTAAAAGTCGAAAGTACCTCTATTCTGCAACTGCTCCAAAGCACGTTTGTCGGGATTGGATGCGCTATTGTGCCTCACGGTAGCCTCATTCCAGAGATGACGCCTGCGTTAAAGGTACGGCCACTGCACATCCCTGCGATGCATCGCCGGGCTGCGGTGGTTACCGCTCAGGTTGGCCGAGCCACGCCGCTGGCGCAGAACTTCTTTGATGTGGCGCAGCAGTGGCTACAGGCTCAGTCATAGAGGCTTTTGTCCTGTACCGGAGCAACCGACTTGCTGGCGCGAAGCCGCCTGACGGACTGGTGAACAACCAGCGTACCGTTAAGCAGTGTGTTGCCAACCGGGGCGTCGGGGCGCATCAGACGATATTGCAACAGCCTGACGGCCTCTTCGCCCAGCGCCTCACGCGGCACATGTACCGACGTTAGCGGCACGTCGTGAATGGCTGACAGATTGAAGCCATCCATACTCATCACCGAGATGTCCTGCGGGACGCGTAATCCCGCCTTATGCAGCGCGTTCACCGCCCCGACCGCGATGAAATCACCACCTGCCAGAATAGCCGTAGGCCATTTATCTCGCGGGCGGTGGGATAAAAAGGCCGTCATCGCGTGTTCAGCATCTGCCGTGCTGAAATTATCTAACGACAGCAAGTTGTCCTCGGCAGAAAACGGCAGATTATGGTGCTGATAGGCATCCCGGATGCCGTCCAGACGCAACTCCATCGTGTAGCGACGCAGGCATAATAACGTCAACACGGTATGGTGTCCTTGCTCGAAGAGATAGTGTGCGGAGAAGTCGCCAATTAACCGATGCGCAGGCGTCACACCCGGTAATCGCATCTTGCGGTCGAGACAGTTAATCAATATGCAGGGCTTACCGCTGTCTGATGCCAGCGCGTGAATATAGGGGTCGTCGATGCCGATAAGCAGCGCAGCCTCCGTGGCCGGATCGCGCATTTTTTCTAAGAATAGCGCCGCATCGCTGTCGTTTTCCTCCAACCCGCAGTACCGCACTCGTACATCGTGCGGCTTGAGGGCATCAATGATGCTCTGCACCACTTTGTGATAGAAAATGTCGGACCTAATATCAAAAGCGCGCGGTGGTGCGAAGATAGTCAGCCCGTTCAAGAGCAGGCGACCGTTGGCGAGATCGGCCAGTACGCCGCACTGGCGTGCGCAGTTGAGAATTTCAGCTTTTGCGTGCTCACTGGTATTGGACTGACCAGACAATACGCGTGAAACCGTACTGATCGAGTAGCCCGTCTGCCGCGCAATTTCACGTATTTTTAGGTTTCCTTTCATTTTGTGATCCCGTTCACCTTCGGAAATGACAAAGTTTTCATTGCTATCTGTTGCCTATTTTCAGGCGATACAGTCGGCTTTTTGCTTGTATTTTGACCATAGCATGAAAATCTTTTCAAAAAAGTGGGTGTTTCACGATTTTCAATTGTTCTACTCTCGATTTGGTAAACCAATTTCAGTGGTTAGATGTAATAAAACAGGATTTAAATCAATAAATACAATGATATGAAAATGGTTTGAGTATTTGTCAGGCAAAAAATACAACAATGCCGCTGAGATATCAGACCAATGTAACCCTACTTTCCTGTATAGGAGTCACCATGAGTCTCGACATCAATTCGTCCTCCATCGCGACCAAAGGCAAACGGACATTCAGAAATCTGCGCTGGTGGGTTCTTGGTCTGTTTCTGCTTGGTGTGACCGTGAATTACATTACGCGTAATTCACTGGGTATTCTGGCACCGGAACTGAAAAGCACAATGGGCATTACCACCGAACAATATTCCTGGATTGTGGGAGCGTTCCAACTGGCGTATACCCTTTTTCAGCCGGTGTGCGGCTGGTTGATCGATGTCATCGGGCTGAAAATGGGCTTCATGATCTGCGCCACGATCTGGGCGCTGATGTGTATCTTCCACGCGGGGGCGGGAAGCTGGCTGCACTTGGCGATCCTGCGTTTCTTTATGGGGGCGTCCGAAGCGGCGGCGACGCCGGCGAATGCTAAAACACTGGGCGAGTGGTTCCCTAAAAAGGAGCGCCCGATTGCGGCAGGCTGGGCCGGTGTCGGTTTCTCCGTCGGCGCGATGCTGGCACCGCCGATTATCGTCGTCGCACATGTCTATCTGGGCTGGCAAGGGGCTTTCATGTTCACCGGTGGGCTGGCGCTGCTGTGGGTGGTGCTGTGGTGGTTGTTCTACCATAACCCGGAAGATCACCCGAATTTAAGCCGCGAAGAGCTGGATTTCATCCGTCAGGACAACGAGCCGCCTCCCGTCAAACTGCCTTTTTTCACCGCACTGAAAACCGTCTCAAAAAACAAACGCTTTTACGGTATCGCGATCCCAGCCTTTATGGCGGAGCCCGCGTGGGCTGTGCTCAGCTTTTGGGTACCGCTCTATCTGGCGAATGAACGCGGTATGGATCTGAAACAAATTGCGATGTTCGCGTGGCTGCCGTTTCTTGCCGCCGATCTCGGCAGCGTCGCCAGCGGCTACCTTACCCGGCTTTACGTGCGCTGGTTTGGCTGCTCGCGCGTCAACTCGATTGTGGCCAGTTCGGTAACAGGCGCGTTTCTGATGCTGTCGCTGGCGCTGGTCGCCATCAGTAAAGATCCATGGGTGGCGATTTTACTTATTTCCATCGGCGGATTCGGTCATCAGGTGATTTCCTGCATGTTGAGCGCACTGGTGGTGGAATCGTTTGATAAAGGGCAGATGGCAACCGTGAACGGGATGCGAGGTTCGTTTGCCTGGATTGCCAGCTTCCTGTTCTCGCTGTTGATTGGCGTCACCGCCGACAAAATCGGGTTTAACCCGCTGTTTGTCGCCATGGGATTCTTCGACTTGATCGGTGCCGTCTTCCTTATCGCGTTTATTGCTGAGCGTCGTGGGAAAACGCGGCCTCAGGCATAACGGTTTATGCCGACCGTTTAAGAAGTGAGATACACGGAGCGACCACGTGGCGAGGTTTCCCTACGGGAACCTCATCGCCGTGTTTCTCCTAAAAATGGGCTTAAGTGACCTGCATTAAGCGTAACGGCTGGTTTATTCTTTCCTGAAAAGGACGCTGTATGAAAACGTTGAAAAATTGGGTGTTTCGTCATCAGAGCGCCGATCATGTTGAGCTGTTGGTGGATGATAAACATGTTTTTCGTCTCTACGTGCTGGAACCGATGTTGGCCCGCGTGCTGGTTAAACAAAATGGCAGACTGAAGCTGAACCGCACCTGGAGTATCGCGCCGCAGCAGGATACCCCCTGGCAGGGGCGCAGCCGTGAAAGTAACGAAGGCTTCAGCCTGCCGGGATTTGCGCTGGAACAACTGGACGATGCATTGCGTATCAGCACCGCACGGATGCGAATTACGATTCATCAACCGCTGTGGCTGGCGTGGGAATACCGCGATGAACAGGGCGAATGGCAGCCGTTTGCCGCCGATAGGCCGACCAGCGCCTATTTGCTGAACCCACACGGTGACGGCGTGGCGCACTATCAGCGCCGCTTCCCGGCGGAGCGCTATTACGGCTTGGGTGAAAAAGCGGGCGATCTTGAGCGTACCGGACGCCGGTTTGAGTTCCGTAATCTGGATGCGATGGGTTACAACGCGGCGAGTACCGACCCGCTGTATAAGCATGTTCCGTTCACCATTACCCGGCGCGATGATATTAGCTTCGGTCTGTTTTACGACAACCTGAGCACGAGCTGGCTCGATCTCGGCAATGAAATTGATAATTACCATCTGGCTTATCGCCGCTATCAGGCGGAAGCGGGTGATCTCGACTATTACCTGTTCATCGGGCCGCGCGTGCTGGATGTGACAAAAGCGTTTGTGCGCCTGACGGGAAAAACGCTCTTTGGGCCAAAGTGGAGTCTCGGCTACAGCGGTTCCACCATGCATTACACCGATGCGCCCGATGCGCAGAAGCAACTGATGAAATTTATCGCGTTGTGCCGTGAGCACCACATTCCGTGTGATTCGTTTCAACTCTCGTCGGGCTACACGTCGATTAACAATAAGCGCTATGTGTTTAACTGGAACCACGACAAAGTCCCCCAGCCGGAGGTGATGTCGCAGGCCTTTCATGATGCAGGACTCAAACTGGCTGCCAATATCAAACCCTGTTTACTGCAAGATCACCCCAGATATGAAGAGGTGTCGGCGCAGGGGTTGTTTATCCGTGATTCCGAATCCGATGAGCCTGAGCGCTCCAGTTTTTGGGACGATGAAGGTTCACACCTGGATTTCACCAACCCGGCGACGGTGGCGTGGTGGCAGGAGAACGTCACCCGGCAACTGCTGGAGAAAGGGATTGATTCGACGTGGAATGACAATAACGAATATGAAGTCTGGGATGGCGAAGCCCGCTGCCACGGATTCGGCGAAACGATGGCGATCAAACACATTCGCCCGCTGATGCCGTTGTTGATGATGCGCGCCTCGCTGGAGGCTCAGCAGCGTTTTGCCCCGACGCTGCGCCCTTATCTGATCTCTCGTTCCGGCTGTGCGGGAATGCAGCGCTACGTGCAAACCTGGAGCGGCGATAACCGCACCAACTGGCAGACGCTGCGCTACAACACTCGCATGGGGATAGGGATGAGTTTATCCGGTCTGTTTAATGTCGGGCACGACGTCGGCGGATTCTCAGGGGATAAACCGGATGCCGAGCTTTTTGTACGCTGGGTACAAAACGGAGTGATGCATCCGCGTTTCACCATCCATTCCTGGAATGACGATCATACCGTGAACGAACCGTGGATGTATCCCGCGGTAACGCCCGCGATACGCAGTGCTATTGAACTTCGTTACCGTCTGTTGCCGTATTTTTATACCTTACTGTGGCAGGCCTGCGCGGATGATGAGCCGATGCTGCGCCCGATGTTCCTCGACCACGAGCAGGACAGCGCGACGCTGGAAGAAACCGATGATTTCATGCTGGGGCGCGATATTCTGGTCGCCAGCGTGGTTGAACCGGGGCAGCGTCAGCGCACGGTATATCTGCCTGCCAATACGTCAGGCTGGTACGATTTCCATTCCGGTCAGTGGTTCAGCGGCGGGCAGACAATTGTGTTAGATGCGCCGCTGGAACGGCTTCCGCTGTTGATCCGCGCGGGCGCGATGATCCCGCTGTCAGGACGAACGGCGTACGTCAGCCCCCGTGAAGATGATCAACGGGAATTCCTGCTCTTTCCGCCTGTTGCGGGGGGAACGGACTGTGGACTACTGTTTGAAGACGATGGTGAGACGTGGCAATGGCGCGAAGGTAATGCGCTGTGGTTGCGTTGGGAAATCCGCGCGGATAGTCAGCGCATTGACGTGATGTTTACATCGGAAGGGCGGTATCAGCCTGCCTGGCGGCATGCAACGCTACATCTGCCGGCGGGTGAGATGCGCCAGCTGTACATCAACGGCGTTCGCACGGCGACCTATCAACACCAATAATCGGTACTAAATCGATTTCCCCCTGTTGCGTCCCGGTCTTATTGCTGGGGCGTTTTTTGTATAAATATAGAAAAGCAGCCTATCAGGGATAGGCTGCTTTTGATGACTTATTTCAGTTCCAGCTCGTTCATGGCGGCGATGCTGAACCCGCCGTCGACGTGCAGGACTTCACCGGAGATACCGGCAGCCAGATCGGAGCACAGGAACGCCGCGGAGTTGCCCACATCTTCGATGGTCACGACACGGCGGATCGGCGTAACGGCTTCACAATGAGACAGCATTTTCTTGAAATCTTTGATGCCGGAGGCAGCCAGTGTGCGAATCGGCCCTGCGGAGATGGCGTTGACGCGCACGCCCTGAGCGCCCATCGCGTTCGCCATGTAACGCACGTTCGCTTCCAGAGAGGCTTTTGCCAGCCCCATGACGTTATAATTCGGGATGGCGCGTTCAGCCCCCAGATAGGTCAGGGTAATCAGCGCAGCGTTTGGATTCAGCATCTTACGGCATGCTTTCGCCATCGCGACGAAGCTGTAGGAGCTGATATCATGAGCAATACTGAAACCTTCACGGGTAACGGCATCCACGTAGTCACCGTCCAGTTGGTCGCCCGGCGCGTAAGCAATCGAGTGCACGAATCCGTCAAAGGTCGGCCAGACGTTGGCCAGTTCGGTAAACAGCGCTTCGATGCTGGCATCTTCAGCGACATCACACGGTAAAACGATGCTGGAACCCAGTTCGCTGGCGAAGCCTTCAACGCGTGATTTTAGTTTGTCGTTCTGATACGTGAACGCCAGTTCGGCGCCTTCACGCTGCATTGCTTGTGCAATACCGTAGGCAATAGAACGGTTGCTGGCAACACCTGTTACCAGAATGCGCTTACCGGTAAGAAAACCCATAGCAGTAATCCTTGTGATCATTGTTGCTGCGATCGCCCCCGTGAGCCGGAAAATGGGCGGCGGGTGACAATCGAGAGGAGTAAACCGCGCGATTCTACCACGGTTAAGGGGGCCAGGGGTACTCCGAGCTGTGCCCCCCTCTTGAGGCCCTTATCCGAAGACAGAGCGCAGTTGCGCGTGGACGCTAACGCTCAGCACCGTCACGTCGCCAGGCATCGGCGCTGAGCGCTTCGCCGAAGTGGCTGGCGATTAACCGTTTCGTCAGGTCATGGAGCGGGGCAGCCAGCACATCGGCGGTACTGCCGCGTTCGACCACTTCACCGGCCTGCATCACCAGAATCTGATCGCTGATGTGTTTCATCATGCCCAGATGCTGCGTCACGTAAATATAAGAGATACCGTGCTTTTCCTGTAACTCCAGCATCAGGTTGATAATCTGTGACCGCATAGACATATCCAGTGCCGCCAGCGCCTCGTCGGCAACGATGACTTTCGGTTGCAGGATCAGCGCGCGAGCTAAACCGACGCGCTGTTTTTGACCTGGCGCGAGGGCATGCGGATAGTAATAAGCATGATCGGGACGTAACCCGACCTGATGCAGCGCCTGATTAATCGCTTTTTCGCGCGCTTCGGGGCTAAGGTCGGTATTCAGTCTCAGCGGAACATCCAGCAACTGTCCGATACGCTGGCGCGGGTTGAGCGCATTGCCGGCATCCTGAAAGATCATGCGGATACGCTGACTACGATAGCGGTAATCGCCGTAGCGCAGCGGGTGGTCGTCGATAACCAGTTCACCGGACGTCGGGGCGATCATGCCCGCCAACATTTTCGCCAGCGTCGACTTCCCCGAACCGTTCTCGCCGATGATGGCGAGCGTCTGGCGTTCACGTAGCGTGAAACTGACGGATTTGACCGCTTCAACGTGCTGACGACGAAACAGCCCGGTGCGATAGCGGAACGTTTTGGTCAGATTGCGGGCTTCGAGCAGCATCTCAACCATCAGGGTTCCTCCATGTTGAGCGGGAAGTGGCAGGCATACCAGTGGTTCTTAACGGCGTGCAGCAGCGGTGTTTGCATACACTGTTTTTGTGAATAGGGGCAGCGCGGCCCGAGTCGACAGCCAACGGGAAGGTGTTCCAACGAGGGGATCGCCCCGTTGAGCGTGTTAAGGCGGCTCTTGTGCGGCAGTGAGCGGCCAAAATCAGGCGTTGAGCGGATCAGCGCCTGAGTATAAGGATGATGCGGCGCGGCAATCAAATCTTCGCTGGTTGCGCTCTCCACCGTTTGCCCACAGTAGAGTACATTGATGCGGTCGGCCCATTTGCTCATGGCTTGCAGGTCATGGCTGATGAGCAGAATCGTGGTGTTATTATTTTGATTCAGGCGCGCCAGCAGGCGGAAAATTTGTACCTGAGTCGTGGATTCCATGGCGTTGGTGGGCTCATCGGCAATCAGCAGGCGCGGCTGGTTCGCCAACGCGATCGCGATCATCACTTTCTGACACTCGCCGTCGCTCAGCTCATAAGGATAGCTGCCCATAATGTCTTTATGATCTTTGATCCCGACGCGGTGCAGCAATTCGATAGCGCGGCGTTTGCGCCAGTGAAAGCGTTGCCACCAGCGGCCTTTATACGTCCAACCGGGGATCGCCTGTATCAGTTGGCGGCCAACGTTTTCGGACGGATCGAGACAGGATTGCGGCTCCTGAAAAATCATGGAAACGTTATGACCGACCAGCTTACGCCGCTCGCGCGGTGACAGTTGCAGCAGATCGATATCATCAAAGCGGAAACGGTCGGCGGTTACGCGCCAGTTATCTTTGGTTATTCCGCAAATCGCTTTGGCAATCAGGCTCTTTCCGGAGCCGGATTCGCCCACCAGACCGCGAATCTCACCTTCGGTTAGCGTCATGCTGACGCGATCGACGGCTTTTACGGCGCCGTCGGCGGTCAAAAACTCAATCGTCAGATTACGGATATCAAGTAATGGCATCGGTTATCGCCTCTTATTCCGTTTCCGCGACCAGCGCGCGGCGTATGCCGTCACCCAGCAGGTTAACGATGAGTACGCTCAGTGCAATGGCCGCGCCGGGCAACATCACGGTCCACGGCGCGGCGTACACCAGCTCCAACGAGTTGCCGAGCAGGGCGCCCCATTCGGTCGTGGGCAACTGCGCGCCCAAATCGAGAAAGCCCAGTGCGGCAATATCCAGAATGGCGACTGACAGCGCGCGGGTAAACTCGGAAACCAGCAGCGCGGCAATGTTCGGCAGCACGACGAACCAGACGATGTAGCGCGTTGAAGCGCCGTCAAGGCGGGCGGCAATCACGTACTCTTTATCCATTTCATCATGTACCGCGCTATAAATGGTGCGCACCATCCGCGGCAGCAGCGCCAGCCAGACGGCGAGCATCGCGTGTTCAAGCTTGGGGCCGATAAAGGCGATCACAACGATCGCCAGCAGCAGCGATGGGATGGACAGCAACGTATCCAGAATGTGGTTGAGGACGGCAGAACGCAGCCCGTGCGTAACGCCGGCGAACACACCTAAGATGATGCCGCACAGCGCCGCCGCAACGGTGACGATGAGCGATGCGCCCACGGTTGGCGCGGCGCCGCTGAGTAAACGACTTAGCTGATCGCGCCCTAAATCATCGGTGCCGAGGAAGAAAGAGACCTCGCCGTAATGAGACCAGGAGGGAGGCAGTAACGGGTAATCCAGAAATTGCTGATCGACTTCATAAGGCGCGAGAAATTTTCCGAACAGGCACAGCCCGATCAGCAGCAAAAACCCATAGAGCCCGACCATCGCCAGCATATCCTGGTGGAATATACGCCAGGTATCTCCCAGTCGACTGGGTAAGCGTTTTTCGCTGTAAACATTATCGAAGGGCATACCATTCCTTATGTTTCAAGGGATTCGCCATCGCACCCCAAATATCGGACAGGACATTGACCGTAATGACCATCGCCCCAACGACCATCACGCCTGCGGAAATCGCGGCGTAATCCTGTAGGCGAATGGCGTGCACCAGCCAGCGGCCCAAGCCCGGCCAGTTAAAAACCACTTCGGTGATCATCGTCAGCGTCAACATGGTGGAAAATTGCAGCCCCAATTTAGGGATGATTGGCGGCAGGGCGTTGTGCACCAGATGGCGACGGATGATGGTAAAGCGAGAAAGTCCACGCGTTGCGGCGGCCTTGATGTAATTTTTGCCGATAATTTCCGTGGTGCTCACGCGCATCAGGCGGATCACTTCGGTGGTCGGCCCGACGGCCAGCACGGCGATCGGCAGAATCAGGTGGCGGATAGCGCTGACGATCATCTCGCTGCGATGCGGTGAATCTGACAGCCAGGCGTCAATCAACGCAAATCCGGTGACGGTTTTCACCTGATAAAGCAGATCGAAGCGGCCTGAAACCGGCAGCCAGCCCAGATGCAATGAGAAAAAGAGCGTTAGCAGCAGCGCCAGCCAGAATACCGGCAGAGAAAAACCGATGAGCGCCATTGTGCTGATCACGATGTCTGCGCCGCGGTTTTGCATCACGCCTGCGGTGATCCCCAGGGGGATCCCGACCAGCAGTGAGAGCGCAAACGCCAGCAGGCACAGCTCAATGGTTGCCGGGCACACCTCTTTCAGCAATTCGCTGATGGCCTGACCGTTAATGCTGGAGCGCCCGAAATCTCCCTGAAGCAGGCTGGTGAGATAAAAGCGATAGGCATCAAACAGCGAAGCGCCGTTGAGCGGGGCGTTGGGGGTGTAATAGCTCAGACTAAAGCCCACCAGCGTAAGGAGTAACAATGTCACTAGCAGTAACACCAGACGGCGCAAGGTAAAAATAATCACGGCTGAGCCTCCTCCACGGTTTCTGATGCAGGGGACTGTTGTGCCTGTTGTTCCCGGAATACGCCCGCGAATGAGGCATTGCCGAACGGGCTTAATACCAGCCCTTTCATGTCATAGCGATAGGCCAGTAGCCGTAGTGATGACGCCAGCGGCAGAACGGGCAGTTGTTCAGCCAGCATACGCTGTGCCTGCCGGTAATATTCAATCCGTTTGGATAACTGTTGTGACGAGAGCGCGTTTTGCAGCACTTCATCAAAAGAGGGATCGCACCAGTGCGCATAGTTACTCTGGGAACGGATGGCCGCGCAGCTCAATAACGGGCGGAAAAAACTGTCCGGGTCGTTACTGTCCGTCGCCCAGCCCGCCAGCGTTAAATCGTGGCTGAGTTCCATCAGCCGCGCTTCCTGAAAGCGCCCCTGCACCGGAATGATCGTCACCTTGACGCCAATCTGCGCGAGGTCGGCTTGTATCAGCTCTGCCGTTTTCAACGGGCTGGGGTTATAGGACTGCGAGGCGCTGGGAACCCACAGGCGCAGGTTCAGATTTGTCAACCCCAGCGCCTGCAAAATCTGGCGCGCTTTCTCAGGGTTGTATTCGGTTATCCGTGATTCATTGTCATACGCCCAGGAAGCGCGAGGCAGGATCGTGGCCGCCGTTTCCGCCGTCCCGTAATAAATGGATTTCATTAGCCTGTCGTTATTGATGGCCAGCGAGATGGCTTCCCTTACGCGGCGATTATCCAGCGGCGGCTTCCGCACGTTGAAGGCCAGATAGGCGACATTCATACCGGGACGCAGCGACAAACGAAGACGCGGATCGTTGCGCAGAATCGTCAACTGACTGGCCGCCGGGTAAGCGAGGACGTCGCATTCGCCGGTCAGCAATTTGGATAAGCGGCCCGTTCCGCCGGAACCAAGATCGATAACCACCTGCGACATGCGCGGTGAACCCCGCCAATAGCTGTCGTTGCGCATCAGCCGGAGATATTGCCCGTTGCGATATTCGCTGAGCATGTAGGGGCCGGTACCGACCGGTTCACGATCCAACAGCTCTTTCTTATCTTCTTCTGCCAGACGCTGGGCGTATTCCGCAGACAAAATCGGCGCATAGTGGGTAGCCAGATGCCACAGAAACGAGGCGTCCGGGCTGTTCAGCCGGATCTCAAGGCTGTACTTGCCCAGTTTACGAATGCTTTGTACCGAATCGGCAAATTGCAGGCTGTCGAAATAGGGATATTCGCCCCCGTTGACGTCATGGTACGGGTGTTTTTTATCCAGCATCCGCTGGAAACTGAACAGCACATCGTCGGCATTCATATTGCGCGTCGGGCTGAACCAGGCTGTATGTTGGAACGGTACATCGCGACGCAGGTAAAAACGGTACGTCGAGCCGTTATCCAGCACTTCCCAACGCTGGGCCAGCTCCGGCATCAGGCGATAGGTATAAGGGTCGACATCCAGCAGGCGATCGAAAAGCTGTGCCGCCAGCGTATCGATCGTGATACCGCTGCGCGCCATCTGCGGGTTAAACGTGTTCAGGACGTCGTTAACGCAATAGACAAATCCGCTCTGGTGGATCGTTTCCAGCGGCGCGGCCGGTCTTGACACCGAGGGCGGTACGGCCAGCGCAGGCAACGTCAACCAGATAAATGCCAGTGCAATACAGGGTTTTCCGAACATACGGGGTTTTTCAGTCAATACGGTGATAGACAGAGTGTATCGCACTCTTGGCATCCTCCCCACTCTTGTTACGTTCGTCTGGCGACTTTCCCACCGCAGGGGTGCCGGGCTGACATTGAAAACGTCACAATGAATGCTATTATTATGTCATAATGACGAGGAAATGACGATGAACGCAGAAATCAGTCTTAAAATTGAGAATTTTGCCCGCGAAGCCGATCTGCCTGATGGCGTTTTTCACGATCCGCTGATGTTCGTTGATGTGGTACGCGGCGGGATTTCCGGTGCGATGCTCAAACGCGGTGCCGATGCCAGTGGGCTGAGTCGTAAGTTGATTGGCTCTGCGCTCTCTGTCGACCCGTCTAATATTTCCCGCCTGTTCCGGCGCAAGTCTTTAACGCAGGAGCAGGGGGAGGCCGCGCTGGAGATGTTCCGGCTGTGGTTGAAAGCCATGACGACATTTGAGGACGAGGTGAAAGCACAGCGATGGATGGAGAGCGCTATTCCTGCTTTCGGCGGCAAAACCCCGGCAGACATGCTGGATACCCATAAAGGGCGGCAACTGATCGATAATGCGCTGAGCCGTATTGAATACGGCGAATTCATATGAGGCTTTATCGCATAACGAAAGAAGCCTGGCTGGAGGCCTTTTCGGGGCAGTCCGGGGTGAGTTTTTTGTCCGGCGCGCGCTTTAATCTGCCGAACACGCCGGTGCTGTACTTCAGCGAAACGCCCGCCGTTGCGATGTTGGAGATGGGGAACTATTTACCCTCGCCGCAATTGCTGCCCGCCAGTTATCGGCTTGGCGTGTATGAATTACCGGACGACGTCCCGCAAGAAGCCATTACGCTGGAGATGTTGCCCGAGGAATGGCACCGTTATCCCTTCATGCCGGACGTGCAGGCGCTGGGGTCACGCCGTCTGGATGCCGGGAAATCGCTGGTCATTTGGGTGCCGACCAGCACGGTTAAGCCGTTTGGCAGCATGCGTAACGCGCTGATTAACCCACGGCATCCGGCGTTAAGTCAGCTGCGTCTGATCGAGGCGATCCCGGATTTTTACAGTCACCGATTGTTTAATCCGCTGGGCCATTAAGTTGGCCAGTGGCGTGGAGAAACGAAAAGGATCCCCATACTTAGCATGGAAATGAGAAAAATTCTCAACAAAGTGCTTTACAATTGATACTGATAACCATTATCATCATTTTGCACTTCAGCAGTGGCTTATCGCAGGCACTGAAGGAGAGCACGACATTGCTCACATTGCTTCCAGTATTATTTTGCCAGCCGATGCGCTGGCTTTTTTTTATTTCTTTTTCACCGCCGCCAACGATGCCGTTTTTTTCAGTTACCTTATACTCTGGCGTCACTCATTTACGGCGATATCGTGTTTTTTCAGTAACCCACGCAGTTGGTGATAGGTCAGGCCCAGCAGTTCGGCGGCCTTGCGTTGGTTAAACTTGGCCTGCGTCAGCGCCCGGTGAATCAGGTTTTTCTCCTGTTCCAACAGCCACGGTTTCATCTCCAACGGCAAATCCGGCAGACCGTATGCGTCATGCAACGGCTTTTCCTCAACGGCGGCGGTCGGGCGTTGAAACGGGTTAAGGATGATCGCATCAAGCGGATGTTCCGAATTGCCGTGGCGGTACACCGAGCGTTCAACCACATTTTTGAGTTCGCGAATATTCCCCGGCCAGCCGTAGTTCAGCAGGGTATCGCGCGCCGCGGGCGTAAAGCCGGGAAACAGCGGAAGATGTAATTCGCGGCACATTTGGATCGCAAAGTGTTCCGCCAGCAACATGATGTCCTGCTGGCGTTCACGCAGCGGTGGAAGCTGTACCACGTCAAAAGCCAGCCGATCGAGCAGGTCGGCGCGGAATTTACCGCTGGCGGCCAGCGCAGGTAGGTCGTCATTGGTGGCGCAAACCAGACGCACGTCAACCTGTAGCTGATCTCTGCCGCCCACGCGTTCCAGCACGCCATATTCAATGACCCTGAGTAGCTTTTCCTGCACCAGCATCGGTGCGGTGGCCAGCTCGTCGAGAAATAACGTGCCGCCGTCGGCACGTTCAAAGCGGCCCAGATGGCGCTTCTGCGCGCCGGTAAACGCGCCCGCTTCATGACCAAACAACTCGGAATCGAGCAAGTTTTCGTTCAGGGCCGCGCAATTGAGGGAAACGAACGGGCCTTGCCAGCGGGGGGACAGATAGTGCAGTCGGTTGGCGATCAGCTCCTTTCCCGTACCGCGTTCGCCGATGACCAGAACGGGTTTGTTCAACTGTGCTAACTGTGACACCTGTTCCAGAACTTCCAGAAAGCCGTTGGCTTCGCCCAGCAGGTTCTCTTTTTCCTGAAGCATGATGTTCTACCCTGTGATTTTTGCTAATTATTAGTGTATTTGACTAACCTGACGCAAGGGGGGAACGCGTTAAAATTATCGATTCTGTTATTTTTTAGAGCGTTAGCGATGATAAAAAGTTGGCACGCTTATTGATATATCTAGCGGGAGATCGTCACTGGCGCAGCTGGTCGCGACAATCATCAGGCGTAATCAGACGCTGGAAATCATGAAGAGGATGTAATTATGGGTATTTTTTCTCGTTTTGCCGACATCGTGAACGCCAATATCAATACGTTGCTGGATAAAGCCGAAGATCCGCAGAAATTGGTACGGTTAATGATTCAGGAAATGGAAGATACGTTGGTTGAAGTGCGTTCAACCTCGGCACGGGCGTTGGCAGAAAAGAAACAGATCGCCCGCCGTATTGAACAGGCGCACGCTCAGCAGGAGCAGTGGCAGGAAAAAGCGGAGCTGGCGCTACGTAAAGATAAGGATGATCTGGCCCGGGCGGCGCTGATTGAAAAGCAGAAGCTGACCGACCTGATCGCGGTGTTGCAGCATGAGGCCGAAAGCGTGGTAGAGACGCTGGATCGTATGAAACGCGAAATCGGCGAGCTGGAAAATAAATTAAGCGAAACGCGTGCGCGTCAGCAAGCATTGACGCTGCGCCATCAGGCGGCGGCCTCTTCCCGTGATGTGCGTCGTCAGTTGGACAGCGGCAAGCTGGATGAGGCGATGGCTCGCTTTGAACAGTTCGAACGCCGTATTGATACTCTGGAAGCCGAGGCGGAAAGCCACAGCGTGGGCAAACAGAAATCGCTGGATCAGCAGTTTGCCGAATTGAAAGCGGACGACGAAATCAGCGCGCAACTGGCAGCGCTTAAAGCTAAAGTTAAACCAGCAGAGTAATACGTAAAACAGATGCCCTGAATATTTGCGCGGCAGGACAAAACGTGATGGTTTTGCGCCACGTCTTGGCGAGTCACAAATCCAACGCGCGTGCAGCCCGAAATAGGCGGGGTATCGCTGGGCAGGCTGTCGTTGGAAAACGGCAGCCAACTGTTCAGCCCGGCGCACCGTGTAGGTGTGTGAATAATCATTAAGGAGACACGATGAGTGCTTTGTTTCTTGCCATTCCGCTGACTATTTTTATGTTATTTGTGGCGCCGATTTGGCTTTGGCTGCATTACAGTCAGCGTAAAAACAGTGCTCAGCTGGGACAAAGCGATATACAGCGCCTGGCGCGGTTAACGGAAGAATCCAGCCTTATGCGTGAACGCATCAAGGCGCTGGAAGCGATTCTGGATGCTGAACACCCGGATTGGAGAAAATCATAATGAAGACTACGTGGTCAGGTAAAACGCTATATCGCATACCGGAAGAAGGTATGCTGAAAGGGGTTTGTGCCGGTTTAGCGCACTATTTTGACGTACCGGTGAAGCTCCTGCGGGTGATTGTGGTGCTGTCGATGTTATTCGGTCTGTTCTTTTTTACCATCGTGGCGTACATCATCCTTGCTTTTATACTCGAACCGGCCCCGGCGGGAACGCTTTTTGAGGGCGACGTGGAGAAACGCTCCTCCAGCCAATTGTTGAATGATGCGGATGCGTCCTTGCAGGCGAGTGAACAGCGGCTGCGCAGCATTGAGCGCTATGTCACCTCGGATACGTTCGGCGTTCAGAACCGTTTTCGCCAGCTATGATGACCAATGACGTTATTCAGGGCGCGATGTGTCCCGGCATGAATAACGTCACGTTGCTTTTTTCCCCGCGACTGATGCGGTAGCCTGAAAGCGCTTTTGCAACCAAAGGAGTGATTGTCCACCTAATGAGTCGACTACAGAACGAGATAACCTCACTGGTCAATCGCAGCGTGGATCGCCACCTGCGTCTTGCCGTCACCGGGTTGAGCCGCAGTGGCAAAACCGCATTCATTACCGCATTCGTCAATCAATTGCTGAATATCCACAGCGGCGCGCATCTGCCGATGTTTTCCCCGGTGCGCGAGGAGCGGTTACTCGGCGTAAAGCGTGTGCCTCAGCGTGATTTGGGCATTCCGCGTTTCGCGTATGACGAAGGCATGGCCGCGCTGTACGGTTCGCCGCCCAGTTGGCCGACGCCGACGCGTGGGGTAAGCGAGATTCGTCTGGCGCTGCGTTATCGTTCCCATGATTCATTGCTGCGTCACTTTAAAGACACCTCGACGCTACATCTGGAAATTGTCGATTATCCCGGTGAATGGTTACTGGATTTGCCGCTGTTAGAACAAAACTATCTTGATTGGTCGCGCCAGATGGCCGGGTTATTGCAGGGGGAACGTATTGAATGGGCGCAACCCTGGCTGACGCTGTGTGAGAAGCTCGATCCCTTCGCTCCGGCAGATGAGAACCAGCTTGCGGAGATTGCGCAGGCCTATACCGACTACCTGCATCGTTGTAAACAGGAAGGGCTGCACTTTATTCAACCCGGCCGGTTTGTGCTGCCGGGCGACCTTGCCGGCGCGCCGGTGTTGCAGTTCTTCCCCTGGCCGCAGGTTGACGCGATCGGTGAAACCAAATTGGCGCAGGCGGATAAGAAAACGAATATCGGCATGTTGCGACAGCGTTTTGACTACTACTGTCAGTCCATCGTGAAAGGGTTCTATAAAGATTATTTCGTCCGTTTCGATCGTCAGATAGTGCTGGTCGACTGCCTGCAACCGCTCAACAGCGGCGTTCATGCCTTTAACGATATGCGGCTGGCGCTGACCCAACTGATGCAAAGTTTTCATTACGGTAAACGCACGCTCTTTCGGCGTTTGTTCTCGCCCTGTATCGACAAACTGATGTTTGCCGCCAGCAAGGCGGATCATATTACCGCCGATCAGCACGCGAATTTGGTGTCGTTGCTTCAACAACTGGTGCAGGAAGCCTGGCAGAACGCCGCTTTTGAAGGCATCGATATGCGCTGTGAGGGGATTGCGTCGATCCAATCGACACAGAGCGGCGTCGTCGATCATCAGGGGCAAAAAATCCCGGCGCTGAAAGGGCACCGGCTCAGTGATGGCCAGCCGTTGACGGTCTATCCCGGCGAGGTGCCCGCCCGATTACCGGGGGCGGAGTTCTGGCAAACGCAGGGCTTCCACTTCGATCAGTTTCGTCCACGAGAGATGAAGGTAGACACGCCGCTGCCGCATATCCGACTGGATACGGTCATGGACTTTCTATTAAAGGATAAATTGCGATGAACCAGCCACTGAAACCGCGCGTTACGTTTGACGATGTCTCACCACACGAAACACAACCGCAGCTACGTGCCGGGCTGGCATTTGACGAGCAGAACGGCGCGCCTTTTTCCCCCCTCAGCCGGGAAGAAGAGGTGCCGGAAGAGGGCGTGGCGGAAGAAGCCGTCAGCGCGGCGCTGCGCCCGAAACGCAGCCTGTGGCGGCGTATGGTCATGGCGGGTATCACATTATTCGGCGTCAGTGCGCTGGCGCAGGGCGTGCAATCGCTGCATAACGCCTGGGTGCAGCAGGATTGGATCGCGCTGGGTGGTATTGCGGCGGGGAGTCTGATTGTGGCGGCGGGCGTCGGTGCGTTGGCCGTCGAGTGGCGGCGGCTCTATCGCCTGCGTGAACGGGCGGAAGAGCGCGATATCGCCCGCGATTTGCTACAGAGCCACGGTATAGGACGCGGGCGTGAATTTTGTGAAAAACTGGCGCGTCAGGCAGGACTGGATAGCGGCCATCCGGCGATGCAGCGCTGGCAGGCTTCGCTCCATGAAACACACAACGATCGTGAAGTGCTGGAACTGTATGCGCATTGGGTTCAGCCGGTACTGGACGCGCAGGCACGGCGTGAAATCAGCCGCTCGGCCGCGGAGTCGACGTTGATGATTGCCGTCAGCCCGCTGGCGCTGGTGGACATGGCCTTTATCGCCTGGCGTAACCTGCGCCTGATTAACCGCATTGCGGCGCTGTACGGCATTGAGCTGGGTTATTTCAGCCGTATTCGCCTGTTCCGGCTGGTGCTGGTAAACATTGCGTTTGCCGGTGCGTCTGAGCTGGTGCGGGAAATCGGCATGGACTGGATGTCGCAGGATCTTGCCGCCCGGCTGTCGGCCCGAGTCGCGCAGGGGATTGGCGCGGGTCTGCTGACGGCGCGTCTGGGGATTAAAGCGATGGAACTGTGCCGTCCGCTGCCGTGGCTGGATGATAAACCGCGTTTGGGGGATTTTCGCCGGGAGTTGATTGGACAGGTGAAAGAAACGCTGCAAAAAGGGCGCTAGCATAGACGGAGCGCGGCAGGATTCTGCCGCTCAACCCGATCACGCCGCGCTATCGGCGCAGAAAAAATGTACGGATGTGTCAACTTTTGCTGCCACCTGACTTCATCCGGTGCAAACGAAAGGGTATGATCAGTCGCAATAGCCGTATCGCGTCTTTTAAAGAAGGTAGCCGTTGATGCATCTGGAAGTGGTTTGTGAAGATCGCATTGGTATGGTCCGTGAATTACTGGATCGACTTGCGTCGCGCAATATTGATTTACGTGGCATCGAAATTGCGCCTACCGGGCGTATTTACCTCAATTTCGCCACCCTCGATTTTGATGATTTTCGCGTGTTGATGGCGGAAATTCGCCGCATAGAAAGCGTAAGCGATGTCCGTACCGTGGCGTTCATGCCGTCAGAACGGGAACATCGGGCGCTGAATGCGCTGCTGGAATCGATGCCCGAACCGGTATTCTCGCTGGATATCAAAGGAAAGCTCGAACTGTTTAACCCGGCGGCGCTGGCGTTGTTTGAGCAATCGGCGGAAAAAATCCGTGAATTGACGATCGCAAACGTCATCCCCGGTTTTAATTTTGCCCACTGGCTGGAAGAGGACGGCGCGGCGGTCGCTGAGCGCGTGGTGATCCGCGGGCAGGATTTTTTGCTGGAAATGACCCCGCTGCGCCTGGAGGATGATGCCGGAAAAATCGCAACGGCAGGGGCGCTGGTCATGTTGAAGTCAGCCGTGCGCATGGGACAGCAGTTACAACATCTTGCCGTGAATGATGATAAGTCATTTGATCACATTATTGCCGTTAGCCCGAAAATGCGTCAGGTGGTTGAGCAGGCCCGCAAGCTGGCGATGCTGGATGCGCCGCTATTGATCGTTGGTGATACCGGAACGGGTAAAGATCTACTGGCGCGCGCCTGTCATGTATGTGGTCCGCGCGGTAAGCATCCTTTTCTGGCGCTTAACTGCGCGGCGTTACCTGACGATGTGATGGAAAGCGAGCTGTTTGGCCATGCGCCCGGCGCGTATCCCAACGCACTTGAAGGTAAGAAAGGCTTTTTTGAACAGGCTAACGGTGGTTCGGTGCTGCTCGATGAAGTCGGCGAAATGTCGGCGCAGATGCAGACCAAACTGCTGCGTTTCCTGAATGACGGCACATTCCGCCGCGTGGGTGAAGATCATGAAGTGCATGTGAATGTGCGGGTGATCTGCGCGACCAAGAAGAACTTGCTGGAACTCGTGCAGCGCGGCGAGTTCCGGGAAGATCTTTACTATCGGCTCAATGTCCTGATGCTGACGTTGCCTCCGCTACGCGAACGTCCTGCGGATGTGATGCCGCTGGCGGAACTGTTTGTGGCGCGTCTGGCCGATGAACAGGGCATTCCTCGTCCTGGCTTTGCTGCGGATGTGCGGCATTTCCTGCCGCAGTACGGCTGGCCGGGTAATGTTCGCCAGTTGAAAAATACGATCTACCGGGCGTTAACGCGGCTGGAAGGTAATGAACTGCGCATGCAGGACATCGAACTGCCTGAATTATCGATTGACGTCCCGCAGGATGAATCCCTGCTTGAGGGATCGTTGGATGACATCAACAAGCGTTTTGAGCGCTCCATACTGACTCGCCTTTATCAATCCTATCCCAGTACGCGTAAACTGGCGAAACGGCTGGGGGTATCGCACACGGCGATAGCCAACAAGCTGCGAGAATATGGGTTAAGCCAACGTAAACCGGCGGACAGCGACGACGAACGATAATAAAACGGCTGCTTGCGCAGCCGTTTTTCATGTAACGTCAGCGTAGCTTATTTCAGAACAGCCAGTGCGGCGTCATAGTCTGGTTCGGTAGTGATTTCGTTCACCAGTTCGCTATGCAGCACATTGTCGTTCTCATCCAGCACGACGACGGCACGCGCCGTCAGGCCTTTCAGCGCGCCATCGGCAATCGCGACACCGTAGTTTTCTTTGAACTCACCGCCACGCAGGGTAGACAGCACCACGACGTTGTTCAGACCTTCTGCGCCGCAAAAGCGGGACTGAGCGAACGGCAAGTCGGAAGAGATACACAGAACCACGGTGTTATCCAGTTCAGAGCCCAACTGGTTGAATTTACGCACGGACGCGGCGCAAACTCCGGTATCGATGCTTGGGAAGATATTCAGGATCTTACGTTTGCCAGCATAGTTGCTGAGTGAGACATCCGAAAGATCTTTGGCAACGAGCGTGAATGCCGGTGCTTTGCTACCTTTAGCCGGAAAGGTTCCTGCGACCGGTACCGGATTGCCTTGAAAATGTACGTTCTGTGACATGTTTGCGTCCTTAATTACAGGTAATTAACACGGCTGCCAGTTTAGGGCAACATTAGCAACATTGGTATAAAAATTACGATTAAAATTGATGGGTTAACAACGCCACCATCGCCTTCAGGTAATATTCGCTGGTGGCATCCGCTGAGACGGGAGGGAGCTCAGCGGTAATACAAGGGAGCGAACGATCGGCGCACCAGCTTCCGAAAGAGCCGGGCGTGTCATAACCGATATTTGAGACTAACGGCAGTTCGCATTGCTGAGCCAACCATCGACCCAATTCGGAACGATGGGGATCTTCAATACACGCGAGTGGCTCATGAAAAGAGACAACCCAACGAGGATTAAGTTTCTCAATCAGTGTGCACAAGGCTTTGGTTTCCGGCTCTGAACCCGCGGTTTCACCGGTAGATAACTCGACATCGCGCTCATCCGCCGCGCTATTCCAGCGGTATACCGTCTTCCCCGCTTGCCAGTTACTGGCCGGAAAATTGCGATTGAGATCGACGCCATTTGCGTTAGCGCGTAACCCTAACTGACAGCCATCCGGGTTGACGGCAAGAATCACGTGATGACGGCGCTGGCCTGAAAACAGGGTACGAAGCGCACAGGAAAGCGTCACAACCGACGCCGTTTCATCGCCATGCGTACCAGCCATAATTAGCCCGCACGCTGGAGAGGCTAATTCGGCGGGGAAATAGAGTAACGGCGCGCCTAATAGCGATTTCCCATAAGGTTCGCCCAGCGCAGGCAAGTTACCGCGCTGCTGACGAGACAGAAGAGGAATGACCGTGTTTTCCATGATATTGCCCCGCATTGTCATTCATTCCATCATAAAAAAATCTGTCTGGAGACGCAAACGGCGAAACCGGCTGAGAAATTGCGGGCGTATGGCTGGATGATGGCGGCACTTTCTGACTATTATATTCTTCAATCCATTCATATTTCTCAGGTCAAATCATCATGCATTCTCGGTATTCTGCAATCTATGTCGCATTGCTGGCGATCGTGACGGGTCAGGCTGTCGCCGCGCAGGTGCCGGCGGGAACGGCGCTGGCGGATAAGCAGGAAATCCGTCACCTTAAAGACGAACCCGTGTCTCTCGATCCCATCAAGGCGGTGGGGTTGCCGGAAGCACAGGTGGCGCGCGATCTGTTTGAAGGGCTGGTCAATCAGGATGCCAAAGGGAATATTGTCCCCGGCGTTGCGCTGCGCTGGCAAACGACGGATAACCGGACGTTTTTCTTCACCCTGCGTGAGGATGCGCGCTGGTCTAATGGTGACAGTGTCACCGCTGCCGATTTTGTTTACAGCTGGCGGCGGCTGGTCATGCCTGAAAACAGCTCGCCGTTTGCCTGGTTCGCCCGGCTGGCGGGAATACAGAATGCCGAACAGATTCTGTCAGGTAACATGCCCGCCGACCAGCTTGGCGTGACGGCCTTGAATGACCGTACCCTGAAAGTTCAGCTCAGTAAGCCGGTGCCTTATTTTGTCAACCTGACGGCGAACTTCAGCCTGTTTCCGGTACATCAGGCTACCGTGGAAAAATACGGTCATGACTGGACGAAACCGGGCAATCTGGTCGGGAATGGCGCCTTTACGCTGGCCCAGCGCGTAGTGAATGAAAAACTGGTGCTGACGCCGAATCAATACTATTGGGATCATGCCAATACGCGCCTGACCAAAGTCACTTTTGTTCCCATTAATCAGGAGTCTAACGCGACTAAACGCTATCAGGCAGGGGATATCGATATCACCGAGTCATTCCCGAAAAATCAGTACCAGAAATTGCTGAAGACGTTACCCGGTCAGGTTTATACGCCGGAACAGCTTGGCACCTATTACTATGCGTTTAATACCCAGCGCGCGCCGACGAATGATGTCCGGGTGCGCAAAGCGCTGTCCTACGCCATCGACCGTAATGTGATTGCGAAAAAAATTCTGGGAACGGGAGAAAAACCGGCCTGGCGCTTCACGCCGGATGTAACGGCCGGTTTTAAGCCTACAGAGAGCCTGTTGCAGCAATATTCTCAGGATGAATTGGATGCACAAGCGAAAGCGTTGATGGCTGCGGCAGGCTATGGCCCTGATAAACCGCTGAAGTTATCGCTGTTATACAACACGTCGGAAAGTCACCAGAAGATTGCGATTGCCGTGGCTTCGATGTGGAAAAAAAAGCTGGGAGTCGATGTCCGCTTGTCCAATCAGGAATGGCAAACCTATATCGATAGCCGCAACAGCGGTAATTTTGATGTGATACGCGCATCCTGGATCGGCGATTATAACGAGCCTTCGACATTCTTATCCCTTCTGACCTCGCACCATAGCGGTAACATCGCGCGTTTTAACAATGGGGATTACGATCGCGTGCTTGATGAGGCTGGTAACCAGACCAATCCCAGCGCGCTGAACGCGATCTACAACCGGGCGGAGCAAATATTGCTGGATGAAGCGCCGATTGCACCGATTTACCAATACACCAACGGGCGTCTGATCAAGCCGTGGGTGAAAGGGTATCCCATGACTAACCCCGAGGACGTGGCATACAGCCACATGCTGTACATCGAAAAACACTAGTCTGGCGTTGGCGAACCAAGCGGCCAATAGGCACGAAAGGGCTGCTAGCGAAAACCGTTGGAGGAAATCAGTGGTGGCAGGAAAAACGTTGCAACACAGCGGGGCGGTTCATGCGTATCAGTTGGATGGTAACGGCGGGATTACGCCAATTGGCGAGTTGGATATCGCTAAGAGTGAAAAAACCTGCTGGCTGCATCTGGATTATACGTTGCCTGCCAGCGCACGCTGGCTGAACGAAACCGCGCTGGTGCCGGATAGCGTGCGTCGCGCCTTGACGGGAGAAAGCGCGCGCCCGAGAGTGACGCGTTTAGGCGAAGGGACGCTGATCACGCTGCGCAGCATCAATTTGAATCTCAATGCGCGCCCGGATCAACTGGTGGCTGTCCGGGTCTTTATCACCGACAAACTGATTATTTCTACCCGACGCCGCAAGGTGTTGGCGATAGATGAAATTCTCACCGATCTGAAAGAGGGCAATGGCCCGACGGACAGCGCAAGCTGGCTGGTATCCATCGCGGAAGCGCTGACCGATCATACCAGCGAATTTATTGATGACTTGCATGAGAAAATCATCAATCTGGAAGACGATTTGCTGGATCAAAAGATCCCCGCGCGCGGCGAACTGGCGCTGATTCGCAAACAGCTGATTGTGTTGCGACGCTACATGACGCCGCAGCGCGACGTTTTTTCGCGCCTCTCCGGTGAGAAACTGCCCTGGATGCAGGATGACGATCGACGCAGAATGCAGGAAATTGCCGACCGATTAGGACGCGGGTTGGAGGATTTGGATGCCAGCGTTGCCCGTACCACTGTCTTGTCGGATGAAATCACCACGCTGATGACGGATGCGATGAATCGCCGTACCTATACGATGTCGCTGCTGGCGATGGTTTTTCTACCAACGACGTTTTTAACCGGGCTGTTCGGCGTCAATTTAGGGGGCATTCCCGGCGGCGATGCGCCGTTTGGTTTTCTGACATTTTGTCTGATGTTAACGGTATTAATCGGTGGCGTTGCGTGGTGGTTAAAACACAGTAAATGGTTATAGCTGTCCACCGCAGATTAACATGCAGAGAATCACAAATTTTCGCGAACGGGCGAAAAAGCACGGGGAAATTGAGCGATATCAACATTTTTCAACTTATGGTGCGGCACTATCATTCACGCAGGTGAATGCAACGTCAAGCGATGGGCGTTGCGCTCCATGTTGTCTTACTTCCATTTTTTTGAATTACTGCATAGCACAATTGATTCACAACAAGCCGACAATTTGTCGGCTTTTTTTTACCCCGCACACCCAATCCCTGCTGTTTTGCTGCGAGGGAGGCGGCAAATAACATGCCGGTAACCCCTAACCAGCATGTCCCAACTTACGTTAGTCAGCCGTGTTTATTTGATCTCCAGCACGTCAAGCCGGGCGATTGACGGTGTGTCATCATCGTCTTCCGGCTGCCAACCAACAGGTTGCAGCGGTAGTTCTTCACGATCGAAGGCCAGATCGCCGCCATCGACCACGTCACCTCCGTGACGAATGCTTTTGAAATCAAACAGCGCATGATCGGCCAGGTGAGAAGGAACAACGTTCTGCATCGCGCTGAACATGGTCTCAATACGTCCGGGGTAGCGTTTGTCCCAGTCGCGCAGCATATCTTTAATAACCTGACGTTGCAGATTCGGCTGCGAACCGCACAGATTGCACGGAATAATCGGATATTGACGGGCTTGTGCAAAACGCTCGATATCTTTTTCACGGCAGTAAGCCAGCGGTCGGATGACCACATGCTTGCCGTCGTCACTCATCAGCTTCGGCGGCATACCTTTAAGCTTCCCGCCGTAGAACATATTCAGGAAAAGCGTCTGCAATATGTCATCGCGGTGATGACCGAGCGCGATTTTCGTCGCGCCTAGCTCCGTCGCCGTGCGGTATAAAATTCCACGGCGCAGGCGTGAACACAGGGAGCAGGTCGTTTTCCCTTCCGGGATCTTCTCTTTCACAATCCCGTAGGTGTTTTCTTCAACGATTTTGTATTCCACGCCGATACTGTCCAGATAGTTCGGCAGTACGTGTTCCGGGAAACCCGGCTGTTTCTGATCCAGGTTTACTGCGACCAGCGAAAAATTAACCGGCGCGCTTTGTTGCATATTGCGTAAAATTTCCAGCATGGTGAAGCTGTCTTTCCCGCCAGACAGACACACCATGATGCGATCGCCTTCTTCAATCATATTAAAGTCAGCGATGGCTTCACCGACGTTGCGGCGCAGGCGCTTTTGCAATTTGTTCAGGTTGTATTGCTGTTTTTGACTGATTTGTTGATTTTCTTGCATTTTATTTTGTTCCTACACCCATGAAGGGCACCAAAGGGGCAAAACGATTCACCGCGCGAGTTTCCGATTCAGCATGCCGACCTGATCTTCAGCATGGCTTTAATCTATTTTCGTCGACTTCAATACGCCGTTTGTGCGTTCTCATGTCCCCATTGGGTTAGCGATAGCGAAAAGTTTTCACCTGCCGGAAAACCAGCAAGCATAAGTATGTCGGGTATGGTACGGATTACAGCGACGAATACCAGATCGTTTTACCGCGGCCTTTGATTTTTATCGCGGTGTTGCCGACAGGAAATAGGCTAGATATAGTCTTAGTCTGAAAAGTCCGGACGGTAGGTTCCGCTGCGAAACGCGGCGTCCAATTGACTGTCCACACGATCAGAGGCCGAAATATGAAAGGGTTGTCATGGTTATGCACTGCTGCCGCGCTGCTGCTGGTAGGGTGTGGGAGTCATAATGAGCAAAGTGCGCTGGCCCAGCGGAGCGACAATAACAGTACCGTGGCGCAGTTGAAGAGCAGTTCGCCGATTGACGTCAACTGTATGTTGCTCGGCGGAACGATGGGGGTTTCCCGCCAGTTGGATGGCGCGAATGTCGGCGCCTGTCAACTGGCGAACGGAAAGCGCTGTAGCGAACAATCGCTGATGAATGGAACCTGTCCGGCGGGGTGAGTATTGCGGCAGTGTGCACTGCCGCAGCGCAGCGTTAACGCGTCACCAGATTGGCGCAGGGCACGTTCTGACTGATATCCTTCAGGTTTTGCAACGTCGTCTGGGAAATGCTGATTAACGCCTCTTCGGTCAGAAATGCCTGATGCCCGGTGAATAACACATTGTGACATGCGGATAAGCGACGGAAGACATCGTCCTGAATCACATCGTTGGATTTATCGGCAAAGAAGAGATCGCGTTCGTTTTCATACACATCCATGCCCAGCGCGCCGATTTTCTGCTGTTTTAGGGCATCAATGGCGGCCTGTGAGTCGATGAGTCCGCCACGGCTGGTATTGACGATCATTACGCCGTTTTTCATTTGCGCAAACGCCGCGCTATCCAGCAGATGGTGGTTTTCCGGCGTCAACGGGCAGTGTAAAGAAATCACGTCAGCGCTGGCGTACAGGGTTTTCAGATCAACGTACTCGGCGCCCAATTCCAACGCCTGCGGGTTTGGATAGGGGTCGAACGCCAGCAGCCGCATGCCGAAGCCTTTCAGGATACGCAGGGTGGCGATGCCGATTTTCCCCGTGCCGATAACTCCCGCCGTCCGCTTATGCATATTAAAGCCAATTAACCCTTCCAGAGAGAAATTCGCGTCGCGAGTACGTTGATAAGCGCGATGGATGCGGCGATTCAGCGTCAGCATCAGGCCGACGGCATGTTCGGCAACGGCTTCAGGAGAATACGCCGGCACGCGCACGACGCTGATCCCCAGTTCTTTGGCGGCGTCGAGATCGACATTGTTAAAGCCCGCGCAGCGCAGCGCCAGCGTGGTAACGCCAAGTTCCGCCAATTCGGTCAGGACCTCACGCCCACCGTCATCGTTCACAAAAATGCAAACGGCCTGGCTGCCCGCGGCCGTTTTTGCGGTGCGCGATGTTAGCATGAAATCAAAAAACTCCAGATCATAGCCAAACTGCTGATTGACCTGTTCCAGATATTTACGGTCATACTGCTTGGTGCTGTAAATTGCCAGTTTCATCGATGATTTCTCCGAAAAGTCTTTAACTAACGCTATCAGAAAATCGGACGCTGACAAACCGTTACCTGACTGACAGTCACGGTTTGAAAAGGGAGGATCGCCGCATAACGGCAGTTCGCGACGCAACGGCTGGAAAAATCAGACAACACGGCAGGAGAAGCGATAAAGAAAAGCGCGCCAGCAGGCGCACAATAAGTTTAGCCAAACAAAACAATATCAATGGCAAGGATGGTAATAATGATTCGTTATGCCGTCGCTAACTGGGACAGCTGCGCTTTGGCATCTTCGGTCGCTTTCTGTGCCACATCCGGGCCGTAGCCATAGCCTTCTGCGAACACGAATTCAATGTCGGTCAGGCCGAGGAAGCCGAGGAAGACACGCAGGTACGGTTCCAGCAGGTCGGTTGGCGTGCCTTTATGGATGCCGCCACGGCTGGTTAATACAATCGTGCGTTTCCCTTTCACCAATCCTTCCGGGCCTTGCTCGGTGTAACGGAAGGTCACGCCAGCGCGCGCAATCAGGTCAAAGTAGTTTTTCAACTGGGTAGGAATATTGAAGTTGTACATCGGCGCCGCGATGATGATGATGTCATGCGCCTGCAATTCGGCGATCAGATCGTCGGACAGTTTCAGCGCTTCCTGTTGGCGCGGGGTCAACGGGGCATCGGAAGGGCGCAAAGCGCCGACTAATTCGCCATCCAGTACGGGAATCGGTTGAGCAGCCAGATCGCGCACGGTGATCTTATCGTCAGGATGCGCGGACTGCCATTGCGCGGTGAAGTGGTCAGCCAGTTGGTTTGACTGAGAAAAACCTGCCAGAATACTTGATTTCAGAACCAATACGTTGCTCATTGCCAATTCCTTTAATGATGAAAGCGGGCGACACCTTTACGCCCTTTATTGCGTCACATCTTATGTGTCGTCAGGGAATGTGGAAAGTGCAAATATTCGAGGTCTTTATTCGATTTTCTTGAATAAGACAGTCTGATGCCATTAGAGCCGGTGTATGGCAATGTGCTACTATCCTCGACCTAAAAATTCCACGACCTGAAAATCCCTGCCTGCGCCATCAGGTTAGGGTAGGCGACGAAAATCGTCCCGGCAGAGAAAAAAGCAAAGTAGAGAAACGGCAGTTACCGTTAAGGAAGAGCAACGTGAAATCACCTCTCAGTGCATTGTCTACACAGTTAAGTGAGCTAATGCTTCGCGATCGGCAACGACTGCGCCGCCGCTTACAGGGCGCAGCGAAAGTCGACAGTCCGCAGGCGCAGGCGGCGATCGCGCAGGAGATTGAAGGAGAGATCGTTGCGGCGCGGCAAAAAGTCGCGAATCGTCGGGCTAGCTGTCCGGCGATCCACTACCCTGAACAGCTTCCCGTGAGCCAGAAGAAAGACGAGATACGGAATGCGCTGCGCGATAATCAGGTGATTATCGTGGCAGGCGAAACCGGATCGGGTAAGACCACTCAGTTGCCCAAAATTTGTCTTGAACTGGGGCGGGGCGTCCAAGGGCTGATTGGTCATACGCAGCCGCGTCGTCTGGCAGCCAGAACGGTGGCGGACCGTATTGCCGCCGAGCTGGAAACGCCGCTGGGCGGCTGCGTCGGCTATAAGGTGCGGTTTAACGACCGGGTTGGCGATAACACGCTGGTCAAACTGATGACGGACGGTATTCTGCTGGCGGAAATCCAGCAGGATCGCCTGTTAATGCAGTACGACACTCTGATCATTGATGAAGCGCACGAGCGCAGCCTGAACATTGACTTTATTTTGGGCTACCTGCGTCAGCTGTTGCCAAAGCGCCCTGATTTAAAAGTGATTATCACGTCGGCCACCATCGATCCGCAGCGTTTTTCCCGTCATTTCAGCAATGCGCCGATTATTGAGGTATCTGGCCGGACATATCCGGTCGATGTGCGCTATCGTCCGGTCGTGGAGGACGCTGACGACAGCGAGCGCGATCAGCTACAGGCGATTTTTGATGCGGTAGAAGAACTGACGCGCGAAGGACCGGGCGACATTCTGATCTTCATGAGCGGCGAACGTGAAATTCGCGATACGGCGGAAGCGTTGATGCGTCTGGATTTGCCGCACACCGAGATTTTACCGCTGTATGCGCGCTTATCGAATCAGGAACAGAACCGCGTCTTCCAGTCGCACCATGGTCGTCGCATCGTGCTGGCGACCAACGTGGCGGAAACGTCGCTGACCGTGCCGGGCATCCGCTATGTGATCGACCCGGGGACGGCGCGTATCAGCCGCTACAGCTTCCGCACCAAGGTGCAACGCTTGCCGATTGAGCCGATTTCACAGGCCTCGGCGAATCAGCGTAAAGGCCGCTGTGGCCGCGTCGCGGCCGGTGTGTGTATTCGGCTCTATTCCGAGCAGGATTTTCTGTCGCGACCCGAATTTACCGATCCTGAAATTCTGCGTACCAATCTGGCCTCCGTTATTCTGCAAATGACGTCGCTGGGGTTAGGCGATATTGCCGCGTTTCCGTTTGTTGAAGCGCCGGACAAACGCAATATTCAGGACGGTGTGCGCCTGTTGGAAGAGCTGGGGGCGATTCATCTGGCGGAGAACGGGCATTATCATCTGACGCCGCAAGGGCGGCAGTTGGCACAATTGCCGATCGACCCGCGTCTGGCGCGCATGGTGCTGGCGGCGAGTAAAATCGGCTGTGTGCGTGAAGTCATGGTGATCGTTTCCGCGCTGTCGATTCAGGACCCGCGCGAAAGGCCGTTGGATAAGAAGCAGGCATCGGATGAGAAACATCGCCGGTTTGCCGATAAAGACTCCGATTTTCTGGCCTTCGTCAACCTGTGGGATTATCTGCGCGAGCAGCAAAAGACGCTGTCTTCCAGCCAGTTCCGCCGCCAGTGCCGCACGGATTTCCTTAACTACCTGCGCGTGCGTGAATGGCAGGATATCTACACGCAGCTGCGTCAGGTGGTGAAAGAGCTGGGGCTGCCGGTAAACAGCGAGCCGGCCGATTATCTGAGTATTCACTGTTCGCTGTTGACCGGGCTGCTGTCGCACATCGGGCAGAAAGATATCGAAAAACAGGAGTTCAGCGGCGCGCGTAACACACGCTTTGCCATTTTTCCGGGTTCCGGGTTGTTTAAAAAACCACCGAAATGGGCGATGGTGGCGGAACTGGTGGAAACTAGCCGCCTGTGGGGACGTATTGCCGCGCGTATTGAGCCGGAGTGGATTGAGCCGCTGGCCCAGCATCTGATTAAACGCAGTTACAGCGATCCCCACTGGGAAAAAGCGCAAGGCACGGTGATGGCGCAGGAGAAGGTCACGCTGTTCGGATTGCCGATTGTCGCGGCGCGCAAGGTGAACTATAGCCAAATCGATCCGACGCTGGCGCGTGAGCTGTTTATCCGTCACGCGCTGGTCGACGGGGATTGGCAAACGCATCACGCTTTTTTCCGGGCCAACCTCAAACTGCTGGCAGAGGTGGAAGACTTAGAGCACAAGTCGCGCCGTCGTGACATTCTGGTCGACGACGAAACGCTGTTCGCCTTCTACGATGAGCGCCTGCCGCACGACATTATTTCCTCTCGCCATTTCGATAAGTGGTGGAAAACGGCGAGCCGGGGCAACGGCGACCTGCTGAATTTTGAAAAGAGCATGTTGATTAAAGACGGCGCGGAGCAGGTGAGCGCGCTGGACTACCCGAACTTCTGGCATCAGGGCAGTCTGAAACTGCGTCTGTCCTATCAGTTTGAACCGGGGGCGGATGCGGATGGCGTCACGGTACACATTCCGCTGCCGATCCTCAATCAGGTGCGTGACGAGGGCTTCGAGTGGCAAATTCCCGGTGTGCGTCGTGAACTGGTGATCGCGCTGATTAAATCGTTGCCCAAACCGTTACGCCGTAACTTTGTTCCTGCGCCGAACTACGCGGAGGCCTTTCTGGCGCGAACGTCGCCGTTAGAAAAGGGATTGCTGGATGCGTTGGAACGCGAGTTGCGGCTGATGACGGGCGTGACGGTGCCGCGCGAGGCGTGGCAATGGGATTTGGTGCCCGATCATCTGAAAATCACGTTCCGGGTGGTGGATGAAAAGCAGCGGGGGCTGCGGGAAGGTAAGGATCTCAACGCGCTGAAAGCGCAGCTCAAGGATAAGGTGCAGCAAACGCTGTCGTCGGTGGCGGATGACGGACTGGAACAGCGCGGTCTGCACGTTTGGAGCTTCGGTTCCCTGCCGGATTGCTATGAGCAGAAGCGCGGCGGTTATTCCGTGAAAGCCTATCCCGCGTTGGTGGATGAGAAAGATAGCGTGGCGATCCGCCTGTTTGATACGCCGCACCAGCAGCAGCAGGCTATGCGGCAGGGCTTGCGTCGACTATTGTTGTTGACGATCCCATCGCCGATTAAATATCTGCATGAAAAGCTGCCGAACAAGGCGAAGCTCGGCCTCTATTTTAACCCGTATGGCAAAGTGCTGGAGCTCATTGATGACTGTATCGCCTGTGCGGTAGACAAGCTGATTGAATCTTCCGGCGGCGTGGTATGGCAGGAAGCGGCCTTTCACCAACTGCATGAAAAGGTCCGTGCGGAGCTGAACGATACGGTGGTTGATATCGCCAAACAGGTTGAACAGATCCTGACCGTGGTCTTTAGCATCAACAAACGCCTGAAAGGGCGGGTCGATATGGCGATGGCGCTGGCGTTAAGCGACATCAAGAACCAACTGAACGGGCTGGTTTTTCGCGGTTTTGTCACCGAAAATGGCTGGCGTCGTTTACCGGACGTGCTGCGCTATTTACACGCGATCGAGCGACGTCTGGAAAAACTGGCGCAGGATGCCCATCGTGACAGAGCGCAAATGCTGAAGATTGAACAGGTACAGCAGGCGTGGCGGCAATGGTGGAATAAACTGCCTGTGGAACGGCATGATGACGATGACGTGAAGGCGGTGCGCTGGATGATCGAGGAGTTACGCGTAAGCTATTTCGCCCAGCAGTTGGGAACGCCTTTTCCGATTTCGGATAAGCGCGTGTTGCAGGCGATGGAGCAGGCGGAAGCGTAACGTCCTCTTGTGGTATCAGGTCGGCGATGGCGGTTGTTTTAATGCCAGATACGCCGATCTGATGGCCTCCTCACCATACTGCTGTTCCAGACGCTTGATGGTGAAGTGACCTTTCGCCATGTTTTGGTAGTGGTGAATGAAAAGGGTATTTATCGCGGCGCCGCTTGCCGCGCCAATGACCGGGACAATCTGCGCGGCCATTTTTTCCGTCATAGTCACCCCAAGCCGCATGGCGACGGCATCAATCAGTTTCGCCAGCGTTTTCCCCGCGTGTGAGGTGCTCATCCTGGCAGACGCTTTGCCCGCGCTTTTTTTGCCGGCGATGCCGATCAATTCACGTGTGGCATGTTTGGTAATGTCTGCAAGGACAGCACGTGATGCATAGTAGGCGGAATCCGCGGCGTCATCGCTTTCTTGTGTGCCGCCAAGGGCGAACACTTCCACGCAGGCGGCTTTAACGGACATATCAGAAAGGGCAAACCCTTCGCTGCGGGCGGTATCGGCCACTGAACGCATCATGATGGTAGTGCTGATGGGGAGTTCGACCAGCAAGCCCGCGGCACCAAAGAAACCGCTGACCGCACCGGACGCGGCGACGGCCAGTTTATGTGTTTTGGGGGAGGCGGGCCGCGCAGGGGCATCGTCCAGCGTATAGAGCGCCGCATCTACCGCTTTGTAAAGCGCCGAGTGCACGACATCCTGTATTTTGTTTTTCACCATGGTCGGTAGTCTGGATAAGCTCCACTCAATCGGCTTGCCCACCAGATTTGCGGCCTGTATGGCAAAAGAGGGCGCTTCCAACAGCGCGATGGCATTTTTGATGGCAATTTCATCCTGCGAAGTAAGAAGAGTCATTCGCGTTCCTCATCGATGGGCAATCTGCCTGTTTTCAGGCGAGGCTAGGTAGCAATACGTGACGAGTGCGCGGCTAGCCAGAGGGAGAAATTCTCTGGCAGAATAGGGCGGGAGAAATAATACCCCTGCACTTCGTTGCAACCAAAACGTGTCAGATGTTCAAGCGTTTCCTTGTTTTCAACGCCTTCCGCCAGCACAGTGTAATTCAGTTTGTGCAGCATGCCGATCGCCGACGCCACAATAACCCGGCTATTGTGGTCGGTTTTGATATCTTTAATCAGCGACTTATCCAGCTTTATCATCGTCGCGGGAATATTGCGCAGATAGCTTAAGTTGCTGTATCCCGAACCGAAATCATCAAGCGCAATCGTGAAGCCGAGCTGCTTGAGCGCCAGCATCGTGGCGGATGTTTCTGAGCTCTCAATAATCTTCTGCGTTTCGACGCACTCCAGGTCAACATCCTGTGGGGTCAGCCCATCACCTTCCAAAATCGCCATGATCCGCGGGATGAAATCACTTTCGGCAAAATTACTGACGGCGATATTAACCGATACCGGGAACGTTAGCCCCGTTTGACGCCACGCCTTAACCTGGCTCGCCGATTGCCGGATGACCCATTCGGTTAACGGTCGCATCAGCGTCGTTCCTTCCGCCAACGGAATAAACTGGTCGGGATAAATTTCACCCAGCGTGGGGTGACGCCAGCGAATCAGCGCTTCGGCGCCGGTGATGGTGTGCGTCGTGAGACTTAACTTCGGCTGATACACCAGATAGAGACCCGGTTTGTTGTTCTGTATCACATCGGCCAGCTCATTAAGCAGGGTAAAGGCCAACTGCTGTGCTTTATCCGCCTCATGATCATAGGCGGAATGGCGGATGTTCCGGGTGATGGCGACGCGCAGTGCGCTCATCGCTTCCCGCAGAATACGTTGTGGGTCGTTGGCGGGGATCTGAAATTCGGTGTAGCCGGTGAAAAGCTCCAGCTTAAGCGGAATATGGCTGGAAATACTTTCATGGATGCGATCGGCACAGGCGTCGAGTTCCGCCAGCGCCTGTTCTTTTTTATCTGACTTGACTAATAGCGCGAAGCGTCCGACAGCGACGCTATAAATACTGCTTGTTGCGCTTAAACTCAGACGCAGAAAAACGCCTATATCTTTTAGCAAACCTTCGACGGTCGGCATGCCCAGCGCACACCCCATTTCATAAGCGTAAGAAATCTCAATGGTATCAATCAAAATAAGCAGATAGTTTTCATGAATATCCGTAATGTGACTGATATCGTAAATCAGGCGCTGGCGGTTAGCTAATAGCGTCACGCCATCAATCAGCCCGATATTATTACGGTACTCCATTAATATCATCGCGATGGAGGCTAAATCACGTAATAGCCGTAATTGGATTTTACTGAGCGTGCGAGGAACATAATCGATAACGCAAAGTGTACCGATGGAATACCCTTCTTTGGTTTTCAGCGGTACGCCGGCATAAAAACGCATAAAGGGTTCACCGGTAACGAAAGGGCTGTTTTTAAAGCGCGCATCTTGTTTTGCGTCGGGGCAGACAAAGTCTCGACCTGTCTCTATGGTAAAGTGATCGAAGGTGCCGATTTTATCGATATCATCCAGAGGGAAACAGGTTTTTGCTTTAATGTGCAGCGTTTTCGGGCCCGTCAGGGTGATGAGCGCTGTCGGCGTACTCAGTAGCTGACAGGCCATGTTGGTGAGTTTATGCAGGACTTCATCCTGATAGGCGTCGGTTTTCTGTAGCTCGTCGAGAATCTGCATGCGTTTTTCTTCATCATGACTCAAATGTTTTAACATGTAGACTCTTCCTTTTCGCAAAAATAATCGCGATAACAGCTATTTAAATTAATGGCGACACATTAGTATAGCGGCTAAAAAATAAGGTGGCTTATTATATCACGCTCATCTTTTAGCTATAAACCAACGTATTTTCTCCTTAGCGAGGGTTGGTGTTAAAAAATAGCGCGTTGGAAAGGCGCGGCTGCAAATGAAAGTATAATTATAAAGCAGCATTTTTCAGAAGAAATAAATGAAATTTGAATAATTTTGACATCCGCGTTGGGATGTCATGAAACAGAAATTAGCGTATATCGCGGATAAAATTATAACATACATTTTTAATGCCATATTCAGATGAAAAACGTTAGGCGATACGTTAAGTACGCTCGCCTGACGGAAGAAGCGAAATTCATGGTGACTTAGCGTCGTTTTGCCATGCTCTCCAACTGCTGGCGAATGGCAGTAACGGCGACGGCGCGGTTATCCGCGCGATCGCGCGCGCTGGCCTCTGGCGCTGAGCTTTGAATCCCCATGAGCACCCAGCCTGATGTCAGGTTCATCATGAGCGGAGAACCGCTGTCGCCCGGCAATGTGTCGCACTGATGCGCCATAACCGCGGAGTGAACCCAGCCCGTGATCACACAATTCTGATGACGATAGAGCCTGTCCTGATGATCTTCCGGATAACCTGCCTGCGTCACGCGTTGGTCGTTTTCCCTTAATGTCTTTATCAAGTCCTGACGGCTTCCCTGCCATATCGGGAGCGGGCGAATACCCGGCGGCGTTTGTTGCAGACGAATCAGCGCATAATCCAGTGGCGCCGCCGAAGGCGGAACGATCCATCCCTCTCCGTCAGCTTTCAATTTCCGGGCGAGTTTTTTATTCGTCAGCGCTTCAATTTCTGTTGTTTCATAGCGCCAACCGTCCGCTGTCGCCAGAAAGCGTAACGCGACGGGGGGATCGATCTCGCCCTTTGGCGGCATAACCACGCAGTGTCCCGCGGTGAGCGCCAAATGGGGCGAAATGAGTGTCGCGGTACAGAGGTTGCCGCTGGCGGTTTCCAACTGGCCGATAGCCTGCCACGGCCAGCTCGCGGCGTCAGGGACGGCATCCCGATCGTCGTGATTGAAAAATAATATTTGTTGTTGCGTGGCGATATCTGACGGGGTGGTCGTTGCCCAACTTAACGAAGCGATAAAGGGTAATGAACATAACAACCAGGCTGATATGCGCATGTAATGAGTCAACCTTATGGTAAAAGTCAGCAACGTGAGTGAACGCATTGATTCAAACGTAATGCGTTAAGCGAATTATAGATGTAAATCACGGGGGTTGTTGCCTGAAGAGTAAAGGGATGGCCCCTGATAGGGATGACCTCCGCAACTGCCTAGAGGAAAAAAATCAGGGTGATAAGTCCACAGAGCAAAACAAGGGATAACGTAATTTCAAATGAGTAACGACGTATCATTATCCCGTACCCCATGAAATAAACACCCGGTAAACCGGGTGTTTTGAGGGTAACCCCATTGGGGAACCCGTAGAGTCATGTGATGAAACCGCGGTCGCCGATGGGGGCCGCTTTCCCGTAAGGGGAGACAGCGTACTTACGCCGCTGGCGGGGTGGTTTCAGGCTTAGCCGTTTTCGCCTTTTTCACGTGTTTTTTTGCCGCTTGCGCTTTCTGCTCCGTTGCGGGTTTGGCTTTTTTCACGTGTTTCTTGGCCGCCTGCGCTTTTTGTTCCGCCGCCGGTTTGGCTTTCTTCACGTGTTTTTTGGCCGCCTGTGCTTTTTGTTCCGTAGCCGGTTTGGCTTTATCCCCCATTTTTTTATGGTGATGGGCTTTAGCCGGAGCGGACGTTGTGGCCGCTGAAGCCTGAGCGGGCATGCTGGTTACGGTATCTGCGGCAAAGGCTACAGAGGACAGACCCAGAGCCGCACCCGCGATCATAACTAATACTTTATTCATCATCTTTTCCTCATTTCTCATTCACGTTTCGTGACCCTCAGTTGGGCCGGTGAGATGAGAATAAGAAAAACCGATCGTGGCTTCAGTGAGTGATTGGTTTCGGCATGTAACCGAATGTACAAGCCGGAAGCGATTGAAAGAGGACGGCGGGATAACCGCCGTCGTGGCTAGCGCAATGCCGCGGTAGTGGTTGTCGCTGTTTTTACCGGCCAGGAGAAACGGAAGCGGGCGCCGCCGAGCGGACTGTCATCCACGCTTACGCGGCCTTCGTAAGCGCGGGCGATAGCATGGACGATCGCCAGCCCCAGTCCGCAGCCTCCGCTACTGTTCTCCATTCCTGCCTCCAGACGAATAAACGGCTCAAAGACACGTTCCCGGTTTTCGGGGGCAATGCCGGGGCCGTCATCTTCGACTTGCAGACAGGCCAAATTGTCAGCTCTGGATGTCAAACTGATGTGCAGGCGCGTATGGCAGAAGCGCAGACCGTTGCCGATCAGGTTATTCAAAACCCGTTCCATCAGTCGCAGATCGAGCGCGCCGATCTGCGCCGTATGGGGCATCTCCAGCGAGATGTGTTTATCCGGGTGGATCAGACGGAAATCATCCACCTTTGCCTGCAACCACGAGGGAATATCAATATCGGCAAGATGCAATGCCACCTGAGGACGGTCGAGCCTGGCATAGGTTAGCAGTTCGTCAATCAAGGCTTCGAGTTGACCAATATCCCGGTTTAACGCCTGCTGTTCGTCTTCCGTCAGATTGTCGCTCATGGCCAGCCGGTAGCGCAGCCTGACCAGCGGTGTTCGCAGTTCGTGTGCAATACTGTCGATTAACTGCTTTTTACTGTTGATCAACTGATTCAGATTATCCGCCATCCGGTTAAATGCGACGCCCAGTCGGAACAGACTCGACGTGTTATCGAAATGGATACGTTCTTCCAGATGACCATCACCCAGACGCTGCGCGGCGTGTTCCAGCTTTAACATTGCTTGCCAGTGCGGCCGCATCCACAGAAAAACCGGCAATGCCAACGATAACCCGATAAGGATCACGAGCAGTAGATCCAGTAGCCGCATTTCGTGTAGGAAGAACAGATAGGGAATCGGGCCGACGGCAAGCACATAATGACTGCGGGGAATGCGTTGGATAAAGGTGTACTCGTCATCCAGCGCAATGATTTCACCCTGATTCAGCCGCTGTCTATCTCTGGGGTTCAGCGCGTATTTACTCACCGGCTCGATGTGCAATTTAAACGACAGGTTCAAATCGAGCTGACTGATGGTTTTGTGCCAGTCACGGGGGGGGATCGCGCGCAGTTCGTTACGAATGAGGTATAACGAACTTTTCATCAGGTCATCCATAGACTGACGCCCGGCGCGTTCGGCCGTCACTTTGTAAACCAGCCCAACCAGTAGCGTCATGACGACAAAACAGGCGAACAGTAACAGAAAAAACTGCACGAACAGCTTTCTCATGGCGTAACGCTCTCCCAGGTATTCGGCGCGAAGAGGTAGCCTTTGTTACGCACGGTTTTGATGCGGAACGGCTCCAGCGGGTTGTCGTAGAGTTTTTTCCGCAGGCGGGAAATCGCCACATCGATACTGCGATCCATACCGTCATAGCTGACGCCGCGCAGATTTTTCAACAGCGCGTCGCGATCCATGATGTGACCGGCATGTGTCGCTAGCTGCCAAAGGAGATCGAAATCGGCGGTGGATAAGACGATATGTTCTTGCCCTAAGGTGACCTCCCGGTTTACCGGGTCAATACAGAGCAGACCAAAGTGCAGTGGTTTATGGACCTGCAACGCGGTGTGCGTTACGCTTTCCGCCGTCGCGTGCGGCGCAGCGGCGTATTGTCGCAAATGCAGGCGCAGACGGGCGAGTAACACGGCAGGCGGCGTGGTTTTCAATATGTAATCATCGGCGCCCATTTCCAGCGACAAAATATGGTTCATATCGCTGTCCAGCGAGGTCAGCAGCACAATCGGGCCGCGGTATTGTGGCCGCAATTCCTGACAAATCGTCATGCCGTCTTTACCGGGCAGCATGATATCCAACAGCACGAGATCGGGCTGATGCTGTTCAATAAAAGCTAATGCCCGATCGCCCCGAGCTTCAACCTGAACATCAATGTCATGCTTGCCGAGGTAGGCTGCGATCAGTTTTCCAACCTCGCTATCATCTTCGATAAAAACAATCTTATGCATGGTCTTTACGTTATCCCCATCTCACTGCGGGTAGCATAGCCTCATGAACGGGGATAAACGAGAAATGAAGCGTAAATGGGTGTTAAGCGTTTGTTTGCAGGTCTGAATTCGGTAAGCGGCGGCGTCCTTTTTGGCGCGACGCTAGCGCAAAGCCCGTCCGCCATCGACGCCCAGCGTTTTTCCGGTCATGTAGCGGCTGCTGAGTAAATACTCCACCAGCCTGACAATCTCCTCTTCACCGGGCGCAATTTTCATTAATGACTTCTCAAGGGCCTGTTGGCGATACGCGTCGTCATCCTGTTCTTTAAACAGAATTAAGCCGGGCGCAATGGCGTTTACCTTCACCTCCGGCGCCAGCTTGCGGGCAAAGGATCGCGTCATGTTATCCAGCGCCGCTTTGCTGGCGGCATACGCGATATGTTTCTCACTGCCTTTTTCCACGACGTAATCCGTCAGATGAATAATGTCTGCGCCTGCGATGCCTTGCCCACGCAGACAGGGCTCCAGCAATTGGTTGAGCAAATAGGGCGTATAAACATGAATTTGCAGCATATCGGCCAGCGTTTGCTCTGGCGGAGTGGTCGGCGTCTCCGGTTCCCAGCGGCTGGCGTTATGAATCATTGCGCGCAGCCGCGGCGTGAGCGACCGGATCTGTTCAGCGAAGGCATAGATGTTTTCCGTCGTGGAAAAATCGGCGGCCAAACAGATTGCGCCCGCCTGACGTAATGCGTCCAGTTCGGTATAAGGGGTACGATAGCTGAGTATCACCGGAATCGACCGAGCCAGAAATGAACGGGCCAACGCCAGCCCGATACGTCGGGCTCCGCCGGTAATGAGCACGGGAGCGGAAGAAAAAGTTGTCACGATGAGATCTCCTCAACACGCGGGTCAAAAGGTGGCAAACCGTGACAATATACCTGAATTTTTCTGCATACTCGCCATACTTCAGGCGGCATGTACAAGACGTTGCCTGACCACTTTGGATGACTGACTCGAACAGGGGGGAGCGGCATTGCCGTCGCGCCCTGCGTGTGGCAAGGCGTCGGATTGAACGCAGACAAATGGCTGTCTGCGCGCTTTAACATGCCATGCCGTGCAGCGCGGGCACGGCATGGCGGGTGAGATTCGTTATGCGGAACGCGCGGTGGTCGCCTCAATTGCCTGCGCCAACGAGCCGTAGAAGCTGAGCTTCCCTTGGATCGGATGCACTTTCGCCCGCGCCAGCGTTTTGAGCGGTTGGAAAGGGATATCGGTGATGATGAGCTGCTTGCCTTCGGGCAGCGTTTCGCTAAAGCGCAGGAACGCATTTAATCCGCCGGCATCCAGTACCGGTACGGCATCCCACTGTAAGATGATGTTTTGATAACCTTCGCTGCGTACCGTCAGATCGTTAAAGATGCGCTCTGCCGCGGCGAAAAACAGTGGGCCGTTAACCCGTAAAACCAGGTGGTCGGGTATTTTGGTGTCCGGCAGCTCGCTCAACCGCGTCATTTGCGCGATACGGCGCATAAAGAGCAACGAGGCCAGGACGATACCCACGGTAATGGCGATAACCATGTCAAACAGGACGGTCAGCGACATGCAAAGCAGCATCACGATGATATCGTCTTTCGGCCCGTGGCGGAGCAGGTCGACAACTTTATGCGCTTCGCTCATGTTCCAGGCGACGATCAGCAGCAGTGAGGCCATCGCGGCTAACGGCAGATAAGACAGCCATGGGGCCAGTATCAGCAGAGCCAGCAGCACCAACAGCGCATGGATAACGGCGGAGATCGGCGAGCTTGCTCCGGCCCGCACGTTCGCGGCCGAGCGGGCGATCGCGGCGGTGGCGGTAATGCCGCCAAAGAACGGTGCGATGATGTTGCCAAAACCTTGTCCCACCAGTTCCGCGTTGGAGTGGTGCTTTTTACCCGTCATACCGTCCAGCACGACGGCGCACAGCAGCGATTCAATCGCGCCCAGCATGGCCATAGAAAATGCCGCGGGCAGCAGAGCTGAAATGCTGTGCCAATCCAGCGCCATGGTTTTCCCCTCAGGTGACGGGATATTCCACGGCAAAACGAGCTGCGGCAGGATGGGCGGGATACCCTGTCCCTGTGAGCCATCGGCCAGCATATAGCTGAAACGGGAGCCGATGGTCGCCACATTCTCACCAAACAGCGACATGATCCCCATCACGGCGACCCCCGCCAGCAGCGCGGGCAGATGACCGGGCAGGCGAATGCCCAGCCTCGGCCAGAAGATTAAGACCAGCAGCGTTGTTGCGCCAATCAGCGTATCGGCCAGGTGCAGAGTAGGCAGGGATTGCGCCAGCGCCGCGACTTTCTCGACGTAGTGCTCAGGCACTACCGCCATTTGCAAGCCGAAAAAATCTTTGATTTGCATAGTTCCGATGGTGATGGCGATCCCAGAGGTAAACCCCAGCGTCACCGAGAGCGGAATGTATTCAATCAGGCGACCGAAGCGGCAAACGCCCATCAGCAGTAAAAACACGCCGGAAAGTAAGGTGGCCACCAGCAGGCCGGATAGCCCGAACTGCTGCGACACCGGATAGAGAATGACGACGAACGCCGCAGTCGGCCCCGATACGCTGAAGCGCGATCCGCCGCTCACGGCAATGACGATCCCGGCGATGGCCGAGGTATACAATCCGTACTGCGGGGGAACGCCACTGGCGATCGCCAGCGCCATCGCCAGTGGAATAGCGATAATGCCAACGGTGATGCCGGCGATAATGTCATGGGTGAAACGTTGCAGTGTATATTTTTCGCGCCAGCATGCGTCAATTAGTGCGCTGAACGGCCTGATGCCGTTAATTCCGTGCGTTTTCATCTAAACAGAAACCAAAGTAAGGAAGCAAATGGACATGGCGGGCCTGGCGGTCCGTCGAAGACGCTCATACGATACGCCGGACGCGCTCAGAAGATCCAGAGATACATCAAGATAAGTTGAAGTCAGGCGGGCCGATACGATAAAGATCGCGTCGGTGAAGAACATTCGCACGGCGGTAACGTCAAATTTGCGGGAAACCCGGTGATGGCGTTCCCAGCAGAACGCCTGGCACCGGGTCTCCCGATTCTGTCACGATGAGGTTGTCATCAAATGTTATTACAACATGATGGTAATCAGATAGGCGGCAAAGAGCGCCAGATGCGCGCTGCCGCTTAACACGTTGGTTCTACCCGTCGAGAACGTAATGTGGCACAGCACCAGAACAGACAGCATCACGACAATATGGGGCATATCCAGACCGAAGTTCAGCGTATGACCTGTCATCATGGCGATGATGGTGACGGTTGGCACCGTGAGTGAAATCGTCGCCAGCACCGATCCGAAGAACAGATTCATGGCGCGCTGTACCTGATTTTTCAGGACGGCGCGGATCGCTCCCAGCCCTTCAGGCGAGAGAATCAATAGCGCGACCAGAAAGCCCGTAAACTGCGTCGGCGCATACATTTCAGTCAACAACGTTTCCAGCGTGACGGAATTCATCTTGGTCACAGCGATAACGGCAATCAGGTGAATCAGAAGCCAGCCCGTGTGCCAAAGCGAACTGTGGGCGGATGGCTTACCGTGATGTGGATCGTCACCCTCATCCTCGTGTTCATAAACAAACAAACTTTGGTGAGTACGGGTCTGAATCAACAGGAAAACGCCATACATCGCTGCGGAAATGGCGGCAACGATCAGGGACTGAGTGAGGCTGAAGTTGCCGCCCGGCAACGCGCTGGGAAAAACCAGTACGATCACGGCCAACGGGAAGATCGCCATCAGATACTGCTTGATGCCGCTCAGGTTTACGTACTGCGTGGCGAACTTGCGACCGCCAAGCAAGAGGGCGAAGCCGACCAGGCCACCGGTCACAATCACGATAACGGAATAGAGCGTATCGCGCATCAGGTCCGGGCCCGCGTCGCCGGTCGCCATCAGCGCTGAAATCAGGCTGACTTCAAGAATGACGACGGAGAGGCTAAGAATAAGTGAACCGTAGGGCTCGCCAAGGCGGTGTGCAAGCACATCGGCATGGCGTACCACGCTGAATGCGCTGAAAAGGATCCCCGCTAATGCAACGGCATTGATGGCGAGAATTGCGATAAGATCTTGTGAGTTACCCCACATATAAAGTATGGCGAGCGCAATAACGGGAAAAATAAGCGAGTATTCATGATGGCGAGTCTTGGCCACCTCAGCATGAGACTTCATTGCGGGCGTTCTCCTTATCCAGAGGATAAAAAAATGAAAATATCCCCGTTATAATTGAGCCGGCCTATTTTCTGCTCAAATTATTTCGGGCACAAACAAGTAATAAAGAAAAAAGTTACCAGAAAGTAGTTATAGCGTCATAAAACGCACAGAATGATAACATATCGTTGCATTCGTCGAGGGAATTTACGGATTTTTACGCATTGAGATAAAATCGGCATCAACGGGGAGAATTTGCAGCTATTCTCCCTATTGCAATGATTTTGAAATGTATTTTCAATGGCTACTGATCGGGATTGTCCATGATATCGTGGCGTTTATGATGATAATCCTCCTCATTTAGCCCTTCTCGCCAATAAGGTACGGCATACACCTGATTTCGTTCACAACCGCGTTCCCGGCGAACATGGCGACGGAGTTGAACGACGATGCGATCTTCACCGGCTAACCAGTAAAATGCTCCATCGGCAGCGGGTAGCGTCTGAAAACGGTGCAACAAGGCATCGGTGACGTCCGTTCCGCCGACGATCCAGTGCAGCTGGAAGCGGGGCGGCGTAACGATATCGAGCTTATCAGCATGGCTGTCGACACGGATCACTGCATGTCCTTGAGTCTCTGCCGGCAGGTGTTCCAGCAGCGCGGCGATCGCGGGGAGAGATGACGGGTCGCCTGCCAGATAATAAGTCGCTGCCGGGGGGAGCATCGGGTACGGGCCACCAGGCTGCGAAAGTCCCACCCAGTCGCCGGGTTTGGCCTGCCGTGCGAACGTGACGGCCGGCCCGGCATGGTCATGCAGCGCGAACACCATATCGAGCTCCGCCTCCTCTGGGCGCAATGCCCGCACGCTATAGGTTCGGACAATAGGGCGCGCCTCGCCCGCCGGCCATATCGGCCCCCGTTCGCCGATGACCGGCAAGATGGGCTTTTGCTGCCCGGCTTGCGGAAGAAAGAGTTTGATATGGGCGCCATACCGCTCGGCTGGATAATCGCGCAGGGCATCGTGATGAAAAGTCATGCAGCGTAAATGGGGGGAAAGGTCGTGGATACGTTTAACCTGAACCCAAACAGGCTGGCGCGGCGTTGCCATTTCATGTCTCCGAGGATAGTCAATTCCAGAACAGGGCAGGACTATAACATGAAGTGATAACCATTATCATTTCATGCGCTAACATTCGCCCTGCGGATGATATCGCTATACCGCAGCGGAGCTGGCCTGCGGTTGTGGGTATCGGGCGTGCGTTCTATCTGCTGCAACGTGGTCGATTGGTGTGAGTTAAGCGCTGAATATTGCGTACTGTCAACACATGAAACATTGTCATAACCTTTTTCAGTTTTTGTGACCATTATCAACCTTGCTTGTGAAGCGATAAATGCATAACCTCACTCCTATCATGGCATAAACTCAGGCGGATGAAATAGTTAGGCTTGAGAGAAAGGATACCGCCCTGATGGTCGGTAATAAGAGGGGGCGTCGTAAGAGAGCGCCATTTTAGCGAGTCATGTTGGGGGAAGCTGTGTTAACACGCGATTTTTTGCAAAAAGCGGATTGCAGAACCTCTTTTGGTTCCATCGACGAGACGCTGCTGCTCACGCCGCAGCAGCGTGCGGATTCGCTGGAACGGACACTGGCGCGACGGCCAGCCGGTGGTGCTGTCTGGGTATTCGGTTATGGTTCACTAATGTGGAACCCGGTTTTTGACGCTGAAGAGGTCTGTCTGGCGACGTTGACTGGCTGGCAGCGGGCCTTTTGCTTACGTCTGACCGTGGGGCGTGGCACGGCCTCGCAGCCGGGCAGAATGCTGGCGTTGAAGCCCGGAGGGCAAACGACGGGGCTGGCTTTCCGTTTGCAAACGGACTCATTGCGAGAAGATCTGGAACTGCTGTGGAAGCGGGAAATGATGACGGGCTGCTATCGTCCGCTCTGGTGCGAGCTACAGCGGAAAAACGGCGCACCGCTGACGGCGCTGGTGTTTGTTTCCGAGCCCGAACATCCCCTGAACGAACAAGATACCTGTATCCAGAGCGTCGCGCCGTTGATTGCCCGCGCCAGCGGTCCGCTCGGCACCAATGCGCAATATCTGTTTGCGCTGGAACAAGAGCTAAAGAATCACAATACGGAAGATAAAAACGTGAGCGAACTGGCCCAGCGGGTGCGTTTCCTACAGCAGTCCTGTTTTTCGTCCACACTTCCCGGGCAATAAGCCAGACATTGAGGTGGACGGCCATTCGCCGTCCACCCCGCAGTGGCGCAACATGCCGCATTACCAGCCGACGCCGACCCCCATGGTATAGAGAGTGTCGTCAACATCTCCCTGATCGCTTTCGATACGGGTCCGAGAGACTTTCATACTCATGGAGGACCAGTCGGTCAGCTTAAAGCGTAATCCGGCTTCTGCCTTCAGATACAGCGGCGTCGTCGCATCGAAAGATCGCCCTAATTCACCGTTGGTGAAAGCCTCAACCGATTTACTGAACAAATAGCGGTTATAGGCCCATTTCATCCCGCCGGAGTAGAAGTTGTCTTCGCCTTGATCGCGATAAACAAACGTTTGGGAGTTGACCAGCGATGTCAGCGAGAACGCGCCCAGATCGTTATCCCAGAACTGATAGCCGGGACCCAGACCGAATGAGCGGTTAATTTTAATGCTTTCGATCCAGTCGCGTTTGTACTGATAACGTCCCTGCCAGAACCAGTTTTCATCAACAAATTTATCCAACGCATATTCGCCCGCCGCATTCTTGGTGCTCTCGACATTATCCTCTTTCGCCAGATGATAACTGGCATCAAGGTTGTGTCTCCAGGTGCCATGACGCGCCTTGGTATCCAACGAAACATCGTAATTATCGGTTTCCGTCGAGCTTTTCTTGTGCGACATGCCGGCGTCGATGTTGCCTTTCCAGGCGAAATCCGTCACCAGCGGCTTTTGCGCCACGATCGAGGTAATTTCGGAAAGCGGCAACGTTTGCGGACCCGCCGCCTCGGCAGACAGCGACGGCGTTGCGACGATAGCGCGATTTTCGCCTGCTTTAATCGCCGGGTAGAGAACCCCTTCCTGATAACGTTCGCCCTGGATGACCAGAGCGTGGTCGGTTTCAAAGGTTTTGACTTTATCCCAGGAAACCGCGACGGTTCCGGCATAGTCGGTGTTGATAAAAAGCTTTCCGCCGTCGAGCAGCGTGATTTTCCCGGTGAGCTGATCACCGTTGGTTAGCCAAATCGTGTCAGCGCGGCTCTGCGTAATGCCTGCGGAGAGGGCAATGATCAGACTGAGGGAAGAGATTGCGTGTTTGGATAGTGTCATTTTGCCAGATAAACAGTAGTGACATACATTGAAATGTCCGTCAGAGACGTACAGCCGAGAATCAAGAACCGGAGTGATCCGGAGCGGGAAACATTAACAGGAATCGTAATGATGCTCTACCCGAAAAAGGTGATTGATTAGAATGTAAATAATTATAAAAGTTGCCATTGATGATTAATGGCTATAACGCGATGTTGGTCACATTTTTCATGCGCAGGGAAGGGGGATGTCATGCGGTAACCTCTGGCCTGAACCCGTTTCAGACCAGAGGAACCTGAAGAGACGCTATGCCGTGCTCTGCGTGTGCTTCGCCGTATTTTTGGTTAAAAAACGCGTGGTAAGGAACTGTCTTACGCGTAAAACAATACGTTCCTGAAACAGAACGCACAGGATGACGGTTGATACCAGAAACAGGAGATATCCCGTTATCGACAACTGTACCTGACCCGCCGCGGCAATACATTGGTCCCAATCGCTGAGGCAGGCTGTCGGGTTGCCGCGCACCAGCTGTTCCAGCGTGCGGAACAGGTTAAACAGCGGGACGTGCAGCGCAAAGATAGAAAGCGACGCCGCGCCGAGCCGCGGTGACCAGTGGCGTAGCCACTCGCTGTCAGGCTCGCGCGCCAGCGCGCTCAGACAGACTAAGCCCACCTGCGCCGGCAGCAATAAGCCGTTGTGCAGCAGGAAATACCAATAGGCCTCACCTTTTGTAAACAGCCAGGTCGCCACCAGAAAATTAGCGCCGATAAAGAGCGCCACCGCGTAACGCTGGCCTCTGCTCAGCGGCTGGCGATTTTCATTTCGGTAATGGCGGAACAGCGCGTAGCCCAGGATCCCGGCCAGAAACTCGGGTAAGCGAAAAATAGGCCCACGCTGTAATAGTCCGGTATAGGGCATGCCGAACTGTTGTTGCCAGATAACCCAAATCGGCGGCAGCAGATACAGCAGGCAGATGATCCCCATCCATAACCAGGGGTGGCGGCTTCTCAACAGACGCGGCGCAAGCAGTGGAAACGTCAGGTAGAAAAAGAACAGCGTAGAAAGCGACCACAGCGGGGCGTTGAACGTCAGAAAGTAAGGGTTCCACGCCTGCAACATCAGCACCTGCAATAACCCGTTGAACGCCAACTGTGTATTTGTCATGTAGTGACGCAGCGTTTCGGGATCCGCGGCGGGGTCATTGGTATCATAAATGACGAAACGCGCACTGGCGACCTGTCCTTCCGGCGGTACAGCCAGCCATTGCATTAGCGTCACGACGGCAATGGAAGACAGGAGGGCGATAATATGAATGGGGTAAAGATTAAAGAAGCGTTTGGCCCAGAATTGACGGGCCGGCTCACGCAGACGCCCATCTTTGATATACACATGCGCCAGCAAAAAGCCGGACAGGACGAAGAACGTACTGGTGGCGAAAAATCCCATGCTGGTGAGCTCGCTTAAAAAAGGAATGCGCTCGCGCTGGGGATAAACGTGCACGGTGTGATAAATCATCACATAGCAACCGAGCAAAAATCGTAACCACTCCAGGCCGATAAATCGCTCTTTGCTAACTTTTTTCATGTTGTTCCTCAACGTTAAACTCGGTGTAAAAGCCGTAAATTGCGATTACAGACTAGTTTAGACGAGAGAAACCTCACATTAATTAGGATAATGGCTATAAATGCCGTCGCTGTTTAGTCACCGTTTAAATTTGGCGGAGAATAGGTGATATTTTCGCCAGCGGCGGCGTCATTCTCGCTCACCCGAAATCCCGGACGGAAGGGCGCCGGAGCGCCTTATCCGTACCGCCGACAAGCGCGATGTTGTCTGACGTCGGTTAAATGACCTTTTCTTGTAATACCCAAACGGCAGCCTCAACCCGCGATTTCAGCTTCATTTTTTTCAGCAGATGTTTGACGTGAACCTTAACCGTACTTTCGGTGATCGTGAGCTTGCGGGCGATGACCTTATTGGACAAACCCTGCGCCAACAGTTTCAGAATATCGCGCTCGCGCGGCGTAAGCTGTTGAATATCACGGTCGCTGCTGTGGCGACTTTCACGCAGGCTGGCGGCCAGAATTGGCGTTAATGTTTCGCTCAGCACCATTTTTCCTGACGCCGCCTGATGCAGCGCGGCCAGTAAATCTTCTGGCTCCATATCTTTAAGCAGATAGCCATCGGCGCCGTTTTTGAGCGCATTGACAACATCATCTTCATGGTTGGACACGCTGAACACCACAATCCGGCCAGACAGCGATTTTTCGCGCAGGCGATTCAACGTTTCCAAACCATTCATGCCGGGCATGTTCAAATCGAGCAGAATCAAATCCGGATCTAACTGCTCCGCCAGCTCAACCCCCTGTTCGCCATGGCTTGCTTCGCCGGCCACCTGCAATTCCGGGTCCATGCTGATCAGTTGTTTAACGCCATTTCGCAACATGGGATGGTCGTCAATCAGCAATAAGGTGGCGGCATCTTCGTTAATCATGTGTTTCTCCTGTTAATGGCAACCGGTGATGGTATTCGGAAAGGAAACTGACATTGACTTCAGTGCCTCCCGATGGCCGGCGTCGAACAATGCATTCGCCGTGCAAGCCTCGTGCACGGTCGCGCATAATAATAAGTCCATAGTGGTTGGCGCGGCTGACATCGTCAGGAATACCGATACCGTTATCGGTCACGCTGAGTTCGATGTAGCCCTGACGCAATTGCAGGGCGATCGCGACCTGGGTCGCCTGTGCGTGTTTATAAATATTACTTAACGCTTCACGCACGATTTGCAAAATATGGATGCCCTGATGAGCGGATACCGACTGCGGCGGTAAACGGTAATCTAATTCGATGGCATAGCCCAGACGTTTGCTGAATTCATCGACGGAGGCCCGTAATGCCGCGAGTAAACCGGACTCAGAGAGTTTCAGTCGGAACGTCGTCAGCAGTTCACGCAATTGACGGTAAGCGGTGTTCAGTTCTTCCCGCATTTCCGTCAGCAACTGCTGCGCGCTGGGCGACAGTTCGCCGCCCTGCATTTGCAGACAGCTCACCTGAATTTTCAGGCAAGAGAGAGACTGTGCGATGGAGTCATGCAATTCGCGGGCAATGGTGGCACGTTCCTCCATGAGCATCAATTGCTGTTGATGATGGGATTGGCGTTCCAGCGCCAGCGTTGTGGTCAACTGTTCCAGTAACGTGTTCAGCAATTGGTTCTGATCGCGGCTCAGCGTGGTGTTGTCCGGAAGCGTGGCAAGCACCATGCCATATTGTCCATGTTTGTCGTGCAGATCCCAGCAGTGCGGCTCGCCCGGCATTTCTTCCGGTTTTCTCTGCATACCGCAGCTCTGACAACGGGTGTCCGGACAGCGTGCCGGCTGCGGCTGGCTGCTATCGCTAAATTGATGAAATTGCTCCTGATTATTATCTTCATACAGCCGCAGTTGAATATTGCGTAGCGGCGTCAGTTCAGGCAGCTCGTTGAGGATCGGCATCAACCGACTGCACAACGGCGCCCCGGTATGCAGATGTCGGCTGGCGCGATAAAGAAAAGAGAGGAGCTCGTTTTTCTTTTGCAGATCGGCCGTTTTTTCGGCCACGCGCTGTTCCAGTTCGTGGTACATGGCGGAAAGCTCGTCCGTCATGCTGTTCAGTACCTGGCCCAGCGTGCTCATTTCGTCTTGACCGTGAATGGTCACCCGCTGGGTAAAATCCCCCCGGCCAATCGCTTTGGTCATCGAAACCAGATGTCGCCATGGCGTTAACAGGCGGCGTCGCAGGTAAAAGAACGTCGTCACCAGCAGGATAACCATGATGCCGATGAAAATACGCTGCACCTGCGTGACCATCATCAGGCGTTGCTCGGTTTTCTGGTCGATCGCGGAAACCAGATCGTCCAACTGGGTGACGAAACGCGCCACGTCTGCCGACGCGTCGTTAGGATGCGCCGCCTGTCGCAGGTGGGGTTGCAGGCTCTCCAGCCAGAAAATCCGCAGCGTGTTGAACTGTTCGCTGAGCCCCTCCCGGCGTACAGCCTGCTGTAAATCACTGCTGATTTCATCCTGTTCCAACTCGTGCAGGTAAATGTCATGTCCGGCAGAGAGCGGCACCATCGACAGCAGACGGTAGCTTTGCATACGCAGTGAGCCGGCTTTATTAATGGCGTGCGCATTCCCTTGAATGCTTTGAGACATCCAACTGGAAATCGACATACCCGCAATGCCGAGCAGGCCTAACAGCAACATTAACAGCGCGACCTGATTGACGAGCGATAGCGGCAGCAGGAAACGTTTCAACATATAAAACAACCTCTGCTAGAGGAGTAGAAAATCAGTACCGGGAAGGATAATCCTTGTTGGCATTTTTCCCGATCGCACACGATAACCCCATACCCACTAGTGAGTACCACCAAATATCCGACCCGTAAAAGTGATGAGGAAGGAGAGAAAAGTGGGGGGTGTAACAACTTGAATTATCGTCGTTTATTTTTTAACGGAATTTACTCATTAAGGAGTGTGGTGATTTTTACACGGTTTTTTTACCTGACAGCTCGTTGATTTGCATCAACTTTACCTGCGGTGTAATCCCTAATGTTGCGCCTTAATTCTACCGCGTTTTTATTTATTGAGGTTTATATGACGCAGCCTTCATCACCCGAAAAAATATCGCAGAGCTCGCTGATAAGTCGATGGAATCCTGAAGACCCACAATTCTGGCAATCTGGCGGTCAACGGATAGCACAGCGTAATCTTTGGATCTCTGTGCCCTGTCTGCTGTTATCGTTTTGTGTCTGGATGATTTTCAGCACCGTGGCGATTAATTTGAACAAGGTCGGGTTTAGTTTTACCACGGATCAACTCTTTTTGCTGACCGCGTTGCCTTCCGTTTCCGGTACGTTGTTGCGTGTTCCTTACTCCTTCGTCATCCCAGTAGTCGGGGGACGCCGCTGGACGACGTTGAGCACGATTATTCTGGTGATCCCGTGTATCTGGCTGGGATTTGCCGTGCAAAACCCACAAACGCCTTACCGTATTTTCGTGCTTATTTCCCTGTTATGTGGTTTTGCCGGCGCGAACTTCGCCTCCAGTATGGCTAACATCAGCTTCTTTTTTCCGAAATCGCGTCAGGGTGGCGCATTAGGCATTAACGGCGGTTTGGGCAACCTCGGCGTAAGTGTGATGCAGCTTGTGGTGCCCGTGGTGATCTTCCTGCCGATACTGAGTCTCGGCGGCAGCGGCGTTGTTCAGCCTGACGGCAGCACCCTCTGGTTGCACCATGCGGCATGGGTTTGGGTGCCGTTTCTGGTGATCGCCTCGATCGCGGCGTGGTTTGGCATGAACGACCTGTCTACGGCCAATGCCTCCATACGCAAGCAACTGCCGGTGCTTAAACAAATGCACCTGTGGGTACTCAGTTTCCTGTATCTGTCGACGTTTGGTTCGTTTATCGGGTTTTCGGCGGGTTTCGGCATGTTAGCCAGAACGCAGTTCCCGGACGTGGTTATTTTGTACTATGCCTTCTTCGGGCCGTTGCTGGGGGCGCTGGCGCGTCCGGTCGGCGGGATCCTGTCTGACCGCTTCGGCGGGATCAGAGTCACATTGATTAACTTCATCCTGATGGCGATTTTCTCCGTACTGCTCTTCCTGTCTTTGCCGGGTGAGGGGCATGCGGGGTCATTCGGACTGTTCTTCGGCATCTTCATGGCGCTGTTTCTGACGGCGGGGCTGGGCAGTGGTTCTACCTTCCAGATGATTGCGGTGATTTTCCGTAAGCTCACGACGGATCGGGTGAAAGCCGCCGGCGGAAGCGATGCAGATGCGCAGCGCACGGCGGCCACCGATACGGCGGCGGCGCTGGGCTTTATTTCAGCGATTGGCGCGATCGGGGGGTTCTTCATTCCTAAAGCCTTCGGGACGTCACTCGAATTAACCGGCTCGCCCACCGGCGCCATGAAGGTGTTTGTGGTGTGTTATGTCGTGTGCGTATTAGTGACCTGGCTGGTTTACGCCAGAAAGAAAAACTGAGCCTTGACCCGGCTCCCAACCACCTCGTAGCCACATTTTATGTCGACTAAGAGGTGGTTTCGTGCGCGGTTAATGCTGTTATTTTCATGCTACTCCGTAGCACGCGCCCGACAAGGAACGCTCAATTGCCGCGCTCCTTGACCTCTGGCTTGTTGGCGCTAATTGTGTCGCTACGCGATACCTTCGGCGCTCGTGACTGCTACTCGGGCCTCCAGTGACGCGTTTACTCGCCCCATTAATGGGCTCGCCCTACGGGCCAGCACAAGTGCTGTTCAAAAACGTCGTTGACGTTTTTGTCCGACGCGGCACTGGTTTTCGCCGCATCCCTGCGGCTCACCCGGCAGTCACGCCCACCTCAGCACAATTTTTTACGCCAGAAAAACAAGGACAGAGACATGCTCTCTACGTTCGCATGGAAATATAACTACGACGCCTCCTCCTTTTCGGAGAAGCGTTTTTTTCGCGCTGCATCCAGCTACCCCCTTATTGAATCTGCACGATTTTTCGTCGCTTCCTGACTACTACCTCTAAATAGTCGTGTGTATAAATTCAGTATAAGCACAAAACAAATGGTTTTATTTTTATCCTTTAAAATCATGTAATTAATTTATTTTTTCGTAATAATTCTTTGGTGGTAGTTGAATGTCTTCTTCGTTTTTTGCGGGAGGGCACTCTTGATCGTTATCAAGTTTGCCGCCGCGGTTGCCGGATACCCTAGCGCCAATTTGAGCGATGTATCGTAAGCAAAAACAGATATCTGCTACGAACATTTCATAACGACAGGGGCCAGCAGGCTTCGCAGCAGGAGAGTCCGGATGAGCAAATTCCTTGACCGGTTACGTTACTTCAAACAACTGGCCGAACCGTTTTCTGATGGTCACGGCCAGACCCTTAACACCAATCGCGATTGGGAAGATGGCTATCGTAGCCGCTGGCAGCACGACAAGGTGGTACGTTCTACCCACGGGGTAAACTGCACCGGTTCATGTAGCTGGAAGATTTATGTGAAAAACGGTCTGGTGACGTGGGAGACGCAACAGACTGACTATCCGCGCACTCGTCCGGATCTGCCCAACCATGAACCTCGCGGCTGCCCGCGCGGCGCAAGCTATTCCTGGTATCTTTACAGCGCAAACCGTCTGAAATACCCGATGATGCGCAAACGCCTGCTGAAACTGTGGCGTGAGGCTCGGTTGACGCACAGCGATCCGGTTGATGCCTGGGCATCCATCGTTAATGACCCCGAAAAAACTAAATACTACAAACAGATCCGTGGCCGCGGCGGTTTTGTTCGCTCTGACTGGAATGAAGTCAACGAACTGATTGCCGCGTCTAACGTTTATACCGCCAAAACCTACGGCCCTGACCGCATCATCGGCTTTTCACCGATTCCGGCGATGTCGATGGTGTCTTATGCGGCCGGTGCGCGCTATCTCTCCCTGTTGGGGGGCGTGTGTCTGAGCTTCTACGATTGGTACTGTGACCTGCCGCCCGCTTCGCCGATGACCTGGGGCGAACAGACCGACGTACCCGAATCGGCCGACTGGTATAACTCCTCTTACATCATCGCCTGGGGATCAAACGTTCCGCAAACTCGTACCCCGGATGCTCACTTCTTCACGGAAGTCCGCTACAAAGGCACCAAAACGGTCGCGGTGACGCCGGACTACGCTGAAATCGCCAAGTTGTGCGATCAGTGGCTGAACCCGAAACAGGGGACTGACAGCGCGATGGCGCTGGCGATGGGGCACGTTATTCTGAAAGAATTCCACCTTGATAAACCGAGCCAGTATTTCAGCGACTATGTACGGCAATATACTGACCTGCCGATGCTGGTGCTGCTGGAGCCGCGTGAGGAGGGGTACTATGCGGCGGGCCGTATGCTGCGTGCGTCCGATTTGGTGGATAACCTCGGTCACGATAACAACCCGCAGTGGAAAACCATCGCGATTGACGACGCCAGCGGCAACCTGACGGCGCCGCAAGGGTCAATCGGCTATCGCTGGGGCGATCAGGGTAAATGGAATCTGGAACAGCGCGACGGCGTGAGCGGCGAAGAGGTGAAACTGCGCCTGAGCCTGCTGGGGTCGCACGACGAGGTGGTTGACGTCGGCTTCCCGTATTTTGGCGGCGCAGTCAGTGAACATTTCAACAGCGTCGAATTGCAGGATGTGCTGCTGCACAAACTGCCGGTGAAACGCCTGACGCTGGCTGACGGTAGCGAAGCGCTGGTTGCCTGCGTCTATGACCTGACCATGGCGAACTATGGGCTGGATCGCGGTCTGGATGATGACAACTGCGCGCGTGATTACGACGAGGTGAAAGCCTATAGTCCGGCCTGGGCCGAGAAGATCACCGGCGTTTCTCGCCAGAACATCATCCGTATTGCGCGTGAATTCGCCGACAATGCGGATAAAACGCACGGGCGCTCCATGATCATCGTCGGTGCCGGTATCAACCACTGGTACCACCTGGACATGAACTACCGCGGCATCATCAACATGCTGATTTTCTGCGGCTGCGTGGGGCAGAGCGGCGGCGGCTGGGCGCACTATGTCGGGCAGGAAAAGCTGCGCCCGCAAACCGGTTGGATGCCGCTGGCATTCGGTCTGGACTGGCAGCGTCCACCGCGCCACATGAACAGTACGTCCTTCTTCTATAACCATTCCAGCCAGTGGCGTTATGAAACCGTCGCGCCGCAGGAGTTGCTGTCGCCTCTGGCGGATAAATCCCGCTTTACCGGCAGCATGATCGATTTTAACGTGCGTGCCGAACGTATGGGTTGGTTGCCGTCTGCGCCCCAGCTGAATATGAACCCGCTGGATATCGCGGAAAAAGCGCGCGCCGCCGGCATGACGCCGCAGGACTATACCGTTGCCGCGTTGAAATCAGGCGAAATCGCGTTTGCCGCCGAACAACCGGACAACCCGCAGAACTTCCCGCGCAACCTGTTCATCTGGCGTTCTAACCTGCTGGGCTCTTCCGGTAAAGGGCATGAATACATGCTGAAATACCTGCTGGGTACGGAACACGGTATTCAGGGGCAGGATCTCGGCGCACAGGGCTGCGTGAAGCCGGAAGAAGTTGAATGGCGCGATCAGGGCGGCGAAGGCAAGCTGGATCTGGTCGTGACGCTCGACTTCCGCATGTCCAGTACCTGTCTGTATTCCGACATCGTTTTGCCGACGGCGACCTGGTATGAAAAAGACGACATGAATACGTCGGATATGCATCCGTTTATTCATCCGCTGTCGGCGGCCGTCGATCCCGCATGGGATTCCAAAAGCGACTGGGAGATCTACAAAGGCATTGCTAAAACCTTCTCCCGCGTGTGTCAGGGCCACCTTGGTCAGGAAACGGATCTGGTGACGTTGCCGATCCAACACGACTCTGCGGCGGAAATGGCGCAGCCGTTCGGCGTGGATGACTGGAAAAAAGGCGAATGCGATCTGATCCCGGGGAAAACGGCACCGCACCTGATGGTGGTGGAGCGTGACTATCCGAATCTGTATGAGCGCTACACCTCGCTTGGCCCACTGTTAGACAAGCTGGGCAACGGCGGTAAAGGCATCGGTTGGAACACGCAAACCGAAGTCGATTTCCTGAAAAAACTGAACTACACCAAAACCGAGGGTGCGGCGGCGGGTCGTCCGAAAATTGAAACGGCGATCGACGCGGCGGAAGTGATACTGTCTCTGGCGCCGGAAACCAACGGTCAGGTGGCGGTAAAAGCATGGGAAGCCCTGAGCAAAGTCACCGGGCGCGACCATACGCATCTGGCACTGAATAAAGAAGACGAGAAAATTCGTTTCCGCGATATTCAGGCGCAGCCGCGCAAAATTATCTCCAGCCCGACCTGGTCTGGTCTGGAAGATGAACACGTTTCCTATAACGCCTGTTACACCAACGTTCACGAGCTGATTCCGTGGCGCACGCTGTCCGGTCGCCAGCAACTGTATCAGGATCATGAATGGATGCGTGCCTTCGGTGAAAGCCTGCTGGTTTACCGTCCGCCGGTCGATACCCGCGCTGCCGCGCCGGTGATGAACCAGAAACCGAACGGCAACCCGGAAAAAGCGCTGAACTTCCTGACGCCGCACCAGAAATGGGGCATTCACTCCACGTACAGCGACAACCTGTTGATGCTGACGCTGGGGCGCGGCGGGCCGATTATCTGGCTGAGTGAAGACGATGCCCGTGATTTAGGGGTGGCGGATAACGACTGGATCGAAGCGTTCAACGCCAACGGCGCGTTGACCGCGCGTGCGGTTGTCAGCCAGCGCGTGCCTGCGGGCATGACCATGATGTACCACGCGCAGGAACGCATCATTAACCTGCCGGGGTCGGAAATTACCCAACAGCGTGGCGGTATTCACAATTCGGTCACCCGTATCTGTCCGAAACCGACCCATATGATTGGCGGCTATGCCCAGCTGGCTTATGGCTTTAACTACTATGGCACTGTCGGGTCAAACCGCGATGAATTTGTGGTGGTTCGTAAAATGAAACGCATCGACTGGCTGGATGATGAAGGCCACGACTACGCTCAACAACCGGTACAGCAGGAGAAAGCCTGATGAAAATTCGTTCACAAGTGGGCATGGTGCTGAATCTGGACAAATGCATCGGCTGTCACACCTGCTCGGTTACCTGTAAAAACGTCTGGACCAGCCGAGAAGGAATGGAATACGCCTGGTTCAACAACGTCGAAACCAAACCGGGCGTGGGGTATCCCCATGCCTGGGAAGATCAGGAAAAATGGAAGGGCGGCTGGATCCGTAAAATCAACGGTAAGCTCGAACCGCGTATGGGTAACCGCGTCAGCGTGTTGTCCAAAATCTTTGCCAACCCGGATGTGCCGGAAATCGACGACTACTATGAGCCGTTCGACTACGACTATCAGAACTTGCGCAAAGCGCCGGAAGGGAAACATCAGCCCGTCGCGCGTCCGCGCTCGCTGATCACCGGTCAGCGGATGAAGAAAATCGAGAACGGTCCGAACTGGGAAGACGATCTGGGCGGCGAATTCAGCGTGCGGTCGAAGGACAAAAACTTCGATAACATGCAAAAAGAGATGTACGGCCAGTTCGAAAACACGTTCATGATGTACCTGCCGCGCTTGTGTGAGCACTGTCTGAACCCGGCGTGTGTGGCGACCTGCCCGAGCGGTGCGATCTACAAACGTGGCGAAGACGGCATTGTCCTGATCGATCAGGACAAGTGCCGCGGCTGGCGTATGTGCCTGACGGGTTGCCCGTACAAGAAAATTTACTTCAACTGGAAAAGCGGCAAATCAGAAAAATGTATTTTCTGCTATCCGCGTATCGAAAGCGGTCAGCCGACGGTCTGTTCGGAAACCTGTGTGGGGCGTATCCGCTATCTGGGCGTGCTGCTCTATGATGCCGACCGTATCGAACAGGCCGCGGCAGTCGAAAATGAGAAAGATCTGTACCAAAGCCAGTTGGATGTCTTCCTTGACCCGCATGACCCCAAAGTCATTGAACAAGCACTGAAAGATGGCATTCCCAACAGCGTGATTGAAGCGGCGCAGCAGTCGCCGGTTTACAAAATGGCGATGGACTGGAAGCTGGCGTTGCCGCTGCACCCGGAATACCGCACGCTGCCGATGGTGTGGTATGTGCCGCCGTTGTCTCCGATCCAGTCTGCCGCGGACGCGGGCCAGTTGGCGCACACCGGCGTACTGCCGGACGTGGAAAGCCTGCGAATTCCCGTAGAGTATCTGGCCAATCTGTTAACCGCCGGGGATACCGAGCCGGTACTGCTGGCGCTGAAACGGATGCTGGCGATGCGTCATTACAAACGGGCGGAAACCGTAGAAGGCAAGATCGATACCCGCGCGCTGGAGCAGGTAGGGCTGACCGAAGCGCAGGCGCAGGAGATGTATCGCTATCTGGCGATTGCCAACTACGAAGATCGCTTCGTGATCCCGACAAGCCATCGCGAACTGGCGCGTGAAGCGTTCCCGGAAAGTAAAGGTTGCGGCTTCAGCTTTGGCGATGGTTGCCACGGTAGCGATACCAAATTCAACCTGTTCAACAGCAAACGGATCGACGCCATCGACGTCAGCAGCAAAACGCGCGACATGAACAGCAAGATCATGCAGGAGACGAATAATGATTAGCCTGCGGATTATTGCCCGACTGCTGGACTATCCCGATAGCGAACTGTGGGAAAACAAGGCGGAACTGATCGAAGCGGTCGAACAGACCGCCGCGTTGCCACTGCGTGAGAGCCATCAGCTCATGCAGTTCATCGACGCATTATGTTCGCAGGATCTGTTGGATAAACAGGCGGAATATAGCGGTTTGTTTGATCGCGGCCGGGCAACCTCGCTACTGCTGTTCGAACACGTACATGGCGAGTCTCGTGACCGTGGGCAGGCGATGGTCGATCTTATGCAGCAGTATCGTGAGGCAGGGCTGGCGTTGGATTGCCGCGAACTGCCCGACTATCTGCCGCTATACCTTGAGTATCTTTCTCGTCTGGAGCCCGCGCAGAGCCGCGCGGGTTTACTCGACATCGCACCGATTCTCGCCTTGATTGGCGCGCGTTTGCAGCAGCGCGACAGCGACTATGCCGTGCTGTTCGATCTGTTGCTGGTGATTTCAGGCAGCGAACTGAAAAGTGACGATGTCACCAATACGGTCGCTGACGAGGCGCGCGATGATACGCCGCAGGCGCTGGATGCCGTGTGGGAAGAGGAGCAGATTAAGTTTCTCGGCGAAGAAGGCTGCGCATCGGCCCAACAAACGCAACACCAACGCCGCTTTGCGGGCGCCGTGGTGCCGCAATATCTGAATCTTGACGCTACACCGGCGGGAGGGCAACGCTAATGAGCGCTTTCACCAACTATTTTAACGTGTTCTTTTTTGACATTTATCCGTATCTGGCCATGGCCATTTTCCTGATTGGCAGCTGGTTGCGCTATGACTACGGCCAGTATAGCTGGCGTGCGGGTTCAAGCCAGATGCTGGATAAGAAGGGGATGCGTCTGGCGTCTAATCTGTTCCATCTGGGGATTCTGGGCGTTTTTGCCGGGCATTTCCTCGGCATGTTGACGCCGCACTGGATGTACGAAGCGTTCCTGCCGATGGAAGTGAAACAGAAAATGGCGATGTTTGGCGGCGGCGCGGCGGGTATCCTGACGTTCGTCGGCGGTGCGCTGTTGCTGAAACGCCGTCTGACCAACCCGCGCATTCGGGCAACCTCCAGCGTCGGTGATATTCTCATTCTGTCGTTGCTGGTGATTCAGGCCGGTTTGGGGCTGCTGACCATTCCGTTCTCCGCGCAGCATATGGACGGCAGCGAGATGCTGAAGCTGGTGGGATGGGCGCAGAGCGTGGCTTTCTTTCAGGGCGGCGCGTCTGAACATCTGGCGGGTGTCGCCTTGATCTTCAAACTGCACATTGTGCTGGGGCTGACGCTGTTCGTGCTGTTCCCGTTCTGCCGTCTGGTTCATATCTGGAGTGCGCCGGTCGAGTATCTGACTCGCCGCTACCAGCTGGTGCGTAATCGTCGCTAAGCGGCGATAGGAAACGGCGGCATACAGGGTACAACGCCGCCGTTTCTCTTCCCCTCTCCTCCATCTCTCTTTCCATCATCCGCGGCTTTTTCATCGTCAACATCGTGTTTTCAGATCTGTCGTCACATTTCTATCGTGAGGGGCGTCTGGCAAAGAGCTGACCCGTGGCGAATCAGACGACTTATCTTATAAATTGACTACCTGCTTTGAATGTGGATAAGTTCCAGACTCAGGTTAAGCATCACCGAAAGACCGGATGAAGGCGACCAATCCAAAGGAGTCTGTGTTCTTATGCGCTTTGATATCATCGACCTGCGTCTGTTTCTCAACGTTTATAAGGCGGGAAGCATTACCGGCGGCGCCGCGTTGTCACACCTGACGTTGCAGTCAGCCAGCGAGCGTATCCGCGGTATGGAAAGCGAGCTTGGCGTCCCGTTACTCAACCGGTCGAGAACAGGGGTTACGCTGTCAGACGCGGGATATTCATTGGTCAACCATGCCAATATCGTATTGCAGCAGGTTGAGCATATGCGCAGTGAATTGCATCAATACGGCAAAGGGCTGCGCGGGCACATCAATCTGTTATGTAATTCCTCGGCGCAGAGCGAATTTTTACCCGGTTTGATCGGCCCTTATTTACAGCATAACCCCAATATTTCCATCTCTGTTAAAGAGATGCTCAGCGACGATATTGTCACGGCCATTAAAAATCAAACGGCGAATTTAGGCATCGTCGCTGATTCTACCCCGTTGAACGGATTGGCCTCGCGTCCTTTCCGTGATGACGAATTAGTGGTGTTTGCGCCGGCAAGCGGGCGCTGGCGCGATCTCGACAGCACTACATTTGATGCGATTATCACCGCCGAATTTATCGGCTTATCCGCGGGGATCGCGCTTCAGGATCATATTGATGAGCACGCCAAGAAGCAGGGGCGTCGTCTTAACTACCGCGTCCGCATGGCGACATTTGATGCGGTGATGCAGGTAGTGAACAGCGGCGTCGGTATCGCGATCCTCCCGAGACATGCCGCCGAGCGCTATCCTCATCGCCGTGATATCCATATTATCCGTCTGTCGGAACGCTGGGCTAACCGCAAACTGATTATCTGCGCACGGGATTTCGCCGATCTTCCCGGATATGCAACGGCGTTTGTGGATTTTCTGGTTCAACCCCCGATCGGATCCTAGCCGCTATTTAATCGTCATATACGCGCCCAGCGCAATCAGCCCGATAAAAAAACAGCGGCGGAAGGCGAGTTCGCTGATTAGCTTACGCAGGTATTGACCGGCATACATTCCGGCAATCGCGGGAATTAGGGCAATGGCAGATAAAGCATAGTCAACGTGATCCAGTTTGCTGTCCAGCGACAGGTGCATGGCTAGCGCAAGAGTCGATGCCGTGAAAGCCAATCCGAGCGACTGAACAAGATCGTCTTTATTTAACTGGAGCGATTGCAGATAGGGGACGGCGGGAATAACGAAAACCCCGGTCGCTGCGGTAATGGCGCCGGTAAGATAGCCAACCAGTGGCGAAAGCCACTTCTCTGCTTTGCCCGGGGACGGGAGTTTCGTGGCAATCAGTCCCCAAAGGCCATACATGATCAGCACGATACCCAGCGCGGCTTCAGTCCACGACGACGTAGAGGTTAAACCGGGTAATACGCTGAATAACGTGCCAATAAAAATCCCTGCAATCAATCCCCAGAGGCGTTTAATTAAGCGAAAAAATGCCGGCCCGATGAAGAGTTGCCATATATTGGTCACCAGCGACGGGATAATTAACAAACTGGCTGCGCTGGCCGGCGGCATCACGACGGTTAATAACCCCATTGCGATCGTTGGCAACCCCAGCCCAATTACGCCTTTCACTATTCCGGCCAAGAGGAATACGGAGATAATGGTAATCACTTCAGCCCCCTGTTTATATGACATTGTGCCTTATCACCCTTTGATGGCGGGATAGTAAAGGGGGCGATAGTGTCTGTATATGCGTATTTGGTTGAGGATGTCTCAAGGAAAAACTGATGTGGCCTTTGGCGGGACAGGCAGGATTGCCAGCTGTAACCGCCGAGGCGGAACGACAAACGAAAATGACCACCCGACGCATCAGGTCGGGCGGTGCGCGCAACAGGCGATTACCATCCGGTAATGCGCTGCCAGGTTTCCTGAGCGTTAGTCTCTGATTTCAACACCTGATAGTGCTGATGCATCGCGGCAGTGGCGCAGGCGTGGTTCGGCAAGATCCGCAAGCGTGTGCCGACGGGGAAATCATCAACCGAAAGCCCGGCGTCGACGGGAAGCGCGATGATGCCGTGTTCCTGATTGGTGGTCGTCACGCAGAGGTCGTCATAAGGGCGGCCATCCAGATGGCAAACCAGCCCGTAACCGTAATCCTTCGCCTGAGATGCTGTGCCGCGATCGCGGGAGAGCGCCATCCAGCCCGCATCGATGAACACCCAGCCTTTTTCGCGATTATGCCCAATCACGCTGCACACCACCGACAGGGCGATATCATCCAGCGAGCAGACGCCGACATTCTTCATCACCAGATCGAAGGTGGTGAAAACGCCCGCTCTCACCTCGGTAATGCCGGTTAAGTCTTCAGCAAAGTGCGCCGTTGGGGTCGCGCCGACGCTAAGCACAGGGCAGGCAATGCCCAGCGTGCGAACGCGCCGCCCGGCGAGGTTGATGGCGTCGCACTCTGCGCGCGCCGCCGCGCGGATCGCCTCGTCCGTGCGACAGGCGTAAGATTCTCCCGCATGCGCCAGCAGGCCGGTGAGCGTCGCGCCGTTACCGTCGATCTGCTTTGCCAGCGTAAGCAGCGCCTCGCTTTCCGGTGGAATACCGCCGCGATGCCCATCACAGTCGATCTCGATAAATACCGAGAACGTAACGTCATTGGCGAGGGCAAAATCGGTGACTGCGCGCGCCTGTTCTGGGCTGTCGAGCAGAATATGCAGGTTCACGCCTTTACGGATTAAATGGGCGACGCGCGGCAGCTTGTGCGGCGCGATCCCCACGGCGTAGAGCAGGTCGGTATACCCCGCGGCGGCAAAAGCTTTCGCTTCTGCCAGCGTCGAAACGGTCGCCGGCGATGCGCGGTCCTTGAGCAGATAGCGGCCAGCTTCAATCGAACGTAGCGTTTTGAGATGTGGCCGGATTCGGCTGCCCAATTGTTCCGTTCGCCGATACAGCCTGTCGATATTGCGCTGAAAACGGAATTCATCAATCAGCAAAAAGGGCGTTTCCAGCGCGTTAAGCCATTCACTCTTTTTCATTGTACACCTTCATGTTGTTTAGCCTGCTGCCAGACGGCAAGAATGCGCTGGCCGATATATAAGTCCTGAATGGACAGACCGGAACTGTCGAAAACCGTGATCTCATCCGGCGTTTTGCGTCCTGCGGCGTTCGCGCTAATCACGTCGCCAATGGCGGTTAGCGTCACATGGGCTGGCGCGTGTTGGAAGTCACCTATCATTCGGGACTGGGAAGGCAGATCGCAAAACAGACGCCCCGTATGAAACAGGTCGGGCGGCAGTTCCTGCTTGCCAACGGCATCCGACCCCATGCTGACAATGTGCGTGCCCGCCTTGACCCACGCGGCGTTAAACAGCGGTGCGCGCGATGGTGTGGCGGTCACGATGATATCCGCTGCTCGACAGGCGCTTTCGGCATCGCTGATGTGTGCATCCAGCCCGACAGCCATGAGTTCTTGGGCCATCTCTGTGGATTTACGGACATCGCGTCCGACGATCAGCACGGTACGAATGGGCCGGATTCTTGCCAGCGCAGCGCATTCATAGCGTGCCTGATGACCGGTGCCGAACACCGCTAAAACCGAGGCATCGGTTCTGGCCAGTAAATCGGCGGCGACAGCGTCGGCAGCGGCGGTACGAAAGGCGTTTACCTTTCCGGCTTCAATCGCGACGGCCATTTTCCCGGTTTGCTGATCGAACAGCAGGATCAGGGAATTGTGACGAGGTAGCCCGTTCGCAGGATTTCCCGGCCAGAACGATCCGATTTTGAGCCCCGCAAGCTCACGGGTTGCCGCGGCTTTGACGCTGAAAGTGTTACTTGCCTCGGAACCGTGCCCGTGCACCACCGGAAAACTGTGTGCTTCCGGTTCGCTGGCGGCGAGCAGGGCTTGACGAACGGCGTCATAAGCCAGCTCATGGCTGATGAGCGCAGCAGACGTCGCTTCAGAAATAAAAATCATCGTTTTTCCTCAGACATGACCGGCCAGAAATGCGCTGTAGCGGCTGATATCGACATTCCCGCCGCTGATAATAATGCCGATACGTTTACCGCGCAGCGATTCCCTGAGGTTACGCGCGGCGGCGAAGCCGAGACACCCCGTCGGCTCAACGACCATTTTCATGCGTTCGGCAAAAAAACGCATTGCGTCAATCAGGTCGTCATCCGTGACCGTCAGAATATCATCGACATGCCGGCGAATTATCGGGAAGGTATAGTTACCCAGATGCTGGGTCTGTGCGCCATCGGCGATGGTTTTGGGCGTATCAATATGCACGATGTTGCCGCTACGCAAAGATTGCTGCCCGTCATTTCCCGCGAGCGGTTCGACGCCATAAATTTTGCAGGCCGGAGAGAGCCGGCGGGTTGAAAGCGCGGAACCCGACAGCAACCCACCGCCGCCCAAACAGACGAACAGCGCGTCCAGTTCGCCCGTTTCTTCCAGCAGTTCTTTCGCGGCGGTGCCTTGCCCGGCAATCACGTGCGGGTGATCGTAAGGGGGGATCAGCGTCAGTCCCTGTCTTTTCGCCAGATCGCGGCCGATCTGCTCACGATCTTCGGTATACCGATGGTATTCCACTACGTTCCCGCCATAGCCGCGCGTGGCCGCGACCTTCGCCGCCGGCGCATCGTGAGGCATGATGATCGTGGCAGGAATACCGAGCAATTTAGCCGCCAGTGCAATCGCCTGCGCATGGTTGCCGGAAGAAAAGGTGACCACGCCAGCGGCTTTTTGCTCGTCTGAAAATTGCAACAGCGCGTTCATGGCGCCGCGAAACTTAAATGCGCCCATGCGCTGAAAGTTTTCACACTTGAAAAAAACGTCTGCGCCGAACGCGGCATTAACCGTGCGTGATGTCATCACCGGCGTTTTATTGGCATAGCCGGCAATACGTTCCGCCGCGGCGACCACATCGTCGAAGGTCGGGAGGTGTAAGTCGCTCATTTCAGGATAACCTGTTGTTAGTGATGGTGAATACGGCGTCACGATCGCGACGTCGCTGCATGTTGAATAAACAAAATATATAAAATTAGATAAATTGTCTAATGTGGTGTGTGTTGAACGTGACGGCGGCGTAAAACCTGTGCTGCTGAAAGAGGGCGAAGAAAGGGTGTGTGGTACACTCAGCGCCGGAAAATGCGGTTGCGCCGGTATGGGTATAGGAGAGTAACAATGTCTACATCTGGAGAAGATCTGCTGCTGACGCAGTTAGATGCCATAGCGAAAGGGGTGAGCGAGACGTTCGCGCCATTCTGTGAAGTGGTTGTGCACGATCTGAAAAATCCGCAGCACGCCATTCTTTCCATTCACAATAATCTCTCCGGCAGAGATGTCGGCGCTCCTGCGACGGAACTGGGGCTTGCCCGCATTGCCTCACCCGATTTTCCTAATATTTTGGCCAATTATGCCAATCAGTTTGCCGACGGGCGTCCGGTAAAAAGCACCTCGGTCGGCATCAAAAATGCGCAAGGCGAATACGTCGCGGCGCTCTGTCTGAACGTCGATATGACGCTATTTCGGGGGATGCAGCATGCGCTGGCGCAGTTTACCCAGTTGGCTGCCGATGCCGTCACTGAGCATCTGGAGCCCAACGGCGCAGCGGCGATCAGACTGCACATCGATCATTTCGCGGCGCGTCTTGCCACCACGCCACGGGCGCTGAAAGCGCAAGAGCGTAAATTACTGCTTCAGGAATTAAAGGACAGCGGTCTGTTGGACGTGAAAAGAGCCATGGAAACCATCGCACAGCATCTGGGCGTATCCCGTGCGTCGGTTTATTTGTATGCGAAGGAATAGGGCGAGGGGCAGTCAGATAGGTTAAGCCATTGATGTGGCGTGCCATCGAGGTTTTTTAGCCAGACAGGAGGAAAGCGCTGAGTTTCTCAGGGCGTTTTGCGCATTGCATTGTTGTTGCTCGCTTTCTATACTGTATAAAAAAACAGTTATATTGCCGAGTAATGAAACGATATCTTCCTGAGTCCAATCCTGTAAAACAGCCGCTGAACCTTTATGCCGATACAGTCCCCGCGGGGTTTCCCAGCCCGGCGAACGATTATATTGAACAGCGCATCGATCTGAACACGCTATGTATTCGCCACCCTGCCGCAACCTATTTTGTCCGTGTTTCCGGTCAGTCAATGGTGGATGGCGGTATTCACGATGGCGATCTGGTGGTGGTCGATAGCGCATTGCAAGCACGCCATGGCGATATAGTGATTGCAGCGCTTGACGGCGAGTTCACGATCAAACAATTGCAACTGACGCCAACCCGGGCCTTGGTTCCGATGAATGCGGCCTATGCGCCGATTCCCTTTCACGTCAACGACTGCCTGGAGATTTTTGGCGTCGTGACCTATGTCATCCATGCGACACGCTAATGTACGCGTTGGTTGATGTGAATACGTTTTACGCCAGCTGTGAAAAGATTTTTCGCCCAGATCTGGCCGACAAACCGGTCATCGTGCTCAGTAACAACGATGGCTGTGTGATTGCCCGTTCTCATGAAGCTAAACGACTGGGCGTAAAAATGGGCGTGCCGCTGTTTCAAATCGGTGGGCTCATTCAACAACACAACATTGCCGTTTTTTCCTCTAATTATGCGCTTTATGCCGATATGTCGGCCCGCGTGATGAGTATTTTGGAAGAGATGGCGCCTGCGGTGGAAATCTACAGCATTGACGAGGCCTTTTTGGATGTGTCTGGCGTGAGTCACTGCATATCGCTTGAGCGTTTTGGGCAGCAGATCAGGGAGAGAATAAAACGTGAAGCGCATTTGACCGTGGGCGTCGGGATCGCGCCGACCAAAACGCTCGCTAAGTTGGCGAATCATGCGGCGAAAATCTGGCATAAAACGGAGGGCGTGGTGGATTTGTCCAGCCCGGTACGTCAGGAGAAATTGCTGGCGATTACCCCCGTCGGCGATGTCTGGGGCATCGGGCGGCGACTGGCGCGCAGGCTGGAATCAATGGGGATCGACAGCGCCTTGATGCTGGCGCGCTGCGATCTTGCTTATATCCGCAGAAACTTTAGCGTGGTGGTCGAACGAACGGTACGTGAACTGCGCGGACAGCCCTGTCTGGCGGTTGAAGAACAGGCCGCAGCCAAACAGCAAATACTGTGTTCCCGTTCATTTAGCTCACGTATTACCGAGTATGCGCACATGCATCAGGCGGTTTGTCGTTATGCTGAACGGGCGGCGGAGAAATTGCGTCATGAGAAGCAATATTGCTGCCAGGTCGCCGTATTTATCCGCACCAGCCCGCATGTCGCTCAAGGGGAATATTATGGCGATCAGGCGACCCGCGTGACATTCGTGCCGACGAACGATACCCGGGACATTATTGCGTTGGCGATCGAGGCGCTGGCGCGCATCTGGAAGCAGGGCTATCGCTATTGTAAAGCCGGCGTGGTGCTATCCGATTTTTATCAGCAGGGGATTGCGCAATTAGACATGTTTGACGCGCGTAAGCCCCATGCGAATAGCGCCGGTTTAATGGCGGCAATCGACCATATCAACCATTCTGGTAAAGGAAACATTTGGTTTGCTGGCCAAGGGGTGAACCCCGGCTGGGCAATGAAACGAGAGCGGTTATCGCCCGCTTACACAACGCGAACCGAAGATTTAAAGGTTGTAAAGTCATGATGCCGCCTGAAAAAATGCCTGATATTTATGAATACCCGGCACACCTACGAACTGAACTGGATGAGTTGCCAGCGGCGCCCGGTGTTTATGTCTTTCACGGCGACAGTGACACGTTGCCGTTGTATATCGGCAAAAGTATCAATATCCGCGCTCGCGTGTTATCGCATCTGCGCACGCGTAAAGAAGCGAAACTGCTGAGGCAGACCCGACGCATTACGTTTATTGAGACCGCCGGGGAGATCGGCGCGCTGTTATTAGAAGCCCGGATGATTAAGCAGCAGACGCCGCTTTTTAACAAGCGGCTGCGGCGTTCACGTCAATTATGCTCGATCCATTTTGATGGAAATCTCATCGAGGTGGTGTATGCCAGAGAGGTCGATTTTTCTACGACGCCCGATCTGTACGGGTTGTTCAGCCATCGTCTCGCGGCGATAAACGCCTTGAAAACGATAGCCGATGAAGAAAAGCTCTGTCTGGGCGTACTGGGTATCGAACGCCTGCCGGCGGGGCGGGCGTGTTTTCGCTATGCGTTGAAAAAATGCGCCGGCGCCTGCTGTGGTAAAGAGCCCGTGTCGGCGCATCAAGAGCGGCTGGCGATTCGGCTCAATGCCATGAAGCTCAACTGTTGGGCCTATCCGGGGAAAATTGCGATTAAGGAGAGCCGTCAGGGGAAGACGGAGTATCACATCATTCATCACTGGTTTTATCTGGGCACCGTCGCGGATTTGTCAGAGGTGGCGACGCTAAAACAGGTTGCGACGAATTTTGATAGCGATGGCTACAAAATTTTATGCAAACCGATTATCAGCAACGGTGTGGACATTATTCCGCTGGATGAATAATGCGCATCATCTGCCCTGTGCATTTCTTCTGAAAACTTATCGGTGTTTTTTTCAATTTTTGCCTATACTTGGTTACTGCCCGGTCTGCCGATGAGCGGCATAAAGATAAGGGTCATGTGAAACGAAAACGCGAGGAGTAGGTATGGGTATTTTATCCTGGATTATTTTTGGCTTGATTGCGGGGATTTTGGCTAAGTGGATTATGCCCGGTAAAGACGGCGGCGGCTTTATCCTGACGGTATTGCTTGGGATTATTGGTGCAGTTGTGGGCGGCTATATCAGCGTTTTCTTTGGGTTTGGTCGAGTCGATGGCTTCAACTTCGGCAGCTTTGTGGTGGCCGTGGTCGGCGCAATTGTCGTGCTGTGGGTGTACCGCAAGGTTCGGGGTTAATGCGGTATCCGTTGCCCCTGTTCAGGGGCAACATGCTTCTTCTTTATTCCTTTTCTACGTAACTTTTCTACATCATCTACATCATCTACATCATCTACATCATCTACATCATCTACATCATCTACATCATCTACATCATCTACGTCTTTAATGCGTCACGATACTATCCAGCGCACGCAGGTGCGCTGGCTGCCACGACAAGTTGATTTCGGTACCGGTCTTCCAGTGCGGTTGGATCTCGCTGGCGGGGAGTTTCACCATAAACTGCGGCTGGCCAGCCACTTCAGTCATCATTCTGACGTGATCGCCCAAATAAATGAATTGCTGAATTCGAGCGCTGACCTGCTGCATCCCGATATCGACGTGAGGCGCATTGACGTGAATGCGTTCCGGGCGAATACAGAGCGTAATCTTTCGGCCCGGTGAACTGGGACGAACTTTTAGCGCCCGCAGCGAGGTACCGTCGTCCAGCGTTACCCGATAGAACGCGCCTTCGGCTTCGGCGCGAGTGGCGATCAGCGTATTGTTTTCGCCGATAAACTGCGCGACAAAGGCGTTTTCCGGTTTTTCATAGATATCGCTAGGGCTGTCCATCTGCTGGATCACGCCATCGTTAAATACGGCGACGCGATTGGACATCGTCATGGCTTCGCTCTGGTCATGGGTGACGTATACCACGGTTAATTCCAGCGACTGATGCAGCTCTTTGATTTCCAACTGCATATGTTCGCGAAGTTGCTTATCCAGCGCACCGAGCGGTTCATCCATCAGCACCAGCTTGGGTTCGAAAACCAACGCCCGCGCCAGCGCCACGCGCTGCTGTTGACCGCCGGACATCTGTGCAGGGTAGCGATCGGCCAGATTGGTGAGTTTTACGCGATCCAGTACCCGATCCACCTTCTCTTTGATGTCGGCACGATTCAGACGACGGATAGACAGCGGAAACGCCAGATTTTCCGCCACGGTCATGTGCGGAAACAAGGCGTAGTTCTGAAACACCATACCGATATCGCGCTGGTGCGGCGGAAGATGGTGCAGCGGCGCATCACGCAGCAGGATTTCTCCCTGCGTCGGGGTCTCAAACCCGGCGAGCATCATCAAACTGGTGGTTTTTCCCGAGCCGGATGGCCCAAGCAGGGTCAGAAATTCACCTTCACGGATATCCAGATTAAGGTTTTTGACGATCAGGCGCTCGCCGTCGTAGGTCTTCTGAACATTCCTGAAACTGACGTAATTTCTCATTTTTACTCTCCGGCAGTCACTGTTATTCATAAGAATGCATAAACCATGCCGGATGCTTAGCAAGCAGGGACCAATGGGCTAAAACGTGGTTGAATACCCTAACCGATGCGCCGGAATAGGGCGTGCTGGTGGCGGATATCACCGTAATGGTGCGGATCGGCCCGTCTGGAAACGGAGGCGATCAGGCGTCGGAATGTCGCGAATTCAGTGCCTGAATACATGCCACAATCACGGCAAATGCCTGTGTCATTTGGTTCTCTTCCACGCTGGCGTAGCCGAGTAATAAACCACGCTGCGGGGTGGGTTGCAGGTAGTAACTGGAAAGCGGTTTTACCATCACGCCGCGGCGCAAAATCTCGGCGCTCAGCACGACGTCATCGATATGGGAAGGCAGGATGAGCAACATATGCAGCCCGGCGTTGCTGTTATCACCGACATAATCCGGGCCCAGATGCGTTTCAATCAATGACGTCAATAACGCGCGGCGGCGGGCATACAGCAGGCGCATGCGACGGATATGCGCGGCGTAGTGGCCTTCGCGGATAAATTCCGCAAGCGTTGCCTGCGTTAGCCAGCGTCCGCCCCGATAGAGTTCGGAATGCGCCGTTTTCAGGGCGTGCGCCAGCAGCGGCGGCAGTACCATGTAGCTGACGCGCAGGCCGGGGTAGAGCGTTTTGCTGAATGTCCCGATGTAGATCACCGGGGACTGCGTTTGTAGCCCTTGCAGGGCGGGGATCGGGCTACCGGAAAAACGGAATTCGCTATCATAATCATCTTCGACTACCCAGCAGCCGTGTTCCTGCGCCAGTGCCAGCAGGCGCTGGCGGCGCGTCAGGCTCATCACCGCGCCCAACGGATACTGATGTGACGGTGTCACGCAAATCAAGCGCGGGACGGCTCCGGGAGACAGCGTATCCGGCGGTGCCAGCCCTTGTTCATCGACATTGACTGGCGCAACGCGCAGGCCGTTAATCGTCAGGACATTACGAATTCCCCAGTAACAGGGATCTTCAATCCACGCCAAATCACCGGGGTTACACAGCATTTTAGCGAGCAAATCCATCGCCTGATGGGTGCCTTCGATAATCAGAATTTGCTCCGGCGTGCATTCCACGGAACGGGCAACGCGCAGGTAATCCACGAGTGCGAGTTGCAGTTCCGGGCAGCCGCCAACCGGGGAATAGGAAAGCTGTTCAGGGCGTATACGTCGAGTCAGGCGGGTCTGAATCCGTCGCCATAAGTCATGCGGAAAACTGGCGATATCGGGGATGCCCGGCATAAACGCGCCCCATTGGCGAGCGGAAGCGCCGGCATAACCCAACAGGTGAATACCGCGACGCGAGAGTTCATGTTTGGGATCGCGGAGTTCACCGGGATTCTCGCTGTTTACCGGCAGCATATTGCCATCGGGCAACTGTTGCGTGACGAAGGTCCCGCTTCCTTTACGTGCTTCGATATAGCCCTCAGCCAGTAGCTGTTCGTAGGCCGTCAGCACGGTATTACGCGACAGAGACAGCTGCTGCGCCAGATCGCGCGATGACGGAAGACGCCGGCCGGCGGCAATCACGCCATCGAGAATGGCCAGCCGGATGCTGTCGTACAAACGTTTGTTTAGCGCCCCGTTCTGCTGGCTGGCTAAACGCTGGAGCAATAAGTCGGTCAGGAGCGAGCGCAAAAGTGGATCCTTAAAATATTCAAAACTGGCACTGGATTATAGAACCATCTCGCGTCTAAATGACACCATCATCTTCAACGACTAACCGATGTGTTTGGGATACCGGAGCAGACCATGAAGAATAGTGAACTGAATCAACGCCGTCAGGCTGCGACACCACGTGGCGTCGGCGTCATGTGTGATTTCTATGCTGAGCGGGCGGAAAACAGCACCCTGTGGGATGTTGAAGGACGCGAGTTTATCGATTTCGCCGCCGGGATTGCGGTACTGAACACCGGCCATCGCCATCCGAAAATCGTCGCCGCGGTTCGCGAGCAGTTAGATCGCTTTACCCACACGGCTTACCAGGTTGTGCCTTACGGCAGCTATGTCACCTTGTCCGAGCGTATCAATGCGCTCGCGCCCATTGACGGCGATGCGAAGACGGCATTCTTTACCACTGGCGCGGAAGCGGTGGAAAACGCGGTGAAAATCGCCCGTGCCTACACCCGGCGGCCCGGCGTGATTGCCTTCAATGCCGCTTTTCACGGTCGCACGCTGTTGACCATGACGCTGACGGGCAAAGTGGCGCCTTATTCGACAGGGTTCGGGCCGTTCCCCGGCTCTATTTTTCACGCGCTTTATCCGAATGAACAAGATGGCATCACCGTCGAACAGGCGCTGGAAAGCGTTGAACGCCTGATGCGCACCGACATTGCCGCCGATCAGGTTGCGGCGATTTTGCTGGAGCCGGTGCAGGGAGAAGGCGGTTTCCACATTGCGCCGCCCGCCTTCATCCACGGTTTGCGCAAGCTGTGCAACGAGCATGGCATTCTGCTGATCGCCGACGAAGTTCAGACTGGGTTTGCCCGCACCGGCAAGCTGTTTGCTATGGAACATTACGCAGAACAGGCCGATCTCATCACGATGGCGAAAAGCCTCGGCGGCGGCTTCCCGATCTCCGGCGTGGTTGGACGTGCAGAGGTGATGGATGCGCCAGCGCCGGGCGGGCTGGGCGGTACTTATGCCGGTAACCCGCTGGCGGTGGCGGCGGCGCTGGCGGTACTGGATGTGATTGAAGAAGAGCACTTGTGCCAACGGGCGCGGCGTCTGGGCAATGCGCTGGTGGATACGCTGGAGCAGATCAAAGGGCGGTGTCCGGCACGGGTGGCCATCCGGGCGCAGGGATCCATGGTGGCGGCAGAGTTTAACGATCCGTCTACCGGTAAACCTTCGGCAGAGATAGCCCGTCAATGCCAGAAAAGTGCGTTAGACGCAGGGTTGCTGTTACTGACCTGCGGCGTACATGGCAATGTGATCCGCTTCCTGTACCCGCTGACGATCCCTGACGAACAATTCAACCAGGCTTTGAACATTTTGACACGCGTACTCACACGATAAAAAAGGAACCCTACAATGGAACAGCATGTACAACTCAAACAGCAAACGCTCTTTCGTCAGCAATGTCTGATTGACGGAGACTGGCAAGACAGCCAAAACGGTGAACGCCTGAGCGTGACCAATCCGGCGACGGGCGAGGTGCTGGGTCACGTACCATTAGTGACGTTGTCACAAACCGAACAGGCGATTGCGGTCGCAGAGCAGGCTCTGGTTGAGTGGCGTAAGAAGACGGGCAAGGCGCGTGCCGCGTTGTTACAGGCATGGGCGCGCCTGATTATGGAAAATCAGGCGGATCTGGCCGCGTTGCTGACGGCGGAACAGGGAAAACCGCTGGCGGAAGCGCAGGGGGAAATTGCCTACGCGACCAGCTTTATCGACTGGTTTGCTGAAGAGGCGAAGCGTATTGAAGGCAGCGTGCTGCAATCGCCGCAAGGACAGCAGCGACTGATGGTGATTAAGCAGCCAATCGGCGTCTGCGCGGCGATCACACCGTGGAATTTCCCGGCGGCGATGATTACCCGTAAAGTTGCGCCGGCACTGGCGGCGGGCTGTACGATGATCGTTAAACCGGCTGAACAGACGCCGTTTACCGCACTGGCGCTGGCTGATCTGGCTCAACAGGCGGGGATCCCGCGCGGCGTGTTACAGGTGATTGTCGGCGATGCGCAGTCGGTCGGCAAAGTGCTGTGTGATAGCCCGGTCGTGCGCAAGCTGAGCTTCACCGGTTCCACCGAGGTGGGCCGCATGCTGATGGCGCAGTGCGCGCCGACCGTGAAGAAACTGTCGCTGGAACTGGGCGGCAATGCGCCGTTTATTGTCTTTGACGATGCGGACGTGGATCAGGCGGTGAACGGCATTCTGGCCTCAAAGTTTCGCAACAGCGGGCAGACCTGCGTTTGCGCCAATCGAATCTATGTACAGAACGGTATTTACCCGGCGCTGGTTGAGCGACTGGTTGAAGCGGTACGCAAGTTGCACGTAGGGGAAGGCACCGAACCCGGTGTGACGCAAGGGCCGCTCATTGATGGCAACGCGGTCAGCAAAGTTGAACAGCATATTGCCGATGCGCTAGCGCATGGGGCAACGCTGCTGCTTGGCGGCAAACGCCATGAACGAGGGGGCACATTCTTCATGCCAACCATTGTCGGCGACGTGACGCGTGAGATGCGTTTCGCGCGCGAAGAAACGTTCGGGCCGGTGGCGCCGCTGTTCCGCTTCAATGATGACGCTGAGGTCATTGCGATGGCGAATGATACCGAATTCGGGCTGGCGGCCTATGTCTATACACGCAACGCGGTGCGTCAGTGGACGGTGCCGGAAGCGCTGGATTATGGCATGGTCGGCATCAATACCGGGCTGATTTCGAATGAGGTCGCGCCGTTTGGCGGGGTGAAGCAGTCCGGGCTGGGGCGTGAGGGATCGCGCTTTGGGATTGAAGACTATCTGGAAATGAAATATCTCTGCGTCGATCTTTCCTGATAATGCGTTCTCCCGAACGTTAGTAAGAAACGCGTGTCGGTAGCCGCTATCGACACGCATATACCGGACACGCAATGTGTTTGGATGGTGCAAGGGAATGGCGATTTGCACCACAACATGACAAAAATGGCGAAGTTTCATCAGGTATAGGAAAGCCGGATTTTTTTCACCACCGTTCCCGCCGCCGCTGTAGCAAAACATCAATAAAATCTTTGAATTGGCATAATTTATGCTCATATTTTTTGCGGGTTATGTTGATCCGTGATGCATCAACATGCGGTGCGCAAAAAATAGGGTATGCAGAATTGTGATACGCATTTGACCTTTACGTTGATTACCACTCCAGGAGCGAAACGATGTCCATACTCAATAACATATCCAAAGCGAAAGGCTTTTTTAACGGTCCGGCACTGAAAAAAGTGGCGGTCATGGCTTTTCTGGTGACGATGGCCTGCCAGGCGCAGGCGGAGTCCGTTACGGTGATTTCATTCGGCGGTTTAAACAAGGATGCACAGGATAAGGCGTTTTACAAACCGTTCGCCGCTGCTGGAAAAGGTACGGTAGAAGCCGGTGAATATAACGGTGAAATGGCGCGTATCCGGGCGATGGTGGAAACCGGGCAGGTGGGCTGGGACGTCGTAGAGGTCGAAGGCCCTGAGCTGATGCGCGGCTGTAACGAAGGCTTATTTGAGCCGCTGGACTGGTCAACGTTGGGCGATCAGGCCCAATTTGTCAAAGGGGCAGTCAGCGAGTGCGGCGCCGGAATTTTCCTGTGGTCAACCGTCTTGACCTATAACGCGCAGAAGCTGAAACAGGCGCCGAAAAGCTGGGCCGATTTCTGGAATGTGAAAGATTACCCCGGCAAACGCGCACTGCGTAAAAGCGCCAAATTTACGCTGGAAATTGCGCTGTTGGCCGATGGTGTGAAGCGTGACGATCTTTACACGGTACTGGCGACGCCACAGGGGGCCGAACGCGCGTTTAAAAAGCTGGATCAGATCAAATCAAACATTCAGTGGTGGGAATCCGGCGCACAGCCGTTGCAATGGCTGGTATCGGGCGATGTCGTGATGACGTCCGCGTATAACGGTCGCGTCGCGGCGGCACAGAAAGAAGGGCATGACTTCAAAATTGTCTGGGCTGACAGCATTTACGATTTGGATAGTTGGGCAATCGTCAAAGGCTCCAGGCACAAGGCGCTGGCGGAACGGTTTATCGCTTTTGCCAACCAGCCGGAAAATCAGAAAGTGTTTGCGGAAAATATTCCATATGGCCCAACGCACGTCAAAACCACCAGCCTGCTGGATCCTGCCATCGCGGCTAATCTGCCAACAGCGCCAGAAAATCTGGCACAGGCTTTGCAGGTAGACACGGCGTTTTGGATCGACCACGGTGAAGAGCTGGAACAACGCTTCAATGCCTGGGCTGCTCAATAAGGCGCAGTGATTGACTTTACGTGATGATGGAGAAAGAGCCTATGTCCCAAAGTGATATCGTCGCTGCTGCGCCCTCGGGTGGACTCGACGACGATTCGACGTTGAAACAGCAATTAGCAACCGCGCAGAAAGCCTATAAAAAACGCTCTCTGCTGCTGATTGCGCCGTTGTTTCTGTTTATCGTGGTGAGTTTTCTCTTCCCGATCACCTCGATTTTGGGGAAAAGCGTGTCTAACCCGGAATTGCGCGACAATATGCCACAGACCATTGCCGCGATGCGGCTTTGGTCCGGCAATAATATACCGGATGAAGCTGTCTTTCGGGCGCTGGTGAGTGATTTGCGCGATGCCCGCAGCAGCGGAAAACTGAGCACAATCACCAAACGTCTGGGATATGAAGGGGCGGATTACCGGACGTTGATTACCCGAACATTGCGTAAGCTGCCCGCTGAGGGCAGCAGCGATATTCGAGAGCAACTGATACGCGAGCAGCCGATGTGGGGGGAACTGGCGACCTGGAAAACCTTCGATCGCGCTACCCGACCTTTCACCAGCTATTACCTTCTGGCGGTATTTGATCATAAAGTCGATGCCACTACGCAGCAAATCGTCGCGCAGCCTGCCGATCAGGCGCTGTATGTGGATGTGCTGTTGCGCACGCTGGTGATGGCGGGCGTCGTCACGCTGCTGTGTGTCGGGTTGGGCTATCCTTTGGCCTATTGGCTGGCGAAACAGCCGTCTAACCGTGCCAACCTGTTGCTGATTCTGGTGCTGCTGCCGTTTTGGACATCGCTAATCGTACGGACGGCGAGCTGGATTGTACTGTTGCAGTCCGGCGGTTTGATCAACCGCTCGCTGATGAATATCGGCATCATCGATGAACCGTTGGTGCTGGTGTTCAACCGCATTGGGGTCTATATCTCCATGACCCACATCCTGCTGCCGTTCTTCATTCTGCCGCTGTACGCAGTAATGAAAGGTATTTCCCCGAACTATGTCCGCGCTGCCGTTTCGCTGGGCGCACATCCGTTTATCGCGTTCTGGCGAGTTTACGTGCCGCAAACGTACGCGGGCGTGACGGCTGGGGCGCTATTGGTCTTCATGATGGCGATTGGCTACTACATTACGCCTGCTCTGCTGGGCGGGCCGAGCGATCAGATGCTGAGTTATTTTGTCGCGTTCTTCACTAATACCACGATGAACTGGGGAATGGCGGCCGCGCTGGGTACACAACTGCTGATTATCGTCACGCTGCTGTATGTGGTGTACATCCGCGTAACGCGCACCAATGCGGAAGTCGCAGCACATTAAGCGCGATATTCATAACCTGATATTGGGGGGAGATAACAAATGAGACAGCAGGGTGAAGTGGTTATTCGTCTGTGGAACACGTTCTTTAATTTCTACGGGGCGGCGATGTTGTTGTTTCTGGTTGTCCCTGTTCTGGTGATTGTTCCGCTTTCATTTAATGCGGGTTCGTTTCTGAGCTACCCGCTGACGGGATTTTCCCTGCGCTGGTATCGCGAATTTTTCAACTCCAGCGAGTGGCTGGGGGCGTTGGGCAATAGCCTGCTCATTGCGCCGCTGGCCACGCTGCTGGCAACGGTGCTCGGCGTGCTGGCATCGGTGGGGCTGGTACGCGGAGAGTTTCGCGGTAAATCACTGGTGATGGCGGTACTGATTTCACCGATGATTGCACCCGTGGTGATTGTGGCGGTAGGGATGTTTTTCTTCTTTGCCAAACTGTCGCTGCTGAACAGTTATCTGGGGTTGGTGCTGGCGCATGCGATGCTGGGGGTGCCGTTCGTGGTCATTACGGTTACGGCAGTCTTGAAGAACTACGATCACAACCTGACGCGTGCCGCCGCCAGTCTGGGCGCCTCGCCGCTACTGGCTTTTCGCAAGGTGACGTTTCCGCTGATTGCGCCAGGTGTGTTTTCCGGCGCGCTATTTGCATTCGCGACGTCGTTTGATGAGGTGATCGTCACGCTGTTCCTCGCGAGTCCGCGCCAGCGCACGCTGCCGCTACAGATGTTTGCCGGCATCCGTGAAAATCTCGATCCGACCATCGCCGCCGCCGCGACCATGATGGTCGCGGCGGCACTTATCCTGCTGATCGTGATGGAAATCCTGCGCCGCCGCTCGGAACGGTTACGGAGTGGGATTTAAGATTGTACAAAATGGCTCAGGAGGTTCGGTATGACAACGCAAAAAACATTATTGTTGACCGGTGCCAGTCGGGGGATCGGGCATGCCACCGTTAAGCATTTCCATGCGGCCGGGTGGCGGATTTTCACCGCGTCGCGTCAGAACTGGGCTGAAGAGTGCCCATGGGCAGAAAAGTTGCTTAATCACATTCATCTCGATTTGGAAGATATCGATAGCTTGCAACAGACGCTGCCGCTGATTAAAGAAAAGCTGGGCGGTCGGTTAGATGCGCTGGTCGATAACGCAGGGATTTCGCCCAAAGGTGAAGGCGGGCAACGTCTGGGCGTGCACGAAACGGACTATGCGACCTGGCTGCGGGTCTTCAATGTGAATCTGTTTTCCTGCGCGCTGTTGGCAAATGGCCTGTTCGATGAGCTGAAAGCGTCGCAGGGTTGCGTCATCAATGTGACCTCCATTGCCGGATCGCGCGTTCATCCCTTTGCTGGCGTAGCCTATGCCACCTCAAAAGCCGCTTTGTCCGCGTTGACGCGGGAAATGGCGTTTGATTTTGGTCCGCACGGCGTGCGCGTGAATGCGATTGCGCCGGGGGAGATTGAAACCTCGATTCTGTCCCCCGGTACGGATGACATCATTGAACGGCAGGTGCCGATGCAGCGCTTAGGGAAACCCGAAGAGGTGGCAAGTCTGATCTATTTTCTCTGCACCTCCGGCGCGTCTTATGTCAACGGCGCGGAAATCCACATCAACGGAGGGCAGCATGTCTGACGGACGACCCACTGCGCTTTTTCCCGTGTTCCCATCATTTGTGTCCAATCAGCCAGTGTTTGCCGAGGCGGTATCGCATGACGACGATCTGATGACGCAGGCCGTGCCGCAGGTTTCCTGCCAGCAGGCATTGGCTATCGCGCAGCAAGAATATGGCTTATCCGGGCAGATGGCGCGGCTTCAGGGGGAACGCGATATCAATTTCTGCCTGACGGTCACGCCAGATGAACGCTATATGCTGAAGGTGATCAACGCGGCGGAACCTGCCGACGTCAGCGATTTCCAGACCGCGCTGCTGCTGCATCTGGCTCAACGAGCGCCTGAACTTTCCGTACCACGCATCAGGCTGACAACAGCGGGGCGGGCGGAAACATGCGTTGAGATCGATGGCGCACGGCTGCGCGTGCGGCTGGTGAGCTATCTGGCGGGTACGCCACAGCACCTGAACGAGCCTTCGACGGCATTGATGTCGCAGTTGGGAAGCACGCTGGCGCAGTTGGACAACGCGCTCTACGGCTTTACACATCCGGCGGCGAACCGTTCGTTGCTGTGGGATATCAGCCGCGCAGAGCAGGTGCGCCCTTACCTCGATTTCATTTCTGAGCGGCAACAGCATCAGCATCTTCGGCGTATTTTTGACCGCTATGACGGTTGCGTCGCGCCAGCCTTGACGACGCTGCGCCGCCAGGTCATTCATAACGATCTGAATCCGCATAACGTACTGGTAGAAGGGGCGTCACCGACGCGTGTGACCGGCATTATCGATTTTGGCGATGCGGTGTTCGCCCCGCTAATTTGCGAAGTGGCAACCGCGTTGGCGTATCAAATCAGCGATGGGACGGATCTGCTGGAGCATGTTATCCCCTTTATTGCTGCGTATCACCAGCAGAGGCCGCTAGCGCGAGAGGAGATTGTGCTGTTACCGGATTTAATTGCGACCCGCATGGCGCTGATCCTGACGCTTGCACAATGGCGAGCCTCACGCTACCCCGACAATCGCGAGTATCTGCTGCGTAATGTGCCGCGCTGTTGGCATCGCTTGCAACGTATCGCGGCCTATTCTCATTCGCAGTTTGTGACGCGTCTACAGCAGGTTTGCCCGGAGGTTGTGCAATGAATCAGAGAGAAACCCCTTCTGAAATCACAACGACAGCGGCATTGCTGGCGCGTCGTCAGCGGGTATTGGGCAGCGGCTATCGCCTGTTTTATGAAGAACCGCTGCACGTCGTGCGTGGAGAGGGCGTATGGCTGGTCGATCATCAGGGGAAACGCTATCTGGATGTGTATAACAATGTGGCTTCGGTCGGGCATTGTCATCCGGCGGTGGTTGAGGCGATGGCACGACAAAGCGCACAGCTCAATACCCACACGCGGTATCTACACGCTGCAATTGTCGATTTTGCGGAAGATTTGCTCAGTGAATTCCCCGCCGAATTGAATAACCTGATGTTGACCTGCACCGGCAGCGAGGCCAACGATCTGGCGTTGCGCATTGCCCGGCACACCACGGGAGGAACGGGCATTTTGGTGACTCGCTGGGCGTATCACGGCGTTACCAGCGCGCTGGCGGAGCTGTCGCCGTCGCTGGGGGATGGCGTTGTGCGCGGCAGTCACGTGAAGCTGATTGAAGCACCCAATACCTATCGTCAGCCAGGCGCGTTTATTACCAGTATTCGTGAGGCACTGGCGCAGATGCAGCAGGAAGGTATTCGTCCTGCTGCGCTGTTGGTGGACACCCTTTTTTCCAGCGACGGGGTGTTCTGTGCGCCGCAAGGCGAAATGGCGCAGGCGGCGGCGCTGATTCGTCAGGCGGGGGGGCTGTTTATTGCCGATGAAGTCCAGCCGGGCTTTGGCCGTACCGGGGAAGCGATGTGGTGCTTTGCGCGTCACGGTGTCGTCCCGGATTTGGTGAGTTTAGGGAAGCCGATGGGGAACGGGCATCCTATCGCCGGTCTGGTTGGGCGTTCCGCGCTGTTCGATGCATTCGGGCGGGATGTTCGCTATTTCAATACGTTCGGCGGCAATCCGGTGTCCTGCCAGACTGCCCATGCGGTACTGCGGGTCATTCGGGAAGAGCAATTGCAGCAGAACGCGCTGCGCGTGGGGCAATACCTGCGGCAAGGGTTACAGCGGTTGGCGCAGAATTTTCCGTTGATTGGCGATATTCGGGCTTACGGTCTGTTTATCGGCGTGGAACTGGTCAACGATCGTGAAAGCAAAGCGCCGGCAAGTGAATCGACGTTGCAGGTGGTGAATGCCATGCGCCAACGTGGCGTGCTCATCAGCGCAACGGGACCCGCGGCGAACGTGCTGAAAGTGCGTCCGCCGCTGGTGTTTCAGGAAGAACATGCCGATCTATTTTTAACCACGCTGCGTGATGTGCTGGCGGTAATCGGCTCCCACAGGGAATAGTGACTGACAGAGAACGCGATTACGGGTGCTGCGCCAACTGCACGGCATCATGCAGATTCAGACGCTGCCAGAAATTTTGCTCGCCCGTCTCGCCCGCTGCGCCAGAAAGCGGGTAGCCGTCGGGCAGCGCGGTTTTCGTCATCAGGTTTCTGCGCTGAGTCGCGGAGAGATGCGGCAGGACGGCGTCGAGCAGGACATCGGCGCCTTCGGGAACAATGGCGGCGGTCGGTGCGTGATGCGTCTGGGCCGGCAGGCCATATGTCATGGTGTAGCGATAAAATGTCTGCATTTGCGGCGCCGTGTAGGGATCATCCTGTGGCGCATTTTGGGCGCAGACGCTCAGCGAAGCGCCACACGCTTTTTCTAGCGCGCTACGCAGCTCCGCTTTGGCCTCTTCAAACAGCCGGCGGTAGCGCGAATCGTTAAGGTCGTGCGCCACGTTGCGTTCGGCAAGCATTCGCGAACCAATCACGTCCAGCGGATAATGGACGCCCAGCACAATACGCGAATAGCCATAGCGCGCAGCGCGATCGATCAACGGCACAAAGCGCTCAGGGATCATTTCCGCCAGCAGCAGGGCATCGGTATAACCGGTGTTGGTATGTCCACTCGGGAATGCGCCGCCGGAAGCCGTGTAAGGCTGGTTATCGCCAATCACGACGGTATCCGGCACCAGATGGAGGGTGTTATTCGGCTGGAGAAAAGGACGGGGATAGTTGAAGTGGCGTTTGGCTTCGGCGGTACTGATTTCAGAAGCCTTAATTAACGCCGCCGCTTTGCGCAGTTCGCCGCGATCATACGCGCCGATAAACGCATTAGCGAGTTTCGGACCCAGCGCGTCAGCCAGGAAATAGAGATAGTTGACCCCCTGGGCATCGACCAGCGCCTGTTCACGTTGTCCCTCGGTCGCGTCGCGATTAATGCGCGTGACGATAGCCGTATTCTTCTGCAAAACCTCGGCGGAAAGCGATGAGAACGATGCCAATAACGCAATACCTGCCTGCTGATTCGCGGTTACCGCGAAATCATAACCGCTGGCGCTCAGCCACGCGGTATCGGCCCTCTGCGCCGTTTGTGTCGCCGACTCCAACTGTTTACGGGTGATCTGCGGCGCATCCCCCTGGATCGCCTTACGCAGCGCGGACCGGATCGCGCGTTCCATTTCAATCACCTGAGGGCGATGGCTGGCCTGCGTGGTGGACTCGACGATGGCGCTGATTGTTGCACTGTCCGGCTGGGACGGAGCCGAAAATCCAGGAAGCGGTAACAGAAAGAGGCTGGCTATCGGTAATACCCGTACTACCGATAAGCTGCCGATCGCAGAGAAAACACGGGAATGGTCACGCATGGCGGCATCCTTTATTGAGAGAAGAAATGTTTGCTGAAGCGGGATCAGGCTAGGCGGTGGTTGTGACGGCAATGTTTCATGATATTTTTTGAAATGGTTATCAACGGATTGTCATCATTTATTTTGTTTTGCGACGGCGGGAAGGGGAAAAGGCGTATGAAGTCCGGGCCAACGTGTCGTCGTAAACGGAAAAAGCATAAAAAGATTCTAAAAAACAGAAAGGTGATTTGCTTTTTTTATCATTGACGCAAAGCTCATTTCTCTCTACTTTAAACAAACGCTTTATTATATTACTTCATTGATTTATAAGTAATTATTATGTTCACCACGCGAATAACAGACAGCGTTGCCCGGTAATTCCTCAATCAACAGGCGTTTATCCTCGACAGCCATGCGAAAAAAGAGAGGTGATGCCTTGTCCTTTTATCAAACAGGCACTCGTTTGCCTGAACAACGCCAATAAATAAAGTAACGCAACAGGAGTGAGTCGGGTAATGATTCGGTTAGAAAATGTGAGCGTTGATTTTTCCGCCGGTAAACAGGCACAGTCCAGAGCGGTAAACAACGTCAACCTGACCATTCAGCAGGGGGAAGTGTTTGGGATTGTCGGGACCAGCGGCGCAGGGAAAAGTACGTTGCTGCGGACGATCAATCTGTTGCAGCGGCCAACGGAAGGGCGCGTGTTTCTGGGCGAGACGCTGATCAGCAATGCTCGTGGTCGTGAATTGCGTCAGCATCGACAGCGTATCGGGATGATTTTCCAGCATTTTAATCTGATGCATACCCGCAATGTGTATGACAACGTGGCGTTCAGCCTGCGTGCGGCAGGCAAGCGTAAAGAAGAGATTGCCGCGCGCGTGCCGGAAATTCTGGCGCTGGTTGGGCTACAGGATAAGGGCCAGTCTTATCCGGCACAGTTGAGCGGCGGGCAGAAACAGCGCGTGGGTATTGCCCGCGCGATTGCCAACCACCCGGAAGTGCTGTTGTGTGATGAGCCGACCTCAGCGCTGGATTTGGAAACGTCGGCGTCTATTCTGACACTGTTAAAAAGTATCAATGCGCGTTTGGGGATCACGATCGTGCTGATTTCCCATGAAATGAGCGTTATAAAAAGTATTTGTCAGCGTATGGCGGTGATGAACGGCGGCAATATTGTGGAAGAGGGTGAGGTCTTTACGATCTTCTCGTCGCCTCAACACGCCTACACCAAACAACTGGTGAGTCATACCAGCCCGGTCGAATTACCTGAACGCTTTAAGCTGAATAATAAAGGCGTCCTGCTGAAAATACTTTTTGCCGATGATTCGGTGGAACAACCGATATTATCTGACGTCGCACAGCAGTTTCAGGTATCGGTAAATATTCTGCACGGCAATATTGAATACATTAACGATCGGGCGCTGGGACATATTATCGCCCAGATTTCCTATCGTGACGATCCGACGGCGAATAATCTCGCCGCCGCGATTGCTTATATTCGACAGAATACCTTTGGGGTGGAGGTCATCAATGACTGAGTTATTCGGTGAATTAATCTTCGCCTTCGGTGAAACCTTCACGATGGTGGGTATTTCCACGCTCTGCGCCGTCATCTTCGGGCTGCCGCTGGGCGTCGCCATTTATGTGACCGATCGTCATTTATTCTGGCAAAACCGCTTTGTTTATCTGGTTTCAACCATTCTGGTGAATATTATCCGTTCGATCCCGTTTGTGATCCTGCTGGTGCTGCTATTACCGTTAACGCAGATGCTGTTGGGTAATACGATCGGACCGGTGGCGGCGTCGGTGCCCATGTCCGTGGCGGCAATCGCCTTCTATGCCCGCTTGGTGGATTCCGCGCTGCGCGAAGTCGATCCGGGAATTGTGGAAGCGGCGGAAGCCTTTGGCGCCAGCCCGACGCGCATCATTGCGACCGTTCTGTTGCCGGAAGCGTTGGCGGGGTTATTACGCGGCCTGACGATCACGCTGGTCAGTCTGATTGGCTACTCGGCGATGGCCGGGATTGTCGGCGGTGGCGGTGTCGGCGATCTGGCGATCCGTTTTGGCTACTACCGTTATGAAACGGAAGTGATGGTTGTGACCGTGATTGCGCTAGTGGTGCTGGTGCAGGTGGTACAGTCGCTGGGCGATGTGCTGGCGAAAAAAGCCAATAAGCGCGAACGTCGCTAATTCAGGGCAGCAGAGAAATAGCATGAAAATAGACAAAATCGTATTACGAAAAATGAAAATGGCGCTGAAAACGCCTTTTACCACCAGCTTTGCCACGCAGACGGAAAAACACTTCTCCATCGCGGAAGTTCACGCCGGAGGGCAGATTGGTTACGGCGATTGTTCAGCAATCTCGCTGCCGTTTTATAACGAAGAAACCAACGTGACCGCCTGGCATATTATGCGTGACTTCCTGATCCCGATGATTAAGCAGGCCGGTGAGATTGAACATCCTTCGCAGGTGCGCGATATTTTCGCGCCGGTAAAGCGTAATAACTGCGCTAAAGCGGCCATCGAAGGCGGTATTTGGGATGCTTACGCGAAGATAAAAGGCGTGCCGTTGCATCAATTACTGGGCGGCGTGCGAAATAAAGTCGAAGCCGGTGTCAGTATCGGTATTCAGGACACGCCGGATAAATTAGTCAGCGTGGTCGATAGTTTCCTGAACGAAGGCTACAAGCGCATCAAAATAAAAATCAAGCCGGGAAAAGACTACGACTATATTGCGGCGCTGCGTGAGACCTTTGGCGATATTACGCTGATGGTGGACGCCAATTCCGCCTATACGCTGGACGATATTGATTTCTTTAAGCGCATTGATAAGTTCAATTTGCTGATGATTGAACAACCGCTGGCGCACGACGATATTATCGACCACCGTAAACTTCAGGCCGCAGTGAATACGCCGATCTGTCTGGATGAAAGTATTGCCTCGGTCGAGGATGCGCGTAAAGCGATAGAACTGGGCAGCGCCAAAATCATCAATATTAAAGTGGCGCGCGTCGGCGGCATTACTGAAACCAAGCTGATTCATGACTACTGTCAGGCGCACAATATTCCGGTGTGGTGCGGCGGCATGCTGGATACGGCGGTCGGTAAAGCGCACAACATTGCGGTATCAACGCTGCCGAACTTTCTCTACGCGCACGATATTCCACCGTCTTCCCGCTACTGGCATGAAGACTTCATGCTGCCATTTGTCGAATTAGACAAGGACAGCTGCGTTGCGGTGCCAAATAAACCGGGTATCGGCTTCGATATCAACCCTGAACTGTATGATAAATATTGCTACGGACAGGAAACCTTTTTGTTTTAACGGATGTTGATTAACGATTTTTTAGTAAGCCTTTTTTAGTAAAACATGTGAGCAGTAAAACGTTATCCAACACCAGGGAATAACGTTATAAAAATAGAAAAAATAATGAGCGATGCCACGCAGGGCATAAGAGTATGGATTTAGGGAAAAGCACGGTGATGAGGTCCCCGCAGGGAAGCCTCGCACCGTGGCCGCTCCTGGTATCTCGACCTTAGCCCTGTGCTGGCGCTCTATATAACAATAACGAGAATGCCGTTAGCAAACGGTAAACACTGACTAAATCGGACAGACAGGAACGCGACGATGCGATTGAAAAAACTTATTCCACTCATGCTGGCGCTGGGCATCTCTCAGGCTTACGCAGCAGATTCAGGCAAAGAAATCACCATCGGCGTATCGCCGGGGCCGTACGGTGATATGGTCACGAAAGCGATCAAACCGGAGATGGTGAAAAAAGGCTACGACGTAAAAGTGCGCGAATTCAGCGACTACATCCAGCCGAACCTGGCGCTGTCGAATAAAAGTATCGACGCCAACCTGTTCCAAAACCGCCGCTATCTTGACCGTTTCAGTGCGGACAAGGGGTTAAAACTGGCGGAAGTGATCACCGTGCCGACCGCCAGCATGGGCTTTTACTCCAACAAAGTCCGCTCGCTGGATGAACTGAAAGCGGGCGATATCGTGACGCTGCCAAACGATCCGTCCAATCTGGCGCGCTCGCTGGATTTCCTGCAAAAATACGGTCTGATCAAGATCAATCCAGAGATTACACCGACCAAAGCCTCGCTGCGTGATATCACTGAAAACCCGAAAGGGCTGGTGTTTAAACCGCTGGAAGCCGCACAGCTGCCGCGCGCGCTGGGGGGCGTAACCGGCTCGCTGATTAACGCTAACTTCGCGATTTCCGCCGGCCTGAAGCTGTCTGACGCGATTCAACTGGATGTGCTGCCGGAAGATCTGAAAAACATGATTGTCGTGCGGGCGGAAGATGCCGACAAACCGTTTGCTCAGGATCTGAAAGCCGCCGTTCAGTCTCCGGAGTTCGCCGCGTTCTTTGAGGATAAAAACTCCATGTTCAATGCGTTCCAGAAACCTGAGTGGATGAAGAAATAATTCTTCTTTCAAGTCGCCAGTGCCGCGTCAGTCAGAACTGCGGCACTGGCTTTCGCGGCATCCTGTCGCTCACGCGGCTGTCCTTCTCATCTCGGCATCATTTCTGATGTCAGGATACGCCGGAAAAACAGGCTCTCAACATCACTTCTGGCGTACATACGCTCTATGCTCTTCTAATCGCGTACGCCCTTGCTCCCCCAGTTCCCAGAACAGGCCGGTCATGATCGCTAATCCTTCGCGGGCGACGGATTTCAGCAGGTGTTCGTTGACCGCGTGCTGACCGCATGCCGGATAGGAGTGGGGGATCCACAACGTCGGCAGGCCGAGGATGTCGGCAAAAACGTCATTAGGTAGCGACCCGCCTAAATTCGGTAACAGCGCGGGCTGTTTACCGCTGATGTGTTGCATCAATGCCAGCGTCCAGTTGACCAGCGGATCTTCGGGATTAAAGCGCGTCGCTGGAGAGGTGTTAAGCACCTCAACGTCTACGTGCGCGCAGCCGTGCCGGTCGAGGTGCTGACGCATATGTTGCGCCAGATGTTGCCAGTCGGTACCAACCACAAAGCGCAGCTGACAAATTGCCGTCGCCTCGGCGGGGATCGCGTTTACCGGCTGGTGTGGATTGCCGGTAATGAACGACAGCACTTCCAGCGTGTTCCAGCCAAATAGCCGCTCGGCAGGCGTGAGCCCTTCGGCGCCCCAGTTTTCATCCATCGGCGGATCGTCTGCGCTGCCGGCAGGGACGACCGTGCTGAGAATCTTGCGTAGTGCCGGCGTTAACGGCGGCGGGAGCAGGGCGTCGATCTTCATCCGTCCTTGTTCATCCACCAGACTGGCCACGGCGTTTGCCAACTGCGTCCCCGGATTGCTCAGCAGCCCGCCCCAGTTACCGGAGTGGTATGCCCGATCGCGCGCCTTAATGTGCAGGCGGAAATTCACGCAGCCGCGGGAGCCGAGAAACAGCGTCGGGCGTTCGGCGCTGAGGCGAGGGCCGTCGGAAGCGATAAAAATATCGGCGGCCAAAGCCTGTTTATACTGGCGGCACAGGTCGGCAAGGCCCGGTGAGCCGATTTCTTCGCCCATCTCGAACAGCAGTTTGCAGTTGAAGCCCAGACGCTGGCCGCGCGCCTGAAACACCTGTTCCAGCGCCATCAGGTTGATGCTGTGCTGGCCTTTATTGTCGGCACAGCCACGCCCATACCAGCGGTCGCCTTCTTCCACCAATGCCCAGGGCGTAAGCCCATCGCGCCAGTTTTCTTCATCACCGAACACCACATCGCCGTGGCCGTAAGACAGCACCGTCGGCAGGCTGGGATCTTCGATGCGTTCGGCCAGCAGAAAAGGGGGATGGGGTTCTCCTGATACGTTCAGACGCGTCACCCTGAAGCCCATCGCCTGCAACGCAGGCTGGATCTCGTCGGTCAGATAGCGGCTCAGCGCGGCCTGATTTTCCGCTTTCTGACTTTCGCTGGCATGGGCGATACGCCGGGCCAGCGTCTGTTTGAACTCTCCGCGATCGAAACGCTCACAGGCGATACGAATAAGGTCTGCGCTGGTCATGCCTTTCCTTGCTGGATAATGTGCTGAAGTTACCGGTATTTAAAGAAAAAACGAGCTTTGCAACAATAATAAAATTTGCAATCAAGCTTTGCTTTTAATATAAGCCTGACTGATGCCCCGTTTTACCTGAAAGGAATACCGCTATGCACAGCAGTGAAATCCGTTACTTTTTGGTGGTTGCAACCACGGGTTCACTCAGCGCCGCCAGTCAGCACCTGTTTGTCGCGGTTTCTGCGATCAGTCGTCAGATCCAGCGGCTGGAAGAGCGCATCGGCGTGCCGCTGTTCGACCGTCACGCCCGGGGGATGGTGCTGAACGACGCCGGGCGGATTCTGGAAAATCATGTGCGCAAAAGCATGATGGACATGGAAGCCGCCGTCGCGGAAATTCAGGGGTTAAAAGCCAGTCGCCGGGCGCTGCTGCGCATCGGCTGTACCGAGGGGATGGCGTTCGATCTGCTGCCCACGCTGTTTGCACGTTTTCGACAGCAGGATCCGGATATCACCTTTGCGCTGAAGGTCGATTCCGCGATGCAGGTGTCCCAGATGATTCGTAACGGTGAAGTCGATATCGCACTCCAGTTTGCGCTGGCGCCCGAGCAGGGCGTCAATGTCGAACTGGCGCTGCCTGCGCCGCTGATGCTATTGATGTCAGATGAACACCCGCTGGCACAGCGTTCTGTCCATCTGACCGATCTGCATCCTTTCCCGCTGGCATTGCCGGAGCCTTCCACCACGTTGCGACAGCTTTTCGATCTCTCGTGCCGGATGAACGGGACATTTCTCGAACCAACGCTGTGCTGCAACAACTTCACCACGCTTTATGATTATGCGATGAGCGCGCCGGGGGCCATCACGGCGTGTAGCTTCTATTCCGTCATGTACAAGTGCTTACAGGCGCCGATCTGCCTGAAACCCTTGAATATTAAGCAGCTCGACCAGCGTTCGCTTCAGGTGCAAACGCTGGCGGGGAAGGTGCATGCGCCGCAGCAGCGGGCATTCCTGGCGTTTATGATGGCGGAGCTGCGTCAGGGAGAGGCGTATTACCTGAGTCAGGTTGCGGCGGCGTCATAACGGCATACGACGCCTTTACGCATCGCGCTCGGCGTTTCACTCCATCTCAATAATGTCACCTTTTTGCTCGTCTTCGAGCTGGCGCAAGAGGCGATACACCTGAGCCACCGCCTGAAGCGTCTCGCGCGGAATGTAATGACCTTCCGACGTCGTGCGGTAGAGCGTGCGGGTCAACCAGATGAAGCGAATCACCGGAATGTTCGCTTTTTTCGCCTGTTCGATGAGTTCCCGCGCCGTTTGGTTTTCCCCTTTAAACAAGATGCGCGGCAGCGGCGTTTGACCGGGGCGATAGTAGAGTCCCACCGCATAGTGCGTGGGGTTGATCAACAGCATATCGGCGTCTTCGACTTTTGCCTTGGGGCGCGGCGCGGCGGGTTCATTCATCATCTCTCGCGCCAGTGATTTACGGTGGCCTTTCATATGCGGATCGCCTTCGGAATTTTTGTGCTCGTTGCGTAAATCTTCATGGCTCATGCGCTGCTGCTTGAGAAAGAAATATTTTTGCAGGCCGAAATCCATGACGGACAACACCAGTAGCGCCGTCAGCGTCGTGCGGGCGATGCGAGTCAGTAGCGCTTTAACGCCTTGCCAGAACCCGTTCAGGTCGCCGTAGGCCAGTTCAACCAGCGCTTCCAGCTCCGGGACGACCACCTTGTAAAAAATGGTGCCGATGACCATCGCTTTCAGAATATTGGTCAGCATCTCCACCAGCTTGCGCATTGAAAACATCTGCTTGAACTGGTTGATCGGATTCAGTCGGTTAAGATCGAATTTCAGCGCTTCGGGCGCAAACAGCGGCCCGTATTGGATCCAGCCGCCGGCGATGCGCAGCAGCACGGCAATTGAGGCTGACAGCAGGCAGAGCGTGCCCGCCAGCATGGCGGCATCGTGAAACACCTCTTTCGCCACCTGTGCAAACGGGGCGTCCAGTCGCTGTAGCGGCAGTTGCACCAGCGTTTGCAGTTTCCCCATGGTGCTGTTTGCCAGCGCCAGCACACATTCCAACAGGCCGATGCAAATCAGCAGTTTGGGGACATCCTGACTTTGTCCGACTTCCCCTTTACGACGCGCATCTTCCAGTTTTTTCTCGGTTGGCTGTTCCGTTTTTTCGCTCATTGGCGTCGCCTTGTCAGCTGTTGGGGGCTGCGATAAGCAGCGGAAGCAGATGCTTGAGATCAGGCAGGCCCTGAAGTTTGTGGTCGCCCAGATACTGAAGCACGGGTAAATACACGATGAAAAACGCCATCCCGACCAGACACTTGGCCGGAATCGACAGGATGAACACCTGAAGCTGCGGGCTATACAGGCTGAGCAATGCGATGCTGAACTCCAGCAACAGCAGTAGCGCCACCAACGGCCCGGCATACACGACCAGATGGGTAAAGGTCGTGGCCAGCAGGTTGAGATACACCTCAAACCCTTGTTCGCCGGGGGCGGGAAGCCAGGACAAGACCGGCCAGATTTGGTAGCTATCCCATAACAGCTGCGTCAGTCCTTTCAGGCCGATGCCGATGATCAGTAGCAGAATGAGGGTTTGTTTTAGCAGATGGCCGAGCGGCGTGGCATCTGAGCCTAAAGCCGGGTTAAGTTGACCGCCCATTAATGCGCCTCGTTGGTTATCAAACAGCGCGCCGACGGATTCAAACATCCAGAACGGCATCGCCAGAATTAACGCGAGAAGTAATCCCACGACGATCTCCTTCAGCAACAGGCCGGGCAGCATCGGCCAGGACAAGGGCGTCAGCAGGAGTTGCTGTTGCACAATCGGGGCGGGCAACAGCGTCAGGGAGATCACGACGGCGTTACGCAGCGTGCCTTTCAGTACGTTGAGTGAAAAAACCGGCACCAGAATGAAGCAAGGGTATAGCCGGGCGATGCCGAGCGTTATGGCGATGATAAAGTCATAAACGTGCTGTATGGTGGCGATCATGCGGATTTATACCCCGGTATGCGCAATCATATTGAATGCGGTTATCGCCAACTGCATCAGTTCGACGCCGATCCAGCGTCCGGACAAGGCCAGCGCCAGCCCCACAGAAATCAGTTTGACGGCGAAGGGCAGCGTTTGATCCTGTAGCTGCATCACCGCTTGCAGCAGCGAGACCAGTACGCCGACGATCACGGCCACCAGCAGCGGCGGCGCAGAGAGCAACACGACCATCACCATGGCCTGGCGGAAAAGCGTGATAATTTCCATCGCAGCCTCACAAATAGCTGTAAAACAGACCGTCCAGCAGTCGCGTCCAGCCGCTGACCAGCACGAACAGCAGCAGCTTTAACGGTAGCGAGAGCGTCATCGGCGCGACCATCTGCATCCCCAGCGCCAGTAGCACGTTTGACACGATGAGATCGATGACGATAAACGGAATGTAGATAAGGAAACCGATTTTGAACCCGGCCTGTAATTCTGACAGGACGAAAGCGGGGATCACCAGCAGCATATTTTGCGTGTTCACCTGTTCTGACAGCGAGGCTGGCCACATTTGCAGGCTGTTTTCGTGCAGATGGGTGAGGATATCCGGGTCAAGGTTGCGTGACATAAACGTTTGCAGCGGTTCCAACCCGTGAGTCACGCTGGACTGAAGTGACGCGATGTCGGTCATATCGAGCGGCTGCGCCTGTACGCGTTTGGTGATGTCCTGAAACACCGGAGCCATCACAAACAGCGTTGCCGCCAGCGCGATGCCGTACAGGGCCATATTGGGCGGGACTTGCTGCACGCCGATGGCGTTGCGGGTGATCAGCAGCACAACGGCAATCTTCAGAAAGCAGGTGCAGACAATCATCATCAACGGGATCAGAGAAAGCGCGCCCAAAAAGAGCGCGAACATCAACGGATCGAACGCGCCGGACGTCATTGTGCCTGCTCCTGTTCTGCGGTGTGCGCGTCAGGTTGCGTCAATGCCTGCGCAGGGGTGGGAAAACGCTGGGTGATCTGTAACCCCAGCCGGCCTTCCACATCAACCAGTTCGCCACTCGCCAGCGCGATATCCCCGTGATACAGCCAGGCGTTGCCCGGCACCACGTCGCGCAGCGTCAGCACACTGCCGCTGGCAAGATGCTGTAGCTCCGCCAGCGTCATGTTCAGGCTACCGCAGCGTATGTGTAACGTGACGGGCAGCGGGGGTAGACACTCAGTGACGTTGTCACTTGTGGCGGCGAAATCAAATGCCGAGACATCTGAATCGGGAGCAGTCGGTATGGTGTCGGTCGTCGATGCGGGCATAGTGACAGTCTCCATGTCGGTAACAATGAATGAATAAGGGGCTGGCGTGGTAAGTTGCAACGTGCCGCGCAGACGTAGCGTGCCGGATGTCAGTACGCCTTCGCCCGAGGGCGTAAACCACGGACGATTGGGCAGGATAATGTCGCCGACCTGAAGCGTCCGAAGGGCCGGAAGCGGCAGGATGACATCCGCCAGCGTGATCGGGATCGTCAGGCTGATCCCGGCGGACAACGACCGGCGTTGACGCTGCCAGTCGGCGCGGGCAAAGAGCGCCAGCCAGACGGCGTCCCCCGCTTGCATGCGGCTACGCACGGCGATCCCGTTCCAGCTTACGCAGAACCAGCCGCACAGGATGCCATCGTCGCGTGGTGCCGATGCGGTGGGGATTGCCGGATCGGATTCCGCCGGATAAATTTCCCCGACCAGCGTGCGTAATACCGGATTTAGCGACTGGTTGTAGAGTGTCCAATACCATTCCTGCGCGGTGCCGTCGCCTTCAGCCACGGGCAGGAGCGGGCAGTCTGCCAGCAGGCTGAGCGCCGGAAACGGCTCGGTCAGCGAAAACCCGCCGATATCGCTGCGCCAATGGCTGACCGGCGTCTGGGAGGGCTGTGCGGCCAGCTCGTCTTCCGTCGTTAGTTGAAGTTGCAGGTGGCCGACAATTCCGTCGCGGGTAAACGGCAGCGTCAGCCCACTGGCCAACACTGACCGGATGCGCGCATGTTGCGCACGCAATGTCGGCAGCTTCAGCGGTCTGATAGGGCATGAATGTGCGTTCATCGATGGTCTTCTCTGGCGTCAAACCGCAGGTTTATCGGACAATCCAGCGCGCTGGCGAGCGAACGCCGACAGGCTTCACGCCGATCTTTTAACTGGTGATAGCTTTCCCGACTGAATCGCAGCGTAATGTCCCACCCGCGCGGCATCAAATGAGCCAGGCGGGCATCAATGTCGCCCAACTGCGGCAGTTGCAGGCTAAAGGAGAACGGCGGGGCGCAGATATTGTCCATTGCCTCAATCAGCTCGCATTGCAGCGGGCCCCATGCGGGCGGCGTCACCGTTTGCGAACTGTCCGTCGTCTCGCTGTATTGCGGCAAGACGACGTTTGCCGACCCATTCAGCGGTAAGGCGGCAGGCGCTTCCTGATAAAATGCATCTTCAAAGCCGTCTGAAAACGTGAAGGCTTCCCAGAAATCCATGGATTGCGGATCGTCCGCGCGCAGGGATTTCCCTTGCTGAGCCACCAGGGTGTTTTGCGCCGTCTTGGGGTCAGAGGACGCAATCTGTCGGTTATTCATCGTTGCTCCTGAGGTAATGTAAGCAGGAATTCCAGTTTTTCCACCGCCTTCTGGCATTGGCGCGTGGCGTATCGGGCATCATCAACCTGACGTTGCTGCTCGCGGTGTTGCTGTTGCGTTGCCTGCACCTGTTGTGTTTGTGTTGCTATTTCGCTGAGTAAATGCTGTTCGGCCGCCAGATGTTTTTTCAGGTTTTCCAGCGTTTGGCTCTGCCCGTGGGTTTCCCGGACAAACTGGTCGCGCTGGGTCTGGCTGGCCTGTCGCAAGGCGTCAACCTGCTGCTGATGATGGTGCTGCTGCTCCGCAATCTTCACCAGCCGCTGTTCTTCCTGCCGTTGCTGGCGCTCGCTGCGGCTCAGACGCTGGCGGCGTATCGGCATCAACAGGTTCAACACGCTCTGTAATTCGGCGTCGCGTTCAGCGTTATGGGGCATAGCGGCTGACTCCGGCGAGCTGCTGTTGAATGTCGTCGTAAGCCATCGGCTCGCGCATTGACTGACGCAGGAACTGCGTGATGTCCGGGTAGGCGTTAACGGCCGCATCGGTCAGCGCATCGTGACCGGGCTGGTATTCCCCCAACCGGATGAGCATCTCAACCTGTTTATAGGCTGCCAGTAGTCGTCTTACGCCGTTGGCGTCACGGATATGAGTGGCATCCACGACATTACTCATGGTGCGGCTCAGGCTGGCCAGCACATCGATAGCCGGATAATGGCCTTGTTCCGCCAGACGACGGGCGAGTACGATGTGCCCGTCGATCAGCGAGCGCACTTCGTCCGCGACCGGATCGTTCATGGAGTCCTGCTCGATAAGCACGGAATAGAGCGCGGTAATAGCGCCGTCTTCCGTTTGTCCTGCGCGCTCTACCAGCCGCGGCAACAGGGTGTAGACCGAGGGCGGCAAACCACCGCGTCCCTGCGGCTCCCCCAGCGCCAGCCCGATTTCACGCTGGGCGCGGGCGAAACGCGTCAGGGAATCAATAATCAGCAACACCTGACGTCCTTCGGCGCGGTAGGCTTCGGCGATGGCGGTGGCGGTGAAGGCCGCGCGGGCACGCTCCATGCTGCTGCGATCGGAGGTGGAGCACACCAGTACGGTGCGGCTGCGCAACGTGTCGTCCAGTTCATGGTCGAGAAATTCGCGCAGTTCGCGGCCACGTTCGCCAATCAGCCCGAAGACGATGGCATCGCACGGCGCATTACGCGCCAGTTCGGCCAGCAGCGTGGTTTTTCCGCAGCCCGCGCCGGCGAAAATACCGACGCGCTGGCCCTGACCGATGGTGAGCAACCCGTCAACGGCGCGCAGCCCGGTCGGGAGCGGCTGACTGATGCGCGGACGGGCGGTCGGCGGCGGGGCGTCGCCCAGCACGGGCTGCGTGCGTCCCCAGACTTGCCCCGGTTCGACAAAGGCGCTTTCACCGCCTTCTTCCAGCGCACGGCCAAACCCGTCCAGCACGCTCCCCAGCAAACGATCTGACACCTGAATGCGGTGCGGCTGATACAGGGGCGTTACGGTCGCGCCCTGTGCGATGCCGTCCAGCGCGCCCAGCGCGGAAAGAAAGGTATTCTGCGGGCTGAACCCGACCACTTCAGCCATCATCTGGCTGTCGTCCTCGCGGGCAACCCAGCACAGATCGCCAATGCGCGCCTGAGGCAGGCTGCACTCCAGCAAAATGCCGCTGACGGCCATGACGCGGCCTTTTTGCTCCACGGGGGCATATCTCGCCAGTTGTTGGCGCTGCCAGGCGACCCATTGGTCGAGCAGCGGGAAGGATGATTGAGTCTGCATTACCAGTTCACCGTTATCTGTTGTCTGCCGCTGAATTCAATCTGGTGTTCATCAATTCTGACTAGCCGCAGATTGTCGATTTCATCGCCGATGAAAAAGCGCTGCCCCTCCGCCGTGACGACATTGGCGCGAGGCCCGCCGGTCACCTGAACGATCTGAAACGGCAGTTGCTCCGTTTTCAGTTGCGTCCGGTTATCGATGGACAGCGATGTTCTATAACGTTGGTGGAGTTGAACGAGCATCCGTTCCAGCTTTTTTTGATCGTCCGGCGTTAATTGTCCGGTGAGCGTCAGGCGATCCTGATAGGCGGCCAGCTTCACCGTCGCGCTGAGCTCTCGCTCCTGTAACATGATGCGCAGCGTACTTGCCAACTGGGGCAGCGTGCTGAGCGGCTTACGGGTATCCTGCGGCGGCGGGGCCGCGGGCATTGCCACGCTTTCCTGAAGCTGCCAGCTACCGACCATCACCAACAGTAATGTTCCGAGCACCAGATAGCTGGCTTTGGCCCACAGCGGCAGATGCGAGGCGGGGCGCGGCGTGGGCGTAAGTACCGACGCGGCGGTATGGGCCGACGGCTCATCGGCGGGGGTATCCACAGACTGTTCAGTGGGCTCTGTGGCTACCGACGGCGCATCGTCATCAGGCCAGGGGGTCTCCGCCGCCACGATGCAGAGCCAAATTTGTCCGAGTGCAAACGGTGTACCGGGCGGCAGCGCGTCGATCTGTTCAACGGCATGGCCTTCCGTATTGCACAGCGCGCCATCCAGCGCGCTGAGCGACCAGCCGCCGGAGACGTGCTCCAACTGAGCATGATAAGGCGCGATGCCGGGATCGTAGAGCACGAGGTCGGCATCATCGGCCGCGCCGATGCGCCAGGCGTTGCCGCAGAGCGGCAGAGCCGCGCCGCGATGTAAACCAGTCAGTACGCGTAATTCAAACATGGTGTTTACCTATGCGCTAAAGGGATCGGGGGAGTGATAAAGATCAAGGCGTCCGATGACGTTGATCGACAGCGTGGATTCCAGTTCGGTGAATGACAGCACCGGAACATGGTGAAATTCGTCCTGCAACAGGGTGCGAAACGGGCTGCGTAAATCCTGCGCCACCAACACCAGCGCGTCAGGCGACGAGAAGCGCGGAAACGCCTGCCGCAACTGGCTGAGCAACGTCGAGGCATCGTCCTGCGACAGAGCAAAGAAGGTTTCATTCTGCGTCTGGCGCAATGTGTCGCGCAGCAGTTCTTCGCTTTCTGGCGTTAACAGCCACACGGAGAGCGTGTTGTCGCGACTGTACTGGTGACAGATTTGTGATTTGAGCGCCAGCCGGACATATTCGGTCAGCGCGAGCGTATCCCGTTCGTGCTGACCCACTTCAATCAACGCTTCGGCGATAGGGCGCACTGACCGCAGCGGTACGCGTTCGGAAGCCAGCCGTTGCAACACGCCGGCAAAACGCGAGAGCGGCATGATGCGCTGGAGCTCTTGCGCCAGTTCGGGCTGCTCACTCTCCAGCCAGGTCAGAATGGATTTGGTTTCCTGCAAGCCGATGAACTGTGAGCCGGTGCGGTGAATAGCCTGTTCCATGCGCGCCAGTATCAGCTCATCCGCCGTCCAGCGTGGCACGTCGTCCGGCTGCTGCGTCACCTGTTCCTGCGGCAGCCATAGCCATTGGCTTTCATCCCGCAGCGTCGACCCCGGCAGCGCCAGATTGACATCCACCTGTTCCGCGATGCTACTGGCAACGGCCAGACGATCGGTGACCAGCGTGGCTTTAACGTAAGGGATCTCATAGACGCAAAACTGAAATTCATCTTCCGCCAGACGGTCGGTGTATTCGATATCAAAGGAGGGCAGGGTAAAGCCGAAACGGTAGACCAGACGGTTACGCAGGCGGCGGATATTTTGCAACAGCTTCAGCGTCATTGGCCGCTCCTGCCAGACCGGATGAAACAACAGCAAATAGGCGCGCGTCGGGTTGAAGCGGCGCAGATCCTGAAAACCGTTCTGTTCAGCAGGCAGGTTGTCCGCTTCCGACTGGCTGGCATCGCGCTGTCCCTGCTGTTTAATGCGCCACAACTGAAACAGGCCGCTGCCGAGCGACGCCAGACTGATGGCGATAAACACCAGCGTCGGCATCCCCGGCAGGAGTGCGAAACCAAACATGCCGATAGAGGAGATGATCCACGCTTTGGGCTGGCTGGTGAGCTGTTCGGCAATTTCCCGGCCAATATTGGCATCCACTTTTTGCCCGTCGGCTGACACGCGGGTGATGATCATCCCGGCCGTCAGTGAAATCAGCAGCGCCGGGATCTGTGCAATCAACCCGTCGCCGATAGTCAATACCGAGTAGATGTGCATCGCGTCGGATGCGGACATATTGTGTTGCAGAACGCCAATGGCGAAGCCGCCGATCATGTTGATGAACACGATAACCAGTGAGGCGATGGCATCCCCTTTGACGAACTTCATCGCACCGTCCATTGCCCCGAACAGCTGGCTCTCTTTCGCCAGATTTTCCCGCCGTTGCCGCGCCTGATGCGCTTCGATCAGCCCGGCGCGTAGATCGCTGTCGATGGACATCTGCTTACCGGGCATGGCATCGAGCGTGAAGCGTGCCGCGACCTCCGCCACACGCTCGGAGCCTTTGGTGATCACCAGAAAGTTAACGACCGTCAGAATCAGGAAGATAACCAGACCGACCGCCAGATTGCCGCCCACCACGTAGTTACCGAAGGCTTCAACGATGTGGCCGCCATCCTGCTGGAGCAGGATTTGCCGCGTGGTGGAAATGGAGATCGCCAGTCGGAACATGGTGGTCAGCAGCAGCACCGCGGGAAACGTGGAGAAGGCCAGCGGTTTGGGCAGATACATCGCCAGTACGATCAAGAGGGACGAGGCGCAGATATTCAGCGCGATCAGGACATCGATGAGTCCGGTAGGAAGCGGAATGATCATCATGAAAACGATCGACATGACGATGACCGCGCCAACGACCTCCGAGCGCTGCATGGCGCTGAGCGCAATACGATTCAGCCAGATAATTAACAGGTTCATGCCTGCCCCTTATCCTGCTGATGTTGCCGTCCCTGTTCATCGCGCGCCGCGGTTTTGGCCTGTTGCTTTTCATACTGGGCGATATCGCCAATCATGCCGCGTATCAGCTGAAGCGCCGTTTGCCGATTTTTACTGTCGCGCCATAGGGGATGAGGCAGGTCACTGACCAGCGGCAGCAACGCGCTGAAAAAAATGACCTGATGCGGTATCTGCGTCCCGGCAACGTCACGGCCAAGGTTGTGCAGATCGCGAGCATAGGCGCCGTTCGCACTCAGGCCAATCAGACGGCGGGTCAACTCCACGGCAGTGAGCGTAAAGGCTGGCACTTTGTTTGCCATCCGCTCAAGCAGGGTCTGGCTGGATGACAGCGTATGGGTCAAATGGCGGGCATCATTGAGGTTACTCAGCATTTTGTTGAGAATGGTTTTAGAGATAGACGGCGTCAGCGACGCCATATCCGCCGCCAGCGCACGCTGTAGCGTGCGCAGCCCGACAGAAAATGTCGCCGCGTCAAAGCGCTCCAGTAACGAATCCAATAGGGCGCTGGCGGATTGCTGATGCACGATTTTCTGGTAGTAGAGCTCGCGCATCGCCTGCTTTTGTTCCGGCTGCGTGCTGAACAGCGCGATCGCCGCCGCGGTATTTAAACCCGCCCGGATTTCCGGCCCTTTCTCCTGACGCAATTGCTGTAGCGCATGTTCCGCCGCCGTTGTCAGTTCCGGCTGGCGTGATTGCTGCTGGATGTGGCGCAGCAGAATGTCGCCGCGCGCCGGATCGTTGCCCGCGGCCTCCAGTACCGCCTCCAGCGAGGGCGAGTCTTGCCGCGTAAGCAGAGCGCGCATGCGGTTCAACTGCTGGTCGAGCGTACTCTGCGACGGATTTTCCAGCATCCTGAACAATTCCGTCAGTTTCTCGATGCGTTCGACATTCGCGGCGGCGCGCGCGTCCGGCTGCTGGGTGATTTGTCTCCGATTCAGCGACTTACTTCTTCGTTCCGCCTGTTCACCGAACGCCATCGCCACTTCTTCCATCGAGGTGGATAACGGTGAACTGGAGGGCGCATGGTGCGCGCTGGTCTGCTGCACCGCGATCTGCGGCGTGGGGTCGTCATCCATAACGACAGGGCGCGGCAGGGCACTGCTGGGGGGAAGGACAGTCGGTATTTTGATCATGGTGTCATCCTGAATAGGTCAGCTACGTGTCGTGGTCTGAACGCGTGCGGGTATGAATATATTGCTGTGTGGCAGTGAAAAAGGCTGGGTTCCCTGGTGGAGACGTATCGCAGCAGACGGAATTTGATAGCAGATTGTGTTAAACGTCAGTTTTACTGATTGCAATAACTTGCAATTTCACGTTGTTGGCGTTGGCAAAAAGTGGCGTAATAAAACGCAGAGATAAAAATAATTTATTAAAAATCAATGCAATAAAAAACATTTCCGGCTGGCACAGTGCTTGCTCTTCCGTTTTTGCCAATTGGGGCACAACAACGGAGAGTCAGCAAATGGAAATGTCAAATCTGAAACACAGCGATCAGACCCCTTCGCTTTACCCGGCGTTATCTGTCGATTGGGAACAGGTGTTTCTTCAACACGGAAAGAAATTACACAACTTTATCCGTAAGCGCGTCAGCAACCATGATGACGTCGAGGATTTGCAGCAAATGACCTATCTGGAAGTGCTCAAACATCGGGATAAGTTTGCAGGCGCATCACGGCCGGAAACCTGGGTGTTCGGAATTGCGCTCAATCTGGTCCGTAACTATTTCAAACAAACACGGCAGCGCGATCAGGAAATCGGTGATGAGATGCTGGAACACATCGCAATCGATCTCGATCCCGGCGTGATTACCGAAAGTCAGCGGGCATTGGAACGGGCGGCGGAATCCATTGCCATTCTCCCTGAGGATACCCGGCACATGCTGCTGCAACTGCTGGATACCGACGCCAGCTATCAGGATCTCGCTTTGCAGTTAGGGATACCGATCGGTACGGTTCGGTCACGGTTATCCCGCGCCAGGGGCGTCATCCGTCAAGCCGTTGAGTCCTGAGGTATTCATTAAGGCTAGAGGGGGCGGCTGTTTCCGCCGTTTTTACTACTTATGCAGCGATCGCCTTAACAAACAGGCGGTTGCTGCTCGAAACGTAGGTTACGCACAGTGATATCAGGTTGCATTTATACCGTTGTCAGGCTGCCTGCCCATCTTCTGAAATGTTGAGACGCCGTATTCAGGCGCCTGCATGGGTGGGCGCCTGGACAATTGTCTTAATCAAGTAAGGAGAGAGCAATGATGTTTATCCAACCTTTTCATTCCGATGAGGAAACCCAGGCCCCTGAGCTGGAACTGGTGGATTTTGCGTTTAGCCGTATTAAGGACGCGATTTACATCGTCAATGAAGAACAGCGCTTTTGTTATGCCAACGGGGCCGCCAGCCAGATACTGGGCTACAGCGTTGAAGAGTTCATGCATCTGAAGGTGGCCGATATCGACCCGTACTGGGTTGCCGAGCACCTTTCACCCAACTGGTTACAGGAGTATGAATCGGGTGTCGGTATCACGTTTGAAACACGCCACCTCACCCGTTACGGCATGGTTATCCCCGTCGAGGTCAATCTCACACATTTTCAACATAGAGGACGTAGTTATAGTATGTGTGTCGTCAGAGATATCAGGGAACGTAAACATATCGAACAACTGGCTTACGCGCGGGAACAGGAGTTCCGTGCGCTGGTTGAAAATACGCCGGATTTGATTATCCGTTTCGATCCCAATCTTCATTGCCAGTACGCCAACGCCATGAGTCTTAAACATCTGGACTTCACCGCAGAGCAAATTCGGGGGCGTAGGATTTCGTCATTAATGCCTGGCGCAGAGTGTGCCATCCGCATGGAACAACTGGTGCAGCAGGTTGTCGATACCCGAAGCAGCGCGGAAGGTGAAGTCATGGAAGAGCGGGGCAAAGGTGAGCATCGCCATCAAAGCATTCACCATATTCGCTGCGTGCCGGAGTTCAATCAGCACGGTGAACTGGTTTCCATCCTGACCGTGGGACGGGATATTACGGCCATTCGCTATGCGGAGAAGAAGTTGGCCGATTCGCATATGAAGCTGCGTTTACTGGCGCGCCAGCGTGAGATCTCACGCGAGGAGGAGCGTAAGCATATCGCGCAGGAAATTCACGATGAGCTGGGCCAGCACCTGACGACGATCCGCATGAGCCTATCGCTGATGCGCATGTGTTTCGCCAAAGATAACCCGGATATGCAGGCGCAACTGCAAAAACTGATGCAGTTGGCCGACCAGACTATCCAGGTGGTTCGCAATGTATCGACCCGGCTGCGGCCAAATGTGCTGAATATGGGACTGACTCCGGCGCTGGAATGGCTGAGCGATGAATTTAACCGTTATTACAGCGCGACCTGTCTGCTGCGCACACTCGGAGAGCCGCTGGTGCTGAACGACGAGAGCACGACGGCGGCATTCCGCGTCGCGCAGGAGTCGCTAACCAACGTCGCGCGCTATGCCGCCGCTACGCAGGTATTTATCACGCTGGATAACCAGCAGGACCACGTTGTTTTGTGCATCAAGGATAACGGCAAAGGGTTCGATGCTCAGGCAAAAAATAAGAATGCCTTCGGGCTGATGAGTATGAAAGAGCGAGGGCGCATGCTGGGCGGTGAGGTGGTCATTGAGAGCACGCCCGGTGAAGGTACGCTGGTGCAATTGACCTTCCCGAAAAATGGCTACACTCGCTAATCAGGGAAAGCGAATAACAACAGGAAGAAATGAGTAATGAGCAAACAAATACGCCTCATGATCGCAGACGATCACGTCATTATGCGTGAAGGTCTTAAACAGATTTTTGCGCTGGATGACTCGTTGAATGTGGTGGCCGAAGCGGGAAACGGCGCGCAGGTTTTAGCGCAGTTGCGCAATATCGCCATCGATTTATTGTTGTTGGACATGTCAATGCCGGGGATCAGCGGTGAAGCGCTGATTTCACGCGTGGTGGCGCAGTATCCGCGTCTGCCGATTTTGGTGCTCAGCATGTATAGCGAGGCGCAAATTGCCCAACATGCGCTGAAGAGCGGCGCCAAAGGCTATATCACCAAAGATAAGGATCCGGAAACGCTGCTGTCGGCGATCCGGCGTGTGGCGCAGGGCGCCCGCTATATCGATCACACGATTGCCGAGCAGTTGGTGTTTGCCAATTATACGCATGGCGGCAGGGCAGAGCACGATATCCTGACGGCCAGAGAACACCAGATTATGATTATGTTTGCGCAGGGTATGGGCATTAATACCATTGCCAATGAGCTGGCCATCAGCAACAAAACGGTCAGCACACATAAGTCGCGGATGATGGAAAAAATGCAGTTCAGCACTAATGCGGAGATTGTTAAGTATGTCTTCAGTAAGAAGCTGATCCCCTGAACATCCCCTCCGACAAGGAAAGGACGCAGGTGACCGGGATTCGCCAGTCGGCGGATCCCAGGATGATGTATTACGATTCTTTAACGATGTCTTTACGATTTCTTGCGGGTTGTTTAAATTTATAATTTATTGTTTTGTTTGGTTTTTATGCGTTTTTTGTAGGCATTTTCCTACAAATGTCGCTGGGATCCCTACCGGATGTTCAGCGATGCCTGATGGTTTCATTGTTCAATGACGGTGATGCTTGTCATCGTTCCACCGGTGACAAATCGGTGTGCGCCACGCGAGAAAACATCGCGAACGTACGATGGTAACCCACACGTTATGGAAGGCAATCAGTTAGCCCTTTGGGCACCAGGAGTTGTTAATGAGTAACCATTACCGTCAGGACAAACAGTACTACCCATCATCGAGCTATTTTCCGCCATCGCCTGTGGTTGAAGATATTCACTCGGTGCTCTCACCTATTATCAATGTGATTGCTCCCCTTAATGTCGATATCGTTCTGGAAGGCGAAACCGGCACAGGGAAAGACACGTTGGCTAATCGGATCCACCGGCTTTCCCGATGCAGCGGCCCTCTGGTGGCGGTGAACTGCGCCGCGGTACCGGAAAATCTGGCCGAGAGCGAACTTTTCGGCGTGGTATCGGGCGCGTATACCGGCGCTAACCGTTCCCGCGCCGGATATCTGGAAAGCGCGGATAAAGGGATCCTGTTTCTGGATGAAATCGACAGTATGCCAATGACGCTGCAAGCCAAGATGTTACGCGTGCTGGAAAGTCGCGGCGTTAAGCGACTGGGGAGCACTCAGTTCACGCCCGTGGATATGCGCGTGATTGTGGCGACGCAAACTCCGCTGTTGCAACTGGTGGAAAAAGGATTGTTTCGCCGCGATCTCTATTTTCGTCTGGATACGGTCAAGATTCAGTTGCCGACACTGCGTTCGCGCAGCGATCTCATTTTGCCGCTATTTCAGCGTTTTAGTCAGGAAGCGGCGATGCGTCTGAGAATGACGCCGCCGACGATGACCGCGGAGATTCACGAGCGGTTGCTGACCCATAGCTGGCCTGGCAACATCCGCGAGCTGAAAGCCGCGGCGGAGCGTTGGGCGCTGGGGCTGTCGCCGCTGGCGGAAAGTCAGCCGCTATTGCATCCGCATCCTTTACAGCTGAAAGACCGTTTAAAGCGCATCGAAAAATTTTTGATTCAGGATGCTTTGCACCGCCATGACCACCGTATTGACGATGTGGTGATGGAACTGGGTATTCCTAAACGCACGTTTTACCACCGTCTGAAAGTCCTGAATGTGGCGGTGCGGGAAATGTGCGCAGGGGCGGGAGAAACCTGTCAGGCCTGATGCCGAAAGCCGATGATTGTCGACGTGAAGTGCGGAGGTGAACACACCCCGCACTTCATCCGATGAAGCCGACCCTTTTCATTCGCACATGCCGTTTACAGGGAATAGGGGTTGCACATCATTGCATTGCGCGCGCAGCCGATCGGGTTACGTCGTTTCTATCGGCGGGCACGAATAATGGTGGATGTCCGGTAGATCGTGCACGGCGACCGCTTTACCAAAATACCATCCCTGTAGCATCGCGGAAGGGCAGCGTTGCAGGATGTAGGCGGCTTGTTCACGCGTTTCTACCCCTTCGATAACCACAGGAATGTCCAGCTTTTGGATCAGGGTAAATAACAGTTCCGCCATCGCGGCTTTCAACGAGTCCGTACCGATGGCGCAGACGAATATTTTATCGATTTTGAGTATGTCGAACGGCAGGCGGGCCAGATAGTCAAGATTGGAATAGCCGGTGCCAAAATCGTCCAGCGCAATCTTATAGCCTAAGCGCTGTAAAGCCCAAAGACTGTCGGCCAGCGCCTGATGAGAAGTGCCCGACCGCTCGGTGAGCTCCAACATGATGCGCGTTCTGTCGATTCCCAGCGCGTCACAACTCCGCCGCAGGAAATCATGATAATCAGGCGAAACAATATCGGATACGGACAGATTAATACTGAGAATAAAGGGCGCTTCCTGAGTGAGATACGGTTGCATATCGTGCAGCGCCTGACGCGTGATAATACGGGTTAACTCGGCGGAACAGCCTGTTTTTTCTGCGATACTGATGAAATGCTCTGGTGATACGTTGGCGCCGCGCTCGTTTTTCCAGCGCGCCAGCGCTTCTACGCCGACAATCGCACGCTGCGGCAGGCTGATGAGCGGTTGGTAATGCACCTGAAACCGCTGGTATTTGATCGCGCGCTTAAGCTGTGATGACAGCGCATGATGTCGCTCGTAGTAGAGCTGATAAAACAGGGCAAAACTGGCGCCGATCAGCCCGCCGACAAAAAGCAGCGAGACGATCACATACCAGGGGCGATACAGGATACCGGCAGAATCGAGCTGCGCTAATACGCAGATATTATAATTTGTCGCACAGAAAAACGTCTGGCGTTTTCCCATCGTCAACCACGAGTTTTCCCCGAGCGGTAATTGCTTGAATGTTGTCGGCATCACGTTGCCAAACGTTTGATAAACATGTTCCCGATTACGGGTCGTCAGCATGGCGCTGTACCCGGCCGGCGGATGCGTGAAATGATGAAATGCGGCGGCGGCAGTGATGGTGGCTACGCCGTTGAGACTGGCCATGTCCGCGATGATGCGTGGATCAATCATCTTGTTCGTCGCTGTCCAGAGATGTATGCCATCGGCAGTCGTCAGATTCGGCGGCAGCAGAAAGACCGGAGGATTGAGGACACCCCAACCCGCGGAGCAGATGAGATAGTTGTTCTTGATACGTCCAATATCGCGCAGGTAAACGGAGTAAAAGGACATCAGGCGTAATTCTTTCAGGTCGGCGCTGGAGCAGGGGGGATTATTCAGCGTCAGTACCCGGTTGAGGATTTCACGACTCTCATTGGCGACGACGGTTCCCTGATTAAGGACTTGCTGACCATAGCGCAGCAATTGTGTTTGCTCCTGTCTGGCTAAAATTCCCTGCCCGATAAACAGAGCGAACATCGCGCAGCCAAACGAAACCAAAACAAGCCTGAACCACAATCCGGAATGGGTATTAAGGGTGAGCATAGCGTTCATCCAGCCGGGGGGAGAAAATAGTGCAGCATGGGTTCTGGTGTTGCTTCCTTGCCAGTTGCACAACGTTTTTCTGCCATCGTCACCATGGCATAATCGTTCCTGTTATCCCAAAAGCGTCTGAATCCAGTAAGGACAGGCACACTTTTTTGCCATTTTAAAATAAAATAACCAACGTCTAACGGTCGGAAAGATGGAGAAAAATAGGCCAGTTCTTCCCCTCATCCCCCTGGCGCGTTGAAATTTATGCGCTGAGGGAACTCATCCAGCGCCATCTCTACTTAATGAATGAACACGATGTCCTTGCATAGCAGGGCCGCTCATTTCTGCAACCATCATTCTATTAGGAGATACATCATGGCTTTTGGACTTTCACAGATTGCCTCTCAAACTGCCGCGCTGACGCTGGATAGTGCGATGTCTGATTCATTAAAGCAGGCATCAGAAGCGCAGGCATCGAAAATCGCGCTGGATACCGAAAACTCCATTCTGGATGGTCAAATGGACTCTGCATCCAAGTCATTGAACTCCGGACAGAAAGCGGCAAAGGCCATTCAGTTCTGAGGGTGAGTCAAAAGGCCGGAATCCCACTCCGGCTTTATTTTCCGGGGTCGATCTTCGCTTCGGACCATCGCTGAAATACGCCATTTCTCACACGCTCCCCATGAACCGCGCCGGTAATGTACAACTCAGCAAGTTCCTCTCTCATCTGAACCTCGCGCCCTGACGCACAGAAATTTTCTTGCTCACAGGAACTCACTCCAACGCATCGCCACTCAATGAATGAACAAGATGACTGTCTAGACAGCATGACGGTTCGCTACCGTAACTATTCTTTTATTAGGAGATATATCATGGCTTTTGGAGCTTCTCAGGTTGCGTCAAGAGACGCCTCTTCATTGCTGGATAACGCAATGGCTTCTTCATTAAAGCAGGCATCAGAAGCGCAGGCATCGAAGATCGCGCTGGATACCGAAAACTCCATTCTGGATGGTCAGATGGATTCTGCATCAAAATCATTGAACTCCGGGCAGAAAGCGGCAAAGGCGATTCAGTTCTGAGGATGAATCAACGGGCCGGAATCTGATTCCGGCTCGATGTTGTTTTGCATGAACCGCAACCCCATCCTCGTCCTCAGCCGCGTTGCGTCACGTCCACACACTTGAAACCGCTCCACAGTGGCTGAGCCATAAACCTCGCCGACTGCACGTTTGTCACATGCCCAACGTCATCACTCGGGATATTTCCCGATAAAGGGAACTCATCCGACTTCATCTCTACTTAATGAATGAACAAGAGGGCTGTCTATACGGCGTGACGGTTCACTACCGTAATCATTCATTCTATTTAGGAGATATATCATGGCTTCAGGGCTTTCTCTGGTCCCTTATCAAGGTAATTCGTTGGCACAGACAGGCGGCGCTTCTCAGGCCGCCTCCAAAGACGCGGCTTCGCTGTTGGATAATGCCATGGCCGATTCACTGGGAAAGGCGTCACAGGCGCAGGCATCGAAAATCGCGTTGGATACCGAAAACTCCATTCTGGATGGTCAGATGGATTCTGCCTCTAAATCATTGAACTCCGGGCAGAAAGCGGCAAAGGCGATTCAGTTCTGAGTGTGAGTCACGGGTCGGGGTCATGCTCCGGCCTTATTTTAATTTGCCTGCGATGGAACCCCAATCATGAAAATCAATCACGCCACAACCGCGCATCAGCCGGGCAATATTTCGCTGGCCGATAATGAAACGGCCTTTTCCAGTCACCGTCAGGATGTTGCCTGGTTCAGCGCGGCGCTGTCATCCACGCCGGTAACGGCGGAAACCGGCAACAGCCAATGGCTGAGCGCGCTGGCGGAGAAATCTCAGGGTCTGAATGCCGTGTTTAAATCCGCCGAGCGCGACGTCAGTCAGTCGATGCGTTCCAATAATCCTAAAGATGTGCTGGATGCGACCCGAACGTTGTCGTCGTTCTATCTGGAAAGCCTGCTGAGCGCCAAAGTCGTGGCGAAAAGCGTGCAGAGTCTGGAAAAACTCACCAACTTACAGTAACTGACTATGAAAATCGATAAGCGAATATGGCTTCTGCTGATCGGTCTACTGGTCGGCTGCGGCGAGCCGATTGAACTGAATCGCGGGCTGTCGGAAAACGATGCCAACGAGGCTATTTCGGTGCTTGGCCGCTATCAGATCGGTGCGGAAAAACGTATCGACAAAACGGGTGTGACGCTGATTATCGATGCGAAAAACATGGAACGGGCCGTCAACATTCTCAACGCGGCAGGATTGCCGAAACAGCCGCGCACTAATCTGGGGGCCGTTTTTCAGAAAAGCGGCGTGATCTCGACGCCCCTGGAAGAGCGCGCTCGTTACATCTATGCCTTATCCCAGGAAGTGGAGGCGACGCTGGCGCAAATCGACGGTGTACTGGTGGCGCGAGTCCATGTGGTGTTGCCGGAACGGATTGCGCCGGGCGAGCCGGTTCAGCCAGCATCGGCGGCGGTGTTCATCAAATACCGTGCTGAACTGGAGCCGGATAGCATGGAGCCGCGCATCCGTCGTATGGTGGCCAGCAGTATCCCCGGTCTGTCAGGCAAGGACGATAAAGAGCTGGCGATCGTTTTTGTTCCGGCGGAACCGTATCAGGATACGATCCCGGTCGTCATGGTGGGGCCGTTCACCTTCACGCCGGATGAGATGCGGCGCTGGCAGTGGAGCGTGGGGCTGATCGGGCTGATGCTGACCGGGCTGTTAGGCTGGCGTATCGGTAAGCCTTATCTGCGGCAGTGGCGGCAGAAAAAAGCGGAGGCCCCGTCGTCATGACCGCACAAGAAGACACCCTGATACGCGACGCGGACAACGGCACGCTGCTCGCGTGGGTCATCTGGTGGGCGGAAGGCTGTTTGTTACAGGCTGACCCCAGTTGGCAAGAGGAACAGGCGGCGCTGCCAGACGCGCCACTGCGTCGTAGCTGGCTGCATGTGAACGCGGTTCGGCTTAATCGGCGTTTCTCCCTGCCGCTGGCGCCGCCGCCAGCCCCGCTGACGTCATTGATGCAGTTGGGCGCGCTGGATGGCGCGCAGCGGGAAAAACTGTTGCGCCTCATGGCGCGGGTTTGTCAGCCCGTGCGTGAACAACACCGCGCTGACGAGGAAGATAAATGGTGTGAACGGCTGGCAAAGGCGCTGAGACCGGGATTATGGCTACCCGCTCAGATGACATTTTCCGGCCCATCCCCTGAAACGCGCATTCAGACGGCGTTGATGTTGTTGCGCCTTCGCTACGGTGAAGCATGCTGGCCGCGTCTGCGGTTGTTGTTTCCACGCGACCGGGCAACACGCTGCCCGGCTCCGACGACCTCATTACCCGTCTCCCGGCTGACCGCGCTGTGTGATGCCGTCATCTGGAAGGCGTCAGCGCTCGCCTAGATGCGTCTATTTCTCTCGTATGTGGTAAGGACAAAATATGTTGATAACGAAAACGTTGGCGACCATTCCCGGCGCAAGCCGGGAGGAAACGGTGATTATTCCGGCGGAACGGGTGGCGGCGCATCGTCGCAGTCGAACACTCTGGGAGGACGCTCACGTGCAGGCGGAGGCGATCGTGGCGCAGGCGCATGAACGCGCGCAGTCGCTCTGCGAACAGGCGGTAGAAAAAGCGGAAGCGGCGTTTTGGCAGCAGGTGAATCCACTGTTGCAGGGCATTCAGCACGACCGGGAGAATCTTGAGCAAACCCTGATTACGCAAGCCGGACAGCTGCTGCGCGAGGCATTGTCGCAGTTGCTGGATGACACGCCTGAGTCAGCGCGCCATCACGCGTTATTGCGGCAATTGCTGAAGCAACAGCGGGGAGAAAGCCAGGGAACGTTATACTGCCATCCTGCTCAGCTTGCCGACGTACAGCGCTGGCTCAATGCGCATGCGCATTTGGCGTGGCGTCTTGCCAGCGATGAGACGCTGGATAGCGATGCCATGAAACTGATCACGGCACATGGCGTGCTGTCACTGAGCTGGCGGCAGGCGACGGCGCAGCTTGTACCGCCCGCGGCGCCATTGGAACACCGTGCACCGGCGGGCTGATGCCTTTACGCGGGCTTCATCTCGTTCTTACCGGCGCGTTTTACCGCACATGGCGTCAGCGCCGCGTTCTGGCGCCATGTGCGGCTGCTTTCCTCCCGACGCTTCTCGCGTCTTCTTATCTTTCCGCCTCGTAAATCCCCATCATCCGCTGGGAACTGCGCCCCAGGGCTAACCACTCACTATCAGGTTTATGAACAGAGCCTGTTTAGGCAGAAAATAGCGATGAGGAACCCGTTATGTCACTTAATCCCATTCAGCGCCGTTTAGATGCGCACCTGGTCGATTCGCAGCGCAAGCTGGATGATATTGCGCTGGACGTCGCCGAAGGCGGCGCCAGTCAGGCGGACAGTTACGCCTTTTATGAAGCCAGCATGGATTACTCCAACGCCAGTTGGGCCGTCGGGCAGTTGCTGAGCGTTAAGCATGGTTTGGCAAAGGCTATCATCAATGACTTCAACTGATTTGGCCGCGATGCTGGAGCAGTGGCTAAACGGCGGGACGCCGGCGCTGACGTTAGAGATCGACGGCGGCGCGGTGGCCGTGGTGCGGCTGTCGTCTGGCGTGGCGTGTAGCGCGGCGATCCCGCTTCATGATCTGCCGGATGACGCGGTACTGACGCGCGCGCTGCGGTTGGCCGAAGCCGCCCGCAGCGCCTTACGGGATGAGGCCGCGATGCTCTCGCTGTCTCCACAGGATGAACAGCTCTGGCTATGGATGCCGCCCGACGCCGATGACGTCATGCAACTGTGCCGCAGTCTGGAAACCTTACTTAATCAACGGGATGTTTGGCTGAGCCTGCTCACGCCACGCGTGAAAACGTCCGTTGCCGCACCGCTTAATCTGAACACGCTGGCTTTTTTGCAAGGAGAACGACATGCGTAAGGGATTGATGGGTAAAAAATGGTTGTCTCATAAAGGGTATCGAAGCCTGCTGGCGCTCTATCGCTGGTTTTGCTGGGCTGTGGTCTTGATTGGGGTTATCCCCGTGAACGGCATCATGTCTCCGGCGCATGCGGCGACGCCCACCGGCTGGGACAAAGGGGCGTATGCGTATTCAGCGGAACAGACGCCGTTGTCAGTGATTCTGACGGATTTCGCCAATAGCCACGGTGTGGATCTGGTGTTAGGGAATATCGCCGACAATGAGGTGACGGCGAAGATCCGGGCGGATAGCCCCGTGCAGTTTCTCGACAGGCTAGCGTTGGAACACCGTTTTCAGTGGTTCGTTTACAACAATGCGCTGTATGTCAGCCCACAGGATGAACAGGCATCGGTACGTCTGGAAATCTCGCCGGATGCCGCGCCAGACCTGAAACAGGCGCTCAGCGGCGTCGGACTGCTCGACGCCCGTTTCGGCTGGGGGGAATTACCTGAGGAAGGGGTGGTGCTGGTGACCGGGCCTCAGGCCTATATCGATCTGATCCGCAATTTCAGTCAGCAGCGGGAAAAACAGGAAGATCGACGTAAGGTGATGATCTTTCCGCTGCGCTATGCCTCGGTATCCGACCGGACACTGCAATATCGCGATCAAAAAATCACGCTTCCCGGCGTGGCCACTATTCTCAATGAGCTCATGGATGGCCAGCGTGCGGCACCGGCGGGGGCTGCCAGCCCGGCGCCCGCGCTGCCGGATACGGGCATGGAGGCGATGCGGGAAAGTACGCGTGCGATGATGACCCGGCTGGCGACGCGCAACAGCCCGACGCGGCGCGGTGAGGCGGCGGGGCGCGGGACATTAAGCGGCAAGATTTCCGCCGATGTGCGTAATAACGCGCTGCTGATTCGGGATGATGAAAAACGCCGGGCCGAGTATCAGCAGCTCGTCGAATACATCGATGTGCCGCAAAATCTGGTCAATATTGATGCCATCATCCTGGATATCGATCGTACTGCGCTGTCGCGGCTGGAGGCGAACTGGCAAGCGCAGCTCGGCAATGTGAGCGCGGGCAGCACCATGATGATGGGTCGAAGCACCCTGTTTGTCAGCGATTTCAAACGGTTTTTTGCCGATATTCAGGCGCTGGAAGGCGAGGGGACGGCTTCCATTGTCGCCAATCCTTCCGTTCTGACGCTGGAAAACCAGCCTGCGATCGTTGATTTCAGCCGAACCGCGTTTATCAAGGCGACGGGCGAGCGGGTCGTGGATATTCAACCCGTCACGGCAGGCACCAGTCTACAGGTCACGCCGCGCGTGGTGGGCGAAGGGGCGCGGCGTAGCATCCAGCTGGTCATTGATATTGAAGACGGTCAGGTTGAAACGGGACCAGAGGGCGAAGCATCAGGTGTGAAGCGCGGCAATGTCAGTACGCAGGCGCTGATTGGGGAAAATCGTGCGCTGGTGTTGGGAGGTTTTCATGTGGAAGAGAGCGGCGATCGCGACCACCGTATTCCAATCCTTGGGGATATCGCGCTGCTGGGGAAATTGTTTACCTCTACCCGTCATGAAGTGTCTCGCCGTGAGCGCTTGTTTATTCTGACGCCGCATTTGGTTGGCGATCAAACCGATCCCACTCGTTACGTCTCCTCCGCGAATCGCCAGCAGTTAAATGGCGTCATGAATCGCGTCGCACAGCGCAACGCGAAAACGGATCTCTACAGCATGATTGAAGGCGCTTTTCGGGATCTGGCCAGCCGGCAGCTTCCTGCCGGGTTTCAGGCCGAAAGCCGGGGGATGCGGCTGGGAGACGTGTGTCGCTCGCAGCCGGGCCTGCTCTATGACAGTTCGCGCTATCAGTGGTACGGCAATGGCGAAGTGCGTCTGAGCATCGGCGTGGTGCGTAACGTGGGCGCGCAGCCGCAGCGTTTTGATGAAGCGGCCTGCGCCAGCCGCCGCACGCTGGCCGTCGCGGCATGGCCGAAAACAACGCTGGCGCCGGGAGAATCGAGCGAAGTGTTTCTGGCCGTGCAGCCTGCACTCACGCCGCAGACAGCCAGACGCGCTGTGTTGGTCGGTCATTGATTTTCGGGGATGCTTTTCCACTATTTTCAATCACGACAGGAATTTCTTATGAACTATCACGTTGTGTCAGTGGCGCTGATCGCGCTTTTACTGAGTGCCTGTAACGCCCCGCGACAGGTGGCTAACTGTGAATCGGTCAGCTGTCGCCCACAGCCGGAGGCCCGGCAGTTAATCATCTGGTGGCAGCCCGATCTTCGCACCGGCCCCGCAGACTACAGCAGGGTTAGCGTAGATGAATGAACCCGCGGCAGTATTCGACAACCAACAGGATTTTCTCGTCGCGCTCGACACCGGGTCGGATGCCTGTTGGCAGGTACAGGCAGGCATCACGCTAAGCTTTTCGGCGGCGTCTGCGCGGCAGGGGGGGCTGATCTTAACGCTGGCGCCCGCTCGCTGTTATCCCGGTCTGCTGCGACAAGTTTTACAACGGCGTTTTCTGGAGGCCGATGCGCTATGTATGTGCGGATTAAGCCTGGACGACCAGCAACATCTCCGGCTGCATCGTGCGTTACCCGCACGACATGACCCCATCGGGGCCATTAATGCGCTGTGGTGTTTAGCGGGTTTGCCGCCACGCTGAGCGCTGAAAAAGTGACGGGTTTTCGCGCGACAACGCGGAACCGTCAGGGAAAGAAAATCACTTAATGGGGGAGTGTTGCAATCATGCGGTTTGACCGCACATGCGTTGGCACTTTCCTAACCCATTTACTCATTGAGGAAACATTATGCTTAATTCTCTTGGTGGCGGAACCTCTGTTCAAATCACGATCAAAACAGGCGGTGACGGTTTCTTTCCCCCCCGGACTTCACAAAGCCAACCCTCGCAGTCCGCGTTTGGTGGTCAAAGCGGCAATATCGCTGAAAAACTGTCTGACATGATGACTTCCCTGCTATTCATGGGGAGCATGATGGGAAGTGGCGGACTTGGCGGTTTGCTGGGACAAGGGCTCGGCGGCGGCCTCGGTAATCTGGGCAGCAGCCTGGGCAGCGGTTTGGGTGGTTTGTTGGGCGGTGGTTTAGGCAGCAGCTTAGGCGGCACGCTTGGCGGCGGTTTGGGCGGCGCGCTGGGTAGCGGTCTTAACGCCATGAACCCATCGGCCATGCTGGGAAGTCTGGTGTCTGACGTGCTGGACGATTTGTTCGGGGACGTGGGAAAACAACAGGGCAGCCTGTTCGGCGATAAACAGCCGTCTGGGTCAGAGTTATCCGCGTACAGCAAGGGGGTGAGAGATGTTCTGTCCTCCATTTTGGATAACGGTCTGAGTCAAACGAAAGGACAACAACCGCAGCTGCAATCGTCGTTTGGCAACACGGGTCTGGAAGGGCTGAGCGGCGCGGACGGATTTAACCAACTGGGTAGCTCACTGGGGCTGAGCGTAGGGCAAAAGGCCGGCTTGCAGGAACTGAACAATATCAGTACCCACAGCGACAGCCCGACGCGTTATTTCGTCGATAAAGAAGACCGTGAGATGGCGAAAGAGATCGGCCAGTTCATGGATCAGTATCCTGAAGTCTTCGGCAAACCGGAATTCCAGAAAGATCACTGGCAGACGCCGAAGCAGGATGACAAATCCTGGTCGAAAGCGCTTAGCAAGCCGGATGATGACGGTATGACGAAAGAAAGTATGGATAAATTCATGAAGGCGGTTGGCATGATCAAAAGCGCAGTGGCAGGGGATACCGGCAATACCAACCTGCACGCTCGCGGCAATGGCGGCTCATCACTGGGTATTGACGCAGCCATGATTGGTGACCGTATCGTCAATATGGGGTTGAATAAACTCGCGGCCTAACGAAACGTCACAGGGAGCAGGGGAAGACGCTGCTCCCCCTTGTGGTTCAGATAACACCGTTTCATCCCAAGGGATGAAACGGCTCGCTTAATTTCCCCCTTCCTTACGATCCCTACGACGTCACTCGCGCTTTTTTCTCCGCGGGATCGCGGCAAGATCGCCACATTGCATCCTAATCACACCGCTCCCCCACACCCGTTATGCCGACCGTCTGCCCGATGCCTTTCACCCGCGGGTACCCACCGCGTTACATCAACAACGCGCAGTGGTTTTGCCCGCCGATGGAAAACGGGGCGCGTGATTGCATCGGCGTCCTCCCCATGCTGTCCTGCCCGCGGCCTTGCGGCTCTTTTTGGCTGGCCATTAGGCGTTGCGACCGTTCCGGGGGGCGCTCTCCGGGTTCGCTCTGATCTCGTCCCCGTGTGGATCGCCGCGGCAGCGATGCTATGCTGCCCAATCCCTGTCTCGCCGCGTGCGATGCCTTAAAGCCCCGTTGCTGAGGTTGCCGCAGAGAAACCCCTGCCGGGCCGTCTCGTATCCATCGTTATGACGCCACGCACGGGGTAGCTTTTCTCGCTCGGTTGTGCGGTGGCCTCCCGTTGCAGCCGCTCAGATTGTGTGACGAGAAGCGGTATGACCGCACCTGAGCGTCTTTTTCAGGGGCGATGCGTCTGGCGTCTTTCATGGACGGTGGTCTGAGGTTGGCGGATAACCAGCCGGTGATGAGGATGACGACCGCGACACGTCTGAAGCGCGTCACGATGATGGATGAATAGCGGGAGAGGGGGATCGTCGGGATGTGGTTTATATGGCGTTGGCAACGGCGGGAGCACAAACTGAACCCGGGGATTTTCTTTAGACAAAAAGAAAGCCAGCGCAGGTTTCCCGCGCTGGCTTTTCCCCGGTGTGGTAATCGAATGATTACGCCTGTCGCACGGCAATAAAGCGGTCGGCGAGCAGACGGGCGATCCAAAATGACGTCTGCGCCACGTCGCTATGCAGCCCATTCTTTGAGTGAATATCAGCCTGATGCAGGAAATCCTGCTCCAGCGAATCCACAAACGTATCGAATTCGAATTCACCCCGTCGTTGTACGCCTGACTGGCTGAGCACCGCGTTCAACTGCGCTCTTACCAGTTGAATCGCCCGGTTGAATGATTCACGTTGAGCCGGTGTAATGTATCCACCTTGCCTGGCGATATCCGCCCAGCGAGCGGACGTAGGAGAAGTCATCGTGTTTGGCATCTTAATTCACCTGTAAGTTAGCGGAGTCCGGTACTTTGTAGTGATTGTTAACATTCGTCAGGTTGATATTGCTCCCCTTCACGTTCAGCCCTTCACTGTCGCTTTTCACAAACGAAAATTTGCCGTTTTCCGCGTCAATGTTGTTCAGGTTCAAATTCCAGTCGCCCTGTTGCCCACCGTTAGTACGGACGAACGTACCGAAATCTTTCGCTTTGAAATTATCGATCGTCAGATTTGCGTCGGCGTTCAGCTGGAAAATCTTATCGGAAGCCCCCTGAGCGCTGCTGTTGGTGATTTCAACATTGGCGGGTTTACCGCCGTTCGATTTCACCGTTAGCGCATCTTCGCCCACGTTTGTCCAGTGTACGTTATCAATTTTGGCATCGCCGTGAACATGCACGCCGTCCGCCGCATTATCGCCAAACACCACATTTTTCAGCGTAGCGCCCGGCGCCAGATCAAACAGTGGCTTCTGACCTTCAGCCTGACTGCCATCGCCTAACTTGCTGCCGGCGGTAAAGGTTTTGCCTCCGCCGTCAAACACTTCACCGGGACCGACTTTGATCGTGTCGTTCACCACGGTGGCGTTACCGCTGGCCGTTGGGAATGAGACGGGGCCCGCGCCAGCCGATGAGGCAGCAGGGGATGTGCCGTTCGTTCCCGTCGGCGCCGCGGTTACCGGCGCTGCGCCAGCGCTATTACCGCCGACAGGCGCGGAGGTGGCGGCAGGTGTACCACCAGACGGCATGGCTGGCGCGCCGCCGTTGCCGCCGGAGGCCGTTTGCGGTGCGCCTACCGATGGAGAGCCTTCGCCCTGTGACTGGCCGCTGCCTTGCGGCTGCCCGAATTCGCCTTTCTGCGAATCCATCAGATTGCCGATCAATTCCAGCAGCGCTTTTAACACATCATTGCTGCTCAGTTGGCCACCGCCGTCCGCCGTTGGGTTGATGGCGTTATCCAAGGCGTTGCCCACGGAATCTTTCAGGAGAGAGCGGCTTAAATCTTCCGGATTTTGCGCACTGCCGGCGCCACGGGTGTCGGATGCGCCGCTTAGCGGTGAGGCGCCGCTATTGCCGCCAGCCGGCCCGGATGCCCCGGACGCGGCTGGATTTCCCGTCTGCTGCCCGTTTTTACCGGGGATCAGCGCTTCCAGCAGTTTCAGCAAAATATCCGCGGGGTTGTTGTTTTGCCCTAGCGCCGAACTGCCGCCATTGCCTGCGCCAGCCTTGTCCAACGGGCTGCCATTGGCCGATGACGGCGTATCGCCTTGTGAGTTCGGCAGGAGTGCGCTGAGCAAGGTGCCCAACGCTTCCATGAGTTGGCTCTCTTGCTGCGCAGAACGCGGCGACGTGATCCCTTTATTATCCAGGTGTGAGGAATTCAACCCCGTCGAAGACAGGTTTGAGCCGGGTTGTGTGCTGAGCGAAATCGTCATATCAGCCATAACATCTCCTTGAAAGTAATGAGTGATGGGTCTTAACAGGCTTACGTCTGTTGCGAATTAAGTGAGGGAAAGGAGGCGGTGGTTCCCGAACGAGAGGTGAAAGATGTTGGGAACCGGGCGGAAAAAATAGTTACTCAATCAACACGCTCATCCCATCATCTATGGAACTTACTATGCAAAAAATCCAGCATGTACAGCCGGGACTGTCCATTTCGGAGATTAGGCCAGCCGCGGCTAAGGCAACGTTGTCACAGAGCAGCAGTACGGCTCAGAGCCAGAAAGGCGCGCAATCTCTGATTCAGCAAGGTTTATCCGATAAAGGCAAACAGCCCATGTTGGAGCAGGGAAGCAGCAGCCGGGTGAAAAGTCAGGATGCGCGCCAGCACACATTGCGCGAACTGCTATCATCAGGCGGGATGATTCAAAGCCTGCCGCGTAAGCAGCGCGATGCGCTGGCATCGGGCGGCCCAATCCAGAGTCTCTCCCGGTTTGGTGATGCGCCTATACTGTCGCGTGATAATAGCCTGTCGGAACATAGGTTAGCGAGCGACGTTGAACGCAGCGATCGTTTTCACACCGCGCCAAGTTCCTTTGCCGGCTCGCTACGACGCAGCGAGATCGGCGGCGATAGCGAGCGATTCTATACGCCGCGTGAGACGCTCTCTCCGGCGCATCCGAGTCAGGCGGCGTCAGCATCCGGCGTAAAAATAGATCATCACGGCAAGCTACAGTTGGGTAAAGCGCTGCCGGAAGCGGTGAGCACTCTGTTACAACAAACCATGGGGAAGAATCGCCAGCCATTTGTTGCTCATCACGAAAATCCGGATACGCAGCAGCATGCGCTACTGGACAAATCAGGGCGTATGTTCGTCATTCAACACGATCAATATCAGCATATTGCGCTCCACAGCAGTAGCCGCAGCGCACTGCCGGCAGGCAAAACCGGTATGGATAAGATACAGCTGGAATCCGCGTCGGATCGCATCATCGTCCGCCCCCACGCTGGCGAGCCTGCCAGCGTGCCGCTGTCTGGACGCCTGCTTCAGGAACTGTTGAGCGGTGTCCACCGGCAACCCGACTCCGCCTCCGGCTCGGGTGAACAACTGCGCCTTCATGATGGTAAACTGTTTGCGCTTAATACCGAGTTTGGCGTCTGGCAGCAAAACAGTGATGTTCCTCACAGTCAATTATCCCGGCAGGGCGATGGTCAACTGTATGCGGTCAAAGATGACCACACGCTGAGCAATCTGTCATCGGGGATGGCGTCATCAACCTTCAGCGATAAAATTAAAGCCTTCTCGGCCAATGAACACGGGCAGTCTGCCGTACTGACCGAACAGGATCATCTGACGCAGTTGCATCTGATGAGCACATTGGATGCAACGCCGCAGCCGGTGGCGCTCAAGCGGGAAGAGGGGGAACCGGTTAATGCGCAGGCCGTGGGGTTGACGGCTGAACATCTGCTGATTGCCGATGATGAAGGCCACCTTTACCACGCTCCGCTGCCTGCGGCTGGGGAAGACGCCGTCACGCTAACGCGGCTCCACGCGCCGGCGCTGGATGCGGCGCTGGGAAAAGACCATCGTATTACCGGATTTGCTCACGACGAACACGGACAGGCGCAGCTCCTGGCCACCGACCGTCAGGGACAGAATCACGTTGCTTCTCTGGGACAGGATGGGCTATCGCCAACGCCGGGTTGGAACCTGAGCGATAGTCTGGTCGTCGATAATAAACTGGGGCTGACCACGAAAACGCCGGCGGCGAAAGACACGCTGGATCTGGGAAGACTGGGGCAAATTGGTTTACAGGACGGAAAAGTTCATTTTTACAACGGCGATACCCAAAACTGGGAAGCTTCCGGCGTTGAGGCCAGCCAGCTTAAGCGTGGGCTGGATAATCAGGCCTACACCTTGAAAGACGGGGCTATTACGCCGTTGTCCATCAACCAGAATTCCAATTCGTTTACGCACGGCGATAACACGGTTTTTGCCCTGACGCAGGTGCGAATGACGCCGTCGGCGGGCAGCGCACTGCCGGGGATCGCCAAGGATGACGGCGTATCGGCGATGGCGGTGATTAACCGTAATAAATTCATCGCGGTGGATAAGCAGGGCGATTTACATTTCCACCAGATTAAACCGGGAACCAGCCAACTTGCCGCGCCCTCGCTGACGCTGCCCAAGAGCGGCCTGTCTGGCGAGATCCAAGACATTGCCCTGGATCACAAACAAACCCTTTATGCGCTGAACAAAGAAGGACAGCTTTTTCAGTTACCGAAAGACGACTGGCAAAATACGGCCCGTCATGACAGCGCGCAGTGGCAGCCCGTGGCGACGCCGGCAGACGGTAAGGTGAATACGTTGGGAACGGATGCGCAGCATCGTTTACAGGTGACACATGACGATCATGCGTTACATACCCTGCAAGGGAATACGTGGAAAACATCGTTCCCCGAAAGTGAAGAACCGTTGCCTAGAGGCGCGCGCGCGGCGGAAACGGTCTTTGGCCGGCTTGATGTGGCGACCAAGGGGGTGAGGATACCGCTGACTGGAGTAACGGTGAAAGCTGATGTACAGACCTTCAGTAAAACGGGAGAAGAATCCCAGCAGGTGAAAAGCAAACTGTCGGATTTGGTGAGAGCCCACGTTGTCACGTTCTCGATGGACGTGCCGCGACCGCTGAAAACGCTGGCTAACCATGTCCAGCATCAGCTTCACGGACGAGAAGGCCTGAAACCCGTTTATGACATGCAAACCCAATTACTGCAAAAGCTGGAAACGGCGGCGGCTCAACAACGGGAGGCGCCACGGGATCTGGCGAGCCGGATAGAGAATCTGGATCTGGGAGAAAAAGGAAAACCGCTGATCGGCCTGTTAAAACAGTTCAACACGGAACTGGAAAGTAGTTCGGCCAAAGCGGCGTTGCTGATAGGCAAACAGCAGGGCGTCATTGACGACAAAGGCGTCATGAATACGCAAGGACGACCGGACCGCCTGCACAGCGGTGAAAAAGATCTGGCTCCCGCGCTGCTGGCCGTGCTCGAAAACCACCCGTCATCGGAAACCAGTACGGCCAGTACGCTGATAAAAGCTTTTGTTGACAGCAAAACGCCGATCGCACAAAAACCGAACGGCGAGGCGTTTGGCATGCGGCGAGATACCAGCGACCCCCTGTCATTGGCGAAATCGCGGCTTGTGCTGGATACCCTGGTGTTAGGTGATTTGCATAAACTTACCGATCAGTTTGAAGCGCTTTCCGGTACGGCGCCGGATGATGAGGCGCTGGCGTCAATGATGAAAACCCTCAATGAACTGCGACAAGGCGAATATGGCGAAAACCCGGTGAAGAAAATAACGGACATGGGGTTCACCAATCACAAAGCGCTGGAAGCGGATTACGACGCAGTTAAAACCTTTATGAAGGCGTTCAGGAAGGAGGATAACGCCGTCAGCGTGACATCGAAAACCGTGATGCAGGCGTCCAGTCAAGCGGATCTGGTTGATAAAATGAAAGCGACCGTCATGTCGTTGGACAAAGGGGAAAGCATTGCGTTTAGTCGGACGTATGGCGGCGGCGCATCCACGTCTTTTGTCGTGACGGGGACGAGCCTGCCTTTCCCGCCGGTGCCGGGCGGCGGGATCAGCGGCGACAGAAATTACAACCTGAGTTTTTCGCGGGGCGAAAACGGTATTAATGTCGCCTTTGAACGCTCTGGCGGCATTACCGGGAAAGCGACCTATTCCGGCGGGTACGACGTCAGTGAATATCTGACCGGGAAAACCTCGACACAGATGGCGCAAAAAATCAACAGTCAGCACAGCTTCACACCGGATGTGCGTGCGTCATTCAATGTGTCCGCCAGCCTGAAAATGGCGCAGCAAAATGCCCTGAGTTTTTCCGTCAGCGAAGAAGAATTGCCTGAGTTTATTGACAGCCTGTCAAGCGGCGCGCTCGACCCGCTTGCGCTGTTGGATAAAGGAGAGCAGCACGCGGTGAAAGCGGGGAAAACCGTCAGTTTCAACCTCGATGGCAGTATGGCGTTGGATCTGCGTGGCGGCATAAACCTGACCAACAGCGGAGCGGCGCCTTCTGAGGCGGTCATCCGTGGTTCGCTCGGCGTATCGGCTAACGTTAATGTGCTGAATGCCGAAAGCGCCTCCAGCGTGAAACAAAGTAACACGACGACAACGTATGACGAGTCCAACAATCGCCTGCGTTTCATGAATCAACTCGGCATAGGGGCAAACGCCGCATTATCCGCGGGGGTGATCCGCACGCTGGATGAAGGGATGGTTCCGGTCTTTACTTCCACCAGCGTGGGGGTCAATGTGTCGGCCGATTCGCGCACTAACCAATCGATTAGCCTGAGTATGAAAAAAGCGGAGCCGCTGGAGTCAAAAGACATTGAAGACCTGACCAAAAGCCTTGCCTCTGCCTTTGGCGATCCGGCCAGTCAGTTACTGATCGGTGCAGTCAAAAAAATGGCGGAACCAGACCATCAACTCACCATTCTGAACGAACATTTTTCCGACAAAACGGCAGAGAGCAACGATCAGCGCCAGGGATTGGTCAACCTGAAAAAACTAAACATGAGGCAGGATGTCGCGCAGCGTGACGGCGCCATGTTGGACAGCGTTACACACACCACATCGTACACGAACCTCAGCAAACTGACGGAAAACGGGTTATTTCAGGTGATTGGTAACCACCTCTTTTCTACGCTGCCGCCGAGCAATGCCGATCGGATCAATAAACTGATCGCGGATAACCCGGCGCTGCAAGACATCGTGAGTCGCTTGCAGACTAATGACAGAGCCACCGTGAAGGTCGGGTTGGAACTGAAAGAGGATGTCCGGAGTGCAATAGAGCAGGGCATACAGAACCGGACGCACGGTAAAGATGATGTCATTGCGCTGTTTAAAAACAGCGACAACTTACGTCTCGCCAGCATCGAAGTCTCGCAGACGGTGAAGAAGAGCGAAGGGATTTCGCTTCCGCCGGTCATTATCGATACCTCAAGCAGCGCGGGCGTCAATATGAGCAAGCTGCTCGGCAGCGTCAGCTTCAGCTACGGGCAGGATCAAACGATGCCGCAAAGCTACAAACTGGGCGGCGAGATAGCGAAAGCCAGCCCCGCCACCATCCATGCCCTACATCAGTTACAGCAAGAAGGGCTGCAACTGAAAAGTTAATGTGTAAAAGGAGAATACCATGACGCATACGCAGCAATATATTACCCGCTTATTACGCCATTACGGTGAGAGCAACGGCGGTCAGTTTCGTTTACAGGACGGCATCTGCGCACTGCGCGAGCCGGATGGACAAGAGGCCGTCGTACTGGAAGTGCCCGCCAACAGCGACGTACTGGTATTGCACAGTGACGTAATGCGATTTCAGGCAGAGGTCGGCATATCCGTTTATCAGCTTATGTTGATGCTCAATTTTGAGATGGCGGCGATGAAGGGGTGCTGGCTGGCGTTGGATGAAAATTTGACCCTGCGTTTGTGCACCCAACACATTGCGGCGTCGCTGGATGATGCGAGTTTTACGGTGCTGCTGCTTGGCTTTACCGAACAGGCAAAAGAGACCCGACGGCTGATTCATGAGTTACGGCCGGACCTGATGGCGGCATAACGTTGATTCAGCGTAACGGTGGGGGAGCGCGCCTAATATGGGCGATCTCTGCCGGATTAACACCAAACGAAAACCGCTGGGGCAGGTGGACGATACGCCATTGAGCGTTCTGCAAACGCTGTCGGCTCGTCCTCTCTGCCGTCTGGGGGGATCGGGTGATGAGTCGGGCGATGTCGGAGTCGCAGAGGGCGCGACCTGAATGACGTCGCTCAACGGCGTTGCCCCGACGGAACGTTTCTGCATATTTTCAGGGAACCGAACGCATTTTCACGCCACTCATCTCTTAGCTATCTTCGTCATACCGCTATCGGCCTGCTTACCGGTCTGTCCGTGCTCGCACGCAGTATGTTCGGTCTGACGACAACAGAATGGGGATGCAAATGATTAACCGTATCGAGAGCAGAAGCAATTGGGAGAGCGTCGCGACCACGGAGCGTGCCGAGGCCGGCAGGCCGCGCGCTGCATTGCCAACGGCGCGATCGGGCACTCGCGCCATTGATTTTGGTGACGTCGCGCCAAATGTGACGCAAATTCCTGCTGATTTAAGGACGATAACGCCGGTGCGCGTTTCGCCAGCGGCACAAAAGGTTGCCGACAGTGCAGCGATTGAGAATCCAAAACCGATCGTCGATCTTCAGGCTATCGACAGTTCTGAACATAGCAGTGCGAAAGTGCTGGAAACGTGGTCGCCATTATTGGGTGATTTGCCGGAAAATGAACGTGAAAAGGCGGCAAAAGAACTTAACCGCCCGTTGGCTGCGGCGAAAATGCTACAGGATGGTGGGCAGAATGCAGAAAAAGCGCTCGCTTATTTGCGTGAAAATCCCGCGATCTATACGGCGATGGATACGGCGAAAGATGGCGGCAGAGCGGATGGACATATCTCCGAACGGGATATCAAATCCTTTATCAAAAACATGGAACGGCGCGCCGATGACGCGAATCATGCCGTAAAGGCATACAGGGAAAAGAATCCGACAGCCGATGCGCAGTCGTTGCGGTTGGTGCAATCTTCAGCGCTGCTGCTGGCGAATGAACCCTTGATTAACGCTGCCGACCCCAAAAAATTCTACACCTCTTCCTCTGTGCAACGTAATGACCGCGACAGTACCCTGGCCGATCTTAACGCGATAACGAGTGATAACCCCACCTTGTCGCCTCAGTTGAAATCGGCGGCCAAACTGTGGTCGCACCCTGGGTTATTCGGGATACTGGAACACGCGGATGTCAAAGGCGAGAAACTGGCGCGCGTGCCGCATGACGGCAAGTTGATGCTGCATGATATGAAGAGCTGGATTCGTGAGCAGGCGCCGGTGAATGAGCAGGAGATGACGGATACGCTACACAATGCCGCTGCGCTGGGGCTGGCGGCGAAAACCGATATCAGCAAGCTGGACGACGCCGTTTTTACTCAGCCGAAGGCGTACAGCGGTGCGCAAAAATCGGCGACGTTGGTGAAACTGCAACAAACGCTGGAACAGGTTATCGCCGGACGTGTATATCGAAATACGGAAGAAACGGAAAGCGTGTTGAATCAGCGTATTGAGGCGCTACAGCAAGATGGCGATGTGATCCAGCACTTTGAGCAGGCCGTGCCGCGTGAGATGAACCGTATTTTGCAGTCCGATCCGGCGCTGGCGCAGGCGGCAATAAACCCACGCTCTGCGAATATCGCGCCACAGGCCGTCGGGCTGGATGCCTCGCTTTCGGCTGGGAAACACGGGGGCGCAGGGGTAAAAAGCGATGCGCAGGCAGTGGAGAATGCAGGGCGCAGCGTGATGGGGTTTGCCAAGTCATCGTTACATACAGAGGATTTAACCAAGGCGGCAGGCAGCAGGGCGGCAATCGGTCTGGCAGGTAAAGCCGGTGCGGCAATTGCCGGGAAAGTGGTCGGCGCGGTAGCGGGTGAGGCCGCGGGAGCGGCGGCGGCCTCCGCGGTTGGCACCGCAGCAGGGCCGGTAGGCTGGGCGGTGAGCGGGGTACTCAGCATCGGTATGGGCATTGCGGAGCTGGTGAATTTTCTTAACGCCAAAAGCAAACTTAAACATCGTCGGGAAGATTTCGCCAGGACGGTTAACCCTGTGCTGGAGCAGTTTAACATTCCCAAGCCGCGTTGATGCTGCGGATTAAATCTCGAAACCCGGGGCGACGACTTTCACCGGTTTTTTACACGCGTCAGGCGTAGGCTGATTGGCGGGGAGGTGGCTACAGTCCGGGGCAAAAGGGTTCAACGCATCACGATTCAGATAGAGGATAAACAGAATAAAAATAAGGAGTGGGATTAAAATACGCTTTCTTTTCATGGCGACGGTTATCTTCAATCAGTTGTAGTATAAAAAAGGATATATTAAAAACGGGTGAATTTTAACGCGTAACGCGGTGTTTGTCTTTAGTCATTCGCCTTTCCACTTAATAGTTGTGGTTATTATGGCGGTATGGAGTGAATGATTTAAATATCTCAAAACGAATTAAGGCGCAGGGGAACTTTGATCAAAATAAAAAAACACAGTTGGCTTCTTATCGATGAGTGAATAACTCATATTCAGTAAAACTTTAATGCGGCGTCAGGTTTTATTGTTACTCCTGAGCGATATAAAACAACAAAAATGGATAATGAAATCCAAAAAACTCAGAAGATGACAAGGCTTATTTTGTTAGTCTGATGTTAAAAATCATTTCTCTCGCCGAATCTAAAGGATAAAAATCATGTCTGACCTGCTTGCCGAACGACGTTTCACCGCGAATGATGCGATTCCCTCTGAGGAGGGTGCCGCGGTTGACCGACAGACATTCCGCGATGCGATGGCAAAGTTAAGCGCGGCGGTCAATATTGTCACGACAGACGGCCCGGCAGGCAAGGCGGGGTTTACCGCATCCGCCGTAACCAGCGTCAGTGATACCCCAGCGACGCTCCTGGTGTGCCTGAATCGCGCATCATCGGTTTATCCCGTGTTTCAGGTGAACGAACATCTGTGCGTCAATACGCTGGCGGCGCAGCATGAAGCGTTATCGTCGGTGTTTGGTCGCCCGTCTTCTATCGAAACTCGATTTGCCGCGGCAAAATGGGAAATATTGCACACGGGGTCACCGGTATTACAGGATGCGCTGGTCGCCTTCGACTGTCGGGTAGAGGAAATCGTGAGCGCGGCGACGCACGATATCTTCATCTGCCGCGTGTTGGCGCTGAAACAAGGAAAGCCTACCGATGGTTTGGTCTATTTTTCCCGCCGTTATCATGCACTTCGTGGTTGACGTCAGCACATGTCGCGCCTCCATTGAACCGTTCGACCGGAGGCGATGGGGGGATTACGAAGGGGACAACACCGCCTGTGGTACTGCACTCTGTGCGGTGCTCAGACGGTTCAACGCGGCTTCCGCCAACCGTGTGAAATAGTGTGAGGCAGGCGCAATCGCACTTTCGTCAGGATTAAACTGTGGGTGGTGCAGGCCAAATTCGCAGTTTGAACCAATACTGACGAACGTGCCCGGCACTTCCTGGAGATACAGCGCGAAGTCTTCGCCGCTCATTTGCCGTTCAGCGTTTTCCACCTGATAGCCTGCATCACGGGCAATTTGTTTGCTGAAATCGGCCCATTCCGCCGTATTCACGACCGCCGGCGGGCCGGGATACCACTTCAGTTCCGCTGTTGCCCCCAGCGCAAGGGCGATACCGCTAATCAACTGCTCAATCCGGGTGGGAATTTCCGCACGAATTGCCTTGTTGTAAGTTCGCACCGTGCCTTCCAGCTCCACCGTTTGCGGCAGCACATTCCAGGTATTGCCGCCCTGAATACGCGTGATGCTGATCACCAGCGACTCCAAAGAGCTGAAGCTGCGACTGGGCAGGGTTTGTATGGCGTTGACGATATGACAGGCGGTGACGATGCTGTCGATGCCTTGTTCCGGCTTGGCCGCGTGCGCGCCTTTACCGGTAATGGATATGGAAAAACGATCCACGTTGGCATAGAAGGATCCGCTGCGCGTGGCAAACGTCCCGGCGGGAAGTTCCGGCGCGTTGTGCAGGCCGAAAATGGCGGCGACATCCGTAAGCGCGCCCGCGCGGATAAGCTGTCTGGCGCCTGTTGAAACCTCTTCCGCCGGCTGAAAGAGTAGCCGAACTTTCCCCGGCAGCCGGTGTTCACGTTTCTTAAGCAAACAGGCGGCTCCCAACATCACAGCGGTATGGAAATCGTGTCCACAGGCATGCATCACGCCAGCGTGCTGCGATCGAAAAGCCACGTTGACCAACTCCTCAATCGGCAGCGCGTCTATATCCGCACGCAACGCAATAACGGGCCCGCTGCCGTGTCCGATTTCGGCAACGACGCCAGAAGTTAACGAGAGGGGTAAAAGTCGGATATCTTTTTCTTGCAGCCAATGGGTAATGCACGCGGTGGTGTGATGTTCCTGATTGGACAATTCCGGGTACTGATGTAAATGCCGCCGCCAGTGAATAAGCTGTTGCTCAAGCGATAATGATTTATCACAACAGGGGATATTTTCAGCCATATCCATACACCTCCTGAAAAAAATAATCTCTATAAAGGTAGCGGATAGCTATCGCCCGGATAAATATCATCTGGTTATATTTCATGTCTTTTTATCTTCACTTCCTTGATCTTCACCCGACAACGCTTTGTATAAGAAATGCTATGCTTTTCTGTTTCTGTCGCGTTTAAACATTATCATCGCAAGGGTAACATAACCCGAGGCTGGTAAAATAAACCTGACGGACAGGGATTTACATCATCAATAGCAGAGGGATTGAATGAAAATCAGTAGGATAAATAAGGGAATTGTCGCGCTGCTGCTGACGCTTCCGCTATATGGATTGGCGGAGACCCCGTCGCCTGATTCGTTCGCCGGCTATACTACGCAGGATCTCACCGCGGCATTGCCTGCACGGCTGTCGAATATGATTCAGCGAGACAAAGTCGTCGATGTGCCAAATCACATGGTTCAGACCGAGTATGTCGATGCTTCGACGGGGAATAAGGCGCTGGTGTCGCTGTATATGTTACCGCCAGACCGCAATGGCAACATTCCTCTTGCCGCCAAACCCAGCGATTTGGATGCGGTGATTGCCAGTACCGAAAAGGAAATGCTGCGCCAGCGCATTAAACCCGACCAGCGCGCAGGGCAGATTGACGATGCAACCCCTTATCGCTGCTTACAAACTGTTCTGAATAACAAAATTATGCACTCCCTTTGTTCGGCGCTGATTAAAGGGCGAGTGCTGGAAGTTCAGGCAATCAGCGTGATTAAAAATGTTCAGGATAAAGCCGAAAGGCGTAATATCCTCGGGCAGCAGGATAAATTCGTGACAGAGATAGGTCAGGCGTTGCTGGCACTTAAAAAGTAACCCAATGGGGCGGCGACGGTCATCACCTGCGAAGCGCCGATATTGAGCGAAGGCGAGTGCCTTCGTTTTTTTGTGCCTAACGCCAGTCTCTTGCCTTGCCATCGTCATTACGTTTGTGCATAACTGGCTGAAATCATCATGGTAAAAAAACACCGGATCAAATATATGCTCTTGCTGCTTATTTTGGCTGTGATTGTGTTAGCCGTTTATGGCTGGGTGACGCAGCCGCAGTACGTTTCACCGGAGGTAAAACCGCAACCGGGAAACCCACTTTTCCACGATGGCGCGTTCCACAACCCGGTAGCCCGACCGGCGGTGGGAAACCAGAGCAGGATAACCTTACTGTACCGCTTTCTGTTTGCTAAAGATCCCGAGGCGTTGCCGGAAACCCGACTGCCTTCGCGAAAGACCGATCTCCATCAGCTTAGTAAAATGGATAACGTCATCATCTGGATGGGGCACTCCAGTTATTTTATTCAACTGGAAGGAAAAACGTTCCTGTTGGATCCGGTATTCAGTGATAACGCCTCGCCGATACCGCGCACCAATGTCGCGTTCAACGGCAGCAATATTTATTCACCGGAGGATATTCCCGTCATCGATTATCTCCTGATTACCCACGATCATTGGGATCATCTGGATTATCCGACGTTAAATGCGCTACGCGGGAAGATTCGCCGTATCGTCACGCCTACCGGCGTAGGCTCCTATTTTGTGAAATGGGGATTCCCTCAGGAAAATATTACGGAAGGCGGCTGGTTCAGCCGTTTGCAAGAGGATGGGGTGGAAATCCATGTGCTGCCTGCGCAGCATTTTTCCGGCCGACTCTTTAAACGGAATCAAACGCTGTGGGGATCCTTTGCGCTGATAACCCCGCAGCACCGTCTGTATCTTGGCGGAGACAGCGGTTATGGCGCACATTACACAGCGATCGCCGAGCGCTTAGGCGAGTTTGATATCGCGATAATGGAGTGTGGACAGTACGATCGGGAGTGGCCTCATGTTCATATGACGCCGGAGGAAAGCGCGCAGGCAGCCAGCGATTTAAAGGCCAAAGCGGTGTTGCCGAGCCATAACAGTAAATTCAAACTGGCGCACCACCGTTGGAACGAACCGCTGGAGCGAATGGCCCAGGCCAGCCAGGGCCGTGATTGGCGGCTGATGACGCCGCGTATCGGCGAACGTGTCCAAATTGATAATCCCCAGCAGACATTCACTCAATGGTGGTTGCCTGAATGAACGCAGAAACCCTGTGGTTCAGACGATAAAAATCCACGCAATTGCGTGGATTTTATGGGGTTTTCTAGTCTTTATGCGATTCACTGAGATCGCATGAGACAACAGCGGCTGTTTAGACGTTGAACCATGACTTTTATTGTATTTTATTGATATTAAATGTTTTAATTTCTAATGTTCTTTAATTATACTCATGCTTGTACTCATTTTGGAATTGGCTCGCTTTCGGAATGGACAGTTCGTATGTTCGACTCCATAATCGGCACCATTTCAAACTTTTGCCAAGTCTACCGAAACCAACTCAAAGCCCGTATACGGCTAGTTTCTAGCCCGTACCTTATCTTTTGGTATCAACTGGAATCAAATCACAGTTGGGGGCATAAGTGGGGGGCAATCTGTGTTCGGTCCAGGGATATGCCCTAATGAAGTGTAAGTATCCCGGTAAGCCGTGGTGCGACAGAGAAACCAAGAAGGTTCGCCATTGCTCCGGGGAAGTCTTTCATTACGCCATAGTTACCAGCCTACGGAATACAATCCCGCAGCGGATCTAACCAGCGTGATGTCAGGACATGAATCAAAACATTATCCCTTCCTTATTGTTGTGGAGTCAGAGAGTAAATGGCATTTATTAGTCATTAAAAAAATAATCAGTTGAATTGGTTATCCATGACTTCCCTGACACACTTAAATGTGTCGGGGAAGTGAGTTTGTTATGATGTGAATATTTTTATATCTACACCCATCTCATCAGCACTACTTAACCAATCTTCGATTAGTTGAAAAGCTTGTATTGTTTCAGATTGCTGGTCAGTATCTTTTGACATCTCTTCAATGAAATGTTTTTTCGAAAAAGAGTTGCCCATTACTATCCATATTTCTTTATTGCACAGTGGTGATTTTCTTCTATTAGATATTAACTCCCAGGTTTTTTCCTTAAGTTTATTTTCTTTATTAGGGATCTTTCCAATTTCGTTAAAGGCTAATCTAAAACGAGACTCAAGTTTATGTTTGGCTTTATGGGATGGCCATGCTTTATCCCAAATAGAGTAGTTTCCTGGGGTATTAGCATCTGAGTGTGAAATCAGATAGGTTAAGTTTTTAATTGCTTGACTTCCGACCTCTGCTATCGCTCCTGCTGAGGATTTTGGAGAACTGGATGATTTCCCACATTTTACATGAATGAAACATAATTTATCCGGTGATGATACGATAAAATCACATGGTTCTGTATCCATGTCAGTGCAAAGAACGAGATCGCAATTTGGAATATAAGGATGAAAGGGTCCTAATTGTGGAAGAGTAGCATTGCTATTTGAGTGGTTTTTTAATTGATCAATTAAATAAAATATAGAATTCTTATCAAAGCTTGTGCTTGTAGTATTAATATACATATCATTTTCATCATACTTTCCTTTTTCTTTAAGACCCTTTGAAAGCAGGGCTGGAATGCTTATGAGTGAACGTCCCGACCAACTTTCCTCAGCAGTAATACCTTTTTCAAAAGGAAGTGAAAATTTATAAAATTTCGACGCACTATATGTTGTTCCGTCTAAGAAAAGAATTCTAAAATAGTCATTATTTAAATAAGCAATTATTTTATTGAAATCATCATAATTGTTAGTAGTTGTCAAAAGATAACTATGTTTATCTTCTTCATGCTGAATTTGTATTTTAAATGGTTTTGAACCAACAAATAACTCCGCACCTTCATCTTCTGAATATTGAAGGTAATAATAGTCCGGTAGGAAATTCTTTTCGGAAATTAATCCGGTATCGAAATCTGATAAATCTAGAATAATTGAAACTATATCGGAATTGGGTTTTTCATTGATGGGTTGCGAGAATGACTTTATTAATCGGCCATTATTAGTTGCTTCTTTTGCTGTTCCTAAATCAATTTTCTCAATCCATTCAGATAGTTCTTCTATACTAAAATTCCTTTCCATTTGGTCAGAGACACGACCAGACCTAGCCCCTATATAGAAACTACTGTCATTTTTCCCTTGTTCATCCTTATTAACTACTTTCAATGTTGTTAGTGCGTACATGGCATTGCGCTGAGTGCTATTTATATTTTCTAAATTTTTACCTTTTAAGGACATCGCTTCCGGTCTATTTTTTGCAGTACCTATAGCCCTTGAGTGAGCTTCTTTTATTTCACGGACTTTAGTGGCTGCAGCTAATGCTGTTAATCTATTGATATTTATAGGGTTTGAAAGATTTAAGTCGATTCTATTTGCATACTTGGCACCAGCGCTGTCAAAGATAGCTATGCTATTAGATAACTCTTTAATTATTATTATTTCTAGCTTTGGTTCAAAAAATAACTTATCAGAAAGATATTTTGAGCTATTGAATGATATGTATAGATACATGAATACATTATGGTCATTTTTTATTTCTTTAACAAGTGAACCTTGTGTATGCAGTTCCCAATATATTTTATCCAAAAGAAGGGGGGGTGAGTAATTAGGCCCTTTTTCTATAAAGCAAACGGATGCCAATGGTATTGAAATATCATTGGCATTTATGGATTGCAAGTCCAATCGTTCTCTGAAACGACTAGAGAAGTAGCTGTATTCAGGGAAGTTATCAAGAAATCCTTTTATTAGGTTAGTTGTGCTTAGCGATTTTATAAATCCTTTTGAACCGCTAGGTGTGGATATGTAGTCATCAAATACGCGGTAACTTTGCCACATTCTTTCATTGGATAAACTAGCAAGATCTATTATCATCGGTTCTATTGAATTGTAATTCCTAACAACTCTCCCAATAGTTTGAACCAATTCTCTACCACTTCCAACTTGATAGGTTGAAACTAGTAATTTTGCTTCAGGCAAATCTACACCTTCATCAAGTTTATGTTGATGAATAAGAACTCTTATGTTGTCAGATTTTAATGCGGAATTTACTGATTTAAATTTACCGCTAACTTCATCATTTCTAAATGTCTCATGTATACTTACTGTTTTGAATTTTTTAGAAATTGATTCGTGGTATCGAGATATATCATAGGCATCTTTACATTTTATTATGCATTTTATATTTTCATTTTTTTCTAGAAAAACCTGTACTTCTTGAAGCATTTTCTCCATTGAATTCACTTGAATGAAATTTGGCTCAGTAATTATTTTATCAGAAATAGCCTGTTTAAATGTAAAGATAAAATAATCATCTAAGTCAACGTTTAATTCGAAAAGATCATTCCTATATGGTGTTGCCGTTATTACAACTTTTATTGCATCTGATTGTCGTACGATTTCTCGCCATACAGGAGATGGTTCAGAATGACCTTCATCAATAATAATAAGATCAAAGAAACTTTGTGTCTCATCTAGGTCTTCTGGTGATAACATTGATAGTTTTTGAAATGTTGATATATATATACCATCTTCATTTAAATTATTAATGTTTTTAAATGTATTCTTTAGTTTTATATCTGGATCGTTTAACGTCACTCTAAAAAATCTACTTGATACTTCTTTATAGAGCTGTTCCTTAACTGCTCTCCTATGACAGATAATTAAAATATTTCGCTCTTTACTTAGATGTGATATTAAACTTATGACACCTGTTTTACCCGCTCCCGTTGGTAAGTTAATTAAGCATGCCTTATCACGAATATTTCTTTTCTTAAATTTAAAAAATTTCTCCACAGCTTCTTCTTGACATTTCCTTAATTTTCCTGTGGATGATTTTAAGTATTTTAATAAATTTCTTTGCATGTAATCTCCTTTGCATATTTAAAAAACTCAATAAATACAATTATGATAAAAGGGTTTATAACCAATCACCTTGGTCCGCACTGTGATCTTCTCTAATTGCATCTTGTTGATAGCTTATTGCAATGCGGTCTAAGCAAGCTGCGGTTCGAGGCCATTCAAATCTAAGATCATCAGCATCTTGTTTATAGCGTTCTACTAATATTCGTTCTTGCCCACCACCATCGTGTGGCATGCGTACAGTTACGCCACGGCGGTTGTAAACACCAACTTCAAAACCACTCTCCATTGCTCGACTTCTAGCAAACTCAATAACTTCGCAAATTGCTTCTGGCGGCCAAGTTTCATTTATTTTTCTTTTTGCGGCAGAGAGAATCATGCCAATCGTGTTATCACCTATTTCACCACGACCTGCAGACTTCAGTAATTGACGAGCTTGCTTGACCCACGACATCAATACATAAGAGTCAATAGTCCCGTTCTCATCGGTCCCGGGTACAATTGCCCAATCATGCAAAACTTGATATGCCTGGCTTGCTAGATCACGGGCCTGCTTAGAATTTGCTGGTTCAGATTCAACTACACCACTATCTTCTTCAGGTAGATAGAGTAATTTCATTAGTGAGGTAAAAAACACAGGGTCTTTAGCAAGAGCCTGATGTAAGTTTCTGGCTGGATGTCGTGAATGCCTTAAAACTTGAAAATAAACCCATTCGAGCCTCACAATTTCTTCTATTGAAGTATTTACATCACTCTCCAGATAATCTAGGAGAATGCCAATATAATAGCTCGACATCGTATTGTCATTATTGGAAGAGTCTGTAGTGCTCGCAGCGGTATGCATTACTCTAATAATAACTGAGCCTTCTGGTTCTATCTTTATATTATTAGCAAGCCACGCAAGAGCATCGTGACTTCGGTCTGCCAGAAGTAAATGGTCAATGACATACTCAAGCTCTATATCCGCAGAAATCCTAAATGTAGGGATCGTCTGCCAATATATTGTACTAATATTAACTGGCCTCGATTCTATTTTAAGCCAAAGCGACATTACAGGTGGTAATACTTGGGCAATGCGTACTTCCGCCAACTTCCCCCAATTATCAGTTATAGCTTGTTCCCATATTTCATGAACCCAAGTTTCGCTTTCTGAACTTTTCGTGGCTTTGAGTCCATAAAGAATTCCCAAACCAATATTTGCTATATCTGAATCACCAGAAATTAGAGTTTTTTTCATTAGAAAATGTTTATGCCCACAATTTGTTGAAGATCGCGCTAAAGCAAGACCAAAATCGTAGTGCAGCGTAATTGTCGAAGAGAAATGAAATATTTGTTCAAATTCAAGTTCTGCAAGTAAGAACTCTACTGCTTCCGATTGTCTCTCTTCGAGCCTATTTCGTTGTGTTTGCCAATCATAATTTTCGCCTAGCTCATTGGCTCCTGCACAAAATAGCCAGCGAAAACGCTCCTCGACATTTTCTGGTGTTAGTGAAACAAATGTAGCATCCAACGGTGCTAATTCTTCTTCAGACAGAGCCCATGGAGCATCTTTAAAACCACGGTTTCTTTGTAAAAAATGCCGTAACTCATTCCACAACCTTTCTTTTTCATCAGATGATGTGAGGTTAAGGGAGTAATCAGCTAATTGCTTAGCTGCTGAAAATTTCCAGTTTGAATCAAAATTCCCCCAAAGGTGGAAAAGTTCAAACCACCGTTCGCACCTCCCATTTATATGCATTAATAATCTGTCACCGATTTCACATGCTGCTGTTGCAACAGAGGACCAGGTAATCGACTCCGGCTCATTAAGAGTGAAATCACGCCAATTTGGCATAGAAGAAGGTTCTGAAGTATCGTTTGAACGAGGTGCTAATGCGAGCAATAACTTCCAACCAGCAATTGGATGCATCGATATGATCCGATCAATGACCTTAATACGTTGTGATGAATTAGCATAAGTTTGTGGTGACCAACTAACAAAAATCCGCCTTAAAGAAACTGCTGGACGGTTACCCCATCGACCTCCGGGATCGACATCATCTAACCAAGCCAGTAAAAGTGCTGATTGCATTAGATAACTCGGACTACGCGCTAGCATCTCTAATGCCCATAACAAATTTGAAAGGTATTCTGTGGGTTGCATTATCCCTTCATCACTTCGGAATAATGACAAAATCTGAGGTGAATCGCCTTCCAACCCAGCTTCTACAGCGTCTAGAAATACCGTTGGGGCTGTGTAAATAGACCCATTTTAGTTCCATGCATTTTTTGAGTTCCCGGCCAAATAATGGTGCTGTCGGTATTCCTCCGGTGTCATATTTTTCAGCGATTCATGCGGACGTTCACAGTTATATTCTGATAACCATTTTTCCGTGATTTCACGTACTTCATTCAGCGTTCTGAACAGATAAAAATC
>NZ_SMBY01000004.1:95011-270423 GCF_004342665.1 Samsonia erythrinae | reverse complement strand
GCAGACAATAAATACGGTGGAGCCTTTTGTGATTCCACGGGTATCCCTGCCGTCGCAGAACCTGGTAAAGCTTCGGAAAACCGTATCGTGGGTATCGTTCAGCCACCGCCTGCAATGCGGTAATAACGGGCTCATCACGCGTGGTATCCGGGCGGTAATGGTAAACCGTTCTGCTCAGATTGAGACTCCGGCAGGCCTGACGGATACTGAGTCCGAACGTCGTTATCAGATGAGTGACCAGCTCACGCTTAAAGGCTGGTTTTAAAGCTTTTTTTCGATAACGTCTTTCAGCGCCCGGTTCTCAAGGCTAAGATCGGCAAACATCTGTTTAAGACGCCTGTTCTCGTCCTCAAGATCCTTGATCTTTTTAATATCAGAGGCTTCCATGCCACCATATCTGGACTTCCAGTTATAGTAGGTGGCCTCAGAGATACCGGCGTCCCGGCAGACATCTTTAACGGTTCGTCCGGCTTCAACCGACTTAATCACAGCGATGATCTGATGCTCAGTAAAACGGGCTTTACGCATAGCGATCTCCTTCGTTGGCAGATTGATTATGCCGGATGATCTCTAAATGTGTATGGCACGATTATGCGGGATACTTACAGTGCTATTGCCGTTAAATGCAAGATACTTCCTTTTACACTAAGGGAGGTCATGGAGGGTATATCATACTGCTACATGCAGGCTTGTGATAAAACACTCCAAAAAAAAGAGGTATTCAATCAGGTGTTGAAGAAGGCGCTGAAGGAAAATGCTTATCCGCTTTCCGCTGATACCTGGAACATCGAAACACTTAATGAAGTTAATGTCATCGCAACCACTATCAGTGGTATTAATGTCCTTGCTGTTAAAGCAGATTTCTTTAAGGCAAATATTAATGGTGATTTAAAGCAGATCACAGCCTTGTTGACCAGGCAGGACCGTTTATTTGTGGATACAGGCGGGAAGTCCACAAGGCAGATCAGCTGTGGTGGGCAACGTCTCAAACGTCGTTACTGCTTAAAAGTCTAAAAATAAAAATTATGGTCTGCCTACGGGTAGACCATATTTTTCAATAACCTTATTTCGTGAATACCGTAAGAAAAATATGCCATTGATAGTGTTTTTTAAGAACTAGTTAGCGATGGGCGCTTCTGGCTGTGAGTTTTCTAATTACCCCGCTTAACTGAACCTTAGAAGTTAATCAAAGCGATATTACCAACTGAACGATGTATCTAAGATTAGGTGCAGGTCACTACCACCTTTAAAAATAGGGGGGGGGGGGGAGGGGGCCCCACACCCTTAATGACCTGTTTTTATATTGATTATGGTATCGCGGTATGGACTAACTCGATACCTAATTTATGCTCAATAATATTCAAATTCAATTCTGCAAGTTCGAAGGCTTTTTCATGTGAATCAGCAACTGTGATAAATCGACCTAATAGTTCATGTTCTTTAACTCGAACGTCTGCATACATATTGTAGTTTACAACATTATGAATGCTGTCTTGCACGATATTATCAATGTCAGAAATGTTGAAGTTTTCCTGTATATTACTCTCTTTTCTGGCAATCACACGACGCACCATAGCGACGCTATTTGGTATCGGAAGTGGTTTATCTAGATTGACTCCTAGAAAAATATTAATCATCCAAGCTTCAATTTTTTCACCTGTGATTTTTTTATAAACCGAAGGCATTACACCTCCCATTAATCGTGCATTTGCTTCAATTAGTATTGGACCTCTATGTGGAGTAATCATCAATTCGATATGGAATACACCGAGAGTCAATCCCAACGCACGGCAGACATTTTCCGCATACTCAAAGCAACGCTCCCTCTCATCATCTGCAAGTTTTTCCGGCATTGTCACCCCCATAGGGATACATTCATCAATGTCTGTATTGAAGCGTCCTGAGCACATAAAGCGAAAGGCCCGTTGGTTTCTCAAGCCAATTTCTACCGAAACAATTTTTCCGCGAAGTACTTCTTCTACCAAGACTCCACGTTCAAATATTTCACGAAGTTGTCTAGGCTTTGATTTTCCGGCATCTAATACAGATTGTGCAGCTTGTGCGAGCATAATCGGGTCATTAGCCACAGATACTTGAATACTATCAAGCCCGCTAGGTGGCTTTACAACTACAGGATAGCCAATTTCGTCTGCTGCTTTTAGTGCGTCTTCAATGGAGTTGACTAGCCTAAACTGTGCATTAGCCAAGCCCGCATCGGCCAAGGCTTGACGGCTCAAATCTTTATGCCGGGCAAGTTTGACCCCTGTTGATGGTGTAGACGGAATGCCCAATCGTTCAAAAACCACGGCAGAAGTTTCAATTGCCCCATCGCATTGGGAGATGCCAACATCTGCAGGATATAATTCAACATGCGGTGCTAGTGCTGTGTAGACGAGCTCTTGATCTGACGTGACAGGTACCTCAATAATAAAATCTACATCATTCAAAACCGCGCGAGTTTCAGGTGTATCCTGAAAGAACGCATAATCACGACTTTTCACGAAGGTCACTTGGTGACCCATCGCTTTTGCACATGCAATGGCAGCAATACCACTTTCATTTGAATCGATAAATATTATATGCGCCATAATGTTTCCTTCCAGTTAAAGCATTGAGGTCGTTACTAAAATTTCTAGTCGTTATTTTGTAATTTAGAGCATTCCCAGTGCGATAGCGCATGCGTAAATGCATGGGCAGTCTCTTCAATAGATTGGTGACGCAGCATGGTGTAATGGTCAGCGCTTACAGGAAATATGTCTACTGTCTGCTGAGTGAGCAGTGACCAACCATATACACCATCTTCATGTTCAAAGTTAGGATGCATGAACCTTTCTTCTTTCATTTGGTTATTATTGGCACGGATAAGACCTACAGGAATATCTATTGTCTGTCGGTTGTAGTTACTGGCTGCGTTGAGGTTTTTTTCATATACACTGAGACGCATCATAAAATCATTTTTGAGCATGCTTTCAGGAACAATATTCATTCGTAATAATGTCACCATAACTAATTGAACAGCCTCCTCCCTTCCCATATCAGCTAATTTTTTAATGTCCAGTGATTTAGGCATAGTGGTGCCCGCCTGAGTGAACAATGTTTTTGCAAATTCACAGAGCGCAAAAAGGAAATTATTTTCATGTGACATTCGATTAAAGGGTGCAGGAGTATCAAGGACGATAACTGGTCCATTAAAGGAACATGATTGCATTAATTTTTCACCTGTAATTGCAGCAAGCATTCCACCAAACGACCAACCTGCTATTCGGAACGAATTATTTTTACTGTGAGATACTATGCACTCAGCATAAAGAGATGATAGGTGGTCAATATCCCATTCCCTCTCATCCTCTAAGGAGGTTTTTAATGCGATACCATAAACATTATAGTCATTAGGTAATTTGTCTGCCAGTAATCGGTAAAAGTCGACCGTTCCATCAAGCGCATGTATCAAATAGATATTTTCTTTTTCTTGAGTTGCCCCCTGCTTCAGCGGAACAATCTCACACTGCAGAAATAAGGATTCGTTGTGATTGCCTGAACGTTCTCTTTTAGTCCCACTATGCAAAAAAGGTAATGACACTGCATCGGCGAGAGTTAAATCATACCCCAACTGCTGAGCTAATCCGGCGGTCGCTCGTGATAATCGAGCAGGTAATTGAATGTTTTTCCAGCCTTCTTTATAGTCGATTCTTATAGTGTCATGTGTTTGGAGATTAGGATCACCCAAACCATCTCGCATACGCCGACCACTATAAGGATGTAATAACGCATCTTGATAAGGAATATCAAGAAATGCACAGATACGTTTTGTTTCTCGTTCAGTATTTTCCAGAATATCTTCATATCGAATGAAGAGATACCGCTCGGAACTAATTGTAGAGAGGAATTGGGTGATATTTGAATTGCTACGATACCAAAGGAAATCCCCAAATTGCTGAGGCGATATCCCATCAGCCCCCATAAGTTTGTTAAAACGATTACGCATTACAGATTCGATAACAGAATAAGGATGCCTTACAAGAAAAATATATTTTGGATTATCAAAAATCATTTCTGCTTTGAGAAGACTCTCGTAATGATTGGCATTGCCAGGAGACTTATCTACTAACAAAGAGGGTTTCGCTTGGTCTGCTAAATAACGATACACCTTTTCTGTTTTCCAGTTTTCACTATTCATTTGTTGAACTTTGGCACTGGCTAACCCACGATTGCCTGCGGCAAGTTCTGTCAACGCAATTTCAATACCTTGATCGCGGTCTGGCGAATTTTCAAATTTAGTGCGTTGCTCCATATCCTCATAGGCAAGAAGATGTAATTCTGGAGGAGAGAAAAGATGTGTGTGCCCTTCTAGCATGACCCTTAAAAGCGTGGAGCCTGAACGAACGCTCGATAGTAGCATACAGACACCAGGAATTTTTTCTGGTGTTTGTGTTGAGTGAACCTTTTCTGTTTCACTTATTACCAGCGGTGTCATGGACTCAGTAAACGACTTCGCAAGTAGTGCCAGTTCATATATGCTCATATCCTGATCAATCTCATTCGGATAGAGTGGCGCCGAAAAAGCTTTACGAAAAGAATCAATTAGATCTGCGGTAATGCTCTTAAGTTGCTCGCGTGATAGTCGACTTTCTTCGGTAAGCGTTCCGCGTGGGAGGCTAAGGAGGGGCTCGATTAAATCGATGAGCCAGCGTTCAAGTGCTTGAATCTTTGCCGTGGTATCGAGTGTCTCAATTTCTTGGAGGAGAGACTGCTGACAACTGTTGTTTTGCATATCACTGTTTTCTTCAAGCCAGAGAATGATGTTGTTGACAGTCCTTAATTCAAGAATAGTTCTCACGGAGATTTTGAGATTAAGCTTGCGCCATAACGCGTTTGAAATTTGCAATGCCAATAAAGAATGACCACCTGCGGCTAGAAAGTCATCATGCGCCGTAAGTACATCACTCCCAAAAAACTTACGCCAGATATCCAGAATTTGTTCAGCCAGTCTTCCATCAAAGCTTTGTACTGCAGTACTAACTGAAGAAAGCGGGGCGCTGGAAGTAATGGGAGATACGACTCTTTCTAAAAGTATATCAGCTGGTATAGCGGGGGATTTATTCAAAACAGTCAAGCTGACAGAAGTTTTCTTTTCAACCCAGTGAGGTTTTCTCTCAAAAGAGGTTGTGGGGATTGAAGTACGCCTCCCTTTCGAGGACCCAGTCAGCGATGGAAATGCGACTTCCAGACCATGACACCATAGTTTCCCTAATGCACCCCGAAAATATGTCAAACCGTGTTGACGATCATAATTTGCCGGTATAAGTGGAACAGCATGTACAGGATGATCGGTATATTCCTCTTCAATAAGACTGCACAATCCGGCTCCGGGACCAATTTCAATAAAAAGAACGGATGCGTTATTCGCGACAGAGTTGACTACGTCATGCCATCTTACAGTTTGGGTCATATGCTTTTGCCAATAGCTTACATCAGAGACTTTTTTTGCCGTTAATGTTGATCCATCCAGAGCCGATATCACTGGAATCTTTGGATCTGTAAATATGATATGCTTAAGCATATCAACAGACATACCTTCCCCGGCACTCAGTAAGTGGGAATGAAAAGCTTTATCTGCATCTAGTCGTCGTGACGCTATATCATTTTGACTAAGCTGATACTCCAGTGCGTCAATATCTTCTGGCGAACCTGAAAATGTAATGAGTTCTCGCCCGTTAACTGCGGCAATACTAATACGTTCCGAAGTGTAAGTCTGTGCGACTTTTTCAGTAAGCGGCGCACTAAGCATCGCACCAGGAGGCGCTTTATCGATAAATTTTGCGCGCTCATTCACCATATCCAGCATCTGATGCAACGTAATCATTCCGGCACAGCATATGGCTGCATATTCGCCTAAAGAATGTCCCGCCAGCATATCTGGTCTTATTCCGTTTGCTTTAAGCATCTCAAAGACAGCAACTTCGAAGGCCGCCAGACCGGTATGGAGTTGTGTCGTAGTATAACTTGACGACTCGCGGGGCTGACCGAGCATCTGGAAGAATGCATCATCTTTTTTCGTATTATTAACAAGTGGGGAAGTTATTACCCAGTCAAGTGAGAGATTTAAGATGTCCCTAGCATAACGCAGGCTTTCATCAAAACTAGATCTAAAAATAGAATTGCTATGATACAAGTCGGCCCCCATGCCGTCATATTGCTGCCCCATGCCGGAAAACATGTAACAACAGTGTTCGTGTGGCATTGCCCGGATAGCCCAGTTTCTGGACTTCGGTAGTGCTTCAGCTGCAGAGGAGCATTCAGGCCATGTTTTTCCCACTAATGTTGTCCGGTATTCATAGGGGTGACGTCCACTATGTAGGGTATAGGCTGCATCCTGTAGCCTTATCGAAGGCGACTTGGCTGAAAATAGGCTAAATTCGGCAATTTGACGCTTAAGTCCATCCATAGTTTTACTACTGAAAACCAATGCTACGGGTTCATCAGTGGAGGAGCTTTTATCCTTAAGTATGGAAGGAACATACTGTTCGATCACAACATGTGCATTGGTCCCTCCCATGCCGATTGAACTTATTCCAGCACGACGAGGGGCCCCTCCCCAGACGGGAAACTCGACATTATCCGCAGATACATAAAATGGACTATTGTCTAAATTTAGGCTATTATTTGCTTGTTTAAAATGTAACGTACCCGGTATTAGCCCTCGCTCTACGCATAATACTGTCTTGATAAAACCAACAATGCCCGCAGCTGCATCGAGATGGCCAGTATTCCCTTTAACTGAGCCTAAAACACAACCTTGCTGACGTTTGTCACCTGCTTGTCTGAATGCTAGTTGAAGTCCTTCAACTTCAATCGGATCACCAACATACGTTCCACTGCCATGGGCTTCTACATATCCAATAGTTTCAACATCAATCCCTGCACTGACTATTGCCTCATAGATCGTTGAACATTGTCCATGAACGCTAGGGGCAGAAAAACCGGCTTTGTTATTACCATCATTTCTCACTGCCCATCCACGAATGACCGCCTTAATGGGATCACCGTCCCTAACAGCCTCGTCGTAGCGTTTGAGAACGACAGTCCCCACTCCATCACCAAACACTGAGCCATCTGCATATTGGTCGAATGGCCTACATATGCCTTTGGGGGACAACATCCCTTCATGCTGCGCGGTATAACCTCTGGGCCCTTTACCACTAACTGAAGACGCTCCAGCCACTGCCAAATTGCACCGATACTCAGTTAAGTGCTGGCACGCCATTGCGATAGCAGTAAGTCCTGAAGAACATGCGGTCTGGACTGTTAAAGCAGGCCCACTGAGACCCAGGTTGTAAGCCGTCCTCAGAGAGATATAATCAGAAGCAATAAAATCTGGGATTCCTTGTCCAGTCTCAGGTGAAAAATCAGCCATGACTTCGGGGTTGCTCATAAGATTTAGCAGAAAGTATTTATTTAATGAACATCCAGCAAAAATTCCAACATTTTCATTATCACAATTTAATGGGTCGTAACCAGCATTTTCGATCGCATTCCATGTGCTTTCAAGGAAAATACGTTGCTGTGGATCCATCAGTTGCGCATCTCTTGCCGTATATCCGAAAAACTGATTATCGAAGCAATCTGAATTGTTGAGAACACCAAAAGTAGGAACAAATGTAGGATCTTCGATCGTCTCCAGTTTGTAACCCGCAGATATAAGCTCTTCTCTCGAAAATCTACTGATAAGATTTTTTCTAGAAGTCAGATTACTCCAGAATTGTTCAATATCGTCCGAAGCGGGTGCCTGTAGTGCATAACCTATAACGGCGACTGCATCGTGATAATCATTCATATTAATTTTTTCCTCGCCAGTTGTCTTTTTTCCAACCTTGCATTAATAGATGTAATACTACTTGGTGTTGTTGTAATGACAGAGCAACCTTCTATGAAACATGCTAATTTCGAAATAGATGGATACTCAAAGAGCTTATATAAAGGAAATGTAATGTTTTGGGTTTCGACTAGATGCTGATAAAGTTCTGCAAGCATTAAAGATGTCAGCCCCAATTCAAAGAAACTAAAATCAGGATCTGTATTTAGCACACCCAACCGATTTTTTATGAGGAATGCTATCCTTTGTTCAGCAACTGTCATTTCCCGGCTGAGAGTAAGTGTCTCAAGACCCTCATGAGGAGAAGGCAGTTTTTTCCTATCAACCTTTCCTGAGGGGGTTAACGGCATTGCATCAATGAAGGTAATAAGTACAGGCACCATATAATCGGGAAGTATCTGCGCGATATGTCGTCTAATTTCAAGTTTGTTTAAACGATACCCTTTTTTATTAACAATCCAAGCAGACAATAACGGCTCATCTGCATTGGAACGCTGCCATATACCTACAGTTGCCGTCACTATCCCTTCAAATGTGGCAAGATTACCTTCTATTTCCGTTAAATCAATCCGATATCCTCTAAGTTTAACTTGGTGATCTTTCCGGCCTGAATGACACAACCCATCTGTATTTGAATAGGTAACGATGTCACCAGTAGCGTAAGATTTTTCAGTAAGTGGTTCGGCAATATGGGTAGGAATTTTTTCAGAGATATGTCCCCAAGTGGCGAGAAAAGGGCTGGTTACTCGAAGCTCACCTTCTTTGCCTTCGTCTGTGTCCGACGTCCGAATGTGGAACGTAAAACCAGGAATAGGGAAACCAACTGGTACTGTCACTCCCCCGCTATAGTCCCCAGCCCTGAAAATGTTTTGGCACATAAAACTGGCTTCAGTCGTGCCATAGCCATTGATGAAGATACAGTCGGCAGAGATATACTCAACCGCAGCCGTAACATCGTGAGCAAATACTGCTTCTCCCCCAAGTAAAAGAACACGTAAAGGAGGGACTGAACGGTGCGTTTTTAGGCTTGTGATAAGCTTTCGAAAGGCTGTCGGGGTAGAATGCCAGACGGTAACTTGATGCTGAACCAGCGAGTGAGTAATGTCATCAAAACCCATTTTCTTGGCATTCATTGTGATAACCGATGCACCTATACAGAGACCTGCATACAAATCGGTTACAGACGCGTCAAAGCAAAAGGAAGATATTAGGGATAATCGGTCGTTAGGGCTCAGTGATAAAGCATGAATATGATTTGTCACTTGTACCATGACATTACGGTGCGTCTGGAGTGCCCATTTAGGTGTTCCAGTTGAACCGGAGGTAAAAAGAAGATACACCGGGTCATCCAGAGAAATTGAGGGGAGGGGGGCCTTAGAAGCCGCAAATTCTTCTGTGTGCAAATTGATGAGCGTACAATCGATGTCATTAAGTTTTATAGCTAGATTTAGGTGAGCATCATCATGAAGGCAGCCACTAACAAACGCGGCCTGAAGCATCATGCGAAGACGAGACTCGGGATAGTCAGGATCAAGCGGTACATAGATAATGTTTGCGAGCATGCATCCAAGCATTCCCGTTACCATATCAATGCCGTGATCGCACAGAACGGCGACTCTTTCCCCTTTTCTAATTCCCTGGGCGATAAGATGTCTCGCCACTTTTTCTGCCTGTATTAATAAGGTATGGAAGGTATAGTTATGGTCATTCGAAATAATGGCAGTGCGTTCAGGCGTTCTATGTGCCGTGTTCCTTATTTGCTCAGCCAGTGTGTTCACTATGTGGACAGTCTGATTTCTGGTTATAGAGAACTCATCTTTGCTGTAATGCTGACTCAACTCATCTCTGACAGACGAGACGTTCTCAGAATGTTCAAGTATGCTTTTCGTCATAATAGGTGAGCCCTTTTGCTGAACTGTGATAAAACTAACTGAGGCTTCAGAATGCGCGCAGCCTAGGCTGATCACTGTGTCAACATGGCGGTAGCTGTAAAGTAAGATATTCTCGTTACGGGGCATTGTTACATCAACAGTGTGGGGTGAGCGGCTGAGGCCAACACCTGTAGCTTTGAGAAATGCTTCTTTACGGGTCCATAACACGAGACAGAGATGATCGCGTTGGGAGTCGGGGCATGCAAAAATTAATTTTTTTTCAGCCGCACTGCAAAATATATCGCTGCTTGAGTGAAGCGAACTACTATTCGACAACTCTTCTACATCAATTCCGATTGGATGAGAGGGGCATACAGCGATCGCTATAGTCCGTTTTGTATGCGACACGTTGAAGTAAACTGCTTTATGAAAACCGGCAGGTAGCCTTAGTAGCGGTTTTCCATAAGGAGAATAATCAAATCTGATAGCGTTAGCTGCTATGCCTGTTTGTTCGGCAAGAATTTGCCGCAGACGGCGTTTGGCATGAAGGTAAATCTGTCGTGTTTGTATGCACACGATCTCCTTGGCTACATCCAATTCATCCTGTGAGAGCATGCTGTAGTCCGGTGCATCATCAACGGCATTGCACAACCAAACGGTTACATTAGTCATCGCAATACACCATGAGATGTGCTGGCTCATCAGACGTTATCTCGCCCTTCCATTGAAGAAGCTGATGATTCCCATTCTGTTCAACGGGAACAAAACCGGCGAATGCATAAGTAATTTGCATTGGCAGATTGCGCTCCGTTCTCACTAATTCAGCCCATAAAGTATCCCCAGCTTGTAACGAAGCATTGATTAACCGCTGTAAGAATGGTTCTCCAATGCCGCGTGACATAACACGGCAGGACATTAGAAAAAGTAAAATAGTCCTTTTTTTATCTTCCTGATGAATCAGTGAAAGTCCGACGATACCGTAGCTGCCAAATTTATCCTCAAGACTAGCAACAAGGAGCTGATGAGCGGGTGATGATATAAATGATTCCAGCTCATCAAGACTGTAGGTATAACCTGTCGTATTGAGCTGGCTTGTTCGGTTGGTTAGTTCATCGGCACGCTGAAGATCTTTTACCGTAGCGTGTCGAATGCTCAGTTTGAGGTTCAGGCTTTTGAGAAATGCCTCAGGAGTACCTGAGAATTCAGATTCGAAAGATTGGCGAACTGCTTCATCTTGGTACATCCGTCGGCGTTGCCTAGCTTCGGCTGAAATTGTTTCTGGATTTAGGTCGCATCGGTCCAGCATCTGAGAAACATCAGCCCCATCTAGCGTTCTCACCTCAGGAAATGCAAATTCGACTTCTTCTCTTTCAAACGGTTGGTCATCAATGAAAAGGAAAGTATCAAGTGAAAGGTTAAGCCTTTCAGCGATTGTGCTTAACGAATGGGATTTGGCATTCCAATTGATTTGTGGTATCACAAAGAAATCAGCGATACCAAATTCAATCAGTTTTGTTAGGGCTGCCTGATGATCGTTTTTACTTACCACGGTCGAAAGAATGCCGCGCCTATCTAATTCGTTAAGAATTCCTGGGATTCCCTCGCGCAGACTCACTGTATCTTTTTCAGATAGGGTGCCATCCCATAGCGTATTATCAAGATCCCAAGCGACTATTTTAACGGGTTTATGACGTTTCATCTGTGTTGTCAGCTGTTGACGTGATAACGAGTCAGGATTCATGGATAAGGTTCCTCTAGGCTGGCCTGCTCAGCAATGAGAAGTGATAGAATTTGAGTAGAGCCCTCAATTATTTCATTTACTCTTGCGTCCTGATAATGACGAAAAACGGGTGAATCTTCTGCAATTCCTTTTGCGCCAAACAGCTGTACAGCATCACTGGTTCCTCGAGAACAAGCTTGAGAACAAAACTGCTTAGTAATACATGCGGTGACTGCGGCATTCACTTGATCCGCATCCATCTGGATAGCTGTTTTTTTAGTCAATGCCCGCCCCGCAGTTAGGTCAACGATTATCGAGGCGAGTTTTTCCTTTACTAACTGATGTTCGACAATGACCTGTCCTCCTTGCTGACGTTTACTAGCATAAACAGTGAGGTGTTCCAGGCAATCCTGCAACATACCTAGTGCACCGGATGCGACGGAAAGCCGTCCTAAGGTGAGTGCATCGGTTGCAATAAAAGGGAATCCGAACCCTTCTATTCCCAACAAAGCATCATGGTTGAGTTGGCAATTATCGAAATGGATATGTCCGAGCATTGATGCTCGCATTGACCTTATTCCTGAGATAGGCTCAACGTTAACCCCTTGAAGGTCGGCAGGCACTAGGAAAGCTGATATTCGCTCATCTGTGGTGCGCGCAAAAACCAAAAAAAGATTGGCAATAGTTGCAAGTGAAATCCATTTTTTATGACCATTTAACACCCAGCCTTCATCACTTCGGGAGGCCGTAGTGATCATTGCGCTAGGATCGCTTCCTGCTCTTTCCTCACTAAGAGCAAATGCAGCAAGCAATTGACCACTCACGAGATAAGGCAAAAAACGTTGCTTTTGTTGAAAAGTGCCCGATCGATTTATGCTAAATGCCACCATGCTATGCACAGTCAATAGTGAACGCAGCGAGGCACAAGAACGCCCCATTTCTTCATGTAGTGCTGCAATAACGTGCATCGACATCCCCAAACCACCAAACGACTCGGGTATAAATGGGCAAAGCATCCGTTCCTGAGAAATAAGCGATAAAGCGTGTTCACTTACATAGCCCGATTTATCATGCAATTCACCTGCCTCAGATAGTTGACTGCGACAAACAGAACGCCAATGCAGAAACCGATTTCGATCATTATCAGTCCATGTCATTATTGCACCCGTCGATATTTATTCTTGTGTATTAAAGCCGCTATATTATTTACAGTGCAAAAATTATCAAAATTCAAGTCCTCTGGAGCAAGAGCTTGACCAGATTCTTTTTCAGAAAACTTGACCAATTGAACGAGAAACATGGAGTTTATAATTTTGCTTTTTATTAAATGTACGTCGTAGTCAAGCTGCTGCAAATTTCTTTTGCTCTTTATGAAATCAACCACACTCTGTTTGATAGTATTCATTTCGTCACTCATAATTATAAAATCCTTGGCCACTTTTTTTACCTAATAAGCCTGCCGCCACCATCTTCTTTAACAGTTGGCATGGTCTGTACTTACTATCATTAAAACTTTCATAGAGAGCTTGAATGCTCAATAATATAGTATCAAGCCCTATTAAATCTGCTGTTTCAAGTAATCCCATCGGATGACCAAAACATTCAACAAACACACGATCTGCATCACTGGCTGAAGCTACGCCTTCCTGCACTAAAAAAATAGCTTCATTGACGGCAAGCATTAAAACGCGATTAGAAACAAAACCTGGTGCATCGATAACATCAATGACTTTCTTTCCTATTGAGAATAGGAAGTTACGTGCATCATCAAGACTCGTGGTAGAAGTGTGATATCCCTTAATAAGTTCAACGCTGGATTTAACTGGAACAGGATTCATAAAATGAATACCCAAGGTCTGCTGAGGTCGGTTTGTCCAAGAGCCAATTTCCGTGATTGGTATAGCTGACGTATTTGCAGCAAAAACGACATCCTCCCTACATGTTTTACTTATTTTATTATATACAAGCTTTTTTTCTTGGCGGTCTTCTGTGATATTTTCAATAATAAAATCTGTATCTGCAAGATGTTCAAGTCCCACATTAAGACTAATCCTGCCAATCACCGATTCAACGTCAACAACAGGCAAGCCAAACAAAGTTCTCATATGCAGGCTTTCGATAATACTATTTCTGCTTGTTTGTAAAATTGAATCTGAAGTGTCTATAAGAACAACATTCAGTCCATATACGGCGCAGGTTTCGGCTATGCCACGCCCCATGATACCAGCACCAATAATTCCTATATTCATAGTGAATTTGCCTTTAGGGTAATTGATTTATGCTGCACTGATTCTAAATCTGACAGTTCCCACATCGCATGATGAAAATCAGCGTCATTACTGATGTTAATAAATTTATTTTCTTCAAGCATTTCATATTGTTCGGAAAAGTAGGAACCTGATGCATGTATGACAACCTCATCAAACTCATTTATAAGCTGACGCTCAATAGCATTCATGACGCCAGTAAAAGCCATGCACATCGACCATTCCATTAATTTTCGAGGGTCTCCGGGAAGCATAATCCCGAATGGGGAAACCGTATTTCGCAATAGAGAATATTTTTCCAAGCATTCTGCTAAAGAAACCACAATGCCTGTCCCGCCATTTTTCCTTATGATCGTGTTCATCTCATTTGATGTCGGTGGGGCCTTTGTATAAAAAGTGGGCTCTAGGATTTCCGTCAAATCCAATACTTTAAGCGGAAAGTGAGGGTCACTATTTTGCTCTAAATAACCTGTATGTGAGTTAAGCCTCCATTCAGGCAACCCTTTGCGATCAAAGTCCCCTTTAAGCAGATTAAGAACCATATCGGAAGTAGCTAAATGTTGAACCAACAAAAATCCCGGCTTGTACTGTGGATTTTTTAATCCACTATTCTCAAGTACAGTGCAGCCAAGATTATACCCCAATAACCCATAAGCACTAGAAACAGCGTGAGCATGAATCCGGCGCTTTTCTTTTATTGGTGGACATGCTTCAAGTTCATAAAAAGCGCGCAACGCATCAGCTATCTTATAGTTACGAATATCAAGCGAATACCATAACCGTATATTCCGAGCTTTACAGTATAACTCACTGTGCTCTTCAATAAACTTTTTTGCCAGAACCTTTACATTATCTGTTTTGTCTCCGCGATACAGCATCACAGGGTTCAAACGCGCCAAATGAGAATTGATTGAAAGATCACCAGAACGAACTTTATGTTTTGCATTTTCAGGGATAATAATTGAAATAGATAGTTGGTCTGGTCTAACGAGTTGGCAACGAATCGCTCTTTCCACTGCGGCGCGGAGCGCTATTGCTTTATTTCCAGAGGATGGACAGACGATCATAATCGATTCGCCTGTTTTTCTGATATAGTGAACTGCACGAGCAACAATTAATAATGACGGGAATATTTTTGTTGTTCCACATATCGAGTTGTCCATTAAATTCATCAAATGAATTTTTTTTCCTGAAAACTCGCCTAGTGTAGCCCAACTTGCATATGCACAATCAAAGAATTCACGGACATTTTCATCGAGCTCTGGGAGATTGAATCCAGGCTCAAAGTGAACGTTATTAACAATAGGGTCACGACAATCAACGACGTGGTCAATAATTTCATTCAGTTGATCATACCAAGTTATTATAGGATTTTTCTTTCGACCTTCGTTATGATCATCGGCGTTATTTCTCATCATGTTAACGTTTTCCTTTTATCTGCATTTAAATAATGGGTAGAGTTATAGTGCTCTAATTTCATTGCGTAATGAAATAAAGTTTTTTGCAGTTTTTTCTACCATGTTAAGATTATTTAGTTTAATTTCATTAGGGAAGTCGATATTTAATGATCTTACTGCTGAGACAGCATTTTCGGTAAAAGACATTATTCCATCATCGATACATTCTATTCCATCAGCTTTTCCCGCTTGGATATTCCACTGAACAGCGTCTTTAACTGAGATATTCTCTGGCAATCGTAACTCTGCATAGCCTTCTCGTATTATTACAGGATATCCACCGGGCAGGCCAAAAACCCCTACTAAATGGTCATTACATGATATTCCAGATACAAGAGAGCAAAGAGTTTTAGCCGCGCTGTAGGCCCCTAAGCGGTTTATTTCTGAACGTGAGGTTATGTACATATGGTTAAGGTAGCGATTGGTCCAAGTGACCTCATGTCCATCAAGCCAAATGCGAGGTTGCACGTCCTCTGGTGCTTTTCGAGGTCCTAAATGAACATGATGCGCCAGCAATTGAGGATTAAAGTTCCCTTTAAGATCTCTTCCCTTCATGAAAGCAGCGATTGTACCAATATTTCCCACCCCAATGACTTTCCTGTGAGTAAATGAAGCGATTAGAGGATTAACAGCATCTGGAAAGCAGGCATTAACAACAATTGTGTCGGCGTTTATTTTATCTAGAGCAGATATATATCGGGCCGCTACTAACGTATGTAAAGGTGTTGATAATGCAAAATACAAGCTAATCAAATCGCTCCACTTTGAAATTTTAGTTTTTTTTTCATTAGGTGTTTGGAGTGAGGAACAGATGACAAGGTATTTAATGGCACATTTTGAAAGGCTTCTAGCAATACTGGAAACAGATTCGGTGTTCACCACACAGCTATGAATAACATGTTTGCAGCGCGATAAATGGTTTATGACACTTGCCTTATGAGAAAGCTCATCAAGCTTTTCTTGAGAACGCCCAAAGATAATAATATTTAGACTGACATCTGATTGGAAAATGATTCCTTCAATTATGGCTTGAGCGAAAGCACCTGTCCCTGCAATACAGATATCATAACTGGCCCTCATATACTTCCCTCCAGCTTATCAATTTTCGTGTCATCGAGTGTCAACTTGACCAGTATAATGACATATACATACAAATCAACTCATCGAAATTAGAATTTACGCTCTCTTTTTTTTATCAAAAACATATAGTTAAAGATAAATCGTTTTTTAATTCGAATTAAATTTACAAAAATAAGTAAATAAAAAATTTAATCACGGTAAGGGTTTGATTAAGTTTATCTTATGCTTCCCGATCCTTTACATTCAATATAAAAAACCAACACAATTATTATTACCTATGAGATTATCTGGGTTTTGAACTAGGCAATGCGAGACATTAAACAGATATAAGATTTTATTATCTTATGAAAGGTAACATTTAATTAACATTTGTGATGAACCACAATGTCGTGAGAAATGGAACTGGCCTCAGTTCGCTTTCCACTGATGGTCGTAATCAGCAAGAAACACGGTAGTATTCTGACTTCACAAAAAATTAATAAATTCAGTTATTTGTATCGAAAAACTCAACCTGTTAGTGGTGACGGTTTTGTTGAATAAATTATAGCTAGTCGACGGGATTGCTCCCGTTAGCCTACTAGTTATGCTATTCGTACGCTGTGTGGTATGACCAACAACGTCAACCTATTCAACTCCGTAACCATCACCTCACTGATCTAGGCATCATAGTCACGCAAATTTAGATGCCCCACCTGCGTGTTGATGCAGAACATAGAGATTTCTATTAATAAACGGCTGTAATATCGCAACTTATGTTTTCAAACATCATTACTGTTACTGCCGCTTAGATGCTAATTTACCGCAGCGTGATTACTTCACGATACTTTTCAGGCCAGTATTGCGATCCTTTTCTTGATGGGGTAAGCGGTCTGTTCTTCATCTCAGCAAAATTCCATGAAAGTAGCGTGTGTAATAAGCGCCGTCTGCCGAAACGTTTCTTTTTTTCCGTTAGGTCTGGTCAATCGGCCCAGACAGCGCCTGCGCATCTGTGGTTCCGACCTTCAGTGGTTGCCCCTAATCGCGTGCAGCGGCAGTTTACCGTTGTCCGGGCCAATTAGGCCTAGGTCACCGATATTGCTTATATACGATCTTGGCAGGGCTGATTGTATCTTGCGGTGTTTACCGATCCCTTATCCCGTAACGTTGTCGGCTGGTCGATGAAGGAGACGCTGTCAGGTGAACTGGCGCTGGATGCAATAATGATAGCCGTCTGAGGACGTAAACCGGACAGCGAGGTCATCGTACACAGCGAAAGTAATGATGTTGTATTAGTTTTCATCATAATTCTGTTTGCTATTTGTCCAGATTGATGTGATTACTGATACAGTGAAGACCTTCCCGCATACTGACTCACATAACGATAGACCTTATTGTCCTGCCTTGGACTGGTCGATTGCAGGAAGCCCATTCATGCGACGCTTTTCCTCACAGATAGGCGTGACCTTGGATCAGCCTAAAAGCTTGTTTCGTTACTATGCGGTCCGGGTTATCTGTCTTGAAATTCAACTCTTTTTCCTCACAGGGGCTCTGTCATGGCTGTTAAAGTTACTTAAGCCGCCGTTGCGAGTGGCGTGGATACACATAAAGATCTGCACGTTGCAGCTGTCTTGTAAAAGAACAATAAAGTCCTGCGGACCCAGTATTTCTTCACGACACGACAAGGTTACCAGCAGAAACTGGCATGGATAACCTCGTTTGAGGCATTTATAGCGAATTGGCGTTGAGTGCAAAGGTACCTACGGTTCAGGGCTGCTTCGCTATTTTCAGAGCGCCGGGTTAGAAGTTCTTGAGGTGACCGCGCCAGATAGGATGGAGCGACGCAAACGGGTAAAAGTAACACGATTGATGCTGAATTTGCCGCTTATGAAGCATTCTCTGGTATCAGGACAGTTACTCCCAAAACGCGTGATGGGATGATCAAATCTCTGCGGACATTAAGTAATTGCAAAAAAAGCAATATCAGCGCTAAGAGTCGCTCTACAGAATATCGATTCCAATATTACCTCTGCCCCGGATGAATTGCTTGAACAGCTCAGAAACATGACACACATCAAGCTCATCAGGACTATGGGATCTTAGGGGCTTGATGCCAAGGTATACCATAATCTTACAAACATTTATCGCATTGCATTAAAGTCCCTTGTTCGACGCTATCTCGAATTATATTACTATATCGCTGGTATGGATGTCATGATTGCGGCAATTGTGAACGAGATGACACCCAGCTAATTAAATGTAATGCCATTGGATACAAAAGCTTTTTACAATTGTCGAGCACTGCCGGAAATAATCCTCAAGGGTTAAGATCAGAATCAGGTTTTGCGGCGCTGTGTGGTGTCAGCCCCGTTCATGTCTCTTCTGAAAAACGCATCGTTATCGACTTAATCGGGGTGGACATTGTGTTGCAATTAGTGCACTTCGCATCATCGCAATCGGACGTTTACGTACTGACGATAAAACGAGGGGGTATGTCGCTAGGCAAGTAGTCGAAGGACATACAAAAATGGAAGCAATACACTGTCTGAAGCGCTATATGTTACGCAAAGTTGATACATCACTCCGTAACCCAAAGAGGCAGATCAACAGCGTCCCGATAACGGCTTGACTCTTAGAAGGGCGTACAAGGTAGCCAGTACGGCATTGACGATTGGCCGCGCTTCTGTCGGGCCAATAACATGGCACTCAGAATGAGCCGACGAGGTAACTGCTGGGATAATGTGGTGGCAGAGACGTTCTTCAGTTCGCTCAAAAAAACGCATCAGGAAGAGAATATACAAAAGCCGGAATCTGGCAAGTGCCGATATCTTAGATTATACCGAAGTGTCGTACAACCGGGCCTGGCGTCAAATTCATCTCGGTAGCGTCAGTCCTGAGGCCTTTAAACAGACCTCGTCGTGAGGGCTGAATTTGCCTAATGCCGTGTTACTCAGTCCAGTTGATGTGTTGATGCTAAAGCATTGCGGCACAACGTCAGGTATACTTTCTAGACATGTATAGTGGTGATCTCATTGAATTTGTTAGCGCAATCAGTAGTGAAAAAAACTCTATGTCTGTCTTATTTTCTGGGTATACTTCAGCCCTTAAGGGCTTGTTTTAGCCGCTCTTGAAAAGCGCAAAAATAATATACCTATCGCGGAAAATAATATAGCTACAGTTGCATTTAAGAAGAAGTCAGGTGAATAGGAAAAAGAATACGTGCTAATTGCACCGCCCACCGCGCTACATAACTGGAAACATGCATTCATTATACCGTTAAGTGTGCTTCTGTCGGTTGATGAAACACCTTTGAATATACTTGCAAAAATAATTGGACTCAGCACAGCTCGTATAAAAGAAAATACAGAAAAAATAATGCATTGAATAATTATAGAAAAAGGAAATAACGGCAAGCTGATCAGCGTAATGCTGTTAAAGATAAAAAGAATACCAAGCTTTATATTCCCGTGATTTTCCTCGTTAATTTTTAGCATATGAGCACTTACCGAACCAAGTAAACCTGAGATAGCCGTAACGGCAAAAAAAAATGCTAAGTTTTCAGGCTGCTGACTGTGATGCAATGTTAGCCAGAATGGATACATACCAAATATAGAATAGATGTAGATGCTAATGAATGCATAAGAAAAAAGTTTGTTCCTTACCTCTGCATGATTACATAGCACAACATATTTATGTAACATGCCGGAAAGTGTTATGGTGCGAGTTTCAATGTTGGAAAGGTTACAGGGTATATAGCACACAGTACCAACAAGGGTAATCAAAGCAAGAAAGCTAATGAAGATAAAGGGATAAAACCAAGAAATGAGTTCTCCCGTAACAATCCCCATTGGCAATGCAACAATCTGTGCAAATGAAGCCATTGCTTGGACCCATCCAATATATTTTACTCTTTCTTCTGGTGGAAAGTTATCAATGATACATGGGAATATTGATGCTCCGATCATTGGAATGAACAACCCTGACAATAGGCGCATTCCTATTAACATATATAAATTTATTGAAAAAACAGCACACAAAAATGTAAAAGCTGTTCCAATCGCCCCAAGGATAATAAACCTTTTACGTCCATGCTTATCTATGACTGGTCCATAAAAGAAATTGCAAAAAAACGCGGGTATAGAAAAGGCAGATATTAGTATGCTAATCTGAAAGTTAGTGCCCCCAAATTCTTTTTTTATTGCAGGGAGCATAGGATAAATAAATGATAAGTTAAAATTTATAATAAAATATGCAACACATAGAGTAATGATTAAACTTATCTTTCTCATTTATAATCGTCAATACCCAGATGAATGATGCAACCACTTTAATAAATGAGTTGCCGTTTATGTAATAATTACTATATTCAGCTTTTACTGCCTGAATTAGGTCGTCATCACAAGAAAAGAATTTTACTTCCTTTTTCTTCAATAAAAGCATTAAACCGACTGGCAATCTGCGGCAACGGCAAGTCAATTCGACCTAGAGGTTCGGGCCCTGGTTCTATAGTACAGTTCAATAAAGCGCTGAAACCACTTTTTATCGAAGATGCAGCCATTTCAAGTTCATAAGCGAAACTTTCCTCAGAGGGATTGAGATCTTTAACTAAACCATACCCTGCGGCTAGCGCAAATCCGCTAAGGTAGTCTACGCTGACAGGAATGTGTTGCCCCCCAGTAGAAGAATAGCTCGCGTCATTGGCAATTATATGCAGAATCTTACCGCTAGCTTCCTGTTCTAGAACCAAGCTGTGCAAGCCCATCAGCAATGCACCTTCCCCATCAACAATAACAGGACAGTGCGAGTTGTCACTTAATTGTGATGCAACGCCACGCCCGATAGCCGAAGCCATTCCCATACTTCCCACCATGTAGAAGTGGTTGACTGCCTCAGGTTTCAGGAGATATGCGATACGTGATGCATAACCTGTTGTAAAAATGATCGGATGTGATGCAAATTTGGTGATGACCATTTTAATAAGTTCATTCTTATTCATGGGCACCATCCAAAATATTCAGGTGAAATTAGGATAGCCATAGGTCCGTTCTGGTTTAGTTCGAATACAGCAATCTCGTCTGTAGGGGTGAGCAGCGAGATGATCGGAACTTTCCATTGCTCAAGTATAGAAGCAGTTACTTTACCCATTTCAGTATTTTCTGGGGTGGTGTCATTCCCAGTCCCCCTCAAACTAATGATCAGCACGACGCGTAATTTGAAGGGACAGATTAGCGACGCCATTATGTTTACACAGTTTCCAAAGCCAGAATTTTGCATGAATACAGCTGGATAGCCTCCAGCAAGTGCTTGGCCCGCAGCGTATGATAAAGCCGTATCTTCCCGTGATATCGTGATCAGTCGTTCTCTTTCATTTTGTGTATCAAGATATTTCCACAAAGGAGCGAGAATTCCACACGGAGTACCAACCTGTGAAGTGATCCCTACTTTATTTAGGGTGCCAGCTAACTGGCGGGCACGTTCAGCAGGTGGGGGCAATACAATGTTGTCTATAGTCATAGAAATGTAATGTCCTATTTTCTAGATCTTAATCAGATATTCAACAAAAATATTTTTTGTACATTACCACACGGTCCCTAGACACTAAAATTAACATAACATTAAAAATCAAGGTCGTAAATTAACAAGTGATAACATAAGTATTAATTTTCCTATATACCAACAAGTCAGGAGATTATGCCAACAGTGAGTCCAAGGTCTTATCAACTAATTTGCATTGCTATAACAGAGAGATAGCGACTTAAAACGACTTTGTTGAATAAGTCAAACATAGTCTACGGAATTGCTTCCATTAACATTTTGTTAATTCGCATATTTAGTCGATAACCCGGTTGACCTGCTACACGTTGATTAACACACCACTGCATCACCGTTTACTTAACTTCAGCGCAGCTTACCCATCCATCAAGCTTATTAGCCCATTCCTGCATCATCACTATACGCTCATCAAGATACGTCGCATGGTTGTATGTGCGGCGAACGTTGTTGGTATCAGCGTGCGCAAGCTGAGCTTCGATAGCATCAGGTCGATAGCCCAGCTCGTTTAACCGCGTGCTGCCTGTGGTTCGGGTTGCATGTGGGCTGTAAGTTCCGCTCCAGCCGAGGCTTTTAAGTAGCTGACGCAGCGAGTGTGATGTCATCGGGCCACGTGGGTTATCTCGGCCCGGAAAAAGGTGCTGCCGATGCCCGGTTAATCCTTGTAACGTTCTGAGCATTTTGACAGCCTGGGAGGGCAGGGGAATAACATGCTCCCTACGAGCTTTCATGCGTGTCGCCGGAATGGTCCACAGGGCGTTATCAAGATCGAATTCTGTCCATTCTGCTTCGGTGGCTTCTGCAGGACGCGCCAATGTCCACCACATAAGCCACATACAATAGTTAACCTGATATGAGCCGCGACCGTTATCAAAACAGCTTAATAGCTTCCCGATTTGCTGTGGACTCAATGCCTGTTTATGCTGTGTCTTATTGGCGGGGAGGGCCTTGCGCACAGGCCATACAGGATCGCTATCTGCTCTGAGTGTCGCTACCGCGAGCTCGAAAATCGATGAAATAGTCCGGCGGGCTTCAGCGGCAACGGACGGAGCGCCGCGCTTAGCCGTTTCCTGAAGAATTTTTAGAATGTGATGCGGGGTTATTTCCCTGACAGGGAGCTTACCTATTGCGGGGAAAACCACACGCTTAAGCATATCTAATCGCCGCGTTTTGGTGATTTCGGCCCAGTCTTTCATCTGCAACCACTCTTTAGCGACTAGCTCAAAGGTGTTGGAAGCGTCATTGACCTTGCGGATCTTATCTAACTGGCGAGCCTGAGTAGGGCTAACTCCATTTGCGACTTGTTTACGCGCTTGCTCGCATTTCTCGCGAGCTTCGGCAAGTTTAACCGTCGGGTACTCACCCAGCGCAAACATGCTGGATTTACCGTTAAGTTTAAACCGATAGCGCCACGCCTTTTTGCCATTAGGTTTAACTTCAAGGTATAAGCCATTGAAATCGTTGAGACGATAGAGCTTTTCTTTCGCTTTTGCTGTACGGCATTGAATATCAGTGAGCATAACGATTCCTTGTATATTTATTATACCGTTATTGTACTCACTAAAAATAAAGATGGAAGTTTGATGTACTCACCTGCGTACTCATTTTTGACTGCGCTTCTACGAAATCATTTGAGACGTTATGAAACGAAAAATCCACGCAAGTGCGTGGATTTAATCATTTTTTGTGAAAGCCATGAGATTGAATGAAACCTCATAAGACAACAAATTTTGTTTAGACGTTAAACAGGAAGTTCATCACATCACCGTCTTTTACGATGTAGTCCTTACCTTCTGAACGCATTTTCCCTGCTTCTTTTGCACCTTGCTCACCCTTATAGGTGATGAAATCTTCATAGGAGATGGTCTGTGCGCGGATGAAGCCTTTCTCGAAATCGGTGTGAATTTTACCTGCCGCCTGTGGCGCGGTTGCGCCGACAGGGATCGTCCATGCACGAACCTCTTTCACGCCTGCGGTAAAGTAAGTTTGCAGATTCAGGAGTTCATAGCCCGCGCGGATAACGCGGTTCAGCCCGGGTTCCTCCAGACCTAATTCTGCCATAAATTCTTCGCGATCGGCATCATCCAGTTCTGCAATATCTGACTCCACGGCCGCACAGACGGCGACGACGACAGAACCTTCCGCGGCGGCGATTTCACGAACTTTATCGAGATAAGGGTTATTCTCAAAGCCGTCTTCGTTGACGTTGGCGATATACATGGTGGGTTTCAGCGTCAGGAAGCTCAGGTATTTGATGGCGGCTTTATCTTCGTCGCTTAAATCCAGCGAACGCAACATACCGGCTTTTTCTAACTGCGGCAGACATTTCTCCAGCGCGGCCAGTTCAGCTTTCGCATCTTTATCGCCGCCTTTGGCTCTCTTCTGCACGCGATGAATGGCGCGTTCACAAGTGTCGAGATCGGATAGCGCCAGCTCCGTATTGATCACCTCAATGTCATCAGCCGGGTCAACTTTGTTGTTGACGTGGATAATGTTGTCGTTCTCGAAGCAGCGTACAACGTGGCCGATCGCTTCCGTTTCACGGATATTGGTCAGGAACTGGTTACCCAGACCTTCCCCTTTGGACGCGCCTTTTACCAGACCGGCGATATCAACAAATTCCATGGTGGTGGGGAGGATGCGCTGCGGCTTCACAATTTCAGCCAGCTTATCCAGACGCGGGTCGGGCATTGGCACCACGCCGGTGTTCGGCTCAATGGTACAAAACGGGAAGTTGGCCGCTTCGATGCCGGCTTTGGTCAACGCATTGAACAGAGTGGATTTACCGACGTTAGGCAGCCCGACGATACCGCATTTGAATCCCATGTTTATATCACCTTAAATAACTTATTAATCAAGCAATTATATTGCCTGAACGGTCAGAATGAAAATATTACGGCCGATTATACACGGAATGGGGATTTATCTCGATCTCCCATCCGTCTTCCGTTCGGTTCAGGCCGCTTTGAAGGCATGCAAGCGGTTCATCGCTTTGATCATGTTTTCTTTCATCAGAATTTCGGTACAGCTCACGGCTTCGTCAATGGCATTGTCGATCAGCGTTTGTTCGCTGGCCGGCGGTTTGCCCAGCACAAAACCGGTCACTTTGCTTTTATCGCCCGGATGGCCGATGCCGATGCGCAAACGGTGGAAATTCGGGTTATTGCCCAATTTGCTGATGATGTCTTTCAGCCCGTTGTGGCCACCGTGGCCACCGCCCTGTTTCAGTTTGGCGACCCCCGGTAATAAATCCAGCTCGTCGTGGGCAACCAGAATTTCATCGGGCGGGATGCGGTAGAAGGTTGCCATTGCCGCAACCGCTTTACCGCTCAGGTTCATAAAGGTCGTCGGCACCAGCAAACGCACATCCTGTCCGGATAAGCTCAGACGGGCCGTGTAACCGAAAAATTTGCTTTCTTCTTTCAGCGGTTGGCGATAAGTCTCAGCCAGACGGTCCACAAACCAGGCGCCCGCGTTATGGCGGGTGGCGGCATACTCCGCACCGGGGTTAGCCAGGCCGACGATTAATTTAATGCTGCTCACGGTATATTCCAGATTACGTGCTTAAACTTACGCAGAGTAGAGTGATAATGAGTACGCTAGTTTACACGCGGCGTGAGGGATAGCCAAATCCCGGTGTTATAGGTAAAAACCGTATTATTTGGTTTTGTGATTATTTTTTGTCTATTTATTTTATTCACTTAAACGTAAAAAATATTAATCATTCTTTCTATCTGTGATCCTCTCCGCAATCATTCAAGCCGGTTATTGGCTATAATTACATCAATAATAAGAAAACAGACGGTAATTAGGACTCAGACTCATCTACAGAATTAATCTGGAGGTGTCAGATGAAACGTAAGAGTGCGGCAACGTTAGGTAATGTGCTCATGGGGATTGGTATGGTTCTGATGATTGGCGGTATCGCTTACTCGATAGCCAGCCAATTTCCAAAACTGAATATCCCTGAATATATGACATACATTGACCTGGTGAGTATTTTTTCTGGTGCAATATTATGGTTGGTGGGGGCGCGCGTCAGTGGGCGTGAAGCAGTGACCGATCGCTACTGGTGGGTTAAAAATTTCGATAAACGTTGCCGTCGTCATCGTCCATCGTAATGCTTTGTTGAATTAAGTCACATTTGATTGAATATTCTGACCGCGTTGGCGTCGCGATTTTTATCGGGCACCCGCGCGGTTTTTTGTATCTGAACAGCCAGCTTATTTAAGCGACGAGGTAAGGAAAAACCAATCAAGATACAAATCAGGGTGCTGGAATGCCGGAAATAGAAAAGCCACCTTGTTCAGGTGGCTTCATCACTGTTAGCAAACCGTTGTCTGCGCAGAAACGATTAATGTTCGAACATTGCAGAAATAGATTCTTCGTTGCTGATGCGGCGAATCGCTTCGGCCAACATGCCTGACAGCGTCAACGTCCGCACATTTGGCAGTAAGCGAATGTTTTCCGCCAGCGGGATAGTATCGCAGACAATCACTTCATCAATGACAGAGTTTTTGATGTTCTCGTAAGCATTGCCTGAGAAGATCGGATGTGTCGCATAAGCGAATACGCGCTTCGCGCCACGCTCTTTCAGCGCTTCCGCCGCCTTACACAACGTACCGCCGGTGTCGATCATGTCGTCGACCAACACGCAGTCGCGCCCCGCGACGTCACCGATGATATGCATTACCTGAGACACGTTGGCACGCGGACGGCGTTTGTCGATGATGGCCATGTCGGTGTCGTTCAGCAATTTAGCGATTGCGCGGGCGCGCACAACGCCACCGATATCGGGAGAAACCACAATCGGGTTTTCCAGATTCTGTTGCAGCATATCTTCCAACAGGATCGGGCTGCCAAACACGTTATCAACCGGTACATCGAAGAATCCCTGAATCTGCTCAGCGTGTAAATCCACCGTCAGCACGCGGTCAACGCCCACGCTGGACAGGAAGTCAGCAACGACTTTCGCGGTGATCGGCACACGAGCGGAGCGCACGCGGCGATCCTGACGAGCATAGCCAAAGTAGGGGATAACCGCGGTGATACGTCCCGCAGAGGCGCGACGCAGAGCATCAACCATGACGACCAGTTCCATCAGGTTGTCATTGGTGGGTGCACAGGTGGACTGGATGATGAAAATATCACCACCGCGTACATTTTCATTGATTTGCACGCTGACTTCGCCATCGCTAAAACGACCGACAGCGGCGTCGCCAAGGCTGGTGTACAAACGGTTGGCAATACGTTGTGCTAGTTCCGGGATGGCGTTACCAGCAAAAAGCTTCATATCAGGCACGAGAAGAACCTCAGGCTTGCGTCCAGAGAAATATTGACCTGCTAAAAAACCAGGAACAGGGAACAGCAGGCACAATATGCAAACGGGTGTATGAATTAAGTTTGATACAGACTGGCAGCGCGGCAGCCGGCGTGTATCAAAACCTAAAATTGCCCGGAAAGCGTACGGTGCAGCGGAGAGACATTAACGCCTCTCGCCACGAAACCGTTTAACCATTCCGGGGCCTGGTCAAGCACCTGACGAGCGGTGGGCTCGGTGTCAAACTCTGCAAACACACAAGCTCCTGTTCCAGTCAGGCGCGCCGGAGCGTATTCTAGCAGCCATGAAAGTCGCTGTTCAACCTCACGAAAACGTTTTCTTACGATAGCTTCACAATCATTGACGAAGGTTTGGTTTAATAAAGTTTCTAAATCACGGACGGGCGAATTTCGCGTCAATTCCGGATCGCCGAAAATTAACGGGGTAGCGATACTCACGCCGGGGTGGACAACCAGATACCATTTTTCTGGCGGATCCGCCGGCGTCAGCTGTTCGCCAACCCCTTCGGCAAAGGCAGCATGTCCGCGCACGAAAACGGGAACATCCGCACCGAGCTGTAGCCCTAACTCAGCCAGCGTATCCACGCTCAGCCCGCTTTGCCACAAATGATTCAGGGCCACCAGTACGGTGGCCGCATTGGATGAACCGCCGCCCAAACCGCCGCCCATCGGCAGACGTTTCTCAATACCGATATCCGCGCCGAATTGCGCAGGACGAATTCCGTGGCGTGTGCAGTACTGCTGTAGCAAACGCGCGGCGCGGACGATCAGGTTTTGCTCTTCCGCCACGCCGTCTAAGGGCGTAAGCAAATGAATGCGATCGTCGCTGCGAGAGCGGATAGTTAAGGTGTCGCCATAATCCAGAAACTGAAACAGCGTTTGCAGCAGGTGATAGCCATCTTCCCGCCGACCGGTAATGTAAAGGAACAGGTTCAATTTGGCGGGCGCGGGCCACGTCTCAATAACGTCAGGTTTCATGACTTATTTAACCATCCAGTTATTCATTTTCAGCTTAATGCGCTGTTCGCCCTGAACCAGCTCAAGACTGGTCGGGAGCGGGGGCGTTAACTCGGTGTTATAACTCTGATAGTTAACATCCCAGCGTTGATTGCCCTGCCGGTAGGTAATGGTTTTCAGCAGGTAGCGATCGTCCAACGTGAAGTCGCTGGCATCGCCCGGTACGCCGAGGATCCATTGTCGCAGGTTATTCAGCGGAATCGCCATGCCGGTGAGTTGGTGAATCATGTATTCGGCATCTTCACCAACGTAGCGTTTGCCCTGATTGTCGGTAATTTGCACGCCATCTGGCTGAGCACGCAACTCCAGTTCCGTGCTCCCGAGGGGGTTAGTCAGCAGCAGGCGATAACGTTGCGGCGGGGTGTCCTGCCAGAAAAAATTGGCTGATACTCTTTTGCTATCGGAGATATAGGCAAAAGCGCCGCGCGTCTGATATTGGCTGAGTTTCTCCACCTGTTGCTGATGCTGTTGCCACTCCGGCGAGGTGGGACTTTTGCTCGTTTGTGGGGGGGTATGAACGCTACAGGCAGCTAGCAACACACTGGCTAAAGGCAGTAAACGCAGGCATCGGACGGTTTGGGTTGGCATGTCGGTCGTGTCCTGTAAATGAATAAACGTCGTAAAATACGTCACGCTAACGGGCTTACCGCTCAGCGTCAATGATTGTTGTTGGTTAACCGCGTTTGTTGCTTTTTGTCAAAAAGTGTCTGTTTCGCACGAAGGGATCGCGCGCTGTTGCTTTTCTTGCTCTCCTGCATCAAGTAGAATGCGACTCAAACGAAATCCATACTAAGACCGGTATTACTCAGAACAGCCCAATGACCCTGCTTGCGCTTGGTATTAATCACAAAACTGCACCAGTTTCTCTGCGTGAACGCATTGTGTTCTCGCCCGATAAGCTTGGCGTGGCTCTCGATAGTCTGCTACAGCAGCCGCTGGTGCAGGGCGGTGTTGTGCTGTCCACCTGTAATCGCACGGAACTCTATCTCAGCGTTGAAGAGCAGGAAAACCAACGCGAGCAGTTGATTCGCTGGCTATGCGAATACCATCAACTGCGTCCGGAAGAGGTCAACGACAGCCTGTACTGGCATCAGGATAACGCCGCGGTCAGCCATTTGATGCGCGTCGCCAGCGGTCTGGATTCCCTGGTGCTGGGCGAACCACAGATTTTGGGGCAGGTGAAGAAGGCGTTTGCCGAATCGCAGCGCGGTCGTTCCTTATCGAGTGAACTGGAGCGGCTGTTCCAGAAATCCTTTACCGTGGCAAAGCGGGTTCGGACGGAAACGGATATCGGCGCCAGCGCGGTGTCGGTGGCATTTGCCGCCTGTACGCTGGCGCGGCAGATTTTTGAATCACTGGCGGATGTCACGGTGCTGCTGGTCGGCGCAGGCGAAACCATTGAACTGGTTGCGCGTTACCTGCGCGAGCACAAAGTACGAAAAATGGTGATCGCGAACCGTACCCGTGAACGCGCACAGGCACTGGCGGAGGAGGTCGGGGCCGAGGTCATCACGCTGGCTGAGCTGGACGAACAACTCGTTCAGGCGGATATCGTAATTAGCTCAACCGCCAGCACGCTGCCGATTATCGGAAAAGGAATGATGGAACGGACGCTGAAGGCAAGACGAAATCAGCCGATGTTGATGGTGGATATTGCCGTTCCGCGCGATATAGAGCCTGAAGTGGGTAAACTGCCGAACGTTTATCTCTATAGCGTGGATGATCTGCACGCCATTATTCAGCATAATCTCGCGCAGCGCAAAGCGGCGGCGGTGCAGGCTGAATCCATCGTGCAGCAGGAAAGCTCAGATTTCATGGCCTGGCTGCGCGCGCAGTCAGCGGTGGAGACGATTCGCGATTACCGTGCTCAGGCTGACGAACTGCGTGCGGAAATGACGGCCAAGGCGCTGGCCGCCATTCAACAAGGCGGTAATGTCGAAACGGTGATTCAGGAACTGACGCACCGTTTAACCAATCGCCTGATCCACGCGCCGACCAAATCCCTTCAACAAGCTGCCCGTGACGGCGACCAGCATCGGTTACAAATTTTACGTGACAGCCTTGGGCTGGACTAGCATTCATCTCTATTACAGGATTTAACCGCCCGCATGAAGCCTTCTATTGTTGCTAAACTGGAAGCGTTACAAGAACGCCATGAAGAAATCCAGGCGTTACTCGGTGAGCCCAGCGTCATCGCTGATATGGAGCGTTTTCGCACCTTGTCGCGGGAATATGCGCAGCTGACGGATGTCACTCGCTGTTTCCAGCAATGGCAGCAGGCACAGGACGATCGGCAAACCGCAGAAATGATGCTCGACGATCCTGAAATGCGCGATATGGCGCAGGAAGAGCTGAAAGACATCAAAACAGCGCTTGAGACACTGGAGCAGCAGCTTCAGGTCTTGTTGTTGCCGACAGACCCCGATGATGAACGCGGCTGCTTTCTGGAAGTGCGCGCCGGGACGGGCGGGGATGAAGCCGCCATCTTTGCCGGCGATCTTTTCCGTATGTACAGCCGTTACGCCGAATCGCGCCGCTGGCGCGTTGAAGTCATGAGCGCTAACGAAGGCGAACATGGTGGTTACAAAGAAATTATCGCCAAAATTGCCGGGGATGGCGTATACGGTCAACTCAAGTTTGAATCGGGCGGCCATCGCGTTCAGCGTGTACCCGCCACGGAATCGCAAGGGCGAATTCATACGTCGGCCTGTACGGTCGCCGTCATGGCGGAAGTGCCGGAAGCGGAACTGCCGGATATCAACCCTGCGGATTTACGTATCGATACCTTCCGCTCTTCCGGCGCGGGCGGTCAGCACGTTAACACCACCGATTCCGCCATCCGTATTACTCACTTGCCCACCGGTATTGTCGTGGAGTGCCAGGACGAGCGTTCGCAGCATAAAAACAAAGCGAAAGCGCTGTCGGTGTTAGGGGCGCGTATTCGTGCGGCAGAAGTGCAGAAACGTCAGCAGGAAGAAGCGTCAACCCGCCGTAACCTGCTCGGCAGCGGCGATCGCTCTGACCGCATCCGCACCTATAACTTCCCGCAGGGAAGGGTGACCGATCACCGTATTAACCTGACGCTTTACCGGCTGGATGAAGTGATGGAAGGGAAACTGGATGCGCTGATTCAACCGGTCTTACAGGAATATCAGGCCGATCAGCTTGCAGCATTGTCCGAGCAGGAATAATGACGTATCAGGACTGGCTAATCACAGCAACGGCGCGACTGGCGGCGGGAGAAAGCCCGAAACGGGATGCGGAAATTTTGCTGGGTTTTGTGACGGGGAAATCCCGCACGTTCCTGCTGGCGTTTGGTGAAACCGAGCTGAGCGTGGCTGAGCAGCAGTCGTTGGCTGAACTGCTGGCGCGCCGCGAGCAGGGCGAACCCATTGCTTATCTGATTGGTGAACGCGAGTTCTGGTCATTACCACTGTCCGTTTCGCCGGTAACGTTGATCCCACGACCGGACACCGAATGTCTGGTCGAACAAGCCTTATTGCGCTTCCCCCAGGAGCCCTGCGCCGTTTTGGACTTGGGGACCGGAACCGGGGCGGTTGCGCTGGCACTGGCCAATGAACGGCAAGATTGTCACGTGACCGGCATTGATATTCAGTCGGATGCCGTTGCGCTGGCGATAAAAAACGCCCGGCGGTTGGAGATCGACAACGTTCGTTTTCTGGCGGGAAGCTGGTATTCACCGCTCTCACGTCAGCGCTTTTCGCTTATCGTCAGTAATCCCCCTTATATTGATGCTGCGGATGAACATCTGTCACAGGGGGATGTCCGTTTTGAACCAGCCAGCGCGCTCATTGCGGCTGACAACGGTTTGGCGGATTTACGCGCCATTATTAAACTTGCCCCGACTTATCTGGAAGCTGGCGGCTGGCTCTTGCTGGAACATGGCTGGCAACAAGGGGATGCGGTGCGCGAGCTCTTGCAGGCACGAGGATTTACGCAGGTCGAAACCTGCCAGGACTATGGCGGCCATGACCGCGTCTCATTAGGGCGCTGGCGGGATCGTACTCATAATGAGGAGAAAGAGACGTGATAACACTTTATCCAGCCATGATATACCTGCATCTGGCAACGGTTGGCATCAGCATTTCCCTGTTTGTCCTGCGTTTCTTCTGGCTGTGCCGGCAATCGCCTCTGCTACAGCAGCGATGGGTTAAAATTCTGCCGCATATTAACGACACCTTGTTATTAATCAGCGGTATTGGTTTAATCATCCTTAGCCACGTTTATCCGTTTACTTTCGGGAACAGTTGGCTGACGGAAAAACTGTTTGGCGTTATCATTTATATCCTTCTTGGCGCGATCGCTCTGGGGAAACGTCCCCGGCGCTTGAAGACGCGCGCGTTGGCGTTTGTATCTGCTTTAATATGCTTTGGTCTGGTCATGCTGGTTGCACTGACTCAGTCGCCTTTGCTGATGGAATAACTAATGAATGCTATTGCTGATTTTGAATTCAACCAGTCACTGCTTAGTGATGGTGTCGTGTTGGTTTCACAGGCTATTCGCCGCGACTTTTCCGCTCAGGATGTGCGGCAAAATCTGCAACAGCTGGTAGAGAGTGCCCGGGCCGCGATCCCTGACGATCTTGCGCAAGATTGTCAGCTTGAAAAACTGATTGAGCTGTTTTACCACACCTGGGGGTTTGGCGGTGCCAGTGGCGTTTATCGCTTATCTGACGCACTGTGGCTCGATAAGGTCCTTGAGTCCCGTCAGGGGATGCCCGTATCCCTTGGTATCATCTTCCTGCACATTGCCCACGAACTCGGCCTACCGCTGATGCCGGTGATTTTTCCAACCCAGTTGATTTTACGCGCCGACTGGATGGACGAAGAGATGTGGCTTATCAATCCGCTGAATGGCGATACGTTGAGCGAACATGTTCTGGACGTGTGGTTGAAAGGTAATATCGGCCCATCGACCCAGTTGCTGGATGAAGATCTGGACGAAGTCGAAAACGTCCTAATCGTGCGTAAAATGCTGGATACGCTGAAAGTCGCGCTGATGGAAGAAAAACAGATGGAGTTGGCGTTGAGAGCCAGCGAAGCGGTGCTGCAATTTGACCCGGATGATCCGTATGAGATTCGCGACCGTGGTCTGATTTACGCGCAGCTGGATTGCGACCACATCGCGCTGTCCGATCTCAGCTACTTCGTTGAGCAGTGTCCGGAAGACCCGGTGAGTGAGATGATAAAAGTCCAGATTCACTCGATAGAGCAAAAACAGATTGTCTTACATTAAGCAACCGTCTTGCAGTAATGCAGCGTTAATTTATTTCCCGACATGAAGGTAAAAGTATGACGAATAAAGTGGTCAAGATAGGGGATATCCCGGTCGCCAATAATCTGCCTTTTGTACTGTTTGGCGGTATGAATGTTCTTGAATCACGCGATCTGGCAATGCGCATTTGCGAACATTACGTCACGGTCACGCAGAAGTTGGGTATTCCTTACGTGTTCAAAGCGTCATTCGACAAGGCTAACCGTTCCTCCATTCACTCTTACCGCGGTCCGGGGCTGGAAGAGGGAATGAAAATCTTTCAGGAACTGAAGCAAACCTTTGGCGTAAAAATCATTACGGACGTGCATGAGTCACATCAGGCGCAACCCGTCGCCGATGTGGTTGATGTCATTCAACTGCCCGCTTTCCTGGCGCGTCAGACCGATCTGGTGGAAGCGATGGCGAAAACCGGTGCGGTAATTAACGTGAAAAAACCGCAATTCGTCAGCCCGGGGCAGATGGGAAACATCGTCGATAAATTTATCGAAGGCGGCAACGATCAGGTGATTCTGTGCGATCGCGGCAGCAATTTTGGTTATGACAATCTGGTTGTCGATATGCTGGGCTTCAATGTTATGAAGCAGGTATCCCACGGTGCGCCGGTGATTTTTGACGTTACTCACGCCTTGCAGTGTCGCGATCCGTTTGGCGCAGCGTCGGGAGGGCGCCGCGCGCAGGTGACCGAATTGGCGCGTGCCGGTATGGCGGTAGGTTTGGCCGGGCTGTTCATTGAGGCTCACCCCGATCCGGCGAATGCAAAATGTGACGGTCCGTCCGCGCTGCCGCTGGACAAACTGGAACCCTTCCTGCAACAGATTAAAGCGATTGACGATCTGGTGAAAAACTTCCCCGAACTGGACACCAGCCACTAACATCTGTTGACGATCGGTGCATTATAGGTAAGGTGCATTAATGCACCGATCGGTATCCTCAAGCGAAGTGTCTGACACGCGTGGGATAAAAAATAACAAAATGTCACTCTCTGCAAATAAAACACCGCGCTTTTTCCCCCGCCCATGATGCTTTTTTATTGATTTCTAGACAGATTATCCACGTTGCCTGTAGGTGTTAGCCTAAAGCTATTGATGTAATAGGCCCCAGGCTCTCACATCTTCATATTTGCATCAGTAAAGTATCGCGTATTCCGGCGACAGTCCGGAATAACCTTGAGAGTTGAGGCGAGGAACTCCTTAGCTAAATCAGGTTGTAATCGCTAACGCTACAGGGAATGGACTTTAGGTAATAATATGAGGACAGCGTGATGAATTATCTTTCTGTGAGCAGGTTCTTTTCTCCCAAGAAAAGCGCATCATTAGTTTTAATGGCGCTTTTTGCCTCTTCAGCTAGCGTTGCCGATACGCTTACGCGCGATAACGGCGCGCCGGTCGGCGATAATCAAAATTCACAAACGGCCGGTGAGGGCGGTCCTGTGCTATTGCAGGATGTACAACTCCTGCAAAAGCTCCAACGGTTTGATCGTGAACGCATCCCGGAGCGCGTTGTTCACGCGCGCGGGACCGGCGCCTATGGCGAGTTCACCTCAACGGCCGATATCTCTGACTTGACGATTGCTCAGGTCTTCAAAAAAGGAAGCAAAACGCCCGTTTTTGTTCGCTTCTCCAGCGTCGTTCATGGCAACCATTCACCAGAAACGTTGCGTGACCCGCGCGGGTTCGCGACCAAATTCTATACGTCACAAGGAAATTGGGATCTGGTCGGCAATAACTTCCCGACTTTCTTTATCCGTGATGCCATTAAGTTCCCCGATATGGTGCATGCCTTTAAGCCCGATCCGCGGACTAATCTGGACGATGAATCGCGTCGTTTCGATTTTTTCTCCCACCTTCCTGAGTCTGTCCGCACGCTGACGCAGCTCTATTCCAACGAAGGAACCCCCGTTTCATACCGCAATATGGATGGTAACAGCGTTCATGCGTATAAATTTGTTAATGACAAGGGTGAAATCCACTACGTGAAATTCCACTGGAAAACTCTGCAAGGTGTCAAAAATTTCGATCCACAGCAGGTGGAGCAGGTGCAGGGGAAAGATTATAGCCATATGACTCAGGATTTAGTGAGTGCGATTAAGCGTGGTGATTTTCCTAAGTGGGATCTCTACATTCAGATACTGAAGCCCGAAGACCTGAAAACATTTGCCTTTGATCCTCTGGATGCGACAAAAATCTGGCCTGATGTACCTGAGCGTAAAATAGGACAGATGGTACTGAATCGGAACCCGGAAAATGTTTTCCAGGAGACCGAACAGGTGGCCATGGCGCCTTCCAATTTGGTGCCGGGCATCGAGCCGTCGGAAGATAAGCTGCTTCAGGGAAGGCTGTTTGCCTACGCGGATACTCAGATGTACCGCATTGGCGCCAATGGCCTGAGCCTGCCAATCAATGCGCCCCGTAATAAGGTCAATAATGGGAATCAGGACGGCAGTCTGAACAGTGGAAAAACAGAGAACAAGGGTGTGAACTACCAACCCAGCCGACTCTATCCACGTGAGGAGCTGGCGTCTGCCCGTTATAGCCATCTGCCGTTACAAGGCACGACAACGCAGAGCAAAATTCAGCGTGAGCAGAATTTTAAGCAAGCCGGCGATCTGTATCGCTCCTATACCGAGAAAGAGAGCACCGACCTGGTCAATAGTCTGGGGGGCGCATTGTCTACGGCGGATAAAGAGAGCCGCGACATTATGCTGTCCTACTTCTACAAGGCCGATGCGGAGTACGGTACGCGTCTGACTGCGGCGAGCAACGCAGATCTCTCCACCGTGAAAAAACTGGCCGAAAAGCTGTCTGATTAACAGCCAGAGTCTGTCCCGCGCCATTCTGATGGCGCGGGCAATGGCACATATCACGGAGGAAAAGACAGTGAAAGTCTTCATATTGCTACTTGGGCTGTTAGTTGCCAGCACATCGATGGCGCAAAAAGAAGAGAAGCCAGACGAAGCGGCGGTTAAATCGTCACTTAATCAATATTTGTGGGATTCGGCCAGAGAAGGCGATCTCGATATCCTTCAAACGTTTATCTCCTCTCATTACAACCTTAATGTGGCGGACGAAAAAGGTTATACCGCAGTTATCCTCGCCGCTTATCATGGGCATGGTGCGGCAGTTGAAGCGTTATTGAAAGCCGGCGCCGATCCCTGCCTGCGTGATAAACGCGGTAATACCGCGCTGATGGGGGCGATTTTTAAAGGCGAAATAAAAATCGCGCGTCGGCTGATTGCGGCGGATTGCAACCCCGATGAGCGTAATCATGCCGGACAGACAGCGGCGATGTTCGCCTCGCTGTTTCAGCGTGAAGCGCTTTTGAAAGCGCTGAAAGAAAAAGGGGCCGACCTGCAAGCGACGGATGACCAAGGCAACAGCGCAGAAACCTTAGGGAAAGGGGAGTTCAGGAGCCGATAGTCAATAACCCGCATTGCTGCGGGTTATTTATTCGGCGATACGGCGAGTTGTTATTTGTAGAGGTCGGCGCTGATCGTCAGATTGTTGCCTTTGCCTTCCCACTGTCTGGTGATGTGATAGTACTTGGCGCCTTTGTCGGCAGCCCGTTTCGCAACCGCTTCAGACACCTGCGTCATACTGGAATAATTGCCGCGAAACTGTATGGAATCGAAAGGCACCATCTGTGCCGCCGTGGCGTTGTTCAGTTCCTGAATTTTAGTGCCGTCAGGCAGCGTTACAGTGTAACGCCCGCCTTTCGATGACTGTGTTTCAAAGAAGTTGCCGATGTTTCGGCTGGGGCTGCCAGAAAAAGCAACGCCAGGTATTTCGACCTTGGCCGCTTCTGCGCCCCCTGCGGCGAGCGCGGCACGGCCGGCATCGGAGTCCGCAGGGATAACGTCGCTACTCTGAAGCTGGCGTTTCGGCGCATCAGCCTTGTAGATGTAGGCCGTGACTTTCTGGTTGGCGCTTTCTGAATTGACATCGACCTGACGCACGATATAGAACGAATCCGCTTGTTTCTCTTTTGCGGCTTTGGCGATAGCATTGTTCAGATCTGGCTGGCTGTAGAAAGCCCCGCTAACAGTGACGGTATCATAGGGTTCCAGCGAGTAGGCGACATCTTTCGGCAACTCTTTCACGCCATGAAAAATACGATATTGGGTATCGTGATCCGCTTTTGGCGCATCCTTGTGATACAGGTCAACCGTGACATTCCAGTTGCCCCGTGAATTCACGTCTGACATGGATTGCACATAAAATGAATCCGCACCGGCTTTATCTGCGCGTTTTGACGCTGCGGCAACCGCTTCATTGATTGCATTAAAACGGCCTTTAAATGTGATCCTTTCAAAAGGTTGTCGCGATTCTGCCTGTTCAGGCGTCAGTTCCTGTGCTGCCTGCGCTGAAAATGCCGAAAGAGATAACAACAGAGTGGACGCAACAACAGTGGTCTTCAGCTTCATAAAAAATCCTTTCGCCTTACTTTAACTCGAATTATTTAAGGTATCGCAAACAACCATAACGGAATAAAGCTGATTATCGCACGGAATAAATTCTTATGCTTTAGCATTTTCAGTGGCGACAGGAGGTCGCGACGTTTTAGGGCGGAACAAGAAAAGTGCTAATAATAACAGTTAATGATTGTTTTCTTATCATAAGGGATATTTATCCAACTTATTGAATTAACAAGCTCGTAACACATCGTTTTTGTGAAATACCCCAGAAAAATACCTCGGCAATAATGCTACAAAAGATAGCGATGAACATGATTTTCGACCATAAAACATGGTCACCACCTACAATAACTCGGCTTTTTTGTGAAATTCATTTTATTTATGGATCACCAATCATATTTTCAGTACGTTATAAATGAGTTTGCCTGAAGTGACGTGCCACAAAAAAAGTGTGTGGCAAGAAGGGGATCAGCCTCTCTTCTTCTGTGTGGATCTGGGGATTCTGGGTGCAGCCGATCCTGGCGAATTTTGTATAACAGATAGGGTGAGAATAATAACCTTCGTTAAGATAAGCGAAAAGGGTATCAGTATGCGTATTGGTGTACCAAGAGAACGGTTGGCCAACGAAGCCCGTGTAGCAGCGACGCCGAAAACGGTTGAACAACTGCTGAAACTGGGCTTTACGGTCGCGATAGAACGTGATGCGGGGAAACTGGCAAGTTTTGACGATGCGGCCTATGAGGAAGCTGGCGCGTCGATCGTTGACAGTTCGGAAGTCTGGCAATCTGATATCGTCCTGAAGGTGAATGCGCCGCAGGATGATGAAATCGAACTGACCCGTGCAGGCAGTACGCTGGTCAGTTTTATCTGGCCAGCGCAGAATCCGGAACTGCTGGAAAAACTTGCCGCTCGTCAGGTGACGGTGTTGGCAATGGATTCCGTCCCGCGTATTTCACGCGCGCAGTCGATGGACGCACTTAGCTCCATGGCCAACATTGCCGGCTATCGTGCCATCGTTGAAGCGGCTCATGAATTTGGCCGCTTCTTTACCGGACAGATTACCGCCGCGGGCAAGGTTCCTCCGGCTAAAGTCATGATCATTGGCGCCGGCGTTGCCGGTCTGGCGGCAATCGGCGCGGCGGGTAGCCTCGGCGCTATCGTCCGAGCTTTTGACACGCGTCCTGAAGTCAAAGAGCAGGTCAAAAGTATGGGCGCCGAGTTCCTTGAACTCGATTTCGAAGAAGAAGCGGGCAGCGGTGACGGCTATGCCAAAGTCATGTCCGAAGCCTTCATCAAAGCGGAAATGGAACTGTTTGCCGCGCAGGCAAAAGAGGTCGACATTATCGTCACCACCGCATTGATCCCAGGCAAACCGGCACCGCGACTGATCACGAAAGAGATGGTGCTGAGTATGAAACCCGGCAGCGTGATTGTCGATCTGGCTGCGCAAACCGGCGGAAACTGCGAATTAACCGTTGCCGATCGGGTGACAGTAACGGAAAACGGCGTCAAAATTATCGGTTATACCGATTTACCAAGCCGCCTGCCGACGCAGTCCTCGCAGCTTTACGGTACGAACCTGGTTAACTTGCTGAAATTGCTCTGCAAAGAGAAGAATGGCGAGATTGACATCGATTTTGACGATACCGTGATCCGCGGCGTGACCGTCATTAAAGAAGGCGATGTGACATGGCCTGCGCCGCCGATTCAGGTGTCTGCTCAGCCGCAACAGGCAAAACCTGCCGCCGCCGTGGTGAAAGAAGAAGCGGTTCCAGCCTCGCCGTGGAAAAAATATGCGTTTATGGCTATCGCTATTTTACTGTTTGGCTGGCTGGCCGATGCGGCGCCAAAAGAGTTTCTGTCGCACTTTACGGTGTTTGCTCTGTCCTGCGTTGTCGGCTATTACGTCGTCTGGAATGTCAGCCACGCGCTGCATACGCCGCTGATGTCCGTCACTAACGCGATATCAGGCATTATTGTTGTCGGGGCATTGTTGCAGATTGGTCACGGTGGATGGGTTTCGTTCTTTTCATTCATCGCTGTATTAATCGCCAGCATCAATATTTTCGGTGGGTTCACCGTGACTCAGCGCATGCTGAAAATGTTCCGTAAAAACTAAGGGGTAACACATGTCTGGTGGATTAGTAACTGCTGCATACATTGTTGCCGCAATTCTGTTTATTTTCAGTTTGGCCGGGTTATCCAAGCATGAAACGTCGCAACAGGGGAATATCTTTGGCATCAGCGGGATGGCCATTGCGCTGATTGCGACGATTCTCGGGCCCGATTCAGGTAATGTGGGTTGGATCATCGTGGCGATGGTGATTGGCGGGTCAATCGGCGTGTATCTGGCACGCAAAGTCGAAATGACCGAAATGCCGGAACTGGTGGCTATTCTGCACAGTTTTGTCGGTCTGGCGGCGGTACTGGTAGGCTTTAACAGCTTCCTCGATCACGGTGAGATCACCGATCCGGTGATGGTGAATATCCATTTAACGGAAGTTTTCCTGGGGATCTTCATCGGGGCTGTTACCTTTACCGGCTCCGTGGTGGCGTTTGGCAAACTGCGTGGCAAAATTTCGTCCAAACCGTTAATGCTGCCGCATCGGCATAAAATGAATCTGGCGGCGCTGGTGGTGTCTTTCCTGCTGTTATTGGTGTTCATTAACACCGGCAGTGTGGCATTACAGGTTCTGGCGCTGATTCTGATGACGGCCATCGCGCTGGCATTTGGCTGGCATCTGGTGGCGTCGATCGGTGGTGCGGATATGCCGGTAGTCGTGTCAATGCTGAACTCCTACTCCGGTTGGGCGGCCGCGGCGGCAGGCTTCATGCTGAGCAACGATCTGCTGATTGTGACCGGTGCGCTGGTCGGTTCCTCCGGCGCCATCCTGTCTTATATTATGTGTAAGGCGATGAACCGTTCCTTTATCAGCGTGATCGCCGGGGGTTTTGGTACAGACGGCTCGTCTTCCGGTGAAAGTGAAGAAGTAGGAGAGTACCGCGAAGCATCTGCGGAAGAGGTGGCTGAGCTGCTCAAAAATTCGACGTCCGTCATCATTACGCCCGGATACGGTATGGCCGTGGCGCAGGCGCAATATCCGGTACATGACATCACCGCTAAGCTGCGCGCGCGTGGCGTCAATGTTCGTTTTGGCATCCACCCGGTGGCCGGACGTTTGCCAGGCCATATGAACGTGCTGCTGGCCGAAGCGAAAGTACCCTACGATATCGTGCTGGAAATGGATGAAATCAATGATGATTTCTCGGATACCGATACTGTTCTGGTGATTGGCGCGAACGACACGGTTAACCCCGCGGCGCAAGAGGATCCGCATAGCCCTATCGCCGGTATGCCGGTTCTGGAAGTGTGGAAAGCGCAGAATGTTATCGTGTTCAAACGCTCAATGAATACGGGCTACGCCGGTGTGCAGAACCCGCTGTTCTTTAAAGAGAACACGCAGATGCTGTTCGGTGATGCGAAAGACAGCGTTGAGGCCATTCTGAAAGCGCTTTAAGCATCATGATGTCAACGGTCAAAAGGGGCGAGAATTCGCCCCTTTTGACATGTGAAAAGAGGTTCAGCGGAAAGAATAAAAAAATGCCAGCACGAAGGCTGGCAGTGGTTGGCTCGAATATGATGACGTGTTGCAATCAGCTGTTGTCTCCGTCTTCCAGCGTAATCGGCGAAATAAAATCATCGGGTTTGATCGCGAGCAAGTCACACTTCAGGTGATCAATGACATGCTCGACGGTGTTACCAATAAAGGCGGCGGAAAGGCCGGTTCGGCCTAACGACCCCAGAACCACAATACCGGCTTGTAAATGCTCCGCCAGATCGGGAATCACTTCCTCCGGCAGACCCTTTTCCACATGCGTGACGCGCTCATCCAAACCGAATTTTTGCCTCAATGCCTTCATGGCAATCAAGTGCTGGCCTCGGATGGCATCGTTATAAACGCTGGGGTCAAAATCCGGCAATTCGATGGCAATATTGATAGGGGTAACGGGATAGGCGCTAACCAGATGCACCTCTGTCTGGTTAGCCTGTTTGGCCAGCGCCAGCGTTTCCGACACCAGCTTGATATTTAACGGATCGTGATAGGGATCTTCGCTAGCCAGATTGACGGCAACCAACGCCCGTCCTCCGGTTGGCCACGGTTGATCTTTTACCATCCAAACCGGGCAAGGGCACTTACGCAGCAGCTGCCAATCTGTCGGAGTAAAGATGACGGCCTCCAGCCGATCGTGCTGATGTGCCATTTTCAATAGCAGGTCGTGCTGGCCGGCAATAACCTCCCGGATAATGGCCTCAAATGGTTTATTGTGCCAGACCACTTTGATCTCTATCGGTATGCCCGCTTCAAGATAGTATTTACACTGCTCGGCTATCCACTCAGTGCGTTGTTGAATAACGCCCTGACGCATCTCCACTCTTTCATCGGGAGAAAGCAGGGTTGTCATCTCATAGGAAAAATCGTAAATCGGCAGAAATGCCTTAATACGGCCGCCAAGTCGCTGAACCAGGTAAACCGCCCGACGCAGCGCTGGTTGGTCATCCTGATTTGGGTCAATAGCTACCAGTAGATTCTGATACTTTGCCATAGCTCCTCCAAACAGCTGTTACTCCACAGACTGTTAATCAAGAGTACCGCAACGTAATCGATTTGGACAACAGAGAAGCCGCACAGAATGACAAAATAAGAAATATCACGAAGATAGGAAAAGACGAGAGGGGAATGACGTTGTCGACCGCGGGGACGGTGGCAACGTCAAAGAGGTTATCGACGAGAAGAGCCGGCTAACTCGGAAAGGGCTTCCACATTCTCAATTGTGATGTATTTCCCTTTTACCGCCAGAATACCGCTTTTTTGGAAACGCCCCAGCAAACGGCTGATAGTTTCAACGGTCAACCCCAGATAGTTGCCAATATCGCCGCGCGTCATGGTCAGACGGAATTCTCGCGGTGAAAAACCGCGTTCCGCAAATCGACGGGAGAGATTGTAAACAAATGCCGCCAGACGCTCTTCAGCATTCTTTTTCGACAGTAGCAGGATCATGTCCTGATCGCCGCGGATTTCACCGCTCATCAGGCGCATGATCTGCTGGCGCAAATTCGGCATTTTCCCGGAGAGATCGTCCAGCGTTTCGAAAGGGATTTCACAGACCATTGAAGTTTCTAATGCCTGAGCGAAGCTGGGGTGCAAAGCGTTACCAATCGCATCAAAACCGACCAGATCGCCGGCCAGATGAAACCCGGTGATCTGCTCGTCGCCTTGTTCCGTGATGGTGTAACTTTTTATCGTGCCTGAACGAATGGCATACAGCGATTTCAACTCATCACCTGCTTTAAACAGCGCTTGCCCCTTCTGGATAGGCTTCTTCCTTTCAATGATGTTGTCGAGCTGGTCAAGCTCGTGCTCATTCAGGGTGAAAGGGATGCATAGCTGACTGATACTGCAATCCTGACAGTGGATTGCACAACCGCCAGACTGGATGCGTCGGATAATTCGCTTTTCCGGGATCATAGGTTTTGCTCAGGCAATAATTGATATTGGTCAATTTTAACAGTTTTTATCGTCCATGATAAGACCAACAATCACGGGAATAGACCAATAAATAGTGAACTAACTATAATTTTCACAATGATATCGAGCGCTCGCCCGATATATAGTCGCGCGATGAGAAATGATAGACTCACTAACTCATTGATTAATCCGAAGCGCTAATAACGTGATGTCCTCCGGGACGGAATTACAGCGATAAATTGTTTTGCCGAGGTAAATACCCCTCGTGCGCCAATAACCACTGTTTACGATGGATACCGCCAGCGTAGCCAGTGAGCGCCCCCCCGGCACCAATCACGCGATGGCATGGAACCACAATGCTGACGGGGTTGCTGCCGTTTGCCATGCCGACCGCGCGCGCCGCGCCAGAGCGGCCCAGTTGCGTGGCCAGTTCGCCGTATGTGGTGATTTCGCCGCAGGGGATTTGACGCAACGCCTGCCAGACCTGCTGTTGAAACGCCGTCCCGACCGACGCGACGGGGAGCGAGTCAATAATCGTCGTTTCACCATCAAAATAGCGTTGCAGGCTGTCGGTTAATCCGCCGGGATTACGGCGTGACTGTAATGAAAAGGGGTCGTTTCGGTAGCTGCGGTTGAGTGAACGAAATAAATCGTCTTCGTATTCGCGCCATTCCACCGCGCGTAAGTGATTATTTCCATCAGCAATGATCAATAATTCCCCTAATGGGGTTGCCATGGTGTCCTGAAAAAAGATTTGCATGGTTAATTTCCTTGCTCGATGGCTGCTTTCTTACCACGTTTATTTAATGATCTCTAATTATCTCGCATCCGTGGGGAGATTAAAAATAAAATGCGAGAGATATCACGCCATGACACGAAAAAAGAGAAATTTGTCACGTTATCTGGCGAGAAAAACAGGCTTTCGATCACATTAAAATTTCTCTCTTTGCGAACGAATTCACAAATTACGGGCCTGGCCGCGTTTGCCGCGCCTGTCAGCTCCGCCACCGTTTCTCTCCTTGTCGCCCACCGCCTATGCTGTAGCCCATGCAATCGGGACGATACGCCACGATAGGATGAACGTTGGCGTTCGGGACAAACGTCAGGCTAGTGCATATCGCGGCAGCGTTCCGCCAGCCCGGCTAAGCGTTCTGGCGTCAGCAACATCGGCAGGAAGTGCGGGTGGGCATGACGGTGTTGTCCCAGCCAGTTTTGCAACACGTGGACAAAATGCAAGGCATCGTCTGCCGACTGCGCCAGCATCTCCCGATTAGCCCGCGTCACCCCGTAGTTGCTGATGAAGAGATGTCCCGCCACGAGCCGCTTGGTGTGGTTGAACAGTTCGGTGTAGCGCCAGGCGTACTCCCAACTGGCGACAAGGCGGGAAGCCAGTGGTTCAGGCAAAAACCGAGCCCCTTGGATCTCCCGCGCAGACCGACGCAAATGCTGGGCAAAAAACTGCATTTGCTGGCATTCCAGCGCGATCAACTGCCGTTGCGATTCACCAAATTCGGGATCGTCAGTCGGGAAGAGGGGTTGGAAAGATTGTGCCCAGTTAGCGCTACGCGTTTCCGCATGTAGCAACTGCATGGCGTTCTCAATACTAAGAGGTATCTGGCTATGATGATGCAACAAGCGCCCCAGAAAATACGGTGTCTTACACATCCAGTCATAGCTGCTGAAAAACAGTTTTTGCACCGCGTCCAACTGTGGTTTATTCAGGTGCGTGGCCCCCTTGTCGGCCAGCCAGCGCTGAAAAATCGCACCGGCGTTGAGTCGGCTTTCCGCCTGACAGGCAATGTGCGACAGGCCGAACAGATTAATCTCGTTAATCGATTCCAGCAGAGAGCTGTTATTCAGCCATTCCCAACTGATTCTGGCGCTGACCGCTTCCAGCTCGTCACCGGCAACCGCATGCGCCCAACTGAGGCGCCCCTGAATTTCATCGACCAGCATGCAGGGCAGCAGCGTCCAGCCGTAATCGATGCCCCACAGATCAAACTCGACCCACTTTTTGTACCCCTTGAAGTCAGCCAGATCGGGGTTGTTGGCAAAGCCGGGGCGATAACCCAGCGCGGTGGCTTTGATCGACGCGCGGACATCATTCGGCAAGCTATTCAGCGTGGTTTGCAATTGGCGGCGTGGCCAACTGTTATCGGTGTAATCACGCAGCACCAGCTTTTTGCTGCGCAGCCGCAGGCACTGGTGCAGGGCCTTCATGCTGTCTTGCCACTGCGATGGATGATACTCGGGGGTTTGCAGGCTAAGGATCACGCCGCTAATGTCCGGCAATGCGGCAATCGCTTCATCCAGCGTTTCACGATAAAAACGCGTCAAAAACTGACTGCTAGCCTGACTATTGCCCGAAAGGGTCGAGTCGTTAAGAAAAAATTCGGGGAATTTCTGCCTGATTTTTGCGTCGTTCGGAAACGCTTCCCCCTGAATCCACAGCTGAATCTTTTTCGACTGGCAATAGTCGCTGATGCGTTGCAAATACCCCAACGTACTTTCACGTTCATGGTTCAGGTTTTCGATTTCCGGCCCTTGACTAAACGCGGAAGGGCGAGCGAGCAGCGCCAGCATATTTTGTTGATGAATGATAAGCCCATTGAATCGGTATTGGCTGATGACGTCCATAACGTCAAGAAAATGCGGCCAATGCCAAATTAAAGGGGTATTGACTTCCAGCAGACGCAGCGGTGGATGGAAACTCATACGTTATTCACAGGGGCGATTCAACGTGAGTAAAGGGTATAAAACAATGGGATAGATCTGTCAATCAGGGGGTTTTTAGCATCCTGTTTGTATGAATGTCGTTATCAGGAGGAAATGCGCAAAGTGAAAAAGAAATATGCAGTTGTGGGAACCGGAGGACGCGCGGGCCTTTATCTGGAATCTATCGCCAGAGATTATCGGGAGCAGGGACAGTTTGTCGCTTTTTGCGATACAAACCAGACGCGAATGAATTACGCCAACCGTATTGTTCAAAAATTCGGGCATGACCGAGTGGCGACCTACCCGGCCGACCGGTTTGAGCAGATGATCGCCGAAACTAAACCGGATATTGTTATCGTGACCTCAATAGACCGCACGCATCATCACTATATTATCCGGGCCATGGCGTTAGGGTGTGATGTGATCAGTGAAAAACCGATGACGATTGACGAAGAAAAATGTCAGGCGATCATCGATGCGATTAACCGCACCGGGCGTAAATTACGCGTCACCTTTAATTACCGCTATGCGCCACATCACAGTAAAATTCGCGAATTAATTGCAGCCGGCGTTATCGGCGACGTTTATTCCGTTCATTTTGAGTGGCTGTTAAATACGGAACACGGGGCGGATTATTTCCGGCGCTGGCACCGCGACAAGCGTAACAGCGGTGGATTATTGGTTCACAAATCCACGCACCACTTCGATCTGGTGAACTTCTGGCTGAATAGCGAACCGGAAACGGTCTATGCGCAAGGCGACTTACGTTTTTACGGCAAGGAGAATGCCGAGCTACGCGGCGTGACGCAATTTTATGCCCGATCGGATAATAGCGCCGCAGCGGAAAACGACCCGTTTGCCTTACAGATGAATAAGAGCGAACAGCTGACCGCCTTATATTTAGAGGCGGAACACGAAGATGGCTATTATCGCGATAAAAGCGTATTTGATGACGGCATTAATATTGAAGATGTTCTTGGCGTGTTGGTGCGCTATAAGAATAAAGCCATCATGACCTATTCATTAAACGCCTATTTGCCCTGGGAGGGATTAAATGTGGTGTTTAATGGCAGTCAGGGCCGTCTGGAAATGAAACTGGTGGAAAAATCCTACGTCAATGGCGGTGGAGAAAAAGAGGATGAAGGGGCGCTGAATGAATGTGAAATAAAGGTTTATCCGATGTTTGACGCACCTTATACCGTACCGGTTGCCTTTCTGGCCGGTGGGCACGGCGGGGGCGATCGGGTCATGTTAAACGATCTGTTTGGTACGCCGGAACCTGACCCTTTACATCGCGCCGCCGATTATCGCGATGGCGCAATGTCTATTTTAACCGGCATTGCCGCCAATCGCTCATTACGGACTGAACGGCCCGTAAAAATAAGCGAGCTGGCGGTTAATTTAAAAAAATGAATTAATCAACAGAAAACACTTCCGCATCCGTAGTACCTGTTGCCCTATAAGGGCAGCAGGTGGAAACCTTAAATACAATAATAAGGGTTTTATTATGGCGAAAACACGGAACACGTTATCTCACCTGCTTCTTCTCTGCGCGTCTTTTCCTTTGGGCGCGACATATGCTGATGCCGCCGAACTTCGCCTCTCCTGGTGGGGAGGGAATCAACGACATGAAGCGACGCTGGCAGCGATTAATGCTTTCCAAAAAGCGCACCCGACCATTACCGTTAAAGCCGAATACGCGGGCTGGGACGGCTACCTTTCCCGTTTATCCACGCAGATGGCCGGCGGACAGGAGCCAGATGTCATTCGCATTGACTGGAACTGGCTGCCGCAATTTTCCCGTAATGGCGAGGGCTTCTATGATTTGAACAAGCAAAAAGACCGGCTGGCATTGGACGATTTTCCGCCGGGCTACCTGAAAACGGCTGATGTAAAAGGCAAACTGCAAGGGCTTCCGATTTCAATGACGTACCGGAGCATGATCTACAATAAAACGACCTGGGATAAAGCGGGCATCGCCTATCCGCAAACCTGGGACGAATTGTTTGCCGCGGGGCCGGTGTTTAAACAAAAGCTGGGTGACAATTACTACCCACTCGGCGCCGCTCAGGGGGCAAGCGATGCATTAGATATTCTCACGCTCGGGCGTAGCTATATGGCGCAAAAATACGGTATCGATCTGATCGATGAACAAAATCAGCGTATCGCCTATAGCCGTGAACAGGTACGCGAGCTTTTCGCCTTCTACAAAAAACTGGTTGATTCACATGTGCTCCCTGACCAGCGTTATTTCTCCTCATTCGGGCGCTCCAACGTGTATGAAATCCGCCCATGGATTAACGGTGAGCTGGCCGGTATGTATTTGTGGGATTCGGCTATCTATACCTATTCCAGCAACATGCCGAAAGAGACCGAACTGGAAACCGGACCGTTTATTACCCTGTCTGGCGCGAAAGATTCGGGGATAACCACCAAACCGTCCTCGCTGTTTGCGATTGGTAAAAATAGTAAGCATCCTGAAGAAGCGGCAATGCTGATAAATTTCATGTTAAGTCACCCGGAAGGCGTTAAGGCGCTGGGGTTGCAAAACGGGATGCCCGCCAACCCGAAGGCACAAAAAATGCTGGAAGAGAGCGGCGTAATCAATCCAGACAACCTGTTAGCAAATGCCTACCGGGCGGCAGCGGCGCAGCCTGAATCAAAGGTCCCCGTTTCTCCGTTTATGGAAAATCAGGAACTGGTGCAGTTGTGGACGAACAGCCTGCAAAAGCTTGATTATGGCAAGGGTGAGGTGAATCAGGTCGCCGATGATTTTTTAAGCAACGCTAACCGGATATTAAAACGCGCAATTCGATAGCAACCACGAATAATCTACGATGCCGTATGTTATCCATACGGCATCCTCTTGATTTACTTTATGACGCCACACGCCATTCTGGCGCCGCCGCCACCCAGTTTTTCCGGTACATCTGCGTAATTATCTCCGCCGGCATGAACCATCAATGCATGGTTTTTGACCTCAGACAGTGATTTTATCCGCGGCGCCAGAATCGGGTAGGTTGCCGTGCCGTCAGCATTAACCACCAATCCCGGCAGATCGCCCAGGTGCCCTTGGTCGCTATAGGGACCGAGGTGTTTGCCGGTTTTTTGCGGATCGAGATGTCCGCCTGCTGCCAGCGCGGGAACCCGTTTACCCTCTTGCTCTGCTGGCTCACAGCTGGCGTTTTCATGAAGGTGAAATCCATGAATCCCGGATTTCAGCCCTTGCAGATTAGGGGTAAAAAGCAGGCCATACGGTGTTTCCGTAATGGTGACCTCACCAATGCTACCGCCCGCGCCGGCTGGCAGTGCCTCATGCAGCGTCACCGTCGTACTCGCGGCAAAGGTGGAACAGGAAAAGAATATGCCCGTCAGGATTAGTGCCTTCAGTTTCATTGCCATCGTCCTCTTGGAATTTGAACGTACTGATGTACAGGGAAAAACATATTCAACGTATTGAGTACAAGAATAGATGAGCAGGGGAGTCCGTCAAATGGAGGGGGACGCTGTCTTTTAGTTTCGTTTGGCCAAAAAACTCTTGTCGCCTCAGGGAAAAACGCCGCGTCAGCGCGAATGAAGAGTCCCGTCCGCCATCCGTTGGCGAGCGGGACGTCATATATTGTTTTAAGGATAGATCTTTACCTTTTAATAAAGATCTATCCGTTTGGTTTTAATAACTGGCTTATTTCTAAGCGGGTTTCATTAACGTTAAAATCACGCCCAGTTGTTCGCGTTGTTCTACGCTGACTTCGCGGGCGGCGGAATAGCCCGCGTTCTGGATAATCATCTCATTAAGACCAACCAGCCAGTCATAGATGTAAAACGCCGTGTTATTGGTGGGAGTCAATGACAATTTGGTTAAGCGCTGTGAAGCGCCAAAACTGACCGCCTGTTTTTCTGGCTTGGCAAAAATTTTATGACCACGGTTGATCCGGCTGGCGGGGCGTAGTGATTCATCGAGCTGCTGGAAACCGAGCCAGGCAACAAAATCTCCGAGGACCGTCAAAACACGTGAAACCTGACGATCAGTTTTGTTTTCACGGTTGATACCCAATTTCTCACCCTCAACCAACATATCCACCAGCGCCTCTTCGATGCGCAAGCGGATACTGCCGGTAATCAACTCTTCGACCAGCATCTCGATTGTCGATTTCGGCACGTTCAGCAGCTCGATGAGCGGCGCATTTTCCGGCAGGTTGCGTAAATGATTAACCCAGTAGCGATAAACCCCGTGCGCGTAATCCGCCTCATCGCTGTGGTCGGACGTCAGCACCGGCGCAGTCGGCTGGTCAAGCGCGATCGGCTCATCGGCAAACAGATCGATTTCGATCCCAACCCCAAACGGATCGCCAGTGCCTGACGGCACAGAAAGATCGTCCGCTTCAGGGGGGTAGCCGTTATAGCGGGTTCCTTGCTGTTGCAGATACAGACGGCGCAGCTCATCGCGCGAGGGCAGGAGTCGCTCTAACAGCTCGCCGTGAACGCCGGTACGGGTCTGAAGCGATTTAAGCAAGGTTTCTGCAATCCGCTGTTTTTCCGCCGGGTCATCAACGTCTACCGGCAAATACCAGTTACCAAGCAGGTTCTCATTAAGTTCGCGCTGGATCTCCTGCAACTGTTCGCTGATACGTCCCAGCTTCACTTCCCGATGAACCTCCGTACTCAACCACGTCGCCATCCGCGCCACACCGCGTTTGTCCATTGCCAACATGGTTCCCCACGCGTCGCCCGGATTTCCCACATAGCGCTGTACGGCAGCATCGTAGCTTTTTCCGTGCGTAATTCGCCGATCGTAACGCGTAACCGCCCAAATTAATCCTGGTTTACGCTGGCTGCGAACCTGCGCGTTTTCCCCCTGTGTCTGTTTGACCCAGTGATCCAGCGCCTTGCCGACCATTTTGACGTCGGCACGACTGCCGGCGGCACTACACACCATCAAGACGTTCATTTCCTGATTATCGGTATAGCGCTCCAGCAGATAGGCCCGTTTTGCACGCAGCAACGTGTGCGCCAACAGGAGGGATGGGGTTTGCTGTTTTGCCGATGGCGTTTCACGGCTCTCGCCGAATCCGGGAAAATCCAGAATGTCGACCTGCTCGAACAACGCCTCCTGTGGAGCAGAGTGCAGCGGAATCAGCAGCTCCGACGCCAGCATCGTCAGTTCAGCCAGCGAAATCTCTGCGGTTTTTCCGGCCCGGCCATTCTGAATCGGGCGCACCAACACGCTGGGGTCATCGGTAGTGTGCAGCAGTTCCAGCGCCGAGCCGTCGATCATACCCTCCACCGGATTCAGGTCATCATCGACCAGTGTCCGTAACGGCGCCAGGATCTTGCGTGCGCCAGACAGGTGTTGCAGCGTGTGGCTGAAATGGCGGTATGCGCCGGTCAGCGAATGGCTTTCTCCCCACAGCACGGAGAAGAGCTGTGAACGGTCGTCCACGCTGAGGTAAGGGGCCAGCTCAACCGCCGCTGGCCAGAAATGCGCTTCTAGCTGTTTTTGCCTTTTCGCGTCATGGCGCGCGAGGTAGTCCCAAAATCCGACGACGTCATCGTGGGTCATCCCCTCTACGGGTTCCGGCTGACGGTGCATTAGCAGCGTTTTCACGTGCTCGGCAATATGGCGCTCATCCCACTCTTCAAACGTCGCTTCCTGACTGGGATCGTTTAAGAAAGCATTTGCCATAATCTTACCGATATCGACTTCGCTCAGCAGTTGCAACTGCACCGGAAACGACTTGTTTTTGACACCGGATTGGCGGCTGAAACGCGTAACGACCGCAGTCGCACGATCGGCAGGATTGATGTGGTCGATAAAATCCAGCTGTTGTCCTTCAAATGACGTTGCCAGCTTCTCGTTTTCGCCCCCGGCCAATGACGCAATCAGGTAGGATTTCCCAGCCTGCGACAGGCCAAAAAAGCCGATGGCGATGTCCTTCTGCGCCACGTCGGACAGGCGCTGCGCTTTATTGCGGTTACGGCGTAGCTTAACGATCAGCCGGTCAGCTTCAATGTCCAGACGCGGGGTGTCCTGACGCGTAGAGTCAACCCAGTCGATGGCCTGATCAAGCCCTTGCGTAACGGCGAGCAACTGGCTGTGGAGTCGGGTAGAAAGCTGTTTGGGCGTTAATCGTTTCATTTTTTATATACACTCCCACTATCGATCCAATAATGGGTCGCACCTAAACCGTTAGCGGACAATGTGTTTAATTTGAGTCGTAAATGATGCGGTGGAACACGGGTGCCGTCTTCCAGCACGGCGTCGGCAATTTCAAAGCGCTCAGGGCTGCTTTGATCGTCGCCTGTCGTCACGGCCAGACGGACGAGCAAGGTACTATCGCCAACGACCTTACGGGCTAAATCCTGATCGACGATCGATAACATATAGAGCGAAGACGCGGGCCAGCGTTCGTTGTCCAATTGACGGAAGCCGAGACAGAGCGAACCGCGAACCTGAAAACGATGTTCGGGATCAAGGGCGAAATCCGGGTTATCCAGATCGATATCGCTGTAGTAAACGTTATCCAGCGTCAGCGCGTTGTTGCTGTCCATCATGCCAAGGTAACGCACGGTGGAATAAGGCTGGAAATCACCGACCTTAAAGTAAAAACCCGGCAGGCGCAGATCGAGCGCCAGCAGGCACAACATCGCGCCGACGGCGGCGGTGGATTTCGGGTTATCGATGCGTCCACGTTTGTTAAACGGATACCAGTCATTGGTGTGATAACCATCCAGCGATAGCATTCGGTTAATCGGCAGTGGTTGCAGGTGACGGAATAGCGCCTGAATGCCGGGGAAGCGGGAAGGGCGACCAGTAAGCAACAGCATATCGCACGAGTACAGCGACACGACCTCAGACATTAATCGCAGGTTCTGCGTAATGTTCATCGTGTTCGACAGGAATTCTCCGTGCAGTTTGCTCAGCTTGAGGATCAGCGGCACCTGTAAGATGTCGAATGGCGTATCGCTAACCGGCAGTTCACGCTGTATTTCGCTATTAATATAGTCCTGAACGATGTCTGTCGGCGCCTGTTCCAGCAGTTCACCAAAGGTGGATTCGATCTCCGCGCTGGTATCCAGCGGGTCGAAGCGTTCATAGGCTTCCAGTATCGCCCGGCCAATGGGAATGAAAACCTGCAACGTGACCTGCTGACGCAGCGTGAGTTGCGCATCCATGCGGCCTTCGTTACCAAACAGTTTCGCCATCAGCGCGTCAGGGCTGATCATACCGGCTGTTTTCAGCGCGGCCTGTAAAGCGGGTAGAACATAGAGCTGAATGACATCCAGCAAGATATCATCGCCAGCCACCTTAAAGCCTTCGCGAAACAGCAGACGCGGGATGATTTTGACGTTATTGCCGACGCCGTCATCCAGCACATATTGCGTAATGGCGAGGTCTGTCGTGCCGCCGCCAATATCGATCGAGGCAATGCGCAACGTTTTCCCCGCGTGCTCGCCCTCGGCAAGTTCTTTATCCGGCCTTGCCATACTGGCGAAGAAGTCTTCCACGCGACCGCCAAAGTTCACCTGTGCTTCGTTATACAGGTACACCATTTGCCCGCAGGTGGCTTCATCCCACTCGATTTGCACCTCAGGCACCGGAACCCGACTTTTCTGTTTGTCGGCTGGCGTCGTGAAATCCTCATCCAGCGGGTGCCAGCCCATCGCTTTCCAGACCAGCGCGATCGCTTCATGCATGCGGCGGCGGAAGATTTCACGTTCGGGTTTCGGCATCGCCGAAGGCAACGTCAGAATAATATTGCGCAGTTGACGAGGGGCCGTGCTGTGGATCATTTTCAACCGCTGCGCGACGCTGTTCATTTGCATCTGCGCCTGCGCCAGCAATTCGGACAACATGAATGTCATGATCGAACTGCGGCTGTAGTGCGGAGAGAATACCGGTAAGCGTTCTTCCAGCGGTTGGTTATAGAGCGGTTGACCTTCATCGTTGAGCATAATGGTCAACGGCATCGCGGTAGCCAGTGGCTCAGTTTGCGTGTGGGCGTCTGCCTGACTAAAACGCCAGCCCGGCGCATAGCTTTCTTCATCCCACAGGTAACGGCGTGGGCTGGAAATTCCGCTGGATCCTTCGGTTCCCTGGCGCCGCAGCGCCAAGTGGCTGGCTTCACGCCCGACGCGGGTGATAGAAGGCCAGATAAAGGCGTCATCACGGCCGCTTTCTACCGAAAAATTTTGCTTACCGAATCTGGCCTGCGAAAACTCAATGCGGCTCTCAAACAGTTCGTTATAGAGATGGTGCGGCTCGCTCAGATCGCGCAGTTGCAGCTCATAGGTCTGCTTCAGCCCGTTGCTTTCATCGGCATGATCTTCTACCAGAATGCCGCAGGTATGCGAGTTGCCGACATCCAGGATCAAATCAACGTTGACCGCCGGCTCCTGCAACGTACTGGTATTGATGCGGATTTCCGGAATATCGAGCTGGTTGCCTAGCATATCCAGCACATTCAGATAGTGCGCCTGATATTCAAATCCGCGCAATGCTACTTTGATCGCATGGTTGTCTCGGTTTTCCAGCGCTTTGACCTGCTGAGTAAAGACTTCACGTAGCCAGCCGTCGACCCAGGTTTCATCAAGAAATTCGCCCAGTTCCTCGCTGCGATAGGCCAGCGCGAAATGGCCTCCTGTTTTAACATCATTGGCATTGGGCGACAGTGACTCGTATTCATGTCCTTCAGGATAGGTTTTGGTGTCGAATGCCAGACAAATGCGGTACGAGTTACCGTCCTGATCCGGCGTATCCAGAGCAAGGATCTGCATCCGTGCCCAGTTATCCGGCCCCCCCATAAAGGTGCGCGGCGGGTTGAAACGAAAGAAGGGCAGCGGCAGCCAGATCTTTTCCAGCAGTTTTAATGATTGCTCAAGCGGAATGCTTAGCTCTGGCTTCACGACTTCCGGCGGCATACCCGCAGCGGAAGGCAGCAAAAACTTGTTTGAATCTTCATCGTATAACAGGTGGAGTAGAGGGCCGTTCGCGCTTTTACGCACATAGCAGTTAGGCCGTTCAACCGACAGATCCGGCTTTAGGGCAAAATCCAGAAACTGAATACCGCTGTCCTGAATCAGCGTGATGCGTTGTTTATAATCGGTAATTGTCGCCAGCATGATTATTTACTCTCGCGCTTTATCGTCATCGGGAAAACGGCGTCTGTGTCATAGCGACCGATACACTCCGCCGCCGCGCCGGATGCACCTTGTTTACAAACCAGCTCAGGCATGCGGAAGCGAGAATTATCGGAGCAGCGAGCACTGGAACGGCTGTTAATGATCAGATTGCCGGAACGCATTAATCCGGCCTCAATATTGGTGCGACACGTGACACCGTCACCATGCGTAATACGCGCGGTGCCTTTTCCATTTTGAATTTGATAACGCAGGCTGGGCGGCCTGCCGGTAATCGGGGCTTTGCCGTCAACGGTGACGCGCCAATTGCCGTTGAGGAATTTGATAGAGCCAATCCTCACCGCATCAGCAGGCATTACTAAATCATCCTTACCTGCGGGAATTGCCGGCTCAGGCTGCGCCACGACCGGTTCAACAAGGGGAGCAGGGGCGGGTTGTTCAACCACCGGGGCTTCCGGCGGGATCGCGATCTCCGCTGGCGGCGCGGCAACGACAGGTTCAGGCGCTGCTACCGTTTCTTGTTCCTCGGCTGGGGGAACGGGTATGCTCTCCGGCTTCGGTAGCGACGGTGCCACGGGTTCAGCGGGGGAAGAAGAAGGCAAGACGCGTTTTTCTGGTTTCGCCGTAGCAGCCGGTTCAGATGCCGGTTTGTTATTTTGCTCTGCGACACAGCCGCGTATCTGCAATGACAAAATGGTCAACAGGACGGCGGCAGGTAACAGCCACCACAGGCGAAAGAAAGAAGGGCGGGCAACCGCAGCGGCAGAAACCGGCGGCGTCGGCACAGATTCAACGGGCTCTGGCGGGAGAGGCGACGCCGGCTCGGGCGTGGGCTCAGGGTCGACCAGAGGCGTTGCCGCCGCGACCGGCGCAGACAACAGAGGGGCAGTCTCCTTGACAGCCGTGCGCAGGCAGTCCAGCGCATCGGCGCGGGATTTCTTATCGAGATTAACAAAACCCCAAAAAGTTAAAACCGGCTTACCGTCAACCAGATAAACATGGTTTGCGCCGGGAAACTGAATCGCTTTCGCCAACAGCACACCAAAAAGTTTCTGCCCGGCATGTTCTGCGCTTTGTGCGCGCTGGCTGATGTCAGCAACCGCCGTCTGATAGGTCTCCAGAAGCGCCAGTGCTTTTTCACGTTCTTCTTCGCTGGCGGCAATCCAGGAGGTGACTTTACCGTCAATCGGGGAGTACCAATCAATACGGTCGCCATATTCGTTGGGCTGAGGGATAGCCAGACAATCGGCAATCTGCTGCTGCTTTCTGAGACGTAATGTTTCCCGCAATTGAAGTGCGGATGCGTAAACCGGCTGCCCGTTTTCACCCAATGCCAGAAAGTCATCCAAACTTCCACTACGTAAAAATAATTTTGCCACGCAAAAGAGACCTTTTGTAATGATACCTAAAGCAGAAAAGAGAATGTAACCTGCGACAGGGTATACTTTAGACTGAACGAGGGCGAATCAAACGCTTAAAGAAGTGATAAAACTTACAAATATTTGAGCAATAACCAAAATTGGCAGCAGATATCTTGCAGGAAAATGATAAGTCGACTTGAGCGTCGCCATGAAAAGATCTATGAAATAATCCATATTTATCAAAAAGATATGATGGGCGTTTTATTGCGTTTAACGTCGGCCGCGAAGATTGGTATTGGCAGACCATTCATACGTTGCAGAAACATCTGGTTTAAATTTGTTCTTTTTCTTTTCTGCTCGGGATTTTTTTGCTTCCGCCTCACGTTCTTTCATTAAATTATCGATGTAGTCGTCTTTTATATGGTTATTTTCGGAATTAGTCAGTGGGCGACCGAGTTTTTTTCTCTGTTGATCGAGCAAAGTTTTCAACTGACGTTGCTCGCTTTCGGTCATATCTTTCTGAGTTAATCGAGGCATAACGGTTTTCCTGACAGGGAGCGATGTTTCATTGTAGAGGAAAAGGAATTCAGGGTCATGAGAATTGAAGAGAGGCTCATTCAGGAGGACTATCTGCAGGCGGACTTTTTATTTAAAGTCGACCAAGTTAAGCCAGACAGCATAGAAGACAAACTTGACTCGATGCATCAGAGTAAATAACAGCGGCAATGAATGTAGAACGGGAAATTTCAGTTTTCGCTTATCCTTACCTTGGTTCGCATAATGTATATTATGTTAAATTGAATGTATTGGTTCATTAGGTCATGATTGTCCTTCTTATCTTTAGCGCTTCTCTATCCATTGCGTTATCCATTGCGTTGTTGCACAGATTCATCTCGGCTTCCATGCATATCCCTGATCACCGATTGCCGAAGAATTCGTTGCAACCTCTTCCCTTAGTTCAATACCGGTGTGATGTCCTCGTCGGCTACTGACACGGATAACTTTTGCCAAGCGCTTCGGACACAATCGTCGCTGCATCTTCCTCTTGTCGGTTCTGGGGCAAGTCGGCCAAATAATCCAGCACCGTTTCTGTCATCGCCTGTATGTGCACACGTTGATTCGGACACCACTTTTTATCCCTTTGACTGTCAGCCGTTCCCAGCACGTAAGCCGTGGCCATCGCGGTGGACAACGCAGAACGTTGCGCTGGATCCTGTACCCACGAGGCCAGCCCGCCTTCCATTATGCCCAAATAGAGTTCCCTCGCGGTAATAGGATGATAAATACCCGAAGACTGAGCAACAACAGGCGTCGCTGCCAGCGCTGACAAGACAAGACAGTGGATAAGTATGGGACTTTTTTTACGCTTATCGCTGAATAACAACACGTATCTCCCCTGTTTCATGGGCAACCAGCGCCGCACGAGTTTAAGCATTTCTAATGCTAAAACGTATTTGATCGCGTCCGAACATATCGCTCAACGTGATGGTGGCGGGATATGGTTGTAAAAAAAGTAACCGACGAGAAAACAGTCTCCCCGGTTACTTCCCTAATCAGCATGATTTATTTGCGACCGATCAGCAAGCCAATCAGTAACCCGACACCGGCTGCGATGGAAACGGCTTTGAGAGGATTATCTTCAACATGTTCTTTCACGACATCGGCGGCTTCCCGAACGGCCTGATTGCCTTGTGCAGCATACTTACGAGCAGCGCCTTTAGCTTGGTGGCAACTATCGTCCGTAAGTTCACCATACTTTTCCTGTGCTTCGCCGGCGATTTCTTTTACTTTGTCTTCTGCTTTTCCAAACATAGTCTTTTCCTTTGTATTAAGGATGATTATTAACATGCATCGCAAAGAGCAATGCCCGAATAGTCATGACATTCAAAGCAATTAGCATGCCATATTTTAACAGGCTGATTATCCCTACATTTAGTGGTGTTCTATGGCAGTCAAAACTCAGAAAGTTAGCGAAAATGATGAAAATATGGCGATTATGACCAATGATCAGACATGTACGTCCGAGTCATATTGAAAAAGCCAATAACAGCATTTTCACCCCCTTCTCTATCAATCCGGGAGACAAGCGCCTTAACTGACCCCGCTTTGATTGATCCAGAACACATCTAAAGTATGGCAAATGATTAAAATCTTCATAACCATTTAGTCGTATTATAGGTTATTCGGGAACACTATGCTGTCCAGACTACGCCACACAGGCTTTATGTTGCTGGCCTGTCTATCATTCCTTGCTCAGGCAGCCGCACCGCCTGACGAGATCACCATCGCATGGCCAGTAAACGTAGGCCCGCTCAATCCGCATCTTTACACACCTAATCAGATGTTTGCCCAGAGCATGGTTTATGAACCTCTGGTGAAGTATCAACCGGACGGTTCGGTCATTCCCTGGTTGGCTGAACGCTGGACACACTCATCTGATGGCAAAATCTGGACGTTTACCTTGCGCGACAAGGTAAAATTTTCCAATGGAGAAACGTTCGATGCTCATGCTGCGGCAGAAAACTTTCGAGCGGTGCTTGATAATCGCCAGCGTCATGCCTGGCTGGAACTGAGTAACCAGATTGTCGACGTGAAAACACGCAGTAAAAATGAACTGCAAATCACCCTGAAAAGCGCCTATTACCCCTTCCTGCAAGAATTGGCTTTACCTCGCCCTTTCCGTTTTATCGCCCCTTCTCAGTTTAAAGCGAATGGCACAATGCAAGGGATTAACGCGCCGATAGGCACCGGCCCGTGGGTGTTGAAAGAATCCAAACTTAATCAATATGATGTACTGATCCGCAACGATCAGTACTGGGGTGAAAAACCGCCGATTAAAAAGATCACAGTCAAGGTGATCCCGGACCCAACGAGCCGCGCTGTCGCTTTCGAGACGGGAGATATCGATCTGCTCTATGGCAACGAAGGGATATTGCCGCTCGACACCTTCTCGCGCTTCAGCAAGTACCCGACACAGCGTACCCAGCTTTCACCGCCGGTTGAGACGGTGATGCTGGCGTTGAACTCCGCTAAACCGCCAACTGACGAGTTGGCAGTGCGAGAAGCACTGAACTATGCGTTAAACAAAAAATCGTTGATCGACAATGTGTTGTATGGCACGCAGCAGGTTGCCGACACCTTGTTTTCCCCCACTGTTCCTTATGCCGATATTGGTCTGAAACCGCGCCAGTACGATCCCAAACAGGCGATAACATTGCTGGAAAACGCGGGCTGGACAGCGCCTGTAGGCAAAGATATCCGCGAAAAGAACGGCCAGCCGCTGCACATTGAATTGTCTTTTATTGGCACCGATGCGCAGAGCAAGTCGATGGCGGAAATTATTCAGGCTGATTTACGCCAGATTGGCGTCGAAGTGGCGCTGATAGGCGAAGAAGAGAGCAGCATTTACGCCCGTCAGCGCGACGGCCGTTTTGGCATGATTTTCAACCGTACCTGGGGTGCCCCCTACGATCCACATGCTTTTATGAGCGCCATGCGCGTCCCCTCACATGCTGATTTTCAGGCGCAACAAGGATTAGCAGACAAACCTCTGATTGATAAAGCGATTAGTGACGTTCTGGAAACCACCGATGAAGTACAGCGTCAGGCATTGTACCGCGATATTCTGACGCGCCTGCACAATGATGCGGTCTACCTGCCTATCAGTTATATCTCAACGATGGTGGTCGCCAAACCTGCATTGGGTGTGATCCCATATGCACCCATTGCTTCGGACATTCCGTTTGAACAGATTAAGCCGGTGAAACCCTGATGTTGCGTTATGTACTGCGGCGTCTTTTACTGCTGGTTCCGATGATTTTTGCTGCTTCGCTGATTGTCTTCCTGATGTTGCATTTGGGCACAGGCGATCCGGCGCTTGACTACCTGCGCTTATCTAATCTGCCTCCCACGCCGGAGATGGTTGCTTCTACCCGCGAGATGCTGGGGCTGGATCGGCCCCTTATCGTGCAGTATGCCACCTGGTTGTGGAAGGCATTGCATCTCAATTTTGGTTTTTCATTTGCGACCCAACGTCCGGTCCTGGATGACGTGCTGAATTTTCTGCCTGCCACGATGCAACTGGCTGGAGCCGCGCTGGTATTAATCTTGCTAACCTCCGTGCCACTGGGCATCTGGGCTGCTCGACATCGTAATCGCTTGCCCGATTTCGCCGTGCGTTTTATTGCTTTCCTTGGCGTGTCGATGCCCAATTTCTGGCTTGCTTTTCTGCTGGTGATGTTCTTTTCTGTTTATCTGCGATGGTTACCCGCGCTGGGCTATGGCGGCTGGCCTCACCTCATTCTCCCTGCGGTGTCGATCGCCTTTATGTCGTTGTCGATCAACGCCCGCCTATTGCGTGCCAGCATGTTGGAGGTCGCCGGACAGCGTCATGTGACCTGGGCGCGATTGCGCGGACTCGACGCAAAGCAAACTGAGCGACGTCATATCCTGCGTAACGCTTCCTTACCGGTTGTCACGGCCATTGGCATGCATATTGGCGAACTTATCGGTGGCGCGATGATTATCGAAAATATTTTCGCCTGGCCGGGCATCGGACGCTATGCCGTTTCGGCGATCTTTAATCGTGATTATCCAGTGATTCAATGCGTGACGATGATGATGGTGATCGTTTTTGTGGTTTGCAACCTGATGGTTGACCTGTTAAACGCCGCGCTGGATCCCCGCATCCGCCGCCACGAAGGAACGCCGTTGTGAACTTTTTCCGATCTTCCCATTGGTCTGTCCGGCTGGCGCTGATTATCATCATTTTGCTGGTCATCATTGCGCTTACCAGTCAGTGGTGGCTTCCTTATGATCCACAGGCGATTGATTTACCTTCACGTTTGCTCCCGCCCGATGGCTCACACTGGCTGGGTACCGACCATCTTGGCCGCGATATCTTTTCGCGTCTGCTCGCGGCTACTCGCGTGTCGCTCGGTTCCGTCATGATCTGTTTGCTACTGGTTTTGACGTTGGGACTGGTCATTGGGGGTAGCGCAGGTTTGGTCGGTGGGCGTGTCGATCAGGCCGCCATGCGTCTCGCCGAGATCTTTATGACCTTCCCGACCTCCATTCTCTCGTTCTTTATGGTTGGGGTCTTGGGGACGGGGCTGACGAACGTCATTATTGCGATCACGTTGTCACATTGGGCGTGGTATGCCCGGATGGTACGCAGTCTGGTGATATCGCTGCGCCAGCGTGAATTTTTGTTGGCCGCCAGACTTTCCGGCGCAGGTCATATGAGTATCTTGATTGACCATCTCGCTGGCGCGGTGCTCCCTTCACTATTGGTGCTGGCCACGCTGGATATTGGGCACATGATGCTTCACCTTGCAGGAATGTCGTTCCTCGGTCTCGGCGTGACCGCGCCGACCGCTGAATGGGGCGTCATGATTAATGATGCGCGCCAGTATATCTGGACTCAGCCGCTGCAAATGTTTTGGCCCGGACTGGCCCTGTTTATCACCGTGATGGCCTTCAATATGGTGGGTGACGCGCTCCGCGATCACCTTGATCCTCATCTGAACATGGAGAGCGCACACTGATGCCACAGCGGATTGACCTGCAAAACGTTGCCTTACAGGCTGAGCGTCCACTGGTGCGCGGCGTCTCGCTGTCTCTCGAACGTGGTCGCGTGCTGGCGCTGGTTGGCGGGAGTGGGAGCGGTAAATCGTTAACCTGTGCGGCAGCGCTTGGCATCTTGCCGGTAGGCGTTCGACAAACGGCAGGGACGCTCCTTGTGGATGGCAAAACGATTTCGTCCTGTACCCTGCGCGGTCGCATCATCGCCACCATCATGCAGAATCCACGCAGCGCCTTTAACCCGTTGCGCGACATGGCGGATCATGCGCGAGAAACGTGCAAGGCATTAGGTAAACCCGCAGATGACGCCACTCTCATTGATGCGTTACACGCGGTGGGGATGGCGAAGGCTGAGCGTGTACTGACGCTTTATCCATTTGAGATGAGCGGCGGCATGCTGCAACGGATGATGATTGCCATGGTGGTTCTGTGCGATGCGCCCTTCATTATTGCCGATGAACCGACGACCGATCTTGATGTTGTCGCCCAGGCGCGTCTTCTCGAACTGCTGGACAGTATGATGCAACATCGGGCACCCGGCATGCTGCTGGTGACGCACGATATGGGTGTCGTCGCGCGACTGGCGGATGACGTAGCGGTGATGAACAACGGACAGATTGTGGAACAAGGCGATGTCGAATCGTTGTTCAATGCTCCGCAACACGTGGTAACCCGTAATCTGGTGGCGGCGCATCTCGCCTTGTATGGTAGGGAGTTAGCGTCTTGACCTTACTCACCGTCTCTGCTGTTTCACAGCATTATGTTCACACCCGCTTTGGCGATAAACCTCAATATCAACGGGTACTGGAAGGGATATCGTTCGAGCTGCGCGGCGGTGAGACGGTTGGTTTACTGGGGCGCAGCGGCTGTGGGAAAAGTACGCTGGCCCGTCTGCTTGTGGGTTTGGCCGCGCCCGCGCAGGGAAGCGTCTGCTGGCGCGGTGAGTCACTTTGTCAACTTAATCGTGCGCAGCGTAAAGCGTTTTATCGGGAGATTCAGATGGTCTTTCAGGATCCCATTAGCGCGGTGAATCCACGAAAAACCGTCGGCGAAATTTTACGTGAACCTATGCGACATCTGTTATCGCTGACGATGTCTCAACAGATCGCACGGGCCAGAGCAATGCTTGCGGCAGTGGAACTGGATGACGCCTGCTTTGATAAACGCCCTCCCCAGTTGAGCGGCGGACAACTCCAGCGCGTGTGTCTGGCCCGCGCGTTGGCGGTCGAACCCAAATTGCTGATTCTTGATGAAGCCGTGTCCAATCTCGATCTGGTGTTGCAGGCCAACATGATCCAACTCCTGCAAAAATTGCAACAGCAGTTTGACACGGCCTGTCTGTTTATCACTCACGATTTACGTCTGGTTAAACGCTTCTGTCATCGTGTCATGGTGATGGATGAAGGGAAAATTGTGGAGACACAAACCGTGAGTGAGGGATTAACATTTTCCTCTGACGCGGGACGTCTGTTGCAACATGCCGTACTTCCCGCATTTCCTGTACGCCGCCGCGGTCAATTGTAACCGCCCTGTATTTGAGCCGCCGCGATCACCGCCTGACCGAACGAGATCGCACCGTCTCCCGCCGGGAGATGCGTTGGCAATAACAGCGTCATATCGGACAGATAATACGCCAGACGTTGACGAAGGATCTGATTGTGTAATACCCCGCCGGCACAGGCGATGACGTTGATCCCCTGCTGTCCGGCATGGTAACGAGCCAGGGTTGCCAATCCGGCCGCGAGCGCGTCATGAAATGCCCAGGCACGTTCGCTATCAGGCGCACGCCAGTTTAACCATCCTTGCCAAAAGGCCGGCATATCGAACTGACCGTTATGACACGGCAGCCTTACCGGATGATCAACGGCGTCGCAATTCCTGGCCAGCGCTTCAAACCGACAAGCCGCTTCGCCTTCATAACTTTGTGTTTGCGTTATGCAGCCTAACGCGGCAGCGGCGGCATCGAACAAACGTCCCGTCGAGGATGCCAGAGGAGCATTGATTCCCCGAACGATAGCGCGCGCCAGCGGTTGCCACGGTTGACAGCGTATCGCGGCAGTTTCTGGCAACGCTTCCCAATCAGAAACAAACGCCATGCAGTGAGCCAGCAGATTACGCCAGGGTTGCCGGGCGGCCAAATCCCCACCCGGCAGTGCGACCGCAGGCAACCCGCTTAATTTTTCACAGTGGCGATAATCCACCCGCAGGCATTCGCTCCCCCAGAGCTGCCCCGCCTTGCCCATACCAATGCCATCCAGCGCCAGACCAATCACCGCGTCGCCGTCAAGTGGCCATTGGTGTTCCGCCAGGCAGGCGGCGATATGCGCATGATGGTGTAAAACCGTGTGTTGCGGTAACGCCATCCGCCGCCCCAATTGCGTCGAGTGATACTCAGGATGCGCATCCACTACCACCTGCTGCGGCTGAAAATCATACATCTGGCGCATGAGATCAAGAGCATGACGCCATTGTTCTTCGACACCTTCATCGCTTAAATCCCCCAGATGCTGGCTCAGCACCGCACTGTCGCCACGGACAAGGCAGAAGGTATTCTTCAGATCCGCACCCAGACAGAGCATCGCGGGAACCTGATGGAAACCGGGCGGCAGCGGCAGCGCGTCAGGCACAAACCCACGCGCCCGACGCAACATTTCGCCACTCGCTCGCACCAGCGAATCATCCATACGCTGTAAAATTTCGCGATTGTGCATTAACCAACCGTCGGCGATATCGGCCAGTTCAGTAAGCGCCTGTTGATTCGTCAATGCAGGAGGACGCCCACTCAGATTGCCTGATGTCATCACCAGCGGGATGCCCACGTCCTGCATCAGTAAATGCTGCAACGGATTTGCGGGTAACATCACGCCTGCGTCATGCAAACCCGGCGCAATACCTTCACTCAAGCCCTCGATAGAGGATTTATCCACGAGCACAATCGGTGCGGCGGGGCTCGTCAACAGTCGTTGTACCGATATCGGCAGCGCGTCGGCATGTGGAAGCATCACCGCGAAGGGTTTACCCGGCCGATGCTTACGCGTGCGCAGTCGTTTCACGGCAATCTCATTTTGTGCATCGCATGCCAGATGAAAGCCCCCTATTCCTTTAATGGCAACAATGCCTCCGGCCTTGAGCATCTCAACTGCCGCTTGCAGCGCGCGCGCTTTTTCAGCCTGTTGTTCTCCAGATTGCCAGCTTAACCACGGGCCACATGCCGGACAGGCAATGGGTTGAGCATGAAAGCGTCTATCATAGGGATCACGGTACTCGCTATCGCATTGAGGACAGAGAGGAAAGGATGCCATCACGGTATTGGGACGATCATAGGGCATGGCGCGAATGATCGTAAAACGCGGTCCGCAATGGGTACAATTAATAAAAGGATAACGGTAGCGACGCTGTGTCGGGTCATTCATTTCCGCCAAACAGGCTGGACACGTGGCCGCGTCAGGGACAATTTGCGTGTTCATCGTCCCACTGTCGCTATGGCGAATGGTGAAATCGGTTGGCAACACGCCCCAGCGCATAGGCTGCCTTTCCAGGGCATCAATACGCGCCAAAGGAGGACATTGCGCATACAACGCGTCAATAAAAGCCTGTGGTGCAGTCACCAGCCGCACGATCACGCCCGCGCCATCGTTACAGATGTCCCCCGTCAGAGACATCCGTTGTGCCAGTTGCCAGACATAGGGCCGAAAACCGACCCCTTGCACTTTGCCGCGGATCCGCAGAATAACGCCGTGATGATGCATAGGCTCCCCAATAAAAACGCAGAACATCCCTTGTTCCGCGTTTCAGGATACCCGTGTCCTAATGGACAACGGCAGTACGCAGGCGCGTTTTCATTTCGTTGTAGGCGGTAGAGGCAAAATTTTCAGCCCAGCGCTGGTCATCGATCGCATCTATCCTCACCGCACAATATTTAGTTTCGGGCGTTTTGGAAATAGGATCCAGATTATCCTGCGTCAGTTCGTTACAGGCACCAACCCACCACTGATAGGTCATATACACCGCGCCTTCATTAATCCGTTCACTGATATCGGCACGACTGATTACTTTGCCGCGTCGAGAACTGATCCACACCAGTTGACCATCAGAAATGCCCAACCGTTTGGCATCTGCGGGGTGCATTTGTACCCTGCCCGGTTCATCCGCCAGCGTTTGCAGCGCCGCGCAGTTCCCTGTCATCGAACGGCAGGAATAGTGCCCCACTTCACGCACGGTACAGAGAACCAGAGGATAATCATCGTCCGGAATTTCTGCTGGCGCACGCCACGGCGCGGCAAACAGTTTCCCTTTACCGCTGGGGGTATCGAAATGGTTGCCTTCATAGAGATAGGGCGTACCCGGATGATCCAGCGTTGGGCATGGCCACTGAATGTGCCCCATTTCGCCCATCTTTTCATAGGTTACACCATAGAACAGGGGGCACAGACTACGCATTTCGTCCCAGATTTGCTGATTGTTGTCGTAATGCATTGGATAGCCCATCTCGGTGGCAACCAGAGAAAGGATCTCCCAGTCACGTTTCACATTACCGGTCGCATCGATGGCTTTCTCAAAACGCTGGAATCCCCGATCCGCGCAGGTAAATACCCCGCCATGCTCACCCCAGGATGTTGCTGGCAGCAGCACATCGGCAATTTCGGCGGTTTTGGTCATAAAGATGTCCTGCACTACCACAAAATCTAACGCTTCAATGCCTTTACGCACGAGACTGAGGTCGGCTTCCGTCTGCAACGGATCTTCCCCCATGATGTAGTAAGCTTTGACTTTGCCTTCCAGCGCAAGGTGCGGCACTTCGGTAATACGGGTACCAACTTTGTCGTCCATTATCGCCGGATCGATCCCCCAGGCCGCCGCGAATTTAGCGCGTGCGTCGGCATCGGTCACACTCTGATAGCCGGGGAATTGGTTGGGTAATACCCCCATATCACAAGCGCCCTGTACGTTATTCTGGCCGCGCACCGGCCCAACGCCGACAGCTTCACGCCCCAGATTCCCGGTCAAAAGCGCCAGACCCGCCAGTCCACGGACAACGTCAACGGCTTGACCAAATTGTGTCACGCCCATTCCCCACATAATGGTGGCTGACGGCGCGGCGGCAAAAATCCGCATCGCCTGACGCACTTGTTGCGCAGGAACACCCGTAATATGTTCAACGGCTTCCGGCGCATAGTCCTTGACGATTTCGCGATACGCGTCAAGCCCTTCGGTATACCGTTCAACATAGTTCGCGTCGTAGAGTTTTTCGTCCAGAAGCACATAGCCAAAGGCATTGACCAGCGCCATATTGCTGCCGTTATTCAATTGCAAATACCAATCAGCAATGCGCGCGGTCTCAATACGCCGTGGGTCACAAACGATAATTTTGGCGCCGTTTTGACGGGCTTTAAGAACGCGACGCGCGACAATCGGATGAGATTCGGCGCTGTTATAGCCGAACACCAACAGACATTTCGAGTTTTCGATGTCGTTAATCGAATTACTCATTGCACCGTTGCCCAGTACCTCTTGTAACCCGGCGACGGATGGCCCGTGGCAAACGCGCGCGCAGCAGTCCACATTGTTGGTATTCAGTACCGCACGGGCAAACTTCTGCATCACGTAGTTAGTTTCATTCCCCGTCCCTCGTGAGGAGCCTGTCGTCATGATCGACCGCGGTCCATGCGCGGCTTTGATTTCGCTCAAGCGTTTAGCGGTGTAACGAATCGCCTCCTCCCAACTGACCGGCGTGAATTTGCCGCCTTTTTCATAACGGATCATCGGTTGCGTCAAACGAGGTGTCAGCAGTTGTGTATCGTTCAGGAAATCCCAACCGTAATAGCCTTTGAGACACAGTTCATTCTGGTTAGTGATTCCGTCCGCTGCTTCAGCACGAATGATTTTGTTGCCTTCAACAACCAGTTTAAGTTTGCAGCCCGCACCACAATACGGGCAAACGCTGGTGATCTTTTTCATCTATAGCAGACCTGTTAAAAGTGAAATCAGAAGAACCTAACCAAGGTTAGATCGGTTTAGAAATTAAGTGCTTCGACGGAGTCCAGCGCCGCGCGGCGGCGTTTTTCCGCACTCATTTTTTCCAGTGTTTCTCTGTCAATACAGACAATCGCTTTCGTTGGACAAACTTCTACGCAGGCGGGGCCCGCGTCACGTTGGTAGCAGAGATCACATTTATTCGCCTCGACCTTTCTGGAGTGCATCATCTCGCCGCCAAAGCCATTGGCTTTCACTGGACGCTCGACCACTTCCATTACGCCATAAGGACAGGCGACAACGCAGGTTTTACAGCCAATACAGCGCTCCTGTAGTACATGGATAAAATCTTTTTCATGTTCGATCGCGCCATTCGGACAGACATTGGCACACGGGGCGTCCTCACACTGGCGACACATCACGGCTGTAGAAACGTGCAGACTTTTGATCACATGAATCCGCGGCAAGAAATTTTCTGGATTCAGGGATGAGCAGTCCTGAGACTCCTGGTGCGATACGACGCAGGCTACTTCACACGTACGACAGCCTATACATTTGCTCGAATTAACAATGACGAAGCGGTTCATCCTATTCTCCGACGTGAATTATTTTAGTCGCGATAATAGACATACATAAAGTGTGCCATTATTTAATGGTATTGATTTATCTGTTTTTTTTGCTGGCTGTCACGGTGAGTTGCACGATATTGACATTTATGACGACGCCATGATGACGAGATAACGCTCCTCAGACGTCAGCGCACAAGGACGAGGTCTAGTGCGCCATCATGGTGACATGGCAACGACGATAACCCATTGATTTTCTGTTTTGGTCATCGCACTCGCCCCCACTTTCCCCCTCGCCTTTTCCCATCCCCGCCACCGTCTGTTTTTTAGGCCAGCAAAAGTGACGATATGGCAATGACAGCCATCGTCACATGATGTTTTTGGACAGAACAAAATCACTAACATACTGAAAATAAATAATAAAAAAATCTGGCCTGAATAATGCTTACTCCCGCAATGATGACTGACTTTCCTGTAGGCTGAACCTGAGGACTGAACATGAACCGCTTTGTTATTGCGGACCCCGAGCTTTGTATCGGATGCAATACCTGCGTCGCGGGTTGTACCGCCGTACATAAGAAGCAGGGATTGCAAGTGCAACCACGACTAACGGTGATGAAAGTCGGGAATAAAACCGCCCCGATGATGTGCCGCCAGTGTGAAGACGCGCCCTGTGCGCGCGTGTGTCCCGTGAATGCGATCGCACACGGAAAGGACGCTATCGAGCTCAATGAAAGTCTGTGTATAGGCTGTAAATTGTGTGGGCTGGTGTGCCCCTTTGGTTCAATTACACCGTCTGGTAGTAAACCGATTAACACCCCCCCCTTACTGCAACACCCTATTCCAGAAGAACAGCTACGCGATGTGCCAGGAAGCGATCCCGGTACACATCCTTATCTCGCGTGGAATGCGGGACTGCGTACCGTCGCCGTGAAATGCGATCTCTGCGCGTTTCAGTCAGAAGGGCCGGAATGCGTTCGGGTTTGTCCAACCAGTGCCATCCAACTGGTGGATAACGACTTGCTGAGTCAATACAACCGGGAAAAGCGTCTGGAAACGCTGTTGTCCTCCTCACAGGTGCCGGATTTCGTTGTCTATCAGGAAGGAGAAGAATAGCGATGGATTCACTTCAATGGCTTTACGGGTCAATAACGCTCTACCTCGCTGGCGCATTGTTATCGATTCTGATGGCCCGTCAGGAACGCCTGTCAATCAATATTGCAGCGATAACCGCGATAGCGGGCGGTGTGCTCGGATTATGTAGTGCGGTCCCGGTGTTACTCAATGGACAGATTCAGATCTACACCGACACGGGATGGTTTCCTTTCGCGGCGTTCAGCGTGCGTCTCGATCGGCTCGCCGCCTTTATGGTGATGGTTATCTCACTGTTAGTCACGATCTGCTCAATCTACTCCATCGCCTATGTCCGTGAGTATGAAGGCCGTGGCGCAGGCAGCATGGGATTCTTCATGAATCTGTTTATTGCCTCAATGGTCGGCCTTGTGGTGATGGATAATGCGTTCTACTTCATGATTCTCTTTGAAGCGATGTCATTGGCCTCATGGTTTCTGGTGATCTCGGAACAAGATGAGGAATCGGTAAGCGCCGGGCTGCTTTATTTCTTTATTGCCCACGCGGGTTCGGTGCTCATCATGATCGCCTTTTTCCTGATGTGGCGCGAAAGTGGCAGTCTGGACTTTGCCTCGTTCCGTCAACTCAGGCTTTCTCCCGCCATGGCGTCCGTGGTTTTTTTGCTGGCGTTCTTCGGCTTTGGCGCCAAAGCCGGGATGCTGCCGCTACATAGCTGGTTGCCACGCGCTCACCCTGCCGCCCCCTCACACGCCTCTGCCCTGATGTCTGGCGTGATGGTCAAAATCGGTATCTTTGGGATTATCAAAGTCGGTATTGACCTGTTAGGCGCGCCGCACTTGTGGTGGGGGATCGTTGTACTGGGGTTCGGTGCCGTTTCATCGGTACTCGGCGTCCTCTACGCGCTGGCTGAACACGATATCAAACGGCTATTGGCCTGGCACACCGTTGAAAACGTCGGCATCATTCTGATGGGCGTGGGTGTCGGTATGGTTGGGATCGCGACTCAGCATCCGGTATTGGCGACGCTGGGTTTGCTTGGCGCGTTGTATCACTTACTCAATCATGCGGTATTTAAAGGGTTGCTGTTCCTGGGGGCCGGGGCGGTGATTTATCGTCTGCATACCCGCGATATGGAAAAGATGGGCGGTCTGGGCAAATTAATGCCGTTAACCGCTTTCGCTTTCCTGATTGGCTGTATGTCGATTTCCGCCCTACCACCGCTCAATGGTTTTATCAGTGAGTGGTACACCTATCAGTCTTTATTCACCATGAGTCATGAAGGTAACGTCTTGATGCGCCTGAGTGGGCCAATCGCCATCGTCATGCTGGCGATCACGGGCGCACTGGCGGCGATGTGTTTTGTCAAAGTCTATGGCGTCAGCTTTTGCGGCGGTCCACGCAGCGAAAAAGCCGGACAGGCGCGAGAAGTGCCCTGGCCGATGACCCTCGCGATGTTGCTGTTGGCACTCTGTTGTCTGGCGTTGGGCCTCGGCGCTGGCGCGATCGCACCGATGCTATCTCAGGTGGCGATGTCGCTGACAGATACACACGGGGTTACCGTGGCTCAGGGCGACTTGCTAATACCCGCTCAGGCCTCGCAAGCCATGCTATCGCCCGCCCTGATCTTCATCCTGCTTGTCGCTCTGCCGATCGTACCGCTACTGATCTGGTTGGGCATGAAAGGCAATCAGCCAGCGTTCCGTCGTCGGGGTACGCCCTGGGCCTGCGGTTATGACTGGGAACCCCTGATGGCCGTTTCCGCCGGCGGCTTTACTCAGCCGCTACGCGCGATGTTTTGTTCACTCTATCAGATGCGTAAACAACTCGATCCTACCCCGCGACTGACGCGGGCCTTGCAGAGCATGATCCACGGTGCCTCTATTGTCGAGCCATTCTGGGATGAAAAAATCATTTATCCGTTGGTGCGCGCCGTCCGACGCCTCGGCGCGCAAGTGCAGCGATTGCAGGGGGGGGATTTTCGTCTCTATTGCCTGTATGTCGTGGCCGCGCTAATTGCGCTGCTATTGGCTATCGCAGTGTGAGGAGAAAGAGCATGACTATACAAGAAACGCCGTCGCTAATGATGGGACTCTTCGCCCTGGTTCAGGCAATAATCCTGTTATGTCTGACGCCTCTGTTTACCGGTATTTCACGTCAGATCCGCGCCCGAATGCATTCACGGCGTGGGCCGGGGATCTGGCAAGACTATCGCGACCTTTTCAAATTACTGAAACGACAGGAAGTCGCTCCCGCGCAATCCGGCACAATTTTTCGCGCTATGCCGTGGGTACTGTTAGGCAGCATGTTGCTGGTCGCAATGGCCCTGCCTGTTTTCACCCAGACCTCGCCGTTTGGCGGCGCTGGCGACATGATCACCCTGCTTTATCTGTTCGCGCTGTTCCGTTTCTTTTTTGCATTATCGGGGCTGGACAGCGGCAGCACCTTCGCCGGCATTGGCGCCAGCCGCGAATTGACGCTGGGGGTTCTGGTGGAACCGACCTTAATCCTTAGCCTGTTGGTGGTTGCCCTCATCGCAGGATCCACCAACATCGGTACGATGAGTGCCGCGCTGACCGCCGGTTGGACATCGCCAACCGCCACGATGCTGGCGCTGTTGGCCTGCGGTTTTGCCTGCTTTATTGAAATGGGCAAGATCCCCTTCGACGTCGCGGAAGCGGAACAAGAGTTACAAGAAGGTCCATTAACCGAATACTCAGGCTCGGGACTCGCCTTGGTGAAATGGGGCATTGGCCTGAAACAGGTCGTCGTCGCTGAACTGTTCCTCGCGGTGTTTATCCCCTTTGGCAAGGCCACGGCGTTGACCGTCGGCACGCTGGCTCTCGCGGCCGTTCTCATGCTGCTCAAATTGCTGGTCGTGTTTGTTTTGGCATCCTTGTTTGAAAATACCCTGGCGCGTGGCCGTTTTCTGCTGGCCTACCAGGTTACCTGGGTGGGCTTCGGCGTTGCCGCGCTGTCCTTTGTGCTGTATTTGACCGGCCTGTAAGGAGTCTGGAAAACATTATGGAAAGTTCATCCTTAATGACCCATACGGCACTCGCGACATTGTTGCTGCCGTTTATTGGTGCGTTATTGACCGCTTGTTCGCCAAAGTCAATCGCGAAATGGGTCTGTGTCCTGTTCGCCCTGCTGGCGACGTTGGGCACTGTCGCCCTTGGTTGGGAATTCATCGACAACAGCAAAGCCGATATGGTCATTCCTCTGCTGAGCTATGGCGATACGGCATTGTTCGGTTTCATTCTTGACCGTATTAGTACGCTGATTGTCTTCGCCGTGGTGTTCCTCGGCCTGCTGGTGAGTGTCTACTCCGTGGGTTATCTGAATAGGGGGAACCGTGAACATCCGCACGATGGCGAGAATCGTTACTATGCCTTCCTGCTGATTTTTATCGGTGCCATGGTGGGGCTGGTATTATCTTCCACCCTGCTTGGTCAACTGGTGTTTTTTGAAATCACGGGCGGTTGTTCCTGGGCGCTGATTGGCTACTACCAGACGGCGAAATCCCAACGTTCGGCCATGAAAGCCTTGCTGATCACTCATGTGGCTTCGCTGGGTCTCTTTATTGCGGCGGCGACGCTATTTATTAATACCGGCACCTTTGACCTGAGCGCGCTCTCGCAATTGGACGGCCTTCCCGCCCTGCTGACATTCGGTGGGATCCTGTTTGCTGCCTGGGGCAAGTCCGCTCAGTTGCCGCTACAAGCCTGGCTGCCCGATGCGATGGAAGCGCCGACCCCTGTCAGCGCATACCTGCACGCCGCGTCAATGGTAAAAGTGGGTGTCTACATTTTTGCCCGTTCGATTATCGAATCAGGCCATATACCGCACATCATCGGTTGGGTGGGTATCGTCATGGCGACCCTGACCATCATCTACGGTTTCCTGATGTACCTGCCGCAGAAAGACATGAAGCGTTTGCTCGCCTGGTCCACCATTACCCAACTGGGTTACATCTTTCTGGCGCTGTCAATTGCCGTCTTCGGTTCTCAGAACGCGCTCAACGCCGGTATTGCCTATATCTTCAACCATGCTTTTGCCAAGAGCCTGTTCTTTCTGGTGGCGGGTTCCCTCAGTTACTGTTGCGGCACTCGCATGTTGCCACAGCTGCGCGGGGTACTCAGTAAAATGCCGATCGTCGGGGTGGGTTTTTGTATCGCCACGCTGGCGATTGCCGGTGTGCCGCCACTCAATGGTTTCTTCAGTAAATTTCCGCTCTTCGCCGCAGGATTTGCCCTGTCTCGTGAGTTCTGGGTGATGACGCCAATCATGGTGCTGGTGTTGGTTGAGTCCGTTGCCAGCTTCGCCTGGCTGCTCTACTGGTTTGGTCGGGTCATTCCCGGTCAACCCAGCGAAGACGTATTGCAGGCCTCACCGCTGCCGACCTCGATGCGTCTGGTGCTGTTGATACTGATTGTGATGTCGTTCGCCTCCAGTGTCATCGCCGTTGCCTGGCTTGGATAAGGAAGATTGATTATGACCGGTTCGCTTATTGTTAATAACCTGGCGGGGCTGATGATATTCACCTCGCTGATGGTGATCGGCGTGAAACGACCCAGCGCGTCCTGCTGGCTGTACGCTTTGCAATCGTTACTTCTGGTGCTGATTTTTGTCACGCTGGCTTTTACCCTTAACGCGCATGAACTCAGTATGTGGGCGCTTAGCGCCTTCATCACCAAAGTGGTATTAGTGCCCATCATCATGGGGTACGCCTTCCGTACCATGCGCGATCCTGAACACGACGGCAGTGTCGTGAGCTTACCCGTTCTGATGCTGATTACGGCCATCATTGTGGTGCTGTGTTGGTTCGTGGTCGAACCGGTGAAGGTGCCGCTGCTGGTAGAACTAAAACCCGCACTGGCCGTATCGCTGGGTCATTTCCTTGTCGGGCTGCTGTGCATCGTGACGCAACGCAACATTCTTAAACAGGTGTTTGGCTACTGCCTGATGGAAAACGGCTCGCACCTGACGCTGGCCCTGCTGGCGCATAAAGCCCCGGAACTGGTTGAAATCGGCATCGCCACCGACGCGATCTTTGCTGTCATCATCATGACGGTACTCGCCCGTAAAATCTGGCGCACGCTCAATACGTTAAGCGTCGACCAGTTGACAGCGCTGAAGGGGTAATGGAATGAGCAATACATCTGCGCTTTTATATTTGCTGCTGACGCCACTGTGTATTGCGGTGCTGAGTTTCGCCTGCCGTCTGACGGGGGCCGCCGCGCGCAAGCTGACCACGATAGTGCATGCCGTGGGAATTGCCGCACTGTTAGCAGAGTGCGTTGGGGTCGTCATGCTGATTTATCAGCAAGGTGACATTCTCGCCGCCAACAAATGGCTACACCTTGACAGCCTGAGCGCGCTGTTTCTGGCGATCCTTGGTATCGTGAGCTTTATCACCGGTCTCTATTCCATGGGCTACATGCGCCATGAGGTCGATGACGGCGAAGTGAGCGTTGCCGGATTATGTCACTATTATGGTTTCTTCCATCTGTTTATCTTCACCATGTTGCTGGTCATTACCAGCAACAACCTGATTATGATGTGGGCGGCGATTGAAGCCACCACGCTTAGCTCCGCCTTTCTGGTGGGAACTTACAACCAACGTTCATCGCTGGAAGCCGCGTGGAAATACATCATTATCTGCTCCGTCGGCGTGGCCTTTGGCCTGTTCGGGACAATCCTGGTCTACGCCAATGCCTCCAATATTCTACCGAATCCAGACGACGCCATTTTCTGGACCGACGTGCTGAAATACGCGCCGCAATTGGATGCCACACTCATGTCGTTGGCTTTCGTTTTTGTGTTGATTGGCTTTGGCACCAAAACCGGTCTGTTCCCGATGCATGCCTGGCTGCCCGATGCGCATAGCGAGGCGCCAAGCCCGGTCAGCGCCCTGCTGTCGGCGGTTCTCCTAAACTGCGCGTTGCTGATCATCCTTCGCTATCACATCATCATTAGCCATACGATTGGTCATGCTTTCACGGGGACCTTGTTACTGATTTTCGGCCTGCTTTCCGTGGGCATCGCGGCCTGCTTTATTCTGGTGCAAAACGATATCAAACGTCTGCTCGCCTACTCTTCCGTGGAAAATATGGGGCTGATTGCCGTCGCGCTGGGTATCGGCGGCCCTCTGGGGATCCTGGCGGCGCTGCTGCACACGCTTAATCACAGTCTGGGTAAGACCCTGCTGTTCTGCGGCTCCGGCAACGTGCTGCTGAAATATGGCACCCGTGATATCACGGTAGCCAGAGGCATGCTGAAAGTGGTGCCGTTTTCCGCCGTGCTGCTGGCCGGCGGTGCGCTGGGTCTGGGGGGGATGCCGCCATTCAACGTGTTCCTCAGCGAATTTATGATCGTCATTGCGGGTCTGGCGGCCGACCATCTCTGGCTGACGATTATCTTGTTGATGCTGTTGACCCTTGTCCTTGGTGGTTTAGTGCGCGCGATCGCGGCCATATTGTTTGGTAACCCGCCGGAGCAGGTCAGTAAAGGCGAGTTAGGCCTACTCACCACGTTACCGATGGCGATCCTCCTGATCATGATGCTGATGATGGGGACCCATATTCCACAACCCATTGTGCGCCTTTTAGAAAATGCCGCCACCGTGGTGCTACAAGGCGATGTCTCAGCCGTGCCGCCTCATTATCACTGGCCGTGGGCCGCCCGTTACGTGAATTCCCAGACGCCCCGTCACCATGCCGTTACTACCCCGTCAGGAGAGAAAAGTGAGCTACGATAACCACATCACTGCCATTAGCGGCGAGAAACGCGGCGCAGACTACCTCGCTCAGGTGCGTCAGCAATTCCCAGCAGCCGTATTAGATGAAGAATGGCAAACCCGTGACCAGTTGACGATCACGGTGAAAACGGAATCACTGCCCGATGTCGTCGAATATCTGTACTATCAACTCGGCGGTTGGTTACCCGTACTCTTCGGGAATGATGAACGCACATTAACCGGCGATTATGCGGTCTATTATGCGCTGTCGATGGAACAAGGTGAAAAATGTTGGGTGATTGTCAAAGCTCACGTGGATCCCATCACCCGTGAGTTCCCGTCGGTAACACCACGCGTGCCCGCGGCGGTATGGGGCGAACGTGAAATCCGGGATATGTATGGATTAATTCCGGTGGGGCTCCCGGATGAACGCCGGCTGGTACTCCCGGACGACTGGCCGGACGATCTCTATCCGTTGCGCAAAGATACCATGGATTACCGCCAGCGCCCGACGCCGTCCGCAGAAGCGGAAACCTATCAGTTTATCAACGAAGGCGGTAGCGAAGCGCGCATTGTGCCGATCGGTCCCATGCATATCACCTCTGATGAACCGGGTCACTTCCGCCTGTTTGTGGACGGCGAACACATTGTCGATGCGGATTATCGTCTGTTCTACGTCCACCGCGGCATGGAAAAACTGGCGGAAACCCGTATGGGATATAACGAAGTGACTTTCCTGTCCGATCGGGTCTGTGGCATTTGCGGTTTTGCTCACAGTGTGGCCTATGCCACCTCCGTTGAAAACGCACTGGGCATTTATGTGCCGCCGCGGGCTCACGCCATTCGCAGCGTGCTGCTGGAAGTTGAGCGTCTGCATAGCCACTTGTTGAATATTGGACTCTCCAGCCATTTCGTTGGTTTCGATACCGGTTTTATGCAGTTCTTCCGCGTCCGGGAGAAATCGATGACGCTGGCTGAACTGTTGACCGCTTCACGCAAGACGTACGGTCTCAATCTTATTGGCGGTATCCGGCGCGATATTCTGAAAGAACAGCGGGTCAAAGGCATCAATGTGATCCGCGAAATGCGCGCTGAGGTCACTCAACTGGTGGAAATGTTGCTGCACACGCCGAACATTGAGCAACGAACTCAAGGCGTCGGCCTGTTGGATCGTCATGTCGCCCGTGACTTCAGCCCGGTTGGTCCTTTGATTCGCGGCAGCGGTTTTTCCCGCGATATGCGCTTTGATCATGACTTCGCCAACTATGGCCAATTACCCAAGACGCTGTTTACCATGGAGGGATGCGATGTGTTCTCCCGCGTTATGGTTCGGGTCAAGGAGGTGCTTGATTCGATGGCGATGATCGAGTTCGGTCTCGATAATCTGCCGGAAGGCCCGCTCCTCACGGAAGGTTTCACATATGTACCCTATAAGTTTGCGCTTGGCTGGACAGAAGCACCTCGCGGCGAGGATGTTCACTGGAGCATGCTGGGCGATAACCAAAAACTGTTTCGCTGGCGCTGTCGCGCCGCAACCTACGCGAACTGGCCTGTGCTGCGCTATATGCTGCGTGGAAATACCGTCTCTGATGCTCCGCTGATTATCGGGAGTCTGGATCCCTGCTACTCCTGTACTGACCGCGTGACGCTTGTGGACGTCAACAAATGCAAGTCGACCACCGTTCCGTATAAAGAGATCGAGCGTTACGGCATTGAGCGCAAAAACTCACCGCTGAAATGAGGGATGAATCATGCTGAAATTATTTAAAACCATCCAGCGGGCGGGCGATGTCACGGTTAAATATCCCTTCAAGCCTATGGAGGTTTCTCCGGGATTCAGAGGCAGGCCGGAATATCATGCGCAGCAATGTATTGCCTGCGGCGCTTGTACTGTCGCCTGCCCGGCCAATGCGCTGACCATGGAAACCGATGTTGCCGCAGGCTCCCGCAGCTGGCAGTTGTTTCTGGGGCGCTGCATTTTTTGCGGCCGCTGCGAAGAGGTTTGCCCCACTCGCGCGATTCATCTGTCGGAAGATTTTGAAATGGCGGTTACGCAAAAGGCGGATCTGTTCAATCGGGCCACGTTCACTCTGCTGTCCTGCCGATTATGTCACCAGCCGTTTACCACAGATAAATCCGTGGAATACGCCATGGCGCTGCTGACGCAGTCCGGGATGGACCCCGCGAGTGTCGAAGAAATGCGGCCACAGTTTGAAACCTGCCCGGCATGTAAACGACGCCAAAGTCTTGATAATCATGGCAGCACCAATCTGAACTATCACGTTGGAGAAAAAAATGCGCTTGCCGGAAATTAAAGTGAATCATCACGTCAGTCAGCCCATCACCCTTGATGAGCAGGCCATCGCATTGAAAGGCAAACTGCTGAAAGACATTCAGCGCTCCGCCTATGTTTACCGCGTGGACTGTGGCGGCTGCAACGGCTGTGAAATTGAAATTTTCGCGGCTATCACACCCTTGTTTGATGCCGAGCGTTTTGGCATCAAGGTAGTGGCATCGCCGCGTCATGCCGATATTTTGCTCTTTACAGGCGCCGTTACCCGCGCGATGCGACTCCCTGCTCTCCGCGCTTATGAGTCCGCGCCGGATCCGAAAATTTGTATTTCCTACGGTGCCTGTGGCTGCGGCGGCGGCATTTTCCACGATCTGTACTGCGTTTGGGGCGGAAGCGAAAGCATTGTCCCCATCGACGTCTGGATCCCCGGTTGTCCACCGACACCCGCCGCCACGCTTCATGGTTTTGCCGTCGCACTGGGTCTGCTGGAGCAAAAACTGAAGGGAAAAACGCACGTGCAGCAACCCGGCGAGAAAGCCGACGTATTACTGCCCGCCATCCCGCTGGCTCTCAGAGTGCAAGTTGAGCGCGAAGCGCGCCGTTTAGCCGGCTATCGTCAGGGGCGCGAAATCAGCGACCAGTTCCTGAAACTACTGGCCGATTCCACGCACAATGACGCCGCGCAAAAATTGGATAATTGGCTTAACCAACAAAACGACCCGCGTCAGCGTGAGATTGTGCAGCGTCTGATGCATTTACTCCAAGAGGAACGACATGTCTGAACATGCGCATGGCAAGGTCGTATTCTGGTCGTTACGACAGAAATTTCTCGACAAAGAAGACGTCCCGGAACAATCCCGTCAGGTCGTGTACTACTCTCTGGCAATTGGTCACCACGTCGGCATCATTGATTGCCTGAACACGGAATTAACCTGCGATCTGGCCCATTATTCGCAGTGGATTGAAAGGCTGGAGGATCAGGAAGCGCAGCGTAAAATGCGCGGTCTGCTGACCTTTGGAGAAATTAATATCGATGCCAGCCATGTGAATTTGCTGGCCCCTGCATTGGCGCCGTTAGCCGAAGAAGATCGGCCGGAACCCTTTCGCACCTGGAGCCGCGTCTTAATGCGTTTATTAGCGGAAATTCAGCACGAACCGGCTATTTACTTAATTGTTAAAAAAGGGGAATAGCCCATGACAACGCCCGTACCCGATGTGGTATTGACCGTCGGCAACGCCATGATGGGCGATGACGGCGCAGGCCCCTTGCTGGCAGAAATGATGACCGCCACCCCCGTTGCCGGTTGGATCGCGATTGATGGCGGCGCCATGCCGGAAAATGTCGCGCATCAGGTTAGCGCGCACCAACCGCGTCGGGTGTTAATTGTCGATGCGGCAGACATGGGGCTGGATCCCGGTGAAATTCGCCTTATCGATCCGCGAGACATTGCCGACATGTTCATTATGAGCACACACAATATGCCACTCAACTTCCTGATTGAGCGACTGAGCGAAGAGATCGATGAGGTTCTTTTTCTCGGTATCCAGCCAGATATCGTCGGATTCTGTTACCCGATGACCGATAAAGTTAAGCACGCGGTGGAATGCGTCTATCAGCGACTCGACGGTTGGCGCGGCGACGGCGGTTTCGCATTGCTGGGCGCGGCGGAAGAAGCAGAATAGAAAGCTGTGGGCCGGAGCGCTTCCGGCCTTTGAGTGTCACGCTCACACTACAGATCGTGTACTGAGATCCCCAACCGCTGCATGCGCGAAAGCAATGTGGTGCGTTTCAGGCCCAGGCGTATCGCCGCACCGCGCGGTCCGGCCACAATACCATTGGTTTCACGTAATACCTCAACGATCCGTTTCCGTTCTTCCTCATCGGTTTCCGGCGGGGGCGTCAATGTGACGGGCTTCTCTTTCACTTCCGGCAACGGTGCCGCATGCTGCAATTCATGCAATTGAATATTCAAGGTTCTGCCACGGGTCAGGATCACCGCCCTTTCGATAACATTTTCCAGTTCACGTACATTACCCGGCCACGGATAACGGCTGAGTTGGCGTAACGCATCCGCTGGAATACTGTCGATATGGCGTTTCATACGTCTGGCAATTTTCTGAGTGAAAAATTTCGCCAATAGCGGAATATCTTCTGGTCGTTCACGGAGCGGAGGAATGGAGATGGGGAAAACATTCAGGCGGTAATACAGGTCGCTCCGAAACTCCCGATCCAATGACATCTGTTTCAGATCGCGGTTAGTCGCAGCGATGAGCCGGACATTCACGGGAATCACTTTATTACTGCCTATCCGTTCAATTTCCCGCTCCTGCAATACCCGCAATAGTTTAGGTTGAAGCTCCAGCGGCATATCGCCAATTTCATCGAGAAAGAGGGTTCCACCATCGGCTACCTCAAAACGACCGATATGGACGGTTGTCGCGCCGGTGAAAGCCCCTTTTTCATGACCAAAAAGATCGCTTTCCAACAGTCCCGATGGCACCGCGGCGCAGTTCATTTTGATCATGGCTTCTTTATTGCGCAGGCTCATCTTATGGATCGCTCGGGCGATAAGTTCCTTACCCGTGCCGGTTTCGCCAAGAATGAGCACCGTACTATCACTCGACGCCACCATCTCGACTTGTTCCAGTACCGAACGCATCACCTTGCTTTGGTAAATAATATCGCTTTCGCTATCGGTATTCTGGATCCGGGCATTAAGCCAGATATTCTCACTTTGTAAGGTATCTTTTAACTGGGAAATCTGGCCGTAGGCCGCGGCATTATCCACGGCGATACCAATTCGGGCGGCGATCTGCCCTAACAGCTCAACATTGCCATCATGAAAAAAATCCGCTTGCGGATGCGCCAACACCAATACGCCCAACGGCTGATGGGTAAAGGAAAGCGGCAACAGGCAGATTTTCGTTATGTGATTCGCGCGTAACGCATCAAAAAAAGCATCGCTTGCTTCACAGCATGGCGCATCATTGAGATCGATCATTTGCACCTGACGGCTGTGCAAGATTTTTTCAACTAATGAACCGCTACGGTGAGACTGACGCTGTTCGCGTTCTACCGGATGACCGGGATCGTAATAACTTGAATAAATGGAGAAATTGCCATTCTTTTCTGCATCATTCAATATCATGGCAATATAATTGATGCCAAAAAAGTGGTTAATTTCATGCGACACTTCCGCGACCAACGCATCCATTTCCAAATGAGATAAAACAGAATTGGTGATATCGACAAGAATGCGAAAATGATCGCGCTGATCGCGTAATTGATGGCATTCGGTAAGCAACGAAATATGAAGAAGTACGCCGCCTGCCAGACAGGAAACCTGCCGAAGAAATAACAACTCGTCGCGGGTAAAATTATTACCTTGTTTGCGAATAAAACCCAATTCCCCAGGAAACTGACACAAATCGTTGAGCGGCATCACACAATAACCGCCCGCGCCAGTCTGGAGGCGTCCCTGGGTATCATCAGAGATGAAAACCTGCTGACTGAGTTTACCGGCGTCTGGCAACGTGAGTTCCACACTGTGAAATACCACCCAGCGCGGGGATAGTGAGGCTAATACAGCAAGAACATCCGTCTCATTCTGCTGATGTAATAACTCATCTGCAATATCCGCCAGGGCTTTCTGCCGGTTATCGTGGCTATCGGTATGACAGGGAGCGCTAAGTGAGATCATCGGGAACCTGGTCGTCACATTCAGAAAGACACATTTATTGTAAGGGTAATGCGAAGTAATAGAATCGTAATCAGACGATATATTGATCTGACACCTGATTTTCTTTTTTGAAATTGATTCTCATTTATGGTGTTACTTGCCGTTTTCCCCTATTACAAGACTTTCGGCTCTAATGATTATTTTATTGTCACTGAGGAGAAATATTAGCGGTCGTTCACGAATAAGAGGGATTCAGGGGATGGAGAATGAAAGATCGCAAATTACCCATTTAACGGTCTGAAAATATGTCGACAAATTTGTCTCGTCATTATTGTCGAAAAATAAAATGCTGTCTCAGCAACCCTGCTCTTTTTCACAAAAAAAGCAGATAAGCCGAACCGATAAAATCGTCGTATAACCCCGCCCATATAAAAAAAATACACGCTATAACACGCCAGTATCGCTGTGGGTAAGAAACAAAAATGCCGTTGGCACGCTACTTGCTGGATACCTATCACTAACGCGTTGGAGGCGCTATGCACGAGCTCACTCTTTGTCAGCGTGCAGTTGAAATCATTTCACAGCAGGCCTTGCAACATGGGGCTAAAAAAGTCACCGCCGTCTGGCTTTCCGTCGGCGTGTTTTCTTGCGTAGAAGCCAGCGCTCTGGACTTCTGCTTCGAACTGGTCTGCCGCGGCACACTGGCTGAAGGATGCCAGCTTCACCTCCAGCAACAAGAGGCGGAGTGCTGGTGTAATGATTGCCAGCAGGCTGTCACACTGGTGACGATTCAGGTCCGTCGCTGCCCGCACTGTAACAGCGACAACCTGCGAATTGTGGCGGATGACGGCCTCCAGATCCAACGTCTGGAAATTGAACAGGAGATTTAATATGTGCACGACCTGTGGTTGTGGCGAGGGCAACCGTCATATCGAAGGAGACGAACATCATCCCCATTCCGTGTTCCGCCACGCGCCTTTCGCCCCTGCCGTCCGGCCGGCGAGTGTCATCACTGGCTTGCACCTTCCGGCATTTGAGCCGCGGGAAACTCAACACGGCGATCTTCATTATGGTCACGGCGAGGCCGGCACGCATGCGCCGGGGATGACCCAACGGCGCATGCTGGAAATAGAGATCGACGTTCTGGCCAAAAACAATCACATCGCCGCGGACAACCGTCATGTTTTTACCGCTAAAAATCAGTTGGTTCTGAATCTGCTTTCCAGCCCCGGTTCGGGAAAAACCACGCTGCTGACGGAAACACTCAAGCGCCTGCGTAACCGCTGCGAATGCGCCGTGATTGAAGGCGATCAGCAAACCGCCAATGATGCCTCGCGCATTCGTGAAACCGGCACGCCGGCCATTCAGGTCAATACCGGGAAAGGCTGTCATTTGGATGCGCAGATGATCCATGACGCGATACAGCGTCTCCCGCTGGCAAATCGCGGGATACTGTTTATTGAAAATGTCGGCAATCTGGTGTGTCCTGCAAGTTTTGACCTCGGCGAACGCCATAAAGTTGTCGTGCTGTCTGTCACCGAAGGTGAGGATAAACCGCTCAAATACCCGCATATGTTTGCCGCAGCGTCGTTACTGCTGCTCAACAAAGTCGATTTACTGCCGTATCTGGATTTCGATGTGGAAAAATGCATGGCCTATGCGCGCGAGGTCAACCCTGAGATTGAAATTTTGCAGATTTCCGCCACGAAAGGCGACGGCATGAATCAGTGGCTCGCCTGGCTGGAGAATCAACAACCATGTGCATAGGCGTTCCCGGGCAAATCATACACATCATCGATAGCCGTTACGCCAAAGTTGATGTCTGCGGCATACAGCGCGATGTCAATATGACGCTGGTCGGCACCCACGACGAAAACGGACATCCGCGTATCGGCCAATGGGTCCTGATCCACGTTGGCTTTGCGATGAGCGTCATTGATGAACATGACGCTCGAGATACCCTCGACGCCTTACAAAATATGTATGCCGTGGAACCGGATGTCGGCGCACTGTTGTATGGTGAGGAGCGTCAGTAATGCGTTTTGTCGATGAATATCGCGATCCGGCGAAAGTGATGGCGTTGATTGAGCGTCTCCACGATCGCGCGTCGCAACTGACGGACTATAATGCGCAACGTCCCTTACGCATTATGGAAGTGTGTGGCGGTCATACCCATGCGATCTTTAAGTTTGGTCTCGACCAATTACTGCCGGAAAACATTGAATTTATCCACGGGCCCGGTTGTCCCGTCTGTGTCTTACCCATGGGACGCATTGATACCTGCCTGGACATTGCCCGTCACCCGGAGGTGATATTCTGTACCTTTGGTGATGCGATTCGCGTGCCGGGGAAAACCGGCTCGCTGATGGATGCGAGCGCACGCGGCGCCGATGTTCGTGTCGTCTATTCCCCCATGGACGCGTTACAACTGGCGCGCGCTAATCCCCAACGACAGGTCGTGTTTTTCGGGCTGGGTTTTGAAACCACGATGCCTGCCACCGCGGTTACGCTACAACAGGCTAAAGCCGATAAGGTGGATAATTTTTACTTTTTTTGCCAACACATTACGTTAATTCCAACCTTACGCCGCCTGCTGGAACAACCGGATAATGACATTGATGCGTTTCTGGCTCCGGGTCACGTCAGTATGGTGATTGGCATTGAGCGTTATCAGTTTATTGCGACCCACTATCAGCGTCCGTTGGTCGTGGCGGGCTTCGAACCCGTCGATTTGCTGCAAGGCGTACTGATGCTGGTCGAGCAAAAACTCGACGGGCAGCCCAAAGTGGAAAATCAATACCGCCGCATCGTCTCTGATACCGGAAACACGCGGGCGCAAGAGGCAATGGCTCAGGTCTTTATGCTGGAAGGGAATGCCGAATGGCGTGGTCTGGGGATGATTGAACAATCCGGCGTCAAATTAACCCCGGAATATCAGTGTTTTGATGCGGAACAGCATTTTCATCCACATTCGCAACAAGCCTGTGACGACCCTCGCGCCCGTTGCGGCGATGTCCTGACCGGACGCTGCAAGCCCCATCAGTGTCCACTTTTTGGAACAACCTGTAACCCGCAAAATGCCTTTGGCGCCCTGATGGTGTCTTCGGAAGGGGCATGCGCGGCCTGGTATCAATACCGCAGTCAGGAGTGTGAAGCATGAAAACCATTACCCTCGCCCACGGTAGCGGTGGTCAGGCCATGCAGCAACTAATCGCCAACCTGTTTATGGACGCCTTCACTAACCCGTGGCTTGCGGAACAAGAAGATGCCGCGCGTCTGCCCTTATCGGCACTGACGGCCAACGGCGATCGATTGGCCTTCTCGACGGACAGTTATGTCATCGACCCGCTTTTTTTCCCCGGAGGCGACATCGGTAAGCTTGCAATCTGCGGGACAGCCAATGATATCGCGGTCAGTGGTGCGCAACCGCGCTGGCTTTCCTGCGGCTTTATACTCGAAGAGGGGTTGCCGCTGGATACACTGGAACGTATTGTGCGCCAGATGGCACAGACCGCGCAGGACGCCGGCATCGCGATCGTGACGGGTGATACCAAAGTCGTGCCGCGCGGCGCGGCGGATAAAATTTTTATTAATACGGCCGGTATCGGCGCCATTTCACCCTCGCTCCACTGGGGAACCAACCAAATCGAAAAAGACGACGTCATTATTGTCAGCGGGACATTGGGGGATCACGGTGCGACTATCCTCAATTTGCGCGAACAACTCGGTCTGGAAGGTGAATTAACCAGCGATTGTGCGGTACTGGCTCCGATGATCCAGACGCTGTGGTCAATTCCGGGAATCAAAGCGCTGCGCGATGCGACCCGCGGCGGCGTCAACGCCGTATTGCATGAGTTTGCCGCAATGAGCGGTTACGGGATGGAGATCAGCGAAGCAACATTACCCATTAATGCGGCGGTGCGCGGCGTCTGCGAACTTCTTGGGCTGGATCCACTCAACTTCGCCAATGAAGGCAAACTGGTGATTATCGCCAGTCGTCAGGCCGCGCCAACGGTGCTCGAAACGCTGCATCAACATCCACTGGGACATAACGCCGCCGCGATCGGTGACGTCACCGTACAGCATGGCGTTCGCACTATTGGCCTTTACGGCGTGAAACGCTCACTCAATTTGCCGCATGCGGAACCCTTGCCACGAATCTGTTGAGCCCTATCGAAAAATCTTGGATTAACGGCATAAGATTGCTGGCCGCCCCGCTTTCTTGTAATCTTCCTCGTTACTGTTTATTACGAACAAACGCTGAGACTACCGGACGTTATATGACGGTTCCTACTGCTAAAGATCCTTTGCATGGCGTAACGCTTGAGATGCAAGTTAATGCGCTGGTTGCCCGTTTTGGGTGGGTTCAACTGAGTAAGTTGATCGCTATCAATTGTTTTAAAAACGATCCGAGCGTCAAATCCAGTTTAAAATTTCTGCGTCGCACCCCTTGGGCTCGTGACAAAGTTGAAGCGCTGTATCTTGACTCTCTGCATGGCGCCGCTCACCTCCCCCCCAATGATGATGCCGTTGACCCTTGGGCAAATAGCCGTAGAAATAAGCGCTGATCAACGTGAAAAAGCCCGTCGTATTTATTGCCGCTGCCTTCTTACTTGCCAGTTGCGCGTCTAAACCGCCGAGCTCACTTGTTACCCCACTTCCTTCTGTTAACTCGTCGCATCCAGAAAAAACGCCTCCGCGTCAGCGCCCAATGCGGGGAGTCTGGTTGGCGACCGTCTCTCGTCTCGACTGGCCGCCGATAGCATCAGTCGCTGCGACCGATCCGGCGATGCGTATTACTCAGCAGCAGAGCGCACTGAAGAATAAACTGGATAACTTGGAAAATCTTGGAATCAACACCGTATTTTTTCAGGTTAAACCTGATGGCACAGCGCTCTGGCCCTCTCAACTCTTGCCCTGGTCAGATATGCTGACGGGTAAGATTGGCGAGGATCCCGGCTATGACCCGTTAGCATTCCTATTGGATGAGGCACACAAACGCGGCATCAAAGTCCATGCCTGGTTTAATCCTTATCGCGTTTCCGTTAACACCAAGCCTGCAACCGTCGCAGAGCTGAATCGCACTCTGTCCCGGCATCCGGCCAGCGTATTTGTATTGCATCGAGACTGGATCCGCACCGCCGCCGACCGCTTTGTTCTCGACCCGGGGATCCCCGCGGTTCGGGATTGGATCACCAGTATCGTGGCCGAAGTGGTTACGCGCTACCCGATTGACGGTGTGCAGTTCGATGATTATTTCTATGCCGAGTCTGCCGCTTCCCCTCTGAATGATAATGATACCTTTAAACAATATGGTCAGGGATTTAGCTCAAAAGCCGACTGGCGGCGACACAATACCCAACAGCTGATTCAGCAGGTTTCACAAACCATCAAGCAGTTGAATCCCAACGTTGAATTCGGTGTCAGTCCCGCTGGCGTGTGGCGTAACCGTTCCAGCGATCCGGCAGGTTCGGAGACCCGTGGCGCGGCCACCTACGATGAGGCCTACGCTGATACCCGTCTCTGGGTTCAACAGGGATTGCTGGATTACATCGCCCCACAGCTATACTGGCCTTTTGCCCGTACCGCAGCGCGTTATGATGTCTTGGCGAAATGGTGGGCGGATGTCGTGAAGCCCACAAATACGCGTCTTTATATTGGCATTGCGCTGTACAAAGTGGGTGAACCGGCAAAGAATGAGCCTGACTGGACGATCAACGGTGGTGTGACGGAGTTAAAAAAGCAGCTCGATTTGAACGAATCTCTCCCACAAATAAACGGCACCATCCTGTTCAGAGAGAACTACCTTAATCAGCCACAAACTCAGGAAGCCGTTCGCTACCTCAAAAGCCGTTGGGGGCGCTAAAACCGTCTGGTTGTAAGGGCCAGTGAAATGAGAATGTCGGGACTGAAACGAGAACAGCCATCCGGCAAAGGATGGCTGAAGAAAACGTTAGTCTGCTTTTACCGGAAGATCAGACACATCGGTTAACGGCCTTACCGTTCCCCCCGACTGCGTCAGGCGTTCCATCATTAGCTCAGCCGGGATCACCTGCGAGGACAGATACAGCCCCGGCGCGTTCACCTTCTGCAGAAGTGACTCAATACCCACCGCGACGCCCAACGCAGTCAGAAAGGACTGTCCCTCCGGGTGGGTGAGCTGGAAATTCAGGGTGCCCGATTTTCCGTTATGCAGCGTGCCATCCATTTCATATACGATTTCAACCGAAGGTTTATTCGCTTGGCGACTGCCGGGTGTCTGCCCGACGGTTAAATCAACCCTGACCGAATCAGCTTGCGTCACGTGAGCCAGTTCTGCGGCATCAAATCCCGGAAAACTTGTCGCCGTAAATGTGGCGCCATCCTCTAGCGTGTATAAATATCCCGCCTCTCCACCACGAGGAACCTTCCACTGAGTACGATCTAATACCAGCCCCGCCTCTTTTTGCGCGAAGTCATCAAAATCCGCCATACTGGCCGGCCCGCCAAGGTCATTTTCATCCATCAACACGCCGACACGTATCTGCTCAACCTGACGAAAATACCCGGCGCACTGGATCCCCGCAGAAATCAGAACGCCTGCGAAGCTCGTATCCTGAATGAGTACCCGGCAATCGGATAGGTTGTTCAGATACAGCGTCAGTTTAGGCGCGATGTGGTTTAGCTGGGTCGCAATACTGGTATAAGGGATGCCATGCTTAACGGCATACTGCGCGGGCTTTGTTGATAAGTCATTGGTTAGCAGCGCAATGCCACTGAACTTTTGTTCAGGATCGATGCCCAGATCGCTTCGCTGCGTATCTACCGCTATGCCTGTCGTATTATGAAATCGCGTTGCAGCTTCACGGGCTTTTTTTTCATTTCGCCCCGCAATAACAATCGGCAGTTCTGGCTGAAACTGGTTCAGCAGCGTAACAAGATGGGAACCAACAGTCCCGTAACCACCAATAATGAGAAAAGGATTCGGCATGAGTTACTCCGGGTTGATTGATTAAACGTTAAGTTGTCTTGGGTTGTTTACTGACGCGTCAGAGGCAAGCTGACGCAGCGCGGAAATGTTGACGTCCAGATTATCGGGAACTATCTGCATGCTCATCCCCAGACATAATCCGTCAGCAGCAAATCGCACGATAGATAAATTTGGCTTATCCTCAAGCTCCCCGCGCTTCGCAAGCATGCCAAGATACCATTCCCGCCATAGGCTACAGATGTTTTCATCCGCCATGGCAGACTTCCACAACGTCATTAGGCCGCGATTCTTCATGGTTGAGATCCCCAGCTCAAGATATGCCCGGGTGAACGCCCCGGTATCAGAAGGATCCTCGGCCATCAGTTTTTCGATTTCATCTGAAAAATCGACGATCATCTGTTCAAAGACACAGTTAAGCAGCGCCTCTTTATTCTGAAAATGATGAAAAAAAGCGCCTTTGGTCACCCCCGCCATATCACAGATGGCCAGCACGCTGATGGCAGAAAGACCGCGCGTTTCCGCCAGCGCTTTTGCACACGTAATCAGAGAAGCCCTGACAAGCTCGGGTTGTTTTTTACGATGATGATTAGTTGTCATGCCCTTAAACATACCACTCGGTATGTTTAAGGGCAACAACGGAAATGATGTTCCCCCCTTAAGTGCCATTCATGTGACCGCAGCCCTCTTTGCATCGCGTTAAGCGTGCTGGCGCAGGATTTTTTCGCTCATTTAATAAACAGGTAAAACAATCGTGGTAACATCCCCCGATAAAATAAATTAACCTATTGATTTTTATCTATAAAAATAAATATTTAGAAATGAAATAAATCATTGAGTCGGTGACTGAAAAACCCTATATTGGCCGCGCTTTTCTTATAGTGGTTATGTGTTTAATTTATTTATTCAACGGTGGTGTACCCATCCCCCACGGTTGTAGGAGAGATATGATGACGGATAAAGTCCGTATTGACAGCTTAGGTGCAAATTCATTTACCGGAAACAACGAGACCTATTTGGCAAGACAGTCCGAATTTGAATCAAACGTGAGGAGTTATCCCCGTAAATTGCCTTTGGCAATTGCGAAAGCGGAAGGTGTCTGGATCACGGATGTTGATAATAAACAATATCTTGATTGCCTGGCTGGTGCGGGTACGTTGGCGCTTGGACATAACCACCCTGACGTATTGCAAAGCATCCAAAGTGTCATTACCAGCGGCTTGCCGTTACATACGCTCGATCTCACTACGCCGTTGAAAGATCGGTTCTCTGAGTATCTGCTGTCGTTATTACCCGGACAGGGTAAAGCGTACTGCCTTCAGTTTACGGGCCCTTCCGGCGCCGATGCGGTGGAAGCTGCGCTGAAGCTGGCTAAAAAATACACCGGACGTTCCGGCGTGATCAGTTTCTCCGGGGGCTACCACGGTATGACTCACGGCGCGCTGTCGGTAACAGGCAATCTGTCCCCCAAAGAAGCCGTTGACGGGATGATGCCAGAAGTTCAGTTCATGCCCTATCCCCACCAGTACCGCTGCCCATTGGGTATTGGCGGCGAGGCTGGCGTAAAAGCATTAACTTACTACTTCGAAAACCTGATTAACGATGTCGAAAGCGGCGTGCGTAAACCGGCGGCAGTCATTCTGGAAGCGGTTCAGGGTGAAGGCGGCGTGAACCCCGCACCGGTAGAGTGGTTACAGCGTATCCGTCAGGTCACGCAGGAACACGGCATCTTGCTGATTGTCGATGAAGTTCAGGCCGGTTTCGCGCGTACCGGTAAGTTCTTTGCCTTTGAACACGCGGGCATTGAACCCGACATCATCGTGATGTCAAAAGCCGTCGGCGGCGGTTTGCCATTAGCTGTCCTGGGTATCAAAAAGCAGTTTGATGCTTGGGCGCCCGGCCACCATACCGGCACGTTCCGCGGTAACCAACTGGCAATGGCAACCGGTCTGACAACCCTGAAACACCTCATCGAGAATAAGATAGCAGAGAAAGTCGCTGAGCAAGGTGAATGGTTGAAAGGCAGGCTGGCCGCGTTGCAACAGCGCTATCCGGTGATAGGTCATGTTCGCGGTCTGGGGCTCATGATCGGGATTGAGATCGTCAAACCTGATGAAGCACAGGATCATTTGGGATGTTATCCGGCCGATGGCGAACTGTCTGCGCTGTTGCAGAAAAAATGCTTTGAAGCGGGCCTGATTCTGGAGCGCGGCGGTCGTAATGGCTGCGTACTGCGTCTGCTCCCTTCTCTGCTCATCAGCAACGCTGAATTGGAGATCTTCCTCGATAAATTTGAAAACGCCCTGTTATCTGCTGGCGTGAAGCCGGTTTGAGTGGAGTGAATGCCGTGATGTCTAAGTTAAATCCGATTCTGGCATCCTCTGCGCAGAGTATCGAAGCCTATCAGGAAGCCATGACGCAGAGCACTCAGGCCGTTATTGCATGGTTACAACAACCTGAGATGTATCAAGGCAAAAGCGTCGCCGAGCTGCGTGAGCGTATTTCGCTGGATTTTAATGCTGAGGGATTGGGGAATCAGGCCGCCATTGCGCGGGCGATTGAGTACTTCTTGCAAGACAGCCTGTCCGTGCATCACCCCCAGTGTGTCGCGCACCTGCACTGCCCGAGTCTGGTGGTCAGTCAGGCGGCGGAAGTGTTAATTAATGCCACGAATCAGAGTATGGATTCCTGGGATCAAAGCCCATCGGCCACGCTCATTGAGATGAAACTGATTGAATGGCTACGTACTCAGGTTGGCTATCCGTCAGGCGATGCCGGGGTGTTTACCAGCGGCGGCACACAGAGCAATCTGATGGGGCTGATGCTGGCACGCGATGCTTTCTTTGCCCGTCAGGGGCATTCGGTCCAGTTGCACGGACTGACTGGCAACCTGAAGAAAATTAAAGTCTTCTGTTCTGAAAACGCCCATTTTTCGGTGCAAAAGAACATGGCTTTACTCGGGTTGGGTTATCAATCCGTCACGCAGGTGAAAACCGATCGCTACGCGCGGATGGATTTGAACGATTTAGCCGATAAAGTCGCGCAGGCCAAGGCTAACGGTGAACAGATCCTGGCGATTGTGGCCACCGCGGGCACCACCGACGCCGGCGCGATTGATCCGCTGCGCGCCATCGCGACACTGGCCGCAGAACATCAGATCTGGGTGCATGTCGATGCCGCCTGGGGCGGCGCGCTGCTGCTGTCTGAGAAGTATCGTGACTATCTGGACGGGATTGAGTTGGTGGATTCCATTACGCTGGACTTCCATAAACAGTTCTTCCAAACCATCAGTTGCGGCGCCTTCCTGCTGAAAGACGCCCGCCATTACGAGCTGATGCGTTATCAGGCGGCTTACCTGAACTCCGAATTCGACGAAGCACAGGGCGTGCCTAATCTGGTGTCAAAATCGTTGCAGACAACGCGTCGTTTTGATGCCTTGAAACTGTGGATGGGGCTGGAAGCGTTGGGCCAGCGGCAGTACGCCGCGATCATCGATCATGGCGTGACGCTGGCGCAGCAGGTGGCGCAGTTTATTACTGAGCAACCTGAGCTGGAGTTGGTCATGGAGCCACAGCTGGCAAGCGTCTTGTTTCGCGCCCGCCCGCCGCAGTTGGCAACAGCAGATGATGCCGCCATCGCCCTGCTCAACCAACGGGTTGGCGATGCGCTGCTGGAATCAGGTCGTGCTAACGTTGGTGTGACCGAATTTAATGGTGTGACCTGTCTGAAACTGACGTTATTAAACCCAACGGTCAGTCTGGATGATGTCAAAACCCTGCTGGCGCTGGTTGAAAATACCGCTCAGGAAGTGCTGACAGCGTAAGCCTCCCGCACTTACCGTAAATAGCCGACAACCGTCACCGGTTGTCGGCTATATTCCTCCCTGCCCGCATCGCGGCACCGCAATTGTAATGGTTGAACCTGCCGCTCGTCTGCTTCATCATATCGAGTTTTCTGACCGTATGATCCCGCTCACCTTCGCGCCGTCGTACAGTTGAATAGACAGAAATTCTAGGGTATTTGAAGAAATGACATCACAAAAAGCGACGTTAATCGGGTTAACGGCGATTATGCTTTGGAGTGCCATGCTTGGACTTATTCGAAGCGTGAGCGAAGGGTTTGGGCCGGTTGGCGGCGCGGCAATGATCTATACGCTGGGCTCCCTGATGCTATTAATAACGGTAGGTTTTCCTAAACTTAAAACGTTTCCCCCCTCTTATCTCATCATCGGCAGCATCCTGTTCGTCAGCTATGAACTGTGTCTCTCGTTATCGCTTGGCTATGCCAATAGTGGTACGCAGGCCATCGAAATCGGTATGGTTAACTATCTATGGCCGAGCCTGACCATCCTTCTGTCTGTGCTGATTAATCGACAAAGAGCCCGTCTTACGCTCCTACCCGGCGTACTGCTCGCCATTCTGGGCGTGAGCGGCATCGTGGGGGGTGAAGATGGCCTATCTCTGCACAGTATCGTGAATAATCTCTATACCAATCCCTTAAGCTATGGGCTCGCCTTTAGCGGCGCGATTATCTGGGCGGTTTACTGCGTCGTGACAACGAAAATCGCGAATGGCGCGAATGGCGTGACGCTCTTCTTTATGCTGACGGCGCTCACGCTATGGGTTAAATATCTGTTGGCGCCTCAGCCCGCGTTTGTCATCCAGACGTCCGCGGTCATTCATTTATTTCTTGCCGCGGGCGCGCTGGGATTTGGATATGCTGCGTGGAATATCGGCATTCTTCATGGCAACGTCACCCTTCTGGCGACGGCGTCTTATTTTATTCCTGTCATTTCTGCGGCTCTGGCGGCCTTTATCCTTGATTCGACGTTAACCGTTTCTTTCTGGCAGGGCGCGGCGATGGTGAGCCTCGGATCGCTGCTCTGTTGGTGGTCGACCCGCCCCGCGAAAGAAGAAAAAGTACCGGAGCAGGCAAATTAACTGTGCAGAATGGGGCGTGGATTAATAGGTATAGCCCGGTTTTTTTACCAGCGTCGCCAACTGCGGCTTGATAAGCGGATCGTAGACCTCTTCTTTCCAGCGCTCGGGCTGAATTTCATTCATCGCCACAGAAAGTGAGTCATCGGAAGAGCCAAAATGTGTTTTCAGCACCGCGGTCAGCTCATCTGCAATTGTTTTTTTCTCGTCTTCAGACAGGTTTCGCGGGAAGTATTTGACATCAATATGCGGCATGGGGTCGTCCTTTCAGTTGAGAAGCCTACGCAGGTTAAGATAGCGATAGCGCAGGAGAACGGCAATAGCATCGTGTCCCGGTGGAAATGGCTGGCTGCTGGTGTAATGCTTGACCCACAATGAATTGCGCGGCTAAATGCTGTTATGCCTTTTATGAGTTGCTATCAGGCACACGCATAATCTGAAAACGGTCAGGGAGAAAAGCATGATTATTTTTGTTACCGGTGCAACGGCGGGTTTTGGCGAATCAATTACCCATAAGTTTATTGGCGCGGGCCATAAGGTCATTGCCACTGGCCGCCGTCAGGCGCGTCTGGATGCGCTAAAAGCCGAACTGGGCGATGCGCTGTATCCGTTAAAACTGGACGTGCGCGATCGTCAGGGGATTGAGCAGGCCGTCGCCTCGCTGCCTGCGGAATGGCGCACCATTGATGTGCTGGTGAACAATGCCGGGCTGGCGCTGGGACTGGAACCTGCATATAAGGCTTCGGCAGACGATTGGGAAAATATGATTGAGACCAACAACAAAGGGTTGGTCTTCATGACGCGCGCCCTGCTGCCTGCGATGGTGGAGCGCAACATCGGGCATATCATCAATATTGGCTCCACCGCAGGGAACTGGCCGTATGCCGGCGGCAACGTCTATGGCGCCACCAAAGCGTTTGTACAGCAGTTTAGTCTGGGATTGCGCGCAGATCTGTTTGGTACGCATATCCGCGTAACCAATATCGAACCGGGACTGGTTGGTGGAACCGAATTTTCGTCGGTACGCTTTAAAGGCAATGACGATAAAGTCAGCAAAACTTATGACAACACGACGCCGCTGACGGCGGAGGATGTGTCCGAAGCGGTATTTTGGGTCGCTACCCTGCCGGCACACGTCAATATCAATACGCTGGAGATGATGCCGGTCAGCCAGTCTTTTGCCGGCTTAAACGTACACCGCGAAGGTTGATCGCGGCCATAGCGGTGACGTCGGGGCGTGAACGCTGTTTTCCGCGCCCTTTCCTCAGCGATGGCTATCCTTAGTCCTGTGCAGCACCGTTATAGTGCCGTTGAAGCGAAGGCGGTATACTTTTCGCCATAGGTAACCCTTCGTTTGTTCAATCATTCATTCTGTCAAGGTGACACATGAACCACTACACTTTTTCTTCTGTGATTCGAGCATTAATCCCGCTTTCTCTGGTTATCGTTTCTGCGGCCTGGCAGCCTGCACAGGCTGATACCCGTCATGTCATCGTTGAATCGGGAGACAGCGCGCTGTCAAAAGAAGCGGCGCGCCAGAGTAAAGAACAGTGGGACTCAACCCATTCGCTGCGAAACAAAGTCAATAGCCGCGTTGAGAAAGAATTCGACAAAGCCGAAAAAGCGATTGACGGGCGTGAAAAGTGCAACGCCAGCTACAACGTCAATGCTTACTGGGAAAACACAACTGAACGCTGTCTCGACCGTCGTACCGGCCGCCCGGTGAACCCCTGATGCATCGCCCACGTCTTACGGCGTGGGTTTCTTCTTTTCTCATCCTGTTGCAGCGAAGTCGCCATATTCCAGCCGTCGTTTAACGGCCAGCCTCGCCCGCGACGATACCGAAATAACACAGACCTTACCCAGAATACGGAGTGAATCAGAATGAATAAGGATTTTGCGCAGGGATTTTTGCGTTATTTTCACTTGAAAGGGTGCGGCGTACTCATCATGTGCTTATTCGTCAGTGCGTGTGCCAGAACCTATCCGGCCACGGACGCGATCACACACGTCGTCAATGACAACGGCGTAATTATTGCGCAGTCCGACACTTATCTCTATCAGTTCCCTGAAGCTAGCGCCCAAAAGGAGTATCAGGACTATTACGCGTTTTATCATGACTATAAAGACGCGATCATCGGCGTGAAAGTGAACTTTTCAATGCGACAAGGTCAGGTTTATGCCAGCTATAAAAATCTAATCAATACGCGTTCATTGACGAAAGAACAGGAAACCGACTTACGCGAGCGATTCTCGGCAGCGATCCCAACCGCAAATGGGCAAGGCGAGGTGACATTTTCCGCACAAGGTCATTTCAGCAAGAAAGATGGTTCATTAGTCAGTCCGACAGAGAAAGGCCGATTAGCACAGCCGATCCCCGTGATTATCAACAACAGCGATAACGACGGCAAAGAGGTGCTGCTGGCGCCGCTCATGGTTCCGGCTATTATTCTCGCGCCATTGTTCATGATGTATGGCTGCGCCACAGGCCCCTGCGTTTAATTAATTGGCACTCAGGTTGTTAATGCTGCTTTTTAGCGTTATCGCCACCCTTTGATATACTCAAAGAGAAATATCTTCAGAAAAAGGATGGACAACATGAAAAAAACCGTCATTTTGGGTGCCGCGTTATTCCTGGTTGCTCCGCTGGCTGCACAGGCGTCTTGCGAAAGCGTGAAGGCGGATATCACCCAGAAAATTCTTGCCAACGGCGTGCCAGAATCCGGTTTTACACTGGATATCGTACCAAACGATCAGGTCGATCAGGCTGCGGGTCAGGTGGTGGGGCACTGTGAAAATGATTCGCACAAGATTGTTTATACCCGACATGCTGACGGCGAGATAAATACCGAAAGTGCGCCAATACCAGACGGAAACGCACAGACAACGCCGTAACGGTCTTGTCCGTGACTCCCGCTCTACGGACTTGGTCAGCAACCTCAAAGGCGCTCAGGCGCCTTTACTTTTTTGATTGTCAGACGGGCGTTGTCTTGCCGGGATCATTCTGGCGGAAAACAGCGTAATGACGGCGATAAGTGCGGAAACCATAAATACGCCATGAAGGGATGAAGCAACCTGAGATGCCAGCGTATCGAGCTGATTGGCGCCCAGTAACGTTCGTTTAGTTGGATCCATCAGTGTCTGGAGCGGATCGTTGACGTCAGACGCATGCCAGGACAGGCCGATGTTGAGCGCGGCACCAAGAATCGCCGTTCCCAGCGCGGACCCCAGCATACGCGTAAACATCGCGGAAGCCGTGGCGATACCGCGTATGGAATAGTCTACCGAATTTTGTATTGAGACCAGAAACGTCGTACTGCTCAGCCCCATCCCTGCCCCGATCAAAAATGCAGCCAACCTCGCCCACAGCAGGTTGCTGTCTGGCTGAATGGTTAAAAGCGTCAGGCTACCGATAATCAGCAGGATACCGCCGCACATCGCCGTAAAGCGGTAAGATGTCCAGTGCATTAATCGCCCGCTCAGCGTACTGGCCAGCGGCCAGCCAATCGACATCATTGCCAGTATGCTGCCGGCTTCCAGCGGGGTTTTCCCCATGACGCCCTGAATAAAGGTCGGCAAAAAGGCACTCACGCCCATCATGGACGCCCCGACGACCAACCCACCCAAATTGCCTGCGATAATGACCCGGTTACGCCATAGCGCGAGCGGAAACAGCGGCGCCGAGGTCTGTTTCTCCTGCCTGACCAGCAGGATTCCCCCGGCGAGGGATACGGCAAGCATCGGAATAACCCAGTAGCCGAAAACGTCCGCCTGTAGCAACGCCATCAGCAGACTGGCGATGCAGATCATCAGATAAAATGCGCCCAGCCAGTCTAACTGAGGTTGACGATCCGTTTTGATGGCCGGCAGGTAGCGAGCCAGCAGGAATATCGCGAACAAGCCGATTGGCACATTCACCCAGAAAACCAGCGCCCAGTTGAAGTGCTGCACGATAAATGCGCCCAGAAGCGGACCGATAATGGCGGAAACGCCCCACACGCTGGACAGATAACCCTGTATCTTCGGGCGCTCGACGGGGCTGTACACATCGGCGACAATGGTAAACGCAATCGGTGTGATCGCCCCGGCGCCCAGCCCTTGCAAGGTACGAAAGACAATCAGCCATCCCATGTGCGTTGAAAAACCACACAGAATTGACCCCAGCAAAAACACCATCATGCCGGTAAAGAAAACGCTTTTACGCCCATAAAGATCGGCAAGCCGACCATAAATGGGAATGCTCATTGACTGCGTCAGCAAATAGCCCGCAAACACCCAGCCTAGCAGGGAAAAGCCCCCTAAATCCGCAATGATCGTCGGCAATGCGGTCGCAACAATCGTCACCTCAATCGCCGCCGTAAACATGGCTAACATACAGGCAATCAAAATCCAATGGCGATGTGGGACGGGATTCTGCATCTGGTTATTCTTTGTTTTCATTATATTTTCAGGGATAGAGGTTTGGCGCTAAGGGGAACGAAAATTCACGTTCGGTAATAACCCATTGATTTTTTTACTTGTCCAGTTTGAAGCAAATAACGGCTAATGTATAGAGTCTGCCCCCTCACCTGCGATCCGAGTTGCGTGAAGGAAAATGCGGATAATAAAGGCACCAGCTCGCCAGCATCACGCCCAATTCAGTAAAAAGGTTTACATGCGTCCGAAGGGAATCGAAATAGTATGTCGCAAAAATGTATTACCGAAAGCGATAGACACATTCTTATGAAAGACTCGGCCTGCGTTCAGTCCGATACTGAAATAGTGGCTCAGCGCGTCAATTGATGAAATATTCCCGCAGAATGCGGGAACAAAAAGAAAATCAGAGGCAACTAACTGAGGGCAGAGAGATCGATATAAGATGAGAGATCCCGTTGCTCCGCACGCGGTAAATAAGGCAGTTCGCCTAACTGCGGCGCGGGGATCTTTTTACGCAGAACGTTGATGACGTCGGCATAGTTCGCTAGTCCCGGATTAATACGATTCGCCACCCAGCCGGCCAGCGGTAGTCCGTCGTTAATAATAGCCTGAGCCGTCAGCAGCGCATGGCTGATGCAACCTAATTTAATGCCGACAACCAGTACAACAGGCAATTGCTCCTGCACCACCCATTCGGAATAAGGACGCAGATCGTTCATGACGGTACGCCATCCACCGGTCCCTTCAACGACGACCACATCGGCGATTTCGCCCATGTGGCCCAATCCCTGAGTCATCGCACAGTAATCGATCGTCTCCTCGCTGGTACTGATTTCATCTTCCCGTAACGCGATAGGATTCACCATGTTATAAGGCTGCTCCAGCGTGGAAGCCGCCTGTAGCAGCAATGCGTCTTTGTTACGCAAGCCCTCTTTCGTTTCTTTACAGCCTTTTGCTATCGGTTTGTAACCGGCAACCGATTTGCCTGTCAGCGCCAGTTTTTGCAAAAGCGCTTTGGATACCACGGTCTTACCAACGGCGGTATCGGTACCAGTGACAAAAATACGTTTCAACATGGAATAACTCCAAACCACCCGAATATAACCAGCGCAGCCCAAATATTTTCAACCGTGAAAGTTTAGGCTATGCATCATTCTGGCAGTTTGCGTTAGCGCAATGTTTTGTTACGCAGCGACGCGGGAGATTATCCCTGCAACAGTTTAACCAACAGCGATCCATTGTAGAGCGCATCTTTTACCAGCGCGGCGCCAGGCATGGTGCCCTGATTGTAGAAGTGCGTCGCTTCAACCTGAATATTGTGGCTGTAGGCGGGGAACGACTGTTGGTGGATACAGCCTGAAATGGCCGGGTACAAAATGCTGGATGCCTTGTTCAGCGGGGAACCAACAAGAATTTTATCGGGATTAAAGAGATTCACCATGATAGCCACAATACGACCCACATTATGGCCGACGCCGGTAATGATATCTTTCGCTAACTGATCGCCTTGTAATGCCGCCTCACACAGGCTCTCTACCGTCAGCGGCAAGCCATGCAGCAGTGAACTCATGGACGCCTGCATCCGTTGTTGAGCCAGTTCCAGCATATTTTCCGTGCTGGCGACGGTTTCCAGACAACCGTGATTACCGCAGTAACAGCGTTTGCCATAAGGGTCGACCTGCGTATGCCCGATCTCAACCAGATTGCGACTGCCCGCATGGAGAATGCGTCCACCGGTAATCACACCTGCGCCAACATGGTGATCGATGACGACCTGAATCACGTTTTTGCAATCGCGCGCCGCGCCGTATAGCGCCTCGGCCATCGTCCAGGCACAGATATCGTGCTGTAAATACACCGGCAGACCGGTACGCCGCTCAAGCGCTGGGCCTATCGCCATTTCTTCAACATCATAAAAAGGCATCCGGTGGATAATACCGGTACTGGCATCAATCATGCCCGGTGCGGTAATGGCGATGGCCGTTAACCGTTCCAGCCGTTTCTGGTGACGAATAAAAAACTGATCGATTTCATTCAGAATACGGTCAAGCAGCGGCTGAGGGGCATCGGCAGGAAGCGGGACATCTTCTTCCACAACCTGTTTGCTGCTGAGATCGCGCAGTGCCAACGACATGCTGTTGTGGCTGATGCGTGCGGAAAGATAGTGCCAGGCTTGCGTATCCAGTGTCAGGCCAATCGCAGGCCGCCCGCGGCTGCCGACGTCCTGATACTCCGTTTCCTGTACCAGATGCGCTTCCAGCAATTCCCGGACAATCTTGGTAATACTGGCTGGTGCCAACTGAGCGCGTTTAGACAGTTCGATACGGGATATCGGTCCGTACTTATCGATCAGTCGGTATACGGCACCGGCATTCATTTGTTTGATTTGATCGATATGTCCCGGTTGACCGTCGGCAATCACAAACCTGGCTCCTACACGTTATGTGCCTGTCATACTTCAAGATGCCTGTACGCTGTTCAAAACGTATACGCGTTGTCCTGCAACTTGAACCAGAAAGGGTGTACTGAACTGCGGCTGAAGAATTAACATCTCATGTCGCATGACGACGTCTCATGCCACAGTATTTTTCACGCTGCAAAATAAAAAAACTGCGGGTATGGTGGAGCTTTTCATTAAAGTCGTCAAATATTTGATTCGTTATGTGATTCGACGCACATATTGAAAATTTTATCGCCCCAGCATCATCGATATCATCGTTTGCGCCGCTGCGTTCTGCACATGGTGCCCCGCCGTCACCAACCAAACTTCCGTTGTCGCGTCCTCTTCTTCCAGCAGGAGATATTTCACGCCGTCGACCCGAATACGCAGAAATGAAGCCGGTAGAATGGAAACGCCCAACCCTGCCGACACCAGCCCGACGATTGTCATCGCCTCCCCCACTTCCTGCGTTATATAAGGGCTGATACCGTAGCGTTTAAGTAACGTGAGCGTGTCGTCGTACAGCGCTGTTCCAACCGCGCGAGAGAAGAAAACGAACGGTTCATTCGCCAACTGAGTGATACTGATGGCATTCCCCCCCGCCTGCTGCGCCAGCGGATGGGATTCCTGAACCACGGCAATCAGCGGTTCTCGCAGTAGCAACTGATGATCCAGCGCCTCAGGCAGCGGATTATTGCGCATGATTCCGATATCAAGTTTAGCATTCAGCAACGGTTCAATTTGCTGTTTAGTATTAAGCTCTATCATCTGAATATGCACTTCCGGGTACGCCTGACGAAAATGCAGCAGGCTGCTGGATATCTTTTTAATAAAGGGTGCGGATGACGTGAAGCCGATCGTGAGCTCACCGATTTCTCCCCGCTGAATGCGGGAAGCCCGCTCCGCAGCCTGTTCAACCTGACTGATAATCGCCCAGGCTTCTTTCAGGAACATCGCGCCCGCGGGGGTAAGCTGAACATTGCGGTTGTTGCGCGCCAGAAGTTTTGCCCCTATCTGTTCCTCCAGAATTTGAATCTGTTGGCTAAGCGGAGGCTGTGAAATGCGCAGCCTTTCCGCGGCGCGACCAAAATGCAGTTCCTCGGCCACGGCAATAAAATAGCGGAGATGACGTAGTTCGATATTCATATTTTAGACATATCAATCATGATTATTAATATATTATACAAAACAATACCACTCTTCTATCATCGCCTTATTGTTGATTCACCTCTGATTTAGTTTTTTGGTAAGGACGTCTTTTGAGCCATCTGTCCGGTTCCACAACGAGCGACAGGCCTGTTTCTCCGGTTGTCGATGCAAACGGGAATATCCCCATCGTTTCAGGTAAAACGCCCTATATTAAACGCGGTACGCCGCAGTTTATGCGCGTCACGCTGGCGCTGTTTTCTGCCGGATTAGCCACCTTTGCCCTACTGTATTGCGTGCAGCCGTTGCTGCCCGTGCTCTCAGCGCATTTCGATATTTCTCCTGCCACCAGCAGCCTGTCGCTTTCCGTCTCGACCGGGATGCTGGCTATAGGGCTATTGTTTACCGGCCCGCTTTCCGACACCATCGGCCGTAAAAATGTCATGGTCGTGTCGCTGATGTCAGCGGCGATCTGTACCGTGATTTGCGCTTTCATGACCAGTTGGAGCGGCGTGCTGATTGTTCGGGCGCTGGTCGGCCTATCGTTAAGCGGCGTGGCGGCCGTTGCCATGAGTTACCTGAGTGAAGAAATGCATCCGAGCGTGCTGGCATTTTCAATGGGGCTCTATATCAGCGGCAACTCGATTGGCGGCATGAGTGGTCGTCTGGTCAGCGGCGTTTTAACGGATTATTTTCCGTGGCGGGTCGCCATCGGCACCATCGGTGTGCTGGCGCTCGCGGCGGCGATAACCTTCTGGCGCATTCTTCCCCCATCCCGCCATTTTCGCCGGGGATCGCTGCGCCCCAAAACACTGTGGCTCAATAGTCAACTGCACTGGCGCGATGCAGGGTTGCCACTGCTGTTTTTGCAGGGTTTTTTACTGATGGGCGCATTCGTCACCCTGTTTAACTATATTGGATATCGCCTGCTGGCACCGCCGTATCTGCTCAGTCAGGCGATCGTTGGTTTGCTGTCCGTGGTGTATCTGACCGGGAGTTACAGTTCACCAACCGCCGGTGTGCTGACGTCACGCTACGGACGCGGCCCCGTGCTGAGTTGCGCTATTATTCTGATGCTTACGGGGCTGGGGATCACCGCGCTTACCCCGCTATTCATCATTTTTATCGGCATGATGCTGTTTACCGCCGGTTTCTTCGCCGCCCACTCCGTCGCCAGCAGTTGGATTGGTCAACGGGCGCGCCGGGCAAAAGGTCAGGCCTCATCAATGTATCTGTTTTCTTACTATCTGGGCTCCAGTCTGGCCGGAACGCTGGGCGGTTTTTTCTGGCACGCCTACGGCTGGTTTGGCATAACCCTGTTTCTCGGCGCGCTCTTACTTATCGCGCTGTGGGTAAGCCTGATATTAAAACGGCGCCTTTAAACCCTTTTCTTACGGGAGTTTACTCAACCCGGGTAGACTCCTCGTATTACCGCACTTCCGCCTTCGATACCGCCCTTTATCCTGTAGAAAAGAATCATGATTGCCTTTGCTGATATGAGTATTTATGGTAATCATACTTAAATATGTTGTAACTAAAATGAGGTTAACGATGAGCCGATATACGTTAGTAGAGCGAATGAATCGCTGTTTCTACACGCTGGAGACCAAGCTGGCCTTGATGCAGCAACAATTTTCGGCCTATCCATTACTCGCTGCCCGCGTCTATTCCCTTCCCCCGGTGGAAAAAGGAACGGAACACGACCCTATCGACAAAATAACGGTTCACCAACACGTTGGTCAGGAAGCCTGTGATAAAGGATTGGCGCACTTTCAGCGGCTGTTCATTCATCACTACCCAGAAACGCTAAGCAGCAAAAGTGCGATTCGTTTACCGGGCGCCCTGTGTTTTACCGTAGACGCCATACAACACCAGCAGGCACACGCGCTGATTGCAGAGATTAATGCGCTGAAAAACACGCTGGAACAGATCATTACCGTGGAGTCAGGGTTAGCGCCGGAACAGCGCTTTGAATTCGTTCACACACATCTGAAAGGGTTAATCACGCTCAGCGCTTACCGTTCGTTAACGCTACTGACTAACCCGGCATCGGTCCGTTTTGGCTGGGCGAATAAGCACATCATCAAAAACATGACGCGAGCGCAACTTCTGGAACAACTGACGAAAAGCCTGAAAGCGGCCAGGCACAGCGCGCCTTACACAAAAGCGCAGTGGATCGCGCACGTGGAGCAAGAGATAGAAACCGTATTGCGCATACCGGAAAACGCCGCGTTGAAAATCAAGCGGCCGGTAAAAGTGCAGCCTATCGCACGCGTTTGGTACCCCGACCAGCAAAAACAGGTTCAACATCCCTGCCCGTCTCCCTTACTCGTTCTTTGCCTGCAAGGTTCCGGCATACCGGTTGTTGGCGAACTCCCTTCTTATGACGCCAGTAATATTAAGCACAAACACAAGCCAAAGGCCGCGGAACTGCGTCTGCTCATTCCCCGCCTGCACCTGTATACCGACGCGCCGGAGTGAAAAAAACCTGCCGATCGGCAGGTTTTATGTGACAACGCATATGCCGCTATTTTTTCAGGCTACCCACCATCTCTTCCGGTCTGACCCATTCATCAAACTGCGCTTCGGTCAGGTAGTTCAGTTTGATCGCCGATTCTTTCAACGTTAAGCCTTCTTTATGCGCCTTTTTAGCGATGTCCGCCGCTTTGTCATAGCCGATATGCGTATTCAGCGCGGTGACCAGCATTAGCGATTCGTTCAATAGCTGATTGATACGCGCGTGATTCGGTTCGATGCCTACGGCACAGTGCGCATTGAAGCTGTTCATGCCATCAGCCAACAGGCGAATCGATTGCAGGACGTTGTGAATCACCATCGGCCGATACACATTCAGCTCAAAATTACCGGATGCCCCGCCCATGTTGACAGCAACGTCATTGCCCATGACCTGACAGCACAGCATCGTCAGCGCCTCACACTGCGTCGGGTTGACCTTGCCAGGCATGATGGAACTGCCCGGTTCGTTTTCCGGAATACGCAATTCACCAATCCCACAGCGCGGTCCGGACGCCAGCCAGCGAACATCGTTGGCAATCTTCATTAATGACGCCGCTAGCCCCTTCAGCGCCCCATGACCATGAACCAACGCATCACAGGTTGCCAGCGCCTCGAATTTGTTCGGCGAGGTCACAAAGGGTTGCCCGGTCAGCGTTGCCAGTTCCGCCGCTACGCGTACCGCATATTCAGGATGCGTGTTCAGCCCGGTTCCCACGGCCGTACCGCCCAATGCCAGCTCACAAATGTGCGGCACGCTATTCTCGATATGTTGCAGATTATGCTGCAACATCGCGGCCCAGCCGGAGATTTCCTGCCCCAGCGTCAGCGGCGTCGCATCCTGCAAATGCGTGCGGCCGATTTTGACAATGTCTTTGAATTGTTCGGCTTTTGCCGCCAGCGTAGCGTGCAGCGCTTTTAGCGCCGGAAGCAGGTGTTCATTGATCGCAACAACAGCCGCCACGTGCATCGCTGTAGGAAACACATCATTAGAACTCTGACTTTTATTGACATCATCATTGGGATGAACCAGACGGTGGTTGCCTCGCTCTCCGCCCAGCAGCTCACTGGCGCGGTTGGCTAAGACTTCATTCATGTTCATATTACTTTGCGTACCCGATCCCGTCTGCCAAATCGCTAACGGGAATTCCCCGGCATGTTTGCCGGCCAGCACTTCGTCCGCCGCCTGAATGATCGCATTGCCGCGATCGGCAGGCAGAAGTTTGAGCGCGATATTGACGCTGGCCGCCGCGCGCTTGGTCTGCGCCAGCGCGTATATCAGCGCCTGCGGCATTCTCTCTTCAGAAATGCGGAAATGCTCCAGCGAACGCTGCGTCTGCGCCCCCCATAAACGTTCAGCAGGAACATCGATTGATCCCATTGAATCTTTTTCACTACGCGTCGTGCTCATGACTTTCCTCCTTAAAACACACCGTCGAATGTACAAAACCTCGAATAACACCGTAGAACCCGCCTGAAACACTGTCTGGCATCGTGCTACATAAAACATTACCATGAAGAGAAGAAGATGCAGTGTATGCATAATCACTCAGGCAATTAACAACTGACATCACAAAAATTAACAATTTAATATAACCGCAGGGAGTCGACATGCAAAAAATGCTCAATTGCGTCCAGCACTATGCCTGGGGCAGCAAGCATGCGTTAACTGAGCTATATCGCATTGATAACCCTAATAATTTACCCATGGCTGAGCTTTGGATGGGCGCCCATGATCAAAATAGCTCCGCGATTATTGATGAGCATGGTCACTCCCGCAGCCTGCGTGAGGTGATTGCGGAAGACCCCCTCGCCCATCTCGGCGCAACCATTGCGCAGCGTTTCGGCGAACTGCCCTTCCTGTTTAAAGTTTTATGTGCCGAACAGCCGCTCTCTATTCAGGTACACCCCAGCAAATCCGCCGCAGAACAGGGATTTGCCAAAGAAAATGCCGCAGGAATAGCGCTGGATGCCGCTGAAAGAAACTACAAAGACGCCAATCACAAGCCGGAACTGGTCTACGCGTTAACCCCCTTCCAGGCGATGAACGGATTTAGAGAATTATCCGAAATTGAGCGGCTTCTGACGCCGCTTGCCAGTGCGCATCCGTCGATTACCGCTTTTTTGCAGCAGCCGGATGCAAAGAACCTCGCCATGCTGTTCACCAACCTTCTGAGCATGAGCGGAGAACAAAAATCACGCGCGATCGGCGTACTGAAGGCCGCGTTAAACAACCAGAATGACGAGCCCTGGGCGACGGTCCGCACCCTTACGCAGTATTATCCTGATGACTGCGGGTTATTCGCGCCCCTGCTGCTGAACCTGATTACGCTTCAGCCGGGCGAGGCGATGTTCCTGTTTGCGCAAACGCCCCATGCCTACCTGAAAGGCGTTGCGCTGGAAGTCATGGCCAATTCTGATAATGTACTGCGGGCCGGGTTAACGCCGAAACACATTGATATTCCCGAACTGTTGGCAAACGTTGCGTTTGAAGCGAAACCCGCAAACCAATTACTCACCGTACCGCAGCGGCAAGACCGGGAACTCCGTTTCCCGATCCCTGTTGATGATTTTGCTTTTTCGCTGCATGAACTGAGCCGCGAGCCTCAAACGCTCAGTCAACACAGTGCGGCGATTGTCTTTTGTGTTGACGGCCATGCCGTCCTGCAAAAAAATGAGCAACAAATTTCGCTGCGTTCCGGAGAGTCCTGCTTTATTTCCGCCTGTGAATCACCGGTAACGGTTGAAGGTCAGGGACGTCTCGCTCGGGTGTTTAACCGATAATGTGGTTCATACTTTTTTGTCAGCATTCAGGCTGAAAACGCGCATTTTTTTACTAAAGGATGAATAAAAATGAAGAAGTCGTTAGTCGCCGCAGGCGTCATTATTGCTCTGGGCGCCGTCTGGACCGGCGCATCCTGGTACACCGGTAAACAGTTGGCAGAACAGATTGATGGTTTTACCGACACGCTGAATGAGCAACTGAAGAAAAATTACCCGGATTCCGGGCTGAAAGTCGTCTATCGCGATTATCAGGGTGGGATCTTCAGCAGCAAGCTCGCTTACGTTTTACAGACGGATGGTACGGCAAAAGGCGTGCAGTTCCTCGCGACCGGCGAAGAAATTGTGTTCAACGAAACGGTTTCTCACGGCCCTTTCCCACTGGCGCAGCTTAAGAAGTTCAACCTGTTACCCGCCATGGCGTCTGTCCATACCGAACCGGCCAAGACGCCAGCGGTGAAAGCCTGGTTTGAACTGACCAAAGATAAACCGTTTTTTACGGCGGATACCCGCGTCACCTACAGCGGCGATACGCAGTCTGACATTAAGCTAGAACCGATCGACTACCAAACGCCGGAGCAAAAATTCACGTTCAGCGGCGCCGACGTCTTGCTCGATGTCGGACGCGACCTGCGCAGCAGCAAGCTCGATACCACCATTGCCAGCCTGAAGATGGAAAGGCAAAACCAATGGGGAATGAACGAACATCTCGACGTGGCGGATCTCACTCTCAAGGCAACGAATCAGAAGGGAAAATTCGATCTTGATTTAGGCGATAGCTCCCTGTCGCTGAAAGCGCTCACCTTTTCCGTCGAGCACAGCGATCCGCTGACGCTGAATAACTTCTCATTACACAGCCATGCCACGGAAGATGACAAAAATCTGGCCGGAAAACTGGCCGTATCGCTGGAATCGTTAACCTTCGATAATCGTAATCTGGGTTCCGGCAATATGAATATGTCCATATCACAGCTTGATGGCATCGGCGCCAAACAGTTCCTCACCGCCTATCAGGAAAAATCTCAGCAGTTACTGCAAAATGCCGCCACTCTGGATCCTGATGTTTATCAACATGAAATCACCATGACGTTTCTGAACGCGCTGCCGCAGTTATTAAAAGGCAACCCAAGCGTCGAAATTTCTCCGCTCAGTTGGAAAAACAGTAAAGGTGAAGCAACGTTCACACTGGCGCTGGATCTCACCGATCCCCTGAAAAATGCGGATAAAGCGGCTGGCCCGGCCTCCTCGGATGAAGAAAAAATTATTCGTCAGTCACTCAAGAAGCTGGATGCCAAACTTAACGTACCGATGGAGATGCTGGCGGAGCTCATCTTTCAGGGCGGCCCCAAAACCTCGAACGAGGAAAAAAGAAAGCAGTTGGCGGCGAGCGCGCAACAGCAGGTGAACATGATCGCACAAAGCGGAGAAGCATTTCAGCTCAGCGTTACCAAGGATAATGCGATTACCAGTTCATTACACTATGCCGATGGGCAGGTTGACTTCAACGGCAACAAGATGCCGCTGAGCGATCTCATCGGCCCGTATTTCGCCATACCAGACGAAGGCGATGCCGCCCAGCCCGGTGAACAGGAAAATCCCGTCACGCCACCGGCACAGTAATCTGCCGTGCGGTGAAATCACGACCTGAATACGCGGTGGCCGTCCGGCCACCGTTTTTGTGCCATGTGTCACCCGAGTCCCGCAGCAAGTGCGCAGGCGGCTCGACGTATCGGCTACGTCACGTTTTGAGATAACGCTATGACCACATTGAAACCCGTCATGGAGGCGCATCAGGCCGCGATTTACTTTTTTACCGTGCTGATGGCGGTCGCAACGACAATGCTGGTTTCGAATACAGAGCGGCTGGATGTCGTGATTAACCCGGCTCTGGCGCTCATGCTGTTTGTGACATTCCTACAGGTTCCGCTGACCGAGTTCGGAAAAAGCTTTACACAGGTCAGGTTTCTCGGCGCGCTGCTGGTTGCCAACTTCATCATGATCCCCTTGCTGATCGCGCTCTTACTGCCCTTTTTCCCGGCGGAACCCAACCTGAAACTGGGCATATTGCTGGTGCTGCTGGCGCCGTGCATCGACTACGTTGTGACATTCGCCCATTTGGGGCGCGCCAATGCGGCGCGTTTGCTGGCGGCGACGCCATTATTGCTCATGGTGCAAATGGTGATGTTACCGTTTTATCTGGCATTGTTTATCGGCGACGCCGCCGCCGGACTCATCGTTTATGCGCCGTTTATCGATGCATTTATCTGGCTGATTATCGTGCCCTTAGGACTGGCCGCCCTGCTGCAAGGGCTGGCGGCGCGATGGCGTCCCATGGCGACCATTGCAAACGCATTCGGCTATCTCCCGGTTCCGGCGACCGCGCTGGTGCTCTTCATCGTCGTGGCGGCGGTCGTTCCGCCATTGCGCGCCACCTGGAACACGGTGTTACTCGCAGTGCCGTTTTATCTGTGTTTCGCACTGGCAGCGCCGGTGCTTGGCTGGCTCGCCGGTCGCGCATTTCGATTGGATTCCGGTAGCGGCCGCGCCGTAGCTTTTAGCGCCGGCACGCGTAACTCGCTGGTCATCCTGCCGCTGGCATTGGCAATGCCCGGCGCATTGCCGCTGCTTCCCGCCGTGATCGTCTGCCAAACCCTCGTGGAATTATTAAGCGAATTAATCTATATCCGGGTGATACCGAAACTGCATTCGACACGTTAACAGGCACGAAAAACGATAATGGTTTGTTTTTCCAGCTAATCCATTAAAGATACTGAATTTCATCGGTAACCATTGGCTATTTACCTCCGTTTCTTTTTATACTTTAACGTATGAAAAACACTAATCAGACAACAACACGATGATCGATTCACTCATCCCTTTGACGGACATTCACCGTCATCTTGACGGCAATATTCGCTCTCAAAGCATTCTGGATTTGGGGCGACAGTTCAATGTCGCACTCCCCGCCAACGATATTGAAACGCTGCTTCCCTACGTTCAAATCACGGAGAACGAGCCGGATTTGATCCGCTTTTTACAAAAGCTAGACTGGGGCGTGGCCGTTCTCGGCTCACTGGACGCCTGTCGTCGCGTGGCGTATGAAAACGTTGAGGATGCAATGAAGGCCGGGTTGGATTACGCCGAGCTGCGTTTCTCACCTTACTACATGGCGATGAACCACAAACTTCCGGTTGCTGGCGTCGTCGAAGCCGTGATCGACGGCATTCGCGCAGGCTGCCATGATTTCGATATCGACATCCGTCTGATTGGCATTATGAGCCGGACATTCGGTACCGATGCGTGCCAGCAGGAGCTGGATGCCCTGCTGTCTCAACGCGATCACATTGTGGCGCTGGATTTGGCCGGGGATGAGCTGGGATATCCCGGCGCGCTGTTTACGTCCCATTTCCGACAAGCCCGTGATGCGGGCTGGCACATCACGGTGCATGCCGGGGAAGCGGCGGGGCCGGAAAGTATCTGGCAGGCGATCAATCACCTCGGCGCAGAGCGTATCGGACACGGCGTCACGGCGATCATCGATCCGCGGCTGATGACGCACATGGCGGAACAAGGTATCGGCATTGAATCCTGTCTGACCTCCAATATTCAAACCAGCACGGTCGAATCTCTGGACAAACATCCGCTGATCCATTTCCTGCGTTATGGCATTCCCGCTACGATTAATACGGACGATTCCGCGGTTCAGGGCATTGAGATCCGTCACGAATATGAGGTTGCCGCCCCTCTCGCCGGTCTGACGGCGCAGGAAACCCGTAAAGCACAGGAAAACGGCCTGAATATCGCTTTTATCAGCGAGCAGGAAAAACAGCAACTGCGTGACAAGGTGTTACGCAAACGCGCCGCGGCCAATTAGTGTCGGCAAAGGTTGCCTGAACAGATGACCACGCCCTCGCCTGCGCAGGCCGAGGGCGTGGTTGTTTTACGCGCCGGGTGACGGCTCTTGCTCTTTACTCAGGCGTTTGGCATAGCGCTGCGCCAGCATTGCGCAGACCATCAGTTGGATTTGATGGAAAATCATCAGCGGCAATACCATGCCACCGACGACGGCAGCCGGGAAAAGGACATTCGCCATCGGGATACCATTCGCCAGACTCTTTTTCGAACCACAAAAAACAATGGTGATTTCATCCGCCGTGTTAAAGCCCAGTTTGCGCGCCGCCAGCGTGTTGATCAGCAGCACTATGGCCAACAACAGAATCGAGCAAGCCACGACCGCCAGCAGCGACCAGCCGTTGATCTGCCCCCAAATACCCTGCACCACGGCCTCACTAAACGCGACATACACCACCAGAAGAATGGATGACTGGTCAGTGATACTAATCAGCTTGCGGTGACGATCGACCCAGTTGGCAATCAACGGACGTGACAGATGACCAATAACAAAGGGCACCATCAGTTGCATGATAATGGCGCCAATGGCGTGCAGGGTATCCGTTTCCCCGCCTTGCGTCTGCATCAGCACCCCCACCAGAATCGGCGAAAGGAACACGCCCAAAATGCTGGACGCCGAGGCGCTACAGATTGCCGCCGCGACGTTACCGCCGGCGATGGAGGTGAAGGCGATCGCCGATTGCACCGTCGCAGGCAGCGCGCACAGATAGAGGAAACCAAGATACAATGTCGGCGTCAGGACGACCGGCGTCAGCAGGGTCATGCCGATGCCCAGCAGCGGGAACAGAATAAACGTGCTGCTAAACACCACCAGATGCAAACGCCAGTGCCCCATGCCAGCCTTTATTGCCTCACGCGATAGCTTGGCGCCATGCATAAAAAACAGCAGCGCAATCGCTGCCGTTGTCAGATGTTCAAAGAAAATCTTCGCGCGGCCTTCAGCAGGAAGAATCGATGTCGCCACCACCACTAGGATCAGAACCAGTAAAAACCTATCAATGCGTAACCGCTGTAACCACCCCATGCGTGACACCTATCTCCTCTTCGGTTTATCAACCCACTTATTATTCTTACTCACAGGCGATCTTACGCTCGCCGGTTAAACAGACGGTTAACTATTCGGGATAAAACGTAATAACACTAGCTGTTTTTCAGCGTGATGGCTTTTTTCTGCTCATGGGACAGCAGTCCCAGCTCGATCAATTCCATCACCTGAATCGCCTGATGAACGCTAACCGGATTGTCACCTTTACCCAGCAGCGCATCGCGAACGGCGGCATAATAAGCAGGATAGTTGCCGGGGAGGGTTGTGACAGTTTGCTCTACCGTTATGCCATCGCGAAACAGTGTCAACACGCCGTCCTGCTTATCCTGTCCCCAATCGACCAACGGCGGACGCTCGCCGGCTTTCAGCCGCGCTTCCTGCGGGTCGAGCCCATACTTGACGAAGCTGCCGTGCATGCCATGCACGGTATAACGAGGAACCGCCGCGGCCACCAGCATACTGGCGTGCAATACCACGCGCCGCTGCGGGTAAATCAGCGTAGCGTGGAAATAATCCGTCGCCTGACTCCCCGGTCGCAATTGCGCCATATCAACCTGAATCGCCACCGGTAAACCAAACAGCTGTAATGCCTGGTCCAACAGGTGTGGCCCAAGATCGTACCAGATACCGCTTCCCTCACCGCCGTCTTCACGCCAGCGCTGGCGAACCTCGGGCCGGAAGCGATCGAAGTGAGATTCCATATACACCACGTCCCCCAGCGTCCCTGTCGCAATAAGCTGTTTCAACGTCAGAAAATCGCTATCCCAGCGGCGGTTATGGAAAACAGAAAGCACTTTACCTACCCGATCGGCGAGCGCCGCCAGCTCGCGGGCCTGTGACAACGTCACGGTAAACGGTTTATCGACAACGACATGTTTCCCCGCATCCAGCGCCTGTTTCGCCAGCGGGAAGTGGGTGTCATTGGGGGTGGGAATGACAATGAGGTCAATATCGGGGTCATTGAACAATGCCTGAGGATCTTGCTCTGTCCGCAGGTTTGCCCAATCCGCATGGACTTTTTCAGGGCTGCTGCTGGACACCGCCGCCAGCGCCATCCCCGGCGTCCCGGCGATTAACGGGGCATGAAATGTCTTACTGGCGTAACCATAGCCCAGCAGTCCCACACGAACAGTCTTACTCATGATGATTCCCCTTTCGCTTATTTATTTTTTGGTGTCTTTCTCAGTATATACCCGTCGCCTGCCGGGGGAATCTGGCGCGGTCTGCTCAGTCAGCGACTAAGCGCGCGGGACGCTTTCCCTCCCCATGCCGCAAGCGATGTTTTCGCCGCCGGAAAGTTGATTTCGCTGCGGCGGCGGCGAAAATCGCTGGGGCTGACGCCGACACGCTTACGGAACACGCGTGAGAAATAGAGCTGATCGTCATACCCCACCACGCGACCAATATTGGCGATAGACTCCTGCGTCGTTTGTAAGAGCAGCTTGGCGCGGATCACGCGCTGATCCTCACGCCAGCGCAAAATATTAATGCCGACCTGCTCGCGAAACAGGTGGGCCAGACGCGACGGCGACAGACAAACGTGTCGGGCCACCTCATCAATACGCAGTTCCCCGGCCAGATTGCTGGTAATAAACTGGCAGGCTTCGATCACCCGCGGATCCATAATTTTCTGCGGGCTTTGCGGATCCTCCTCCATCGCTCTGAGCAGCAGGCGCTCCAGCAAATTCATGCCCAGCTCTTCCGAAAAGCGACGCCCGGAACGCTGCATCTGTTCAATACTGGCAAACAGCCGGTCAAATTCCAACAGCAATGTGTTGTTCGGCAGACTCATGCGGCCAATACCGCTACTTTGGGTATGCCATTCGAGCCAGTCCGCCCAGTAAGCGCGCGGACGAAAATAAACCCAGCGATGATACCAGCAATCGCTATCCGGTGAGCGCCCATAAAAATGCTTTGATTTGGGCGGGAACAGCAGTAAGTCACCCGGTTTGCAGAAAAATGTTTCATCACCATCAAAAACCTGTCCTTGCCCCTTGATGGTGAGATTAATGATGTAGCCTTTCATTCCGTCAGGGCGATCGATAAAAAAGTCGAGCGGCCCTTCAGCCTGAATAGGCGTCAGACCGGCGACGAGGTAAGCGTTAAACGAGTATCCCGGCAGTAGCGGGTTGGGCTGCGAGTCTTGCGCCATACGGTGATACATCAAACCTCCGGTATACGCGATAAGGGTAAAATGCGGCAGAAGGCCATCGTCTGCCGCACGGGCTTATACCGTCTTCTTCGCCAGCTGTTTGTAACGGTCGAAAATGACCGCCGCCAGCAAAATCAGACCACGCACCACATACTGAGCAAACGGAGAGATATTCAGCAGATTCATGGCATTCTCTACCGTGCCGAGAATCAACACCCCAGCCACCACGTAAGAAATTTTGCCAATTCCACCTTTCATCGATACGCCGCCCAGCACACAGGCTGAAATGACAATCAGTTCATACCCGATGGAGGTCATCGGCTGACCGCTGGTCATACGCGAAGCCAGAATGATGCCCGCGGCGGCCGACACCAGACCGGACAAGGCAAAAATGATGATCTTGGTTCGCGCGACCGGCACCCCGGCCAGACGGGCGGCCTCTTCATTCCCCCCAATCGCCAGCGTGTTGCGTCCAAATGTCGTTTTGTTCAACAACAGACCAAACAGAATCATACAGCCGATAGTGATCCAGATCGGCGCGGGCAGCCCCAGCCAGTTAGCATATCCCAGCTCGAAGAAGCGCTCATCTTCAATCCCAACCGCTTTGCCATCAGAAATAATGTACGCCAGGCCGCGCACAATTTGCATGGTTGCCAGCGTCGTAATCAGCGCGTTGATTTTCAGGCGGGCAATGACAAAACCATTAAGCACCCCGAATGCCACGCCCAGCAACAGGCCCGCACCGACGCCAATCCACAGGCTTTCACTGATGTTGATCACGACAGCCGTCGTGACGCCGGCGCAGGCGATGATGGAGGCCACCGACAGGTCAAAATCCCCGGAAGCCAGACAAAACAGCATCCCACAGGCCACCATGCCGGACATCGAGATCGCCAGCCCCAGCCCTTTCATATTGATAAACGAAGCGAAATTCGGGACGAAAATCGCGCAGCCGATAAACAACACGGCAAACACCACCAGCATGCCGTAGTTGTCCCAAATGCGGGATAGTTCTATACCGCCTTTCTTCTTTTCTGAGGTTGCAGACGTAACCGTTGACATTATTTGGCTCCTTCGCGGTCAGGCAACCGCAGATTCGATATCAGGGGTTCGTAACATCGCCAGACTGAGCACATTCTGCTCCGTGGCGTCGTTATGCATCACTTCGCCGGAAACGGCGCCTTCGCGCATGACGATAATCCGGTCAGCCAGACCCAGCACTTCCGGTAAATCGCTGGAGGCAAACAGCACCGCGACCCCCTGATTCGCCAGCTCATAGATGACGTGATAGATTTCGTGCTTCGCCCCGACATCAATGCCGCGCGTTGGCTCATCAAGTAAAATGACTTTCATTTCTTCGGACAGCCAGCGCCCAAGAATGGCTTTCTGCTGGTTCCCGCCGGAAAGATTCATCACCAGTTGTTCATCGGAGGGCGTTTTGATATTGAGCGCCGCAATGCGCTTCGCTGCGTTCTCCACCTCCCACTGGTGGTTAATGATAAAACCGGCGGTCAGGCTCTTGCGTCTCGCACTGATATTGATGTTGTCGCGGACCGAATGCACCGGGATGATGCCGTCCGCTTTGCGATCCTCCGGGCACAGCATCACGCCCTGACGAATCGCATCAAGGGGAGAATTCACCACCAGCGGCTTGCCATCCAGCAGCACCTGACCGTCGGTGATTTTCGTTGCGCCAAACAGCCCCTTCATCAGTTCGCTGCGGCCCGCCCCCACCAGCCCAAACAGCCCGACAATTTCCCCCTGTTTTACCGCCAGAGAGACGGGAGATTTCACCCCCGGCGCTTTCACATCTTTCAGCATCAGTCGCGTTTCACCGTGCGGGCGCGGCGTGTAGCCATAAATATCACCCAGTTCTCGCCCTACCATCGCCTGTACCAGCGATTCGTGGTTCACCTGCCGCATATCGTCAAACGTGCGGACATAGCGGCCATCCTTAAACACGGTAATGGCATCGCTCAGCGCGAAGATTTCCTCCATCCGGTGCGAAACATACAAAATAACCCGCCCTTCGCTGCGCAGTTCCTTAATCACCCGGAAAAGCTGCTCGATTTCACGCGCGGACAGCGAACTGGTCGGTTCATCAAAAGCGATAATTTTAGCGTTGCGGGCCAACGCCTTGGCGATTTCCACCATTTGCCACTGGCCGATAGACAGGTACTTAAGCGGCGTATCCGGGTCGATGTCCAATTCCAGATGTTCAAGTTGAAGTCTGGCTTCATAGCGCAGCAGTGAATAGTCCACCATGCCGTATTTATGCGGCAACTGGCCAAGGTAGATGTTCTCAGCCACCGTCATTTCCGGCACCAGATGCAGTTCCTGATAAATGATGGCAACGCCGGCATTCAACGCATCCATCGTATTGTTAAACTGCACGGGCCGGCCCTGAATGTGAATTTCACCTTCCGACGGGGAATAATTGCCGCTAAGAATTTTTAACAGCGTCGATTTACCCGCCCCGTTTTCCCCCATCAATGCGTGGATCTGGCCGGCCTGGCAGGAAAAACTGATGTCTGAAAGCGCCTTGACGCCGGGAAACGTTTTACCAATCCCATGAAACGACAAATAGGGAGACTGTGCTGTCATGTCGGTTTCCTCATCACAATGGTCGAAAAACGGATAACCTCGGCCCGCTGATGCAGACCGGCGTTATCCGCGTCTTTACGAAATCGGGCGTGATTACATCAGCCCTTTTTTCTCCAGTTCGACCTTAAAGTTGTCACGGGTGATCAGCACGACATCCGTCACTTCGGTAAATGCCGCCGGCTCCACGCCTTTGGTTACCCAGTCATTCAGCATCTGAATACTCTTATAGCCGTGAATATCCGGACTCGGCAGCAGCGACCCGAAGAACCCCGTCGCCTGCGCTTTGGATAACTCGCTGACGGCATCCACGCCGTTGATACCGATACCAATCACATTTTCCGCTTTAAACCCCTGACCTTCCGTCGCGCGCACGCCGCCCAACACGGTGTTGTCGTTCATGCCGACGATCAGCCAGTTTTTCACTTTCGGGTGCTGAACCAGCATGGAGTTAGCGGCATCAAACGCACCGGGGATATCATTCGATTTGGTCGGCACCTGATAGATCTGTTTTTCCGGGAAGCCGGCGGCCTTGAGCGCAGACATTGAGCCTGAAGTACGGCGGCGCGCGGTATCCAGCTCATTGGCGGTAATCGCCATCACCGCCGTGTCCTCCACTTTCCAGCCGCGTTGGTTCATCTCTTTCCAGAGTTCCTGCCCTTGCCGCTCGCCGATCTTGGTCGCGGCCATCATCACCAGCGGCACGGTATCCATCGGCTTGCCTTTCGCGTTTACAAACTGATCGTCAACCGCGATGACTTTCAAATCGTAGCTGCGCGCTTTCGCCACAATCGCCGGTCCCAGCTTCGGGTCCGGCGTACAAATGACGAAACCTTTTGCGCCGCTTGCGGCCAGGCTATCGATGGCATTCAGGGTTTTCTCCCCATCAGGAATGGCGATTTTTATGACGTCAAAACCGAGATCTTTTCCTGCTTTATCAGCGAATTTCCATTCAGTCTGGAACCAGGGTTCTTCCGGTTGCTTAACCAGAAACCCCAGTTTGATGTTTTCTGCGATAGCTGATTGTGACATAACGGCAGCCAGACCAATGGCAGCCAGTACCTTAGTGAATTTATGCATGACGTTCTCCGGTATAATTCTCTTTCGATCCACCAGCAACGCCGCGATAAGTTCGGGCTACCGGTGAGGGATTTCCGGTCTGGATAAAGGAAAAACACAGACTTAGCGTCATTTCTTACCCAGCAGCATTCAGACGCCTATTGTTTTAGCCGTTATTACCCGCAAGAATGTAGAGCGCTATCACATACCGGGAGAATGACAGGTTTGTGCATATATTTAGCAAATTTAACCAATTATTAACCTTTGACCTGCTTCACAAAATGGCTGCGTGTGACAGAAAAATACATATTTCCAGCTAACCACGCCTAACCGCCCGACCTTATCCCTGCCTATCGTAACTCCCAACGATGCGGGACGAATAAGGAGCAGAACATGAGTGCGGGCGCGATAACGATTGGCCTCGACTTCGGCAGCGATTCGGTTCGCGCCTTAGCTGTCGACTGTCAAAGCGGACAAGAGCTGGAAACAGAGGTGGTCTACTACCCTCGCTGGCTTGAAGGCAAATACTGCCGGCCCGCCAACAACCAATTCCGACACCATCCGCTGGACTATATTGAATCGCTGGAGCAGGCCATCAGAGTGGTGGTTTCCCGCCTGTCGCGTGAACAGCGGCAAAGCATCATCGGTATTGGCGTGGATTCGACCGGTTCGACGCCTGCGCCGATTGATGAACAAGGCCAGATTCTGGCCCTGCGTCCCGAGTTCGCCGACAACCCGAATGCCATGTTCGTGCTGTGGAAAGATCACACCGCAATAGAAGAAGCAGAAGCGATCAATGCGCTGTGCCGCAGCGGTCGGTTCCCGGACTACACGCGTTACATCGGCGGCGTTTACTCATCGGAATGGTTCTGGGCCAAAATCCTGCATGTGTCGCGCGAGGATGCGGCTGTACGTCAGGCCGCCGTCTCCTGGGTCGAGTTATGCGACTGGGTGCCAGCCCTGCTTTCCGGTACGCAAGCCCCCGGCGATATACGCCGAGGCCGCTGTAGTGCGGGACACAAATCACTTTGGCACCCCAGTTGGGGCGGATTGCCGCCGGAAGATTTTTTTCATGCGCTCGATCCCTGTCTGACGGAGACATTACGCCATCCGCTGTTTACCGAAACCTGGACGGCAGAACAGTCGGTGGGCACAATCGCCCCTGAATGGGCGCAGCGGCTTGGCGTCCCTGAACATGTCACCCTCGCCGGCGGTGCATTTGACTGCCATGTCGGCACGGTGGGCGCCGGTGCCACCCCTTACACGCTGGTTAAAGTGATCGGCACATCCACCTGCGATATCCTCATCGCCGATGAAGAACGCATCGCCGATCGCACCATTGCCGGTATCTGTGGGCAAGTCGACGGCAGCGTCATCCCCGGTTATATCGGTCTGGAAGCCGGACAGTCCGCTTTCGGCGATATGTACGCCTGGTTTGGGCGGTTGCTGGGCTGGCCATTGCAGGAAGCCGCAAAGGACAACCCCGAATACGCCACCGCCTTGCAGGCCGTTGAAGGCAAACTGCTGGAACGCCTCACCCGCCAGTGGGCGGATAACCCCACGCTGGATCACCTGCCCGTGGTGCTGGACTGGTTCAACGGTCGCAGAACGCCGTTCGCCAATCAGCGGCTAAAAGGCGTCATCACCGACCTCAATTTGGGCACCGATGCGCCCACGCTGTTCGGCGGTTTCATTGCCGCGACGGCCTTCGGCGCACGCGCGATTATGGCGTGTTTTGAAGATCAGGGCGTCCCCGTCGAGAATGTGCTGGCGCTGGGCGGCATCGCGCGTAAATCCCCCATCATCATGCAGGTGTGCGCCGACGTCATGAATCGTCCCTTGCAAATCGTCGCCTCTGACCAGTGCTGCGCGCTTGGCGCGGCCATCTTCGCCGCCGTGGCCGCGGGCGCGCACCGCGATATTCCCACGGCCCAACGGCAGATGGCCAGCGGAATAGCCCGCACGCTAAAGCCGGACAGCCAGCGCGTTGCCCGTTACCAGCAGCTCTATGAACGCTATCAGCAATGGTGCCGCCTCGCGGAACCGGCCTATCGCCCCGCCTCTACGGCAAAGCACTAATTTTCTCCCTGCGGGGAACACGTTACAGGAGCCATCATGGATCATTTTAAGCAGCTTGAAGTCTGGTTCGTTATCGGTAGCCAGCATCTTTACGGACAGGAAACGTTACGTCAGGTCAACAATCATGCAGAACAAGTGGTCGCCAGCTTGAACCAGCAGGCCAACCTGCCGGTGAAACTGGTCCTGAAACCGCTGGTGAAAACGCCGGATGAAATTCTGGCGCTCTGTCGCGACGCGAACTATCAGGATAACTGTATCGGCCTGCTGACCTGGCTGCACACCTTCTCTCCCGCCAAGATGTGGATCGGCGGCCTGCGCATCCTCACCAAGCCGCTGCTGCAATTCCATACCCAATTCAATGCCGAAATACCGTGGGACACGATGGATATGGATTTCATGAACCTGAACCAGACCGCGCACGGCGGGCGTGAATTTGGTTTTATCGGCGCACGGATGCGGCAGACTCATCAGGTGGTGGTTGGCCACTGGCAGGATACGCGCGCGCACGATCGCATCGGTAAGTGGATGCGGGTTGCTGCCGCCATTCAGGAAAGCAAGCAGTTGAAGGTCGCACGCTTTGGCGACAACATGCGTGAAGTGGCCGTTACCGAAGGCGATAAAGTGGGCGCGCAGATCCAGTTCGGTTACGCCGTCAGCGCCTGGGGGCTGGGCGATTTGGCCGCCGAAGTTGACGCGGTAGCCAAAGGCGATATCACCGCGTTGGTCGAGGAGTATGAGGCCAGCTACCAGTTAACGGACGCGGTAAAACTCAACGGCGCCAACCGGCAGAATCTGCTGGATGCCGCGCAAATTGAACTCGGTCTGAAGCATTTTCTGGAGCAAGGCGGCTATAAAGCGTTCACGACCGATTTCGAAAATCTGTATGGCTTAAAGCAGTTGCCGGGGCTGGCGGTACAGCGCCTGATGCAGCAAGGCTATGGATTTGGCGGCGAAGGGGACTGGAAAACGGCGGCGCTGCTGCGCATTATGAAGGTGATGGCCGATGGCCTGCCCGGCGGCACCTCGTTCATGGAGGATTATACCTATCATTTCCAGACCGGTAACGATCTGGTGGTCGGCTCTCACATGCTGGAAGTTTGCCCCAGCATCGCCAGAGAGCAAAAACCGATTCTGGATGCCCAACATCTGGGGATTGGCGGCAAAGCCGATCCTGCTCGCCTGATTTTTTCGACCCCTGCCGGGTTATCACTCAATGCCAGCGTCATCGATATGGGGGATCGTTTCAGAATGCTGGTCAATCTGGTCGATACGATTGAGCAACCACGTCCGCTGCCGAAATTGCCCGTAGCCCGCGCCATCTGGAAAGCGCAACCCTCACTGGAGGTGGCCGCCGAAGCCTGGATTCTGGCGGGGGGCGCCCATCACACCGTCTTTAGTCAGGCCCTGGATCTGGAACATATGCGTCTCTATGCAGAAATGCAAAATATCGAGTTGCTGGTGATTGATAACGAAACCCGGCTTCACGAATTCAAAGACGCGCTGCGCTGGAACGAAGTGTATTACACGCTCTGTCGTCGCTAACACGTTCGGGCAGCGGGAGCAATGTCACCCCTGCCCGGTTTTATCGCAAACGTACGGCGTTGAAGCGCGGATCCTGATGACGCGGCGACAACGGCCCGCGGTTCACCACACATCCATCTCGCTCCCCATTCTGTTACTCACGGTCAAATATTTTTCCGCAGCCCTTGCGCGATAGCGATCAATCCTCGAATAAGCGACCCGATAACCGGAGTCGTCCCCCCTTCTTTAGCGCACTTTACGCCTTACCCTATTAGGAAATGGCGATAACCCTACTTTGGGTATGTTGTCGAAAGCCCGACAATGCCTGATAATAGCCCGGTTTTGTTTTGCAGGCACCGTAATGACTGAATATGCATTGCTCTTTGTTAGCATCCTTCTGGTAAATAATTTCGTCCTGGTCAAGTTTCTTGGACTTTGCCCTTTCATGGGGGTATCCAAAAAACTGGAGACGGCGATCGGCATGGGTCTGGCAACCACCTTTGTGATGACGCTGGGCTCGATATTCTCGTGGCTCGTCAACGAGTTTATTCTCGTGCCGCTTGATATTCTCTATTTACGCACGATGGCGTTTATTCTGGTGCTCGCCGTTGTGGTGCAGTTTTCCGAGATGTTCGTGCGCAAAGCCAGTCCCGAACTGTATCGCCTGTTGGGGATCTTTCTGCCGCTCATCACCACGAATTGCGCGGTGCTCGGCGTCGTGCTGCTCAACGTCAACCTGTCGCACGGTTTCCTGCAATCAACCATTTATGGTTTTGGCGGCGCCGCGGGCTTTTCATTAGTGATGGTCTTCTTTGCCGCCATTCGGGAGCGCCTCGCCGTGTCGGATATTCCGGCGCCGTTTCGCGGGTCCTCTATTGCGTTGATTACCGCCGGGCTGATGTCACTGGCGTTTATGGGCTTTAGCGGATTGGTGAAATTCTGATGACCGCTATCTGGATCGCCATTGCCGCATTAAGCGCGCTCGCGCTGGTATTTGGTCTGGTGCTGGGCTACGCCTCCCGACGTTTTGAAGTCAAAAACGATCCGATCGTGGAGGAAGTCGAAGCGATGCTGCCGCAAAGCCAGTGCGGTCAGTGTGGTTACCCCGGCTGCCGCCCCTACGCCGAAGCCGTCGCGCTGAACGGCGAAAACATCAATAAATGTGGCCCCGGCGGCGAAGCGATGATGCTGAAACTGGCTGAGAAACTGAACGTGGATCCGCAGCCGCTGGAAGGCGATGCCGCCGTTCAGGCGCCTGTGCGTCAGGTCGCGCTGATCGATGAAAACAACTGCATCGGCTGCACCAAGTGCATTCAGGCGTGTCCGGTGGATGCCATCATCGGCAGCACGAAAGCGGTCCATACCGTCGTGAGCGATTTATGCACCGGCTGTAACCTCTGCCTCTCCCCTTGCCCAACGGACTGTATCGAATTACGTCCCGTCGCTTCGACACCGGCCAACTGGAAATGGGATCTCGAAACGATTCCAGTACGCATTATTCAAGTAGAACAACATGCTTAAGCTGTTTTCCGCCTTTAAAAAAGACCGGATCTGGGACTTCGACGGAGGAATTCATCCACCGGAAATGAAGACGCAGTCCAGCCGGGTGCCGCTGCGCCAGATCCCTTTGCCAGAACAGTTCATTATTCCACTCAAACAGCATCTTGGGCCGGAAGGCGAGATCTGCGTCAGCGTCGGCGATAAAGTGCTGCGAGGCCAGCCGCTCACACGGGGACAAGGCCGCACCTTGCCCGTTCACGCCCCGACGTCGGGAACGGTACACGCCATCCGTCAGCATACGACGGCTCATCCGTCAGGTCTGTCGGAACTCAGTGTCATCATCGTGCCGGATGGCGACGATCTTTGGTGCGAGCGGCAAACCTTGACAGACTATCGCGCACAGCGCCCCGACACCCTGCTTGCCCATCTGCATCAGTCGGGTATCGCCGGATTGGGCGGTGCGGGGTTCCCTACCGCGGCCAAGTTGCAAGGCGGAATGCGCGGGATCGAAACCCTGATTATCAACGGCGCGGAATGCGAACCCTATATCACCGCTGACGACCGACTCATGCAGGAGTGTGCGCAGGAAATTATTCAGGGCATTGAGATCCTGTCATTTCTGTTGCAACCGCAGCGCATCCTGATTGGAATCGAAGATAACAAACCGGAAGCCATCAGCGCCCTGCGTCTGGCATTGGGCAACCGCAGCGACATGCAGTTGCGCGTTATCCCGACCAAATATCCGTCAGGCGGCGCGAAGCAGCTCACCAAAATTCTGACCGGCAAGGAAGTGCCTTTCGGTAAGCACTCCGCCGCGATCGGCGTGCTCATGCAGAACGTCGGTACGGCTTACGCCATCAAACGTGCCGTGATCGACGGCGAGCCGCTCACCGAGCGCGTCGTGACGCTGACCGGTGAAGCCCTGCGCCAACCCGGTAATGTGTGGGCGCGCCTGGGAACGCCGGTACGTCACCTGCTCAAACACGGCGGCTTTCATGTCAACAAACAGCCGATGGTGATTATGGGGGGCCCGCTGATGGGCTTTACTCTGCCGTCGCTGGACGTGCCCATCGTCAAAATCAGCAACTGTCTGCTCGCCCCTTCGCATGCAGAAATAGCGCCCACGGCACCAGAACAGTCCTGCATTCGCTGTAGCAAATGCGCCGATGCCTGCCCCGCAGGCCTCCTGCCTCAGCAGCTTTACTGGTTCAGTCGCGGGCAGGAGCACGAAAAAGCGCGTCAGCACCATCTGTTCGATTGTATAGAATGCGGCGCCTGCGCTTACGTTTGTCCCAGCAACATCCCGCTGGTGCAATATTATCGTCAGGAAAAAGCGGAAATTCGGGCCATCGACGACGATGCGCAGCGGGCCGCGCAGGCCAAAGCGCGTTTTGATGCCAAACAGGCCCGCCTTGAACGGGAAAAAGCCGCGCGCGAACTGCGCCATAAGCAAGCCGCGGCGAATGTCTCCACCAGTGATAAAGATGCGGTTCAGGCAGCGCTGGCGCGTATTCGCCGTAAACAAGCCGCCGATGCGACGGTGGGATCGCCCATAACGGTGATACCAGAGCAACAGCCCGACAATCAGGCGGCGATCGCCGCGCGCGCAGCCCGTAAGCAGCAACGACGTGAAAAGCTGGCACAACAAGAAACGCCGGTGGCGGATGTCTCCACCGACCTTGTTCCACATCAAACCACCGCGCCTGAAACGCCGGCGACCACCGATCCGCGCAAAGCCGCCGTCGCTGACGCCATCGCCCGCGTCAAAGCCCGCAGGGCCGCACAACAAGCGGCGACCGATCCGCAAGCGTCGTTGGCGTCCGTCGATGCCGAGTCGCTGGCAGAGCCTGCCGCCGCGCCTGCAACGCCGGCGACCACCGATCCGCGTAAAGCCGCCGTCGCTGACGCCATCGCCCGCGTCAAAGCCCGCAGGGCCGCGCAACAAGCGGCGACCGATCCGCAAGCGTCGTTGGCGTCCGTCGATGCCGAGTCGCCGCCAGAGCCTGCCGCCGCGCCTGAAATGCCGGCGACCACCGATCCGCGCAAAGCCGCCGTTGCCGCCGCCATCGCCCGTGTCAAAGCCCGCAGGGCCGCGCAACAAGCGGCGACCGATCCGCAAGCGTCATTGGCGTCCGTCGATGCCGAGTCGCCGGCAGAGCCTGCCGCCGCGCCTGAAACGCTGGCGACCACCGATCCGCGTAAAGCCGCCATCGCCCGCGTCAAAGCCCGCAAGGCCGCACAACAAGCGGCGACCGATCCGCAAGCGTCGTTGGCGTCCGTCGATGCCGAGTCGCCGGCAGAGCCTGCCGCCGCGCCTGCAACGCCGGCGACCACCGATCCGCGCAAAGCCGCCGTTGCCGCCGCCATCGCCCGTGTCAAAGCCCGCAGGGCCGCGCAAGCATCGTCATACAAAGAGGAATAAATGGCCTTTAGAATTGCGAGTTCACCGTTCACACATAACCAGCAGCGCACCCAGCGCATCATGCTGTTGGTTATTCTCGCCTGTATACCGGGCATGCTGGCCCAGTGCTATTTTTTTGGTTACGGTAACCTGATTCAGGTTGCGCTGGCATCCGTCACCGCGTTGATTGCAGAAGGCGTGACACTGTCACTCAGAAAGTTCGCCGTTCGTACCACGCTGTCCGATCAGTCTGCGCTGCTGACCGCTGTGCTGCTCGGTATCAGCCTGCCCCCGCTCGCCCCCTGGTGGATGGTGGTGATCGCCACCGCCTTCGCGATCATTATCGCTAAGCAACTGTATGGCGGACTGGGGCAAAACCCCTTTAACCCGGCCATGATCGGCTACGTCGTGCTGCTGATTTCGTTCCCAGTCCAAATGACAAGCTGGTTGCCGCCTGCGCCGCTGCAAACCGCGCCGGTCGGTTTTCATGATGCCTTGATGACCATTTTCACCGGGCAGACGCATGCCGGGCAGACAATGCAACAGTTGATGCAGAACATGGATGGCGTAAGTCAGGCTACCCCGCTGGATACCTTTAAAACCGGTTTGCGCTCCGGTCAAACGTCACAGGCTATTCTGCAACAGCCGCTATTTGCTCAATTGCTTTCCGGCATTGGCTGGCAGTGGGTTAACCTCGGTTTCCTCGTCGGCGGGCTGTTTTTATTAATACGCGGCACTATTCGCTGGCATATTCCGGTCAGTTTACTGCTCTCGCTGATGTTCTGCGCCCTTCTCAGTTGGACGCTCGCGCCCGAAAAATTTGCACCGCCCCTGCTGCACCTGTTGTCGGGCGCGACGATGCTGGGCGCCTTTTTCATTGCAACCGACCCCGTTACCGCATCAACCACTAATCGCGGACGGCTGATTTTCGGCGCGCTAATCGGGCTACTGGTATGGCTGATCCGCACCTACGGTGGTTACCCGGACGGCGTGGCGTTTGCCGTTCTGCTGGCGAACATCACGGTGCCGCTGATCGATTATTACACCAAGCCACGCGCTTACGGCCACCATCGCTAAGGAGCAGACCATGTTGAGTACGATGCGCCGCCACGCGATGACGCTGGCGCTGTTTGCCGCCTTGACGACGGCATTAACCGCCGTCGTCAACGAGCTAACAGAGCCGACAATCTCGCATCAGGCACAATTACAACAAAAAATGCTGTTGGATCAGGTCGTGCCGGCCGAGTTATACGATAATGACTTGCAAAAAGAATGTTACATTGTCACCGACCCCGCATTAGGTTCGTCAGCGCCACACCGTGTGTTTATCGCACGTCATCATGGCGAACCGATAGCCGCCGCACTGGAAAGTACCGCGCCAGATGGCTATTCCGGCGCGATTCATTTGCTGATTGGCGCCGATTTTAATGGCAAAGTTTTCGGCGTCCGCGTCACCGAACATCATGAAACACCGGGGTTGGGTGATAAAATTGAAGAGCGCATCTCCGACTGGATAACCCGATTCAGTGGACAAACGGTAAAGGGCGAGCATGATGCCCGCTGGGCAGTCAGGAAAGAAGGCGGTATGTTCGATCAGTTTACCGGCGCGACCATTACGCCACGCGCCGTTATCAATGGCGTAAAGCGTAGTACACTCTATCTGCAAACACTGCCGCCGCACATCAACACGCTGTCCGCCTGTGGAGGAAACCCATGAGTCAAATCAAAGCCCTTTTTATTGAAGGACTATGGAAAAACAACTCGGCACTGGTGCAACTACTTGGGCTTTGTCCTCTGCTGGCCGTCTCCTCAACGGCGACTAACGCGCTGGGGTTAGGGCTGGCGACGACGCTGGTGCTCGTTTGTACCAATATGTCGGTTTCCGCGCTGCGGCGCTGGGTGCCCGTGGAAATCCGCATTCCTATTTACGTCATGATCATTGCCTCGGTGGTCAGTGTCGTACAGATGTTAATCAACGCGTATGCCTACGGTTTATATCAATCACTGGGGATTTTTATTCCCCTGATTGTCACGAACTGCATCGTCATTGGGCGCGCGGAAGCCTTTGCCTCAAAAAACGCCGTCCTTCCTTCAGCCATTGATGGTCTGGCGATGGGATTAGGCGCCACCAGCGCGCTGGTGGTGCTTGGCTCGGGGCGTGAGATTCTGGGGAATGGTACGTTATTCGACGGCGCGGACTTGCTGCTGGGCGATTGGGCTAAGGCGCTTCGTATCGAGGTTATTCACCTCGACTCACCCTTCCTGCTGGCTATGCTGCCGCCGGGCGCATTTATCGGGCTGGGCCTGTTACTGGCGGTAAAATACCTGATCGACGAAAGAATGAAGCGGCGTCGGGCGCGTGTCGTATCCCGCAAGGAAAACACGACGCCGGTGACGAATGCCGTGGGAGAACCGCTGTGAATAAAACCAAACGGATTGAGATTTTAAGCCGCCTACGCGCCGCGAATCCCCACCCCACAACCGAACTGAATTTCAGTACGCCGTTTGAGCTGCTGATCGCCGTTTTACTTTCTGCACAAGCCACCGATGTCAGCGTCAACAAGGCGACCGCCCGACTCTACCCGGTGGCCAACACGCCGGAAACCCTGCTCGCACTTGGCGTCGATGGCGTTAAAAGCTACATCAAGACGATTGGGCTGTTTAACAGCAAGGCGGAAAATATCATCAAAACCTGTCGTATTCTGCTGGAAAAGCATCAGGGACAGGTTCCTGAAGATCGCGCGGCATTAGAAGCGTTACCCGGCGTCGGACGAAAAACGGCAAATATCGTTCTGAATACGGCTTTTGGCTGGCCGACGATTGCCGTTGATACGCACATTTTTCGCGTCAGTAACCGTACCGGATTTGCACCGGGTAAAAATGTGGAACAGGTAGAAGAAAAGTTGCTGAAGGTCGTTCCGGCAGAATTCAAAGTGGACTGCCACCACTGGCTAATCCTGCACGGTCGTTATACCTGTGTCGCGCGCAAACCACGCTGCGGTTCCTGCCTGATTGAAGATCTGTGCGAATTTGGCGAGAAGGTGGACGTTTAATCCGGGGGAATAGCAGACCTCAGGGAAACCGCTCAAACAGACAGTCAGGTCATAGCGGGCCTTCGCATCAGGCAGTAACGAGTCGCGTCACAGAGAAATCAGCGTCACCGGCGATTCCGGTTGTCTCTGCCAAACATCATCCCCTCCTCCGGTCCATTCGCCGGGAGCGCCCCTGCGGGCCCGGTCTACCCGTTTTAATCTTTCAGCGCTGAAGCACGATCCTGTATAAAAACGCAGATAACCACTATTTGAGGCAAATAAGTTATTTTTAATAGAAAATTTAGTGATTGAAAGTCACGCCAAGTGATTATTTCATTATGCACCCTGCGACCTGCCACTGATGATTTTTTACTCTCACTGGATAGCGCGTGATATGCAAAATATTTAACCATATATCCATTCATACATAATGATATGCTCTCGCTTTCAATAAAAAGCCAGGTTATATGCCTTTGATAAAAAATAAGCACGGTGTGGCGAGATAATCATTTACAGCAAAAGGAAGCAATAATATTAAACTCTGCATAATATTTAATTTATGGCTTTATCCCGCAACTCAACCCACTTGTAACAAAACATGTCAAACGACTTGCCTGTTCCTAAAATAACGTCAAGATAGCGCCGTTTCTCCTCCTTATAACAATGAAAAGAGGATGCAGTTTCACTGTATTACTCTCGTTATTTTCTTGTTTAAAAAAACGAGACAGGTAAAATCAGAGGTCTTTGTGTCAATAGCAAACAAAAACAGCGAATCTAATGAAAGCATTAGCATGAATGCTTTCAAGCAACCAAAAGCGTTTTATCTCATCTTTAGCATCGAACTGTGGGAGCGTTTCGGTTACTACGGTCTACAAGGCATTATGGCGGTGTATCTGGTCAAAATGCTGGGGATGTCAGAGGCCGACTCCATCACGCTCTTCTCTTCATTCAGCGCGCTGGTGTATGGTTTTGTCGCCATCGGCGGCTGGTTGGGTGATAAAGTTCTCGGAACGAAACGCGTGATCGTGCTGGGCGCGATAGTTTTAGCCGTAGGCTACGCCATGATAGCTTACTCAGACCATAGTGTCTTTTGGGTCTATGTCGGTATGGCGACAATCGCCGTCGGTAATGGCCTGTTTAAAGCCAATCCGTCTTCATTACTGTCGACCTGCTACGCCAAAGACGACCCGCGTCTGGATGGCGCTTTCACCATGTACTACATGGCGATAAATATCGGCTCCTTCTTCTCTATGCTGGCTACGCCATGGCTTGCGGTACGTTACGGCTGGAGCGTGGCCTTTTCTTTGAGCGTGATCGGCATGATTTTGACGCTGGTTAATTTCATGTTCTGCCGCAAATGGGTCAGCACGCAAGGTTCCAAACCCGACTTTCTGCCGCTAAATCTGACGAAATTATCCGGTTCGCTGGCAGGCATTGTCGTGCTGATTACCGTCTCCACCTGGCTGTTGCATAACCAGTCTGTTGCCCGTTGGATCCTGGCGCTTATCGCGCTGGCTGTCGTCGTCATTTTTATCAAAGAGATGTTTTCCGTTCAAGGAACTAAACGTCGGAAAATGATCGTCGCTCTACTGCTGATGCTGGAAGCCATTGTCTTCTTTGTGTTGTATAACCAAATGCCGACATCACTGAACTTCTTTGCGATCCGCAATGTCGAGCACTCAATTTTAGGCTTCGCCTTTGAACCTGAGCAGTATCAGGCGCTAAACCCATTCTGGATCATGGTTGCCAGTCCGATTCTGGCCGCGCTTTATAACAAACTGGGTGACCAGTTGCCGATGGCATACAAATTCGCCATTGGCATGGTGCTCTGTTCCGGCGCCTTTCTGGTTTTACCGTGGGGGGCTAGCATGGCGAATGAACGGGGGATCGTGTCCATCAACTGGCTCATCCTGTGCTACGGATTGCAAAGCATTGGCGAGCTCATGATCTCCGGTCTGGGTCTGGCGATGGTGGCTCAGCTTGTGCCTCAGCGTCTGATGGGCTTTATCATGGGGGCATGGTTCCTGACCAGTGCGGGCGCCGCCATCATCGCGGGCTATGTCGCCAATATGATGGCCGTTCCTGATAACGTCGTAGACCCGCTTGTCTCTCTTGAGATTTACAGTGATGTCTTTATGCAGATAGGCATTGTTACGGGTGTCATCGCGCTGCTGATGCTGCTGACTGCGCCGAAGCTGACGCGCATGACTCAGGATGCGCCGGAAACGCCGGCAGTGAAGGTGAACTCGTCGGTATCCGCCTGACGCTTGCCTAGTCGCATTTTTCAGCCAAAGGCTGGGGACTGCGCCAGCCGAACAAAAAAAGCCAGATTACGTCTGGCTTTTTTATTTCAAAATCAGCGATGAAAAAAGCTTATTTCACTGGCAGCGTGATGTCTTTAAACATCACCTCAATTTCATCATTTGAGCGCAACGCAACGGCCGTGTCGACAACATCGCGCGTTAAGTGCGGCGCAAAGCGCTGGATGAAATCGTACATATAGCTACGCAGGAACGTGCTGCGGCGGAAACCAATTTTCGTCGTGCTATAGCTAAAGATACTGTTTGCGTTGATGGTTACCAGATCGGTTTCCGTTTGTGGATCGACCGCCATATTGGCAATCACCCCGACACCCAGCCCCAGACGCACATAGGTCTTAATCACATCGGCGTCTGTGGCGGTAAACACAATACGCGGCGTCAGACCTGCCCGGTTAAACGCCGTATCCAGCTCGGAACGTCCCGTAAAGCCAAAGGTATACGTCACGATAGGATAAGCGGCCAGCTCTTCAATGGAAATATCTGTCCTGGATGCCAACGGGTGATCGGGTTTGACCACCACTGCGCGATTCCAGTGATAGCACGGTAGCATAATCAGATCGTCGTACAGATGCAGCGCCTCAGTCGCAATAGCAAAATCCGCCGTTCCTTTGGCCACCGCTTCCGCAATCTGCGTCGGCGAGCCCTGATGCATATGTAACGACACCTGTGGATAACGGTCAATAAAGCCTTTGATGACACCCGGCAGCGCGTAACGAGCCTGCGTATGCGTCGTCGCCACGTACAGCGATCCTTTATCGGGATAGGTATGCTCCCCGGCTACCGCCTTAATCGCCTCGACTTTTGACAACACCTCACGTGCAATGCGAATGACTTCCTGACCGGCTGGCGTCACCTGCGTCAGATGTTTTCCGCTTCGGGCAAAAATCTGAATGCCGAGTTCATCTTCCAGCATGCGGACCTGTTTACTGATCCCCGGCTGAGAGGTATACAACCCTTCTGCGGTGGAAGACACATTCAGGTTGTGATTAACAACTTCAACAATATAACGAAGCTGTTGCAGTTTCATAATTTATCCCATTCCCCATTGATGTATGCGCGACATCTCACAGCGCTCCATTTCTTAACTGACCTGATCTTGACTACGCCTTAACCGCCCGGCGCATATTTTCATCAATTAATGTCATTAAATCATAAAAATTATTTTTATATAACCATTTTCACATGACGCAGCCATAAAGCGCATAGCAGGCGTGATTATCACCGAGGCAAAATGCCTGATTCTCTATCAGGGATCAATAATCCTCACGTAACCACAGGGCTCGCGCGATACGAAGGCGTTATCAGACGCCACGCGATCAAAAAAACCAGTCTAACGACTGGTTTTTTGTGGCAGTTGGGCACGGATAGCGACAAAACGCGCTTACTTCTTCCCTTCGACCCATTTACCGTCAACGTAAAACGCCGACCAGCCCGTTGTCTTGCCGTCTTTCTCGGATGTGACATACTGCTGTTTGGTTTTACGACTAAAACGGACCAGCGTCTTATTACCGTCTTTATCGACCACGGGCGCTTCAGCCAGATAGCGCAACTTCTCCGGCAAACGATCTTTGAACCGTACCAGCTCTTCTACCCATGGCGCGCGTGTTTCGCGAGATTTCGGAAATGTGTTAGCAGCCAGAAAGACCCCAGCCGCGCCATCACGTAACACAAAATAGGCGTCAGACTTCTCACAGGGCAATTCAGGCAACGGCACCGGATCTTCTTTCGGCGGCGCAACTTCACCATTGCGCAGAATCTTACGCGTGTTACCACAGGTGTCGCTGGTGCACGCCATATACTTACCGAATCGCCCCATTTTGAGATGCATTTCGGCGCCGCATTTTTCGCACTCGACGATCGGGCCGTCGTACCCCTTAATACGAAACTCGCCGGTCTCGATTTCATAACCATCGCAGGCCGGGTTATTGCCGCAAACGTGCAGCTTGCGCTGATTATCGATCAGGTAGCTGTCCATCGCCGTACCGCATTTTTCACAGCGGCGGCGGGCGCGAAGCGCGTTGGTTTCCGCATCATCCCCTTCCAATACGTTCAACACTTCGGTTTCCGGTATCAGATTGATCGTGGTTTTGCAGCGCTCTTTCGGCGGCAGCGCATAACCGGAACAGCCCAGGAAGACGCCGGTACTGGCGGTGCGGATCCCCATCTTTCTGCCACAGGTGGGGCAGTCAATGCTGGTCAGCACCATGGTATTAGGCCGCATGCCCCCTTCTTCGGGATCCTGCTCGGCTTTTTCCAGTTGCTGAGTGAACTCGTTGAAGAATTCATCCAACACGGCTTTCCATTCCGCCTGATTATTCGCGACCTGATCGAGGCTGCTTTCCATCCGGGCGGTGAAATCGTAATTCATCAGCTCGCGAAAGTTCTCTTCGAGCCGATCGGTAACAATTTCGCCCATCTTCTCGGCATAGAAACGCCGGTTTTCTACCCGGACATAACCGCGATCCTGAATGGTCGAAATAATGGACGCATAGGTGGATGGACGACCGATGCCGCGTTTTTCCAGTTCTTTAACCAAAGAAGCATCGCTATAACGCGCCGGCGGCTTGGTGAAATGCTGCCCCGGAAGAAGCGTCTGCAACGCCAGCGTCTCACCGACCGCCGCGGCTGGTAGCGTGCGGTCTTCGTCATTTTTGCGTAGCGCCGGCATGACTTTCGTCCAACCATCGAAACGCAGAGTACGGCCTTTGGCACGCAGTTGATAATCCGCAGCATTGACGATCAGCGTCGTGGAATCGTACTTTGCCGGGGTCATCTGGCAGGCAACAAACTGACGCCAGATCAGCTGATACAATTTCTGAGCGTCAGCTTCCATGTCTTTCAGGCTGTCGGCCAACACGCCCACATCGGAAGGTCGAATGGCTTCGTGCGCTTCCTGCGAATTTTCTTTACTACTGTAAGTATTTACCGCTTCGGGCAGGTAGCGTTTGCCGAATTCATCGGCAATATAGGCCCGCACCATCGTCAGCGCGTCCTGACTCAGGTTAGTCGAGTCGGTTCGCATATAGGTGATGTAGCCCGCTTCATACAGCCGCTGCGCCATCATCATGGTTTTCTTCACGCCAAAACCGAGACGCGTACTGGCCGCCTGTTGCAGCGTTGACGTGATGAAAGGCGCGCCCGGCTTACTGCTGGTCGGCTTATCTTCACGCTCTGCAACGACATAGCGAGCTTTCTCAAGCAGGCCGATCGCCGCCTGCGTTTGTTCTTTATTGACGGGTTTAAACGGCTTGCCGTTATGGTGCGTTACCTGCATTTGCAGCTGAATATCGCCGCCTGCCAGCAAATCGGCGTGCAGTTCCCAGTATTCTTCCGGTACGAACGCTTTGATCTCGCGTTCGCGATCAACGACCAAGCGCACCGCAACCGACTGGACGCGCCCGGCAGACAATCCCCGGGCAATTTTTTTCCATAACAGCGGGGAGACCATGTAACCCACCACGCGATCCATAAACCGGCGCGCCTGCTGGGCATTAACACGGTTAATATTCAGCGTATCCGGTTTTTCAAACGCCTGCTTTATGGCGTTTTTGGTGATTTCGTTAAACACCACGCGGCTGAAACGCTGTTCGTCCCCCCCGATGATTTCCCGCAGGTGCCAGGCAATGGCTTCCCCTTCGCGGTCAAGGTCGGTTGCGAGATAGATGTGTTCGGCATTTTCCGCCAGCGTTTTTAATTCGGAGACAACCTTTTCCTTACCAGGAAGGATTTCATAATTGGCTTTCCAGCCATGATAAGGATCGACGCCCATGCGGCTAACCAGCGCGGATTTCTCATCCTTTTTGACTTTCTTTTTTGTTTTGTCTTTGGTTGAGTCTGAGTCCGCGCTCTTTTTACTGGCTGAGCCACTCGTCGGCAGATCGCGCACATGACCAACGCTGGATTTCACCACGTAGTCCTTGCCTAAATACTTATTGATCGTTTTGGCTTTTGCCGGGGACTCGACGATAACGAGAGCTTTACCCATATGTACTATTACCTGCTGAATTCTTCTGAAAATCAGATATTTTTCGGGGCATTCAGAGCGTACTCTACTGCCTGCGGAAAATCCCACACTCTACCTGATAAATGTCACCGCGCAACCTAATTAGCGTGGAAATCCTGTTTTATTCTTTTCTTGCCAAACGGAGTATCGGCAGATAAACCCCTAAGATGTAGCCAGTTTGCATCACAATCTACCCTTTACGCTACAACCGTATCGCAGTACCCTTTTGCCAGATGGAATTGGCCATACGGTTATTGAATAGTGCAAATATCACCGTTTTCAAGGGTGAACACAGGAGTAGCAATCATGTCAGTTGAGCATCAGGTTAACGAAGAAAAACGTCCTATTGACCGTCAGACGCTATTGGCTGAAGCCAATGACATCATTCAACATCACGATGATTATCTGCACGGCATGGTCGCCAATAGCGTAGAACAAAAAAACGGTGTGTTGGTTTTTCGCGGCGAATTTTTTCTTGATGGGAGCGGCATGCCAACCTTAAAAAGCACCGCTGCGTTTAATATGTTCAAGCACCTTGCTCATGTTTTATCTGAAAAATATTATCTGATCGATTGATGACAGCGCCCGCTTTCGCGGGCGTTATCGTTGTTTGACGCCATGCAGTCTGAACGCAGACGCCGTTACTCAGCGTCCATGTGTCGCCCCTTAGGGCAGCGGTTTCGCACCACGTTGCCACCAGCGCAGCATCAAACGTTCCGCCGCTTCTCCCGCACTCCCCGTTAAACGATCCAACAGGCGTTTGCGGCGCGTATAACGCACGCTCAATACTTCATGGCTGGCCATTTCGGCAATCAGCAGATCATCACTGGTGCCGATGGCGTCAACTAACCCCAATTCCTTCGCCTGTGAACCGAACCAGTGTTCACCCGTCGCAACCGCATCAATATCCAACGACGGGCGCATCTGCTGCACAAACGCCTTAAACAGCTGGTGCGTCACATTCAGATCTTCACGGAATTTATCACGGCCCTGCTCGGTATTTTCCCCAAATAACGTCAGCGTGCGTTTAAATTCCCCTGCGGTATGCAGCTCAACGTCAATATCTTTATTTTTCAGCAGACGGTGAAAATTGGGGATCTGCGCCACCACGCCAATAGAGCCCACGATTGCAAATGGCGCCGCCACAATGCGATCGGCTACGCAGGCCATCATATATCCGCCACTGGCGGCCACTTTATCCACAGCAACCGTCAGTCGCACTCCGCCCTGACGCAAGCGTTGTAATTGCGATGCCGCCAGCCCATAACCGTGCACCACGCCGCCTGGACTTTCCAAACGCAGCAACACTTCATCCTGCGGTTTCGCCACGGCGAGGACGGCGGAAATCTCTTCACGCAGCGAGCTGACTTCTCCCGCATCCATACTGCCGTTAAAATCGAGAACATACAGGCACGGCTTGGCACTTTTCTCTTCGCCGCGTCTGGCGCGCTGTTTATCCTGCTTCGCGGTTTCTTTCTCTTTCTTCTTCTCTTGTTTCGCTAACAGTTTCCGCTCAATATCGCTCATACAGGCCGTCTGCATCTCCCGCTGCATTTCCTGATATTGCTCGCCCAGATTCGTCACCTGCAATTCACCTTTATGTTGACGCTTACGCTGCGTCATCCCGAATGCCAGCACGACCAGCGCGCCAATCGCGATAACAATGGTGAGAGCCTTAGCCAGAAATAACCCGTACAGAGAAAGTAATTCCACAAATACCACCCTCAATTGACTGAGTATTGATTAATGTTGGTTGCCTGCCTATGGCCGATGTCGCGAACCATCCCCTTTCTATAACCTAACTGATAGCCGGCAGTATGGCGATGTTATTCCTGCCGTTTTCCTGTTTGTTGCTGTTTTTTACAGCGGCATGAGGATAAATAGAGGCAGTCTCATTGAAAACGCCTGACATTTGAGGCATAACAGCCCCATTCGCCCAGCCGGATGCATCGTCCGTCCAAAACGCGCGGCCCGACCAATCGCACCGCGCCTGTCTGTCTGATACGTGGCCGTAGCATGCCGCGGTAAGAGGAATTCATTGTGCACTACCAGCCGAAAAACGATTTATTGCAAAACCGCATTATACTGGTCACCGGCGCCGGCGACGGAATTGGCCGGGAGGCCGCATTGACCTATGCGCGCTATGGCGCTCAGCTTATCTTGCTTGGGCGCACGGAAAGCAAGCTTCAGGCGGTCAAGCAACAAATCGCCCAGGAGCAAGAGACGCCGGTACACATCATGGTGTGCGATATGCTGACCTTATCATCGACACAGTGTTTTCAGCTCGCTGACGAGCTGGCGCAGGTTGTCCCCCATCTGGATGGCGTCCTCCACAATGCCGGTCTACTGGGGGAGATCGCCCCTATCGCGGAGCAATCTCCTGAGATCTGGCATGAGGTTATGCAGGTGAACGTGAATGCCACCTTCATGCTGACGCAGGCGCTGCTCCCTTTATTGCTGAAATCGTCTTGCGCCTCACTCATTTTCACCAGTTCCAGCGTTGGCCGCTCAGGTCGTGCAGGCTGGGGAGCCTATTCAGTCTCTAAATTTGCCACTGAGGGGCTGATGCAGGTGCTGGCCGAAGAGTATCGCGCGAAAAATCTACGCGTGAACTGTATTAACCCGGGCGGTACCCGCACCGCCATGCGCGCGGCGGCGTTCCCGCAGGAAGATCCTGACAGGCTCAAAACGCCCGCAGAGATCATGCCGCTTTATCTGTATCTGATGGGTGACGACAGTCGTCGCAAGACTGGCATGAGTTTTGATGCCCAACCGGGCAGAAAGCCCGGCCCGAGCGAATAACGAAGGTATATTCAGAATGAACGACGATCGCCACCAACAGCGACAACAGCGTCTGAAAGAAAAAGTCGATGCCCGTATTGCCGCCGCCAATGAAACGCGCGGTATCCTGATTGTTTTTACCGGAAACGGAAAAGGGAAAACCACCGCCGCGTTTGGCACCGTCACGCGTGCAATAGGCCATGGGCGGCGGGCCGGCGTGATCCAGTTTATCAAAGGAGAATGGCCGAACGGCGAGAAAAACCTGCTGCAACCCCTCGGCGTCGAGTTTCAGGTTATGGCGACAGGTTTTACCTGGGACACGCAAAATCGCCAGACGGATACGGAGGCGGCGCAGCGCGTCTGGCAGCACGGCAAACGGATGCTGGCCGACCCTCAGCTCGATCTCGTCGTGTTGGACGAACTCACCTACATGGTCAGCTATGGGTATTTAGCTTTAAGTGACGTTGTCACCGCATTAAATCAGCGACCTGCCGCACAAACGGTCATTATTACCGGTCGAGGCTGCCACCGCGACCTGCTGGACATGGCGGATACCGTGACGGAAATGCGTGCGGTGAAGCATGCATTTGATGCCGGCGTGCAGGCACAGCAAGGTATTGACTGGTAAATATCGGGCAGCGGACGCTGCCCGTGGCGCGTATCAATAAACGTGTCAGCCGATGCGCTTCGGCTTCGGTGAGGTACGACGTGACGGAGCGGCGTTAATCTGGCTGTGACGTTTTACCGCGCGGCGGATCTGGTTCGCCTTCACGCGACGGCGCTCACGCTCAACCGGTAGCTTGGACACCGTTTCCGGTTCAAGCTGAACCAACTCGCGCAAATAGTTCAGTTGTTCCAGCGGCATTTCCGCCCAGCCGCCACGCGGCAGGCCTTTCGGCAGCGGGATGTCGCCATAGCGCACACGGATCAGGCGGCTAACCTGTACGCCGACCGCTTCCCACAGACGCCGAACCTCGCGGTTACGTCCTTCCGTCAACGTTACGTTATACCACTGGTTCAGGCCTTCGCCCCCCTGATAGCGGATCGTGCGGAACGAGGCCGGGCCATCCTCCAGTTGTACGCCTTTACTCAGCTGTTTGATCTTTTCGTCATCAATTTCGCCGAAGACGCGAACGGCATATTCGCGTTCAACCTCGCGGCTGGGGTGCATCAGACGATTGGCCAACTCGCCGTCCGTCGTAAACAGCAAAAGACCGGAAGTGTTCACATCCAGACGGCCGACCGCAACCCAGCGTGAACCCTGAATTTTCGGCAAACGGTCAAATACTGTCGGACGGCCTTCGGGATCGTTGCGGGTGCACAGTTCGCCTTCGGGTTTGTAATAAATCAACACGCGACAGACGGTTTCTTCGGTTTCCTTGACGGTCACAACATGGCCATCAATACGGATTCGGGTGGCTTTCGTCACTTCAACGCGATCGCCCAGTGTGGCGATCTTACCGTCAACGCTGACGCGTCCAGCCTGAATAATACCTTCAATTTCGCGGCGCGAGCCATGACCGGCGCGTGCCAGAACTTTTTGTAGCTTTTCGCTCATTGAGCAACCTCTAGTGTCGCCTTCCCAGGCGTCGGGGGGAGTCATAACGGCTGATAGAATTCAGCAAGTTACGTAAAAATTATCGGTGATACGGCCTACTGGCGCGATTATACCGATCTTCGCGCCATTTGTATTCCCATTGTTACGGCGTGCCGCAACACGCTGTCTCGGTATTAAACGCGATGCCCCGGCATTATAAGAACGGCGCGATATCACCGGTTCCTTCACGAACGATTTGCGGCGTAGACTCGGTTAAGTCGATAACGGTCGTCGGCTGCTGGCCCAGAAAACCGCCGTGAATAATCAAATCCACCAATTTACCTAATCGTTCCTGAATTTCTTCCGGATCGGATTCGGCGAAATCATTTCCCGGCAGCATCAGCGTTGTCGACATCAGCGGTTCGTTCAGCGCGGCCAGCAGTTCCAACGCAATCGGGTTGGATGGCACACGCAGGCCTATCGTTTTCCGCTTTTCACTCATCAGGCGGCGAGGCACCTCTTTCGTCGCTTTTAAAATAAACGTGTAATTACCCGGCGTATTATTTTTAATCAGCCGGAAGGCGGCGTTATCGACGTAGGCATACGCCGACAGTTCGGACAGATCGCGACACATCAGCGTGAAATTATGGTTGCTGTCCAGATCGCGAATGCGGCAAATGCGCTCCATGGCATTTTTTTCGCCCAACATGCAGCCCAACGCATAGCCGGAATCCGTTGGATAAACAATCACCCCGCCTTTATGCAAAAACTCTATCGACTGACCAATCAGTCGCGGCTGCGGATTCTGCGGATGAATATAGAAAAACTGACTCATGACCTTACCTCATACGTCGGACATTGCGCGGCGTAACGCATCACAGGCCGCGCAACCATGCAATATCGTTATTGTAGAACGAGTTAGCAGTAAAAGATTGTTATTTCATGCATCGCGGACCATCAACGCGCGCGTATCAGGCTGGACAGCCAGCAGCGGATGATGCCAAACCGGCTCGACATCCGCAGGTAGCCACAGTTTGCGCCCCAGTTCGATCCAGGCACACGGCATATGGAAGTCCGATCCCTGCGACGCCATCAGATTGAAATCACGCGCATAACGGCCTAACTGCGTTCGTTCATCCGGCGCCTGCTGACACTGAGCGACCTCCATCGCGACCCCGCCATTATCAGCAAATGTGGTTAACAGCCGTTTCAACCACTTCGCCGTCAGGTCGTAGCGTCCGGGGTGTGCCAGCACCGACACGCCGCCAGCGCGATGAATGGCCTCAATCGCCTGCGGTATGGAACACCACTGTGGCGGCACGTAGCCGGTTTTCCCCTTCGCCAGATATTTTTTAAACACCTGATTCATGTTCGTCGCCATGCCCTGCGCAATCAGATAGCGGGCAAAATGCGCCCGCGTAATCTGTCCGCCGGTCGCCAGCTGCTGTGCGCCTGACAGTGCATCGGGAATACGGGCTTTTTCCAACCGGAGAGCGATCTGCTCGGCCCGCTGTTGGCGAAAAAGCGCCTGCTGTTGCAACAGCGAACTTAACGCCGGATGCGCAATCTCCATCCCCAACCCGACAATATGGATCTCATGGTTTTCCCACAGCGTAGACACCTCCACGCCGGGAATGAGCCTTAACGGCAGCGCCTGTTGCTCAATCGCGCGCTGGGCATCTTCAAGCCCGGCGATCGTGTCATGGTCGGTGATCGCCAGCACGTTCACCTGCCTTTCTACCGCCCGGTTGACCAACGCCGCCGGCGTTAACATGCCGTCAGACGCCGTCGTGTGGCTATGTAAGTCATAAAGCGGAAACGATGGCATTGGTTGAAACGCTGCTGGCACGGGGCTATCCATTCATCATGATCACGTAAGGCTGGCATGATGCCATCAATACGCAACAAATGGTAATGCCGCAGTTACATTTCGCGCCGCTATAAAATAATCCTATTGCGGGTGTTGACTTTTTATTTTCGAACCAGTTAACTAGTACGAAAGTTCGGTGCGTAAACAGTGAGATTGATGATGGCGATGCAAAAAATGATGAAACATGGTTATTGGCGCATTTCCCTGTGGCGGGGGGAGTAATCGTGCGTCTTTGTCATCGATGCAGACATTCCCAGGCCCGCTTAAATAAGCGGGTTTTTTATTTGATGGGCATAAATTAAACAGGTAGCAACAATGCAAACAACACAACCAAATCTGGAACTGCTGCGCGCCGAAGCCGTTTATCGTAACGACCCAAACGCCATATTCCATCAACTCTGTGGCGCCAGACCGGCAACCTTACTGCTGGAATCGGCTGAAATCGACAGTAAGGAAAACCTGAAAAGTCTGCTCGTTATTGACAGCGCGCTGCGCATCACCGCGCTGGGCCAGCAGGTTGCTATTCAGGCATTGACGACAAACGGGGCAAACCTTCTGCCACTGCTGGATGCGGCGCTGCCTGCCGAGGTCATTAATCATGCGCGTCCGAATGGCCGTGAGTTGACGTTCCCACTGGTGGATACCGTGCAGGATGAAGATGCCCGCTTACGTTCTCTGTCCGTTTTTGACGCCTTGCGCCAGATTCTGTCGCTGGTCGCTTGTCCGGCAAATGAACGGGAGGCCATGTTTCTCGGCGGCCTATTTGCTTACGATCTGGTCGCCGGCTTTGAGGCGCTTCCTGCGCTGAGTCAATCGCAACGCTGCCCGGACTTCTGTTTCTATCTGGCGGAAACGCTGCTGATCCTCGATCACCAAAAGCGCATCACTTCCCTGCAAGCCAGCCTGTTTACGCCAGACAACGGCGAGAAGCGGCGTTTAACGCAGCGCCTGGAGACGTTACAAGTGCAGTTAACCCAGCCTGCGCCGACTCTGCCGCGCCAGTCCATTGAAAATATGGCGCTCAGTTGCAACCAGAGCGACGAAGACTTCGGTGCTGTGGTCAGCCAGATGCAGGAAGCCATCCGTATGGGCGAAATTTTTCAGGTGGTGCCGTCACGTCGTTTCTCCCTGCCGTGCCCTTCACCGCTGGCGGCATACCAGACGCTGAAAGACAACAATCCCAGCCCTTACATGTTTTATATGCAGGATCAGGACTTCACGCTATTCGGCGCATCGCCGGAAAGCTCGCTGAAATACGACGCCGACAGCCGTCAAATCGAAATTTACCCGATTGCCGGGACTCGGCCGCGCGGTCGCCGTGCCGATGGCTCACTGGATCGCGATCTCGATAGCCGTATTGAATTGGAAATGCGCACCGACCATAAAGAGCTGGCGGAACATTTGATGCTGGTGGATTTGGCCCGCAACGATCTGGCGCGCATCTGTCAACCCGGTAGCCGCTACGTCGCTGATTTGACCAAAGTTGATCGCTATTCCTTTGTGATGCATCTGGTCTCCCGCGTGGTCGGCACGCTGCGCGAGGATTTGGATGTACTGCACGCTTATCGTGCCTGTATGAATATGGGCACGCTGAGCGGTGCCCCTAAAGTACGGGCAATGCAACTCATTGCCGCCAGTGAGAAAACCCGGCGCGGCAGCTACGGCGGCGCCGTCGGTTACTTCACCGCCCACGGCGATCTCGACACCTGTATCGTGATTCGTTCCGCCTACGTCGAAGACGGTATCGCCACGGTTCAGGCCGGTGCGGGCGTGGTGTTAGATTCTAACCCTCAGGCCGAAGCCGATGAAACGCGTAACAAAGCCCGGGCCGTGCTGCGAGCCATCGCCAGTGCGCACCATGCAAAGGAGATGTTCTGATGGCCGATATCCTGCTACTCGATAATATCGATTCATTCACTTACAACCTGGTGGATCAGTTGCGCGCCAGCGGTCATCAGGTGGTCATTTACCGTAATCAGTTGCCTGCCGACGTGATCATTGCGCGGTTGCAGCACATGGAAAACCCGATACTGATGCTCTCTCCTGGCCCCGGCACCCCCGCCGAAGCCGGTTGTATGCCCGAACTGCTGCAACGTTTGCGCGGTGAGTTGCCGATTATCGGTATTTGTCTCGGCCATCAGGCCATTGTTGAGGCTTACGGTGGTTATGTCGGTCAGGCTGGCGAAATTTTGCATGGAAAAGCCTCCGCGATCGTTCACGACGACAGCGCCATGTTTTCCGGCTTACCGCAACCGCTGCCGGTTGCCCGCTACCACTCGCTGGTTGGTAGCCGCATACCCGCCTCGCTGACCGTCAACGCGCGCTTTAACGATATGGTCATGGCGGTACGCAATGACGCGGATCGCGTCTGTGGCTTTCAATTTCATCCCGAGTCGATCCTCACCACCCATGGCGCCCGACTGCTGGAAAAAACGCTGGATTGGGCGCTGGCTTAGCGAGGATGAGGCGATGTCATCGCCTCCTGCGACTCAGAAACCGTCTACTGCTCAGGATGTATTTACTATGCAAAACATATTGGAAAAACTGTACCGCGCACAAAACATCAGCCGTCAGGAAAGTCAGTCGCTGTTTAGCGCCATTATCCGCGGTGAACTGGAAGCCAGCCAACTGGCGGCGGCGTTGATCAGCATGAAAGTACGCGGCGAGCATCCCGACGAGATCGCCGGCGCCGCTGCGGCATTGCTGGCTGACGCACAGCATTTTCCCCGCCCGGACTATTTGTTTGCCGATATTGTCGGCACCGGCGGCGACGGGACGAACAGCATCAACATTTCCACCGCCAGCGCCTTCGTCGCCGCCAGTTGCGGCCTGAAAATCGCTAAACACGGCAACCGCAGCGTATCCAGCCGTTCCGGCTCTTCTGATTTACTTTCGGCCTTTGGCATCAAGCTGGATATGAGCGCACAGGATTCACGTCAGGCATTGGACGATCTGGGCGTGTGTTTCCTGTTCGCGCCGCAATACCATCTGGGCTTTCGTCATGCCATGCCGGTGCGTCAACAGTTGAAAACACGCACCGTCTTCAATGTGTTAGGCCCGCTGGTTAACCCGGCGCGTCCGCCGCTGGCGCTCATCGGCGTCTATAGCCCCGAATTGGTTCGCCCTATTGCTGAAACCCTAAAAGTGCTGGGTTATCAGCGCGCGGCGGTCGTCCACGGCGGCGGGATGGACGAGGTCGCGATTCACGCACCGACGCAGGTCGCCGAGTTAAACCATGGCGAGATAGAAACCTACACGCTCACGCACCGTGATTTCGGTCTGGACGCCTATCCGCTGTCGGCGCTACAGGGCGGCACACCGGAAGAAAACCGTGACATTCTGGCGGCACTGCTACAAGGTAAAGGAGAGCGCGCACATGCGGCGGCTGTCGCCGCCAACGTTGCGTTGCTCCTGAGATTATTCGGGCAGGAAAATCTGCGTCAGAATGCGCAACAGGCACTTGAAGTCATTCATAGCGGGCAGGCTTATCAGCGCGTTACCGCCCTGTCTGCCAGAGGATAATGGAATCATGCAGGAAACCGTATTAAATAAAATTGTGCGCGATAAAGCGCTCTGGGTGGCTGAACGACAAAAAACACAGCCGCTGGACACGTTTCAACATGAAATCGTCCCCAGCCAGCGTGATTTTTATCAGGCATTGAAACAGGATAAACCGGCCTTTATCCTCGAATGTAAAAAGGCGTCGCCCTCTAAGGGGCTGATCCGAGACGATTTTGATCCGTCTGCCATTGCTCGTGTCTATCAAAATTATGCGTCCGCCATTTCCGTACTGACCGATGAAAAGTACTTTCAGGGCGACTTCGCCTTTTTACCGCAGGTCAGTGCCGCGGTTCATCAGCCGGTGCTGTGCAAAGATTTTATGATTTCGCCCTACCAGATCTATCTGGCGCGTTACTATCAGGCGGATGCCATTCTTCTGATGCTATCCGTACTGGATGACGAGCAGTACAGACAACTGGCCGAGGTGGCGCACAGCCTGAAGCTGGGCGTGTTGACGGAAGTCAGTAATGAAGAAGAACTGAAACGCGCCATCCAGCTTGAGGCGCGCGTGGTGGGGATCAACAACCGCGACCTGCGCGATCTCTCCATTGACCTCAACCGCACCCGCACGCTTGCACCTCGCCTGCCCGCAGGCGTGACGGTCATCAGTGAATCCGGCATCAATCAGCATGCGCAGATTCGTGAACTCAGCGCCTTTGTTCAGGGGTTCCTGATCGGCAGTTCGCTGATGTCTGAACCGGATCTGAACGGCGCAGTGCGTCGCGTCATTTTGGGTGAAAACAAGGTTTGCGGTCTGACGCGAGCGGCGGATGCGCTGGCGGCCTATCAAGCCGGCGCGTACTACGGCGGATTAATCTTCGTCGCGTCATCTCCGCGCTATGTTGATATCCATCAAGCCGCCGATGTCATGGCTGGCGCGCCGTTACGTTATGTCGGCGTCTTCCGCAACGCGCCCGTCGAGGATATCGTTGACGCCGCGACGCGGCTGACGCTCGCTGCGGTTCAACTGCACGGCGACGAAGATCAGCAAACCATCGACCAGCTGCGCCGGAAATTGCCAGCGACCTGCCAGATCTGGAAAGCGCTGCCCGTCGCCGACACCTTGCCGAAACGCACGTTCAGCCACGTCGATCGCTACCTGTTTGATAACGGTCAGGGCGGAAGCGGTAAAACGTTCGACTGGTCACTGCTGGCCGGCGAATCCCTGGATAACGTCCTGTTAGCCGGTGGTCTGAATGCCGATAACTGCGCGCAGGCAGCTCAGCAGGGCTGTGTCGGACTGGATTTCAACTCCGGGGTGGAAAGCGAGCCGGGGAAAAAAAACCCACATCAAATTGCTACGGTATTTGCGACGTTACGTCAGCAACACTAAACACAGACGGGAAAATTATGACATTACTTAACCCTTACTTCGGTGAATTCGGCGGGCAATATGTTCCGCAGATCCTCATCCCCGCACTACGCCAATTGGAAGAGGCTTTCGTCAGCGCGCAAAAAGACCCTGAGTTTCAGGCCGAATTTACCCATCTGCTGAAAAACTACGCGGGCCGCCCGACGGCGTTAACCCTGTGCCAGAACCTGACGGCAGGCACGAAAACCAAGCTGTATCTGAAGCGAGAAGACTTATTGCACGGCGGTGCGCACAAAACCAATCAGGTGCTCGGACAGGCGCTGCTGGCCAAACGCATGGGGAAAAGCGAAATCATCGCCGAAACCGGCGCGGGCCAACACGGTGTGGCGACGGCGCTGGCCTGCGCCCTGCTCGGCCTGAAATGCCGCATTTATATGGGGGCAAAGGACGTTGAACGGCAATCGCCGAACGTCTTCCGTATGCGGCTGATGGGAGCGGAAGTGATCCCTGTTCACAGCGGCTCCGCCACGTTGAAAGACGCCTGTAACGAAGCGCTGCGCGACTGGTCCGGCAGCTATGAAAATGCGCACTACCTGCTGGGAACGGCGGCAGGCCCGCATCCTTATCCCACCATCGTGCGCGAATTCCAACGTATGATTGGCGAAGAAACCAAAGCGCAGATTCTGGAAAAAGAAGGCCGCTTGCCGGATGCGGTGCTGGCCTGTGTTGGCGGCGGTTCTAACGCCATTGGCATGTTCGCGGACTTCATTGATGATCCTGACGTTCGTCTGATCGGCATTGAGCCTGCGGGGCTGGGCATTGAAACCGGACAACATGGCGCGCCGTTAAAACACGGTCGCGTCGGCATCTATTTCGGAATGAAATCCCCGATGATGCAAACGTCTGACGGGCAGATTGAAGAGTCCTATTCTATTTCCGCCGGTCTGGATTTCCCGTCAGTCGGCCCGCAGCACGCTTATCTGAACAGCATCGGGCGCGCTGACTACGTCTCGATTACCGATGATGAAGCGCTGAGCGCGTTCAAAGCGCTCAGCCGCGGCGAAGGGATTATTCCCGCGCTGGAATCTTCCCATGCGCTGGCGTATGCGCTGAAGATGATTGAGGCAGCGCCGGAGAAAGAACAACTGCTGGTCGTCAATGTGTCTGGCCGTGGCGATAAAGACATTTTTACCGTGCACGATATTTTGAAAGAGCGGGGAGAAATTTAATGGAGCGCTATCAATCGCTGTTTAACCGTCTGTCAGAGAAAAAAGAAGGTGCGTTCGTCCCCTTTGTTACGCTGGGCGATCCTTCCCCGGAACACTCGCTGAAGATTATTGAAACACTGATTGCCGCAGGCGCAGATGCGCTGGAGCTCGGCATCCCCTTCTCTGATCCGCTGGCGGACGGACCGACCATCCAGGGCGCTAATCTGCGCGCCTTTAGCGCAGGCGTCACACCCGGTCAATGTTTTGAGATGCTGACGACAATTCGCCAAAAATATCCGGAAATACCTATTGGCCTGCTAATGTATGCCAATCTGGTCTTCAGCAACGGTATTGATGAATTTTATCAGCGCTGCGCCCAGGCTGGCGTCGATTCGGTGCTGGTGGCGGACGTTCCCGTGGCGGAGTCAGCGCCTTTTCGCACTGCGGCATACCGCCACGGCATTGCGCCGATCTTTATCTGTCCGCCCAACGCCGATGATGATTTACTGCGGGAGATCGCCTCTTACGGCCGCGGCTATACCTATTTAGTCTCGCGTGCGGGGGTCACCGGCGCGGAAAACCGGGGTCAGTTGCCGCTGAAGCATCTGGTGGCCAAATTGCAGGATTACCGTGCGGCTCCCGCGCTGCAAGGTTTTGGTATTTCCAAACCGGAGCAGGTGCGGGAAACGTTGGCATCCGGCGCGGCAGGCGCGATTTCCGGCTCTGCCGTCGTGAAAATCATTGAGGAAAATCTTCATCAGCCAGACGTTATGCTGACTCAGCTACACGCTTTTGTGAGTGAAATGAAAGCCGCAACGCGCGCATAATCTCCCGATAAGCGCCATCAATGTAACGTCACGTTTAATGATGGGAATTTACAGCTTGTGAAAACGGTGGAGCCGACTCCACCGTTTTCATTCTTCCTGCCTGAGACGGTTTGAATCAGAAACGGTAACCGACGCCAACCATAAAGGCCCACGGGTCAAGACTCGTGTGCACCGTTTGCCGCTCGTTACCGGCGTTAAATTTCACATCGGTATCAATATCCATCCACCATACTGACATGTTGAGCAGCCAGTTTTCATCCAGGTTGTAATCCAGCCCAGCCTGTGCGGCAATACCCCAGGAATTTTTCAGGCTCAGATCGCTCAGCCCGGCATTTTTCCCCGTGTTATTAAACTTCTCATCAAAGAACATGGTGTAGTTCACCCCGACGCCCAGGTATGGACGCAACTTATCTTCCCTGTCGCCAAAATAATACTGAGCGACCAGAGAAGGCGGGAGATGCTTAATTTCTGCAATCGTTCCGGTACTTTGCAAACCTACCTTGTGGTTAAACGGCGTCGCCCCCAACAATTCAACGCCAATATTATCCGTCACCATGTAGCTGAAAGTCAGACCTAATTGAGTATTGTTATTAACCTTAAATTCACCCAAGGCACCCAGCACATTGTCCGAACTTTCAACAGGACGAACCGTTATCGCCCCCCCACGAACAATAAAATCGCCGGCTTGATGAGCCTGAGCAAACGTTGATATAAGCGCTGCCGCCAATACAACGAGAGATGCTTTTTTCATTACCCACTCCATTTGTATGGTTTAAATCTCGGTCGAAATATAACTCCAAGTAGGTATTCTTGTTTTAAGCCAGATCACATCTTTTAAAGATTTTACACCCGAATTGCATTACATCACTTTCCAGCAAGTAATTAATTTTTATGAAATTGATCTAAATCAATATACAACCCAAAGTACACAACGTGCGCTGACGGGAAATTGTATTACCACTCAGACGCATTCAACGGTAAATTTTTATCTTCATTAACCTGATTCACGCTGGTTGGGGGCAGTGAATAATCAAATGAGCGATAACGCCTGTATGCACTGTGGCGCATGCTGCGCTTTTTTCAGGGTGTCTTTTTACTGGGCCGAAGCGGACGACGGCGGCGGACCCGTTCCTTCTCAGATCACCGAGCCCGTTTCGCCTTTTTTACGCTGTATGGCGGGAACTAACAGCAAGACCCCGCGCTGTCAGGCGCTGGTCGGTACCATCGGGGACGCCGTCAGTTGTTCTATTTATGTGAATCGCCCTTCACCGTGCCGTGAATTTATGCCGTCCGGCATGGAAGGCCAAACCAACGACGCCTGTAATCGAGCGCGAGAAAATTATGGCCTACCGCCTTTGCCCACCCTTTCACTCTCTTCCCCGCCAGATGAAGGGAAAAGCAGCATTGCATCGCCGATGGGGTGCCACAGTTCGGGTTAACAGGTTACAATCGTGAGTTAAGTCATACCTGTCGATTTTTCTTTTTCAAGGAGCCTGCATGCCTATTACGGCTAACACGTTGTATCGTGACACAATGAATTTTACCCGCAATCAGTTCATCAGTATTTTGATGATGGCGCTGTTGACGGCATTCATTACTGTCATCCTGAATCATGCGCTATCGCCTTCCGGAGAGGAGTTACGGATTCTGAGCAGTTCCGGTAGCGATCTGCCTTCTTCCGTCGAATCTGGCTTAATGGACTTGATTCAGCAGATGACACCGGAACAACAAGCCGTATTACTGAAACTGTCGGCAGCGGGTACGTTCTCCGCGTTAGTGGGAAATGTGCTTCTGACGGGCGGGATTCTGATGTTGATCCAGTTGGTGTCTAACGGGCAACACACCAGCGCTCTGCGCGCTATTGGCGCATCAGTGCCTTTTTTACTCAGGCTGCTTATCCTGATTCTGCTGTGCACCTTGCTTATCCAGTTTGGTATGATGCTTCTGATCATTCCCGGCATCTTGTTGGCGATTGCGCTGAGCTTGTCGCCGGTGATTGTCGTCACCGAAAAAAGCGGGGTTTTCAGCGCCATTAAATCCAGCGCCAAACTGGCCTATAGCAACCTGCGCGCGACGGCGCCGGCTGTGTTGATATGGTTACTGGCTAAAATCGCGATTCTTTTGGTCGTGTCAAAGTTACCGATTTCATCGCCAACGGTGCTTGCCGTGGTGTTGAACGGGTTAAGCAATCTGCTTTCCGCCATCCTGCTCGTCTACCTGTATCGCCTTTATATGCTGCTGCGCGCTTGATTAACGTCTTTTGTGCTATGCCGTCAACGAGCGGCATAGCGCTCGCAAAACTCCCCCGCTCGCGTACGATCGTAATTTTCTGCAAATTATTACAATATCTCGGGAATGGCGCGCCACAATAAAGGATAATGGTTCAAGTTATCGGATAATCCGGCAGGGTTATTATTACGGCACAGATAAGTGATGGATTGATATAATGAAGCAACTTCTTGATTTTCTACCGCTCGTCGTCTTTTTCGCTTTTTATAAACTTTATGACATCTATGTCGCTTCAGGGGCGTTAATCGCGGCAACGGCGCTGGCGCTCGTCATCACCTGGGTGATGTATCGCAAAATAGAAAAAATGACGCTGGTGACCTTTGCCATGGTCGTCGTTTTCGGTTCTCTGACGCTGGTGTTCCATAACGATCTGTTCATTAAGTGGAAAGTCACCATCATCTACGCGCTGTTTGCAATCGCGCTGCTTGTTAGCCAATTTGTCATGAAACAGACGTTGATTCAGAAAATGTTAGGTAAAGAACTCACCTTACCGCCATCCGTGTGGGGAAAATTGAATTTCGCCTGGGCCATGTTCTTTGTGGTGTGCGGGCTGGTTAACCTCTATATTGCCTTCTGGCTGCCGCAAAGCGTCTGGGTCAATTTCAAAGTATTTGGTCTGACCGGCGTGACGCTGGTCTTTACGCTGATTTGTGGCGTCTATATTTATCGCCACCTGCCTGGCGAGCAGGAAAAAGCGGAAGAAGAAAAAAGCAGGCAATAGCGATCGTGCATGTGATAAAAAGTGTTTAATAAACACACGGCATCCGGCAGCGATACAGCCTTACCGCTGCGCGTATGCTCAACTTTAACCAACTTGACTGATTGCACAATGAGCACACAAAACGTGTTACCACAGGGCGAACTGGTTCTGCGCACGCTGGCCATGCCAGCCGACACTAACGCAAACGGCGATATTTTTGGCGGCTGGCTGATGTCGCAAATGGACATCGGCGGCGCGATTTTAGCGAAAGAAATCGCCGAAGGTCGCGTCGTTACCGTTCGGGTTGATGGTATGTCATTTTTAAAACCTGTCGCTGTCGGCGACGTGGTTTGCTGCTATGCCCGCTGTTTACGCACCGGGCGCAGTTCCATCAACATCAAAGTTGAAGTCTGGGTCAAGAAAGTGTCGTCTGAACCTATTGGTCAGCGTTATCGGGCAACAGAAGCCTTATTCACTTACGTTGCGGTGGATGAAGAGGGACACCCTCGCGAATTACCGCCCGGTAAAAGTCGCTTCACCCCCAGCGAGTAAGGCGCGCTACCGTTAACAGCCGCACGAGTTTAAAAGCATCAACGAAAACGGGGCCCGCCAGCCAAAGCGCGCCCCGTTTTTTATATCTGTGCCGGGCTGTGTTACTCGACCGCCGCCCCGCCGTCAATTTTAAAGACGATGGTCACGACCAGATCTTTGCCCGGTTTGTTGGGTTCATAGCGCCATTTACGCATCGCCTGTTTGATATCACGCTCAAACATATTGCGCGGCTCGGCAGAAAGCACCCGAACATTGTCCACACGCCCGGACGCATCCACATCAAACTGCATCTTCACTCTGCCCTCAACGCGCAGCGAGAATGCGCGCGCCGGATAGGTCGGCTGCACACGGCTCAATGGACGCGGCCCGGTTGATTGGGTATTGGCCGCAGGTGCCGGAGCCTGTTTTACCGGCGCATTCTCCACATTACGCGTCGGTTCTTCACTGGTGAAGGGCGAAGGCGGCCGTTTCTCAGCAACCGGTTCACGTTTCACAGGCTTGGGCCGTTCGACCTTTTTCTCGGGCTTCGGTTTAGGTTTCGGCTTCGGTTTGGGTTCCGGCAGCGGCACGGGTTTGGGGAGCGGTTCGGGCTCGGGTATCGGCTCCGGTTCAGGTTCCGGCTGTTTCACCGGCTCCGGGGCGGATTTGGCCGCAGGCGCCGCTTCATCGGCCGCAGGGTTCACCATCACCACGCTAATGGGTTTGGATTCTTGCGGTAATTCGATGGAATTATTAAACGATGCGTACAACAAACCTGCAATCAGCGAGCCGTGGAACCCCACTGAAAGTATGAATGGCCATGAGTAACGTCGAGTCAGAAAAAACTTTTTTTGCGGCATAGTCTGTCTTTATCCTCTTATGCCGCCAAGTTTAAATGCAAATAGCAATCATATTCAATAACAACCCACGGAATTGTAAAAAAATAATGTTGAGGGGGGATTACGCTGGCAAATCAACCTATTGTCCTCGAACTATTTTTCTTGTACAGCGTCACGTATGATAATGTGTCGCTCTTTTCTTACCCGATCGCGTTTGGCTACGGGATTCGCTCGCTAAACGGGAAAAGGTGCCTTCCTATCTGTGAGGTCGCTATGCTCTACATCATTTATGCTGAAGATAATGTTGACTCATTAGCAAAACGTCTGTCGGTCAGACCGGACCATCTCGCCCGTTTACAGGCATTACGCGATCAAGGCCGCTTGCTGACCGCCGGGCCGTTACCCGCAATAGACAGTGAGGAACCGGGTCAGGCGGGCTTTACCGGCTCGGTGATCATTGCCGAATTCTCATCGCTGGATGACGCAACGGCCTGGGCTAACGCCGATCCTTATATCGCTGCGGGGGTTTATCAGCACGTCAGCGTGAAGCCGTTTAAAAAAGCATTTTAGTCGTCTGCCAATGAAGGGCATCGCTGACACGACAAGCCATGTCCCTTCTTTCCCCTTTAAAAGCTGAAATATTTTAGTCATTTAACAATGATAGTTTGACCGCTATCCATCTAAAGCGAGTCAATCACCATGTTAATGCCCGCGATTTTGCGCAACAGAATTGCTGCTATCCGCCGCCGTTACCGTCTCAGTATCCTTTCCGGGCTATTATTAATCATCGGATTATTTTCTCTGCTGCAATTGGTTTCCGTCGGGGTCATTTCGCAAACGATGACCCAGGTCAGGCAGGATATTGCCGCCAATGAACACCTTCGTCAGCAGCAAGCCTTAATGGACAACGCGCGCATGGAGGTCATGAATGCCAGCGATAAGCTAAATCGCGCGGGCATTTATTTGTTGGTAGACAAAGAAACGGGGTCGGAAGGCAGTTGGCATAGCCTGATGAATGAGGCGGAAGCCTCCCTGAAACAGGCGCAAGAACATTATAAGTTACTGGAGTCCACCCCGGCGAGCGAAGCGGATACCGCGGCCTTTGCCGACCTGAAAAACAGTTATAAGCAGCTCTACGCCGGACTGATCGAGCTGGCTTCGGGAATCAAAGCCAGTCATCAGATTGATATTTTCTTCGCCGTCCCCGTTCAGGCTTATCAAAGCGACTTTGCCCAAAAATATTCTCACTATTTGCAAGATATTGATACATTGCAAAATCAGCATGGCCAGCAATTTTTATCCTCGCTCGATCGGGCGAAAACCATTTTTATCACCGTTCTGGGGCTTTTACTGACGATCGCCGTCGTAGTCTGGGTCGGCGTTAACCGGGTGATTATCCGCCCGCTGATAAGCATCATCGCGCATTTAAAACGGATCGCCGCGGGCGACCTTTCCCTGGCGATAAATTCAACCACACGCAGTACGCGGGAAATCGAACAGCTGAACAACAGCGTGATTCAAATGCAGGATGGACTGGTGACATTAGTCCATCAGGTTCGTCAGGGCGTTGACCAAATGGTCGCGCAGGTCGACCGGGTCGCGGCTGACAACCACCGGCTTTCCGAACAGGCTAACCGTCAATCCCGTGAGCTTAAAGCCACCACCGAACACATCATGCAATTGAATCAACAGTTGGAACAGAATGCCCAGCACACCCAACAGGCGAATTTGCACGCGGAAGACACCAGCAAGATCGCCGTGCGGGGCGAAACCATGATGAATGACGTCAAAGCGGCGATGTCGGATATTGCGGGTAGAACAAAAGAAATGACGGAAGCGATCGGGATGATTGAGAACGTCGCGTTTCAGACTCACATTCTGTCATTAAATGCGGCAATCGAAGCGGCACGAGCCGGGAATCAGGGACGCGGGTTCGCCGTCGTCGCACGGGAAGTGGGCACGCTGGCATCACAAAGCAGCCACTCCGCGCAAAATATCAACGTGCTGATCCGTGATTCCGACAACAGCGTCGCCGCTGGGGCGAGGCTGGTCAACCAACTGAATGACAGCCTGCATGAAATCATTCAGACGGCGAAAGGCACCGGCGCCTTTCTGAGCGAAATATCAGAAATCTCACACCAGCAGAACGAAAGCATTCATGAAGTCACTGCCCGTCTCAGCACGCTCAATGACACCGTCAAAGAAAACGCGGAACAGGTTGAAGCCTCTGCCCACACCTTCTCTTCACTGCTGGCGCAAACGGGGCGCTTAAACGCGTCTGTGTCGCTATTTATTCTGCCGGAGGCGGAAAAAACGACCGAGCCAGGGAGCGAAAAGCAAGAGATGACGCTGCGCATTGCCGTGATGAATGAATAAATGCGGCTGTATGATAAAAAAATAGCGGCCTCTCCTCTGGTCGCTATTTTTCTCACTCATTTACCATTCACAGGCTACCGCATAGAGCAACGCCCTGCGTTGATGCTGCTGGCGCAAATAACGAGCACAGTGAATACGACAGTAAGTTCGCGACTGCGCTTCCAGCCAGCGACTTCGACGGCGTTGCACTTGCCGCAACATCCTCCAGCGGCTGACTTCATTCCGGCTGCGTTTCATGAAACGACCCATTGATCAAAATATTCGCGCCAGACATTATATACCCCAAATGCATGACGACAATCTGCGATTCGCCCCTCGCCATTCTCTTCTTATCCGGTTGCGCTATGCTATTCAGAGGAAAGGCATTTCCCCTTTTATAAATCTATGCGTACACTCTGTTCATTCTTTTCGCAGGGAACCGTGCTGTCTTTATGTCGACATTTTATACCGTAATAAGTTGGTTACTGGTTTTTAGCTACTGGCTGCTGATCGCGGGCGTGACTTTGCGTATTCTGATGAAGCGCCGAGCGGTGCCTTCGGCGATGGCCTGGCTGCTGGTGATTTATATTCTGCCACTTGTCGGTATTGTCGCTTATCTGTCGTTTGGCGAACTCCATCTCGGTAAGCGACGCGCTGAGCATGCCAGTAAAATGTGGCCATCAACGGCCAAATGGCTGCGCGAACTGAAGGAATATCGCCGCATTTTCGCCACGGAAAACAGCGAAGTCGCCAGCGCGCTATTCCAGCTTTGTGAACGGCGGCAAGGTATCGGCGGCGTCAAAGGCAACCAGTTACAATTAATGACCACGTTTGACGACACCATCAAGGCGCTGTTACGCGACATCGGACTCGCGCGCAGCAACATCGAAATGGTGTTCTACATCTGGCAGACCGGCGGGCTGGTCGAGCAGGTCACCTCGTCCCTGATTGCTGCGGCGCGACGCGGCGTCCATTGCCGCATTCTGCTGGATTCCGCCGGCAGCGTACAATTTTTCCGTCAACACTACCCGGAGTTAATGCGCACCGCCGGGATTGAGGTGGTCGAAGCGCTGAAAGTAAACCTGTTCCGAGCCTTCCTGCGCCGGATGGATCTGCGGCAACATCGTAAAATTATTCTGATCGACAGCCGTATTGCCTATACCGGCAGTATGAATATGGTCGATCCACGTCTTTTCAAGCAAGATGCCGGCGTCGGGCAATGGGTTGACCTGATGGCGCGGATAGAAGGTCCGGCTGCCACCACATTAGGGATTATTTACTGTTGCGACTGGGAGATGGAAACCGGTAAGCGACTGCTTCCGCCCCCGCCGGATGTTAACGTTATGCCGTTCGAACAGGAAAGTGGCCACACCATTCAGGTTATCGCTTCCGGCCCAGGCTATCCCGAAGAGATGATTCATCAGGCGCTGCTGACTGCCGTGTACTCGGCACGTAAACAGTTGATCATGACGACCCCCTACTTCGTGCCCAGCGACGACCTGTTGCATGCCATCTGTACCGCCGCGCAGCGTGGCGTTGATGTCAGTATCATCGTGCCGCACAAAAACGACTCCGTACTGGTGGGTTGGGCCAGTCGCGCGTTCTTCACCGAGCTGCTCGCCGCTGGCGTAAAAATTTATCAATTCACAGACGGGCTGCTGCATACCAAAAGCGTACTGGTCGACGGGCAGCTTAGCCTGATCGGCACCGTAAATTTGGATATGCGTAGTCTGTGGCTGAATTTTGAAATTACGCTGGTGATCGATGATGCCGGGTTCGGCAGCGATTTAGCCTGCGTGCAGGAAGACTACATCGCCCGCTCGCGTTTGTTAAACGCGACGCAGTGGCAAAACCGGCCTTACTGGCAACGCATCGTTGAGCGGCTGTTCTACTTTTTCAGTCCCCTGCTATAAATACACATGTTCCCATGTTCTAATAAGGCTATTGGGAATGAACAGGAATCGTTTTATGGATTTGAATCATCGCCTGACAGAAGACGAAACGTTGGAACAGGCTTACGACATCTTTTTGGAGCTTGCCGCCGATAATCTCGATCCGGCGGATATTTTGCTCTTTAACCTGCAATTTGAAGAGCGCGGCGGCGCCGAGCTCTACGATCCGGCGGAAGACTGGGCGGAACACGTCGATTTCGACCTGAATCCTGATTTCTTCGCGGAAGTCGTGATTGGGCTGGCCGAACATGAAGGTGAAGAAATTACCGATATCTTTGCCCGCGTACTGATTTGCCGGGAAAAAGACCACAAAATTTGCCACATTCTGTGGAAAGAATAACGGCTTTCGCCTGAACGCAAGGCGTCCCCCGCAGGGGACGCCTTTTACATCCGTCGCCGATAACGCGTATTACTGGGCTTCGGCTTCCACCGCCGGCAACAGCGCCAGTGGATCGACCTTCAGACACGACACCGCATGCGTAAAGCTCCCTTCCAGCAAGGGGCGGACTTTTGAGCACTCCGGACCGGCAATCGGGCAACGCGTGCAGAATACGCAGCCTGACGGCGGATTGATCGGAGAGGGCAAATCCCCTTCCAGCAGTTGTATCTGCTTGTCGCGTTCCAGATCGGGATCGGGAATCGGCACGGCCGACATCAGCGCGCGGGTATAGGGGTGCAGAGGGTTTTGATAGACCTGATCGTACGTGCCAAGTTCGACCGCATGGCCCAGATACATCACCAGCACGCGATCGGAGATATGCTTCACCACCGACAGATCGTGGGCGATGAAAATCAATGACAGCTGCATTTCACGCTGTAACTGGCGCAATAAATTGACCACCTGCGCCTGAATCGACACATCCAGCGCCGAAACCGGCTCATCACAGATAATCAGTTTCGGCTCCAGAATCAGTGCGCGGGCAATACCGATGCGCTGGCATTGCCCCCCCGAAAACTCGTGGGGATAACGGTTAATCAGGTTCGGCAACAGCCCAACCTTCATCATCATCGCTTTCACGCGGTCTTTCACCGTTTGGCGGTCGAGTTCAGGATGATAGACCTTTAACGGTTCGGCAATAATGTCGCCAATGGTCATCCGTGGATTCAGTGATGCCAGCGGATCCTGAAATATCATCTGAATATCACTGCGCGCGGCGCGCCATTGATCCTCGCTCATGCCCAGCAGGTCTTTCCCCAGCCAGGTCACCCGTCCAGCCGTCGCTTTTACCAGCCCGATAATAGCCCGCGCCAGTGTTGACTTACCGCAGCCGGACTCCCCCACCACGCCCAGTGTTTCGCCTTCATATAAGCGCAGCGTGACACCATCGACCGCTTTCAGTTTTTTCGGCGGCTGCCAGAACCACTGCTTATCTTCTCTGATGTCAAAATGGACTTTGAGATCGTCCACCTCTAACAACACCTTTTTTTCGTCCGCGTTATTCATACCACCTCCTCAATCGTTCTAAAGCAGGCGCGCAAGCGGCCATCACCAAAAGGCGCCAGCGCGGGGGTGCTATGGCAGATATCCATTGAAAACGGACAGCGCGGTTGGAACGGACATCCTTTCGGCAAATGCAATAAATTAGGCGGATTGCCGGGGATTGTCGCCAGAACCTCATTTTCCACATCCAGACGCGGCACGGCATGAAGCAGGCCGACGGAATACGGGTGGCTCGGATGATAAAAAACATCGCGCGCGGCGCCGTATTCCATGGTGCGTCCGGCGTACATCACCAGCACCTTGTCACAAATGCCGGCGACCACGCCCAAATCGTGCGTAATCATAATAATGGCGGTGTTGAATTCCCGTTTCAGGTCATTGAGCAACGTCATAATCTGCGCCTGAACCGTAACATCGAGCGCCGTGGTAGGTTCATCGGCAATCAGCAGCTTTGGCCGACACAGCAACGCCATCGCGATCATGACGCGTTGACGCATCCCGCCGGAAAATTCATGCGGAAACATCTTCATGCGTTTGCGCGCTTCCGGCATTTTTACCGCGTCCAGCATCCTGACCGATTCTTCAAACGCCTCGCTTTTACTCATGTGTTTGTGCAACATCAGCACTTCCATCAGTTGCTCGCCGACGCGCATGTAGGGGTTCAGCGAGGTCATCGGATCCTGAAATATCATGCTGATCTCTTCCGCGCGCAGTTTATTCAACTGGCTTTCGGGCAGGTTAAGAATTTCTTTGCCACGAAAACGGGCGGAGCCGCCGATACGGCCATTGGCGGCCAGCAGCCCCATCAGCGCGAACGCAGTTTGTGATTTACCGGAACCTGACTCGCCGACAATCCCCAGCGTTTCACCCGCATCAAGCGTGAAGTTCAGGTCGTTAACCGCCGTCACGTCGCCATCCTGCGTTTTGAACGTCACCCGCAGATCCTGAACATGCAGCAGCGCGTCATGCGCGCCTGCTAGATCAATCGTGCTCATGTTAATGCTCCTCAGCGGTCTTTCGGGTCGAGGGCATCACGCAGGCCGTCGCCGATAAAATTAAAACAAAACAGCGTAACGACCAGAAACGCCGCAGGAAAGAACAGTAGCCACGGCGAGACTTCCATTGAGTTTGCCCCATCGTTCAATAATGCGCCCCAACTGCTCAGTGGCTCCTGCGTTCCCAGCCCCAGAAAGCTCAGGAAGGATTCAAACAGGATCATACTCGGCACCAGCAGCGAGGCATACACCACCACCACACCCAGCACGTTAGGAACAACATGGCGCAGCACAATTCCGCGCGTGGAAACACCGGAAACCAGCGCCGCTTCAATGAACTCTTTACGTTTCAGGCTCAGCGTTTGTCCGCGCACGATACGCGCCATATCCAGCCAGGACACCATGCCGATAGCCACGAAGATCAGCAACATGTTCTGCCCGAAGAACGTCACCAGCAAAATGACGAAGAACATGAACGGGAATGAGTTGAGGATCTCCAGCAGACGCATCATCACCGAATCCACTTTCCCGCCCAGATAGCCAGACATCGCCCCGTACAACGTGCCGACGATCACGGCCACCAGCGCGGCGGCAACCCCCACCATCAGCGAGACTCGCCCGCCGATAGCAACGCGAACCAGCAGATCGCGCCCTGAGGAATCCGTCCCGAAATAGTGTCCCGACGCCACGTCCGGCGCGGCAGACATCATGCCCCAATCCGTATCGGCGTAGTCGAATTCAGACAACATCGGCGCGAAAATGACAAATACGGTAATCAATGCCAGCACAAACAGGCTGGCCAGCGCCGCGCGGTTATGAATAAAGCGCAGACGCGCATCCTGCCACAGGCTGCGTCCCTCAACCTCAGCCTGCCCGGTGAAATTCTCTAACGCCTCAGCGTTTTTTCGATGCCAAAACATAGCGCCTCCACTCAATAGCGAATTTTCGGATCGATAACTGCGTAGAGCACGTCAATGATCGCATTGAATAAAATGGTTAAGCCGCCAACCAGGATGGTCAGGCTCAATACCAGCGAATAATCACGGTTGAGCGCGCCATTCACAAACAGCTGCCCGATACCGGGTAAACCGAAAATCGTTTCGATCACCATTGAACCCGTAATAATCCCGACAAATGCCGGTCCCATATAAGAAAGCACGGGCAGCAGCGCGGGCTTTAACGCATGGCGCAGAACAATACGGCGCATCGGCAGACCTTTGGCTCGCGCGGTACGAATAAAGTTAGCGTGCAGAACCTCAATCATGGATCCCCGGGTAATACGCGCAATACTGGCGATATAAGACAAAGACAACGCCACCATGGGTAAAATCATGTACTTCGGCGCCCCGCCATTCCAGCCACCGGCGGGCAGCCAACGCAACATGATGGCGAAAATCAGCACCAACAGCGGCGCCACCACAAAGCTGGGGATCACCACCCCCGTCATGGCAAACCCCATCACGGTATAATCCCATTTCGTATTCTGATTCAGCGCCGCGATCACACCGGCGCTCACGCCAAAAACAATCGCCAGAATGAATGCCGCGGCCCCCAGCTTTGCCGAAACGGGGAAAGAAGTCGCAACTAAATCGTTCACGGAATAGTCTTTGTATTTAAATGAAGGACCGAAATCGCCCTGCACCAATTGCAGTAAATAATTACCGTACTGTTTCAGAATGGGATCGTTCAGATGATACTTGGCCTCAATGTTCGCCATCACTTCCGGCGGCAGATTACGCTCGCCGGTAAAAGGGCTGCCGGGTGCCAGTCGCATCATAAAAAACGAGAGGGTGATCAGGATAAACAGCGTCGGTATCGCCTCTAAGCAGCGGCGAAGAATAAATTTTAACATTGCCCGTACCTATAAAAGACGGGCAGCACACACGTGCTGCCAGCCAATATGATTAATGCTTAATGATATAAAGATCTTTTACGTAGACATTATCCTGCGGATCTTTGCCCGTTAATCCCCCCACATAAGGTTTCACCAACCGGGTATTCGCATAGTAGTAAACCGGGGCGATGACCGCGTCTTTGTCCAGCAAGGCTTCGGCCTGCTGATAAATTTCCGCGCGTTCTTGGTCGGTTTTCACCTGTAAGGACTTCGCGACCAGCGCATCAAACGTTTTGCTCTTATAGTGTGAGGTGTTACTGCTGCTGTTTGACAGCATGCTGTTCAGGAAGGTTGAAGGTTCGTTATAGTCCGCGCACCATGAAGCGCGCGCAATATCATAACTCCCCTGATGGCGGGAACTGAGGAAGGTTTTCCACTCCTGGTTTTCCAGTTTCACGTCCACGCCGATATTCTGTTTCCAGATTGACGAGGCGGCGATTGCGATTTTCTTATGCAGATCGGAGGTGTTATACAGCAGGCTCAGCGTCAACGGTTTTTCCGCGGTATAGCCCGCCTCTGCCAGCAGCTTCTTCGCCTCTTCATTACGTTTAGCCTGTGGCCAGGTGAACCACTCCGGCGTCTGCGCCTTGAAACCATCAATATAGGGTGGGACAAACCCATAGGCAGGAACATCGCCCTGATTTTTCACCTTATTCGTCAGGATATCCTGACTCAACCCCAGACGCAGCGCGGTACGCACCCGCACATCATTAAACGGCGGCTTCTGATTATTGATTTCGTAATAGTAGGTGCACAGGTACGGATTGACTTTCACTTCATCCGGGATTTCTTTCTTCAGCTTTTGGAACAGTTCGATTGGCAGGTTGTTGTACGTCATATCAATTTCACCGCTGCGATAGCGGTTAACGTCCGTCACCTCAGAGGCTATCGGCAAATACGTTACCTGATTAATCACCGTATGGGCGTTGTCCCAATACTGCGGGTTACGCGCCAGTACGATTTTTTCATTCACGATCCATTCTTTGGGTTTATATGCGCCATTGCCAACCCAGTTTTGCGGCAGCGTCCACTTCTCACCGAATTTTTCGATAGTGGCTTTATTCACCGGGGACAACGCGGCGTAAACCGGCAGTTTGTAGAAATAAGGCACCGCTTCAGAGAGCGTCACCTCCAGGGTATGCTCGTCCAGCGCTTTGACACCCAGCGTGTCCGGGGATTTTTTACCCGCGATGATGTCATCAATGTTCAGCAGATGGCCATATTGCAGATAGCTGGCGTACGGCGACGCGGTTTTCGGATCGGCCAGACGCTGCCAGCTATACACGAAATCCTGTGCGGTCACCGGCTCGCCATTGGACCATTTGGCGTCTTTACGCAGGTGGAATGTCCACACTTTAAAATCTTTGTTATCCCAGCTTTCCGCTACGCCGGGCACGGTTTTACCATTGGCGTCGGAAATGACCAGCCCTTCCAACAGATCGCGTAATACGTTGGATTCCGGCACCCCTTCAACTTTATGCGGATCGAGGGAGGACACTTCTGCGCCGTTGTTGCGCACCAGCTCCTGTTTTTCTGCTAACTGAACGCCCGCAGGCACGTTTGCGGCAAAGGCAGAAACGGCAATGCTGCTACTCAGCGCCGCGACAATCGCGACCGCGACTCTTTTTTTCGTTGTGATGTGTGTCATTATTTTCCCTCGTGATGTTGTGGTTCTCATTTTTCCCGAACGATGACTGATTTATTGTTTGGTGAGAAGGCGATAAGTAGGATCGACTCACGACCCATTCACCAGTGTGGGAATGAGTCAGAGAGGTTAAACGCCACATTCATCGCTATTTGCTCACGCTATTTTCATTAAACCGTCAATGTCAGCGCCGTAGTTTACTGCTTAATAATATAGAGATCTTTTACCCGTAAATTATCCAACGGGTCTTTACCGGTGATGCCGCCGACATAAGGTTTAACCAGCCGGACATTCACGTAATAGTAGACCGGAACGATAGCTGCATCCTTATCCAGCCGTGATTCCGCCTGTTGATAAATCTGTGCACGCTCTTCGTCCGTTTTCGCCTGAACGGCCTGCGCCATCAGCTTGTCGAAGTCGGCACTCTTATAATGCGCCGTATTGTTGCTGCTGTCTGACAGCATACTGTTCAGGAACGCCGTCGGTTCGTTATAGTCTGCGCACCATCCGGCACGCGCGACATCATAATTCCCCTCATGGCGGGTACTAAGATAGGTTTTCCATTCCTGATTTTCCAGATTCACGTTGACACCCAGATTCTGCTTCCAGATCGATGCCGCGGCGATCGCCAGCTTTTTATGCAGATCGGATGAGTTGTAGAGTAAATTAAACGCCAGCGGTTTCTGAGCGGTATACCCCGCTTCCGCCAGCAGTTTTTTCGCCTCTTCATTGCGTTTCGCCTGTGACCAGGTGAACCACTCCGGCGTCTGTGTTTTCAGACCATCCGTAAAAGGAGGCACGTAACCATAGGCGGGAATATCGCCCTGATTCTTGACTTTATTGGTCAATATTTCCTGATCGAGCCCCATACGCAATGCGGTGCGTACCCGCACATCGTTAAACGGCGGTTTCTGATTATTCATTTCATAATAATAGGTACAGAGATAGGGATTAACGTTAACTTCTTGCGGAATTTCCTTCTTTAATTTCTGAAAAAGCTCAATAGGCAATTTATTATTCGTCACGTCAATCTCACCGGCACGATAACGGTTCACGTCGGTGACTTCTGAAGAAATGGGCAGATAGGTAACCTGATTAATCACGGTCTTGGCGTTATCCCAGTATTCGGGATTGCGCTCCAGCACGATTCTCTCATTCACGACCCAGGATTTAAGGCGGTAAGCGCCATTCCCTACCCAGTTTTCCGGCCGCGTCCATTTGTCGCCAAACTGCTCCACCGTCGCTTTATTTACCGGGGACATCGACGAATGAATCAGTAACTTATAAAAGTAAGGGATCGGTTCGCTTAACGTGACTTGCAACGTATGGTCGTCGAGCGCCTTCACGCCCAGTGTATCCGGCGATTTCTTACCCGCGATAATGTCATCGATGTTGGTCAGATGAGCATACTGCAAATAGCTGGCATAAGGCGAAACGGTTTTCGGATCGGCCAAACGCCGCCAACTGAAAACGAAATCCTGCGCCGTAACCGGGGCGCCATTTGACCAGCGGGCATCTTTACGCAGATGGAACGTCCAAACCTTAAAATCATCGCTTTCCCAACGTTCCGCCACGCCGGGAACGGGATGTCCAGCGGGATCGGAAATCACCAATCCTTCATACAGATCGCGGGCAATATTCGATTCCGGCACGCCTTCAATTTTATGAGGATCCAGAGATGACACCTCTGCCCCGTTGTTTCTCACCAGTATCTGCTCTTTTGCCAGTTCAACACCGGCGGGCACATTTGCCGCCTGGGCACTCACGCATGACGCCACCACGATAGTGGCGATCATACTGGTGGCAACGCCCCTGCCTGTTTTACGAGTTTTCATTTATTCACGCCCCGTCTTGAGATCACGCCGTACCGCACACTATGGGTGGGAACGCCACCACATCGCGCAGCAAGACTCCCCTTTAGTCATGAAAATCATAAGATTAATTTATAAATGAATAACAAACGCCGGGGAGAAATTCGAAATTATCAAAAGTGGACGTATCCGCCAATATTTTTACATTGATGTTGCTTAAATTTCTTTCAGACTGCGAGACTCGTCCCCATTGCACCAAAAACAAGAAACGAATAACGCGATGAAAAATGGGTATAAAGGCATTTTTCTTATAACGATTTTTTAAATTTTAAAAACTTGTCGATATAAAACAAAAAACACCGCATTCTTTATCACATTTTATAGAAAAAATGATGACTTAACCGCACCATCATTGAATTAAAATGTTATTAATTTAACAAATAAATCGCTAATCCCCGTGCGATAGCCACGGGCTACTTTTTGATGAGAGATAGCGCATTAAATAATTACCATGCTAAAAATATAAGAATAATTTATACAATCAGGCGCATTCGTCGTTGGCGTTGGCCCCAATCCCTCCACAACACACATTCAAAGACCACGCTTCACGACAACATTGGCATACGAAGAATTGATATTGATTATCATTAACACGTTGCTGAATGGTGTCAGCATGACAAAACCACGACATTGATCACAAAAAAAATCCCCATAAATAGGTATTCTTCATCTAAATCTTGATAAAAATAAATTCTCTTATTTTTGGTGGTTCATCAAAACAATATTTCATGAATTTATGTTATAGATGGTTACAGTATTTTAAAAAGTCGAAATTCATCGTAAGGACGACAAAACAAGCTCTTTGAGTCAATTAACTTAAAAGTGACAGTCTGAAATGGATAGTAAGTGGCAACGTCCCCCACATTCCATTCATAACCGGCTGATAAAAAAAGAAATTGACTGAAAGAGTTTAACATTTATCAGGAGAGCATTATGGCCGTAACCAATGTCGCTGAACTTAACGCACTGGTCGAAAGGGTAAAAAAGGCACAGCAGGAATTTGCCACCTACTCTCAGGAACAGGTGGACAAGATCTTCCGTGCAGCTGCGCTTGCCGCATCGGATGCACGCATTCCGCTGGCGAAAATGGCGGTTGCCGAGTCCGGCATGGGGATCGTCGAAGATAAGGTCATCAAAAACCACTTCGCATCCGAATACATTTATAACGCTTATCAGGATGAAAAAACCTGTGGTGTTCTGTCTGTTGATGATACTTTCGGCACCATCACCATTGCCGAGCCTGTTGGCCTGATTTGCGGTATCGTCCCCACCACCAACCCCACCTCTACCGCCATTTTTAAAGCGCTGATCAGCTTAAAAACTCGCAACGGGATCATTTTCTCGCCGCACCCACGTGCGAAAAATGCGACCAACAAAGCCGCAGACATTGTTCTGCAAGCGGCGATCGCAGCAGGCGCGCCAAAAGATATCATCGGCTGGATCGACCAACCTTCCGTCGAGCTGTCCAACCAATTGATGCACCATCCGGATATCAACCTGATTCTGGCGACCGGTGGGCCGGGAATGGTGAAAGCCGCTTACAGTTCCGGTAAACCGGCCATCGGCGTAGGCGCGGGCAACACGCCGGTGGTGATTGATGAAACGGCGGATATTAAACGGGCCGTTGCCTCTATTCTGATGTCGAAAACCTTTGATAATGGCGTTATTTGTGCGTCAGAGCAGTCGGTCATCGTCGTCGACAGCGTTTATGACGCCGTGCGTGAGCGTTTCTCCACCCACGGCGGCTACATGCTGAAAGGTAAAGATCTCCACGCCGTACAGAACATTCTGTTGAAAAATGGCGCGTTGAATGCGGATATCGTCGGACAACCGGCGCCAAAAATCGCAGAAATGGCGGGCATTACCGTCCCTGCGAATACTAAAGTTCTGATTGGCGAAGTGACGGTTGTGGATGATACCGAACCCTTTGCCCACGAAAAACTGTCGCCGACGCTGGCGATGTACCGCGCGAAAGATTTCAACGATGCCGTCACCAAAGCAGAAAAACTGGTGGCGATGGGGGGAATTGGCCATACATCCTGCCTGTATACCGATCAGGATAACCAACAAGAACGCGTGAACCATTTTGGTCATATGATGAAAACAGCGCGGATCCTGATTAATACCCCAGCGTCTCAGGGTGGTATCGGCGATCTCTATAATTTCAAACTCGCTCCATCTCTGACGCTGGGCTGCGGTTCCTGGGGAGGCAACTCCATCTCCGAGAACGTCGGTCCGAAGCACCTGATCAACAAGAAAACGGTAGCCAAGCGAGCAGAAAATATGTTGTGGCATAAACTTCCCAAATCCATTTATTTCCGTCGCGGTTCACTGCCGCTTGCGCTTGAAGAAGTTGCCAGCGATGGCGCAAAACGTGCATTTATCGTCACCGACCGGTTCTTATTCAACAATGGCTACGTCGACCAGGTCAGTACCGTCCTGAAACAGCACGGATTGGAAACCGAAGTCTTCTTTGAAGTTGAAGCCGACCCGACGCTGAGCATCGTGCGTAAGGGCGCGGAGCAAATGAACTCCTTCAAACCGGACGTGATTATTGCTCTGGGCGGCGGTTCTCCAATGGATGCGGCGAAAATCATGTGGGTAATGTATGAACACCCCGACACACACTTCGAAGAACTGGCGCTGCGCTTTATGGATATCCGTAAACGTATCTACAAGTTCCCGAAAATGGGGGTTAAGGCCAAAATGGTGGCGATCACCACCACATCCGGCACAGGTTCTGAAGTGACGCCGTTCGCCGTGGTGACTGACGATGCGACCGGGCAGAAATATCCATTAGCGGATTATGCGCTCACGCCGGACATGGCGGTTGTTGATGCCAATCTGGTCATGAACATGCCGAAATCCCTGTGTGCATTCGGCGGTCTGGATGCCGTGACACACGCGCTGGAGGCCTATGTTTCGGTTCTGGCGAATGAATACTCCGATGGTCAGGCGTTACAGGCGCTGAAACTCCTGAAAGAGAATCTGCCAGACAGTTATCGTGACGGGGCGAAAAATCCGGTGGCCCGTGAGCGTGTACATAACGCGGCGACTATCGCCGGTATCGCGTTTGCCAACGCCTTCCTCGGCGTTTGCCACTCTATGGCTCACAAACTGGGGTCGGAATTCCATATTCCGCATGGTCTGGCAAATGCGATGCTAATCGCCAATGTCATTCGCTACAACGCAAACGACAACCCGACGAAGCAAACAACGTTCAGCCAGTATGACCGTCCTCAGGCACGTCGCCGCTATGCGGAAGTCGCCGATCACCTGCGTCTAAGCGCGCCAGGCGATCGTACCGCACAGAAAATCGAGAAGTTGTTAAACTGGCTGGAAGAAATAAAAACAGAGCTGGGTATCCCGACGTCTATTCGCGAAGCAGGCGTACAGGAAGCCGACTTCCTGGCTAAGGTGGACAAACTCTCTGAAGACGCGTTTGATGACCAGTGTACCGGCGCTAACCCGCGCTATCCGCTGATTTCCGAGTTGAAGCAAATTCTCATGGATACGTACTATGGACGTAAATTCTCCGAAGCAGAGGAAGCGGTTGAACCCGTGACAAAAGCGGCCAAAACCAGTAAGAAAGCCGCACATTAATCACACCCCTGAAACCGCCGCAAAACCGGGGCGGTTTCTTGCATGACAATGCCCAGCCCGTTAATGGCTGGGCATTTTTATTGTCGCATTCCGCCGGATTCACAGCGCCATTGCGCGTTAAAGGCCGGTGCCTTATTCGCTTTCCTTTCGGGTTAATCCCAGCGCAATCTTATAATGCTTACGACATACGGAAACATAGCTCTCATTGCCGCCAATAACGACCTGCTTGCCTTCATGAACGGGATTTCCCTGCGCATCTAAACGCAATACGCAGTTGGCCTTACGACCACAATGACAGACGGTTTTTAACTCAATGAGCTTATCTGCCCACGCCAGTAAATAGTGACTACCGGAAAATAATTCGCCGCGGAAATCGGTGCGTAGCCCATAACAGAGCACCGGGATATCTAATTGGTCGACAACATCGGAAAGCTCACTGACCTGCTCGCGAGTTAAAAATTGGCATTCGTCAATTAATACACAGTCTACGGGTTGCGCACGGTGTTCTTTCTCCAGCAGCCCAAATAAAGATGTCTGGGGATTAAACAATAATGCCGGGGAAGAAAGGCCAATCCGTGAACTGACGATGCCCACGCCATGCCGATTATCTATTTCTGCGGTGAACACCAACGTGCGCATTCCGCGTTCCTGATAGTTATATGACGACTGCAATAGCGCCGTTGATTTTCCTGCGTTCATTGCAGAATAATAAAAATAAAGTTGGGCCACCTGACTACTCCAAAAAGCTCGCTATATGATCTTCATGCCGTTAAAACTTATTGTAACAATGCGTCTTCGGACTTCGCAATGGCCTATTATCCGACCACCTCTTGCTTAAGAAGCCTTAACGGATGGCCCATCGGATAAAAAATATAAACATTTCTTAAACGGCGATATCGTATCAATAAGCCAACAAGCACGGCATGTTGATGCAGAAAAACAGCCAGAAAATGTATTTTTTCATAAGCGGAAAGTATTTATATTTATGTAACATACGACGTGATATCTGTTTTAAAAATGATGTTTTTTAACAAACTTACAAATTTGACTATTGCAGAAAAGAAAATAGCACTCTATTATCACACTACACGCCACCAATAATATTAATTTGAGATTATCATATGAGCGAAGCACTAAAAATTCTTAACAACATCCGTACTCTTCGTGCCCAAGCGAGAGAATGCAGCCTGGATACATTGGAAGAAATGCTGGAGAAACTGGAAGTCGTGGTTAATGAACGCCGCGAAGAAGAAAGCCAGGCTCAGGCAGAAGTTGAAGAACGTGCGCGTAAATTGCAACAATACCGCGATATGCTAATTGCTGATGGTATCGATCCTAACGAATTATTACAGTCTTCTGGTTCATTGAAAGTCGCAGGTAAAAGCAAACGCGCTGCCCGCCCTGCTAAATATCAATATACTGATGAAAACGGTGAAGTCAAAACCTGGACTGGTCAGGGCCGTACACCTGCTGTAATCAAAAAAGCGATCGAAGAGCAAGGTAAGTCTTTAGACGATTTCCTGCTGTAATTATTTATACGCGCGACATGTAAAAAGCCCCGATAGTCATCGGGGCTTTTTCTTTGCAAAACGTTTACCGGAAGAGAAATTCTATATCCCCTCTCTTCTTCCCTCCATTTCTCGAAACAGAGGGAAGCGCTGGCATCAGTTATTTCTCATCGTCTTCAATCACGTCTTGCAACCATTTCGCAAAATCCTGGCCTAAACCATCATGACGCAGGCCATACTCTACAAACGCCTGCATGTATCCTAATTTGTTACCACAGTCATGACTCACCCCTTTCAGGTGATAAGCTTCTACCGTTTCTTTTTCCATCAGCATAGCGATAGCGTCGGTTAGCTGAATTTCATTACCTGCGCCTGGCGGCGTTTTTTCCAACAGAGACCAAATATCAGCCGAGAGGACATAGCGGCCGACGACCGCCAAATTAGATGGCGCCTCAGAAGCCTTGGGTTTTTCAACCACGCCGACCATCGGTGCGCTATCCCCCGCTTTTAATTCCACACCTTTGCAATCCACCACGCCGTAACTACTTACATTTTCAACGGGCTCGACCATAATCTGGCTATGACCCGTAGTGGAAAAGCGCTGTAACATTTCACTCAGGTTATCTTTCGCCAGATCGGACTGATATTCATCAATGATCACGTCGGGCAAAATAACGGCAACGGGCTCATCACCCACTAATGGATGAGCACACAATACGGCATGGCCCAGCCCTTTTGCCAACCCCTGTCGAACCTGCATAATAGTCACGTGTTTCGGGCAAATAGATTGCACTTCTTCCAACAACTGGCGCTTAACGCGTTTTTCCAGCATCGCTTCCAGTTCAAAACTGGTGTCGAAATGGTTTTCGATAGAATTCTTGGAGGAGTGTGTCACCAGAATAATTTCATTAATCCCTGCCGCAATACACTCATTAACGACATATTGGATAAGCGGCTTATCTACCAACGGCAGCATTTCTTTAGGAATAGCCTTAGTGGCAGGCAGCATACGCGTTCCTAACCCTGCAACCGGAATAACCGCTTTTTTTACTTTTTTATTCACAATAGACATAAACAGCCTCTTATATAACGTTCAAATAATGAACTTTATTTATCTAATCTGGATAACCGAAGGAGTATAACTACTTTAACAAGTACACGCTTGTCCCAACGTTAGCGCTCAATAAAAATAAGAAAATTCCCTACATCGCAGGGAATGAAAATAATAACGAGAGATGAGTATTTGCCAAAACCGGCCACCACAGTGGTGCCAGCTTATTCTGTCGCCAACATAAGTCGCAAACGCCCCCCCACGCCCCATATCTGGCATTGCCATGCATCGCACTGGTAATTTAACTGGTTGAGATAAGCACCTTCTAACGTTCCCAAAGGGACTCCGCTATTCAGCGCGATCTGTTGTTCATTAACGTTAAGCGTCGCATTTAGCCCGGCGGAAATCAGAATAAGCTGTCTCAATGGCCGATGGTAATACCCTACCAGCAGCGGGAAACGGCCCTCCAAACTTGCCTGTCGCAGCAGTTGATTTACCTGAGTTAATAACGTCGGCAAATACGGTAAACGATGTTGCTGGTTAGCCAGATGCTCCTGAAGCAACCCATTGAACAACGTGCGAAGCAGTAACGCTGCCAGCGTTCCGTTGTTATTGCCGGCCTGAGTGACGTCAAGACAGTAGAATGCCAATTCTTTATCCGATAGCGCGGCGGTATCCAATACCAGTCCTGGGACATCCGCAGCGGTGAGCTGACGATAATGAACGCGGCAGTGTGCCAGTGTCTGCTGTACTGGCGGCTGTAGCTGGGCTAACAGTTTGTTGACCGCTTCAGAAGACTGATTAAGGGAATCCATATCCTGCATCAATTGCTCCACCTCATTAAGCTGTGAGGTGAACATATCGGGATACAGACAGGACATGACGGCTTCGCGTAAGCGCGTGTAGTCGCGAATCGGTTTAAGCAAGACGTCCTGCACGCCGAGCCGCAACGCTTTGGCGATGTCCGCCATCTGACTGGTCGCCGAAATCACAAGAATCGGCGTATCACTGTCTTTCTGGCGCAGACGTTCAAGGAATTCCATTCCGTCCATCGTCGGCATCTTCAGGTCGCAAATGATTAAGTCGGGCTGATAACCTTCAAGGATAGTCAACGCCTCCAATCCATTCGCCGCTTCCTGAATCAACGCGCCAAGAGAGGCCAGATAACCAGCGAGCACGGACCGGAAAACGGCCTCATCATCAATGACCAGAATATGCTTACCCGCTAATGGTTGTTCCATCCCTACCTCTTACTTCAAACACCGAATCATCGCCTCTTCGTTGCGCCAAACTGCCGGAAAACCGGCACATTCACCGCGCTTCTTCCACCAACATCAATAATTCATCACGCATTTTTTCGACGGCTTGATAGCCCGCCTCAATCGCTTCCTGCGCCCGATGAAAATCTAACGTGGCAATTTGAGGGCAGCGTGGTTGCAGCAACACGTCGGGCGGATCGCCCGCCATTCGGGTCATTTTTAATCGATTCTCCAGAATCTGGATCGATGTACTCATGATTTCCATCGCCCTTGGCAAGCTTTCGGTCGGCTGACGCCGCCCTCTCAGCAAGCGCGCCCGAATTTTGCTGTGCCAGTCTTGCGGCGCATTTTTCACATCCATTGTTGCCGCTGTGGGTTTGACGGATAAAAACCCCTGATGATTAAGGCTGGCGTCATGCTGCAAATCGACAGCGATCACCCTGTCTGCACCCAGCGCCCGCGCCAGAGAAACAGGAACCGGATTAACCACCGCGCCATCCACCAGCCAGTAACCATTGAACCTCACGGGAGACAATAAACCGGGCATGCTGCAAGACGCGCGCATGGCCTGATGCAGATCGCCTTCCGTTAACCAGAGTTCACGGCCTGTACTGAGGTTTGTCGCCACCACGCCGTATTTGATAGCACAGTCTTCAATTTTCGTTGTACGTAACAAATGCTTTATGCTATTAAATACGCGATCGCCGCGTAGCAAACTGCCGCGCCGCCAGGAGAGATCCATCAATCGGATGACATCCCAATAGCCAAATCCCCGAACCCAGCGCTCCATGATTGATAAATTGTTTGTGGCATACGCCGCGCCAACCAGCGAACCGATAGAACAGCCGGCCACCACATCAATGTTTATGCCCAAATCTTTCAATGCATTGAGTACACCAATGTGCGCCCATCCTTTCGCAGCGCCGGACCCCAACGCTACGCCAATTTTTTTCCGTTGCATGCTAGACCACCCGCATTCATTTTAGCGCACATTGCTACACGCTGAGTTTCTTAGGTAACATATCGGCATACTGAAGAGGGATCTGATTCTTATCTATCAGTTTTTATCTTAATTATCTTCAGGAGACATTGTGTCAGAATCTTGCCCCTGCGGCAGCGGATTGCAGTATAACGCATGCTGTCAGTCATACCTCACTCACGCATCAACCGCGGCCGAACCCGTTCTCTTGATGCGTTCACGTTACACGGCCTATGTCAAACACGATATCAATTACCTTATCGACACCTGGCACCCAAATCTTCAACCGGAAAAGTGGCGAAGCGAGATTGCCGAAAGTTGTCAGCGCTCACATTGGCTTGGTCTGACTATACTGGCCACCTCCCCCGGGAAAACGCCCGATGAAGGTTATGTGGAATTCGCCGCGCGTTACCTTGCGGAAGACGGCTGTCAGCGAACAGAACTCATGCGGGAACGCTCTCGCTTCCTTCGCGAGGATAATCGCTGGTACTATATGGATGGCGTTCATGTGCAGACGGGCAGAAATGAACCTTGCCCGTGCGGTTCCGGCAAAAAATACAAAAAGTGTTGCGGCCAATAGAACACAGGCAGTCGCCCACAGCGGCTTTACCGCTGCGTTACCCTAAGATCGTTATTTCAGTTTTTGGACAGGATCCACGCGCTCATGCAATCCCAGAATATACAAAGAAAAGTGTTACGCACCATCTGCCCTGATGCGAAAGGGCTCATCGCGAAAATTACCAATATTTGTTATAAGCACGAACTGAACATTGTGCAAAACAATGAGTTCGTCGATCACCGCACCGGACGTTTTTTCATGCGGACCGAGTTGGAAGGCATTTTCAACGACACCACGCTGCTGGCCGATCTGGATAGCGCGCTGCCCGAAGGTTCTTCGCGAGAACTCACGACCGCGGGTCGACGCCGTATCGTTATTCTGGTTACCAAAGAGGCCCACTGTCTGGGCGATCTATTAATGAAAAGCGCCTATGGCGGACTGGATGTCGAGATCGCCGCCGTTATTGGCAACCATGACACACTGCAAACGCTGGTTGAACGGTTTGATATTCCATTCCATTTGGTCAGCCACGAAGGGCTGACTCGTGAAGAGCACGATCAGCAGATGATCGCGCAGATCGATCAATACAAACCGGATTACGTCGTGCTGGCGAAATATATGCGCGTGCTGACGCCCGCGTTTGTACAGCACTATCCGAATCAGGTTATCAACATCCACCACTCGTTCCTTCCGGCCTTTATCGGCGCTCGCCCGTACCATCAGGCTTACGAACGCGGCGTCAAGATCATTGGCGCGACAGCCCACTACGTCAACGATAATCTGGACGAAGGTCCCATCATCATGCAGGACGTGATTCACGTCGACCATACCTACTCGGCGGATGACATGATGCGTGCCGGTCGCGACGTCGAGAAAAATGTGTTGAGCCGTGCGCTGTACCGCGTGCTGGCGCAGCGTGTTTTTGTTTATGGTAACCGTACCATTATTCTGTAATTCTGTTGAACGGTCATCTTTTGTATAAGGATGCACCGAACGGAATAAAAAAACGGCAAACGCTTTCATTTTTAGTCTATCCGGCTTTACAGGAGCGCGTCATTTGATATGATGCGCTCCGCTTGAGGCGTAAGCCTCTTGCAGCAAGGCCAGTGGTGGGGTTCCCGAGCGGCCAAAGGGAGCAGACTGTAAATCTGCCGTCACAGACTTCGAAGGTTCGAATCCTTCCCCCACCACCATTTCACGACCTACTCTCGCACAAAACTCCAACGCCATCGCATCAGATTCCCATCAGGGGAAGGTGAGAACCTTCGACCAAGGTTCGACAAAACCGGAACGGTTTTGAGCAACGCATCGCGTTGACCCGCAGGGTGAGGTGCGCAGCACCGAATTATCCTTCCCCCACCACCATTTCACGACCTACTCTCGCACAAAACTCCAACGCTATCGCATCAGATTCCCATCAGGGGAAGGTGAGAACCTTCGACCAAGGTTCGACAAAACCGGAACGGTTTTGAGCAACGCATCGCGTTGACCCGCAG